>CAVOWK010000001.1:0-74051 GCA_963700045.1 uncultured Gammaproteobacteria bacterium
GGCGTTGATCTCGTCCATGTTCACGGTGCCGAGCGCCCAGTAGAGCAGGAACAGGCCGAGCAGGAAGCCGGCGTCGCCGACACGGTTGGTGATGAAGGCCTTCTTGCCGGCGGCCGCCTTGGCCGGATCCTCGAACCAGAAGCCGATCAGGAGGTACGAAGCGAGGCCGACGCCTTCCCAGCCGACGAAGCAGACCAGCAGCGAGCGTCCCAGCACCAGCGTGAGCATGAAAAACAGGAACAGGTTCAGGTACGCGAAGTAGCGCGCGTAGCTGGGGTCGTCCTTCATGTAGCCGGTCGAATAGACGTGGATCAGCGAGCCGACGCCGGTGATGATCAGCGTCATGACCGCAGTCAGGCGGTCGAAGTAGAACGCGACGTCGAACCCCCGGTCGCCGAAGCTCGCCCAACGGTAAGCGACCTCGAGCAGGGCCGCGTCCGGGCCGGCCGCCTGCAGCAGCGTCACCGCCTTGATCGTTGCCAGGAACGCGAGGATCGGCAGCCCGCAGCCGACGACCGAGACGAACGTGCGGCCCAGGCGACCGCCGAGCAGGCCGTTCAGCAGGAAGCCCGCGAGCGGCAACAGGACGATGACGGTGAGCAGGTTCATCGTGCGCTAGTCATCCCTTGAGACGATCGTAGCCCTCGACATCGAGGGAGCTTCGTTGTCGCGACAGCTGCAGCACGATCGGGATCGCGATCGCGATCTCCGCGGCCGCCACGACGAAGATCAGGAACACCAGCACTGCGCCCGACAGGGTTGCCGTCTCGAGCGAGAAAATGACCAGCGCCAGGATGACTGCGTTGAGCATCAGTTCCATGCACATCAGCATGACCAGCGCGTTGCGCCGCACCATCACGCCGACGAGGCCGAGTGCGAACAGTACGAAGCTGAGTCCGAGCAGCAGTTGGGTGTCAGCCATCCGACCGCCTCCCGCTCTTGATGATCGCGATCGCCGCGACGACCGCCGCGACCAGCAGCACGCTGGTCAGCTCGAAATGCAGCCAGTACTCGCGCAGGAACTCGACCGAGAACGGCTGCACGAGGTAGGACGGCGCCGCGCTCGCGCCGGGCTGGATGGCGGGGACGCCGAGCCTTACCGCAGAGACGCCGAGCGCGCCGGCGAGCAGAGCACCGAGCACGACGCCGGGCAGCAGCATGCGGCTGTAGCGGCGCACGAACGAAGGATCGCGCACGTCGAGCAGCATGATCACGTAGACCATGAAGACCATGACCGCGCCGACGTAGATCAGGACCTGGAAGACGGCCACCACGTGCACGCCCAGCATCGCGTAGATGCCCGCGAGCGACAGCATGCAGCTGATCAGGGCGAGCGCGACGCGCATCGGGTGCCGTGCGACCAGCATCAGCACGCCGCCGAGCAGCGCGCACGCGCCGAAGAAGTACACCAGCAGCTGGTCGATGGTCATGCGTCGGGACTCCTGCCGGGCTCCGCCGCCGGCCTGACAGGGTAGGGCTTCGCGACGTCGGCGTGCGGCTGCCAGTTGAGCAGTTCTTCCTTGCCGAGCCACATGCGGTCGCGGTCGAAGCCCGGCAGGTCCGGCGTTTCCTTGACCATGCGGATGGCGTCCTCCGGGCAGGCCTCGACGCAGAACCCGCAGAACACGCAGCGTGAGTAATCGATCTCGAAGCGCGCGGGGTACTTCGGGTGGGCGGGATCGTCCGGGTCGAACGCGGCGTCGATCTCGATCACCTGCGCGGGGCAGACCGTCGCGCACATGTTGCAGGCCACGCACTGCGGCCGGCCGTCGGGACGCTGCGTCAGGATGTGCTTGCCGCGATTGCCGGCCGCGTAGTCGGCGCGGATTTCCTCGGGGTAATACGCCGTGAGCGCGCCCTTGCGCCCCGTCATCCACTTGCCCATGTTGCGCAGGAACACGCCGCCGGTGATCGCGAGGCCGCGCGCGACCTCGAGCAGGTAGGAGCGCTCCCACCAACCCATGGTGGGCTCGTTCCAGTATTGCCTGCGCACGTACGGTTTGCGGGGCGTGGTCATGTCGTTGCCCGCCTCATGCCTGCCGCGCCCACAGCGCGACCGCCGTAACGACCAGGTTGGCAATCGCCAGCGGCAGCAGGAACTTCCATGCGAAACGCAGCAGCTGGTCCCAGCGGAAGCGCGGCAGCGTCCACCGCACGAGGATCTGGAAGCTGCAGAGCAGGAAGACCTTGCCGAGGAAGGTCAGCAACTGCAGCACGACGACCCAGCCGTGACCGAGCGGCACGGCGCGTCCGCCCGGGAAGACGAAGCCGGTGTCGTTCATCCACGGCAGGTTGTAGCCGCCGAAAAACAGCGTGACGAACAGTGCACCGATGATCGCGATCTCGATGAATTCCGAGAGCATGAAAATGCCCTGCTTCATCGCGCTGTACTCGGTGAAGTAACCCGAGATGAGTTCCGACTCTGCCTCCGGCAGGTCGAACGGGATGCGCTTGTTCTCCGCGATGCCGGCGATCAGGAACAGGATCGCGGCGAACGGCTGGTAGACGATGCCCCAGGCCGGCAGGAAGCCGAGCACGGTGCCCGACTGCCGCTCGACGATCGAGGCGAGGTTGACGGTGCCGAAGATCAGCACGATGCCGAGCACGGTCAGGCCCATCACCAGCTCGTATGAAATCAGCTGCGAGCCCGCGCGCAGCGCGCCGAGCAGCGAGAACTTGTTGGCCGACGACCAGCCGGCGAGCATCGCGCCGATGATCGAGATGCCGCTGAAGGCGAAGACGATGAGGATGCCAGCGTCGATCGGCGCGATCTGCATCGGGTAGGTGCGGCCGCCGAACCAGCCGGCCAGGCTCGGGAACAGCCGGCCTGGATCGAGCGTGCCGCCGAACGGCACGACGGCGAAGACCAGCAGCACCGGCACGATGGCGAGCCAGGGGCCGAGCGCGTAGGCGAGCTTGTCGTAGGCGAGGGGCTTGAAGTCCTCCTTCAGCAGCAGCTTGAGACCGTCGGCCATGCCGTGGAACAGCCCGAGCCAGATCAGCTTGACCTGCGTGAAAGGGATGCGGACGTAGGCGCGGTTGGCGCCGATGCGGTCCGACATGATGGCGGCCTGCTTGCGCTCGACCCAGGTCAGGATCGCGCCGAACGTCAGCAGGACCGCCAGCGCGTAGGCGATGTAGACCAGGCTGATGGCAAAGTCCTGGGCGTTCACGGGTGACCTCGCGCCGGAGCGGCCAGCGCCTTGATCAGGTCCTCGGCATGCAGCACGCCGGGCCGCTTCTCGAAGCAGGGTTCGAACGCGCTGATGGTTCCCTCGAAGTTCGTGTAGTGCCCGTGCCGCTCAGTCTGGATGCTGACCGGAAGGAACACGTCCGCATGGCCGTTCTCCGGTTGCAGGTACGAGTTCAGGAAGATGATCCTGGCCCGCGGCGGCAGTCGTGCGAAGTCGAAGCCTTCACCCCAGACCAGCACGAGGTCCGTGCCGTCCTTGAAATCGGGCTCCGCGTGGCCGAACAGTTCGCGCGCCCGGGTCGTGTTCGGGTTCTTGTCGCCGCGAATCAGCAGGTCATCCTCGATCCGCTCACCCGGCTGCGCCTGCCAGTCCTGTTTGACGAAGCAGTGGAACACTTCGCCGAGCTTGTCCTTGAAAGTCTCGAGTTCCTCGTTCGAACCCCAGTTCGACACCAGCGCGACGGGGTGGCGGGCTGCGCCGATCAGTCGGCGCGCCTCGTCCAGTGCGGTCGGCACGGTGACCGGGCGCCCCTTGAGCATCGGTTCGTCGGCGCGGACGCGCTCGAACAGCTGCGCCAGGTCGCGACCCTTGTTGCAGATCCACGGCCCGTTGACGGCCGGGTTGTCCAGCGGAGTGACGCGCGCGATGCTCTCGTTCTGCCGCTGGTCCAGCGCCTTGAGTTTCCATTCCGGCTTGCGGTGCCAGATCTGCACCGTGCAGCCGCGGGCGCAGCCCGGGCAGACCGACGGCGTCGGCTGCAGGAACCACACGCGCGACTTGTGCAGGAACTGCCGCGACAGCAGCGCGCCGACCGGGCAGATGTCGACGATGTTGTCGGAATACGGGTCTTCGCTCAACGGCCGGTCCTCGACCGGGCGGATGTTCGAGGTGTCGCCGCGCCGCTCGACGCCCAGCGCCATCGACTTCGAGACTTCGTGCGTGAACCGCGTGCAGCGCAGGCACAGGATGCAGCGCTCGTTGTCGAGCAGGATGCGGTTCGAGAGGTTGTAGAACTTGGTCGAGCGCACCTTCTCGTCGTGGGAAAGCGAGCGCTGGCCGCTGTACTCGTAGTGGTAATCCTGCAGCGTGCACTCGCCGGCCTTGTCGCAGATGCCGCAGTCGACCGGATGGTTGAGCGTGATGAACTGCAGGATCGCCTTGCGGTGCGCCTGCACTTCCTCCGAGTTCGTGAACACCTGCATGCCCTTGGCTACGGGCATGTTGCAGGCGATGTCGAGTCCGCGGCCTTCGACCTCGACCAGGCACATGCGGCAATTGCCGACGACCGACAGCTGCGGATGCCAGCAGAAATACGGGATGAAATGGCCGTGCTCGCGCGCGACCTCCATCACGGTCTGGTCGTCGCGCGCCTCGATGGCCTGACCGTTTATGAAGATCTCAGGCATTCCAGGTTCCCGCCGAACTTTGAGCGCTTGTGTTCGATGCAGTACTCGAACTCGTCGCGGAACTTGTCGAGGATGCCGCTGCAGGCGTAGCCCGCGGCGTCACCGAGCCCGCAGATCGTCGTGCCGTCGTTGAACTTCGAGATGTAGTACAGGCGCTCGATGTCGTCGGCGCGGCCGTCGCCGGCGACGATGCGGTCGAGGATCCGGTGCAGCCAGCCGGTGCCATGGCGGCACGGCGTGCACTGCCCGCAGGACTCGTGGTGGTAGAAGCGCATCAGCACCTGCAGCAGCGCCACCATGCAGGTGCCTTCGGCGATCACGATCATCCCGCCGGAGCCGAGCGTGGAGCCCGCGTCCCACAGGTCTTCGTGCGACAGCTTCAGGTTGGCGATGTCGGCGCCGGTGAGCACCTTGGAGGAAACCCCGCCGGGCACGACGCACTTGATCGCGCGGCCGTGCGGGACGCCACCGCAGTCCTCGTCCAGGAACTTCATCCACGGGTAGCCGAGTTCGACTTCGTAGACGCCGGGGCGGTTGATGTGGCCCGACACCGAGAACAGGCGCGTGCCCGGGCTCTTGGGCGTGCCGACGGCCTTGAAGGCCTCGGCGCCGTTGCTGATGATCCAGGCGATGTTCGACAGCGACTCGACGTTGTTGACGACCGTCGGGCGCTGGTACAGACCCCTGACCGTCAGCCGCGGTGGCCTGTTGCGCGGATAGCCCTTCTTGCCTTCGAGCGACGAAATCAGTCCAGACGCCTCGCCGGCCACGTAGGCGCCGGCGCCGCGGTAGACGACGATGTCGCAGGAGAAATCAGACCCGAGGATGTTCCTGCCGAACAGGCCCGCCGCGTAGGCTTCTTCCACCGCGTCCGCGAGACGGCGGTAGGGGAGGTCGAACTCGCCGCGGATGTAGACGAAGCAGTTGCGGACGTTGAGCGCGTAGCTCGCGATCAGCATCGACTCGAGCAGCATGTGCGGGTTGTTCTCGAGGATCCAGCGATCCTTGAACGTGCCCGGTTCGCCTTCGTCGGCATTGGCGATCAGGTAGTGCGGCTGACCGTCGTCGTACTGCACGACCTGCCACTTGCGGCCGACCGCGAAGGCCGCGCCGCCGCGGCCCTGCAGGCCCGAAGCCGTGACTTCCTTGACGACGTCCTGTGGCTTCATCTGCCCGAGCGTCTTCGCGAGCGCGCTGTAGCCGCCGCGCGCGCGGTACCCGGGCAGCGCGTGCGACGTCGCCGTGACCGGGAAGGACATGATCAGCTGGCGGCCGGGCACGCTATTTCAACCTCTCGAGCAGGTCGTCGAGCTTCGGGAATGTCAGGTTCTCGTGGTACCCGTCGTTCACCATCATCATCGGCGCGGTGCCGCAGGAGCCCAGGCACTCGACGGTGGACAGCGTGTAGCGTCCGTCCGGGGTGGTCTGTCCGGGCTTGATCCCAAGCTTCTGCTCGACGTGCGCGAGGGCATTCTCGGCGCCGTTCATCGAGCAGCTCACGTTGTGGCAGAACTGCAGGTGCCAGCGACCGATGGGCTTGCGCCGGAACTGCGTGTAGAAAGACAGCACTTCCTCGATCTGGATCTGCGGCACGCCGAGAAATGCGGCGAGTTCCTCGATGTCGGAGTTCGCGACGTAGCCACGGTCCTCCTGGATGCGGCGCAGGCACGGCAGCACCAGCGAGGACTCGAAGCCTGCTGGAAAGCGCTCGCGGAACTTCTCGAACTCGGGGATCAGGTGCTTCATCGATCGCACTCGCCACCGATCATGTTGATGGACCCGAACGTCGGCACGAGGTCCGCGAGCTGGTAGCCGTCGAGCATTTTGTGCACGCCACCCATGTGGACGAAGCTGGGGCTGCGGCAATGGACCTTCCACGGCACGCCGCCGCCGACGCTGACCAGGTAGAAACCGAGTTCGCCATTGGCGCCTTCGTGTGCGGAATACGCTTCGCCGGCCGGCACCTGTGGCCCCTCCATGACCAGCTTGAAGTGGTTGATCAGCGCCTCGATCTCGGTGTACACGGCCTGCTTGTCGGGCAGCGTGCAGCGGCGGTCGTCGACGCTGATCGGGCCCGGCTGCAGCAGGTCGATCAGCTGGCGGATCATGTGCTTCGACTCGTCGATCTCGCGCATGCGCACGTAGTACCGGTCGTAGTTGTCGCCCTTGATTCCGACGGGAATCTCGAACTCGAGCTCGCCGTAGGAGAGGTACGGCGTGTCCTTGCGCAGGTCGCGCGGCGCGCCGGTCGAGCGCAGGATCGGGCCGGTGAAGCCCCAGTTGATCGCGTCCGCCGTCTGGATCACGCCGACGTCACGCATGCGGTCGATGAAGATCCGGTTGCGGTCCACGAGCCCGTGCACGCGGTCGACGAAGGTGTCCATCTGGTCGAGGATTTCCTCCAGGCGCTGCAGCCAGCCGTCCGGGAGGTCGCGGGCGAGGCCGCCGATGCGGCCATAGCTGTGCGTGACGCGCGCGCCCGTCAGGTCGGCGATGTGCTCATAGACGTAGTCGCGGATCGTGACGAGGTACAGGAACGCAGTCATCGCGCCCATTTCCATCAGCGCCGCGGCCACGCAGGTCAGGTGGTCGGCGATGCGGGAATACTCGGCCAGCAGCGTGCGCAGGTGGCGGCAGCGCGGCGTGAGCTCGATGCCCATCAGCTTCTCGACCGCCTCGCAGTAGGCGAAGTCGTTGATCAGGGCCGAGCAGTAGTTGAGGCGGTCGACGTACGGGATCAGCGTGTGCCAGGTGTGCGACTCACACTCCTTCTCGAACCCGCGGTGCAGGTAGCCGCAGTGCACGTCGGTGCGCACCACGCGTTCGCCGGAGATCTCCGCCACGATCTGGATCGTGCCGTGCGTGGCGGGGTGCGACGGGCCGATGTTGACGATTACTGATCCGGGCGTGAGGCCCTTGGTAAATGCCGGGCGGATCGGGTTCGGCAGCGTGGTGAGCGGCGGCAGGCTCATGGCTTCACGTCCCGATACGGCACCAGCGGCTGCTCCTTCTGCTTCGGGTAGTCCTTGCGCAGCGGGTGGCCAACGAAGCCTTCGTACAGCAGCAGCGGGCGCAGGTCGTCGTTGCCGCGGAAACAGATGCCGTACATTTCATGGCATTCGCGCTCCATGTAGCGCGCCGAGCCATACAGCGGGACGAGCGTGTCGACCGTCGGGTCCGCTTCCTCGACCCGCGTCTTGACCCGCACCCGGACGAAGTCGCGGGTGGAATAAAAGTGATAGACGACGTCGAAGCGCGGCCGGCGCTGCGGCCAGTCCGTTGCCGTGACGTCCAGGAACAGGTCGAAGCCGAACTCCCGCTTGAGCCGGCCGACCACGGGCACGAGACTGTCCGGTGCGATCTGCAGCACGAGGATGCCGTGCGCCATGCCAGTCTCGAGCGCCTGCGCGCCGAGGCTGGCCAGCACGCGGTCGAGCAGATTGTCCCCCGTGTTCACGCTCAGAAATCCTGGTTGATGATCGGGTGGCGCGCGCCCGCGATCTTGTCCTGCAGCTTCATGATGCCGTCGATCACCATCTCCGGCCGCGGCGGGCAGCCCGGGATGTACAGGTCGACGGGAATGATCTTGTCGATGCCGGGCAGGGCGGCATAGTTCTGGTAGAAGCCGCCGCTCGTCGCGCAGACGCCGAAGGCGATGACCCACTTGGGTTCGCACATCTGCTCGTAGACTTTGCGCAGGATCGGCGCCTGCTTGTGCGAGACGGTGCCCACGACCATCAGCAGGTCGGACTGGCGCGGCGTGAAGCGCGGCAGCGCGGCGCCGAAACGGTCCGTGTCGTAGAGCGTCGAACTCACCGACATGAATTCCATCGCGCAGCAGGCCGTCACGAACGGGTAGGGGAAAAGCGAGAACTTGCGCGCCCAGCCGACGAATTCGTCCTTGCGGGTGGTCAGGTACTCGAAGGCCGCGCTCTTCTGCTGGCGCGGGACGGGTGTCGTCGCGCTCAAGTCGTCACCTCTTCCAGCAGCCCGGACCGCCAGACGTACAGCATGATCAGCACCAGCAGCAGCGTGAACAGCGCGAACGTCACGAGCATGAACCCGGTGAGCGGCGTCGCCGCCAGCGCCCACAGGTAGAGAAAGACGGTTTCCAGGTCGAACAGGATGAAGATGACGGCGATGGCGTAGTACTTGACCGGGACCGCCCGCATGTTGTCGGTCTCGATCGCCGTCGCGCCGCACTCGAAGGGCTCGAGTTTCAGCGGCGTCGGTTCCGGTTTGGGACCCAGCACCCGGTTCAACCAAAGCGTCAAGGCCACGAAGCCGAGGATTGCCAGCAGGTAAACGAGGAAGGAAAGGTAGGCGGTCATCTCGGCGGGCTTGTGAAATGCAGGACGGACTATATCGGCTGCAACCAATGACCTCGCCCCGCGGAAAACACTTATGGCTGCAACAGGTTGCATCGCTCTCAATCCCCCACACGCCCAGCTCAGCCCCAGCCCAGCCCGAGATTTCCGTGCCAATGACGAAACGAATGTCGACGACTGCGCCGCTCGCCGCCGCAGGACGCCTGCGGCGCTGGCCGGCCCGGCTGGACTTCCTGCAGAGCGCCACCGGACTGGCGCTGGGTCTTTTCATGTGGGTACACATGTTCTTCGTCGCGACGATCCTGCTGGGCAAGGATGCGATGTGGACGGTCGCACGGATGTTCGAGGGCTATTTTCTCTTTGGCCGCCCGGTCTACGGCCTGGTATCGGCGCTGGTCGCCACGATCGCGACGCTGTTCGTTGCCCACGCCGCCCTGGCGCTCCGCAAGTTCCCCGCCAATTACCGCCAATACCGTACTTATCGCGACCACATCAAGGAGATGAAACACGAGGATACGACCCTCTGGTACTGGCAGGTCGTCACCGGGTTCGCGCTCTTTTTCCTGGCCTCCGTACACCTCTACATCATGCTGACCCGTCCGGACCGCATCGGGCCGTTCGAGTCGGCCGATCGTGTGTGGTCCGACCTGATGTGGCCGCTCTACCTGGTGCTGCTGTTCGCGGTGGAATTTCACGGCGGCGTCGGCCTGTACCGGCTGGCGCTCAAGTGGGGCTGGTTCGCAGGTGACGGCCACGATGCGGCTGGGACCCGGCGCAAGCTGCGGATCTTCAAGTGGGCGCTGACCGGTTTCTTCCTCGTGCTGGGCCTGCTGACCCTCGCGGCCTACATGAAGATCGGCATCGACCACGCTCCGTTCTACGGACAACACTATGTTCCCGCCGCGACCGCTGCCACGGGGGTGACGCCATGAAGGTCGTCTACACCGACGTGCTGGTCATCGGCGGGGGGCTTGCGGGCCTGCGGGTCGCCATCGGCGCGCGCCGCCGTGGCCACGACGCCATCGTGCTGTCGCTGGTGCCACCCAAGCGCTCGCATTCGGCAGCCGCGCAGGGCGGCATGCAGGCGAGCCTCGCCAACGTCACCAAGGGCCAGGGCGACAACGAGGACGTGCACTTCGAGGACACGGTCAAGGGCAGCGACTGGGGCGCCGACCAGCAGGTCGTGCGCATGTTCGTGAACACGGCGCCCAAGGCCGTGCGCGAACTGGCTGCGTGGGGCGTGCCATGGAGCCGCGTCCGCCAGGGCGACCGGCAGGTCATCATCAACGGCGAGAAGGTCACGATCACCGAGCGCGACGAAGCGCACGGCCTCGTGGCTCAGCGCGATTTCGGTGGCACCAGGAAATGGCGCACCTGCTACGTCTCGGACGGCACGGGTCACGCGATGCTGTTCGCAGTCGGCGATCGCGCGATCGCCGAAGGCATCCCGGTGCACGAGCGCACCGAGGCGCTGGCGCTGATTCACGACGGCAAGCGCTGCTACGGTGCGATCGTCCGCGACCTGATCACGGGCCAACTCACGGCCTACGTCGCCAAGGCCACGGCCATTGCGACCGGCGGGGCAGGGCGCGTCTACCGCGTCACGACCAATGCGGTGATCTGCGAGGGTATCGGCGCGGCGCTCGCGCTCGAGACCGGGATCGTGCCGCTCGGCAACATGGAGGCCGTGCAGTTCCATCCGACCGGCATTTTCCCGGCGGGCATCCTCGTCACCGAGGGTTGCCGTGGCGACGGCGGCTTGCTGCGCGATGCGAGCGGGCACCGCTTCATGCCGGACTACGAGCCGGAGAAGAAGGAACTCGCTTCGCGCGACGTCGTCTCGCGTCGCATGGAGGAGCACATCCGCAAGGGCAACGCCGCGAAGTCGCGCTTCGGCGAGCACCTGTGGCTCGACATCACGCTGCTCGGGCGCAAGCATATCGAGCACAACCTGCGCGAAGTGAAGGAGATCTGCCAGTACTTCCTCGGCGTCGATCCGGCCGAGCAGTGGATCCCCGTGCGCCCCGCCCAGCACTACACCATGGGCGGCGTGCGCACCGATCACACGGGCCAGACGCCCACGCTGCGCGGGTTGTTTGCGGCAGGCGAAGCCGCCTGCTGGGACATGCACGGCTTCAATCGCCTCGGCGGCAATTCGGTGGCCGAAACCGTCGTTGCCGGCATGATCGTCGGTGAGTTCATCGCGGATTTCGTGGAAAGTCCCGAGGGCGAGCTCGACATCCCGACGGTCGTGCTGCGTGAAACGCTCGAAGCCGAGCGCGCCAAGCTCGACGCGCTGCTCAAGGGGCAAGGGCGCGAGCAGGCGGACACACTCAAGGCCGAGATGCAGCAGACGATGACCGACAACGTCGGCATCTTCCGCACCGGTGCCGACCTGCGGCGCGCCGTGGACAGGCTGCAGGAGTTGTTCGTCCGCAGCCGCGACATCGGCTTGCGTTCGCGTCGCGACGGCCCGAATCCGGAGCTGGTGACGGCGTATCGCGTGCAGAAGATGATCAAGATCGCGCTCTGCATTGCGCACGGCGCGCTGACGCGCACCGAGAGTCGCGGCGCCCATTTCCGCGAGGATTTCCCGCGACGCAACGACGCCGAGTGGCTGCGACGCACGCTCGCCACCTGGCACGACCCGCTCGCGACACTACCGACGCTGAACTACGAGGCGCTCGACGTGCACCGCATGGAGCTGCCGCCCGGCTGGCGCGGCTACGGCAACAAGGACTACGTCGATCATCCCGACACGCCGCAGCGCGCCGCCGAAGTGGCGAAGCTGCGTGAGGCAATGGTTGATGCCGGCCGTCACTCCGTGCAGGCCGCGCTCATGCCGTACGAGCACCTGCTGCCCGCAAGCCTGCGCGGCCGCAACGAACGCATCGACGAGAAGCTGCCGACATGAGTTCAGTCACCGATTCCGCGCCGCCCATGGCTGCGATCCCGCCTGCCGACGCACCGAAGCGCATGCTGCACTTCCACGTCCTGCGCCACGATGCGCAGGACCCGGTGAGCATCCCGCATTTCGAGGTCTTCGAACTCGAGGAAGCGCCGGGCATGACGCTCTTCATCGCGCTCAACGAAATTCGCGAGAAGCTCGACCCGTCGCTGGCGTTCGATTTCGTCTGCCGCGCCGGCATCTGCGGCAGTTGCGGCATGGTCGTGAACGGCCGCCCGGGCCTTGCCTGCCGCACGCTCACGCAGGACCTCCCGGCAGAGATCTCGCTGGCGCCGCTGCCGGCGTTCGAACTCATCGCCGACCTGTCCGTGAACACGGGCAAGTGGATGCGCGGCATGAGCGAGCGGCTCGAGACGTGGGTGCATTCGCTCGGCGAGGAAGTGGACTTGACGCGACTCGAGGAGCGCATGGATCCGGAACTCGCCGACAGGATCTACGAACTCGACCGCTGCATCGAATGCGGCTGCTGCGTCGCAGCCTGCGGCACGGCGCGCATGCGCGAGGATTTCGTCGGCGCAGTCGGCCTCAACAAGATCGCGCGCTTCGCGCTCGATCCGCGCGATCAGCGCACCGACCAGGATTTCTACGAACTGGTGGGCAACGACGACGGCGTGTTCGGCTGCATGACGCTGCTGGGCTGCCATGACGTTTGTCCGAAGCAGCTGCCGCTGCAGACGCAGATCGCGTTCCTGCGCCGCAAGATGCTCAAGGCCGGGCTGTAGGGCTCTGCTCCCGCTCCCGCGTTGCGGGAGAGGGTTGGGGTGAGGGCCTTCAACCTCGGTTCGTCGCAGCCACGAAACCGCCCGTCGTGTAAGCGGTATCGGCTGGCTTACCGCGACAAATCCGTTCGCCCATACTCCCGTGCCAATCGAGACCGGTCGCACGCCGGATCGAATGGCAGGCGCAAAGGTTTGCGCCACACGCAAGGGAGAAAAAACATGCTTACACGTTCTGGTAAGGGCCTCGTCGCCGTCCTCGCGCTGGTTGCGGGCGTCACCTCGGCCAACGCCACAGATGCATCGCAGGTCGCACGGGGCAAGTACCTCGTCACGATCGGCGGCTGCAACGACTGCCACACTGCGGGCTTCATGGAGCAGGGCCTGAAGATCCCCGAGCAGGACTGGCTGAAAGGCAGCACGGTCGGATTCCAGGGGCCGTGGGGCACGACGTATCCCGCCAACCTGCGCCTGGTGATGAACTCGATGACCGAGTCGCAGTGGCTCGAACACGCGCGCAAGGAGCGGATGCCGCCGATGCCCGCGTACGTGCTGCAGCAGATGAAGGCCGACGACCTGAAGGCGATCTACGCCTACGTGAGGAGCCTCGGTGAACCGGGCATCGCCGCGCCTGCGTACGTCGCGCCAGGCGGCAAGGTGAGCACGCCGTACTTCGTGTTCGTCCCGCAGATGGACCAGAAGACGGCTGCGAAATAGGCCTCGAGCCTGCGCGGAAACCGACGCGTTCTATGGCAGACGTGCCTTGAGCGCGTCGAGTTCTGCACGGAGACTCGCGACCTCGGCTGTTAGCGCTTCGACGCGCGCGGCGAGCGGCGGGTCGCCCGACCGTGCCGGAGCCATGGATGGCATGGACGCCTGCGCAGCCTCTATCGCGGCGATGTCGATCGGCCCCGTGAACAGCTGCGCGTAACGCGACTCGCGCCGCCCCGGTTCGCGCGGCAGCTTCACCACGAACGGGCCTTCAGGGCGCGTCTCGAGGTCCGCGAGGGCGTTCTCCACCTCGTCGAGGCCTTGGACGGTCGCCAGCCGTCCAGCGTGGGTGCGCAGTTCGCCGGGCGTCTGCGGGCCACGCAGCAGCAGTTCGCAGACGATGGCCGTCTGGGCGGGGGAGAACTTCAGGCTGCCGAACTGCGTGTTGCAGAACAGCTGGTGATACTTCGGTACGCGGCTGCCGAACCCGGATTTTTCCAGCACGATCTGCTTGCGGATGAGCGCGTCAACGACAGGCTGGACTTCGCGTTCTTCGAGGTTCATGACCGGATCGCGGTTGCTCTTCTGGTTGCAGGCGTTGACCAGCGCGTTCAGCGACAGGGGGTACTGGTCGGGGGTCGCGATCTGCTTTTCGATCAGGCAACCGACGACCCTCGCTTCGAGAGCCGACAACTCGAGCGGCATGGCATGCTCCAGGGGCGTTGACCGGGGCATAATCGCACAACCCGGGGGCGGTGAGGATCGGCAGAACGTGCAGACACGGCGTGGTTCGACACTGAAGGGCGTCATCACCATTTCGCTGATGGCGGTGAACGTGGTGTTCTGGGTGCCGATCCTGCTGGTCGTCGCGCTGGCGAAGCTGATCATCCCGCTCGCCGCGTGGCGCCGGTGGACGAGCGCCCTCATGATCTGGATCGCCCAGGCGTGGATCGGCTGCAACGGCGCGATCTTCAGCCTGATGGGCGCGCTGCGGCTCGAGGTCGAAGGCGTCGAAGGTCTCGATCCCCGCAGCTGGTACCTCGTACTGTCGAACCACCGATCATGGGTCGACATCCTGGTGCTGCAGCAGGCGTTCAACCGGCGGATTCCGTTCCTGAAGTTCTTTCTCAAGCAGGAACTGATCTGGGTGCCGTTCCTCGGGCTGGCGTGGTGGGCGCTCGACTTCCCGTTCATGAAGCGTCATTCGGCTACGTACCTGCAGCGGCACCCGGAGGCCCGCGGTGAGGACCTCGATGCGACGCGCAAGGCCTGCGAGCGTTTCGCGCTGCTGCCGACGTCGGTGATGAATTTCGTCGAGGGCACGCGCTACACGGCTGCGAAGCACAAGGCGACCAAGTCACCGTTCCGTCACCTGCTGCGGCCGCGGCCGGGCGGCGTTGCGTTCGTGCTGTCGGCGATGGGCGGCATGCTGCACTCGGTGCTCGACGTCACCGTTGCGTACAGCGAACCCAGTCCCACGTTGTGGGACCTATGCTGCGGCCGGCTTGGTCCCGTGCGCATGCACGTCCTGAAGCGGCCGATCGAGCCCTGGGTTGCGCAGGGTGACTACGCGGAAGATTCCAGACTGCGCGCGCGATTCAAGGAATGGCTGGGCGTGCTCTGGACCGAGAAGGACGCAAGGCTCGACACGATGCTGCCCGGGGGCGTGCCCGATCCGACCGCAGGAGACGGCCCGCAATGAAGTGGGATCTGCCGTCGCCGTTCATCCACCAGCGCATCGCCGTTCACAACGAGATCGATGGCTACGGTCACGTCAACAACGCCGTCTACGTCGCGTGGCTCGACGACTGTGCCTGGGCGCATTCGATTTCGCGCGGCATCAGCCCGGAACTGTGCCGGTCGCTGAATCGCGGCATGGCCGTGTGGCGTACGCAGATCAATTACCTCCGCGCGGCACAGGAAGGCGACCAGGTCGAAGTCGCGACGTGGCCGGTCCGCAATGACTGCAAGCTGCGCATCGAGCGCAGGTTTCAGATCCGCAGGAAGACCGACGGCGAGACGCTGCTGCGCGCGTTGCTGCACTACGTCTGCATCGACCTGCAGACCGGGCGTGCGAAACGGATGCCCGAAGAATTCACACGTTACGTCGTGCTGCCCGAAGTGGCGCAGGCCGTTGCCGCGGAGACTGAGCCCTACGAGCCCGGCGTCGAGCCGCGCTGACCGAACAAGCGACCAGGAGAAAAGACCATGCACGACAAGTGGACCAGTCCCGAGCTCGATTCGCTGCTCGGCCGGCGCTCGCTGACGCGCCGGCAGGTGCTGGTGACGTCGCTCGCGACGGGTTTCGCGCTGGCGGTGCAGCCCGCGGGCGCACAGACGATCACCACCGACATCGCAGGCCTGACCGCGGGTGAAGTGAAGATCCCCGTGGCGGATGGCGAGATCCCCGCATATCGCGCCATGCCAGCCAAGGGCGGCAATTTCCCGATCGTGCTCGTCGTCCAGGAAATCTTCGGCGTGCATGAACACATCAAGGACGTGTGCCGCCGCTTCGCCAGGCAGGGATACTGCGCGGTCGCCCCCGAGCTGTATGCGCGCCAGGGTGACGTCTCGAAGATCGAGGACTGGAAGCAGATTTTCGCCGAAGTCGTGAGCAAGGTGCCTGACGCACAGGTCATGTCCGACCTTGACGCGGCCGCGGCGTGGGCCGGGAAGTCCAGCAACGGCGACCAGCGCAGGCTCGCCGTCACCGGTTTCTGCTGGGGCGGACGCATCACGTGGCTCTACGCGGCTCACAACCGGAACCTGCAGGCGGGCGTCGCCTGGTACGGGCGACTCAAGGGCCAAGGCTCCGAACTGCAGCCGAAGTACCCGTTCGACGTCGTCGCCGACATCGGCGCACCGGTGCTCGGGCTGTACGGCGGCCAGGACCAGGGCATTCCGCTCGACGACGTCGAAGCGATGCGGGCGGCGCTCAAGGCTGCGGGCAAGCCGTCGGAGATCGTCGTGTTTCCGGAAGCGGGTCACGCGTTCTTTGCGGACTATCGCCCCAGCTTCAGGGCGGAGGATGCAGCAGCAGGCTGGGCGGCGTGTCTTGCCTGGTTCCGCCAGCACGGCGTCGGCTGACGGCTAGTACTTCCAGAGCACGCCCACGGACGGCACGAGCGGCAACCAGTGGCGCAGCTCACGCTCGAGCGTCGGCGTGCCGTCGACGATCGAGTACTCGAGATCGGTGCAGCAGGGGTTGCGCCGGTCGAGCGCGTTGGTCAATTCGCCGTGCAGCGTCAGCGTGCCGCGCGGCAGCGTCCACTCGTAACTCAGTCGGGCATCGAGGGAGCCGTAGTCGGCGTACCGCGCGGCATTGCGATCCCCCAGCAGCACATTGCCCTGCGCGTCGAGCCCGATCGGCGTCACGGGCCAGCCCGTGTGGTATTGCGCGGCGAGCGTCGCCTGCCACGGTCCCGATGACCAGAGCACGCCCAGGTTGACGGTGTGGGTCTGGTCCCAGCTGCGCCTGACATCGCCACCGTCGACTGCGTCGTCGACGCGCGACCATGCGTAGCCGAACCAGCCGCTCCAGGCATCGACAGGCTTGCGCGTGAGCAGCAGTTCGCCGCCCTCGGCCAGGGCTGCCGAAGGCGAGATGGCGACCCGGTCCCAGCGCAGTTCGGGCGCCAGCGAGAGCGGGTCGTACAGGCTTTCGAAACGCGTGCGCAGGTCGCGGTAGTCCTTGCGGTAGGCTTCGACGCGCAGTGCATACCCCGGAGTGAGGTCGCGCTCGAGTCCGAGGATCAAGTGGTCCGCGCTCTGCGCCGGCGAGAAGTCCTCGATCCCGTCCTCGACCTGCAGTTCCTCGATGCCCTCGAACTGCTGATAGCGACCCCAGCTAGCGAGCAGGCGCGTGCGCTCGCCGACGCGCCAGGCGAGATTGAGGCGCGGGCCAAGCTGGTCGTCGGCATCGGCGCCGTACGTCTGCTCATCCCACCGCAGGCCGACTTCGGCGGTCAGTGAATCCGTCAGCCTGCCGCGCACGGTGTAGTACGCAGCGAAATGCTCGCCGGACGGGTTCGGCGCCAGCGCGCGCGAGACGTCCTGCGCCCCAGCGCCGGGGTACGGATAGTCCGGCGCGAAGTCGACGCTACCCGTGTAGTCGTAGGTGGCTTCGAGTTTGCGCACGTCGACGCCCGCGCGCTGCAGCCAGCGGTCGGTTGCGTAGTGCGCGTCGACCTTGAGGCCGAGCACGTCGTAGTCGCGCATGTCGTCGACCGCGCCCGTCCGTCTGCCGGGCTCGTCGACGGCGGCTTCGCGTTCCGCCGAGACGTCCGTGAACGAAAGGATCGCCGTCGTCGACAATCGTGCGGACCAGTCATGCGCCAGCGTGCCCCAGACGTATGCGTTCGAATACTCAGCGGTCGCATGTTCGGTGCCGGCCGGGTTGGTGATTTCGGCCTGGTCGCGGGCGAGCAGCGTCTGCAGGCTGCCGCGCGTGTCCGGCGACCACGCGAAATCGACGCGGGCAAAGCCGTCGAGGTAGCTCGACTCGCCGATTTCGGATTCCATGATGTCCGCGACCTCGTCGAGGTTGCTGCGACGGAACGAGGTGAGCCACTGGCCGCGGCCGTCCGCGAACTTCTGCGACGCGAGCGCGTTCGCGTGGATCAGGCTCAACCCCAGTTCGTAGTACGCATCCGCTGCGGGACGCAGTGTGCGGGCATCGATTATCGCGCTCATGCGGTCGCCGTACTCGGCGGTGAAGCCGCCGGCGAAGACGTCGAGCCCCTCGACGATGCGCTCGTCCAGCACGCTGGAAGGACTCTGCAGCATCCTGAGGTGGAACGGCTCGTACAGCGGCAGGCCGTCGAGTATCACCAGCGTCTCGTTCGTGTCGCCCCCACGCATGTGGGCGAGACCCGCGAGGCCGTTGCTCGCGGCGCCCGGCAGTCGATGCACGACCTTGAGCACGTCTTCCGCGAGCCGGGGCAGCGCGTCGACTTCCTGCTGCGACAGGAATGCGTGGACTTCCGGCACGTCCGTGGCCAGGGTATAGCGGCTCGCCGTGACGACGATGTCGGCGATCGCTTCATCGCGCGGACCTGCTGCCGCCGCCGCGGCTGTCGCGCGCGAATCGTCTGGACCTGCCTGCGGCACGACCGAGTAAATTCGACCTTCGACACGCTGCAACTTGAGACCGAGCGGGGCGAGCACCTGCGCAACGACTTCCAGCGCCGGGCCCGCGCTGGGCTCCACGGCGACCCTGGCCGACGCTGGCACGACGGCCGAGGTGTAGATGAGCTGGAATTCGCCGGTGGCCGCGAGTTCCGCGAGCACCGCGTCAACGGGGCGGTCGCGGTAGGGAGCCGCAGCGTGCGCTGCCAATGCCCCGAACAATGCAGTCACGGCCAGCGCGGCGCGAAAGCTCCGGCGAGTTGCAGTCGAGGCGCGGCGGAGGGCACGTGGCTGACGGGTGGGCATAGGTCGGCCCGAACCATCGCAGCGGCCGGACGCCGCGATGGTAGCCGAGTGCCATCTGGCCGCCTACCGCGGCTTGTGCGTCAGCGGTCTGCGCGCTCGACCCGGATCTGGCTGCCCGCGATTACGTGGTGCAGGGCGGGCTGGGACGCAAACACGGCAGCCACCGCCGCTTCAGGCGAGAGCCCGCTCGTGGAACCCTTGAGCTGCGTCTGCTCGGCTTCGCGCGCGGCATCGGCCGAGGTGTAGACGATCCTGCGGCCCGTTTCCCGGCCGGCCCAGGCCAGGAACTCGTCGAGCGAGCGGCCTTCGATCGTGAATTCGGGTGCGACCGCTGCGACCCAATGCCACGCCTGGCCGTGCGAGTCGACCTGTGAGCGAGCCACGCTGCCGTCCTGGCGCACCGCTAGTGATTCGCCGGCACGGGCGACGACCGGCACGTGCCCGCGGTCGATCGCGATGCTGCCTTCGCGCACGGCCACCAGCAGCGCGCCGTCATGTACCGAAGCGACATACTGGGTGCCGACGTGCCGGACGTCTCCATACGGCGTGCCGACGACGAATGCGCCACTGCCAGAGCCGGGCGTGCCGGCGTCAACGTAGACGCTGCCTGTCGCCAGGCGTGCGCGCTCACCGCCGGCAAAGGCCAACTGCGTGTCCGTGTCGAGGCGCACCTCGAGTCCGTCTGGACGCCGCAATGCGACTCGACCGGAGCCCGAGGTACGGATCTCGTCCGACGCGGCCACCGGCGACGTCGCGTTCAGTGGCTGCCATGTGCCGTCGGTGGAATGACGCACTTCAGCGGCGCCCGTGACACGAGCCACCATCGCGACCGGACCTCCGGCCGCTTTCCAGCGCGGCAAGGCAACCCCGACGGCGACGGCCACGACCGCGACGGAAGCCGCAATGGCGAGCCACGGCTGCGTGAACCTGCGTTTCGGCTGCCGCGCGGCAACGGTTGCGTGCCATTCCGCGGCGACGGCAGCGCGGACTTCCGCTGCGATGTCTGCGGCTGGAGCCGGGCGCGGGCCGACTTTCCTGAGCAGCGCGGCCAGGTCGGCATCTTCGCCCGGCCTGTCGTCTTGTGGCTTGTGATCGTTCATGGCGTCTTTTCTCATGTCTCGAGGCTCGCGAGCACGTCGTCTGCCGACGCGCCGAACACGGCCTCCACCCCTTCCCGGAAGGCGACCCGGGCCCTGGCCAGCAGCGATTGCACCGCCGTCTGGCCGATTCCCAGCCGCTCGCTGATCTCTTCGACCGAGCGGCCTTCGACGTATTTCCATTCCAGTGCGTCGCCATATCGGCCTGGCAGCCGGTCGAGCACTGCGTGTACCAGGCGCCCGAGCTCGGCGCGATCGGCGCCGTGCAACGGGTTGTCGGTCGATGGCGCTGCGATGGATTCAAGCGCGGCCCGGACTTCCTCGCTGTCGTCGATCAGGACGACCTTGGAGGTATGACGACGCTCGCTGCGCACGTGATCGGCGATCTGCCTGCGGCAGATCTGGCACAGCCAGGTAAAGAGTGCTGCCTCGCCGCGCCAGCCCCCGATCGCACGCATTGCCTTGATCAACGTGGCCTGCACGACGTCCTTGGTGGCGTCGGCATTGCGGTTCATGCGCGGCAGGGCGAAGCGGTAGACGCGCGGGAAGTACGTCTCGAAAAAGGTCGTGAACGCGCGCTCGTCGCCAGCGAGCATCGCGTCGACCAGTTCGCGATCGTCATTCATTGTTTCGCGCATCGTCGCATGCGAGTAAGACGCGACCGCCGCTGCAAATCAATCGCGCTTCGGCGTGGCGACATTCGGGAGTCATAAATCATTGAAATTAATGGGATTTATGGAGCGCGATTGATTTCCGTGCCAACGCACGTCTTACCGCTGTCCGCGCAGCAAAGCGGGCTGCAAACCACCCCCGGGAGCGGACTTGGAAGCCACCGACCTCATGCTCGATGCCCCACGTAAGACGATGCTGCCCCGGCGAGCCGCCGACGAGTTGCGCACTCTTGGAGAAAGCCTCGACCTGCAACCGGTCCGAGCCGGCGACGCGGGCCGTGCAGACCTCGAGGCCTATGTCCGGACCCGGTTCGCCGCCAAGCATGGCGCGGCAGTTCGCACATTCATGCCCACGCTCATCGCGTTTCGTGACCGCCAGGGCGAGCTGCGTGGTGTCGCGGGCATCCGTGGCGCCGAGGAGAGCCGGCTCTACCTCGAGCAATACCTGGACTGTCCCATCGAACAACGACTGACTGCAAGCCTGCGGTCGTCCCCGGTCGATCGCGGCGGGGCGCGTGCCGTTCGTCGCGATGAGATCGTCGAAGTCGGCAACCTGGCCGGTGCCAGCTGCCGCGCCGCGGTGCGCATGGTCGCGCAGTTACCCGTGTTCCTGATGAGCCGCCGTTACTCGTGGATCGTCTTTACGGCCACCGGCGCGCTGCGTCAGATTCTCGAAGGCTTTGGCGCGCCGCTGATCGAACTCGGCCGCGCCGATCCGTCGAGCGTCGCCACCGCGGCGGATTCGTGGGGCCGCTACTACGAGACCGATCCTCGCGTGTTTGCCGGTTACCTGCCCGATGCGGATCGGCTGGCCGGCTTCGCGCACCGGGCGCCGGGTCACTGATGCTGCTGGATGCCTTGCGCTCTGCGCCTCCAGGCGCTATCGCTCTCGTCGACGGGCAGCGCACGATTTCCTATGGCGCCCTGCCTGCGTTGATCGAGCACGAGATCGAATGGCTGCGGAAGGGTGGGGCTGAGCGTCACGCCGTGCTGGCGGACAACGGCGTGCCGTGGGCGCTTGCCGACCTTGCGCTGCATGTCGGGGAACTGCTCTCGGTGCCGTTGCCGGGTTCCTTCACGCCGGCACAGTTGGCGCATGCACTCGACGATGCGGGTATCGACGCGGTCCTCACGGATGACGACACGCGTGCGCCGTCACTGCTGCCGGGCTGGCGACACAATGGCACGTCGCCCGTGTCTGGTCTGCACCGGTACCGCCGGCAGCTCGATCTTGCGAGCCGCGCCATTGCTCCCGCGGGTACTCGCAAGATCACGTACACGTCGGGCAGCACTGCGAACCCGAAGGGCGTGTGTCTGTCGGGCCCGGCGCTCGAGGCCATCGCGGAGTCGGTGGCTGGGGCGACGCGTGAACTCGCCATCGAACGCCACCTCTGCATCCTGCCGCTTGCAACCCTGCTCGAAAACGTCGCGGGTCTGTATGCGCCCTTGCTGCGCGGTGCGACGTGCGTCGTGCCACCGAGTTCAGTCACGGGGATGAGCTACGGTGGCCTGGACGCGGGGCGGCTGCTCGGGACCCTGTCACGCGAGCAACCCAGCAGCCTGATCCTCGTGCCTGAACTGCTGCAGGTACTGGTCGTCGCGGCCGAGCGCGGCTGGCAGCCACCAGCGTCGCTGCAGTTCGTTGCCGTCGGCGGCGCGAAGGTCTCAGGCGAGTTGCTCGCGCGGGCCGACGCCGCCGGCATTCCCGTCCATGAAGGTTACGGCCTCAGCGAATGCGCGTCGGTCGTGTGCCTCAACACGCCCGCATCGCGCCGCGCCGGAACCGTCGGCCGTCCATTGCCGCACGTGCGCGTGCGTGTCGATGCCTCAGGGCAAGTGCACGTCGCCGGCAACACCATGCTTGGTTACCTCGGCGACCCGCCGCGCGCGCCGCTCGATGAGGTCGCGACCGGGGACCTGGGCGTGTTCGATGCGGATGGCTACCTGCAGCTGTACGGTCGCATGGGTAATCGGTTCATCACCGGCTTCGGCCGCAACGTGTCGCCGGAATGGGTCGAGTGTGAGATCTCGCAGCGACTCGGCGGCCGGCCGGTGCTGGTCCATGGTGAGTCACGCCCATACGTCGTCGCGCTGGTCGGGGCGTCTGCACACGAGGCTCCCGACGCTGCCGTCGAAGCCGCCATCGCTGCGGCGAATACGGTACTGCCGAGCTACGCGCAGGTCCGCCATTGGGCGCGCGCGCCCGGTCCTTTCACGCCTGCCGACGGCACGCTGACGGCGAACGGCCGCTTGCGCCGCCGGCAGATCCATTCACGCCTCGGCGCGCTGCTCGACGACCTGTATCGCGCAGCACCTGCTTCCTGACCCTTCTCCGGAATCCTTCGATGCACCTGTACGAGCAACTGCAGCGCGACACCGTCGCCGACCGTAACTACCTGCTGGCGGCGCCCGCCATCCAGCGCGCACTCGTCGGCGACATCACCCGCGAGCTGTACGTCGAATTCCTGACGCAGGCCTACCATCACGTGCGTCACACCGTGCCGTTGCTGATGGCGGTCGGCGCGCGCCTGCCCGAACGGCACGAGTGGCTGCGCGAGGCTGTCCTGCACTACCTCGACGAGGAAAAGGGCCACGAGCAGTGGATCCTCAACGACATCGAGCACGCGGGTGGCGATCGGCAGGCAGCCGCGGCTTCGCCGCCCTCGATCGCGACCGAATGCATGGTCGCCTATGCATACGACACGATCGAGCGCCGCAATCCACTCGGCTTCTTCGGCATGGTGTTCGTGCTGGAAGGCACCAGCGTGGCGCTCGCGCTCAATGCGGCGGACCGCATCCAGAAGACGCTGCAGCTGCCCACCCGGGCGTTCAGCTACCTGCGCAGCCACGGCGAGCTGGACCAGGAGCACGTGGGCGATCTCGAGAGCATTCTCGGCCGCCTGTCGGACGAAGCAGATCGCGCGGCGGTCATCCGTTGCGCGAAGGGCGTGTTCTGGCTCTACGGCAACATGTTCCGGAGCCTCGAAGCGGACGTCGGCGCGAGGCGGGATGCCGCCCCGGCGAGGCTGCACGCATGAAAGCCGCAGAAATGCGGGCGTTGATCACCGGCGCCAACGGCGGCATCGGCGGCGCGCTGGCGCGGGAACTGCATGGTCGCGGTGCAAGCGTGCTGCTCGTGGGTCGGAATGCGCAGACGCTTGAACGCGCCGCGCAGGCACTCGGCGGCCGCTCGGCGCGCGTCGACTGGTGTGCGGCCGATCTTGCGACAGCCGAGGGGCGAGCAAGAGTGGTCGACGCTGCGAGAAGATGGGGCGGCAGCGGCATCAACGTGCTGGTCAACAACGCGGGCTGCGGTGATTTCGGCATGCTCGACCAACTGGACGATGCAGCGATCGAGCGCCTGTTCGCGATCAACGCCGTTGCGCCGGTGCAGCTCACGCGGGCCCTGCTGCCGACGCTGCGCTCGCAACCAGGGAGTGCGATCCTCAACATCGGTTCGGTGTTCGGCAGCCTGGGCTATCCCGGGTTCACCGCATACTCCGCCACCAAGTTCGCGCTGCGGGGCTTCACCGAAGCCTTGCGACGCGAGCTGGCCGATTCGAAGATCGGCGTGCATTACTTCGCGCCGCGCGCGACGAAGACCGGCATGAACGCGTCGGCCGTCGATCGCATGAACGCCGAGCTGAAGGTTGCAATGGATCCGCCGGCGCAGGTGGCGGCTGCTGCCTGCGCCATGCTCGAGGCCGGCAAGGCCAGCGCCGTCTGCGGCTGGCCTGAAAGACTGTTCGTCCGCATCAACGCGCTGCTGCCGGGAGTCGTCGACGGCTCGCTCCGCAAGCAGCTTCCCGTCATCCGTCGTCACGCCGCCGCCGCCGCCGCCGAGCGTGCCGCGCAGTCCTGAGGAGAAACCATGCAACACGCACGTAACGTCGTATTCATCTGCGCGAGCCTGCTCGCGGGCTCGCTGTCCACGGCGGCGCCCGTCGACCCTGCCTTCGATTCCGAGCTGCTGTCGATTCAGCAGGCGTGGGCCAGGGCGAACTACGAGACGCCCGCAGGCGACGAGCGCATCAAGGCCTTCGATGCCTTGGAAAAGCGCGCCGAAAAATTCACGCGCCAGAACCCCGCGCGCCCCGAGGCACTGATCTGGGAAGGCATCATCGAAAGCAGTTACGCGGGCGCGAAGGGTGGGCTCGGTGCGCTCTCGCTGAGCAAGGAGGCGCGGGGCAACCTCGAGGCGGCGCTCAAGCTCGACCCGAGCGCGCTCGACGGATCGGCCTACACGAGCCTCGGTGTCCTTTACTACAAGGTGCCCGGCTTCCCGGTCGGCTTCGGCGACGACGAGAAGGCCGAAAAGCTGCTGCAGAAGGCGCTCAAGCTGAACCCGAACGGCATCGACCCGAACTACTTCTACGCGGAGTACCTGTTCGAGCAGGGTCGCTACCCGGAAGCACTGCAGTACCTCGACAAGGCGGGCAAGGCAGCACCGCGTCCCGGTCGCGAATCGGCCGACAAAGGGCGTCATGGCGAAATCGCCGCGCTGGCGGCGAAGATCAAGGCGAAGACGAGCTGAGTGGATCCGCGGCATATTGCGCACCCAGCCGGGTCAGCAGCGCGGCGAACTCTGCGGCGAGCGGCGCTTCGATGCGAAGCGTCGTTGCGCTTGCGGGTGGCGTGAATTCCAGGCGCGTGCACGCGAGCAGCAGGCGCTGCGCACCGAACAGGTCGCGAAACAGCCGGTTGTGCCTGCCCTTGCCGTAGGTCGAGTCGCCGACGATCGGATGCGACTCGCTGGCGAGGTGGCGACGCAACTGGTGCCGACGCCCGGTGTGCGGCGTGAGTTCGACCAGTGCGTAACGCGAGGTCGGGTAGCGATCGACACACACCGGCAATTCGAACGTCGCGATGCGCCGGAATGCCGTTTGCGACTCCCTCGGTTCGGTCGACTGCGGGCCGATGCGTTCGTCTTCGACCGCCGGGAGCGGCCGATCGATGGTGCCTGCCACGGCTGGCCAGCCGCGCACCAGAGCGAAATACGTCTTGACGACACTGCGCTGCGCAAAGATCGCGCCGTACTCGCGTGCGGTGTCAGGATCCAGCCCGAACGCCAGGACCCCGGACGTGCCCTTGTCGAGGCGGTGGATCGTGTAGACACGCTGACCGAGCTGGTCGCGCAGGATCTGCAGCGCAAACCTGGTTTCATGCCGGTCGATCGGTGAGCGGTGCACCAGCAGCCCCGACGGCTTGTCGACCACGACGAGTCGCTCGTCCCGATACAGGATTGGCAGCGTCTCAGGCGCAGCTGACGGCACGATTTCGGTCACCAGGGAATGCGTTCGCCGTCCCAGGCGAAGAACCGCCCCGAGTCCGCCGCCTGCAGGCGGTCGATCACCCCGAGCATCTGCGAGACGGCGTAGTCCACGCCGAAGAGCTTGCCTGCCGGCACGTTCGCCTGGAAGGGCCGCGAGAGGTCGGTGTCCGTCGTGCCGGGGTGCAGCGCGACGCAGATGACATTGCGCCGACTGCGCGCCCATTCGACGGCGAGCGTGCGCATGCACATGTTCTGCGCGGCCTTCGATGCGCGGTAGGCATACCAGCCGCCGAGACGGTTGTCCTCGATGCTGCCCACGCGCGCCGAGAGGCTGGCGAATACCGCTCGCTCCGGGTGCGCCAGCAAAGGCTCGAAATGACGGGCGACCAGCAGCGGTCCGATGGCGTTGACCGCGAATGCACGGGCGAGCGACTCGGGACGCACGTCGGCGAGGCGCTTCTCGGGCTTCATGCCGCGCGCCGCATCGTGCAGGACGCCAGCGCAGTTCACGACGAGATGCAGGAGCGGCGCAATACGGGCTGCGACTGCGGCCGCCGCGATGATCGACGCTTCGTCGGTCGCGTCGAGCGCGAGCACCGTCAGCCGGCCGGGGTGTCCAGCGGCCAGGTCTGCAAGGTCGCTCGCGTCCTGCGGCGAACGGCAGGTTGCGACGACGTGCCCGATGCGCGGCGCCGCGAGGCACTGCCGTGCGAACTCCAGGCCTATGCCGCGGCTGGCGCCCTGGATGAGCGCGTTACCGCCCGCAACGGTGGCGTCGAACATGAACGGAATCCTCGGGAAGAACGGGCGCGGCTCGTGCGGAAGGTGCTGGCTGATCGCTTATGCGCCCGGCGTCAGGGCGGCCCACCATGCGCCGGCAATGCCGGCCAGTGCGCCGAGCCCGGCCAGCCATTGCACACGTGGCTTGGGAATCTGCGACAGGCGACCGAGCCACCAGCCCGTGACACCGCCCGTGATGAAGCCGGTGAGGTGCGCCAGCACGTCCGTGTTTTCGCCGCCCACGCCGGTAAAGCCCAGCAGGAACACCCCCGCGATCAACGGCGCCCAGCGATAGGCCCAGCGCTCGCCCGAATCCGCCCTGCGCCGCCACGCGTACGCAGCGAGCAGGCCGAGCAGGGAGAACACCATGGTCGAAGCGCCGGCAGAGACGTGGCTGGCCGGTTGCACCGAGACATTGAGGGCATTGGCGAGGGCGGCTGCAGCGACGGCGCCACCGAAGGCAACACCCGGGCCGAGCAGTTGCGCGGCGAGCCAGCCGAAGAACGCGCCGAATCCCAGGTTGCTGAGGAGATGCGCGACGTCGAAGTGCAACGTCAACGCCGTCACCGTTCGCCAGTATTCACCACCCCGCACGACCGCAGTGTCCAGCACGCCCGCGGCCAGCCAGTTGGCCGCGAAGGTCCGGTGACCGGCGAGCCACGCGACCAGCACCAGTACCGACACGTACATGACCGGTCCGATCCAGGCGTGGCGATGCATCTGCTCGGGTCGCGCGAGCATGCGCCGCTTCGGCGGATTCTCACGCTCGTAACCGCGCAGGTGACTGCTTGCCGTGGCTGCGAAAGGTTCCAGCACGACGAGACTCCAGAGTTCGCCGCTGGCCACTACCTGCGACCCGATGCCGACCGCATGCAGCATGAACGCACGCTCTTCGCACGCCGGCCGCCAGTGTGAGCGATAGACCTCGACCGGCAGTTCGGGCAGCAGCGTGGACGGCGGCGGGCTGCTCACGGTCGGGGCTGGCCGTGTTCAGGGCCGCAGTGCGCGGTAGAGGAAGGGCAGGCTTACGTCCATGCGGTAGTCGATGTCCGAGTGGGTGTCGTCGAACTCCTCGTAGTGGTGCGCGATGCGCGCCTTTTCAAGGGCCCGTGACAATTGCCGCGAGCCATAATGGATGTGGTACTGGTCGCGCCAGCCGCAGTCGACGTAGATTCCCTTCAGCCGCCTCAGGTTGGCGGCATGCTTGTCGACGAGCCGGACCGGATCGTGCTGCAGCCAGCGCCGCCAGCGTTGCGGCAGCAGTTCGCCCGTTTCCAGGTGGAAAGGCAGGCGGAACCCGTTCGGGACGTCCGGATCCGGGTCGTAGGTCGCGGCCATGCAGACGTTCATCAGGGCGTGGCCTTCACCCAGGGTGAGCTTGTGTTTCTTCCACATCGCGTCGAGGAACCGGCGCACGCGGCCGTCGTCCAACCCCTGCGCCATCCTGCGGTCTTCGACCGAATCGACGCGGTTCGTGTAACGCCCCTCCTTGCGCGGCGGGCGGCGGAAGCGGCCCAGCTCGTTCAGCGTGTTGGGCCAGTCGGCGCGGTAGATGAAATCGAAATAGGCGTCACCGGAATGGTTGGCGATCGCGCCCCAGTGCGAGGCGTACTGCATGCCGTGGATCATCGCGCCGTAGCCGCCCGACGACTTGCCGAAGCAGCCGCGGTGATCGCGCGAGGCGAGCGTGCGGAATTCCTTGTCGACGAGCGGGATGACTTCGTCGAGCAGGAAGTCCGCGTAGTTGCCGATGGCCGACGAGTTCACGTACTGGTTGCCGCCGAGCGAGGTGAAGCAGTCCGGAAACACGATGATCGCGGGGCCCATGCGTTTGTCGCGCACGAGCCGCGCCGCGCGTTCGGCCACGTTCTCGCTGAACGGTTTCCAGTTGAGGTGGGCAATGCCCGTGCCCGTGAACCCGACGAGGTCGTACAGCACCGGGAACCGCCGGCCGCGACCGTGCGTGGCGTCACTGTCGTATTCGTGCGGCAGCCACACGCCCAGCGTGCGCTGGGCGGGATCGCCGAGCGGGTTGTCCGCCAGGATCTTCGAGCGGTGCTCCAGCATCACGACGGTGCCGCCGGTTCGCGACGGACGTTTCCTGGCCATGCCGATCTCCTGTGCGACGTGAAGCAGGGGCAGCAGTTTCGCGTATTCGCTAGGATCTTGCGATGGCGTCCGTCGCGGCGCGATCCTGGTGAGACTCCATGCGCACTTCGTCCAGTGGATTCGTCGGCTCCCTGCTGCTGGTGTCAGCGGTCGCCGCGGTGGCTGCCGATCTTCCTGTCGACCGATTCGGGCCCGCCGACCTGGCGCGACTGGCTGCGGTCGGCGAGCCCGCGTTTGCGCCTGACGGCGAGTCCATCGTCTACACGGTCACCGTGACGAACCCCAGCGAGGACAAGCAGCAGTCGGACCTCTGGCGCGTCGGTTACGACGGGCAGGACCGAATGCAACTGACCAGCACGCCCAAGCACGACGAGTGGGCGCCTGCCTGGTCGCCCGACGGGCGTTGGCTCGCATTCCTGTCCGACCGTGGCGAAGATGATGCGCAGACACAAGTCTGGGCCATGCCGGCTGGCGGTGGCGAAGCCCGTGTGCTGACGAGCCTGCCGGGCGGTGTCGACGATTTCCGATGGTCGCCGGACGGCCGGCGGTTGGCAGTCATAGCGTCCGATCCGCAGCGCCCGGCCGGAACGCCGAAACCGAAGAACCCCCCGCCGATCGTGACGGAGCGCTGGCAGTTCAAGAAGGACGTCGACGGGTACCTCGATGCGCGCAGGTCGCACCTGTACGTCCACGATGTCGCCCGCAGCGAGTCGATCCAGATCACTTCCGGCGATCACGACGAGGCGCTGCCTGCCTGGTCGCCGGATGGAAAGCAGATCGCGTATGTAACCCGTCGCGGCGGCGAGCCCGACCGTCACTCCAATTTCGACATCTACCTGGTCGAACCCCGCGCGGGTGCCACCGAGCGCCGGCTTACGACGTTCGACGGTGCCGACAACGATCCCGACCTCGAGTCGCCCATCAGCTGGTCGCCTGACGGCCGGCAGCTCGCGTTCGTGCAGGGCGGCGAGGACAAATGGATCTACTACGCCCCGAACCAGCTCGCGATCGTGGACGTCGCGACGGGCCGCACACGCCTGCCGGCTCCGATCGATCGCTGGTTCACGCAGCCACGCTGGAGTCCCGACGGCAGGAGTGTGCTTGCGCTGATCGAGCAGAGTCGCGTCATCAACCTGTCACGCATCGAGGTCGCGTCCGGCAAGGTCACGCCGCTTACGGCCGGCCCGCGCTTCGACGCAGGCTTCGCTTTGTCGCCACAGGGGCGCATCGTCGTGCTGGGCGGCGACGACGTCACGCCATACGAGCTTGCGGCGCTGGAGCAGGGCGGGCTGCGGCCGCTCGGCTCGCACAATGAATGGCTCGCACGGAAAAAACTGGTGCGGTTCGACGACATCAGCTTCAAGAGCGCGGACGGTACGGCGATCGACGGGTTGGTCGTGAAGCCGCCGGACTACGTGCCGGGTCGTCGTTATCCTACGATCCTGCGCATCCATGGCGGGCCGGTGTACCAGTTCAGCCACGAGTTCATGCCGGACTGGCAGGCCTACGCTGCCAGGGGGTTTGTCGTCGTCGCGGCGAATCCGCGCGGCAGTTCCGGTCGCGGCTTCGAATTCGCGAAGGCGATATACGCGGACTGGGGCAACAAGGACGTGCAGGACGTGCTGGCCGCGGTGGATCACGCCGTCGCGGCGGGCATCGCGGATCCGGAACGACTTGGCGTCGGTGGACGCAGCTACGGCGGCATCCTCACCAACTACGTGATCGCGAGCGACGCACGCTTCAAGGCGGCGGTGAGCGGGGCTGGCGCGTCGAACTGGGCTGCGCTCTACGGCCACGACATGTACTCGCGGGAGTACGAGCTGGAGCTCGGGACACCCTGGGCCAGGCGCGAGGTGTGGGATCGCGTGAGCTACCCGTTCCTGCATGCCGACAGGATCACGACGCCGACGCTGTTCTACTGCGCCGAGCAGGACTTCAACGTGCCGTGCAACGGCTCGGAGCAGATGTACCAGGCGTTGCGTTCGCTCGGCGTGCCGTCGCAGCTGGTCGTGTATCCGGGCGAGAATCATGCGCTCGAGGTGCCGAGCTACCTGCAGCATCGGCTGCAGACCCTGCTCGGCTGGAACGAAAAATTCCTGCTGGCGAGTCCCGCCTCGCCGCAATAGCCTCGCCCCGGTCAGGAGTGAGGGACAGACCGTGACCACAGTGAATGACGAAGCAATGCCGGCCGGCCTCGAGCGGGCGCACGCGCTCGACCCGGCGTTCTACTTCGACGAAGCGACGTTCGCGCTGGAACGCCGGCGGGTCTTCGGTGCCGCGTGGCAGTTGGTCGCGCACCGTGCCGAACTGGCCACGGCGGGCGATCACCTGCTCGTGAACATTGCGGGAACGCCGGTCGTCCTGCTGCGCGCGGCCGACGGCAACCTCCGCGCATTCGCCAACGTTTGCCGCCACCGTGCGGGACCGCTGGTGCTCTGCAGCGGCAAGGGCCTCGGCAACCTGCGCTGCAAGTACCACGGCTGGCTGTACAACCAGGCCGGACAGCTGGTCGCCGCGCCTGAGATGCAGGATGCGCAGGATTTCCACGTGGCGGACATCCGGCTGCCGCAGTTTCGCGTGCGGGAGTGGCAGGGCCTCGTCTTCGTCGCGCTCGCGGACGACGTGCCGGACTTCGATCGCGTCTTTGCGGGAATCGCCGAGCGCTTCGCTCCCGTCGATCTCGGCGCGATGCAGTTCGTGCGGCGCGACTCGTGGGACGTCGAATGCAACTGGAAGGTGTACGTCGACAACTACCTCGAGGGGTACCACGTCCCGCTGATACATCCAGCGTTGTCGAAAGTCGTTGACTACCGCAACTACGACGTCGAACTGTTCGAGTGGTATTCGCTGCAGCATTCACCGCTGCAGGCCGGCGACGACGTTTACGGCGCGGGCCGGGCGTACTACTACTTCATCTATCCCAACGTGATGCTGAACGTGATGCCCGGACGGCTGCAGACCAATCGCGTCCTGCCGTTGGGTCCTGGACGATGTCGCGTCGAGTTCGAGTGGTTCTGCACGCCGACCGACGAGGCCATGGCGCGCTTCGACAGCGACCGGGAATTCACCAACAACATCCAGGAAGAGGACGTGGACATCTGCGAGCGGGTACAGGTGGGACTCGCGTCAGGGCATTACCGGGCGGGCAGGCTCTGCCCGAGGCGGGAGGCTGGCGTGTGGCATTTCCACGAACACCTGCGTGCAGCGTACGCTGTCAGCCCCTGAGCAGTGCCCGTGCCGCGTTACGACCCGGCGTGCCACTGATGCCGCCGCCGCCATGCACGCCTGATCCGCAGAGATGCAGGCCGTCGATCGGCGTGCGGTGATTCGACCAGCCCGGCAGCGGTCGCATGAAGAAGACCTGGTCGAGGATCAACTGGCCGTGATTGAGGTCGCCTTCGGTCAGTCCCCACGACTGCTCGAGATCGACCGGCGTTACGGACTGGACCGCCTGCACCGAGCCTTTGAACGCTTGGAAGTGCTGCGCGAGCGTGTCGATGGCGCGCTTTTCGAGTTCGGGGCGCATCGAATTCCAGTCACCGTTGCGCAACGTGAACGTTGCGAACTGGAAGTGGACCGCTACGTCGGAGCCCGACGTCGTCACTTCCAGGTAGGGGTGCTGCGACACTTCGCCATACTTCGTCGAGTCGTAAGCGCGCTCCAGGTACTTGAGGGTCGGTGCGATTGCGACCGTCCCTTCGGGCAGGCCATGGCGCCCGTCCGTGTGCACGAACAGTTTCGCCACGGAACCGCGCATGCGGATCGACTGCGTCTGCCACACGAACTCCGGCGGCAGTTCCGGCGCGCCAACCAGCCCGAGCAGCGTGCGGCGGGGATCGGCCGATGACACGACCGTCGCAGCCTTGATTTCCTCGCCCGACGCGAGCCGTACGCCAAGGACGCGCTGGTGCTCGACGAGGATCTGCGCGACGCCGGCGCTCGTGCGGATCTCGCCGCCGCTCGCATGCACGGCTTTCACCAGCGCATCCGTCAGCCCCTGCGGCCCACCGGGTCGCCGTGCGATGCGCGAGGCCGCCACGGTTGAGCCAGTTGTGGATCAGGGTAAGACCCGTGCCTGCGGACATCGCGCCCAGCGTCACGCCGTGGATGGCGACACCGGCAATGGCTGCCTTGAGCGGCTCGGATTCGAACCACTCCTCGGTGAATTCGACGGCGGACATCGACAGGCTGCGCATCACGCGGAACATGTCCTTGCCACCCATGCGCCGCAGCTTCAGTGCGAGCGAGGCGAGTGGCAGCCCGTCCGCGCGTAGCATCGATCTGCGGCAGGCGCGGCATCGACGTCGAATATGCGGCATCGAGAAACGCTGCAGCGCGATTCATGAATCCGACGAACTCAGGCCAGCGCGCGGCATCGCGCGGAGAGAGCCGTCGGATGGCTTCGATCGTGGCCACATCGTTTGCGCTCGAGACCAGCCGCAGCGAGCCACCATCCGGCAGTGCGGAGACGTAGGCGGCATCGGCGGTGCTGGTCGTGAGACCGTGCCGCGCCAGGCCGAGTTCCTGCACGATCGCGGAGCGCAGCTGGCCCGCGGGATGCAGGCCCTGCACCACGGCGCCGGACGCGAGCGTGGCACCCGTCAGTTGCCCGCCGGCAGTTGCGCGCTGCTCGAGCACGAGCACTTTCTTGCCCGCCTTGGCGAGGTAGGCAGCGGCGACCAGGCCGTTGTGGCCCGCGCCGACGATCAGGATGTCCGGGTTCGTCATCGTGCGCCTACTGCCAGTCCTTGAGAATCTCGGTGGCGGCCATCTTGCCGGCCGCGCCCATCACGCCGCCGCCCGGATGCGCGCCTGCGGCACCGAAGTAGTACCCCGCCAGCGGGGTACGGAAATCGGCCCACTGCGGGGCAGGGCGCATGAAGAACAGCTGGTGCAGCAGCAGTTCGCCGTGGAAGATGTTGCCGCCGGTGATACCGGCGATGCGCTCGATGTCCTGCGGCGTAATTACCTGCTTGCCGACGATCACCTGGCGGATGTTCGGCGCGTACTTCTCGATGGTCGAGATCACCGTCTCGCCGAAAGCCGCCTTCTTCGCGTCGTCCCAGCCGCCCTCGACGTCGTACGGCGCGTATTGCACGAAGCACGACATCACGTGGTGTCCCGGCGGCGCCATGTCGCGGTCGATCATCGACGGGATGATGATGTCCATGTACGGCTGGCGGGAGAAATTGCCGTACTTGGCGTCGTCGTACGCGCGCTCGACGTATTCGATGCTCGGGCTGATCGAAATCGCGCCACGGTGCAGCGGACCTTCGCCCGGCAGGCAGGTGAAATCCGGCAGGCCGGAGAGCGCGATGTTGACCTTGCCCGACGAGCCGCGGACGCGGAAATTGCGGATCGCCTGCACGAACTCGTCCGGGAAGTGCTGCTGGTCGACGAACTGCAGGAAACTGCGTTTCGGATCCGCGGCCGACATCACGACCCTGGCCGTGAGTTCATCGCCGTTCGCGAGTGCGACGCCGGTCGCGCGACCGCCGCGCACGATCACCTTGTCCACCGGCGCGTTGGTGCGGATCTCGACGCCGAGCGCGCGTGCCGATGACGCGATCGCCGCCGTCACGCCGCCGGTGCCGTTCTTGGCGAAACCCCAGGCGCGGAAGGCGCCGTCGATCTCGCCCATGTAGTGATGCAGCAGCACGTAGGCCGTGCCGGGCGAGCGCGGGCCGAGGTAGGTGCCGATGATGCCGCTCGCCGCTTTCGTGCCCTTGAGCGGGTCGAGCTCGAACCATTCTTCGAGCAGGTCGGCGGACGATTGCGTCACGAGCTTCGCGATGCGGTAGATCTCGTGCTCGCTCAGGCTGCGCGCGTACTGGCCGAGCTTGAGCAGGCCCCGCATGTCGCGCCAGCTCAGCGACGACGGATCCGGCGGCACCAGGCCGATGATCGGCTTGATGGCCTTGGCGGCCCGCGCCATGACGCGCGAATACTCGTCGTAGGCCTCGGCATCCTTCGGCGAATGGCGATGGATCTCGCGACGGGTCAGGTCGTGATCGTCCCAGCCGGCAAGGTAATCGCCGTTGTCGAGCGGCGTGACGGTGCTCGGCAGCGGCAGGATCTTGAGCCCGTGCCGCGGCAGTTCGAGGTCGCGGATGATTTCGGGCCGCAGCAGACTCACCACGTAGGAGAACTCGCTGAAACGGTAGCCCGGGAAGATTTCCTCGGTGACTGCTGCGCCGCCGACGATCTCGCGCCGCTCGAGCACGACCACCTTCTTGCCGGCACGCGCGAGGTACGCGGCCGCGATCATGCCGTTGTGGCCGGCGCCGATGACGATAGCGTCGCAGGTATTGCTGGCCACGGTCATTTCTTCTTCCACTCGGGGTCATAGAACGGCAGCGTGACGACCGTCGCGGGCGATTTGCGGCGGTGGTGTTCCACCGTGACTTCGATCTCGACCTTCGTGCCCGGCGCGTAGAACGGCTGCTGCAAGTGCACCAGCGCGATGTACTTCTTCAGCACCGGTGACCAGGTGCTGGTCGAGGCATAGCCGACCTGCCGCGGGCCCGCGTACACGGGAATGCTGCCGCGCACGGCCGAGGCAGGAACCTGTGGCGGCATGCCAACCGCGGCGTATTCGCGCTCGAGCCCTTCCCAGTCGATCTCGAGGCCCACCATTTTCCACGACGAGCCCTCGCGGTGCTCGCGCTCGAGCGCGCGGCGGCCTACGAAGTAACCCTGCTTGTCGAGGTTCACGGTCCAGCCGAGACCCATTTCGTAGGGTGAGGAGCGCTGGCCGGGGATCCAGGCGTGGCTGGCAGACGTGTAGTCGACGTCGAGCATGAACAGGCCCGCTTCGACGCGCGCCATGTCCATGGCGAGGATGCCCGTGGGCGTGATGCCGTAATCGTGGCCGGCCTCCATCAACGCGTCCCAGATCGAGAGCGCGTCGGCGGCGTCCATCCAGATTTCGTAGCCGAGGTCGCCCGTGTAACCCGTGCGCGAGACCGACACCGGCCTGCCCGCGATACGGTTGAAGGCCATGCGGAAATACCTGAGCGAATCGACCGGCTGTTCGCACGCAAGGTTCAGGATCGTGCGCGACTTCGGCCCCTGCAGGCTGAGCGCCGCCATCTGCTCGGTCAGTTCGGTGACCTGCACCTGCATGCCGACGGCGTTCATCGCGAGCCAGCGGTACTGCGGCTCGGCGGCAGTGAGGCGGAAGTTCTGTTCGCCGATGCGGGTCACGGTGCCGTCGTCGAGCAGCTTGCCGTCGTCGTCGCACCAGCCGGTATAACAGACCTGCCCGACCTGCATCTTGTGGATATCGCGCGGCGTCAGCCGATGCAGCAGGCGTGCAGCATCGCGGCCGCTGATCTCGTACTTGATCAACGGCGAGATATCGATCAGCGCTGCGTGGTTACGGATCGCCCAGTACTCGCGGTCGAGGCCGAGGTCATAGGACCCGACGGCGAGGCAGCCGCCCCAGCGCCGCCAGTTGTGCGGCAGGCACAGTTGCGAGGTGCGCGGGTGGAACGGCGTCCGGCGCAGCTGGTACAGCGGATGGTGCAAGGTGGAAAGTTCAGGCACGAGACGCTCCCGGCGCGATCAGCCGATCAGCGGCGGTCGCGGATGTCGATGAAGGTCAGGAACTCGTTGCGGGTCCGGGCGTCGGACCGGAACGTTCCCAGCATCTTGGACGTGATCATCGACACGCCGCGCTTGTGGATGCCGCGCGTGGTCATGCATTCGTGCGCGGCCTCGATCACCACGCCCACTCCCTGGGGCTGCAACACGTCGTTGATGCAGCGGGCGATTTCCGCCGTCATCTTTTCCTGCACCTGGAAGCGGCGCGCGAAGACGTCGACCACGCGGGCCAGCTTGCTGATGCCGACGACCTTGCCGGTGGGCAGGTAACCCACGTGGGCGCGGCCGATGATCGGCGCCATGTGGTGCTCGCAGTGCGATTCGAACTCGATGTCGCGCAGCACGACCATCTCGTCGTAGCCGCCGGTCTCCTCGAACGTCCGGCGCAGATAGTCGCGCGGGTCGATCGCGTAGCCGGAAAACCAATCGGTATAGGCGTCGACGACGCGCTTTGGCGTATCGAGCAGGCCTTCGCGTTGCGGGTCTTCGCCGGCCCAGCGCAGCAGCGTGCGGACAGCGTCCTCCGCTGCGGTGCGGCTGACGTTGTTGCGTCGGGTGACCCGTGGGGCGGCTCTGTTGGCGACTTTCATGTCGAGCTTGTTTCGGCGCGCCGGTGACTTCGGATGCACGGCCATGAGTCGTTCTCCTGCATTCTCAACGGACCTTTCGTGCCTGGCCACGCCAGTGCACGAGCAACGCATAGCCGGCGACCATGCCGCCCAGGTGCGCGAAATGCGCCACGCCCTGGCCGGAGCTGGTGACGCCGAGGTAGAGTTCGAGCAAGCCGTAGAGCGTGACGAACAGCCACGCCGGCATGGGGATGGGCGGGAACAGCAGCATGATGCGCCGATGCGGAAAAGCCATGCCAAACGCCAGCAGCAGACCGAAGACGCCGCCCGACGCGCCGACCGTCGGGATCGGCGACATCTCCATGTTGCTGACGACCACGAGCTGCGCGACTGCCGCGCCGACCACGCACGCCAGGTAATAGATCACGTAACGCTTCGTGCCGAGCAGCCGTTCGATTTCGCCGCCGAACATGTACAACGCGAACATGTTGAAGAACAGGTGGGTCAGGCCGCCGTGCAGGAAGCCGTACGTCAGCAACTGCCAGACCTGGAACGACGGCGCGCCCGGAAACTGCGGTGAGGCGGGCGGCCACAAGGCGAAAGGTCGCAGCAGCAGGTCGCCGGTGAGCAACTGCACGGCGAAGATGGCGACGTTAATGAACAGCAGGGCACGGGTGGCAGGGGGCATGGAGGCACGCATTGCTGCATCCTAGCCGAATCCTGCGACGAAGACCGCCACGGGCCGTGGTAGGGTGCGCGGCGACAAGAAGGGCGTTCGTTCCGGCATGAAACAAATTTCCGTCCTCGCCTGTCTCGCTGCCTTCGCTGCCGTCTGCTGGCCGGTTCCGGCGCATCCGGACGCCGCGCCGATCAAGGTGGCTTTCGGGTCGCTTTCGTTCGAGCCCTGCACGCTGGCACAGGAAGCCATGGCGATTACCGTTGCGGCGCGGTGCGCCACGCTGCGGGTGCCTGAGGACCGCGCCCAGCCTGGCGGGCGACAGCTCGAGATACCGATCGCCTGGGTTCCGAGCAGTGCGAAGCGCGCTGCCCCCGATCCCGTCTTCATGCTCGCGGGCGGGCCAGGCCAGTCCGCACTCGATGCATTTCCGGCGGTCGCGCCAGCGTTCCGAGACGTCCTGCGCCAGCGCGACGTGATCCTGGTCGACCAGCGCGGCACCGGGCGGGCGAGCACGCTGGCCTGCCCGCAAACGCTCGAAGACGAGCATTGGCAGTCCACTGCAGTCGTCGATCCGGCACTCGCCCGCGACATGGCGCGGGCCTGCCTTGCCGAGATCAAGGGTGCAGACCCGCGGCGCTACACGACTAACGACTACGTTGCCGACCTCGAGGCTGCGCGGGCCGCGCTGGGCATGGCGCAGGTCAATCTCGTCGGCGTTTCCTACGGCACGCGCGTGGCGCTCGAGTACCTGCGTCGCCATCCGGCGCAGATCCGCACGGTCGTGCTCGATTCGGTCGTGCCGCCGACACTGATCCTCGGTGCCGAGCACGCGCGTAACCTGGACGCCGCGATCGACCGGCAGTTCGCGCTTTGCGCCGCCGACAAGGTCTGCCATGAACGCTTCGGCTCGCCCCGGGAGAAGCTCGATGCGCTGCTCGCCCGGTTGCGCGCGCAGCCGGTCGAGGTCAGTTATCTCGATCCGCTCACCAACGAGCGACGTACCGATACGCTTACAGCCGAGTCCGTGTCGACCGTCGTCCGCCTGCACGCCTATGCGCCGCAGCAGTTCGCGATGGTGCCGATGTTGCTGGCGTCGGCCGTGGAGGGCCGCTACGAGGTCATGATGTCCCAGGCGCGCATGATCGAGGAGATGCTCGGCGACATGATCTCGGTGGGCCTGCAGTTGTCGGTCAGCTGCGCCGAGGACGCGCCGTGGCTGCGCGCCGACCCGGCCGATAACCACACTCTGCTCGGTACGTCGTTCGTCGACTTCGTGCGAGCGCAGTGTGAAATCTGGCCGCGCGGGAACGTGCCGAAGGATTTCCACGAGCCGGTCAAGGCGTCGAACCCGGTGCTGTTGCTGTCTGGCGAGTTCGACCCGGTCACGCCGCAGCGGTATGGCGATGAGGTGGCGCGCACGCTGCCGAATTCGCGACACCTCGTGCTGCGCGGACAAGGCCACAGCGTGATGCAGATCGGATGCACGCCCCGGCTGGTGAGCGATTTCATTGAACACGCCGACGCGAAGGGACTGGACGCCAGTTGCCTGGATCAACTCACCTACGTGCCGCCGTTCACTGGCCCGCACGGCTGGGAGCCCTGATGATCCGCGTCGAGGGCCTGCGCAAGACGTTCGCCACCAGGACCGGCCCGGTGAAGGCCGTTGCCGGCGTCAGCTTCGAAGCCGCGGATGGCCAGATCACCGGGCTGCTCGGCCCGAACGGCGCGGGCAAGACCACGACGCTGCGTATGCTCTACACGCTGATGACGCCCGAGTCGGGCCGGGTGCTGGTCGACGGCATCGACGCCTCGCTCGAGCCCACGCGCGTGCGCGAGCGGCTGGGCGTCCTGCCCGACGCACGCGGCATCTACAAGCGGCTGACTGCGCGCGAGAACATCGCGTACTTCGGCGCATTGCATGGGCTTGACGCTGCGCGCATCGTGTCGCGCACCGAGCGACTCGTGGACGCGCTGGAAATGCGCGAATTCATCGACCGGCGCGCGGAAGGCTTCTCGCAGGGCCAGCGCACCAAGACCGCGATCGCGCGTTCGCTGGTCCACGATCCGCGCAACGTCCTGCTCGACGAGCCGACCAACGGCCTGGACGTGATGACGACGCGCTCGCTGCGCAGCTTCCTGCTCGGCTTGCGCGATGAGGGCCGCTGCGTGCTGTTCTCGAGCCACATCATGCAGGAGGTCGCGCGGCTGTGCGACCGCATCGTCGTCATCGCGCACGGCCGCGTCGTCGCCGATGGCACGCCCGACGACCTGCGGGCCGCGACGGGTTGCGCGAACCTCGAGGACGCGTTCGTCAAGGCCATCGGCACGGACGAGGGTCTCTTCGCATGACGGCGCTGTGGACTATTCTGCGCAAGGAGCTGGTGGACGCGTTCCGCGACCGTCGCATGGTGCTGGTCGCGTTCTGCATCGTTCCGCTCGCGATCCCGCTGGTGCTGGCCGGTACCAGCACGCTCGGCGCCCGCAAGCAGGCCCAGCAACTCGAAGGGGCGCTGGAACTGCCGGTGATCGGCGCGGAGCGGGCCCCGAACCTCTTGACTTGGCTGGGTTCGCACAACGTCAAGGTGCTGCCGGCGCCGGCCGATCCGGACACGGAAGTCCGCATGCAGCAGCACGACGTCGTCCTGCGCATAGACGAAGAGTACGCAGAGGACTGGCGGGCCGGCCGCCCGGCCAGCGTCGAGATGATCTTCGACAGCTCGCGCCCGCTCGATTCCGGCACCACGATTTCACGCCTGCACGGGCTGCTCGACGGCTATGGCCAGACGGTGGGCAGCCTGCGCCTCGTCGCGCGCGGGATTCATCCTGCGGTGGCGAGCCCGCTGCAGATCGGCACCCGCGACGTGGCTTCGCCCGCGGCGCGCTTCGACCTCTCGCAGCAACTACTGCCCTACCTGTTGCTGCTGCTTGCGTTCATCGGCGGCATGCAGCTCGCGATCGACGCGACCGCAGGCGAGCGCGAGCGGCAGTCGCTCGAGCCGCTGCTCGCCACGCCCGTCGCGCGCGAGACGATCATCAGCGCAAAGATCCTGGCGACGGCGGCGTTCTCGCTGCTGTCGATCGCGGTCACGCTCGTCGCCTACCAGGTGGTGTTCGCGCTCGTGCCGAGCGGTGGCATCGAGGCGTCATTCGACCTCAGTCCGGCCGGACTGCTGCGGCTGTTCCTGATCATCCTGCCGATCGTGCTGCTCGGCGCAACGGTGCTCACGGCGCTCGCGGCATTCGCCCGCAGCTATCGCGAAGCGCAGGGGTACCTGCCGCTGCTGATGTTCCTGCCGATGATCCCGTCGCTGGTGCTGATGGTCGCGCCGGTCAGGACGCAGCTCTGGATGCTGGCCGTGCCCTTCCTGGGCCAGAACCAGATGATCTTGCGCGTGTTGCGCTCGGAAAAGATCAGCGCGCTCGACTGGGCGGTGAGCCTGGGCGCTTCATTTGCAGTGGTCGGTGTCGTCTGGTTTATCGCAGCGCGGCTCTATCACCGCGAACAGCTCGCCACCTCGTCCTGACCCGTCAGCGCCAGCAGCTCGCTGGCCCACGCGAGCACCGCCGATTCAGCCGGATGAAAGCCGTCGCGCGCGAAGTCGCCTGGCGGAACGGTCGTCGGAAAGAAGTAGCAATAGGTTCGCGGCCGCGCTGAGAGGGTCTCGGCGGCTGCCTGCTGCAACTCGCGGGCCTGGGCGCCGAGCAGCGAGTTGAGCGGCGCGGGCAGCGCAGGGAAGTGCTCCAGCGGCGGGACGCCGGCGAACAGGAATGCCGAGGAGGGCGCCTGCTGCCGCAGCCGATCGTGGATGCCCGCGACGTTGCGGCCGAATGCACCCGGCGTCACGCGCCGCGTCACGTCGTTGACACCAACCGAGATCACGTAGAGATCGCCGGCGGGCGCCGTAGGAGCCAGTTCGCGCAGGACGGATGCGGACGTCGCGCCATTGCGGCCGCGTACCCGCCACTCGACGGGTCGCTGCGTGCGTGCGTGCAGCAATCGCGCATAGGCTGCTGTCAGCGAGTCTTGCAGTCGCCGCACTCCGGTGCCGGCGATGATTGAATCGCCAACGCCTGTGATCCGCAGCGCGTCGGGGCCGTCTGCGCCAATGCGGCCCGCTGCGCCTTCCGGCGGGGCGAGTCGCGGCGTTGCCAGCAGGACGCGCAGTGCCTGCAGGAACGCGACGGGTGGCAGGCGTGTGGTCACGCGCCGCTACCAGGCGATCCCGTAGTCCTCGCCGTGGTTGCTCGAGCCGCCCCAGAACGTGCCGTTCTCCTGGTCGATCATGATCGCGTTGATCGGGCCTGAAGTGCGGGCTTCGACCTCGGGCTTGTAGCCGCGCGCGATCAGTTCCCGGGTGACCCACTGCGGCATCGACGCGTTCAGCACGATGCGGCCCGGCTGCGATGCGTGCTGGTCGAACGACGCCTTCATCTGGTAGCTGTTGAAGTTGGCGGCTTCGGCGGCTTCCTGCGGCGTCATGCCGAACTCCTGCACGTTCAGGAAGAACTGCAGCAGGTTCTGGTCCTGCGAATCGCCGCCCTGCACGCCGAATGCGAGCCAGGGCTTGCCGCTCTTGAGGGCGAGGCTCGGCGTGAGCGTGACGCGCGGACGCTTGCCCGGCGCGACCACGTTGAAGGGGTTCTCCACCGGATCGAGCACGAACGATTGCATGCGCTGGCTCAGGCCGATGCCGGTGCGGCCGGCAATCGTCGCCGGCACCCAGCCGCCGCTCGGTGTCACCGACACCAGCCAGCCGTTCGCATCCGCGGCCATCACCGTCGTGGTGCCGCTCCTGAAGCCCGCTTCGAAATCCGCCAGCTGCTGGGCCGTGAGCTCCGCCTTGTCGAGCGCATCGAGCGCCGCCTTGTTCTGCCGCTGCAGCTGGTCGGCGTACGGGTTCTTGCCGCCCTGGAACGGATAGGGGTCGCCGGGGCCAGCGTGCACGTCGTTGCGGTCCATGCGGATCGTCGCGGCGCGCTGCTTCGCATACTCCTTCGAGAGCAGGCCCTTGGTGGGCGTTGCGGGCGGGAAGGACGGGTCGCCGTAATAGAAGTCGCGGTCGGCGAAGGCGAGGTTCATCGCCTGGTAGACGGTGTGGATGTAGTTCGCGCTGTTGTAGCCCATCGCGCGCACGTCGAAATTCTCGAGGATGTTCAGCGACTGCAGCAGCGCGGGGCCCTGCGTCCAGACGTCGAGCTTGTAGACGTCGACGCCGCGATAGCTGGTACTGAGCGGCTGCTCAATGCGAGGCCGCCACTGCGCGAGGTCGTCGAGCGTGATCAGGCCACCCTGTTCCTGCACGCCGCGCACGAACTCCTGCGCGATGTCACCGCGATAGAAGCGGTCGTAAGCCGCCTGCAGGGCTTCCTTGCGCGACTTGCCGGCGGCGAGCGCCTGCTTCTCCGCCTCGATCATCTTGCGCAGCGTGGCCGCGAGGTCGGGCTGGCGGAAGATTTCGCCCGCGCGCGGGGCCTCACGCGCCGCGCCGAGGTGCGGCAGCAGCACCTGCTTCGAGTACGGCCATTCCTTGAGCTTGTCTTTCCAGCGCTCGATCAGGTCGGCGGTTTCGCCGTCGATCGGATAGCCGTCGGCGAGTTCGATGGCGGGGGCCAGCACCTCGGCCAGCGAGAGCGTGCCGTACTCCTGCAGCATCAGGATGATTCCGCCCGGGGTGCCGGGCGTGACTGCCGCGAGCGGGCCGTAGGCGGGCGGGTACTTGAAACCCTTGCCCTTGAAGAACTCGGGTGTCGCGCCGGAGGGCGCGCTGCCGAGCCCATTGATCGCGATCACTTTCTGCGTGCGCGGATCGTAGATCAGGGCCTGCGTCTCGCCGCCCCAGTGCAGCACGTCCCACATCGTGGACGTCGCGGCGATCATCGCGCATGCCGCGTCGACGGCATTGCCGCCACGCTCGAAGATCTTTGCGCCGGCCGTGGCTCCGAGCGGCTTGCCGGTGATCGCCATCCAGTGCTGGCCGTGCAGCGGCGGTTTCTGGGTCTTGGCGAGCGACCGCGCGATCGTGGGCGAGTAGGTCTGGGCGTCGGCCGGCGGCGTTGCGACGGTACTCATCAGGCAAATGCTCGTGGCGGCAAGGGCCGCGATCGACTGGCGAAATGCAGGCATCTGGTACTCCCGGTCGAGGCGGTCGGTGAAGTATGCTGCGCGCCTCGTCGCACCGCTACCAGGGCACCTCGATCATGACCCATCGCCAGTTACTCGCATCGTTGCTGCTGGTCGCGACAGCCGCCGCCCCGGCGCAGGCCGCCGTCACCGACGCGTCGCTCGATGCCGCCACCGCCGCAGTGATGCCGCACGTGATCACCTGGCGCCGCGATTTCCATCAGAACCCGGAGCTCAGCAACCGCGAATTCCGCACTTCGAAGATCGTAGCCGAACAGTTGCGCCAGATGGGGATCGAGGTGCAGACGGGCATCGCGCACACGGGCGTCGTCGGAATCCTCAGGGGCGGCAAGCCAGGCCCGACGATCGCGCTGCGCTCGGACATGGACGCGCTGCCGGTCACGGAGCAGGGCGAGTTGCCGTTCAAGTCGACGGCGACCGCGGAGTACCGCGGCGAGAAAGTCGGCGTGATGCATGCCTGCGGCCACGACGGTCACATGGCGATCCTGCTCGGGGCGGCCAAGGTGCTTGCCGGCATGCGCAACGAACTTCCCGGCACGGTGATGTTCATCTTCCAGCCTGCGGAAGAGGGCGCCCCGGACGGTGAACGGGGCGGTGCCAGCCTGATGCTGGACGAGGGCCTGTTTGCGACCAGAAAACCCGACGCCGTGTTCGGCCTGCACCTGTGGTCGGCGATGAACACCGGCGCGATCGGTTACCGCGAAGGTTCGCTGATGGCCGCGTCGGACCGCTTCAAGCTCGTGGTCAAGGGCCGGCAGACGCACGGCTCGCGGCCCTGGGGCGGCGTCGACCCGATCGTCACGGCCTCGCAGATCGTCATGGCGCTGCAGACGATCGTCAGCCGGCAGGTCAACATCACCGAGTACCCGGCCGTCGTCTCGGTCGGCGCGATCAAGGGCGGCATCCGCAACAACATCATCCCGGAGTCGGTCGAGATGGTCGGCACGTTCCGCACGTTCGACCCGGCCGTGCGCGAGCAGGTCATCGAGAGCATCAAGCGCATTTCGAGCCAGACCGCGGCCGCGGCGGGTGCCAGCACGGAGTTCGAACTCGGCGGCGACCCGAACCCAGTCGTGGTCAACGACCCCGCGTTGACCGCACGGGCCGTGGCCTCGCTGCAGCGTGCAGCAGGACGCGACAACGTCGCCGTGATGCCCTTCGTCACCGGCTCGGAAGATTTCGCGTATTACGGGCAGAAAGTGCCGGCGTTCTTCTACATGGTCGGTGTCACGCCGCAGGGACAGGACGCCGCCGCGGCGCCCAGTAATCATTCACCTCTGTTCTTCATGGATGAAGGCGCGCTGCCGGTGGCGGTGCGCACGATCCTCGGCGCGGCCGTCGACTACCTGCAGGGCGCGCAGCCGAACTGAGTTCAGTCGACGGGTTGGCCGCCACGGCCCGCGCCGCCCACGAAGCGCGCGGCACCCCGGGCAGACTCGCCGCTGTTGAGTACGTCAAGGCCGCGCGCGAACTCGTTGCGCAACGCCTCGGCACGACTGTGGTCCCACTGTTCGCGGCAGGATGCGCGGTCGGCCCGCAGGCAGCCCGGCGGATGCGACGCTATCTCGAGCGCGAGCGATTCCGCGGCGGCGCGCGATTGGCCGCGAGGCACGACTCGATTGACCAGTCCCATGGCCAGCGCCTCGCCGGCACTCACGGCGCGACCGGTCAGGATCAAGTCGAGCGCGCGACCCTCGCCGACGAGGCGTGGCAAACGGAACGTGCCGCCGTCGATCAGCGGCACACCCCATCGGCGGCAGAACACGCCGAGCGTTGCGTCCTCTTCGGCCACCCGCAGGTCGCACCACAGCGCAATTTCCAGGCCGCCGGCGACCGCATGACCCGCGATCGCCGCAATCACCGGCTTGTCGAGTTCCAGCCGCGACACGCCCATGGGCCCGAGGGCATCGTCAGGCTTGCCGGTCGGTGCCTGCAGCCGGGAGGGATCCCAGCCACGACTCACAGCGCCCAGGTCAGCGCCGGCGCAGAACGTGCCGCCCTCGCCCCACAGCACCAGGGCCCGGATTTCCGGGTCGTGGTCGAGGCTCAGGCAGGCATGAGCCAGAGCTGCGGCGGTGGGTGGGTCTACGGCATTGCGCACGGCGGGACGGTGCAGGATCACCGTGCCGACGGGGCCATTCCTTGCTACACGGATCGATTCCGGCATGGAGCCTCCGGGGTAAACCTTCTGGCCGTGTGCCGCATCTGAACTGTCATAGGGCACGACATGGGCCGCCAGGCGGCCTGTGTAGGATGCCGGACCCGGCCGCACGGTGCGACGGGTAGCAGCGAGGTGGGTCTTGGCACACGCCGGGGAGGTCGTCGATGAACTGCAACGCGTACGCGAGGCGGCCGAGGAGCGCCGGCTGGTCACGTCCGCGGCAGATGGCTCCGCCGCGGCCTTCGAGCAGCTCTACCGCCGGCATTCGCCGCGCATCCACGCGTTGTGCCTGCGCATGACCGGCAACGTCGCGACGGCCGAAGACTGCACGCAGGATGCCTTCGTGCAGGCGTGGCGGAACCTGCCGCGCTTTGAGACGCGCAGCGCGTTCGGGACGTGGCTGCACCGGATCGCGGTGAACGCGGTGCTGCAGCAGGCCCGACGCCGGGGCGAGTCGCTCGGCGCCGGGGATTCGGCAGAGCGTGAGGTCGCAGACGTCATGGCCGACCAGTCTACGGTTGATCCGGGTCGCAGCCGCGACCTCGAAAGCGCCATCGCCGGGCTGCCCCCGGGAGCGCGGCACGTGCTGGTGCTGGTGGGCGTGTACGGCCACTCGCACGAGGAAGCCTCGCAGCTGCTCGGCATTGCCGTCGGCACCTGCAAGGCACAGTTACACCGGGCCCGCGCGCTGTTGAGCGCCAGGCTCGGGGAGACGGAGTGAATCATGACGCGGGATGAACGAACAGCGCAGGACGCCGCAGCACAACTCGATGCCCGGCTCGGCGAGTTGCCGCTCGAGGTGGCGCCCGGTCGTGACTTGTGGCCGGACATCGCGGCACGGATCGAAGGGCAGGCGCAGCCGGTTGCGTCCACGACGCGACGTGCCGCCTGGCTCTGGCAGGCCGCGGCTGCGGTGGTGCTGGTCGCAGGCTCCTCACTGCTTACCGCAAGCTTGCTCGACAGGAGTGTTCTGATGCAGCAGTCTGCAGTGCCAGTTACCCCGGCGAACTCAGTTGCGGCGTCGGACGCGGCGGTGGCCATGCCAGCTGCGTTCGGACCGGCAGGTCAGCTCGATCCGGAATACGTCGCGGCCCGTCGTCAGCTGACGCAGATGCTGGACCAGCGCATCGCCGCACTGCCGACGTCTGCCCGTGCGAAGCTCGAGTTCAATCTCGGCGAGATGCGTCGCGCCGCGGATGAGATCAATGCGGCGCTTGCCGAACAGCCGGGCGACCCGCTGCTCGAGGAGCTGCTGCTGAAGACGTACCAGGACGAACTGGCCGTGCTGTCGAACATCAGCCAGTTGACCAACAGTCTCGCGAACGCGCCCGTGAATGCGCCAGCAAGTATGCCAGCGTCGCCGACTGGCGAGAGGATGCAGTTATGAAGACCGCCAATGTCGCCGCCCCCAAACGCCGAACCGCGGCGCGATCCATCGTGCTGCTCGTCGCGACCCTGCCGCTCGCAGCACTTGCAGGAATGCCGATCGACAAGCGCACGACGGCGGATCCGGCTGGAACCGTCGAAATATCGAACACCGCGGGATCGGTCCTGGTGACGGGTTGGGACCGCAACGAGGTGGAGGTCACGGGGGAACTCGGCAAGGGCACGGAGCGCCTCGAATTCACCAAGTCCGACAAGATCACCCGCATCAAGGTGGTCCTGCCCGACCGGTCCCGCAACGTCGACGACACCGACCTGGTCGTGAAGGTGCCCGCCGGGTCCCAGGTGTCGATCAACACCGTGAGCGCCGACATCGGTGTCCAGGCCGTACGCGGCGCCCAACGCCTGCAGTCGGTGAGCGGCGACATGCGCACCGAGACCAGCGGCGAGGACCTGGAGTGCCGCACCGTCAGCGGCGACGTAACCATCGCCGGCTCCGGCAGGAAGGGACTGGTGTCGATCACGACCGTGAGCGGCGATGCCAATGCCACCCGGCTCGCTGGCGAAGTGAATGGCAGCACCGTGAGCGGCGACTTCTCGCTGGCCGTCGGCGAAACAACCAGGTCGCGCCTGCGGTCGACCAGCGGCAACCTGACGCTGCAGGGTTCGCTGGCGCCGGACGCGCGCGTCGACATCGAAAGCATCAGCGGGGACGTGCGGCTCGACCTCGTGGGAGAGACCGGCGCGGAGTACGACGTCTCGAGCTTCAGCGGCGAGATCCGCCCCTGCTTCGGGCCAAAGCCCGTGCGCACCGACGAATACGCCCCAGGCAAGGAATGGCGCCATCAGGAGGCCAACGCCAGCGCCCGAGTGCGCATCAAGACGTTGAGCGGCGACGTCGGTGTGTGTCGGATGTAGCCGCGCGGGGATACGCTCGCAGCGCAGATTGATGGACAATGCGCGCGGGCGGACGCTGCGCATCGCGGCGGCCCCAGCGACGTGTCCCGCGACCGGCTGGCTCGGCCCGGGGTGGCAATGACGAAACGGGCAACCGATGGCTTTCCTCGCTGAAATCAAGCGCCGTCGCGTCGGCAAGGTTGCCATTGCGTACGGCGCGGTTGCGTGGGCGGTCACCGAGGCCGCCTCCGTCGTGCTGCCCGCGTTGTACGTGCCCGAATGGGCCATGACCTTCCTCGTCGTCTTCCTGCTGGTCGGGTTCCCGATCGCGATGGTGCTGGCGTGGGTGTTCGACGTCAGTGCGACGGGCATCGAGCGCACTGAGCCGTTGGCCGGAGCGCCGCCGCAGATGCAGTTCCGTACGCGTGCGGTATTTGGCATCGTCGTGGTGGTCGCAATGGCGGGGCTGGGCTACCTCCTGTACGAGCGCGGCCTCGGCCGTGCCGAGGCGGCCGGGAGTCCCAGTTCGATCGCCGTGCTGCCGTTCGCCAACCTGAGCGGCGACGCCAGCAAGGACTACTTCAGCGACGGCATGTCCGAAGAACTGCTGAACCTGCTGGCCCGAGTGCCCGGACTCAAGGTGGCTGCCCGCACTTCTGCGTTTGCCTACAAAGGCCGCAACGTCGACGTCCGCGAAGTCGGCAAGGAACTCGGCGTCGAAACCGTGCTCGAGGGCAGCGTGCGCCAGTCCGGCGACCAGGTGCGCATCACGGCGCAGTTGATCGACGCGGAGACGGGCTTTCACATCTGGTCGGAAACCTACGACCGGCGGATGGCGGACATCTTCGCGGTGCAGGACGAGATCGCGACTGCAATCGTCTACAAGCTGAAAATCGAACTCGCGCCCAAGGAACAGCAGCTTGCGCAGCGTGACGCGGCGCCTACCCAGAACGTCGAAGCCTACGAATTCTACTTGCAGGCACGGAGCATCTGGAAGCGCCGCGGGGAAGACAACCTGAGGCGCGCGGTCGAGTTGTATCAGTCCGCACTAGCGCGCGATCCTGGATTCGCGCGCGCCCACGCGGCACTGGCGTCCGCCTACGTCGTGCTGCCCGGTTACACCACTGAAGACGGTGATGAGGAAAAGTACCTGCCGATGGCAGAGCAGTCGGCACGGCAGGCGCTGGCGCTCGATCCAAAGATCGGCGAGGCGCACGCCGTGCTGGCGCAGGTCAATTCCGAGCGCGGCAACCTGCTCGATGCAGAGTCCGGCTTTTTTTTCGCAATCTCGCTCGAGCCCAACGAACCCACGCCACACCACTGGTACTCGATCCTGCTGCAGAAGGTGGGGCGCCTTGATGCAGCGCTCGAGCAGGCGCGACGTGCGTACGAACTCGACCCGAGCGCGCCGGTGCTGGCATACAACCTCGCCAACGTCTACCTGATGCGAGGAGAGGACGACCAGGCATTGCGTCTCTCGAAGCTGGCCGGCGAGCTCGGGCTCAGCAGCGGCGCGAACGAAGGCATCGATGCCACGGTGGCGATGCGTCGCGGACAGTGGGATGAGTCGAAGCGGCTGCTGCTTGCGCAGGAACACCTGCCGGTCGAGCTGAAATCGAAGGTGGGTGACTTCGTCGACGCGATCGCGAATCCGGCAAAGCGCCCGGCCGTCGTGGCGGGCTTGCGCGCGGTCGAACCGAAAGTTGCGACGCAGGTGGACCTGCTGATGCCCTACATACAGCTGGGGCAGAACGACATTGCCTTCCAGATCGTCGAGGATTCGCTCGCACACGATCGGATGGCGTGGTCGCGCGACTGGAGCGTCACGAAAGCCTGGAGTCCCGAAGCCGCGGGCTTCCGCAAGGATCCACGCTTCTCGAAGCTCGTTGAGCGCATCGGCCTGGTCGACTACTGGAAGCAGTACGGCTATCCGGACTATTGCCACGCGGGCACGGGCGACGTCGCCCTCGTCTGTTCGTCGTGAACGCGGCGGAGTTCGCGCCGGCGTTGCTGCGCTGGCACGAAAGCGACGGGCGCAAAGACCTGCCGTGGCAGCGGGACCGCACTCCGTACCGCGTATGGATCTCCGAGATCATGCTGCAGCAGACGCAGGTCGGAACGGCCGCCGGCTATTACGAACGGTTCGTCGCGCGCTTTCCGACCGTGCGCGATCTCGCGGCAGCCCCGCTCGACGAAGTGTTGCACCTGTGGTCGGGGCTCGGTTACTACGCGCGCGCCCGCAACCTGCAGCGTGCGGCCCAGATACTGGTGCAGCGTCACCGCGGCGAGTTTCCAGCGACACTCGATGAGGTGATGGCGCTGCCGGGTATCGGTCGCTCGACGGCGGGCGCGATCCTGGCGCTGTCCCGCGGCGAACGTCATCCGATCCTCGATGGCAACGTCAGGCGCGTGCTGGCGCGCTACTTCGCGGTCGACGGTTTTCCTGGCGACGCGGCAGTCGAACGCAGGCTCTGGACCCTGGCCGAAGAATGCACGCCGCACTCGCGCGTGGATGATTACACGCAAGGCATCATGGATCTCGGCGCGACGATCTGCACGCGGGCCAACCCAGCCTGCCTGTTGTGTCCGGTCAGCCCGACGTGCGAGGCCCGGAGAAACGATACGCAACGCCTGTATCCCGCGCCGAAGCCGCGCAAGGCGCGTCCGCAGCGCGAGGTGTGGGTCGTGCTCGCGCGCCGTGGCAACAAGGTGCTGCTCGAGCGGCGACCGCCCAGTGGCATCTGGGGTGGGCTGTGGGGCCTGCCGGAATTCCCTACGCGACAGCACGCCGCTCAATGGTGCCGGGAGCACCTCGCGGGCTCGTCGGCGTTGCAGCCGGAGGAACCGCTCAAGCACGCGTTCAGTCACTTCGATTACGACATCAAGCCGCTCACGGTGCGCTGCGCCGGCAAGGCGCCAGCGCTGCGCGACGATGACCGCTATCGCTGGTACGACGTCGAGGCTCCGGCCGCGGTGGGAGTGCCGAAGCCGATCGCGACGCTGCTGCAGCGGCCGCTGCGCTGAGCGGTCGATGCAGCCCCGGAACCGCGGCACGTGAATCGGGACCCGGTTTTTTCGCTGCAGCCAGCGCGGGGCTGGCTCCCGTGGGGAGCACTCGCCCCTGTGCTCGCAGTCCTCTTTGTCGCGCTGCCCTTGCTCGGCGTGTCGCTGCTGCTGGAACGACTTTCCCTGGCCGACGCGGGCGGCGAGCCGATCGGCTTCGCGGGGCTCGTCGCCTTCCTGCTGTTGCCGTTTGCGGCGATCACGCTCGTAGTGCTGGCCTGGGTGCGCTTCGTCGAACGCCGTGCGCTGGCGACGATCGGGCTTGCGAGCGAACGGATGTGCCCGGCATACCTGCGGGGCCACGCACTCGGAGTGGCGACGGCATTCGCCGTCGTCGCGACGATCTGGGCGGCGGGTGGCTTCAACGCGCACGGGTACGCATTGGCTTTCGGTTCGTGGGCAGGCCTGGCCCGCATCGCCGTTCTCCTTGCGTGTTTCGTCGTCCAGGCCGGCGCGGAGGAGTTGCTGTTTCGTGGCTGGCTGCTTTCGGCATTGGGCCGCAAGTTCAACGCCATCGTCGCCGTGGTGGTCACCTGCGGCGTGTTCGCATTCGTACACTACGGCCCAGGGCAGCACTGGCTCATGACGCTCAACATGGGGCTCTTTTCGGCCTTCGCCTGCTGCCTGGCGCTCGACTCCAACCACATCTGGGGCGTGATGGGCTGGCACGCGGGGTGGAACTGGCTGCTGGCGACCGGATTCGAATTGCCGATCACCGGGCTCGACGTGGGCGTGCCGGCCATGATCGTCTCCTTGACCCCGCACGGCCCTGCGTACCTGACCGGAGGCGCCGACGGCCCCGAGGGCAGCATCGTCTGCAGCCTGTTCTTCGTCGGCGCTACCGTGATTCTCACGCGTCGGATCTCAAGGCGTCGCGCGGCGGTCCGGTAACATTAGCTGCATGGTCCAGATCCGACCGCCAGGTGCCGCAATGTTGCCCGCTCCCGCCGCTGATCGAACTTTCGCCCTGCGTTGCATCGCCGCCGGTGCATTGCTGATGTTGCTCGGCGTGATCCTCGGGGCGTTTGGCGCGCATGCACTGCAGAGGCTGCTCACGCTCAAGCAACTGTCGAGCTACCAGACGGGGGTGCTGTATCAGCAGTTGCACTCGCTGGCACTGATCCTGGTGGGGATCATTGCGCTGGTGACGCCGTCCTCGCGCTGGCTGCCGCGCGCCGCCGTGCTGTTCGGCGTCGGCATTTTCTTCTTCTCCGGTTCAATCTACGCGATGACGTTCGGCGCGCCGCGCTGGCTCGGCATGGTTGCGCCGGTGGGCGGCATCAGCTTCATGCTCGCGTGGCTCGCGGTCGCGTTGCACGCAGGGAAAGGGGATAGGGGTTAGGGGATGGGGGTTAGTCGGAGGTGCAGCGAATACATTGAGTTCGCCGGCAACACTTACCGTCAGCAGGGATTGGCATCCGCGGGAAGCGAGGCGCCAGATTGCGCTGTACTTCCGACTAACCCCTAACCCCTAGCCCCTACTCCGGCCGGTATTCAGCCGGCTTGGCGCTGCCGCCGCCGAACAGGAACTTCTCCATTTCCTCGGCCAGGAACTTGCGTGCTTTCGGGTCGATGGTCGACAGGCGGTACTCGTTGATCAGCATCGTCTGGTGGCCGACCCAAGTACGCCACGCTTCGGCCGAGATGTTGTCGTAGATGCGCTTGCCCAGATCGCCTGGGTAAGGAACGCGCTCGAGGCCATCGGCTTCGCGCTTCAGGTACTGGCAGTGGACGGTGCGTGGCATGGGGCAGGGGATAGGGGATAGGGGATAGGGGATAGTCGGACGGTGCTGCGAACCCAACGTCGCAACGGGACTACGTCAGTGCGGTGGCGGCGACGATGATGCCGTCTTCGTCCACGTAGATGAACTCGCCCGGCCGGAACGTCACGCCCGCGAAACGCACGGGCACGTCGCGCTCGCCTTCGCCGCGCTTGTCGCTGCGCAGCGGCATCGTACCGAGCGCGCGGATGCCGAGATCCATGCGGCCGAGTGCGACCGAATCGCGGATGCAGCCGTGGATGATCACGCCCGCCCAGCCGTTGCTGACTGCGGCGAGTCCGAGCTTGTCACCCAGCAGTGCCCGCCGGCGCGAACCACCCCCATCGACGACCAGCACGCGGCCTTCGCCCGGGCTCTCCACCGCTTCCTTGACCCGAGAATTGTCTTCGAAGCAGCGAACGGTGCTGATCGGGCCGTGAAATACGCCACGGCCGCCGAACACGTGGAAGGTCGGCTCGCAGACCTGCACCCGATCGCCGTGATCGTCACAGAGGTCGGCCGTGCCCCTGGCCAGGGTGGGGGTCGTCATCGTCGCAGTGCCTCGTCGTCGGCTGAGAATCGCCGCCGGCGAATTATAGGGCGCGGCAGTGGCCGTTCGTGCGGCGATGAGAATCCGGACGGGGAGGGCGCCTTGCGACGCCCTCCCGGCAACCCGCGGGCTGGAAGGGCTTACTGGATCTGGATCTGCCGCGGCTGCGGCTCGACGACCCGCTGCTTCGGGATGTGAATCACGATCACCCCGTCGCGGCTCTCGGCGCGGATGCCCTGCTCGTCGGCGTTCTCAGGCAACGCGAAACGTCGCGCGAAGGAGCCGTAGAAGCGTTCGATGCGATGGACCTTCTCCTGCTCCTCGACCTTCTCCTGCTTGCGCTCGCCGGCGAGCGTGAGCACGCCGTCCTGCACGGTGATGCTGACGTCTTCCTTGCGGACTTCCGGCAACTCGGCCTTGATCACGTATTCGCCGTCTGTTTCGCTCACGTCGGCCGCGGGCGCCCACTCGCGGGGCGGCTGCGCCGCGGCGCCCTGGCGCGGCCAGCGCCGCATCGATTCGGCAAAGAAACGGTCGAACACGTCGTCGACGTCACGGAACGGTTCCCACTTGATGACACGCATGGTCGCTTACCTCCTGCCCGGGGATTGCCACTGCAATCCCTACGTGCCGCCATAGATGTGAGCGCCGGACGGCGTTTCAAGGGGTGAGCGAGGAGGTCGACGCCGCGGCGCCGCGTGAAGCAGCAAAAGAAACGGCGCGACCGGTTGCCCGATCGCGCCGTTCACGGTCCATTCTGGTGCCGGTTACGGCCTCTTGACGTAGACCTTGCACCAGCCCTTCGCGGCGACCGGCCGGCCGGCGAAGATGTTGCAGGGCACTTCGGTCATGCCCGGCTTGGCCGTCGGGGCCTGCAGGCAGTTGGCGCACATCTGGCCCGGCTTGAAGTTCGGGTTGGCCTTGGCGTCGACCTTGGTCGCGTCCTCGACGTAGCCGAGCGACTTGGCCTGCGGCTCGTTCGGGTCGACCCTGCCGGCGGCCGCAGTTGCGGTACGGCTCAGCAGCGCAGACACCGGCACGGCCGCTACACCCAGCAGCGCACCCTTCAACAGCGTGCGGCGCGGAAACTTCTGTTCGGACATTTGGATACTTCTCCTCGAGAGGGGACAATCGACCCGTTGCATGAATTCTACGCGGCCTGAATCCTGCCTGTGCATTCGACTGCGTTTCAAGGTGGAGGTTGCATCCTCGACTCAAGGATAGTTGCAAACATTATTGAGAATTACTCGCAATTGCTTGACGGAGCCACGGACTCTGTCCCCACGGTCGAGCCCTGAGAGCCCTGATGTCCGATCCCCGCCGCAATCGCTTCAAGACGTATGTTGGTGTGCTGGTGAGCGTGCTGCTCGCCGCGCTCGCGGGCTATGTGCTCTGGCGTACGTTCCAGCGCATCAGGTTTGCGGACGTCCTCGCGCAGATGCAGGCAGTGCCTGCCTCGACGCTGGCACTCGCCGGCCTGTGTGCCGCAGGTGCGTTCACAGTCCTCGCGCTCTACGAAGTCGCGGTGGTGCGTTACGTGAAACAGGCGGTCGGTCGCGCCAAGCCGATACTCACCGCGTACATCGCCTTTCCCCTCGGGCACGCCGTCGGCCAGGCGATGCTGAGCGGTGGCGCGCTGCGCTATCGGATGTACACGCCGGCCGGTTTTTCGGCGACGGAAGTCGGCGCCACGGTGCTGCTCGCGAACATGCCGTATGCGCTCGGCTTCAGCCTGCTCCTCGACATCTCGCTGGTCTTTGCGGCAGAGATGCTCGAACCGATGTTCCGCATTTCGAGCGGCTGGCTGCGCGTGCTCGGCCTCGTCGGCCTCTGCAAGGACGCGGGCTACGTCCTGCTGATCCTGTTGCGCAAACGACCCGTGAAGCTCGGCGGCTGGTCCGTCAACCTGCCGACGCCGGCGATGACGGCACTGCAGTTCTGCGTCGGACTCGCCGACATCTTCCTCGTTTCGACGGTGCTCTACCTGCTGCTGCCGGCGTCCATGGGAATTCCGTACCTGGCGTTCCTGGGTGCCTATCTTGCAAGCGTGCTCGCGGGGGTCCTGAGCCACGTCCCTGCGGGGCTCGGCGTGCTCGAGTCGATGCTGCTGTTGCTGCTGCCGGACGTTCCGCCCGAGCAGCTGCTCGCGGCGGTGCTCATGTATCGCGCGATCTACGAGATCATTCCGGTGCTGTTCGCGCTGGTGCTCTGGGGCACCTTCGAGGGTTTCTCGCGCGACGGCGTGCTGTTGCGCGTATTCGGCCGTCAGGAACGGGCCATGCGCGCCGCGAGTCCGACCATCGACAGGAGCGAGTGAGCGAGGCTGCGGCCGCTTTCGAAGGCGGCCTCGACGCGTGGTGCGATGCACCAGTCGCCACAGGCACCCGCACTCAGCTCCTCATCGACCAGGCACGACAGGCCGAGCGGCTGTTCCACCAGCGCGTGACGCCAGCGATGCGCGTCCCGGTGCACCGGCGTCGGCAGCCTGTAACCGAGGTTGTCCTCGAACGCCCGCAACAGGAGGTTCGCTGCCGACGTCGCATCGATATCGATGTGCTGGCGCGTCCACCCGGACGACGCGTGCACGACCCAGCACTGCGGAGTGTGCGGGCGTTGCTGTTTGCTCGAGTTGCACGCTGCCCAGACCAGCGGCCCCGTCGTCCAGCGCCGCGCATCGGCTCCGGCGTCGATCGGCGGATCGAATGCGTACATGCCGGTCCAGCACGGCGCCATGCGCACTTCGGCGATGTGCCTGAACGAGCGACTATGCGGGCCGAGCAGCGAATAAGCCTGCGGTGCGGGTACCGCGACCGCCACGGCACGGAAGGTCACGTTCTGCCGGCCGGAGTCGGTCTGCAGTTCCCAGCCGCGCTGGCTCGGGATGAGTTCGTGGACGGCGATGCCGCTCTGGATCTCGATGTTGCGCGCGAGCGGTCGCACCAGCGCACTCATGCCCGGCTGGCCGATCCACCAGTCCTCGATCGGTGCGGGCCACGCGCGGTCGTCCTCCATGATGCGCGGACGCCAGGCGTCGAGCATGCCGGCGCGCAGCGCGACCTGCGCGTACCGGCTGAATGGCTGGCTGCGCGCCGTGATGAATTGCGCGCCGTGATCGAACGCGAGTTGTCCCATGCGACGCGTCGCAAGTCGCCCGCCAAGGCCGCGCGATCGCTCGTACACCGTGACCTTGGCATCGGCACGCGCGAGTTCGTGGGCGCAGGCCAGGCCGGCCATGCCTGCGCCGATCACTGCAAACCGCACGTCATCCATCGCCCGGGTCTCCTGCCGCGTCGCGTTCCCGGGCCTGCGCCGACACAGCACCACCCGACCAGCCGAGGATGGTGCCCGCAGGGGGCAGGGTCAAGGCCGATGGTTGCCGGAGTGAGGCAGGCCTACAATTCACACGAAATCTTCCGGCCGCACACAGAACGAAAGGCAGGCCTGCCATGAGCCGCACCGCAGCTGCGATGCTTCGCGAAGCCCTCGAGAACGTCGGCGTGAAATACACGTTCGGCATTCCCGGCGTCCACAACACCGAGATCTACGACGAACTCGCGCAGTCGAGTTCGATCACCCCGGTGCTGGTGACTCACGAAGGGGCGGGCGCGTTCATGGCTGACGCCGTGAGTCGCAGCGGGACGAGCCTGGGCACGCTCGTCATCGTGCCCGCGGCGGGCGTTACGCACGCGGCGAGCGGCATCGGTGAAGCCTTTCTCGATGGCATTCCGATGCTCGTGATTGCGGGAGGCGTACGGCGCGACACGGGTCGCAGATACCAGCTGCACGACATGGACCAGCACGCGCTGCTGAAGCCCATCACCAAGGGCACATGGCTGGTTGAGAAGCACGCTGACGTGATTGCCACGATCTACGAAGCGGTGCGTGTCGCTACCAGTGGCGAACCCGGGCCGGTGTTCGTCGAGATTCCCGTGCACCTGCAGCTGCTGACGGGCGACGAGGGCCCCGCCGTTGCACCGCCCTCGAGGGCAGCGGCTCCCGTGCGCTGCACGATGCAGCACGTTGCCGCTGCCGCGGAATCGTTACGCAACGCCAGGTCGCCCACGATCTTCGTCGGCTGGGGTGCTGTCGACGCCACCCGCGAGGTTGCGCTGCTGGCCGAGCGGCTCGGTGCGCCGGTTGCGACCACGCTGCAGGGTGTGAGCGCGTTTCCAGCGAACCATCCGCTGCACGCCGGCTTCTGTCTCGGTCGTGCAGCCGTGCCTGCGGTCGAAAAATCATTTTCCGGAACCGACTGCATGCTGGCCGTGGGCACGCGCTTCGGTGAAATCGCAACGGGCAGCTATGGCTGGACGCCGCCGGCCGGTTTGATCCACGTCGACATCAATCCCGCGGTGTTCAGCGCCAACTACCCCGCGGCCATTGCGCTCGAAGGCGACGCGAAGTCCGTGCTGAATCTTTTGCTGCAAGCCCTGGGTGAGGCACCCATTGCCGCCGTCCCCGCGCGCCGCGCGCAGGTCGAGGGCACGATCCGTGAACAGAAGGCGGCGTATCTCGAGGAATGGCTGCGCCACGACACGCAAGGCCGGGTGAGTCCCGCGCGTTTCTTCGCCAGCCTGCGCCGGCAATTGCCTGACGATGCCACCGTCGTGCTCGACGACGGCAACCACACGTTCCTGGCCGCCGAACTGCTGCCGATCCATCGCGCGCGCGGGTTGATCTCGCCGACCGACTTCAACTGCATGGGTTACTGCGTGCCGGCGACCATTGGCGCCAAGCTTGCGCGACCGGACGCGCCCGTGGTCGGCATCGTCGGCGACGGCGCCTTCCGCATGACCGCGCTGGAACTGGCGACCGCGACCGCGCAGGGGCTCGGGCTCGTCGTATTCGTGTTCAACGATGGCGAGCTGGCGCAGATCGCGCAGGCGCAGGAAATTCCCTATAACCGCAAGACATGTACCGTGCTCGGTCCGCTCGACATCGCTGGCGTCGCCCAGGCAACGGGCGCGAAGTTCCTGCGCATAGGGAGCGATGGCGACATCGACGCAGTGATTCGCGATGCGCTGGCCTGCGCCAGTCGTGAACGCAAGCCGGTGCTCGTCGACGTCGTCGTGGACTACTCGAAGCACACGCGCTTTACGCAAGGCATCGTCAAGACCAATCTCGAGCGCTTCGACTTCGGCACCAAGGCGCGACTCGTCGGTCGCGCCTTGTGGCGGCGGCTCAGCGGCTGAATGGCGTCGGAAGCCGGTCCTAGTCGATGAGGTCGCCCGGGGTTGGCGGCAGCCGCGGCATCTGCTGGGTCGGGAACGGTCCCGAGAGGGTCTCCAGGAACGCCACGATGTCGGCCACTTGCGTGTCGCTGAGCGACTGGTTCAGCTGTGTGCTCGCCATGATGCGGACGGCCTCGTCGATCGTGTGCACCAGGCCGTTATGGAAGTACGGGGCCGTGTACACCAGGTTGCGCAGGCCGGGGACTCGCCAGACGTTCTTGTCCGCGTCGTCCTTGGTCGCACTCGCGCGTCCGGTGTCGCTCAGGAAATCGTACTTCGCGACGTATGGGCTGTCCGGGTACGTCGGGAATTTCATGAAAAAGCCCGTGCCGACGGGCAGCGGCGGCCCGCCGAACGTCGGGCCCTGGTGGCAGCTGGTGCAACCGACATCGGCGAAGGTATTGAGGCCACGGACCTGTTGCTCCGTGAGTGCCTTCGCGTCGCCCTTGGCATACCTGTCATACGCGCTGTTCGGCGTGATCAGCGTGCGCTCATAGGCAGCGATGGCCTTGGCCACGTTGTCCATGGTGACCACGTCACCTGCACCGAACGCCTTCTCAAAGTACGGCTTGTAGCCAGGGATTTTGCGCACGCGGTCGATGACCGCGTCGAGGTTGGGCATGCCCATTTCAATGGCGTTCGCCGGCGGTCCCTTCGCCTGGTCCTCTAGCGTCGCGGCGCGGCCGTCCCAGAACTGGCTCGAAAGGAAGGCCGCGTTCCAGACCGTGGGCGCATTGCGGCCGCCGACATGACCGTGCACGCCGATGGACGTCGGCCGGTGGTCGTCGCCGCCCTCCATGACGTTGTGGCACGAGAAACACGATACGTTGCCGCTGGACGACAGTCGTGGGTCGAAGTACAGCATCTTGCCGAGTTCTACCCTGTCGGCCGTCGTCGGATTGTCCGCGGGCGCCGGGGCTACGTCTGGCAAGGCCTGCCAGGAGCCAGTGGCTGCGGCCGCGGCCATCACGGCGAAAGGAGTCGCAGTCAGGAAGATAGCGGTGATGGCGACAAAGCGCATGGCATTACTCCCGGAGAACGGACAGGACACCGATACGCTAGTGCGGCTTCAGTCGCTCCAGTAGTCGGAGAAATACCGAACTTTGTCCCGCTCCCCGCGCATCGATCAAAGCGCGATCGGCAGGATCGTCGATTCCTTGATCACGGTGACCGTCACCGACGAGTTGATCGACTGCACGTAGGGCAGCTTTGAAAGGTGGTCGAGGTAGAACGCCTCGTAGGCCTTGATGTCGCGCGTCACCACGCGCAGCATGAAGTCCCATTCACCCATCGTCGTGTAGCAGTCGAGCACTTCGGGTCGCTCGCGGATCGCCTCGGCGAAAGCCGCGATCGCATCGCGTCCCTGGGTCGAGAGTTTGACGTGGGCAAATATCGTGACGTCGAGGCCGAGCGCGGCCCGATCGAGCAGCGCCACGCGCCCCTTGATGACGCCCGACTGCTCGAGGGCCTGAATGCGGCGCCAGCAGGTGGTGGTGGACAGCCCTGTCCGCGAGGCGACTTCGGCAACCGAGAGCGCCCCTTCGCGTTGCACCAGGTCCAGGATTCGCCGATCGACCTTGTCCAAACGAGAGGGTGATGCCTCTTCCATGAAAGTGGGCTCCCTGAAATGAATATTTCGCATTGCTGCACTGCAATGCAACAATTTCCGCATTCCCGCGTAACGGTCAGTAATCTACCGCGACAACCGTTCCAAAGCATCCGTAATTAAGCGAGGAAGCGATGCCCCGCCGCTCACGCCTGCACATTCCGCAACATCACTCACGTCCGGGTGAAGAGCCGGATTTCAGCTACCTGGAAACGTCGCCGGCCGGTGCCGTGCCACGCCCCGACGTCAATGCCCGGGTGCGCGACATCGGCAACCTGTCGATCGACCTCGTGCGCGTGCTCGACGACAACCACGTGGCAGTCGGGCAATGGAATCCGCACCTCGAGGTGCAGGACCTGCAGATCGGCCTGCGCCACATGCTGCTCACCCGCATCTTCGACGAGCGCATGCAGCGCGCGCAGCGACAGGGCAAGACGTCGTTCTACATGCGCTGCCTCGGCGAGGAAGCGGTCTCGGTCGCGCAGGGCATGGCGCTGCGGCCGAAGGACATGCTGTTCCCGGCCTATCGCAACCAGGGTCTGTACGTGGTCCGCGGGCGGCCGCTCGTCGACCTGATGTGCCAGCTGCTCTCGAATACGCGCGACATGTGCAAAGGCCGGCAGCTGCCGGTGATGTACCACTGGGCGGAAGGCCGCATCTTCTCGATCTCCGGCAACCTGACGACGCAATTCCCGCAGGCCGTGGGCTGGGCGATGGCCGCGGCGATCAAGGGCGAGGACGACATCGCGGTGTCGTGGATCGGCGAAGGCTCGAGCGCCGAAGCCGATTTCCACCACGCGATGCTGTTCGCTTCCGTCTACATGGCGCCGGTGATCCTCAACATCGTCAACAACCAGTGGGCGATCTCGACATTCCAGGGTTTTGCGGGCGGCGAGCAGCGTTCGTTCGCGGCGCGCGGGCCGGGTTATGGCATGGCCGGTATCCGGGTCGACGGCAACGATTTCCTGGCGGTGTATGCCGTGACGCAATGGGCGGCGGAACGCGCGCGCACCGGCGCAGGCCCGACCTTGATCGAGCACGTCACCTATCGCGGCGCGGCGCACTCCACCAGCGACGATCCCGCGCGTTACCGTCCCAAGGACGATTACGAGAAATGGCCGCTCGGCGACCCGGTACTGCGACTCAAGAACCACCTGATCGCGCTCGGCGAGTGGTCCGAAGCGCGCCACCAGGCACTGGCCAAAGAACTGGAGGAACACGTCACCGAGAGCTGGAAAGAGGCCGTGCAGTACGGAACGCTCACGGACGGGCCGCGTCTCAATCGCGACCTCATGTTCCAGGACGTGTTCAAGGAGATGCCGGAAACGCTGCGCCGGCAGCGCGAGCAGCTGCGGACGGAGCAGGGAGTCTGACATGGCACAGATGAACATGATCCAGGCGCTCAACTCCGCCATGGACATCATGCTGGCGCGTGATCCGAACGTGGTCATGCTGGGCGAGGACATCGGCTATTTCGGCGGCGTGTTCCGCGTCACCGACGGGCTGCAGCGCAAGTACGGCGAGCACCGCGTGCTCGACACACCCATCGCCGAAGGTGCGATCGTCGGCGCCGCCATCGGCATGGGCGTGAACGGACTGCGCCCGGTGGCGGAAGTGCAGTTCGCGGACTACATCTACCCCGCGTGCGACCAGATTTTCTCGGAGCTCGCGCGCCTGCGGTATCGCAGCGCCGGCGACTTCTGGGCGCCCGTCACGATCCGCACGCCCTGCGGCGGCGGCATCCGCGGCGGGCAGACGCACTCACAGAGTCCGGAAGGCATCTTCACGCACGTCTGCGGCATCAAGGTGGTCATGCCGTCGACGCCGTACGATGCGAAGGGCCTGCTGATCGCGTCGATCGAGGACGACGACCCGGTCGTGTTCTTCGAGCCGAAGCGGCTCTACAACGGCCCGTTCGACGGCGATGCGAACAAGCCGGCCGTGCCGTGGAGCACTCATCCGAAAGGCGAAGTGCCCGACGGTTACTACACCGTGCCGATCGGCAAGGCCGAGATCGTGCGCAAGGGCAGCGCGGTCACGATGGTCGCGTACGGCACCATGATCTACGTGTGCGAGGCCGCGGCGAAGGCGCTCGGCATCGACGCGGAGATCATCGACGTGCGTTCGATGGTGCCGCTCGACACCGACACGATCTGCACGTCGGTCAGGAAGACCGGCCGTTGCCTGATCGCGCACGAGGCGACGCGCTTCTCGGGTTTCGGTGCAGAGCTTTCGGCGACTATCCAGGAAGAGTGCTTCTGGGACCTCGAGGCGCCGATCGGCCGCGTCGCCGGCTGGGACACGCCCTATCCGCACGCGTTCGAGTGGGAGTACTTCCCCGGTCCGCTGCGCGTGGCTGCGGCCCTCAAGGCCGTGATGGAGGCCGCATGACGCGTTACGTCTTCAAGATGCCGGATCTCGGCGAAGGCACCGTCGAGGCCGAAGTCGTGGCCTGGCACATCAAGGTCGGCGACATGGTCAAGGAAGACCAGGTCATGGCCGAGGTCATGACCGACAAGGCAGCGGTGGAAGTGCCGGCACCCGTCAGCGGCAAGGTCGTGACGATCAATGGGCAGCCGGGCGACATGGTTCGCGTCGGCTCCGAGCTGGTCGTGTTCGAGACGGAGTCGAGCGAGGACGAGGCGTCGGCTGCGGAGCCGGTGGTCGAGGCCCGCGCGCAGGCCGCGCCTGCACCGGCCCCTGCAGCCAAGGCGTTGAGCCCGGCTCGCAAGCCTGAACCGGTCCCTGCCGCGCCTGCCGCTGAGCCCGCTGCGACGCGAACCGAAGCGCCCGGAGCGAAACCTGAGACGGGGCGAGTGAAGGCCTCGCCCGCCACACGACGCAAGGCGCGCGAGGCGGGCATCGACCTGCGCCAGGTCGCGGGCTCCGGTCCAAGTGGCCGCATCATGCCGAAGGATTTCGTGGCTGCGATGAGCGGCGCCGCGCCCACCGGCAGGAACGGCAGCGCGGCAGCGGCGCCGTCGCTGCTGCGGCAGCGCACCGGCACCGAAGAAATCAAGGTCATCGGCGTGCGCCGCGTCATTGCGCAACGCATGACGGATGCGGCGCGCACGATCCCGCACTTCTCGTACGTGGAGGAAATCGACGTTACCGAGCTCGAGTCGCTGCGCACGCACCTGAACTCGAAGGCACCGAAGGGCACGCCTTCGCTCACCTACCTCCCGTTCCTCGCGGCCGCGCTGGCGCGCGTGCTCGAAGAATTTCCGCAGTGCAACGCGCATTACGACGCCGAACGCAACGTGCTGATCCGTCACAGTCCGGTGCACCTGGGCGTGGCGACGCAGACGCCGGACGGCCTCAAGGTGCCGGTCGTGCGTAACGCCGAAGCCCGCACGCTGTGGGACCTGTCGGACGAGATCCGGCGCGTTTCCGAGGCGGCCAAGGGCGGCAAGGCCTCGCGTGAGGAACTGAGCGGCTCGACGATCACGATCACCAGCCTAGGCAGGATGGGTGGCATCGTTTCGACGCCGATCATCAATGCGCCCGAGATGGGCATCATCGGCGTCAACAAGGCGATCGACCGTCCGGTCGTCCTCGACGGTGCCATCGCCATCCGCCGCATCATGAATCTGTCGTCATCGTTCGATCACCGCTTCGTCGATGGCTACGACGCCGCCGCCATGATCCTGGCGCTCAAGGACCTGCTCGAGCACCCGGCGACGATCTTCATCCCCGGTTAAACTGTCGCTCTCACAGCGCCGACCCGTCCCGAGAACAACGCAATGACAACGTCCCCCCCAGCGCGTCCCGCCTTCGGCACCGTGCTCGCCGACCAGATGAGCATCGCCACCTACGCCAACGGGGCCTGGGGCGCCGACAAGCTCGTGCCGGTCGCGCCGATCCCGATGCACCCATCCGCGCACGTGCTGCACTACGCCAGCACCTGCTTCGAAGGTTTCAAGGCCTACCGCTACGCGGACGACAGCATCCACGTCTTCCGCATGGACCGGCACATCGTGCGCCTGCGCCAGAGCGCGAAGCTGCTCATGCTGCCGGTGCCGGACGAGGCTCAGCTCGAGCGCATGATCCTGCAGACGATCGATCGCAACCGTGCGCAGGTGCCGGAGCCCCCGGGCGCGCTGTACATGCGGCCGGTCTTGTTCGGCACCATGCCGAACATCGGTGCCGCGTCGCAGCCGTCGAACGAAGCGACGCTGATCGTGCTGGCGAGCCCGGTGTGGGATTACTTCGCGGGCGGCATGAAGCCCCTGCGCATCTATGTCGAGGACCAGAAGCACCGCACCGCGGAGCATCTCGGCATGGTCAAGACAGGCGGCAACTACGCCGCGGCCATGGGCCCGACGCTCGCGGCCAAGGAAAAGTACAAGATCGACCAGGTGCTGTTCTGTCCGGAAGGTTCCGTGCAGGAAACCGGCGCCGCGAACTTCCTGCTGATCCGCGAAGGTCACATCCTGACGCGCAGCCTCGATTCGTCCTTCCTGCACGGCGTCACGCGCGATTCGCTGCTGACGATGGCGCGGCAGATGGGATTCAAGGTCGAAGAGCGCGTGTTCGACGTCGCCGAGATGATGGAGTGGGTCAAGACCGGTGAAGCTGCCCTGTCAGGCACGGCTGCCGTGCTCGCGGGCGTCGGCACGCTGGTGCGCAGCGATGGCACCGAAGTGAAGGTGGGCGGTACGGGCGACGTGGGCCCGGTGACGCAGAAGCTGCGCGCCGCACTGGTCGCGATCCAGAACGGCACCGCACCCGACAGGTTTGGCTGGACCCGCAAGGTCTGAGGCTGGCTCCGTGACTGCGCGCACTGTCGCCGTCGTCACGGGAGCCGGCAGTCCGACCGGTATCGGCTTCGCCACGGCGCGGGTTCTCGCTCGCGCCGGGCACTGCGTCCTCATCGTCTCGACCACCGAGCGGATCAAGGATCGGGCGGCCGAACTCCGCGCCGCAGGGCACGAGGCCCACGCGATCGTCGCCGACCTGACCAGCGAGCCCGATGTCGAGCGACTGCACGAGCATGCGGAAGCGCTCGGCGACGTGAGCGTGCTCATCAACAACGCCGGCATGGCGGTCCTCGGCGAGATGGATGCGCCCGGCAACCTCGAGCGGCTCGACCTCGCGGACTGGCAACGCTCGCTCGAGCGCAACCTGACATCCGCATTCCTCGTGACGCGCGCGTTCCTGCTCGGCATGAAGGCTCGTGGCTATGGCCGCATCGTGAACGTTGCGTCGACGACCGGAGCCGTGTCTGCCGTTGCTGGAGACACCGCTTATGCCGCGGCGAAGGCTGGCCTGGTCGGCTTCACGCGTGCCATCGCGCTCGAAGCAGCGCCGCACGGCGTGACCGTGAATGCGATCGCTCCCGGCTGGATCGCAACTGGTTCGCAGACGCAGCGCGAAGCCGCAGCGGGGCTGCGCACGCCGGTGCGGCGTTCCGGCACGCCTGCAGAGATCGCCGCGCTGATCGCTTTCCTCGCCTCGACCGAAGCGTCCTACGTTACCGGCCAGCTGATCGTCGCTGATGGCGGCAATTCGATCATCGAAGACCACAACGCGTAAGCGACGCGCCCGCCGGGCTCGTCGGCAGCGCGGGGGCGATCAGTCCGTGAGCAGCAGCGAGCCGCCGGCCGACCCTCGCGCAAACATTGCGCCGCACACTGCAAACACCGCGCCGAGTGCGATCGAGAACGTCAGCGTCGCACTCATGCCCGGGGCCACGAGGCCAAACGAATGCAGCAAACCCGGCGCGACGGAATCGAGACCGACGATGACGCCGCCGACGACGGATCCCAGCGCCGCCGCATTCAGCACCGTTCGCCAGCTGAGGCCGCGACCCAGGTTCTGCAGCATCCGCGCGTGCTCGCGCTCTGCTGCGGCGAGCGCCGCCGTGCGACCCGGCACCCGCGTCAGTTCCGCGATCTGTTCCCGCAAGCGCGCATCGAAGCCTGGCGACAACGCGGGACGTGGCAAGGCATCGGCGAGCGCGGCATCGAGTGCGCCGAGCGCAGATGCGTAGGCGCGGCAGCGGGCGCAGTGCGCCATGTGGTGTTGCACGACGCCGGCGCGGCCGGCTTGCAGCGAGCCCTCATGCAGTTCGACGAGGTCGAACTCGTAGTCGGTACAGGGCCCGAGCGTCAGGGCGAAGTGATCGGTATTCATGCGGCCTGCACCTCTTCGGGCTGGGCAAGTTCCATCAGGCGCTTACGGGCCCGGAACAGGAGATTCTTGACCGTCCCCAGCGGCATGCCGAGCGCCTCGGCCACGGCATCGTAGGAACGGTCTTCGAGATAGAAAAGTTGCATGGCCTGCTGCTGGTTGGCGGGCAGTGTTTCCAACATGCGCAGCAGGTTGTCGCGTTCGGGGTCGTCCGCCGGGCCGGTCGCGATGCTCGTCGCTGCGTGTTGCGCCTCGGTCGATTCCGGGTCGTCGAACGAGACGGTCGGCCGGCGCTTGCGCAGTTCCATCAGGCAGGTGTTGCGGGTGATGGCGTAGATCCAGGTGCCGAGCGCGGCCCGGCCATCGAAGCCCGGCAGTGCCTTCCAGACGCGGACCAGCGTTTCCTGGGCCGCGTCTTCCGCTGCCGCCCGGTCCTTGAGGATCGAAAAGGCGAGCCGAAACACACGGTTACGGTACTCCGGCACGATCAGGTCGAACGCCCGCGCGTGGCGGCCAGCCGCCAGATGACCTGCGATTGCCTCGTCCATAGGCCTTTATATGCCTCCGGGAGGCTGAAGGTTGCAAGCAGCGCTCACTGCAACCTTTCTCCGGCGCGGTGCATATAACCATCAACAGCCCAGGAGGCCCGTCCATGAACGAAGAAGTAGTCGCCGTATTCATCCCGATCGTCGCGATCGTCATGTCGCTGGGGATCCCCATCATTTTCCAGATCCTCGATTACCGCCGTCGTCGCGACGTCGTAGAAGCGCACCACAAGGAGCGGATGGCCGCCATCGAGCGCGGCATGGAACTGCCGGCCTTGCCGGAGTCTTTCTACGGCTCGTTGGACCGCAACAAGCGGCCGCGCCACTTGCTGACCGGCATGGTCTGGCTGTTCATCGGCATCGCGCTGTTCCTGGCGCTGGGCGCGGTGGCCGGTGAGGGCGTGCGGTTCTTCGGGCTGATCCCGGCCGGCGTCGGCCTCGCATTCCTGATCTACTACTTCATCGAAGGCAAGCACGAGGCCGCGGCCTTCAGGGCCAAGGAAGCCGCCCGGGACGCGATGGCAGCCAAAGTCTGAGCGGCAGGACGCCGCGGCGCGGCCCGTCCAGCGACGGGCCGCGTCTTCCTTGATAGAGCGCGATCGCCTGCCCCGGCGCCCGCTGAAATGCGAAAATGCGGCGGCCGTCCACGTCATCCGGGAAACCACCACGTGCGATCCGTCATTACGTCGCTCCGCGCGGTCCGCGCGAATTCCATCATGCCCGCCTTGCTGGCACCGACGCTGCTGTTCTGCGCCGGTTGTGCGCAGGCGTTCGACGGTCCAAAGGTCGTCGCTACCCAGAAAGCCAGGGTGGAGCTGACGGTCGTCACGAGTGGGCTCGAGCACCCATGGGGTATCGCATTCCTGCCGGATGGCCGTGCACTCGTCACCGAGCGACCGGGTCGGCTGCGTATCGTCGATCGCAGCGGCAAGGCGGGTGAGCCGCTCGCCGGCGTTCCCATCGTCGATGTGGTCGGGCAGGGCGGACTGCTCGACGTCACGCTCGACCCTGAGTTCGCACGCAACCAGCACGTCTATCTCTCGTATGCGGAGCCACGCGGCGACGGGAAGAACGGCACGAGCGTTGCGCGGGCGAAGCTTGGAACCAAGGGACTCGAAGACGTGACCGTCATTTTCCGGCAGCAGCCAGCGATGGCGAGTCGGCATCATTTCGGCTCGCGGCTGGTGTTCGGTCGCGACGGCAACCTGTTCGTGACGCTGGGGGACCGTAACTCCGGCCGCGACAAAGTTCAGTTGCTCGACAATCACATCGGCAAGGTCGTGCGTATCGACCGCGACGGCAAGGCACCGGCGGACAACCCCTATCTCACGCAGGCAGGCGCGCTGCCAGAGATCTGGTCCATCGGTCATCGCAACATCCAGGGTGCTGCGCTCGATCCGGCGACCGGCGAACTGTGGACGAACGAACACGGGCCGAAGGGTGGCGACGAACTGAACCGCACGCTCGGCGGCCGCAACTACGGCTGGCCGCTGGTCACGTATGGCATGGAATATTCAGGCAAGCCGGTCAGCGACAAGACTGAGGCGCCGGGCCTGGAATCGCCTGTGCACTACTGGGTGCCGTCGATCGCGACCAGCGGACTCGCGTTCTACACGGGGACGGCGATTCCTGCGTGGCAAGGCAGCGTGTTCGTCGGTGGCCTGAAGTCGGGAGAACTCTCGCGACTGGAAATGCGTGATGGCAGGGTCGTGAGCGAGGAGCGGCTGTTCGGCGAGGCGCTCAAGCAACGCATTCGCACGGTCGTGAATGGGCCCGACGGCGCGCTGTATCTGCTCACCGACGATAGCGCAGGGCAGTTGATCCGGGTGACCGCGGCGAGGTGAGACGACTCGCTCGCAAAGTCTGCCCGCAGGCTTGCGCAGTGCGTAGAATCCGCGCCGCGGCGGGCCTGTAGCACAGCGGTTAGTGCAGGGGACTCATCGAAAGGTGCCTCCGCGGAGTAATCCACGGAGTGGACGGGATGAATTCAGGGAAACCTAATGGCGAATGCGCCGATGGCAATCCTGAGCCAAGCCGGCGGTACACCGCCGGAAGGTGCAGAGACTACCTGAGGGCTGCAGTGCCCTTGATGACAGGTTCAGCGTCCCGCACCCGACCGGCACGAGGCCGAGGGTGAAGAGATAGTCCACGCCCGAAGGAAACTTCGGGGTCACGTGAATCCCTTGGTCCTGGGTTCGAATCCCAGCGGGCCCACCACATCACTGTTCGGCTCAGTTCCGAGGTGTTCCAGCACCATCTGGACATGGCCGGCAACAAGCTTGGATCCCGCGTAATGGCAGGGTTTGCGTTGCCTTTTGATGGCCATTGGCCGCGCTGCCATCTACACCGCGATCCGCTCGACCTTGAAGGGAGTCCCCTCTGGCGGAGGCGCGCCAAATTCGCGGGCCGCCAGGTGACCGGCAAAGACGGCTTGCGCAATCAGGTTGGGCGCGTCGGCGTCGCCGATGATGCGCAGCGAGTGCAGCTTGCCGTCGTTCAGTGCAGGTTCAAGTTCGTAGTACAGGCTGTCGTTCGGGCTCCGGTCCGTCACCAGCAGCACGCCATCGACGGGAAGTTCGCGCATGACTCCGGTCATGCTGTCGGTGACAGTGACCGAATCCACGTCGATCCTGGAGAGCGTGTGCCGGGTGAGCAAGGTCACCCCCCAGGCTGCGCAGGCGCTTTTCGATTCGTTCCTGCTCCAGTGCGAATCGCGTCCAGTACGACACCTCCGGAGCCGGCGTGACGAGCGACACGGTGCAGCCCAGGAGTGTGCAGCGCTCGGCCAGCGCGCCGCCCATCACGTAATGATCGTCGTCGTAGATGACGACGCGCCCAGTCGGCGCGCGGCCGTCGAAGATGTCATTGGGGGTCAGCACGTGGGGCAGCGCGTGGCCCGGAATCGATTGCCACAGCGTGCGGCCGATGCCGTCGCGACGATAGGTGCAGCCCGTAGCGAGAATGACGTGGGGAATGCCCGTCGCCAATATGTCGGCAGCGGTCAGCGGGCTTTCCCGGCACACGTCGACGTTCGCATTCGTCGCAGCTGGTCGATGCGCCAGTCGGTTACGCGCCGCCATTCACCAAAACCGGGCAGCGAGGCTTCCCTGCAGCACACGACCGCCGAGTTCGCGGCTGGCCTCGACGAGCGTGACGTGGTGTCCGCGTTGGCCGAGCGCGCGCGCCGCTTCAAGACCGGCCGGTCCGGCACCGACGACGAGGAGCTGCGGCATCGGACAATTTTCAAGCGATGGTCTCCGGGTGCCAGCCGCGCCGCCATTCCTCGCCCATCGTCGGGTTCTGCGTGCAGCGAATCGGGACGCGCGCATGTCGGCTGGAACGCAGATGTTGCAGCCGATGCACTCGCGGATGTCGTCGAGGCGGCCCTCGTCGATCTTGGCCGGCAGGAACGGATCGGCGATGGACGGGCGCGCCCCGCCAATCAAATCCAGCACGCCACGCCGGATCGCCGACAGCATCGAGTCGGGCGAGGTGTAGCGGCCAACGCCGACCACCGGCTTGCTGGTCAAGCGCTTCACGAAGCGTGTGTACGGCTCCTGGTAGCCCTCCTTGGCAAAGCGCGACGAGGCCGAGTCATTGCTCCAGTCACTGACGTTGACGTCCCACAAGTCCGGCAACTCGGCCAGCATCGCAATGACATCGTGGCCTTCGCCTTCGTGGGTGATGCCATCCGCGCCCAGCAGTTCGTCGACCGACAGTCGGACCGCGACTGCGCATCGGTCGCCCACGGCGTCCCTCGTTTCCTCGATCAGTTCGCGCAGCAGGCGCGCACGATTCTCGAGCGTGCCGCCGTATTCATCGGTGCGGTCGTTGCAGCGTCGCATCAGGAACTGCATGGCCACGGTCATGCCATGGCCGGCGTAGCAATATACGATGTCGAATCCGGCGCGCCTGGCGCGCAGCGCCGCCTGCCGGTGCCACAGGCGAACGTTGCGAATGTCCTGCTTGTCCATGCGGCGCGACTGGATGGGCTCCCAGCCCGTACCACCCACGCTGCCCATCGAGCGCGGCCCGAGTGGCGTCGCACGCGAGTAGAGGTTCGTCGCGTTGACGCCGTTGTATGCCAGTTGAATGCCTGCCAGCGAACCGTGTTCGTGCACGGTGTCCGCCATCAGCGCCATGGCCGGTATGTCATCGTCGCTCCACAGGCGGCCTTCGACGTAGGGCGAGAGATCACTGCTGTGGTGGATCTCCGTTTCCTCGGTACAGACGACGCCCCAGCCGCCTGCGGCCTTCATCCCACGCATGGCGGCAAGGCCACGCGGCATGCGGTGGCCGAGCGCATTGCAGTGCGGCACCTGATAGAAGCGGTTGGGCGCGGTGACCGGACCGATCGCGACGGGTTCAAACAGAACGTCGAAGGGTGAGGGCGCCAGTGTTGCTCCATCACGACGAGTTGCTACTTGAGCTTCAGCAACGCCTGGTACGTGCCGACGTAGATCGCTCCGTCCGCCGCGACCAGGATGCCGAAGGTCGACGCTCGGAGGAATTGCTGCCGACGATCAGACCGTTGACGCGCACCACATCGCCCCAGTCGCGGAACCCCAGCTTGGCGGCCCAGGCCACGGTCGGGGTCTGTCGAACTGCAGCCTGGGCAACTGCCGACGTGGGAGCCGCGAGCATCGCGACCGCAAGCGTTGCCAGCGACAGGGCGACGCGCAGGAGTCGAGGCGAGGTGATATCGGTACGCCCTGAATCGGGAGAGTTCGCTGCGCGCATGGCTGACCCGATCCAAGCCTGATGATGGGGCTCAGATTAATAGCACGCTCGCCACGTCCTGCGCAGGGACAAATGCCACTTGCCATTCGCCGTGCGTGCGTGACAGCGTTCGCGGGCGTCCTGCCGGTGAGTCGCTGCGACGTCCTGCCATCAGGCTTCGTACTTGAACGACAGCGAAACCCGTGCCCGGTACGCGACGACCTTGCCGTCCTCGACTTTCATGTCGAGCTTGCTCACTTCAGCGACGCGCAGGTCACGCAAGGATTTCGCCGCCATCTCCACGGCACTGGTCGCCGCATCCTCCCAGGACACCGTGCTCGTGCCGATGATCTCCGTTACGCGATACACGCCATGTTCCGATTTCTTCTTCGCCATGTTGCTCACTCCCCTGTGTAACGAGGTGCGGGCCGCAGGAGGCGCGGCCTGCTGCTGCCAGCATACGCCCCGGCGATCACACCGCGGGTGGCCGGCGCGCGGATCGTGGCCGCGTCCATGGAGCGAGTCCAAACGGTCCTAGCGATTACTGCGAATGGCTGGGAATCGGGAAGCGGCGTAGAAACGAGCGACCGGCGGTCTGCCGGTTGCCCTCCGCAAAAAGACCACGAAGGACACCGTTGGTCGCCGGACCATCAATCTCCGAATGCGAAAATGGGGGATGCTATGTTCCGCTTTGAACGACGGGCTGCCGTCAAGCACGTGGCAGACATGCCCGCGGCCGTGCAATTCGCCGCTGAAGTCACTTCGTACCTCAACAAGCGCCATTCGCTGAACATGAAGGTGGGCGTCGAGTTGTTCGGCACGGGCAGCATTCACTGGTACTACGACCTGGAAAGTCTCGATAAGTCGTCGCAGTTGAATGCGACGTTGCTGCAGGACCGCGAGTACATCGAAATGGTCAACAAGGCCGCGGCCTTTGGGTCGACGGAAGCTTCCATGACACCATCGTGAGCTTCGTGGGCTGACGACTGAAGGCTGAGAGGCGTCGTCCTCGCCACGAGACGCTGCCGACGCGCCGGGTGGCGCTCGCCATGCGGCTGCGCGAGGACGACCAGAGCCGCCGGCTACCGGGGGTTCCGGGGACCGGACAGATCACCGCCCCTGCCTTCGCGCGGGTCGCGTCGAGAGGTGGGGGCCCACATCCCCATCATCTCTCCGGATAGGCTTGCGCAAGCCGCCTATTTGCAGCAGCGGGCTTCGTTGGAGCCGGCGGGATGCGGACGGAGGACCGCAGTAACGAGCTGACCCTAATCATTGATCGAGAGGTCAATGACGCGGGTTCGTCCGGGTGGGTTATGTAAAAAGCAGGAGTCCGGCGCTGCGCGTTGATCCGCCTGTGCACTCCGGGTCAGGGGGATTCAAGCGAGTTTGACAGTAATTCGTGTGTCGCCTCACAGGTCAGGGGCGCTAGAATCAAAAAAGTTCAGGCAATGGTTCGTTGCGCCTCAAGGAAGGAGCGAGACCATGGTGTTCAGCCTGTCATCCTGGTTGCATCGCAAGCACGTTCAGGCAGAGGTGCGCTTGTCCGGTCGCCAGGTGCAGGTCCACCGCGTCACGAATCCCTGGCATGCGGTGAGCATCATGGCTGGCGCAAGCTGCACCCAGACAGCGCTTAAGTACGGTGGTCGACGCTACCTCTCGCGGAAGCGCCTGTGATCCCCTTGCCGACTTGCGATGCCAAGCACTGTCGCTGCCGCTACGTCCATCACGACGATCGACGCGACGACGTCGACCGTCGCCATCGCAACGTCCTTGACCCGAATGCCAAGGGCACAAGGGCGGCGACCGTCGCGGCAGCCACGGGCGGAGAGTGAATGATCATTGATTCCCCGCTTCAGGTGGGCGAGGGAAGCGCAACACTATCTCGACACTCCCGTCCTAATCGTCGCGACGAACACATCGATCACGCGGCAGGCAGTATCCTTGGACGCGAGTTCATCGTAACGCCATGACTGCCCGCCACCGCAAGCCATCGCCGCGCCATCCGGGCTCTCTGGGTACGCCGCGCCATCGCCCGGGACGACGTGCGGGCGGCCAGTCCAGATGAGTTCCCCGCCTCGCGTTGGCTGGCTCTTCGCTTACGACTGGGATCGGGCGGCAATGCAGCGCCTGGGTGCGCCCGGTGGCGCGGTACGTTGCGATCATGCCGGCTTCGACCTGTTCTCGTTCCCGGGCAATCTCCGGTTGCCGGCGTTCGACCTCGAACGCTTCGCCGCACGGCAGGCTGCGCGCGGGCGGCGGCGCGGCTGGCGGGCCGCGCCATCCCATCACGAGCAATTCGGCGCACTCGCCGCGGCGCTGGTGGC
>CAVOWK010000002.1:0-125599 GCA_963700045.1 uncultured Gammaproteobacteria bacterium
CCTGCTACCGGTCCAAGCAACGCCGTTGCTGAGGCAACACTCTGTAGAACTATCAACCACTTAGCGCACTGCAGCAGGTCTCGCAGCAGCGAACCAACTGGGGCTGTTAGCTGGCGCGCACCCGATGCCGTCAACCTCGAAGGCCCGCTGATGGTCACCTGTACATCAAGGCTGGTTACCGATGCCACGGAACCCCCGGGAGGCTGGCCGCCTACAGGCCCTCCTTCGTTACTGTAGATTCCTGCGCCTTGAAGATCGAGGTGCTCGAGTGGCACGTCCGCGATTACCTTCAACCGCTGGTGGCCAGGGTCAAGGTGCCGCGCTGCCGCTGCCATGGCGCCGGATAGGCCTCAAACCCCTCCGCAACTGCGAAACCCTTCAGTCGTGCCGCACGCTCTACCGGATGCTCGGCAGGTGCGAGATTGAGCAGCCAACGCGCCGCGCGATACAGGAAACGCAGCAACGTCAGGGTCAGCAAGCCTTCGACAAACGTCACGACGAAAGCCACGAGCGGATTGCCCAACGCTGCGCGCGCCCTGAACTTGAGCTTCGCTCGCTCGCTCGCGATCTCTATGCTGTCGTAGAAGCTCGGGATCACCAGCAACGTGAGCGCGGTCGAGGTAAGGACCCCACCGATGATGGCCACTGCCATCGGCCGATAGAATTCACCGCCTTCGCCCAGCCCGATCGCCACCGGCACCATGCCCGCGACGAGCGCGAACGTAGTCATCAGGATCGGGCGCAGTCGCATGCGGCCCGCGTGCATCAACGCCTCCTCGCGATCGACGCCCTGGGCCTCTTCCCTGCGTGCGCAGTCGAGCAGCAGGATGGCGTTTTTTGCGACCAGCCCCATCAGCATGATGACGCCGATCAAGCTCATCAGGTTGAGCGTTCCACCAGTCACGAGCAGCGCGAGCACCACGCCGATCAGCGACAGCGGCAGGGACAACATCACCGGCAAAGGCGCGGTAAAGGAGCCGAACTGCATGACCAGCACCAGGTACATGACGCCGATGCCGAGGACGAGCGCAGTGAGCATCTCGCTGAATATCTCAGCCTGGTCGCGCGAAGCGCCACCCAGGGACAGGCCGTAACCGTTCGGAAACTCGATGGCTTTCGCGATCTTCATGGCATCGGCGGTGACTTCGCCCGCAGCGCGCCCCTCCACGTTTGCGGAGACAGTAACCGTGCGCCTGCCATCCAGATGCTGGATCTGCGCCGGCCCCTTGTCGAGCGTGACGGTTGCGATCTGCTCGAGCGGCACCATCATGTTGGTGCCGGCCACCGCGACGGGCAGGTGCTCGATATTGCTGGCCGTAACCCGATCTTCGGCGCGCAGGCGTACCGCGACGTCGCGCGATTCGCCCACCGGGTCTACCCAGTCGCCGACCTCCACTCCGGCGAACGCCACCCGCAGGGCCTGCGCGGCATCACTCATGGAGATCCCGAGCTGGTTGGCCAATCCGCGATCGAGCTCGATGCGGAGTTCGTCCTTGGGCTCCTGTTCGGAGAGGCCCACATCGACGGCCCCCGGGATGCCACGCATCTTCTCCATGTACGCGTTGGTGATCTCCATGAGACGGCGCGAATCCTCGCCGTAGAACTGGATCTGCACCGGCTTCTGCGCGCCGTTGTTCAGATCGTCGAGCACGACGTATTCGGCCCCGACCAGTTGCTTGAGCAGCACACGCAGTGCGGCCGCGACTTCGACGGCGGATCGGCTGCGGTCCCGGCTCTTGCCTATGTCCACGTAGATGCGGCCGCCGCCTGCGTTCACCCGGGTGTTGGTGGCCACGGTTTCAGGCATCGAGCGCGCGAGCTCCGCTGCCTTCTCGACCTTGCCGCGGGCGTATTCGAGACTGGCGCTCGATGGAGTCCGTACTTCGACCGCTATCATGCCGTAGTCCGACTTCGGCAGGAATTCGCTTCCGCCGATGGTGGCTTGCAACACGAGGGCCAATGCCAGGGTAAGCACTGCAATCCCGGTCATCCACTTGCGGTGATGCAGGGCCCAGGAAATGACCCTGCCGTAACGGTCTGCCTGATGATCGAACCAACGATTGAATTGCTGCAGATACTTCCCAAGGCCGCGGCGCTCGCTGTGAGCATAGCCGGGCGGATCGCCCCAATAGGCCGACAGCATCGGGTCGAGCGTGAAGGAAATAAGCAGGCTGACCAGCACCGAAGTCACGACGGTGACGCCGAATGGCCGGAACCACTCGCCGGCGCTGCCGCCCATGAATGCCACCGGAACGAATACCGCCACGATGGAGAACGTCGTCGCGGTGACGGCGAGCCCGATCTCCGCCGTGCCGTTGCGCGCGGCGGTGACGCGGTCCTCGCCGCGCTCCATGTGGCGGACGATGTTCTCACGCACCACGATCGCATCGTCGATGAGCACGCCGATGGCCAGCGACAGTCCCAGCAGAGTCATGAAGTTCAGCGTGAAACCTGCGGCCCACACCGCAATGAATGCCGCAATGACCGAGGTCGGCAGCGACAGGCTCGTAATCAGCGTCGAACGCCAGGAGTTCAGGAAGGCGTACACGACGAAAATCGTCAGCACGGCGCCGAAGATCAGCGCCTCGACGACGTTGCGCAGCGAGCTGGAGGCATCCTCGCCACCGTCCATGGTCACGTCGAGCTGGGTCCCCTCCGGCAGGGTCTTGTTGATCTGGGCCACTTCCTTGCGAACGAGCTCGGCCACGCTTACGGTGCTCGCCTCGCGCGAGCGGATCACGGACACGCCCACGTTTGGGTGGCCGTTGCGCAGGCTGATGGTCTCAGGCTCTGCAAAGCCGTCCTCAACGGTCGCCACCTGGCCCAGCCGAACGATTTCGTTGCCAGCGCGCCTGACCACGACGTCGTTGAATTCGGCCGGTGATTCGATGCGTCCGACCAGCCGGATGTTCTGCTCGTCGAGGACTCCCTTGACGCGACCCACCGGCGCGGTGGTGTTCTGCGCTCGCAGCGCATTGACCACGTCGCTCACCGAAACGTTGAACTCACGCAGCTTGTCCGCGTGCAACAGCACCGACAGCTCGCGCCTCAACGAACCTTCGACGTTGACCACGGCGACACCGTCAAGCCCCCGCAGTCGGTCCGCTAGCACGTCCTCCGCGAGGCGCGAGATCTCGGCGTGAGTCTGCCGTTCCGACGACAGCGCCAGCTGCATTATCGGCTGCGCCGACGGATCGATGCGGTAGAGCACCGGCTCGCGCATCTCGATCGGCAACTTGTAGCGCACCGAAGCGATGGCGTTGCGGATCTCGTCGGCTGCCTCCGTCATTTCCTTCTTGAAGTCAAAGATGATGACGATGCGGGCGTTGCCTTCCGAGGACGTCGAGCGGATCTCGTAGACCTGCGGAATGCTCTGCAGCGCCTTCTCGACGCGGTTGACGATCTCCCGCTCCACGGTTTCCGGCGATGCGCCCGGATAAGGAAAATTGACCACCATCACCGGCTGATCGACGTCAGGAATCTGGTTGACACGCAGATTCTTCAGCGCCAGCAACCCGAGACACATGAGCACGATTACGATCGCAACCGTGGTCACTGGCTGCTTGATGCTGAAATCGGACAGGAACATGATCTATCGCTCCGCAGTCACGGTCGCGTTCTCCGGGCTGCCGGCGAGCCGTGCGGGTTGTCCGTCTTTCAGGCTCGAGCCCGGATAGCGCAGCACGCTGTCACCTGCAGCGAGACCGGCGTTGACGACGTACTGTCCTGTGCGTGCATCGCGGACGCCGAGATCGAGCTTCACCTTCTGCACGGTGCCGTTCTTGACGCGCCATGCGAAGGCGCTGTCGCCCTCACGCACCACGGATGCCGCAGGAACGGTAAGCGTCTTTGCGCTGCGCGTCTCGACGCGCCCCTCGGCATATAACCCGGTCACGCCGGGCTGCTGTTTCGGATCGTCGAAACGCACCAGAACCTCGACCTGGCGGGTCGCGGCGTTCGCGGCCGGATTCACGCGCGTCACCGTGCCGGCAACGTCGGTATCGGCAAAGCCTTGAATGCGGAAGCTGACGCGTTGACCCGCGGCCACCTGCCCGATGCTGTCGGCCGATACTCGGCCTTCGAAGCGCAGGCTGGTCGGATCGATGATCTGCATGAGTTCCTTGCCGACCGACGCCGTGTCACCGGCGGAAACCTTCCGCTCGCTGACAATTCCGTCGAACGGTGCACGTACTTCGGTACGCTCCAGTTGCTGGCGCGCGGTGACCTCGCGTGTGCGCGCCGCCGCTCGCTCGCTTTGCGCGTTGTTGCGCTGAGTCTCGGCGTCCTCGAGCTGCTGTATCGCGACCATGCCTGTCTCGCGCAACTTGATCATGCGCTGGTATTGACGCTCCGCCTGTTCGAAAGCCTGCGAGGCCGCGCGCGCTGAAGCCTCTGCGGCCGTCAGGCTGTCGCGGATGGCGTTCGGGTCGAGACGCACGAGCAGATCCCCGCGGCGGACCGAATCGCCGTTCTCCTTGAGGACTGACAGGACTACCGCAGACACTTCGGCACGCAGGTCGGCGCGACGCTCCGCTTCGACGGACCCAGTGATAGAAGGCCCGGACGCGAGCGCACTGTTGCTCACCGTAACCAGGTCTTCGGGAGAAACCAGCAGGGCAACCGCCTCCGCCTCCTCGGGCGTGTCGTCGGTTCCTTTGCTGCAGGCGCCGAGACTCAGCAGGGAATAGGCGATGACAACAGCTGCACCGGCACGGCAGGCATCTTTGAATTGTGTCGACAATCAGTATTCCTCAGCCAGATCCGATTTTTTTGACTCACCGGACGACCACAAGGTTGCACGACGCGTCAGCCCATGCCCGGAGAGTCCGAGACGGGGTGTCCGTGAAGGGCTGCCGGCACACGTACCGACGGCCGGAGATGGGGTCGGCAGTCTAGGCATCCGTTGATTCGATTGACATATCTTTGCGACAGCCCGTGCGTTGGCCGGGTCGGCTCGGCCCATGCCGCGATGGAACCGCTGAGGCGCCGCGCACTCGCCCGCCGTGCATCCAGACGGCCGCGAGGGGAGCATTCCGGCGGGCAACTCGACTTGACCAGCAACGCGGCCTGGGTCGGTGCCGGTGAGCTGCGCACCTTGGTTGCACAAACAGAAACTCGGCCAGCCGCTGCTCTGCGGTCATATGCTTGGCGTCTTCATGAAGGCTGCGACGCGCGGCCTCGGCCGGTCGAGATTCCATAGAGTCATGTGAAACCGGCGAACCGATGGTGGCAAGAACCGGTCGTGCCGAGCGTGCGGTAGACCCGACGGAGTCCTCAGTGGCCGCAAAGCAAAACGGCCCCAGAGGGGCCGTTCGCTTCGATTCGATGGTAGCGGGGGCAGGATTTGAACCTGCGACCTTCGGGTTATGAGCCCGACGAGCTGCCAGACTGCTCCACCCCGCAATCGAGCCGCCTATTATACATAGGCGAGCATCCTTATCAAATCATTCGGGCGGCGACCGTTGCGCGCCCGTCGACGCCAACTACGGGATGACCCGGGCACAGAGCGCAAGCAACAGGCCCGGGTACAACCCGAGCGCCAGCACCGCGAGTCCGTTCAGGCTGAGCACGAAGCGCATCGCCCCGCCGCCGCCCTGCAGCGCCGCCTTGTCCGTCGGCTCGTCGAAGTACATCAGCTTCACGACGCGCAGGTAGTAGTAAGCGCCGACCACCGAAAGCGCGACGGCGACGATCGCGAGCCACAGGCTGCCAATGTCCAACACGGCCTGGATCACGGCCAGCTTGGCCCAGAAGCCGACGAACGGCGGCACGCCCGCCATGCTGAACATCAGCATCAGCATGACCGCGGCGAACCACGGGCTGCGCGCGTTGAGACCCTTGAAGTCCTCGAGGCTGTCGGCTTCGAAGCCCTTGCGCGAGAGCAGGATGATCATGCCGAAGCCGCCGACCGACATGATCACGTAGGTGATCGTGTAGTACAGCGCAGCAGAATAGCCCTGGCTGGTGCCGGCCAGGATGCCGAGCAGGATGAAGCCGACGTGGGAGATCGTCGAATACGCCAGCATGCGCTTGATGTTGGTCTGCGCGATCGCGACGACGTTGCCGACGATGATCGACAGCACCGCGACCATCGTGATCATGTCCTGCCAGCCCGTCGCGTGCACGGCACCCAGGCCCTCGGCAAGCAGCCGGAACGCCAGCGCAAACGAGCCGAGCTTCGGTGCGGCCGCCAGGAACAGCGTCACCGGCGTGGGTGCGCCGTGATAGACGTCCGGCACCCAGGTATGGAACGGCACGGCGCCGAACTTGAAGGCGACGCCGACGACGATGAAGGCCAGGCCGAACAGCAGGCCGATCTGCCCTGCCGGCATCTGCAGCGCCGCATTGCTGATGACACCGAGTTCGAGCGAGCCGGTGACGCCGTAGATGATCGACATGCCGTAGAGCAGCGCGCCGGAGGCGATCGATCCCAGCACGAAGTACTTGATGGCCGATTCGGCGGCAATGCCGGAATCGCGGTTGAAAGCGACCAGCGCATACAGCGACAACGCCAGCAGTTCCACGCCGAGGTAGAGCGTGACCAGGCTGTTGGCCGAGACCAGCACCATGATGCCGAGCAGCGCGAAGAGACCGAGCACGTAGTACTCGCCCTTCAGGATGCGCCGTACCTGCAGGTAGCTGTGCCCGTACAGGAACGCTACCGCGACGGCGCCGTAGGCCACGATCTTGAGCAGGCTCGACAGCGGGTCGGCCACGTAGGTGCCGTGCCAGCCCACCGTGCGCTCGGAGAACCCGGTCACGGTCGTGAGCCACGATGCGCCGGCCAGCGTGAGCAGCGACAGCACGAACGTGACCCAGCGCGTCCGCTCCGTCAGGAACAGGTCGACGAGCAGCACGACGCAGGTGGCCGCGAGCACGAACATCTCGGGCGCCGCGAGGACGAGGTCCAGCCTTGTGATGGATGCAGGGTTCATGATCAGAGCTTCGTCATCATCATCTGCTGCACCAGTTGCTCGACGGTCGGGCGCATGACGTCGAGCAGCGGCGCCGGCCACAGGCCCAACGCGAGCACGGCGACGGCGAGCACGCCCAGGACGAGGGATTCACGGCCGTTCAGGTCCTGCAACTGGGCGACGCGGTCGTTGCCGACCGGCCCGAACACGACGCGCTTGACGAGCCACAGCGTATAGGCCGCGCCGAGGATCAGCGTGACGGCCGCGAGGAACGCGTACCAGAAGTTCGCCTTGAAGGCCGCAAGGATCACCAGGAACTCGCCGACGAACCCGGACGTGCCAGGCAGTCCCGCGTTGGCCATGGCGAACAGCACCATGAACGCGCCGAAGACCGGCATCGTGTTGATCACGCCGCCGTAGTCCGCGATCTGGCGGCTGTGCATACGGTCGTACAGCACGCCGATGCAGAGGAACAGCGCGCCGGAAACCAGTCCGTGCGAAATCATCTGCACCATCGCGCCATCCAGGCCCATGGCCGCGCCCTGCACCTGGCCGGTGGCACGGACGATCTCGAAGGCGATGAAGGCGCCCAGCGTGACGAAACCCATGTGCGCGATCGACGAGTACGCGATCAGCTTCTTCATGTCCTGCTGCACGAGTGCGACGAAGCCGATGTAGACCACGGCCGTGAGCGACAGCGTGATGATCAGCCAGTCGAGTTCCCGCGCGGCGTCCGGCGTCATCGGCAGACTGAAGCGCAGGAAACCGTAGCCGCCCATCTTCAGCATGATCGCGGCCAGGATCACCGAACCGCCGGTGGGCGCCTCGACGTGCGCGTCGGGCAACCACGTGTGCACCGGCCACATCGGCACCTTGACCGCGAAGGCCACGAGGAACGCGCTGAAGATCAGTACCTGCTCGCGCATCGAGAGCGGGAGCGCCTGCAGGTCGGCGATCGAATAGCTGCCGCCCTTCAGGTACATGTAGATCAGCGCCACCAGCATGAGCACCGAGCCCAGGAAGGTGTAGAGGAAGAACTTGACCGTGGCGTAGACGCGCCGCGGACCGCCCCAGACGCCGATGATCACGAACATCGGAATCAGCATGGCTTCCCAGAGCACGTAGAACAGCATCGCATCGAGCGCCGCGAACACGCCGATCATCAGGCCTTCGAGGATCAGGAAGGCGGCGAAGTACTGCGCCGGGCGTTTCTCGATGACGGACCAGCCGGCAATGACGACCAGCGGCGTGATGAAGGTGGTCAGCACGATCAGCGGCATCGAGATGCCGTCCACGCCGAGCGTGTACCAGGCGTTGAAGGCCCCGATCCATGGCTGTTGCTCGAAGAACTGCATCGAGGCGGTCGAGGGATCGAACTCGCGCCAGAGCAGGACGCTGATCGCGAACGTGGCGAGGCTGGCAGCGAGCGCGAGCCAGCGGCCGACTGCGGCACTGCGCTCGCCGACGAGGAGCAGCAGCACCCCGGCAGCAATGGGCAGCCAGACGAGAACGCTCAGGATAGGCCAGTCGAGTTGCATGATTCTTGGTGCTCAGCTGCGCCAGAGGAGCCACGCGAGCAGCACCGAGAGCCCGATGATCGTCGCGAAAGCGTAGTGATAGAGGTATCCCGACTGCAGGCCGCGGGCAGCCTGGGCCACCCACGCGACCAGGCGGGCCGAACCGTTGACCGCCGCGCCGTCGATCACGGCGACATCGCCGCCCTTCCACAGCGCCATGCCGAGCTTGCGGCTGCCCGCCGCGATGACGTTCTCGTTGAACCAGTCGAAGTAGTACTTGTTCTCGAGCAGCGTGTAGAGACCGCCCGCCTTCTCACGCAGCACGGCGGCGAGCGCGGGTCGCTGCAGGTACAGGAACCAGGCCGCGAGCACGCCCGCTGCTGCGAGCCAGACCGCCGGTCCGGTGAGCCCGTGCAGGACAAACGCCGCCGGCCCGTGGTATTCGCGCTCCAGGTGGCCGAGCACGTCGTGCGAAGGTGCGACGACGATTGCATCCTGGAAATAGTCGCCGAACAGCAGCGGCCCGATTCCCGGCCAGCCGATCACCACCGACGGAATTGCGAGCAGGATCAACGGCAGTGTCACCACCCAGGGGCTCTCGTGCAGGTGCTCCCTGGTGTGATGGTCCATGCGCTCCTCGCCGTGGAACGTCATGAACACGAGCCGGAACGAGTAGAACGCCGTGACGAACACGCCGATCAGCAGGCACCAGTAGGCGTAAGTCGCGCCCGGCAGGTGCGAGGCATGCACTGCCTCGATCACCGCATCCTTGGAGAAGAATCCGGAAAAGCCAGGGAACCCGATCAGCGCGAGCGAACCGATCAGCGCGGTGGCGTAGGTGATGGGCATGTACTTCCGGAGGCCGCCCATCTTGCGCATGTCCTGCTCGTGGTGCATCGCGATGATGACCGAACCGGCCGCGAGGAACAGCAGCGCCTTGAAGAATGCATGCGTCATCAGGTGGAAGATCGAGCCTGCGTACGCGGAGACGCCCAGGTCCGCGGTCATGTAGCCGAGCTGGGACAGCGTCGAGTACGCCACCACCCGCTTGATGTCGTTGTTGACGATGCCGAGGAATCCCATGAACAGGGCCGTCGTCGCGCCGATCACCAGCACGAAGTTGAGCGCGGTCTCCGACAGTTCGAACAAAGGCGACATCCGCGCGACCATGAAGATGCCGGCCGTCACCATCGTGGCCGCGTGGATCAGCGCCGAGATCGGCGTGGGGCCTTCCATCGAATCGGGCAGCCAGACGTGCAGCGGCACCTGGGCGGACTTGCCCATCGCGCCGATGAACAGGCCGATGCAGATCACCGTGGCGGCCTGCCAGGCGTGGCCGGGAATGAGTTCGAACGTGCTGCCTGCGATCGTGCCGGCCTGCGCAAAGATCTCCGAATAATGCAGCGAACCGGTCAGGTGGACCAGGCCGGCGATGCCGAGCAGGAAGCCGAAATCGCCGACGCGGTTGACCAGGAACGCCTTCATGTTGGCGAGGATGGCCGACGGCTTCGTGTACCAGAAGCCGATCAGCAGGTACGACACGACGCCCACCGCCTCCCAGCCGAAGAACAACTGCATCAGGTTGTTCGCCATCACGAGCATCAGCATCGAGAACGTGAACAGCGAGATGTAGCTGAAGAACCGGGTGTAGCCCGGGTCATCGCGCATGTAGCCGATGGTGTAGATGTGCACCATCAGCGAGATGAAGGTCACCACGACCATCATCAGCGCCGAGAGCCGGTCGACCAGGAAACCGACTTCCATCCGGATGCCGTCGCTGACCAGCCAGGTGTAGACCGGGCCGTCGAACACCGGCGCGCCGTCGAGCAGGCCCAGCAGGACCTTGACGGAGAGCGCACACGCGATCGCCACGCCGGCAATGGTGATGCTGTGCGTCGCAGCCCGGCCGATCTGCCTGCCGAGCAATCCCGCAATGATCGACGCGATCAGCGGCGCCCCGACGATGATGAGCAGCGTCTGTTCCACGGCTCAGCCCCTCATCGAGTCCAGGTCTTCGACGTTGATGCTGCGCCGCTCGCGGAACAGCACGACCAGGATGGCCAGGCCGATTGCGGATTCGGCGGCGGCGACCGTCAGGATGAAGAACACGAACACCTGCCCGGCCAGGTCGCCGAGGTGATGCGAGAAGGCGATGAAGTTGAAGTTGACCGACAGCAGCATCAGCTCGATGCACATCAGCAGCAGCAGCACGTTCTTGCGGTTGATGAAGATGCCGGCGACCGCGAGGCTGAACAGGATGCCGGACAGCAGCAGCACGTGGGACAGCGGGATCATTGCTTCGCCTCCGCGTCCATCTTGACGATGCGCACGCGGTCTTTCGCCCGCACCGCGACCTGCTTGCCGATGTCCTGCACTTTCTGTCCCGGACGGTCACGCATGGTGAGCGTGATGGCCGCCACGATGGCGACCAGCAGGATGACGGCAGCGATCTCGAACGGGTACAGGTACTGCGTGTAGAGCAGGTGCCCGAGCTCCAGCGTATTCGATCCGCCTGCGGGCCGGTCGACGACCGCCGCGGCCGTGTCGTCCAGGCCCAGCTTGCGCACGTAGACCACGAGGCCGATCTGCGCCACGACGATCAGGGCGATGAGCGCACCCAGCGGGGCATAGCGGGTGAAGCCCTGCCGCAGCTTCTCGACGTCGACGTCGAGCATCATCACCACGAACAGCCACAGCACCATCACCGCGCCGACGTAGACCACGACCAGTGTCAGCGCAAGGAACTCGGCCTGCAGCAGCAGCCAGATCACGGCACTGTTCAGGAACGCCGCGACCAGGAACAGCGCGCAGTGCACCGGGTTGCGCGCCGTGATGACGCCCAGTGCGGTCAGCACGAGGATCGCGCCGAAGACGTAGAAGAGGACGTTGACGATCATTTGCGGGGGTCGCCTCGGTCAGCGGTAGCGCGCGTCGGCGGCCTTGTCGGCCGCGATCATGGCTTCGTAGCGCTCGCCCATCGCGAGCAGCTTGTCCTTGGTCATGATGTTCTCGCCGCGGTTCTCCATGTGGTACTCGTGGATGCGGGTCTCCACGATCGCATCGACCGGGCAGGCTTCCTCGCAGAAGCCGCAGTAGATGCACTTGAACAGGTCGATGTCGTAGCGCGTCGTACGGCGCGTGCCGTCGTCGCTGACGTCGGACTCGATCGTGATGGCGGCCGCCGGGCAGACCGCCTCGCACAACTTGCAGGCGATGCAGCGCTCCTGGCCGTTGGCGTAGCGGCGCAGCGCGTGCAGGCCGCGGTAGCGCGGCGACTGCGGCGTCTTCTCTTCCGGGTACTGGATCGTGAACTTCGGCGCGAAGAACGCGCGCAGCGTGACCCGCAGGCCCTGCAGCAGTTCCCAGAGGAAGAATGTCTTGAAGAAGCTGCGCACGCTCTCGCTACCTCACGCGGCCCACGGCCCGATCTTGTAGATCCACAGCACCGCCTCGACGCAGAGCCAGACCAGCGTGACCGGAATGAACACCTTCCAGCCGAGCCGCATGATCTGGTCGTAGCGGTAGCGCGGGAACGTTGCGCGGAACCACAGGAAGCAGAACAGGAAGAAGCAGGTCTTGAGGATGAACCAGTGCAGGCCGGGCGCCGCGAGCAACGCGACGTCGCCGAGCACCGGATAGCCTTCGAACGGCGACAGCCAGCCGCCGAGGAAGAACGTGGCCGACAACGCCGAGACCAGGATCATGTTGGCGTATTCGGCGAGAAAGAACAGCGCGAACGCTATGCCTGAATACTCGACGTGGAAACCGGCGACGATCTCCGACTCGCCTTCCGCGACGTCGAACGGCGCGCGGTTGGTTTCGGCCACTCCCGAGATGAAGTAGACGACCATCAGCGGGAACAGCCAGAGCCAGTACCAGCTGCCCGGCCCGCCCGCCTGCGCCGCCACGATCTTGCCGATGTTGAGCGTGCCGGCCGCCATCACCACGCCGACCAGCGCAAAACCCATCGCGATTTCATACGCGACGATCTGCGCCGCCGAGCGCATGGCGCCGAGGAACGCGTACTTCGAGTTCGCGGCCCAGCCGGCGAGGATGATGCCGTAGGCGCCGAAGCCAGCGAGCGCCAGGATGTAAAGCACGCCCGCATCGATGTCCGCGATCGCAAAGCCGGGCCACAACGACATCACCGCCCAGGCAGCGAAGGCAGGCGTCAGCGTCAGCAGCGGCGCCACCACGAACAGGTAGCGGTTCGAGCGCGACGGGACGACGACTTCCTTCAGCAGCAGCTTGATGACGTCGGCGAACGGCTGCAGCAGGCCGAACGGCCCCACGCGATTCGGGCCGATGCGCACCTGCATGTAGCCGATGACCTTGCGCTCCGCCAGCGTCGTGTAGGCCACGCACAGGATCACGGTGATCGTGACCGCCAGGATCTGGCCGAGGCTGATCAGCATGGTCCGCAGCCATTCTGGCTGTGACAACCAGAGCGCGACGATCGTGTCGATCATGCCGCCCCCCCGCTACCGCCCTTCCTGCCGTCCACCGTGGCCTGCAGCGGCGCCGAGCGGCGCACGATGGCATCGACACCGTAGATGGCGACTTCGCGCGTCACGTCCATCGCCGCCAGGCGACCCGGCGCGAACGCAGCCGCCGCATTCACCTCGCCCGTGTACGTGTCGAGTTGCTGACGGAGTTCGTCACGCACTTCCTCGGAACTGGCGTAGTCGAACCCGGCGAGGCCGAGCAGGTTGCCGAGCACGCGCAGGATCTTCCATGCGGGCCGGGCATCTCCGGCCGGCTTCGATACACCCGCGACGCTCTGCCAGCGCCCTTCGACGTTGACCCAGGTGCCCGCGGTTTCGGCGAACACGGCGCTCGGCAGGATCACGCTGGCGCTGGCGAGGATCTCCTCGCTCGCATACGGCGTGATGGCAACGACGCAGTCAGCGCCGCGCAGCGAGGCGTCGATGGCCGACGACGGCACCAGGTCTGCCGCTTCGATGCCGCCCACCAGCACGTAGGCCTTGAGCCGCGCGGCCAGCATCTCGACGGCGTTGAGACCAGGCGCCGCGACCGCACGACCGCCCGCGGCGCGATGCGGGAGAACGCCGGCCAGGGCCGCGCCGACGGCGTTGCCGCCCTCAGGCAGGAACCCGAGACGCGCGCCAGTTGCGTCGGCGAGCGCCGTCGCGAGTGCACGGAGTTCGGAGTATGCAGCGTGATGCTGCGCGAGCGCGCCGAGCAGGATGACGCGCAATTCGCCCGCAACCAGCGTGGCTGCCACGGCTTCGTGCTGGGACGATGGCGTGACACCTTCGAGCGCGGCAGCCACGTTCGACGGCCGCGCCTTGCCCTGCGCGTTGAGCGACGCGGCGAGCACGGCCGCCAGGTGCTGCGCCATGCCGAGACCGTTGCTGGTGAGGTTGGCCGTGACCGGGAACCGCACGTCGTACGTACGCGGGTTGATGAACGAGACCTTCGCGCCGCGGCGCACGGCGCCCTGGCGCACGCGGTGAGCGATCAGCGGCACTTCCTTGCGCAGGTTCGAGCCGACGACCAGCACGCCCGCGGCCTGTTCGATCTCGGCGATGGAGCACCCGAGCAGCGGCGCGACCGGATCGTTCGCCTGGTCACGGAAATCGACGCGACGCAGGCGATGGTCGAGGTTGTTGGTGCCGATCCCACGCGCGATCTTCGCCGTGAGCGCGAGTTCCTCGAGTGAAGCGATCGGCGACGCAAGCACGCCGACCTGGGCCGGACCCGCCTCGCGCACGACCTGCTGCAGACCCTTGGCCGCCGCTTCGAGCGCAGTTTCCCAGTCGACTTCGCGCCAGGCGCCGCCTTGCCTGAGCATCGGCTTCACGGCGCGATCGGCCGAGTAGAAGCCTTCGTAGCTGAAGCGGTCGCGATCGGCGATCCAGGACTCGTTGATCGCTTCGTTCGCCCGCGGCACGATGCGCATGACCCGGCCGCGCAACACGTGCGCGCTCAAGTTGGTGCCGACGCAGTCGTGCGGCGACACCAGCGGCGCCTGCGTCATTTCCCAGGCGCGGGCGCGGTACCGGTACGGCTTGTTGTTCAACGCGCCGACCGGGCACAGGTCGATGATGTTCGCCGACAGTTCGTGGTCGATGCTCTGCTCGATGAACGTCGAGATCATCGTCTGTTCGCCGCGGCCGATCGTGCCGAGCACCGGCACGCCCGCAATTTCCTGGCCGAACCGCACGCAGCGCGTGCAGTGGATGCAGCGGGTCATGTCGGTGGAGACGAGCGGGCCGAGGTTCTCGTCCTTGAACACGCGCTTGCGCTCGGCGTAGCGGGAAACGTCGCGCCCGAAGCCCATCGCCAGGTCCTGCAGCTCGCACTCGCCGCCCTGGTCGCAGATCGGGCAATCGAGCGGGTGGTTGATCAGCAGGAACTCCATTGCCGCTTTCTGCGCCGAGATCGCCTTCGGCGATTTCGTGAAGATCTTCATGCCTTCGGCGACCGGCGTCGCGCAGGCAGGCAGCGGCTTCGGCGCCTTCTCGACCTCGACCAGGCACATGCGGCAGTTCGCCGCGATGCTCAGCTTGTCGTGGTAGCAGAAACGCGGAACGTAGACGCCGTTGGCATCCGTGACCTGGATGACCATGGCGTTCTTGCGCGCCTGCATCGGCACGCCGTCGACTTCGATATTGACCAGCTCTTCGCTCATGGTGACCTGATCACGCTGCGCGACCGCGCGCCTCGACGATGCTGTGGCCGTGCTCGACGAAATACTCGAACTCGTGCCGGAAATGACGGACGAAGCTCTGCACCGGCCACGCGGCCGCGTCGCCGAGCGCGCAGATGGTGTGGCCTTCGATCTTGTTGGCGACGTCGACCAGCATGTCGATGTCGGCCTGCCTGCCCTGCCCCGCCAGGATCCGCTTCAGCGTGCGGTTGAGCCAGCCCGTGCCTTCGCGGCACGGCGTGCACTGCCCGCACGACTCGGAGTAATAGAAGCGCGAGAGGCGCTCGAGCACGCGGACCATGCAGGTCGTCTCGTCCATGACGATGACGGCGGCCGAACCGAGCGACGACCCCGCCTTCTTGAGCGAGTCGTAATCCATGTTCGCGGCCATGATGGCTTCGGCCTTGAGCACCGGCACGGACGAACCGCCCGGAATCACGGCCTTGAGCTGGCGCCCCTTCCACACGCCACCCGCCAGTTCGAGCAGGTCGGCGAACGGAATGCCGAGCGGCACTTCGAAGTTGCCCGGCTTCGCGACGTGCCCCGAGACCGAGAAGATGACCGTGCCGCCCGAATTGGGCGGGCCGAGGCCGGCAAACCATTCGGGACCCTTGCGCAGGATCGTCGGCACGGAGGCATAGCTCTGCGCGTTGTTGATCGTGGTCGGCTTGCCGTAGAGACCGAAATTGGCCGGAAACGGCGGCTTGAAGCGCGGCCGTCCCTGCTTGCCTTCGAGCGACTCGAGCAGCGCTGTTTCTTCGCCGCAGATGTAGGCGCCCGCACCCATGAACGAGTACAGGTCGAAATCGACGCCCGAGCCCTGGATGTTCCTGCCCAGCAGGCCCGCGGCATAGGCTTCCCGCAGCGCGGCTTCGAAGCGCGGGAACGGCTCCGCCATGAACTCGCCGCGGATGTAGTTGTAGCCGACCGACGAGTTCGTGCAGTAGCCGCCGATGGCCATGCCTTCGATCAGCGCATGCGGGTTGTAGCGGAGGATGTCGCGGTCGTGGCAGGTCCCGGGCTCGCTCTCGTCGGAGTTGCAGACCATGTACTTCTGCATCGGCGCATTGCGCGGCATGAAGGACCACTTGAGGCCGGTCGGGAAACCGGCGCCGCCGCGTCCGCGCAGGCCCGAGGCCTTCACCGCCTCGATGACCTGCTCGCGCGGCGGCTTCTCCGCCAGGATCTTCTTCCAGGCGTCGTAGCCACCGATCTTCAGGTACGTCTCGAGCTCCCACGAGCGCTCGTACCTGAGCGGCTCGAAGCAGACGAGGTTCATCCGGTCGGTCCAGTCGGTCACGCGTTGGACTCCGGCTTACTTGTGATCGTCGAGAATCTGATCGACCTTCGCCGGCGTCAGGTGCTCGAAGTACACGTGGTTGACCATCATCATCGGCGCGCCGTTGCACGCCGCCAGGCATTCTTCTTCCTGCTTCAGGTAGAAGCGGCCATCGGCCGTGCTTTCGCCGACCTTGATGCCGAGGCGCTTCTCGAGGTGCGAGAGGATGTCCTCGCCGCCACAGAGCATGCACGAGATATTGGTGCACACCGAGATGTGGTGACGGCCGCAGGGCCTGGTCTCGAACATCGAATAGAACGACGCCACTTCGTAGACCTGGATCGGCGGGATACCGAGGTACCCGGCCACCGCGTCCATCGACGCCTGCGGCAGGTGCCCCTTTTCGTGCTGCACGGCGTGCAGCGCGGCGATCACCGCCGAGCGTTTCCGGTCGACCGGAAACTTGGTGAGCCAGTGCTCGATCTCTGCGCGCACGTGCGCCGAGAGCGCCTCGCCGGTGTCCGCGTGAGGATGGGAGTCACTCATCGGTCGATCTCTCCGAACACGATGTCGAGGGTGCCGATCACCGCGACCACGTCCGCCAGCATGTGGCCCGTGGTCATTTCCTCGAGCGCCGCAAGGTGCGGGAAGCCCGGCGCGCGGCACTTCAGGCGATACGGCTTGTTGGCGCCGTCCGACACGAGGTAGATGCCGAACTCGCCCTTCGGCGCCTCGACCGCGGCGTAGGACTCGCCCGCCGGCACGCTATAGCCTTCGGTGAACAGCTTGAAATGGTGAATGAGCGATTCCATGTCGCCCTTCATCGCCTCGCGGCGCGGCGGCACGACCTTGTGGTCGTCGATCATCACCGGGCCCGGGTTCCGCTTCAGCCAGTCGACGCACTGCTTGACGATGCGATTCGACTGGCGCAGCTCTTCGACGCGAACCAGGTAGCGGTCGTAGCAGTCGCCGTTCAAGCCGACCGGGATGTCGAAATCCATGCGGTCGTATACTTCGTACGGCTGCTTCTTGCGCAGGTCCCATGCAATACCGGAGCCGCGCAGAACCGGGCCGGTGAATCCCAGGTTGAGCGCGCGCTCGGGTGTCACGACGCCGATGTTGACGGTGCGCTGCTTCCAGATGCGATTGTCGGTGAGCAGCGTTTCGTATTCGTCGACCGCCGCCGGGAAACGCGCCGTGAAATCGTCGATGAAATCGAGCAGCGAGCCGGAACGCGCCTCGTTCAAGCGGTTGATTTCCTTCGCGCTGCGGAAACGCGAAGGCTGGTATTTCGGCAGGGTGTCCGGCAGGTCGCGATAGACGCCGCCCGGACGGTAATACGTGGCGTGCATGCGCGTGCCCGAGACGGCTTCGTAGCAGTCCATCAGGTCCTCGCGCTCGCGGAAGCAATACAGGAACATCGTCATCGCGCCGATGTCGAGACCGTGCGCGCCAAGCCACATCAGGTGGTTCAGGATGCGCGTGATCTCGTCGAACATGACGCGGATGTACTGCGCACGTTCGGGCACCTGCACGCCGAGCAACTTCTCGATTGCCAGGCAATACGCATGCTCGTTGCACATCATCGAGACGTAGTCGAGCCGGTCCATGTAGCCGATCGACTGGTTGTACGGCTTGCTCTCGGCGAGCTTCTCGGTCGCGCGATGCAACAGGCCGATGTGCGGATCGGCCTTCTGCACGACCTCGCCGTCCATCTCGAGCACCAGGCGCAATACGCCGTGGGCCGCGGGATGCTGCGGGCCGAAATTCATCGTATAGCTGCGGATCTCAGCCATGTTCTGGGCCATGCTTCGGCGCGTCCTTGAGCGCGGCCTCGTAGCGGTTGTCCTCGCGGATCACGCGCGGCACCAGCGTGCGGGGCTCGATGCTGACCGGTTCGTAGACCACGCGGCCCCGCACGGGGTCGTAGCGGACTTCGACATTGCCCGAAAGCGGGAAATCCTTGCGGAATGGATGGCCGATGAAGCCGTAATCCGTCAGCAGCCGCCGCAGGTCCGGGTGGCCGCGGAACAGGATGCCGAAGAGGTCGAACGCCTCGCGCTCGAACCAGTCGGCCGCCTTCCAGATTTCGATGACCGAGTCGACCATCGGCGGCTCGCCGGGTTCGCACCACGTGCGCAGGCGCAGGCGGCGATTGTGCTTGACCGAAAGCAGGTGGTGCACGACGGCGAAACGCTTCTGCGCATCACTCCCGGCTTGCTGCGCGAGGTCACCCGCAGGCCGGCTGAGGGTCTGACGGCCGCGGCTGAAGCCGCGGAACGTCGCGGTGTCGGTGTTCCATTCGTCCTGGCCGTACGACACATAGTCGACGCCGCAGAGGTCGATCAGTTGCTCGAAGCTCCAGCCGGCCTCGTCGCGCAGGGCCTGGCAGACGTCGAGCAGCGCGGCCGGCGCGACTTCGAACGTCAGCTCGCCGCAGCGCGATTCGACGCGCGCAAGCTGCCCGGCGAAGCGGCCCGAGATCGTCTCGGCGAGTTGTTCCAACGCCTGGTTCATGGATCTGCTCGACAATTCTCAGCGCGCAATCGTCTGCGTGCGGTGGATCTTCTTCTGCAACTGGATGAGGCCGTAGATCAGCGCCTCGGCGGACGGGGGGCAACCCGGCACGTACACGTCGACGGGCACGATGCGGTCGCAACCGCGGACCACGGCATACGAGTAGTGGTAGTAGCCGCCGCCGTTCGCGCACGAACCCATCGAGATGACCCAGCGCGGCTCGGGCATCTGGTCGTAGACCTTGCGCAGCGCCGGCGCCATCTTGTTGACCAGCGTGCCGGCCACGATCATCACATCGGACTGCCGCGGGCTTGGACGGAAGACGATGCCGAACCGGTCGAGGTCGTAGCGCGCGGCGCCTGCGTGCATCATTTCGACGGCGCAACACGCGAGACCGAACGTCATCGGCCACATCGAACCGGTGCGGGCCCAGTTCATGAGCGCGTCCACCGAGGTGGTGAACACGCCGCGGTCCGGCGCGTCGCTGCTGCTCGGTGCCTCTAGTCCCATTCGAGCGCCCCTTTCTTCCACTCGTAGACGAAGCCGACCACGAGCACCAGCAGGAACACACCCATCGCGGCGAGCGCGACGATGCCGACCGAATCGAGCGCGACGGCCCACGGGAACAGGAAGGCGATTTCGAGATCGAACACGATGAAGAGGATGGCGACGAGGTAATAGCGCACGTCGAATTTCATGCGCGAGTCCTCGAACGCTTCGAAGCCGCACTCGTAGGGCGAGAGCTTTGCAGTGTCGGGCCGGCTTGGCGCGAAGAGGCGGCCGAGCACGAGCAGGAGCACGCCGATTGCGCCTGCAACTGCTAGGAAAATCAGGATCGGCAGGTATTGCGCGAGCATCTCGAAGGGCAGCATCGAAGCGGGTGCGATTAGCCCGTAATTCTAACAGCACGGATTGCAGCGCAGTAGGAGCGCAAATGAAAAAGGCGAGCCCTGGCTCGCCTCGTTCGTTCTGGTGCGGATGGAGAGACTCGAACTCTCACGCCTTTCGGCACTAACCCCTCAAGCTAGCGTGTCTACCAATTCCACCACATCCGCATCTTCGATCAGATCGTCGCCGCCTCAGTTGCCGGCCGGGGCTTGCGCGGGCGGCGCCTGCTGCGCGGGCGCAGATTCGCTGCCCGTGGCCGGCACGGTGGCCGGAGCAGGAGTGTTCGTGGCCGGCGTCGCCGGCGGCAGCGGAGCAGGCGACGTCACGGGTGCCGGGGCTTGCTGCGTGACCGTGTCGACGACGCTGGTTGCCTCCTTCTGCTGGCTGAACAGGTACGTCAGGCCCAGGCTCGTCAGGAAGAACAGCGTGGCGAGAACCGCCGTGGTTCGCGACAGGAACGAGGCGGAACCCCGCGCGCCGAACACCGTGCCCGAGGCGCCCGCACCGAAACCGGCACCGGCATCCGCGCCCTTGCCACGCTGCAGCAGCACGATGCCGATGATGGAGATCGCCAGCAGCACGTGGAAGACGACAGCGAGGGTCTGCAGCCAATTCATCGCAAAGAAACCTTATGCGTTCTGGCGACGACGCTTCGCCGTCAACCTGCGCCAGCGCAGATTCGTGCGAACTCGTCCGCCTTGAGCGACGCCCCGCCGACGAGTCCGCCGTCGATATCGGGCATCGCAAACAGTTCCTGGGCGTTGGAAGCCTTGACGCTTCCGCCGTACAGGATCCTGACCGATCCGCCTATTGTAGCATCCCGTTCCGCCACCTTGGCACGAATCATCGCGTGCACTTCCTGGGCCTGCTCCGGCGAAGCCGTGCGGCCCGTGCCGATCGCCCAGACCGGTTCGTAGGCGATGACCGCCTTGGCCAGCGCCTGCACACCGGTCACGGCCAGGACGGCCTCGAGCTGGCGGGAGACGACACTGGTCGTCTGGTCGCCCTCGCGCTCCTCCAGGGTTTCACCCACGCAGAGCACCGGCACCAGCGACTGGCCCTGGGCCGCCACGAATTTCCGCGCGACCAGCGCGTCGCGCTCCCCGAACAGCTGGCGACGCTCCGAGTGTCCGACCAGCACGTAGCGGCAGCCGACATCCTTGAGCATCGCGGCGGACACCTCGCCGGTGAAGGCGCCCTGCGACTCCGCGCAGACCGACTGGGCGCCGAGCGCCACGCCGGAATCCTTCAGCAGGCGACCGGTTTCCATCAGGTACGGGAACGGCGGGCACAGCAGGATTTCGGCGCGCTTTCCCGGCTGCAACAGATCGAGCAAACCACTGACGAGACTCGCGTTTTCCGCGCGCGACCCGTGCATTTTCCAGTTGCCCGCGACGAGCGGCTGACGCATGGCTGAACTACCCCCAGAAACGGTGAGCGATGCCGGCCCATCAGGGCCGGCCGCGAAAGGCGCGCGATCTTAGCGGCGGGTCCGGGTTAAAGCAATGCGGAACAGCCGCCGTTCAGACCGCCGTGCGCACGACTTCCGCAAGTTCGTTCGCGTAGCGGGACGCGACCGCTTCTTCCCGGGCCTCGATCATGACGCGGATCACCGGCTCCGTACCGGACGCCCGCAGCACCACCCGGCCTGTCGCACCGAGGCCCTCCTCGGCGCGCCTTACGGCGTCCTGGATGGCCTGCGACCTGGACAGATCGATGCGTTCCTTGACGCGGACGTTGATCATCACCTGCGGGAACTTCGGCATGCCCGCAACGAGTTCGGCGAGCGGCCGGCCCGTTCGCTTCATTACGGCCAGCACCTCCAGGGCGCTGATCAGGCCGTCGCCCGTCGTCGTGCGGTCGAGGCACAGCAAGTGACCGGACGTTTCGCCGCCGAGCACACCGCCGTGCTCCTTCAGCATGGCCAGCACGTAGCGGTCGCCGACCTGCGCCCGCAGGAATTCCACGCCCTCGGATTTCAGCTTCTGTTCGAGTCCCAGGTTGCTCATCACCGTGCCGACCACCGGCCCCTGCAGCGTGCCGGCGCGCTTGCGATCGGAGGCGATGACGTACAGCAGTTGATCGCCGTCCGCGATGCGGCCGAGATGATCGACCATCACCAGCCGGTCGCCGTCACCGTCGAGCGCGATGCCGACGTCCGCGTGCACACCCGACACCGTCGCCTGGATCAGCTCGGGCGAAGTGGAACCACAGCGCAGGTTGATGTTGCGGCCGTTCGGCGAGCAGCCCAGCGGGATGATCTCGGCGCCGAGGTCGGTGAGGACTCGCGGCGCCACCTTGTAGGCCGCGCCGTTCGCGCAGTCGATGACGACTTTCAGTCCTGACAGGTCGGTGCCTTGCGGCAGCACCGACATGCAGAACTCCTGGTACACGACGCGCGACTTGTCGACGCGCGTTGCCTTGCCGAGATGGATCGATTCGCGCGTGAGGGCCGGCTGGTCGAGGTACGCCTCGATCTGTTCCTCGATCTCGTCGGACAGCTTGCTGCCGTGCGCGTCGAAAAACTTGATGCCGTTGTCTTCGTACGGATTGTGCGAGGCGCTGATCACCACGCCGAACTTGCAGCCGGACTTGCGGGCCAGGTACGCGATGCCGGGCGTCGGCAGCGGGCCGATCAGGCTCACGTTGACGCCGGCGGCGACGAAGCCCGCCTCGAGCGCGGCCTCGAACATGTAGCCGGACAGGCGCGTGTCCTTGCCGACCAGCGCGGTGCCGCCATCGGGCGCGAGCACGCGGGCCGCGGCGCTCGCAAGTCGCAGCGCGAACTCGACCGTCATGGGTTCCTGGCCGACCCGGCCGCGCACGCCATCGGTGCCGAAATACTTCCTGGCCATCTGCTGCTTGCTCCTCGCCGTGACGCGCTCGCCGCCGCTGGCGCCGCCTTGCTGCCTGTCGTTCCGCTATCTCGCTGCGCGCCCGCGCAGCGCGACCGCCACCTTGACCGCATCGACCGTGGCGGCGACGTCGTGCGCGCGGATGATTGCCGCCCCTGCCTGCACCGCGAACGCGGCCGCGACGGCGCTGCCCACCACCCTTTCCAGGGCCGGCCGACCCGTCATGATACCGATGAGTGCCTTGCGCGAGACACCGATCAGCAGCGGATAGCCCAGATCCGTGAACGCACGCTGGTTGCGCAGCAGTTCGACGTTGTGCTGGTACGTCTTGCCGAACCCGATGCCGGGATCGATGCAGATCGAATCGCCAGCGATTCCTGCTTCCCGACAGGCCCTGGTACGCGCAAGCAGAAACTCGCGGACCTCGGCGACGACGTCGCCGTAGCGCGGATCGGCCTGCATGGTCGCCGGCTCGCCCTGCATGTGCATCACGCAGACCGCGGCGTTCTGCGCCGCTGCAGCTGCAAGTGCTCCCGGAATGCGCAATGCGCGAATGTCGTTCACGAGGTGGGCGCCGGCACTCAGGGCGGCCGCTATCACCTCGGGTTTGCTGGTGTCGACGGAAAGCACCACGTCGGCACGGGCTGCGAGGGCTTCGATCACCGGCACGACGCGATCGATTTCCTGCTGTACACCGACTGCCGCTGCACCCGGTCGCGTCGACTCGCCGCCGACGTCGACGATGGCAGCGCCCTCCTCGACCATGCGCAATCCAGCCGCGATCGCGGCCTGCCGCTCGAAGTGCAGACCGCCGTCCGAGAACGAGTCTGGCGTGACGTTGAGAATGCCCATGACGGCGGGGACGTCGAGGGCCAGCGAGCGGTCACGGCAGCGGAGCGGCATGGGAAAGGGGTTAGGGGATAGGGGATAGGAAGGGTCAGTCGGAAAGATCATCGTGGCGTTAGGTGCAGCCGATTAATTGCAGGTATCAGGAATTGCATCCTGCAAAAGGAAAGGGCGGCAATGCCGCCCTTCCGACTAACCCCTAACCCCTATCCCCTATCCCCTTGGCTAGTGCTGCGGGGCAGGTCGTCCCGACGGCGCGTCGCCTTCGCCGCCGCGTGTCGGGCGCGGACGGATGTCGGGTGGCGAGCCCGGGTGCGGGTCTTCCCAATCGGCCGGCGGCTTCGGCTCGCGGCCCTGCATGATGTCGGCGATCTGGGAGTCGTCGATCGTCTCGAACTTGATCAGCGCCTCCGCCATCTTGTGCAGGATCTCGATGTCGCGCTCGAGGATGCCCTTGGCACGCTGGAAGTTGCTGTCGATGAGGACGCGGATCTCTTCGTCGATCACGTGTGCCGTGACGTCGGACACCTGCTTGTGCTGGGTGACGCTGCGGCCGAGGAACACTTCGCCCTCGTCTTCCGCGTACGTCTGCGGACCCAGCTTGTCCGAGAGGCCCCACTTCGTGACCATGCTGCGGGCGATCTCGGTCGCACGTTCGATGTCGTTCGAAGCACCCGTGGTGACGTACTCCGGCCCGAAGACGATTTCTTCCGCGACGCGGCCGCCGAACAGCGTAGCGATGCGGCTCTCGAGCCGGCGCTTGCTGGTGCTGTAGCGATCCGCTTCAGGCAGGAACATCGTGATGCCGAGCGCGCGGCCGCGCGGGATGATCGAGACCTTGTACACCGGGTCGTGGTCGGGGACGTTGAGACCCACGATCGCGTGGCCGGCTTCGTGGTAGGCGGTGAGCCTCTTCTCGTTGTCGTCCATGACCATGGACTTGCGCTCGGCGCCCATCATGATCTTGTCCTTGGCGCGCTCGAACTCGTCCATGGTGACGGTGCGACGGTTCGCGCGAGCCGCGAACAACGCAGCCTCGTTGACGAGGTTGGCGAGATCGGCGCCCGAGAAGCCGGGAGTGCCGCGTGCAATGATCGAGGGCTTCACGTCCTCGGCCAGCGGCAGCTTGCGCATGTGTACCTTGAGGATCTGCTCGCGTCCGCGCACGTCCGGCAGCGGCACGACGACCTGGCGGTCGAAGCGGCCCGGGCGCAGCAGCGCAGGGTCGAGCACGTCGGGACGGTTGGTGGCCGCGATGACGATGACGCCTTCGTTGCCTTCGAAACCATCCATCTCGACCAGCAACTGGTTCAGCGTCTGCTCGCGCTCGTCGTGACCGCCGCCGAGACCGGCGCCGCGATGGCGGCCGACCGCATCGATTTCGTCGATGAAGATGATGCAGGGCGCCTGCTTCTTGGCCTGCTCGAACATGTCGCGGACACGCGAGGCGCCGACGCCGACGAACATCTCGACGAAGTCCGATCCGGAGATGGTGAAGAACGGCACCTTCGCTTCGCCGGCGATCGCCTTGGCGAGCAACGTCTTGCCGGTGCCGGGCGAACCGACCATCAGCACACCGCGCGGGATCTTGCCGCCGAGGCGCTGGAACTTGCCCGGGTCCTTGAGGAAGTCGACGATCTCGGAGACTTCTTCCTTGGCTTCGTCGACGCCCGCGACATCCGCGAACGTGACGGTGACCTGGTCTTCATTGAGCAGGCGCGCCCGGCTCTTGCCGAACGACATCGCCCCGCGGCCGCCCGCTCCGCCCTGCATCTGGCGCATGAAGTAGACCCAGACGCCGATCAGCAGCAGGATCGGGAACGACGAGATGAACAATTGCATGAGGAACGACTGGCGTTCCGGCGGCGCGGCGCTGAACGTGACGCCGCTCTTCTGCAGCGTGCCGATCAGTGCCGAGTTGTCCGTCTCCGGGTTGTAGACGACGAACTGCTCGCCGCCGGAGCGCAGCCCGCTGATCTTGTCACCGGAGAAAGTGACCTGGGAAACGGTGCCGTCCTTGACGTGGGTCAGGAACGTGGAATAAGGCATCTCCTGCACGGTCTGTCCGCGCGAGCTGAAATTGCTCACGACCGTGGCGAGCACCACGGCGATCACGACCCACAGGACGACATTCTTGGCCAAATCGTTCACTTCCTGACCTCGGTTTAGCCGGATCTGCGGCACGCAACGTGCACGCACTGACGGCCGAATTCACACTACACCATCCGATACCCGCGTGCCAGAACGTAGACTTCGGCACTGCGCGCCCTCGATGCTTTCGGCTTGCGCAATTTGACGGAATCAAAGCGTTCGCGCAGCTGGGACACGAGCGGCTGGAAACCCCGCCCCTGGAAGACCTTGGCGAGGAAATCGCCCCCGGGATGCAAAGTCCGACCGGCGAAATCGACCGCAAGTTCCACCAGCTGCATCGACCGGTCGTGGTCCACGTCCGCAATGCCCATCATGTTGGGGGCTATGTCGGACATGACAAGGTCGACCCTGGTCGGGCCGACCATGGCTGACAGCCGCTCCAGCACGGCATCGTCATTGAAGTCGCCCTGCAGGAATTCCACTCCCGGGATGGCAGGCATGTCCAGGATGTCCATGGCGATAATCCTGCCGTTGCCGTCCAGCAGCCGCTTCGCGTACTGGCTCCAGCTGCCGGGTGCGGCCCCCAGGTCGACGATGGTCATTCCCGGCCGCAGGATCCGATCCGATTTCTGGATCTCCTCGAGCTTGTAGACCGCCCTCGACCGCCAACCTTCTTCCCGGGCCCGTTTCACGTACGGGTCGGACTCGTGCTCGGCGAGCCATGCGGCGGAGGATTTGGTGCGCTTTGGCAAGGGAGGGGGAGGAAGGGGAGGAAGGACAGGAAGGACAGGAAGGGTAGGAAGGACAGGAAGGGCAGGAAGTGTGTTTAATCTGGCTGCGCTTGCGGCACTGGATATTGCGTCGTTCCCGTGCCAGTCAATGTCAAATTCGTGCGAATTGGTCTTTGCTCAGGGATGATAGCGGCCTTCGAGGTCCAGCCGCGCTGGCTCGACCCCTTCCTGACCCCTTCCTCCCCTTCCTGCCCTTCCCATGCTGTCCGACACCCAACGCAAATACCTCCGCCGTCTTGGCCACGAATTGAACCCGGTGGTCCTGATCGGCAATTCCGGGCTCGGCCCGAACCTGGTGGCGGAGATGGATGGAGCACTGGCTCACCACGAACTGGTCAAGGTGCGGGCACGGGTGGGTGATCGCAAGGCGCGGGACGGGTTGCTGGCCGAACTTGCCGCCTCGACGCACTCGGAGATCGTCCAGCGCATCGGTCACGTCGCCCTGTTCTACCGGGCCAACCGCGAGCAGACGAAGATCCTCCTGCCGGACGCGTAAAAACCTTCCAGCAGTGTGCAGTCGCAGGCCCCGGCACGCCATCGAACTTCCAGATCCCGCCGATAGACGGCGTGAATGATCCCTACTCGTAGCGAACGATCACGATTTCGTACGAGCGGGTGCCACCCGGCACGGCGACGTGGACCTCGTCCCCGGCTGACTTGCCGACCAGCGCCCGCGCTATCGGCGACGTGATCGAGATCAGGTTGAGGCGGATGTCGGCTTCCTGCTCGCCGACGATCTGGTAAACGACCTCCTCGCCGGCGGCCGTTTCGAGGTGCACCGTGGCGCCGAAAACCACCTTGTCGGTCCTGGGCAGGGTCGAGACATCGATGATGTGCGAGTGCGACAGCTCGTGCTCGAGTTCGTTGATGCGCCCTTCGCAGAAGCTCTGCTGCTCGCGGGCCGCGTGATACTCGGCGTTCTCACTCAGGTCGCCATGGGCGCGCGCCTCGGCGATGGCCTGGATGATGCGCGGCCGCTCGACCTGCTTGAGTCGCTTCAATTCCTCCCGCAGGCGTCCCGCACCCTTAGAAGTCATTGGCTTACGCGTCATATCCAAACTTCCTTGTGAAGATCCTGCAGGCGGTTCACCTCGACGTCCTGAAGGTGGTCGATGGCCTCGCAAGTGGCCAGTGCCCCGGCGAGGGTCGTGTAGTACGTCACTTTGCGGGCCACGGCCTCACGCCGAATCGAGTTGGACTCGCGCACGGCCTGCTTGCCCTCGGTCGTGTTGACGATGAGGCTGAAGTCGTCGTTCTTGATCATGTCGACGATGTGCGGCCGGCCCTCGCGCACCTTGTTGGCACGCCGGCATTCGATGCCGTTCGCCTCCAGCACGTCGGCCGTGCCCTGGGTCGCCACGATCTCGAAGCCCTGGGCGCGCAGCCGCTTGCCGAGTTCGACCGCGCCCGGCTTGTCGCGCTCACGGACGCTGATCAGGCAGACGCCGCGGGTTGGCAACGTCACGCCCGAGGCCGCCTGCGCCTTGGCGTAGGCCTCGCCGAAGCTGCGGCCGGTGCCCATGACCTCGCCCGTCGACTTCATTTCCGGGCCCAGGATGGGGTCGGCGTCCGGGAACTTGCCGAACGGGAACACCGCTTCCTTGACCGAGAAGTACTTCGGGATGCGCTCGCGCGTCAGGTTGAGTTCGACGAGCGTGCGTCCGGTCATGACGCGCGCGCCCGCCTTCGCCATCGCCACACCGGTCGCCTTCGAGACGAAAGGTGCCGTGCGCGAGGCGCGCGGGTTCACTTCGAGCACGTAGACCACGCCGTTCTGGATGGCGAACTGGACGTTCATCAGGCCGATGACGTTGAGCGCAAGCGCCAAGCGGCGCGTCTGCTCGCGGATCTGGTCCTGCAGTTCCTTGCTCAGGCTGCTCGGCGGCAACGAGCAACCGGAGTCGCCCGAGTGCACGCCGGCCTGCTCGATGTGCTCCATGATGCCGCCGACGTAGACGTCCTTGCCGTCGCAGATCGCATCGACGTCGACTTCGATCGCAAGGTCGAGAAAGCGGTCGAGCAGCACCGGACTGTCGTTCGATACCTGCACCGCGGTGTTCATGTAGACGCGCAGGTCGTCCTCGCTGAACACGACTTCCATCGCGCGGCCGCCGAGCACGTAGCTCGGGCGCACGACGAGCGGGAAGCCGACTTCCGCCGCCAGTCGCACGGCCTCATTTTCGGTGCGCGCCGTGCGATTCGGCGGCTGCCGCAACTGCAGCTTGCCGACGAGTTGCTGGAAACGCTCGCGGTCTTCCGCGACGTCGATCGAGTCGGGACTGGTGCCGATGATCGGCACGCCCGCCGCTTCCAGCGCCTTGGCGAGCTTGAGCGGCGTCTGGCCGCCGTACTGCACGATCACGCCGAACGGCTTCTCGACGTGCATGATTTCCATGACGTCTTCCAGCGTGAGCGGCTCGAAATAGAGGCGGTCGGAGGTGTCGTAATCGGTCGAGACCGTCTCCGGGTTGCAGTTGACCATGATGGTCTCGAAGCCGTCTTCACGCAGCGCGAGCGCCGCGTGCACGCAACAGTAGTCGAACTCGATGCCCTGGCCGATACGGTTGGGCCCGCCACCGAGGATCACGATCTTGCGCTTGCCGGTAGGCCTGGATTCGCACTCGTCCTCGTACGTGGAATACATGTACGCGGTGGACGTCGCGAATTCCGCGGCGCAGGTATCGACCCGTTTGAACACGGGACGGACGCCGAGCGCGCGGCGATGAGCGCTCACGTCCGCCTCGGCAACGCCGATCAGCTTCGCGATGCGGCTGTCGGCAAAACCCTTGCGCTTCAGCGCGCGCACGCGGGGTTGATCGAGCGCTGGCCTGCCACCCGCCACGATCGCGCGCTCTTCGCTGATGATGTCCTCGATCTGCACCAGGAACCATGGATCGATGCGCGACGCCTTGTGGACTTCAGCCAGCGTCAGGCCCGCGCGGAACGCATCGCCCACGTAGCGCAGACGGTCCGGGCCCGGCATGCGCAACTCTTCGAGCAGCGCATTGCGCGCATCGTCGTCGGCGAGCGGCAGCGTCGCGATCGGCGTCAGGCCGTCGATGCCGGTCTCGAGGCCGCGCAGCGCCTTCTGCAGCGACTCCTGGAAGGTGCGGCCCATCGCCATGACCTCGCCCACCGACTTCATCTGCGTCGTGAGCCGCTGGTTGGCGCCCGGGAATTTCTCGAACGTGAAGCGCGGGATCTTGGTGACGACGTAATCGATCGTCGGCTCGAACGACGCCGGCGTGGCGCCGCCCGTGATGTCGTTGCGCAGCTCGTCGAGCGTGTAGCCGATGGCCAGCTTCGCCGCGACCTTGGCGATCGGGAAGCCGGTGGCCTTCGACGCGAGCGCCGACGAGCGCGACACGCGCGGGTTCATCTCGATGACGAGCAGGCGGCCGTCGGTGGGGCTGATGGCGAACTGCACGTTCGAGCCGCCGCATTCGACGCCGATCTTGCGCAGGACCGCGATCGACGCGTCCCGCATCAGCTGGTATTCCTTGTCCGTCAGCGTCTGCGCGGGCGCGACGGTGATCGAGTCACCCGTGTGCACGCCCATCGGATCGAGGTTCTCGATGGCGCAGATGATGATGCAGTTGTCCGCCTTGTCGCGGACCACTTCCATCTCGAATTCCTTCCAGCCGATCACCGATTCCTCGAGCAGCACTTCGCTGGTCGGGGAGGCGTCGAGCCCGCGTGCGACGATCTGCTCGAACTCCTCGCGGTTGTACGCGATGCCGCCGCCGCTGCCACCGAGCGTGAACGAGGGGCGGATCACCGTCGGGAAGCCGATCTCGGCCTGGATCGCCAGCGCTTCCTCGAGGCTGTGCGCGACGCGCGAGCGCGGGCAGTCGAGCCCGATGTCGCGCATGGCGTTGCGAAACAGTTCGCGGTCCTCGGCCATGTCGATCGCTTCGCGCGAGGCGGCGATCAGTTCGACGCCGTACTTTTCCAGCACGCCTTCGCGCACCAGGTCGAGCGCGCAGTTGAGGGCCGTCTGGCCACCCATCGTGGGCAGCAGCGCGCTGGGACGCTCCTTTTCGATGATGCGGGCGACCGTGCGCCAGTTGATGGGCTCGATGTAGATCGAGTCGGCCATCTCCGGGTCGGTCATGATCGTCGCCGGGTTCGAATTGACCAGGATGACCCGGTACCCCTCCTCGCGCAGCGCCTTGCACGCCTGGGCGCCGGAATAATCGAACTCGCACGCCTGGCCGATGACGATGGGGCCGGCGCCGATGATCAGGATGCTTTCGAGGTCTGTGCGCTTGGGCATGCGGGCGGCGACTCCTGCGATCAGACCGTCTTGCGCATCGGCGCGGTGCCCGACTTGCGCAGCATGGATTCGACGAATTCTGCAAACAGCGGCACGAGGTCGCGCGGACCCGGGCTGGCTTCGGGGTGACCCTGGAAGCTGAACGCCGGACGATCGATGCAGGTGATGCCCTGCAGCGAGCCGTCGAACAGCGACTTGTGGGTGACCTTCACGTTCGGCGGCAGCGTCGTCTCGTCGACGGCGAAACCGTGGTTCTGGGACGTGATCAGCACACGGCCCGTCTCGATTTCGAGCACAGGGTGGTTCGCGCCGTGGTGACCGAACTTCATCTTGACGGTCTTCGCGCCCAGCGCGAGGCCCAGGATCTGGTGGCCGAGACAGATGCCGAAGAGCGGCGTGCCGTTGGCGAGAAATTCACGCGTGGCCTCGATCGCATACGTGCACGGCTCGGGATCGCCGGGACCGTTCGAGAGGAAGATGCCGTCCGGTGCGAGCGCCATGACATCTGCGGCCGAGGTCTGCGCCGGCACGACCGTCATGCGGCAGCCGTGGTCGGCGAGCAGGCGCAGGATGTTGCGCTTGATGCCGAAGTCGTAGGCCACGACGTGCAGGCGCTGGCCGGCCCGGCGACCCGGACCCTGTTCCAGCGACCAGTTCGTGCCCTCGTTCCACTGGTAGGCCCGGTCGGTGCAGACGACCCGGGCAAGGTCCATGCCCTTGAGGCCCGGGAAGCGGCGTGCCGCCTCGATCGCGAGGTCGGGACGCAGTGCGGCGTCGCCGCTGGCAATGCAGCCGGCCTGCGCACCTTTTTCACGCAGGATGCGTGTCAGCTTGCGGGTGTCGATCTCGGCGACGGCAACCGTATTCCGGCGGCGCAGGAACTCCGGCAGGGATTCGGTGGCACGCCAGCTGGAGTGCAGCAACGGCAGGTCGCGGATCACGAGACCGGCGGCGTGGACGAGGCTCGACTCGTGGTCGTCGGGGTTGGTGCCGGTATTGCCGATGTGCGGGTAGGTCAGCGTAACGATCTGCCGGGAATACGACGGGTCGGTCAGGATTTCCTGGTAGCCAGTCATGGCGGTGTTGAACACCACCTCGCCGGTCGACGTGCCGGCGGCGCCAATGGAAACGCCGCGAAACACAGTGCCGTCCTCTAGAGCCAAGACAGCGGGTGTCGTCACGGGTTACCTCCGGCGCAGCGATCAGTTACTAGCGCGTGCGACCACCGCCGGGGTTGAGCTGGCGCTCACTCCGGTGAAGATTTGTCTCACGGGCTAAGTACCGGATTCTACGCGAGCGTCTCGGGTTGTGCCACGCGCTCTTATCGCGTGGTGTCGAGCGCCCGGTCCGGTTCTCCTTGCGGCGAGCGGAAAGGCAGACACGCTCGCCGCAAGGAGAACCGGACCGGGCGCTTCTGACCCTCCGGCGACGCCGGGTTTCCGATCCGGCTCGTCCTGCCGAGATCGTGTCTGCCTTTCCGATCTCGGCAGGACGAGCCGGGTCGGAGCCCAGGTAGCCGAGCTCGTGCGCTCCCGGCTTCGGCAAGGTGAGCGAGTCAGAGACCGAGCACGTCGGCCATCGAGTAGAGGCCCGGCGGCCGCCCGACGACCCAGCGAGCAGCCACCAGCGCGCCGCGGGCAAAGCCCGAGCGGTCCTGGGCGTGATGCGAGAGTTCGATGGTTTCGCCGGGACCCGCAAAAATCAGGCGGTGATCGCCGACGATGTCCCCGCCGCGCACCACGCTGAACCCGATCTTGCCGGCCTCGCGGGCGCCGGTATTGCCGTGCCGCGCGTATTCCGCGACAGCGTCCAGTTCGACGCCCCGGCCCCTTGCGGCGGCCCGTCCGAGACCGAGCGCCGTCCCGCTCGGGGCGTCGACCTTGTGGCGGTGGTGCGCTTCGAAAATCTCGGCGTCGTATTGCTCCGCCTGCAGTGCCCGCGCCGCGAGTTCCGCCAGCTTGAACAGCACGTTGACGCCCAGGCTCATGTTGGGAGCGAGCACGACCGGCAACCCGCTTGCGATCGCCTCGATCTCCTTGAGCTGGGCGGCGCTGTGACCGGTGGTGCCGATGACCATCGGCACGCCCAGTTCGCGACAGAGGGCTGCATTGCGAACGGAGGCTTCGGCCAGCGTGAAATCGATGGCGACGCTGGCCCCGGCCAGGGCACGCCGCGGCTCGTCGGTGATTGCGATGGCCAACGGTGCCGATCCCGCGAACGAGCCTGCATCCTGGCCGAGCGCGTTGTCGCCGGGTGCGACCAGTGCGCCGCTCAGGCGCAAGCCGCTCGAATCACCCGCGATCAGCGGAATGATGTTCCGGCCCATCCGGCCCGAAGCCCCCAGCATCGCAACGCTGATCGAAACGGCCATCGAGGGTCACTCGCCGAGGCTGGTAAAGAAACGTTTCACGCCGTCGACCCAGGATTCCTCGCGCGGATGATGGTGCCTGCTGTCGGCGCGCAACGAATCGTCGAACTTCAGCAGCAGGTCTTTCTGCTCGCGCGTGAGGTGCACGGGCGTTTCCACGACGACGCGACAGAACAGGTCGCCGGTGGTGCCGCCGCGGACGGGCTTGATGCCCTTTTCACGCAGGCGGAACACGCGACCCGACTGCGTCTCGGGCGGAACCTTGATCGTGACGTCGCCGTCCAGTGTCGGCACGTCGATGCTGCCGCCGAGGGTCGCCGCCTTGAAACTGATCGGCACCTCGCACGAGAGGTGCGCGCCGTCGCGTTCGAAGATCGCGTGCTCGCGGACGCGGACTTCGACGTAGAGATCGCCCGACGGACCGCCATTGCGGCCTGCCTCGCCTTCGCCGCCCAACCGGATCCGGTCGCCGGTGTCGACGCCGGCCGGCACTTTCACTGCGAGCGTCTTCTGCTTGCGCGTGCGTCCCTGCCCGCGGCACTTGCCACAAGGATCGCTCACGACCTGGCCGCGCCCCTGGCAGCGTGGGCACGTCTGCTGCACGGTGAAGAAACCCTGCTGCATTCGCACCTGGCCCTGGCCATGGCAGGTGTCGCAGGCGACGGGTTTCGCGCCCTTGGCCGAACCCGAACCCTTGCAGTCTTCGCATTCGCCGAGCGTGGCGAAATCGAGGTTGACGGTGTCGCCGAACACGGCCTGCTCGAGGTCGAGTTCGAGTTCATAGCGCAGGTCCGCACCGCGGAACACCTGCGAACGTCCACGGCGTCCGCCACCGAAGATGTCGCCGAACACGTCGCCGAAAATGTCGCCGAACGCATCGCGCGGATCGAAGCCCTGCCCGCCCTTGCCGCCACGCGCAGCGGCGTCGACGCCTGCGTGGCCGAACTGGTCGTAAGCCGCGCGCTTCTGTGCATCCGACAGGACTTCGTAGGCCTCCTTGGCCTCCTTGAACTTCTCCTCGGTCGCCTGATCGTGCTGGTTGCGGTCCGGATGCAGCTTCATCGCCAGGCGGCGATAGGCTTTCTTGATCTCGGCCTCCGTCGCAGCCCGAGTCAGCTCCAGGACCTGGTAGTAATCGCGCTTCGCCATCCGCTTCGGCTCGTCGTATCGCAGTTGTTTCAACGCAGAAACGCCGCGGGGTTATGCGCCCCGCGGCGGTCGATTCCTGGCGCGTGCATCATAGCCATACGCGCCGCCGCGCGCGGGCTGGATTGCGCCTCAGCCCTTGCGGTCCTTGTCCTTGTCGACCTCTTCGAACTCGGCGTCCAGCACTTCGTCCTTGCTGCCGCCCGGGCCACCAGCCTGGCCACCGCCGGCGCCTGCAGCCCCCGCTTCGGGTGCCGCCTGGCTGGCGTACGCCTGCTGTGCGACCTTGGCCGCGGCCTCGGCCAGGGCTTCCGCCTTCTTCTCGATGATGTCCTTGTCGTCGCCCCGCAGCACCGCTTTCAGGTCCGCAGCGGCGGATTCGACGCGGGCACGATCCTCCGACGAAACCTTCTCGCCGAGGTCCTTGAGCGACTTCTCGGCCGCATGCACCAGCGCGTCGGCACGGTTGCGCGTCTCGGCGAGTTCGCGGAACTTCTTGTCCTCTTCCGCGTGCGCTTCGGCGTCACGGACCATCTGCTTGATCTCGTCCTCGGTCAGGCCGCTCGAGGCCTTGATGACGATCTTCTGCTCCTTGCCCGTGGCCTTGTCCTTCGCCTGCACGTTGAGGATGCCGTTCGCGTCGATGTCGAACATGACCTCGACCTGCGGCATGCCGCGCGGCGCGGGCGGAATGTCGGAAAGATCGAACCGCCCGAGCGACTTGTTGTCCTGCGCGCGGTCGCGCTCGCCCTGCAGCACGTGAATCGTCACGGCCGTCTGGTTGTCGTCCGCGGTCGAGAACACCTGCGTCGCCTTGGTCGGGATCGTGGTGTTCTTTTCGATCAGCTTGGTCATGATGCCGCCCAGCGTCTCGATGCCCAGCGACAGCGGGGTGACGTCGAGCAGCAGCACGTCCTTGACCTCGCCCGTCAGCACGCCGCCCTGCACGGCCGCGCCCACGGCGACGGCTTCGTCCGGGTTGACGTCCTTGCGCGGCTCCTTGCCGAAGAAGTCCTTCACGTACTTCTGCACGAGCGGCATGCGAGTCTGGCCGCCGACGAGGATCACCTCGGCGACGTCGTTGATCGAGAGCCCCGCGTCCTTGAGCGCGATCTTGCACGGCTCGATCGTCTTCTGGACGAGTTCCTCGACCAGCGACTCGAGCTTGGCGCGCGTGAGCTTCATCGCCAGGTGCTTCGGACCGGAAGCGTCGGCCGTGATGTACGGCAGGTTCACTTCGGTCTGCTGGCTGGAAGAGAGCTCGATCTTGGATTTCTCGGCCGCTTCCTTCAGGCGCTGCATCGCGAGCGGGTCGCGACGCACGTCGACGCCGCTTTCCTTCTGGAACTCGTTCGCGAGGTAATCGATGACGCGCTTGTCGAAGTCTTCGCCACCGAGGAACGTGTCGCCGTTGGTCGCGAGCACTTCGAACTGGCGCTCGCCGTCGACGTCCGCAAACTCGATGATCGACACGTCGAAGGTGCCGCCGCCGAGGTCGTACACCGCGACCTTGCGGTCACCGCCCGACTTGTCGAGACCATAGGCCAGGGCGGCCGCCGTCGGCTCGTTGATGATGCGCTTGACGGTGAGGCCCGCGATGCGGCCGGCATCCTTGGTCGCCTGGCGCTGCTGGTCGTTGAAGTACGCCGGCACCGTGATCACGGCTTCCGTGACCGGCTCGCCGAGGTAGTCCTCGGCCGTCTTCTTCATCTTCATCAGCACGCGCGCCGAGATTTCCGGCGGCGCCATCTTCTTGCCGTGGACTTCGACCCACGCGTCGCCGTTGTCGGCCTTGACGATGTGGTACGGGACCATGCCCACGTCCTTCTGCACGACCGAGTCGTCGTACTTGCGGCCGATCAGGCGCTTGATCGCGTAGAGCGTGTTCTGGGGATTGGTGACGGCCTGGCGCTTGGCCGACTGGCCGACCAGGACCTCGTCGTCCTTGGTGAAGGCGACGATGGAAGGCGTGGTGCGGTCACCCTCGCTGTTCTCGATCACGCGGGGCTTGCCGCCGTCCATGATCGCGACGCAGGAATTGGTGGTGCCGAGGTCGATGCCGATGACTTTTGCCATGGTGGTGCAAGCTCCGAAAGAAGGCGTGAAATGTCGTTGCCGGCTAGTTGGGGGTCGATCGGCCGGGATTCAAGAACGGGAGGCGGTTAGTTGGCCGGATCCAGGCTGCGGGCGATGACGACGCGTGCCGGCCGGAGCAGGCGTCCGTTGAGCGTAAAGCCCTTCTGGACGACGGTCAGGACGCTGCCGACCGGGTGGTCGGCCGAGGGCTGGGCCATGATCGCCTCGTGCAACTCGGGGTTGAAGCTCTGGCCGATCGGGTCGACGACGGCGATACCCGCCCTTTCGAACGCCTTGTCGACCATCCTCAGGGTCGCCTGCGCGCCCTCGACGAACTTGGCGGCCTCGGCAGCCGCACCGGCCGCGGCGAGCCCGAGTTCGAGGGTGTCGCGGACCTCGATCATGTCGGCGGCAAAGCGCTCGACCGCGAACCGGTGAGCCGACTCGACGTCGCGCTGAGCCCGCTTGCGGACGTTTTCCATCTCGGCCAGGGCCCTGAGCTGGGCCTCGCGGGCCTCCTGCAACTGGGCCTGGGCGGCGGCCAGTTCTGCAGCGGTCGACGCAGCCGCCTCCGGGGTGTCCTGCCCGGGTGCCTGGGCCGCCGGATCGTAGTCGGGGTTCGTGCTCATTTGTCCTGCCTGCAAGCAATGGGCGCCGGCCCGCGGCACCCAGCAAGAGGCCCCTGGCACGGCTACTTGCCCGCTAGATCGGGCCTAACGGCGGGAATTCAAGGCGGAGCCGAGCAATCGGGCGGTGATGTCGACGATGGGAATGACCCGGTCGTAAGCCATGCGGGTCGGGCCGATGACGCCCAGGACCCCGACGGTCTCGTTGTCCAGCGCGTACGGGGCCGTCACCAGGCTGCAGTTGTCGAGGATCTGGTAGCCCGATTCCTGGCCAATGAAGATCTGGACACCCTCGGCACCCAGGCTCTGGTCGAGCAGGTGCAGGATGTCGCGCTTCGACGTGAAGGCATCGAACAGGCGGCGGAGCTTCTCGACGTTCGAGAGTTCGGCGAACTCCATCAGGTTGGTCTCGCCCGCGATCACGTACTCGGGCTCGCCCTGGAGGTTGCTCTCGCCCACCGCCTGCTGCGCCACGCGGATTGCGTCGCGCATCAGCTGGTTCAGCGTTTCGCCGGCCTGCGTCAGTTCTTCCACGATGTCCAGGCGGATCTGGGCGAGTTCCTTGCCGCCGAACTGCTGATTGAGGAAATTCGCGGCGCGACGCAGTTCCTCGGCCGAGTAATAGCGCTCGAGGTGGACGATGCGGTTCTGCACGTCACGGCCGTTGATCACCATCACCGCGAGCACGCGGCTCTCGGAGAGCGGCAGGAACTCGATCTGGCTCAGCGACTGGTGGGGCTGGCGCGGGATCGTCACGACGCCGGCCAGGTGCGTCAGCGAGGACAGCATCTGCGAGGCGACGGCAACGAGTGCCTTGGGATCGCGGTCCGCTTCCTGCTCCAGCCGCTGGTTCAACTCGTTCAGCATGTGCACGTCGTCGGGACGCTGCCGTTGCCGCAACAGCGTGTCGACGAAGAAGCGGTAACCCTTGTCGGTGGGGACGCGTCCGGCGGAGGTGTGCGGCGACGCGACGAAGCCGTATTCCTCGAGATCCGCCATGACATTGCGGACCGTGGCAGCGCTGAGATTGAGTCCCGAATCGCGGGAGAGGCTGCGCGAACCGACGGGCTGTCCTTCACGGATGTAGCTCTCGACCAGCACCCGCAGCAGGTGCTGGGCCCGTTCAGTCAGGGGATCGTCGGGAATTTCGTTCATGGCCACGGCAAACCTAGCGTGTGCTTTTCCGGCAAGTCAAGCAACGCATTTGCACATTGAAGCCCCTGGAATCGCGCTGGCCGGTGCGCTCGGCCCCATGCTAAAAGGCAGGCCATCCTATGGACACACGCCCCCCCGGCCGAACCTGTGTCGCCCTCGCTGGCCGTGCGGCCGATCCGCGCGTCGGCGAAGCCATGCGCACGCTCGCGCAGCACCTGCTCGGCAAAGGCCATGCCGTGCGCGTCATTGCCGACGAGGCGCTGGCGCTGGACGGTGCAGGCGTCCACACCGTGCCCGAAACCGAGCTCGCGCCAGGCGCCGACCTGATCGTCGCGGTCGGCGGCGACGGCGCCATGCTGCATGCCGCGCGGATGGCCGCGATGGCCGACGTCCCCGTGCTTGGCGTCAACCGCGGCAGACTCGGATTCCTGGCCGACGTCGGGCCCGAGCAGATGCTGCAGAGCCTCGACGACGCGCTCGGCGGCCGCTGCCAGGCTGAGCGGCGCATGCTGCTCGCGGCGCAGCTGCTGGCGGACGGCAGGCCCATCGATGCACTCGCCCTGAACGACGTCGTCGTCGCCAAGCGCGAAACCGGACGCATGGTCGACGTACGCACGTGGGTCGACGGCGCCTACGTCAATACGCACGTGGGCGACGGATTCATCATCGCCACGCCCACGGGTTCGACCGCCTACGCGTTGTCGTGTGGCGGTCCGATCGTGCATCCCAGCCTCGATGCCGTCGTCCTCGTTCCGGTGTGCCCGCACACGTTGTCTGACCGTCCGATCGTCGTGCCCGCCGACAGCGTCGTCGAAATCGAACTGGCCGACCGTTTCGAATCGCGCGCCCAGGTGGTCTGCGACGGCATCGTGCTCTGCGACCTCGACCCGGGCGTGCGCCTGCGGATCGAGCGCGCCAGGGTCAGCGCCACGCTGCTGCATCCGCCGGGACACGACTATTACCGGATCCTGCGCTCCAAGCTGCACTGGGGCCGCGGCACGCGCGACGGGCAGCCACCCGGCGCCTGACCCGCGGGCTCACCTGAATGCTGACGCACCTGCAGATCCGGGATTTCGCCATCGTCGAGGCCGTCGAACTCGAGTTCGGCCGCGGCTTCACGGTGCTGACGGGCGAAACCGGCGCCGGCAAGTCGATCCTGGTCGATGCACTGATGCTGGCTGTCGGCGGCCGTGCGGACAGCGGCTCGGTGCGGCACGGCGCGCAGCGAGCCGAGGTCAGTGCGACGTTCGCGCTGGCCGGCAACGCAGCGGCGCTGGCCTGGCTCGATGAGCAGTCGATCGAACACGAAGGCGAATGCCAGTTGCGACGGGTCGTCGGCACCGACGGCCGCGGCCGCGCGTACCTGAACGGACTGACGGTGCCCGTGCAATCGTTGCGGGCCCTGGGCGAGCTGCTGGTCGACGTGCACGGACAGCTCGAATTTCAGTCGCTGTCGCGACGCGGGTACCAGCGTGAGACGCTGGACGGCAGCGGCCAGCTCGCCGCGCGGAGCGCAGCCGTGCGCGCCGCACACGCTGCCTGGCAGACGCTCGAGGAGCAGCGCGCCACGTTCGAACAGCGTGCGCGCGAGCGCGAATCGCGGCTCGACCTGCTGCGTCATTTCGTCACCGAACTGCAGGCGCTCGATCCCAGGGCGGGCGAAGCCGAGGCGGTAATCGAAGAACGCAAGCGGATCTCGAGCCTCGGCCGACTGGCCGAAGGCACTGCGCAGGTGGAGGCCCTGCTCGCTGGCGACGACGGTGGCATCACTTCGGCACTCGCGCGCTCACAAGGCGTCCTGCGACAGCTGGCCGGTCTCGATGCGGCGCTCGAGCCGGTGGCGATGCAGCTCGAGGAAGCGACGATTGCCGCGCGCGAAGCGCTGTCGAGCCTGCGCCGTTACACCGATGCACTCGATGCCGATCCCGCACGACAGGAATGGATCGAGGCTCGACTCGCAGCGCTCGAAGCCGTTGCGCGCAAACACCGCGTCGAAACTCGCGAGTTGCCAACCTTGCGCGACGCGCTCGCTGCCGAGCTCGCCGAGCTCGATGCCGGCGTGGTCAGCGAGTCGGAATTGCAGCAACGACTCGCCGCGGCGCGCGAGCGCTACCTTGCCGCAGCGCAACTCCTCACCCAGGGACGGCAGCAGGCGGCGACCGCGCTGGACCGCAAGGTCACAGGCTTCATGCAGGCGCTGGGCATGCCGGGCGGCGTGTTCGCCACGCGGGTCGAGCCGCAGGATCCGCCGGTGTTTTCGGCGCACGGTAACGATGAAGTCGAGTTTCTCGTCAGCGCCAACCCGGGACAGCCACCGCGACCACTGGCAAGAGTGGCCTCAGGCGGCGAACTCTCGCGCATCAGCTTAGGCCTGCAAGTGGCGGCCGTCGAGGCCGCTCACCTCCCCTGCCTGGTCTTCGACGAAGTCGACGCCGGCGTAGGTGGCGCCGTTGCCGAGATGGTCGGACGTCAATTGCACGAACTCGCCGGCAAGGGCCAGGTGCTGTGCGTGACACACCTGCCGCAGGTTGCGTCGCAGGCGGATCATCAGTTGCGCGTGTCCAAGCACGTCGCGGACGGCAAGACGCGCACGCGGATCGAAGTCCTGGATGACGCGGACCGCACCGAGGAGCTGGCCCGCATGCTGGGTGGCACGACCATCACCGACCGCACGCGCGAGCACGCGCGCGAAATGCTGGCCTCGGCGCGCAAGGCGGGCACCCCGCCGCAGGCTGAATGCCAGCCCGGGGCTCGGCGCGCTAAGGGCGTTTCGGGCGGTAAGGACAAGCCTCGCGCACGCAGTGGCCGTGCAGGGTGAGCGAGTGGTCGGTGATCTCGAAACCGAGGCGCTCGGCGACCCGCCGCTGCCGTTCCTCGATATCCTCGTCTGAGAACTCCTCGACGTGGCCGCAGTCTATGCACACGATATGGTCGTGATGCATGCCCTCGTTGAGTTCGAATACCGCCGTGCCGCCCTCGAAATGATGTCGCGTCACCAGGCCTGCAGACTCGAATTGAGTCAGCACCCGGTAGACCGTGGCGAGGCCGATGTCCTCGTTGAGTTCGAGCAGGCGTCGGTAGACGTCTTCCGCGCTCATGTGCCGCACGGTCGCACTGGCGAGGATCTCGAGGATCTTCAGTCGCGGCGCGGTGATCTTCAGGCCAGCGCGACGCAGTTGCGAAGGTTCCACTGATTTGTTCCTCGCGAGCCGGGTGCTGCGCCGAAGCGCGGTTGGGTTATGATCGCGCCGCATTATCTCCGGGCCGGCCCGGTAACTCCAGACAGCAGAAGCCATTACGCATGACCGAGATTTCCCGAGCCGCCCTTGCCCTGGTCCTGGTCCTTGGCGTTCTGCTCGGTGCGACCGGATGCGTCTACCGGCCGACCATCCAGCAGGGCAACCTGCTCAAGACGGAAGACGTCGACCAGGTGACGGTGGGCATGACCCGCAGCCAGGTGCGCTACCTGCTCGGCACCCCGATGCTGGCCGATCCGTTCGACCCGCAGCGTTGGGACTACATCTACACCCTCCAGCGCGGACGTGAAAGGCACCGCGATCGCGCGCACTACATCGTGCATTTCGAGGGCGACAAGGTCAGCCGCGTCGAGAAGCCCGGCCGACCCGTACTGCCGCAGGGCAACGAACAGCAGCAGAAGACGCCAGTCGAGGGTCCGACCCCTGCCCCCGCCGCAGCCGCCGACCCGGCGCTGCCACCGTCACCGACTTCCGCAGTGGAACAGGCCCCACCCGCACCTGAACCGGACGGCACGACCAACTGATCCCCGGCGCGGGCCTCCCGCGGCGCCCCTCGCTCTTTCAGCGTTTTCGACCTTTGCGCGCCGTGTGCGCGGCCCGCTCGCGCCGCTGGGCGCGGGGATCGACCTGCAGCGGTCGATAGATTTCGACTCGATCGCGATCACGCAGTGGACGGTCCGGCGCGCAAACCGTGCCGTAGATCCCGAGGACCAGTGGCCGGTCGCGCAGGCTGGGAAACTCGTCCAGCAGGCCCGAGCGCTCGACGGCCGCCTGTGCCGTGAGCCCCGTCTCCGGAATCGCCAGCGTCACGACCCTTTGCCGGTCGGGCAACGCATGGACCACTTCGACCCGCGCCGTGCCTTCGCCCACGGCTACGATGCCGCGCCGTGGACTTGCCTGGCGCGCGCCACGAATGCATCGATCAGCTCGCCGACGCTCTGCTCGAACGCCCGGCCGAACAGCATCGACGCGACGGGGTTGGCGAACTCGAACTTCATGTCCAGCACGATCTTCGTGCCGGCCGTGCCGATTGCCGAGAACGTCCACAGGCCGTCCAGCTGCCTGAACGGGCCGGTCACGAGCGTGAGCGACATCCAGTCCGGCCGCTGCATGACGTTGCGCGTGGTGAAGCTCTGGCGGATGCCTGCACGCTCCATGATCAGGCTGGCCTGCAGTTCGCGTTCGGTCTTTTCGTGCACTTCGGCGCCCGCCACCCACGGCAGGAATTCGCAATAGCGCTCGACGTCGACCACCAGGTCGAACATCTGCTCGGGCGTGAAGGTGACGAGCGCGGTGCGCTTGATTTCGCGGGCGGCCATGGTCGATTCAAGTCTGGGCGCGCGCAGTGTAAGCGCGGTAGCTAGAATGCGCGACCGGCCCCGATATTCCCGCCATGACCACCCCGCGCAAGGACAAGGACCGCAGGTCCGACGAAAACCCCACGATCGCGCAGAACAAGCGCGCGCGGTACGAGTATTTCATCGAGGAAAAGCTCGAGGCAGGGCTCGCGCTGCAGGGCTGGGAGGTCAAGAGCCTGCGCGCCGGCAAGGCGCAGATCACCGAAGGCTACGTGATCATCAAGGACGGCGAGGCTTTCCTGATCGGCGCGCACATCACGCCGCTGCGTACCGTCTCGACGCACATCGTGGCGGACCCGACGCGCACCCGCAAACTGCTGCTCAACCGCAGGGAACTGGACAGCCTGGTCGGTGCGGTCGAGCGCAAGGGCCACACCATCGTGCCGCTCGAGCTGTACTGGAGCCAGGGCAAGGTGAAGCTCGAAATCGGCGTGGCGAAGGGCAAGCAGGCGCACGACAAGCGCGATACCGAGAAAGACCGCGACTGGCAGCGGGAGAAGTCGCGCCTGCTCCGCAGGCGCTAGGGAGCAGGAAGGCCAGGAAGGGCAGGAAGGCCAGGAAGGGCAGGAAGGGGCGGAAGTCAGGCGCTGTTAACTCCTCTTGGCCTTCTTGGCCTTCCTGGCCTTCCTGGCCTTCCTTGCCTTCCTCCCCTTCTTCCCCTTGTGTTCCTGCGCTTTGGCCCTACACTGGGGATGTTCACGGGGGCGACCGGTTTCGACGTGGGTCGCGAAACTCCATGTGCATGCCGAGGTGCAAGATACCTCGTTAAACCACTTGCAAACTATTAGTTGCCAACGACGACAACTACGCTCTAGCGGCTTAATCCCGCTTAACCCCCGACTGGCGTGTGCTTGTGCATCCAGACCCGGGGGACGCGCTCACAAGCTCGCGTGTCCAGTGTGCTGAGGGCTGGCTCGCTAAAACGTTCCTGAGCTGGTCGGTCATCTTCCCTGCCGCTTGGGTAGTGAACGACGAGAATCAAAAAGACGGCTAAGCATGTAGGTCCTGGAATGTAGGGCTTGCGGACGCGGGTTCGATTCCCGCCGCCTCCACCAGCAAGCGCCCCCGGCCGCGAGGCCGGGGGCTTTCTTTTGTCAGGCAGCGACCACTTCGACCGGCGTGCCGTTGAGCACCGCCGTGCCGGTCAGCGCATCGATGCGCTGGTCGTCAACCAGGTCGTTGATGCTGACGCCGGCGTGAGCACTGGCGATTGACAGCCGCACACCGGCGCGCCCGTGGCCCCAGCCATGCGGCAGGCTGACCACGCCCGGCTGGATGTCCGGCGTGATTTCCACGGCCACTTCGACCATCCCGACGCGCGAGGTGACGCGCGCGATCGCGCCGTCGGCCAGGCCCCGGTCCGCTGCGTCATCCGGGTGCAGCATGAGGGTGCAGCGCGGCTTGCCTTTCACCAGGCGCTGGCTGTTGTGCAGCCACGAATTGTTGCTGCGCACGTGGCGCCGACCGATCAACGACAGCGACGGGACGGGCGCGTCGAGCGCAGCCGCCGCACGGCCCAGGTCCGCGACGAACATGGCGGGGGCAAGCTCGATGCGACGGTTCGGCGTCGCGATACGACGGGGAAACGCAGCCTCGAGCGCACCGAGGTCGACGCCGTTCGGCGCATCGAGCAGGCGTTGCAGGGTCAGGCCCACCGGACGACGATCGGTCGCGCGCATGAGCTTGCGCAAGGCGCCGAAGCCGGGCAGCGCGCCCAGCAACTTCATTTTCCCGGCATTCGGCACGCCGTAGCGCCCCGTCTTGAGCATCCAGTCGAGCGTGCCGTCCGGACCGAGACGCCGTGCCACTGCATCTTTCACTTTGAGCGACACGCGCCCCGTCACGGAACCTGGCGCCTTGCGCAGGCGTTGCGCAATCTGCGCGAGAATCTCGTGATCGTGCAGCGCGCCCGCGGGCTTCGGGAACAGTGGCGGCGAATACTTGGCGACATTGCGCACCGCGAAGCCGCTCAACGCGATGTCGTAGTGGCTGCGCTCGAGCGGACTCGTCGGCGGCAGGATCAGGTGGGCGTGCCGTGTTGTCTCGTTCAGGTAGAGGTCGACCGAGACCATGAAATCCAGCTGTGCAAGGGCCGCATCGAGGCGGCCGCCGTTCGGCGTCGACAGCACCGGGTTGCCGGCGAACGTGAACAGCGCGCGCACCTGTCCCTGCCCTGGCGTCGTGATCTCTTCAGCGAGCACCGCGACGGGCAGCTCGTTCGAGAACTCCGGCAGCTTGCGCACACGCGAATGGAACTTGCCGTAGTGACCGCGCGAACCGTAGGCGCGCGTGAGGTCCACGGCCGGCTCGGCGAACATCATGCCGCCCTCGCGATCGAGGTGCCCCGTGACCGCATTGAGGCAATAGATCAGCCACAGCGTGAGGCCGCCAAACTCCTGCGTGCACGCACCCACGCGCCCGTAGACGAGCGCGCGCGGCTCGGCCATGAGGTCATGAGCGAGCGCAATGATCCGCGAATGCGGCAGGCTGGTGCGAGCCGCAAGCACTTGCGGGTCGAATCCGAGGACTGCCTCGCGCAGGGTCTCGAGGCCGTCGACGTGCGGCGCGAGATGCGCCAGGTCGACCTGCCCCCGCTTGAACACTTCGTGCAGCAGGGCGAGCAGCAGGTAGACGTCGGTGCCGGGCCGGATGCCGAAGTATTCGTCAGCGATGGCCGCGGATTCGGTGCGCCGCGGGTCGATGACGACGAACCGCCCTCCCCGCGCACGCAGCGCATCGATGCGTTTTTCGAAACCGGGCGCTCCCATGATCGAGCCGGCCGACGCGACGGGGTTGCCGCCGATGCAGACGAACAACTGCGTGCGATCGACGTCCGGCACGGGCATGAGGAACTGGTGCCCGAACAACGCCCATGACGCCACCATGTGCGGCAACTGGTCGACGCTGGTGGCGGAATACAGGTTCTTCGTGCGCAGGGCGCGGATGAAATCGCCGATACCGAGCATCGCGCCAAGGTTGTGCACCGTCGGATTGCCCGCGTAGATCGCGACTGCGTCATTGCCATGACGCGCGCGGATGTCGCCGATGCGCGCCTCGATCTCTTCGAATGCGGCGACCCAGGAGATCTCCTCCCAGCCGCCTGGCGTGCGCCGCAGGGGTGTGCGCAGACGGTCAGGATCCTCGTGCAGGTCCTTGAGTGCGACGGCCTTCGGGCAGATGTGCCCGCGGCTCAGGACGTCGTCGCGATTGGGCTTGATCGAGATCACCTCGCCGTCGCGATGTTCGACCACGATGCCGCACATCGCCTCGCAGAGGCTGCAGGTCCGGTGATGCAATCCCCCGCTGGTCATCGGCTGCCCCCCTGGCGCTGGCGCAGGATCAGGTCGTGTGACGCCGCAACAGGCCAAGGCCTGAGAACAGCAGGATCAGCGCAAGCCCAGCGGAGCCGCCGCCACTGTTGTTCTTTTTCCGGCCGCACCTGGTGTTGCCGGTCACCGTGTCACCCGCGAGGCTGTAGCGAAAGACCGTGCCGTAACTGCAATTGCCCGTACTCGTGGCAATGCCGACGAATACGCCGGACGCCGTCTCGAGCAATCTGCTCGACGGCAGCGAGCCGTTCTTGCCGTCGAAACTGTAGAGACGCGCGAAATTGGTGCCGGCCCGGTCGATCGAGAAAATCGTCCCGAGCGCTGTCGTGGCGCCTTCCGAATTGACGCCGCCCGACGACGTCACGCCATACAGCTTGCCGCTGCTCGCCACCATCAGTTCCGCGGCCGGACGCGCACCATCGGCGCCGGTGAAGGAATGCAGCACGGTGAACGTCGAGCCATCCGCCGGGATGGCGAAGACGACGCCGTTGCCATCGGTGCCGCCCTGCGCGGTAGCGCCGTAGAAGAAGCCGTCACCACCGTCGACCAGGCCGCCAAGCGGCGTGGCTCCGTCCGCGTTCTCGAGCAGCCCCGTCGTGGTGTCGGCAGTGGTCGCGCTGAAGTGATGCAGGACCTGGAAACCCGTGCCGTCGAACGCGATACGGAAGACCGTACCGCGGCCATTAGTGCCGCCCTGCGACGTCGTACCGTAGAAAACGTTGTCGGTTCCCGCCACGAGCGGACCCAACGGCGCCGCACCGTCCACCGTCACGGTGAGGCCGGAGCCGGTGGCCGAGGTGACCGCGGCAAAAATGTACAGCACCTTGAAATCGGTGCCGTCGCGCGAAATCTTGAAGACTGTCCCGGTGCCGTTCGGACCACCCGCGCGTGTCGTGCCATACAGGTAGCCGTCCGCGCCCTCCACCAGTTCCGCTTCAGGGTACGCGCCGTTGGTATTGATCGGGCTCCCGTCCTGGTTCGACGCCGTAGCGGGCGCGAACCGATGGATGATCTGGAAGCCGGTGCCGGCCGCCGCGATTCTGAAAATCGAGCCCACGCCATCGATCTGCCCCGCCTGGCCGAACTTGGTCGTGCCGTAGAGCAGGCCATCGCTGGCCAGCACCAGGCCACCGGCAGGTGACAGCGCATCGTCCGGCTTGAGCTGGTAGAGCGTGCGGACGTCAGAGCCGTCCAGCGTGGTGCGGTAGATGATGCCGCCGGTGATCGAAGTGGCCGGGCTCGCAACACCGTACAGGGCACCGTCTGCGCCTTGCACCAGGTTGCCGACAGGGTTCGAGAGGCTGAAAGCGACGATCGTCGAAACGGCGGGGTTCGTCTGGGCATGGCCGGCAACGGCGAAAAGGCCCAGCGCGACGAGCGCCAATGCTGAACGGATACGGGACATCGGATCGGTGACTCCGGGACCCGGCGGAAGGCCGGGCAAGCTGACTGGTCGTGAATTGTGCCGCACTTCGTCGTCTCCCGCCAAAGTGGGAGAATGTGCGCCCCTCCTGTGACAGCCCGCCCTTGATCCAGTTCCGGCAACTCACCCTGACGCGCGGCGTACGCCGACTGATCGAGGACGCCTCGCTGCAGATCCACGCCGGTTGGCGGGTCGGCGTCGTGGGCGCCAACGGCAGCGGCAAGTCGAGCCTGTTCGCGCTCTTGCGCGGCGAGATCCAGAGCGAGGCCGGCGACTGCCTGATTCCGCGGGACTGGCGGGTGGCATCGGTCGCGCAGGAAACGCCGCCCTTGCCACAGGCCGCGCTCGAATTCGTACTCGACGGCGACGAGGAACTGCGGCGCGTCGAGCGGGCGATTGCAGCCGCCGACGCAACGCACGATGGCCGCGCGCTTGCGGAGTTGCACGTCCGGCTCGAAGCGATCGATGGCTACAGCGCCCGGGCCCGGGCAGCCGCGCTGCTCGCAGGTCTGGGCTTCGAGACAGCGGACCTGGAACGACCCGTCGCCGATTTCTCGGGCGGCTGGCGCATGCGCCTGAACCTGGCGCAGGCCCTGGTGAGCCGGGCCGACCTGATGCTGCTCGACGAACCCACCAACCACCTCGACCTCGACGCCGTGGTCTGGCTCGAGCGCTGGCTCGCGGGCTTCCGCGGCACGCTGCTGCTGGTTTCGCACGACCGGGACTTCCTCGACGGCACCGTTACGCACGTCGTTCACCTCGAGCGCGGTGTGCTGACTCTCTACACCGGCAATTACAGCGCGTTCGAGACGCAACGCGCCGCGCGTCTCGCCGTGCAGCAGGCGATGTTCGAGAAGCAGCAGCGCGAGATCGCGCACATGACGAGTTTCGTCGAGCGGTTCCGCGCGAAAGCGAGCAAGGCGCGACAGGCGCAGAGCCGCCTCAAGGCGCTCGACCGGCTGGAACACATTGCAGCCGCGCACGTCGATTCCGCGTTCGATTTCGAATTCCCCGAGCCGCTGCGTGCACCGGATCCCCTGCTGACGCTCGAAGACGCGGCACTTGGCTATGGCGACCGCGCAGTCGTGCGCAACGTGCAGCTGTCGCTGCGTCCTGGCACCCGACTCGGCCTGCTCGGCCCGAACGGCGCAGGCAAGTCCACGCTGATCAAGTCGCTCGCCGGCGGACAACCGCTGCTGGCAGGCCGGCGTGTCGCCGGCCAAGGGCTGGAAACGGGCTACTTCGCGCAGCACCAGGTCGAACAGCTGCGCGGCGATGAGTCACCGCTGCGCCATCTGCTCCGGCAAGACCCGCGGTCGCGCGAGCAGGACCTGCGCAACTACCTCGGCGGGTTCGACTTCCGCGGTGAGATGGCCGATGCGCCGGTCGAGCCGTTTTCCGGCGGCGAGAAATCCCGGTTGGCGCTGGCGCTCCTCGTGCGCAAGCGGCCGAACCTGCTGCTGCTCGACGAGCCCACCAACCACCTCGACCTCGAAATGCGCCATGCCTTGACGCGGGCGCTGGCCGGTTACGAAGGCAGCCTGGTGCTCGTGTCGCACGATCGCGCGCTGCTGCGCACCATCTGCGACAGTTTCATGCTCGTGGCCGACGGCCGCGCCGTTCCGTTCGACGGCGATCTCGAGGATTACCTGACCTGGCTGACGGCGCGGCGTGAATCAGCACCGCAGGACGCGGCCGCCGCGGGCACGGCCGAATCGAAAGAGAACCGCAAGGCACAGCGCGAGACGGCGGCCGCGGAACGCCAGCAGAAACTCGCACGGCGTCGTCCATTGCTGAAGGAGTCGACGCAGCTCGAGGCCCGCATGGCCAGGCTCGAGACCGAGCGCAAGGAACTCGAAGCGAAACTCGCCGACACCGCGTATTACGCGCGGACACCGTCGGCCGACGTCCAGGCGACGAGCCGACGGTGCGCCGACGTCATTGCGGAACTCGGCGACGTCGAGGAACGCTGGCTCGAAGTGCACGCCGAGCTGGAAGCGATCGGGGACGCGTGAGGAAGGGGCTAGGGGATAGTCGGACTAACCCCTAACCCCTGGTGCGCAGCACGACTTTCCCCACCGCGCGTCGCTGCTCCAGCGCGGCGAAAGCCTGGGCGTAGTCGGCCAGCGGATGGACTTCCCCCACGACCGGTCGCAGCTTGCCGGCCTCGAACAGCTGCCACAGCTCGCGCACGTTCTGCAGTTGCACCTGCGGCTCGCGCTGCGCGAAGCTGCCGAAGAACACCCCCACCAGGGCCGCTCCCTTCAGCAGCAGCAGGTTCATCGGAATCTTCGGGATGTCGCCTGCCGCGAATCCGACCACTAGGTAACGTCCTTTCCAGGCCAGGCTGCGCACCGCGGGTTCGGCATACGGTCCGCCCACGGCGTCATAGACGACGTCCACGCCCTTGCCGCCGGTGATCTCCTTGATCCGCTCGCGCAGGTCCTGCGTGGAGTAGTTGATCAGGTGTTCCGCGCCGATGCTGCGTGCGACCTCGAGCTTGGCATCGGTGCTCGCGGCCGCGATCACCTGCGCACCCATCTGCCTGGCCAGCTCGATGGCGGTCGTGCCAACGCCGCTCGCCGCACCCAGCACCAGCATCGACTCGCCGGCGGCCAGCTGCGCCCGTTGTTTCAGCGCGTGGTAGCTCGTGAAGTACGTGAGGCAGATGCCGCTCGCCTGCTCGAAGTCGAGGGTCGACGGCATCGGAATCAGTCGCTCCTGCCGGACCACGGCGCGTTCTGCCGCGCCACCACCACCCGCATACGCAACGACGCGATCGCCCACCTTGTGGCGCGTCACGCCCTCGCCGACCGCGGCTATCACACCCGCGAGTTCGAGACCCGGGATGAACGGCAGCGGCGGCCGCTCCTGGTACAACCCGCGCAGCATCAGCACGTCGGGAAAATTCAACGCCGTCGCCATGACGTCGATCAGCACCGCTCCCGGCGTGAGCACGGGCTCCGGCCAGTCCTGCTCCAGCCGCAGTCCTGCGATGCCAGTGAGCGTGTGGCAGACGAGCGCTTTCATCGGGTTGCCTCAGGTTTGGTGCGACCCGGCGGGTCGGCAAGCGTCGCGCCCCAGTCGACCTGGCCGAGCGCGGCATGGAGATCGTCGTGGTATCCGCCCGGGCCGACGAGATCGAGCAGGCCGGCCTTGTCGAGTTTCGCCTTCACGCGCGGGTTGGCGCCGCACAGGATCACGTCGACGCCGCGGCGCTGCAGGTCGCGCAACGCCTCCTCCAGGCTCTGGATCCCGGTGATGTCGATAAAAGGCACACGCCGCAACACCAGGACCAGCTGCTGCGGATCCGTGTGCGTCTGCGCCAGCGAGCGTTCGAACGTGTCGACCGCGCCGAAGAAGAACGGCCCGTCGATCGAATAGACCATGACGCCGGGCGGCAATTTCGACCATTGGCGCCGCTCGAGCGCCACGTCGAGTTCCGCGCCCTCGAGCGGCGACACTTCGACCGCCGTCGACATGCGGCGCAGGAACTGGAACATCGCGAGAATCACGCCCACGTTCACCGCGAGCACGAGATCCGCGAAAATCGTCAGCATGAACGTGATCAGCAGGACGGCAACGTCGGCACGCGGTGCGCGACGCACCATGCCGGCGAAGTGCGGCACCTCGCTCATGTTCCACGCGACCACGAACAGCACTGCGGCGAGCGCAGCCAGTGGCACGTGCTCGGCCAGCGGCGCCAGGAACAGCAGCACGAGCACCAGCGTCAGCACGTGCGCCAGGCCCGCCAGTGGTCCGCTGCCGCCGTTGCGGACGTTGGTCGCGGTGCGAGCGATCGCTCCAGTCGCGGCGAAGCCGCCGAACAGCGGCACAGCGAGGTTGGCGATGCCCTGCCCGATCAGCTCCTGGTTCGAATCGTGGCGCGTGCCGGCCATGCCGTCGGCGACGACGGCGGACAGCAGCGACTCGATCGCGCCCAGCATTGCGATGGTGAACGCGGGACCGATGAGCTCCAGCACGCGCGGCAGCGTGATCACCGGCAACGAGAGGTTCGGCAGTCCGCGCGGGATGCCGCCGAACTCCGTGCCGATCGTTGCCACGTCCGCGAAGTGAAAGGTCGCCTGCAGGACCGTCGCGAGGATCAATGCCACGAGCGGACCCGGCACCCGCTTCAGCCCGGGCAGTTTCGACGAGAACAGGACGGCGGCGAGACTCACCGCGCCGAGGCCGGCCGTATGCCAGTGCACCTGCGGCATGGCCTGCAGCAGCAGCCACACTTTCTCATGGAAGTGCTCGCCGCCCGTCACGGGCAGGCCGAGGAAATATCGCCACTGGCCGACGAAGATGATGACGCCGATGCCCGCGGTGAAGCCCGTGATCACGGGATCGGGAATGAAGCGGATGATGCCGCCCATGCGCGTCAGGCCGAGCGCGAGCAGTATCGCTCCCGCCATGAACGTGGCGATCTGCAGGCCGTCGATGCCGTGCTTGGCGGTGACGCCCGCCAGGATCACGACAAACGCACCGGTGGGTCCCGCGATCTGCAGCCGGCTGCCACCGAGCAGCGTGACGAGCCCGCCCGCGATGATGGCCGTGTAGATGCCCTGCTCCGGTTTCGCGCCGGAAGCAATCGCGAACGCCATCGCGAGCGGCAATGCGACGACGCCGACGACGAATCCCGCGACGAGATTGCGCAGCCAGTGCTCGCGCCGCAATAGTCCGGCCCGCCAGGCCTCGCGAATTGCAATCATGCCCTGATCAGGTGTGGACCGAGTTCATCGAGGGAGTGACAGCCGAGCAGCGTCATCGCGCGCTCCATCTCGACGCGCAGCAGGCTGAGCGCGTGAGCCACGCCTGCCTCCCCGCCCGCCGCGAGGCCGTAAAGGGCTGCGCGTCCCAGCATCACGGCGTCGGCCCCGAGCGCGACTGCCTTGAGCACGTCCGACCCGCGACGGAACCCGCCATCGACGATGATCGACAGCCGGTCGCCGACTTCAGCCGCGCACTGGCCGACGAGTTCGATGCCCGTCGCGCACGAATCGAGCTGCCGTCCACCGTGGTTGGAAAGCACGATGCCGTCGGCGCCCGCCTCCACGCTGCGCTTGGCATCCTCGACGCAGAGGATGCCCTTCAGCACCAGCTTGCCCTGCCAGCGGCCGCGCATGCGTTCGATGTCGGCCCAGGCGAGCGTCGGGTTGATCTGCGTGCCCATGAACCGCACGCCCTGCAGCGCCGATCGTGCGCCTGCAGGCAGGAATTCGGTGAGGTTGGAAAATTCGGGGGCGCCATGGGGCAGCATCACCTGCCACAGCCAGCGCGGATGCAGCAGGACGTCGAGCACGCTCGAGGGACTCAGCTTGAGCGGGCGCGAGTAGTTGCGCTGGTCCCACTCGCGCGCGCCGAGCGCCGGCACGTCGACCGTCACTACCAGCTTGTCGCAGCCCGCCGCCTGCGCGCGTTCGATCAGGCGGTCGGAGGTCTTCTGGTCCTTGAGCGGATACAACTGGAACCAGGAGGGCCGCTGCAGCTGCGGATTCAGCGCAACGACGTCGTAATTGCTGACGGTGCTGAGCGTGAAGGCGATGCCCGCGGCGTCGGCGGCCCTGGCCAGCGCCAGGTCGCCCTGCGGCCACACCATCCCGTTGAAGCCCGTGGGCGCGATGATCAAGGGCAAGTGCAGCGCGTCGCCCAACACGGTACGGGACAGGTCCGGCAGGCCCGTGCCGACCAGCATGCGTGGCAACCAGGTGATGCGCTCGAAGATCGAGCGGTTGCGCTTCAGCGAGACCTCGTCCTCGGCGCCACCCTCGAGGTACTCCATTTCGAACCGCGGCAGCCGGTTCTGCGCGACCCGCCGCAATTCCTCGATCGAGAGCGCGCGGCGGAAGTCCGCGCCAGCGTAGTACCGTCGGGTCATCGTCGTGCGTCGTCCTGCACCATCTGGGTGATCTTCGTGGCCGTCTCCAGCGCGCGCAGGCCGTCCTCGCCGGTGACCACCGGCGGCGTGCCTTCGCGAATGGACCTGAGGAACGCCTCGATCTCGAATTTCAGCGCGTCGCCCTGGTCGTACGTGCGTTCCTCGATCAGCACCTGGCCCTTCGGCACGTTGGCGCCCGCGGGAGGCTTGCGCACGATGGTGAGCACTTTCTGCTGCAGATCGATCGAGATGTATGCATCGTCCTGGAACACGCGCAGCTTGCGCTCCATCTTCATGCTGACGCGGCTCGCCGTGGTGTTCGCCACGCAGCCGTTGGCATAGCGGATGCGGGCGTTGGCGATATCGAGACCGGCCGAAAACACCGACGCACCCACGGCGTCGATCGACGCGATCGGCGCGCCGACCAGGCTCTGGATCAGGTCGATGTCGTGAATCATCAGGTCGAGCACGACATTGACGTCCGTGCCCCGCTCCTTGAACGGCGCGAGGCGGTGCGACTCGACGAACCGCGGCGTGCCGAGCGTACCCGCGAGCGCGAGGATCGCGGCGTTGAAACGCTCGAGGTGCCCCACCTGCAGGACGCGGCCGACGCGTGCCGCCGTGTCGACGAGACTGCGGGCTTCTTCGAGCGTGGTGGTGATCGGCTTTTCGACGAGCACGTGGATGCCGCGTTCGAGGCAGTGCTGCGCGATCGGATAGTGCAGGGGCGTCGGCGTGGCGATACTCACCGCATCGACCTCGCCGAGGATGTCCCGGTAGTCCGCGACCGCGCGGCAACCGGTTTCGGCGGCAACCTGCTCGCGGTTCGCGGCGCTCGCGTCGACGACGGCGACGAGTTCCGCTGCCGGCAGCGACGCGTATTTCTGCGCGTGGAACCGGCCCAGGTAACCGACGCCGATGACCGCAGTCCGAACTTTCTGCATGTTCTGGGGCCCCTGGCTGCCCTGTGCGCCACGATCGACGATGATACTCAATGACGGGTCTTGCGGCCGGTGCGTCTTACCCTCACGATCAGGCCCTCACGATCAGGCGGCGGTCCCCGCGGCCGAGCCACAGCGACGAGGTCCAGACCGTGATCAATCCGCGCCAAGATCGATTCTGGCTGCTCGCCGCCCTGCTGTTCGGCCTGCTGGTGCTGCCATTCCTGGTGCATGTCACCGGCGTGTACGTGCTCGGCCCGTATGCCGACGGCGGTGCAGCTGCATTCTTCGGCAGCTACCTGCGCGGACTCGTCACCCTGCGCTGGTATTCCTGGGTCCTTGCGCTCGGACCACTCGTCATCGTCGCGTCGTGGGGTATCCTTGGCAGGTGGGCTTCCTCGTCACGGGGGTGAGCCTCGCGACCAGGCATACAGCGCCGCCAGGCAGGCCAGCGCGACCCACATCGCCCCGGCCGCCCAGTGCCGCCAGGCGGTTGCGCGCGCCTGGCCGATGAAACTGACGGCCGCGAGCGCGGTCAAACCGGCGAAGATGGCCACGTATACTGCCAGCAGCGGTAACTCCGCGCGAAAACGCGGGGTTTCGCCCGACAGCACCAGGAACACGATCAGCGTCGCGCCGAGGCCGAAGGTCGTCGCCACCGACGAGCCGAGCACGATGGCGGTCAATACAGTGAGGGGTCGCACGGATTCACTCGCTCCGGGGTGGGTCCGGCCCTTGATTGGGTGCCGGGGTGTCTCTAGCCTAGCGTTCCGGCGGACCACTGCGCGTCCGCCGTCCGGTCCGATGTCTGCCGAGGAATTGTCAAGTGTATCAGCCAGCTGAACAGGGGCCGTCCCCGTCGTCACCCTCGCCCGCAACCCGCCGCGGGGTCAACCGCGCGGGCGCGGCGGTGCTGGTTGCGCTGCTCCTCGCCGTGGGAACGCTGCTGCTCGGCACTGCCCGGTCGCCGTCGGCTACGGCCAATGCCACGACCACCACCGATTTCGCGCCGACCGAGCGGCACGCCAAGGTCGCCCGGCTCGTGAGCAGCATGTTCGAGCGCTCGCATTACCGGCAGGCCCCGGTCAACGACCCGGTGTCGTCGCTGGTGCTCGACCGCTACCTCGAATCGATCGACGGCAGCCGCAGCTACTTCCTGGCGAGCGACATCCAGGAATTCGAGAAGTATCGCTACGAACTCGACGACGCCATCACCACCGGCAGGCTCGAGCCAGCCTTTGCGATCTTCAACCGGTTCCAGAGCCGCAACCGCGAGCGCATGGCCTACGCGCTCAAGCTGCTCGAGACGGAGCCCGACTTCAAGGTCGACGAGTCGTTCGAGTTCGACCGCGAGCACGCGCCATGGGCCGCGTCCAGCGACGAGCTCGACGAACTCTGGCGCAAGCGTGTCAAGAACGATGCCCTCTCGCTGATGCTCGCGGACAAGACGTGGGCCGAGACGCGCGACGTCCTCAGGAAGCGCTACGAGCGAGTCGCGAAGCGTTCCGAGCAGATCACGGCCGACGACGTGTTCGAAAACTTCATGAACGCCTTCGCCCACGTATTCGACCCGCACTCGAGCTACTTCTCGCCGCGCAATTCGGAGGAATACCGCATCGCGATGAGCCTGTCCTACGAGGGCATCGGCGCGTCGCTGCAGTCGATCGACGACTTCGTGACCATCATGGAAATCCTGCCCGGTGGTTCGGCGCAGCAGAACGGCGAGCTGAAGGCCAACGACCGCATCCTTGCCGTGGGCCAGGGCAAGGACGGCAAGATGGTCGACGTCGTCGGCTGGCGTCTCGACGACGTCGTGCAGCTGATCCGCGGCCCGAACGGCTCGTTCGTGCGCCTGCAGATCCAGCCGGGCAATGCGCCCCCGGGCACGCAGGAACACATCCTCACGCTGCCGCGCACCAAGATCACGCTCGAAGCGCAGGCGGCCAAGAAAGAGATCCGCAAGGTGAAGCGCGGCGACCAGGAGCTCAAGGTCGGCGTCATCACCGTGCCCTCCTTCTACCAGGACTACAATGCGCGCGCGGCAGGAGACGACGAGTTTCGCAGCACCACGCGCGACGTGCGCAAGCTCCTCGACGAGATCAGGGCCGAAGGCGGGGTCGACGGCCTCGTGCTGGACCTGCGCGAGAACGGCGGCGGTCACCTCTCCGAAGCCATCGGCCTGGTGAACCTGTTCGTGCCCAAGGGCCCGGTCGTGCAGTTGCGCGAAACCGGCGGTCGCGTCGAAGTGCTCGAATCCGAGGACAAGGCTGCGGCCTACTCCGGGCCACTCACGATCCTCGTCGATCGCTTCAGCGCGTCGGCGTCCGAGATCTTTGCGGCCGCGATGCAGGACTACGGCCGCGGCCTGGTGATCGGCCAGCAGACCTACGGCAAGGGCTCGGTGCAGAACCTCTACCCGCTCGACCGTTACGCGATCGGGCAGGACCCGGGCTATGGCCAGCTCACGGTTACGATCGGCATGTACTACCGCGTGACGGGCGACAGCACGCAGAACCGTGGCGTGATGCCGGACCTGGCGCTGCCCTCCGCCATCAGCACCGACGAAGTCGGTGAAAGCTCGCGCGATGGCTCGCTGCCCTGGAACCGCATCCGCTCGTCGGACTTCAGCCGCGAAGGCGCGTTCACCCCGCTGCTGCCTGAACTGCAGCAGCAGCACGACGCACGCATCGCCGGCGATCCCAACTTCCAGTTTGCGGTCAGCGAAATCTCCGCGCTCGAGAAGATGCGAACGGAGAAGTCCGTCTCGCTGAACCTGGCCAAGCGCAAGGCCGAGCGTGAGGCCCGCACGCAGGAACAGCTGGCACGCGAGAACGCGCGACGGCAGACGCTCGGCGAGCCGGCCCTGAAGGCGGCCACCGAGATCAAGGATCCGCCGGACGCGATCCTGGGCGAAGCCGCCGAAATCACGGCTGACCTCTCCCAGCTCGAGCCGAAGTTCGTGGCGAGGGCCAGCGGCTCCGACAAGGGCGGCTGACGTCCGGACGGGCGTCCCGCGACATAGGCCCGGAACGGTCGAAGGATCGTTGGTGTTGTACTTGACTACAACACTACACTTCCATACCATCGCGTCCAGATAGACCGATCCACAGGGGCTCGATGTCCATGACCAAGCAATTCCTGCCGGCAGCCGACCCGCGACGCAACTCCGTACGCTGGCTGGCGCTGGTCACCCTGGTGGGCGTGCTGGCCGCCGGCTGCAGCAACGGCAAGGCCAAGGACAAGGAAGGCACCGCGGCGAAGGAAACGACTGTCCCGGTCGAGGTGCAGCCGCTCCAGCGCGCCGAAATGGTCGCCGTGTATTCCGGCACCGCGCCCATCGAGGCCCACGAAGAAGCCATGGTCGTCGCCAAGGTCGGCGGCGAAGTGCGACAGATCTTCGTCGAGGAAGGCGACTCAGTGCAGTCCGGCCAGGTACTGGCGCGCCTCGATGGCGACCGCCTGCGTCTCACCCTGGCCCAGACCGATGCCAACCTGCGCAAGCTCGAGCGCGACTACAAGCGCACGCTCGAACTGGCCGAGAAAGGCCTGGTGCCGAAGAGCACGGCGGAGAACACCAAGTACGACCTGGACGCCCTGCGTGCCGGCTACGACAGCGCCCGCCTCGAACTGAGCTACACGGAAATCCGGGCGCCGATCAGCGGCGTGGTGTCCGCCCGCAACATCAAGGTCGGCAACACGATCCGGCCCAACGACCCGACGTTCACGGTCACGGACCTCGATCCCCTGCTCGCCTACGTGCACGTGCCGGAGAAGGAATTCCGCAAGATCGCGCCGGGACAGAACGCCGAAGTCGTCATCGACGCGCTCGGCGGCCAGCGCTTCGCCGGAACCATCTCGCGCATCAGCCCGACCGTGGACCCGCAGACGGGCACGTTCCGCGCGCGCGTCGAAGTCCCCGACCCCACACGCCGGCTGAAGCCCGGCATGTTCGCGCGCGTCAACATCGTCTACGAACGCCGTCAGGACGCACTGCAACTGCCGCGCACCGCGATCCTCGATGCGGACGGACAGCAGTCGGTCTTCGTCGTCGCGAACGGCAAGGCGGAGCAGCGCCCGATCCGCACCGGTCTCTCCAACGGCGGCTGGATCGAAGTGCTCGAAGGCCTCAAGGGCAGCGAGCAGGTGGTCACGGTCGGCCAGGCCGGACTCAAGACCGGCACGCTGGTGAAGGTCGTTGGCGACAGCGCGGCCAAGCCCGCCGCTACCGTCGCGACTGACCAGGCCAAGGCCAAGTAAGCAGGCGGTGCGGGACGCCGCGCGGGCGGCTTCCCCGGCCCCGGGGACGAATCCATGCTCAAGTCACTGATCGATTTCGCGATCGAACGCCGCGTCACCATCGTGATGTTCACGGTGGCCATCGCGCTGTTCGGGTTCGTGTCGCTCTCGCGGCTGAAGCTGAACCTGCTGCCCGACCTCTCCTACCCGACGATCACGATCCGCACCGAACTGCCCGGCGCCGCTCCCCTCGAACTTGAAACGCTGATCACGCGCCCCGTCGAGGAAGCCGTCAGCATCATCCGCAACGTCCGCGAGGTGCGCTCGGTCTCGCGTGCCGGCCAGTCCGACGTGACGCTCGAGTTCCTGTGGGGCACGGACATGGACATCGCGGGCATCGACGTCCGCGAAAAGCTCGACCTGCTGCAACTGCCGCTCGAAGCGAAGCGACCGCTGCTGCTGCGGTTCGACCCGTCCAGCGAACCGGTGCTGCGCATCGCGCTGATGGACGAAAGCGCGGCCGGCACGGCAGCCGACAGCGTCGAACGCCTGAAAGCGCTGCGCCGTTTCACCGAGGACCGCCTCAAGCCCGATCTCGAAGCCGTGGAAGGCTCCGCCGCCGTCAAAGTGAGCGGCGGCTACGAGGACGAAGTGCAGGTCTTCGTCGACCAGCAGAAACTGGCCCAGCTCGGGCTTTCGATCGACGTCGTGACGCGCCGGCTCCGCGCCGAGAACGTGAACCTCTCCGGCGGCCGCCTCGAGCAGGGCACGCAGCGTTTCCTGGTGCGCACGCTGAACGAGTTCGAGAGCGTCGAGCAGATGGCGAACGCCATCATCGCCACCCGCGACGGCCAGCCCGTCTACCTGCGCGACGTCGCGAGCGTCACGCGCGGCTACAAGGACCGCGAGGCGATCACGCGCCTGAACGGCAAGGAATCGATCGAGCTGGCCGTCTACAAGGAAGGCGACGCCAACACGGTCGCGCTCGCGAACGGCATTCGCGCGCGCATCAAGGAGCTGGAGAAGTCGCTGCCCGCGGGCACCAGGCTGCAACAGGTCTACGACCAGTCCACCTTCATCGACGCGGCCATCAGCGAGGTCAAGAGCTCCGCGCTGCTCGGCGGCCTGCTCGCGATCCTGGTGCTGTACGCGTTCCTGCGCGACGCGCGCGCGACGCTCATCAGCAGCATCGCGATCCCGGTCTCCGTGCTCGGCACCTTCGTGCTGATGTACGCCTTCGACATCACGCTCAACATCATGTCGCTCGGCGGCATTGCGCTGGCCGTCGGCATGCTCGTGGACAACGCGGTCGTGGTGCTCGAAAGCATCGTGCGCAACCACGAAAAAGGCATGAGCCGGCTGGAAGCGGCGCGCCGCGGCACCGCGGAAGTCGCCACGGCCGTGTTCGCGGCCACGCTGACGTCGGTCGCGGTTTTCGCGCCGATGATCTTCATCACCGGCATTGCCGGCCAGCTGTTCAAGGACCAGTCACTGACGGTGACGTTCGCCCTGAGCTTCTCGCTGCTGGTCGCGCTCACGCTGGTGCCGATGCTCGCCGCGGGACGGGCCCGATCGGCCGTCGCGGCGTCCGAGGCCGCGGCGCGTGCGGAACCGAAGCCGTTCGGGCGCTTCGACCGCGTGCTGCGCGTCGTTCGCGATGGAATTGCACGCTTCGGCGGCTGGATTTCACAGGGCTTCAAGCTGGCGCTGAGCCCGCTCGTCAACGCAACGCAGGCCATGAATCGCTGGGCAGACCGCAAGTACCCGGGCGCCATCCGCTGGGCGCTCGCACATCCGGGCAAGGTCATCGGCTCGGCGGTGGCGCTGTTCGTGCTGACCATGGCGCTGATCCTGCCGCGCCTCGGCACGGAGCTGATCCCGCAGATGTCGCAGGGCGAATTCAACGTCGACCTGCGCCTGCCGCCAGGCACGCCGCTCGAGCAGACCGACCGTTCGGTGCTGGCGGCGAAGCGCGCCAGCGACACGCTCGGCAATGTCGAACTCGCCTACAGCGTCGCGGGCACGGGCAACCGCCTCGACGCGAACCCGGTCGACGCCGGCGAGAACACCGGCCGCCTCAGCATCACGCTGCAGAAGGGCGCCGGACGCGACGACGAGGAGGCGGCGATGGCCGGCATGCGCGGCGAACTCGACAAGCTGCCGGGGCTGCAATACCGCTTCAGCCGCCCTGCGCTCTTCAGCATGGCGACGCCGCTCGAAGTGGTCGTGTCGGGTTACGACCTCGACCGCCTGGGCGAGGCCGCCGAGCGCGTGCGCCAGGAACTGCTCAAGGACGACCGCTTCGCCGACGTGAAGACGACGGTCGAGGCCGGCAACCCCGAGATCCAGATCATCTTCGACCAGGAGCGCGCCACGCAGCTCGGCCTGGTCGTGCGCGACCTCGCCGACCGCGTCGTCAACAGCGTGCGGGGTGAGGTAGCCACGCGCTACAAGCTGCGCGACAAGCAGATCGACGTGCTGGTCCGCAGCGTCGACTCGCGCGCCGCCTCGATCGAGGAAGTGCGCAACCTCATCGTCAATCCGGGCAGCGATTTCCCGGTGACGCTGAGCGCCGTCGCCGACGTCAAGCTCGCGATCGGGCCGGCGGAAGTCCGCCGTGTCGGCCAGGAGCGCGTGGCGGTGATCTCGGCCAACCTCGCGCACGGCGACCTCGGCTCGGCCGTGGCTGCGCTCGACGCGATCGTGGCGAAAGTGGAGCTGCCGGTCGGCACCACCGCGTTCCTGTCGGGCCAGAGCGAGGAGATGACCGCATCGTTCAAGTCGCTGCAGTTCGTGCTCATCCTCGCCATCTTCCTCGTCTACCTGGTGATGGCCTCGCAGTTCGAGTCGCTGATCCATCCGTTCGTGATCCTGCTCACGATCCCGCTCGCGCTGATCGGCGCCGTGTGGGCGCTGTGGCTCACCGGCACGACCGTCAACGTCGTGGCCTACGTCGGGCTCATCATGCTGGCCGGCATCGTGGTCAACCAGTCGATCGTGCTCATCGACGCGGTCAACCAGTTGCGCGCGCAGGGCATGCCGAAACTCGACGCCATCGTCGAAGGTGGCAAGCTGCGCCTGCGCCCGATCCTGATCACGAAGCTCACCACCATCCTCGGCCTGCTGCCGATGGCGCTCGGCATCGGCGAGGGTGCCGAGGTGCGCGCGCCGATGGCGATCACCGTGATCGGCGGCGTGCTGCTCACGACCTTCCTGACCCTGCTCGTGATTCCGGTCGTGTACTCCGTGATGGACCGCAAAGAGTTCGTCGCCACGCAACCGCAGCCGGACGTCCCGGGCCCCACCGCAGCCGAAGCCGTCGCAGGCTGAGGAGCCATCCACCATGCTGCACACGAAGGTCGCCCTCGCCCGCCCAGTGACCACGGTGATGGCGGCGCTCGCGCTGCTCGCCGTCGGCCTGATCTCGGCCAAGCTGCTGCGGCTCGAAGCCATGCCCGACATCACCTTCCCGGGCATGCAGATCGTCGTGCCGTACGCGGGCTCGACACCCGAGGAGATGGAAGAGCTGGTGGTGCGGCCCGTCGAGGAAGCGCTCGCGACGCTGTCCGGCATCGAGGAGATCCGGGCCAGCGCACAGTCCGACCAGGCGACCTTCACCGTGCTGTTCGACTGGGACCGCGACGCCGACGCCGCCGCGTTCGACGTGCGCACCAAGCTCGACTCGATCCGGCCGCAGTTGCCGGCCGGGCGCCGACCGGTTGCTGATGTTCGCATTCAGCGCGGGCGACCAGCCCGTCGCGGTCATCCGCATCTCGTCCGACAAGGACCTGACGGACCAGTACGAGATGCTGGAGAAGTACCTGCAGCGCCCGATCGAGCGCATTGAAGGCGTCGCGCGCGTGGAACTGCAGGGCGTCGAGCCCCGCGAAGTGCGCATCCTGGTCGACCCCACCCGGCTGGCCGCCTACAACATCGACGTGCGCAAGCTCCGCGCGCTGCTCGAGACGAGCAACTTCTCGGTCAGTGCCGGCGAGATCACGGAGAACAACTCGCGTTTCACGGTGCGTCCCATCGGCGAGTTCGGCAGCATCGACGACGTGCGCAACCTGCTGCGTCGGTCCCGGCGTGCGCCTCGTCGGACATCGCTGCAAGTGGAACTCGTCTCGCCGGAACTCTCCGTCGGCCGCCGCATGGACGGGCGCCCGGCCGTCGGCATCGACGTGTTCAAGGCGACCCAGGCCAACGTGGTCGACGTCGCCGACCGCGTGCTCGAGGCCATCGAGAAGGCCCGCGAGCTGCCGCAGTTCCAGGGCATCCAGATCCTCGTCGTCGGCAACCAGGCCGACAGCATCCGCGACTCTCTGAGCGAGTTGCGCAAGGCAGGCATGATCGGCGCCGTGCTGAGCTTCTTCATGCTGCTGTTCTTCCTGCGACACCTGCCGACCACGCTGATCGTGAGCCTCGCAGTCCCGGCATCGCTGCTGGTGACGCTCGCGGCCATGTATTTCATGGGTTTCACGCTCAACATCCTGACGATGATGGGCATGCTGCTCGCCATCGGCATGCTGGTGGACAACTCCGTGGTCATCACCGAGAGCATCTTCCGCCACCGGCAGCTGCACCCGGGCAAGCCGCTCGAGTCCACGCTCGCGGGCGTGAAGGAAGTCGGCGTCGCCACGCTCGCCGGCACGTTCTCGATGATCATCGTCTTCCTGCCGCTGGTCTTCGGCGAGCGCAACCAGATGTCGATCTTCCTGGTGCACGTGGCCGTGCCGATCATCGTCGCGATGCTCGCGTCGCTGGTGATCGCGCAGACGCTGCTGCCGATGCTCGCGGCGCGCATGCCCCCGCCGCCGCCGGTGCAGGCCGGCTCGTGGTTCGGACGGCTGCAGGACCGCTACGAAAGATCGCTGAACTGGGCGCTCACGCACCGCAAGTGGATGGCGCTGATCACGCTGCTGATCGTGGTGTCGCCGGTGCCGCTGTTCATGCTCAAGCTGACCAAGGTGGATCCGTTCCCCCAGGAAGCCAGCCGCGTGCTGATGATCAACTACCACCTCGAAGGCTCGCATTCGATGGAGCGCGTCGAGCAGGCCGTGCGCCGCCTCGAGGCCTACATCGACGCGAACAAGGAACGCTTCGACGTCGACACGTACTACTCGTTCTGGGTCAACGACGAAGCGAGCACGCGCCTGTACCTGGCGCCCAAAGGCGAGGCCAGGGTCCCGGCGGAGAAGGTCATGGAACTGGTGATGAAGGACATGCCGGAGATCATCATCGGCAAGCCCAGCTTCACGTTCGACGAAGGCGCGGGCGGCTCGACGTCGTTCAGCCTGCAGCTCGCGGGCGAATCGACCGAGCGGCTGGCGGATATCTCGCGCGAGGTCGCGCACCGGCTGTCGTCCGTGCCGGGACTCGAGGCCGTGCGCTCGGAAGCCGGCACCGGCGAGCAGGAAGTGCAGGTCGTCGTGAATCGCGACCGCGCGTCGCAACTTGGCCTGACGACGCAGGACATCGCGCTCACCGTGGCCGGCGCCATGCGCGGCGACCGGCTGCCGGAGCTGCGCACCACCGAGCGTGAACTCACGATGCGGCTCGCGTTCCGCGAATCCGACCGCCAGTCGGTCGAAGACCTGGCCCGCGTCCCGGTGATGCTGCCCGACGGCTCGCGCACGGACCTTGGTGCGGTGGCGGAGTTCGTCGTGATGCCGAGCGACCGCGAGATCCAGCGCCTCAACCGGCTGACTACCGTCGTGATCAACGCCAACATCGCCGAAGGCTCGACGATGGACGAGGTGCGCAAGCGCGTCGAGCCCGTCATGGAGGCCTACGCCCTGCCCGCGGGCTACACCTGGAAGTTCGGGCGGGGCTTCGAAGAGAACGACAAGGCGATCCAGACCATGGCGCAGAACATGCTGCTGGCGGTCGTGCTGATCTTCCTGGTGATGGCCTCGCTGTTCGAGTCCGCGCTCTACCCGCTCTCGATCATCACCTCGATCGTGTTCGCGATCGTGGGTTCGATCTGGTTCCTCACGCTCACCGGCACCACCATCACGATGATGGCGATGATCGGGTTCATGGTGCTGATGGGCGTGGTCGTGAACATAGGCATCGTGCTGATCGCGCACGTCATCGACCTGCGCCACGCAGGGCTGCCGCGGCACCAGGCCATCCTGCAGGCGGGACGCGACCGCCTGCGGCCGATCATGATGACGACGCTGACGACGCTGCTCGGCCTGCTCCCGCTTGCCATCGGCGACGCCCAGGTGGGAGGTGGCGGCGAGGGCCCCGCGTACCATCCGATGGCGCGCGCCATCATGGGTGGACTCGCCTTCTCGGCGGTGGTGTCCCTGATCATCGTGCCGATGTTCTACGTCTGGTTCGACGACCTCAATCTGTGGCGCAAGCGCGTTTTCACCCGCGCACTACCCGCAGTCGACGTACCCCCGAGCGGCTCGCCGCAGGCCGAGCCCGGCACCTGAGACGGGCTCCCGCCGCGCCTGCGGACCGCGGGCTCAGCGGACCAGGGCGTTGTGGATTTCCCAGTATTCGTCGAGCAGTACGTTCGGCGCCATGCGCCGCGTGCCCGCGTGGGCGTCGGCCGGCGCGATGGAATTCGCGTTCGGCACCGTCTCTTCCGGGCTGCGATAGACGACGGAACTGCGCAGGCGATCGGACCGTGCCTTGATCTCGGTCAGGTCTTCGCTCATGCGCTCGATGTCGACGACTGCCTGCGACGCCTGGTGCATCAGCGCCTGGCATTCCTGCTGCGTGCCGTAGCTCGCGTCGAACACCCGCTTCAGCGTGCTCTGGCGCGCGAGCTCCGCCAGGCCACCCGGGGCCAGGCGGTCGCAAAGCAGTTCGGCATAGCCGATGACCGCGAGGTTCACGGCGCGTCGCCCGTCCACGCTCAAGCCCTCGAACAGTGGCGGCGGCTCGGACTGGATCGCCTGGACCTGCGCGACCAGCGACTCGACCTGGCCGGCGGCTGCGACGATGCGCAGCTCACGCGCCTGGATCGCGTCGAGCAGCCCACGTCGCCGGAAATAGTTCCAGAAGCCCTTCAGCGACGCGAGCTTGAGCCGTGCAAGCTTCTGCTCGGCGTGCAGCTGCTCGTCCAGCACCCTGGCCTCGATCAGCTCACGCTCCACCAGCGCCACGCGCTCGCGCCTGGCGCGGTCGAACTCGGCGAGCTGGGTCTTGCGCTCGCGATCCTTCTGCTGCCGCGCCAGCTCGGCACCGAACTGCTCGAGCCGCTTGCACGTGACGCGCCAGAGCGCCTTCAGCCGGAAATACGCGAGGCTCTTGTAGCCTTCGTCAGGGCGGGCGAGGTACTGCTCGAGCGACGCCATCTGCTCCTCGACGCGCATCGTCGAGCCTTCCTGCAGCTTGAGGCGATCGAGCAGCCGGTGGCGATCGTCGTCGAGCGCCGTGAGTTCTTTCTTCAGCTCGACGCGATTGCGGAACAGCGCGAACAGCCGTTCGTCTTCGATGTTTGGTTCGCGACCGGCAAGCCGGTTGCGCAACCGGCGCAGACTCTCAGGCAGGCGCATTCGCCGCAACCTTCGCTGCCGGCGTGAATTCGTGACCGCGCTCGAGGCAGTAGTCGAGCCACTTGTTGAGCATCATGTTGCGCAGCCAGCGCTCGCCGAGCTGCGCCGGGATGCCGGCCCGCACGTGCGCGAGGCTCTGGTGACGTATCCACCGGCCGCACGCGCTCACTTCGGCAAGGCGCGCGTCGTGATAGACGCGGATCTCGAGGTCGGGGTCGGCCACCGTCGCATCGGTTTCCTCGAAGTGGTACGTGAGCCGCACCGCCGAGGTGTAGGGCGTGTGCTCGAGCACCGACAGGTGCAGGTCGCAATCGACCTTCGTGCGCGACACCGCCATGCCGTGGTGGCGGCGAATGTCGCCCGCGAGTTCCTTCAGGCGCAGGAAATTGCTTTCGTAGAGCGACATGAGGCTCACGAAGCTCACCGGCCGCGCGCGCCAGGAAGTGATGCAGAGGTGATCGAGCAACATGGCCCGAATATAGCACAGGGTTTCGGCGCGCCTGTGAAGCGGCTCGCAGCTCTGCGACGTGAGTATCTCAGTCGCGCAGCGTAACAGCCAGTCCAGGGCTTCGCGGCAACCCGTGATCGCCCGCCGCAGCCCGGGCGCAGCTGCGAGGCGGTCACGATTTTTCCGACCAGCCGCTGGCACCATTCGCCGAGCAGCCGTTCGGGCAAGGTTCGCCGTGAATCGTGCGGTTCCTCCGCGCGATTCACGATGCGCGGGCGATCCCGGGTTGTCGCGAAGCCCCGGGACTGGCTGTCACGCTCGACTGAGAACGATCGAACGCGGCATGCCGCGTCACGGCCGCAGCCGGCGCTCGATGCCCTTGCGGTCGATGATGCGGCTCGCGATCTCCTCGATCGAGCACTCGGTCGTGTCGATCGCCGGAATGCCGTGACGGTGGAACAGGTTCTCGGCGCTGCGCACCTCGAACTCGCACTGCGAGATCGAGGCATAGCGGCTGCCGGGCCGGCGCTCGTTGCGGATCTGCTGCAGCCGCAGCGGCGAGATCGTGAGCCCGAAGAGCTTGGGGGTGTGGCCGCGCACCGACGCCGGCAACTGCTTGCCGTCGAAGTCGTCTTCGGTGAAGGGATAATTGGCCGCGAACACGCCGTACTGCATCGCCATGTAGACGCACGTCGGGGTCTTGCCCGAGCGCGACACGCCGATGAGAATCACGTCGGCACGCTCGTAGTCCGCCGTGATCGCGCCGTCATCCGCCGCCAGCGCAAAGTTCGTGGCCTCGATGCGCGTGCTGTAGACGAGCTGGTCCGCAATGCCGTGCGCGCGGCCTGCCCGCTCGCTCGACTTGACCATCAGTTCGCCCTCGAGCGGACCGAGGAATGCGTCGAAGAAATCGAGGAACAGGCCGTTGCTGGCCTTGACCACGCGGCGCAGGTCTTCCTTCACCAGGGTGCTGAAAACGATGGGCCGCAGGCCGTCTTCGTGACCCGTCGCGTTGATCTTTCGTACGGCTTCCTCTGCCTTGTCAACACTGGCTATAAATGGCAGAGTCACCTGCCTGAATTCCTGGCCTTCGAATTGCGTGAGCAGGCTGTGCCCCATCGTCTCGGCTGTCACGCCGGTCTGGTCAGATACGAAAAATACCGTTCGGCGATTCATCGGCACGGCGGTTCCCAGGGCACAGAATTGTGCGCAGTGTTTCACCTAGTCCGTTGACCTAGCAAGGGGTCGCTCGTGCGTCCTTACACCCTTCCTTTTTCCAGCCTCGGCCGCCACGACGTGGCCGAAGTCGGCGGCAAGAATTCCTCCCTCGGCGAAATGATCTCGAACCTGGCGAGGCTGGGAGTCAGCGTGCCGGACGGCTTCGCGACCACCGCCGACGCCTACCGCGAATTTCTCGCGCACGAAGGCCTCGCCGGTCGCATCAAGCAGGAACTCGACCAGCTCGACGTCGACGACGTAGCAAAGCTCGCCGAGACCGGCGCCCGCATCCGGGACTGGATCCTGTCCACGCCTTTCCCGCCGCAACTGCAGCAGGACATCGTCGACGGCTATGTCCGCATGTGCGCTGGCCGCGCGGATGTCGCGGTCGCCGTGCGCTCATCCGCCACGGCGGAGGACCTGCCGGAAGCTTCGTTCGCGGGCCAGCAGGAAACGTTTCTCAACGTGCGCGGCGCCGACAACGTCGTCCAGGCCGTGCACGAAGTCTTCGCGTCGCTGTTCAACGACCGCGCGATCTCCTACCGCGTGCACCAGGGCTTCGACCACTCGCTGGTCGCGCTGTCGGCCGGAATCCAGTACATGGTCCGCAGCGACATCGGCGCGAGCGGCGTCATGTTCACGCTCGACACCGATTCGGGCTTCCGCGACGTGGTGTTCGTCACTGCGTCCTATGGCCTCGGCGAAACCGTCGTGCAGGGCGCCGTGAACCCGGACGAGTTCTACGTCTACAAGCCGGCGCTGCGCGACGGCCACCAGCCGATCCTGCGGCGCACGCTCGGCGCCAAGGCGATCAAGATGATCTACGCGCCGGCGGCCCAGGCCGAGAAGCGCGTGCTCACCGTCGACGTCCCCGAAGCGGACCGCATGCGTTTCTGCATCAGCGACGCCGACCTCATCGAACTCTCGAAGCAGGCGCTGATCATCGAGGATCATTACGGCTGCCCGATGGACATCGAGTGGGGCAAGGACGGCGAGACCGGCAAGATCTACGTGCTGCAGGCGCGCCCCGAGACGGTCCAGAGCCGCGCCGGCCGCACGATCCAGCGCTACACGCTGCAGCAGAAAGGTCCGGTGCTGGCGACGGGCCGCAGCATCGGCCAGCGCATCGGCGCCGGCCCGGCACGGGTCATCCGCGACATCCGCGAGATGGCACGCGTCGAGACCGGCGACGTGCTCGTCGCCGACATGACCGACCCGGACTGGGAGCCGGTGATGAAGCGCGCGTCGGCGATCGTCACCAACCGTGGCGGCCGCACCTGCCATGCCGCGATCATCGCGCGCGAACTGGGCATCCCCGCCGTCGTCGGCTGCGGCGACGCGACGAAGAAGATCCGGGAAGGCCAGCCCGTCACCGTCTCGTGCGCCGAAGGCGACACGGGCTACATCTACGACGGCCAGCTGGCGTTCAGCCAGTCGCAGATCGAACTCGACTCGCTGCCCAACCTGCCCGTCAAGATCATGATGAACGTCGGCAATCCTGACCGGGCCTTCGACTTCGCCGCGATCCCGAACAAGGGCGTCGGCCTGGCGCGGCTCGAGTTCATCATCAACCGCATGATCGGCGTGCACCCGAAGGCGCTGCTCGAGTTCGATTCGCTCGAACCCGACCTGCGCGACACGATCCGGCGCCAGATGGCCGGCTACCCCGACCCGGTCGAGTTCTACGTCGAGAAACTCTGCGAGGGCATCGGCACGATCGCTGCCGCCTTCGCGCCGGAGCCCGTGATCGTGCGCCTCTCGGACTTCAAGTCGAACGAGTACGCCAATCTCATCGGCGGCCGCAAGTACGAGCCCGTCGAAGAAAACCCGATGCTCGGGTTCCGCGGCGCCGCGCGCTACGTCGACGAAGGCTTCCGCCCCTGCTTCGAGCTCGAATGCCGCGCGCTGAAGCGCGTGCGCGAGCAGATGGGGCTGAAGAACGTCTGGGTGATGGTGCCCTTCGTGCGCACGCTGAAGGAAGCGGAACAGGTCGTCGGCCTGCTCGCGGCCAATGGCCTGAAGCGCGGCGAGAACGGCCTCAAGGTCATCATGATGTGCGAGATCCCGACCAACGCAGTGCTGGCGGACCGCTACCTGGAATTCTTCGACGGCATGTCGATCGGCTCGAACGACATGACCCAGCTGACGCTGGGCCTCGACCGGGACTCGGCGATCATCGCGCGGCTGTTCGACGAGCGCGACGACGCGGTGAAGGCCATGCTCTCGATGGCGATCACGGCCTGCCGCAAGGCCGGAAAATACATCGGCATCTGCGGCCAGGGGCCTTCCGATCACCCCGACCTGGCGCGCTGGCTGCTCGACCAGGGCATCGAGAGCATGTCGCTCAATCCCGATACCGTGGTCGAAACCTGGCTGTTCCTCGCGAACGAAGCCAAGGCGTAGGTCCGACACCCGTTCCCGCTGCAGCGGGAGTGCGCTGGGCGTGGGCGGCTACTTCCTGCGCTGCCTGTACGCGCCGATCAACGCGTCCGCATGGATCAAATCCGGCCCGGAAAGCTGCGGCTCGACGACCGCGCGGGCCTCGCGGGCGCGCGGCGCGACCAGGTCGCCCCACTGCGTGTCCTCGGCCGCGAGCACCAGGTAGGCGAAGCCCTGCGCGTTGTCCAGCTTGATGTACTTGCCTTCGAGCAGGTCGAGGCCGACCAGGTACTGCGCCCGCGCATCTCCCGCCTCGGCCAGCCGCTGCAGCATGACCAGCGCCTCGGCCTGCTTGCCTGCCTGGTACAGCCGGCTCGCCGTATCGAAAGGTGCTTCAGGTGCGGGAGTGGCCGCAGGAGTTGCTGCCGGCGCGGCAGCCGGCGTCGGCGCAGGTTCAGCCGCGAGCAGCGCGGTCGAGGCGCCGAGCGAAAGCGTCGCCAATAGTGCGATTCGAATCGTCGCTGCGTGTGTCATCGTCGTCCCGTCTGTCAGAGTGCCGGCGTGCGGCCCGCCAGCGCGTGCGCGAGCGTGCCGCCGTCGACGTATTCCAGTTCACCACCCACCGGCACGCCGTGCGCGATACGCGATGCGCGCAATCCGAACCGTGCCGCGACCTCGGCCAGGAAATGCGCCGTGGCCTCGCCCTCGACGGTGGGATTCGTGGCGAGGATCACCTCCCTGACCTCGCCTGCGCCCAGGAGTTTCTCGAAATCGCCGATGCCGATCTCGGCCGGGCCGACGCCATCGAGCGGCGACAGGTGGCCCATCAGCACGAAATAGCAGCCGCGGAAACTCGCCGTCTGCTCGATCGCGACCACGTCAGCCGGCGATTCCACGACGCAGAGCAGCGACGTATCGCGGCCGGTCGAGGCGCACACCGGGCACAGTTCGCCCTCGGCGAACATGCGGCAGCGCCGGCAGTGCCCGAGCTTGTCCATGGCATTGGCGACGGCCAGCGCGATCTCGCTGCCGCCGTTGCGGTCGCGCTCCAGCAGGTGGAACGCCATCCGTTGCGCGGACTTCGGGCCGACGCCCGGCAGGCAGCGGAAGGCTTCGATCAGCCGGCTCAGTGAAGGCGGATAGAGCATCGGTGGAACTGCGGCGCGCCGCTCAGAACGGCATCTTGAAGCCCGGAGGCAGGTTCATGCCGCCCATGACGCTGGACATGCGCTGCTGCGTCGCGGCTTCGACGCGCTGCGCGGCGTCGTTGATCGCCGCCGCCACCAGGTCTTCGAGCATCTCGCGATCGTCGAGCGGCACGGCTGGATCGATCTGCACGCGCTTCGCTTCGTGCTTGCCGTTCACGGTGATCTTGACCATGCCGCCGCCGGACTCGCCGACGACTTCCATCGCGGCGATCTCCGCCTGCGCCTTCTGCATGTTCGCCTGCAGCGCCTGCGCCTGCTTCATCATGTTGCCGATGCCGCCTTTCATCATGTGCGTCTCGCGGAAGTGAGGGTGATCAGTGACGAGCGACGCGCGCTCAATTGAGCGGCTTTACCGAACCGGGCCGAACCGTCGCGCCGAATACCTCGCGCATCGCGCGCACGGCGGGATCGCTGTCGATCGACTGTTCCGCCGCGCGCTGCCGGTCTTCGGCCGCAAGCGCGTCGCGCCTGGCGGGCGTGAAGATTTCTCCGGGCGTCGCGGCCTGCGTGATCTCGAGGCGGATCGTCTCGCCGTAATGCTGCGACAGTGCCTCGGCCAGCCGGCTCTCGATCTGCGGCCGGCGGAAAGAGTCGCCAGCCGGGTCGAGGCGCAGGCGGACGAGGCCGGCCTTGCGCTCGAGCAGCACGCAGTTCGCCGCGAAATGCCTGGCCGTGCCCTGCAGGCCGAGGGTGGCGACGAGTGCGTCCCAGTCGGAAGCTGCCGCCGCTGCTGGTGACGGCACGCTCGCTGGACGCGCAGCCGCCGTCGCCCGCGCGATGCCGGCCCCGCCACCGCCCGCAGTCGCTGCCGGCGGCAAGCCCTGCGGCCGGAATGCAAGCATGCGCAGCAGCGCCATTTCAAAACCCGCACGCGCGTCCGGCGCGTAGTCGAGATCGCGGCGCGAGTTGATCGCGATCTGGTACAGCAGCTGCAGGTCTTCCGCGGTGAACTTCGCGGCGAGTCCGGCGAGCAGCTTGTCCTCGTCCTCGTCGTCGCCGGGCGGAAGGTCCGGCAGCGCCTGCAACAGCGCCATGCGCTGGATGGCGCCCGACAATTCGCCGAGCGCCTGGTGATAGTCCGGCGCGCGCTCGTCGAGCTGCGCTGCCTGCTGCATCAGCGCTGCACCATCCTTCCCGGCCAGCGCGGTCAGGATGCCCTGCACGTGCTTGCGGTCGAGCGTGCCGAGCAGCGTGCGCACTTCCGCTTCCATGGCGCGGCCGCCACCAAACGCGAGCACCTGGTCGAGCAGCGACAGCGCGTCGCGCATGCTGCCCTCGGCGCCGCGCGCAATCGCACGCAGCGCGGCCGGCTCGAATTCGACCTTCTCGGCCGTGGCGATCTGCGCGAGGCGGTCGTAGATCAGCGGCAACGGCAGGCGCCGCAGGTGGAACTGCAGGCAGCGCGAGAGCACCGTCACCGGCAGCTTCTGCGGATCGGTGGTCGCCAGCAGGAATTTCACGTGCGGAGGCGGCTCCTCCAGCGTCTTCAGCAACGCGTTGAAGGAGTGCGTCGAGAGCATGTGGACTTCGTCGATCAGGTAGACCTTGTAGCGCCCACGCGCCGGCGAGTACTGCACGTTGTCGAGCAGCTCACGCGTGTCGTCGACCTTGGTGCGCGAGGCCGCGTCGACCTCGAGCAGATCGACGAAGCGGCCGGCGTCGATGTCGACACAGGCCGGGCACTGGCCGCACGGCGTCGACGAGACGCCTTTCTCGCAGTTGAGCGACTTCGCGAAGATGCGCGCGATGGTCGTCTTGCCCACGCCGCGCGTGCCCGTGAACAGGAACGCATGGTGGATGCGGCCGGAATCGAGCGCGTTCGTGAGCGCGCGGCGGACGTGGTCCTGGCCGACGAGCTGGTCGAACGTGCGCGGGCGCCATTTGCGGGCGAGGACGAGGTAACTCATCGGGCGAGTGGGTGCTCTGCGTTGCGCTCGGGCGGTGGACGGGCTCAGGTCTGCCCTCTGGGGCGGGCGGCGGCCCGCGCCAGAATACCCCCGGCACCCGGCGTGGCCGCTACCGTTGCTCCCTTCCGGGCCTGGCGGGGTTTGCGGCTGGCCGTCGCGAGGGATCCGACGCGAGCCACCATTGGAGAGTCGCGATCATACCATGCCGAATTCAGTCCTTCGGCACCGGCGGCGGGCCGTCCGGAATGTAGGGCTGGTAGCGCGTTGCGCCTTTTTTCGCCTTGAATTCAGCCTGCACCGCCGCAAGGACCTGCGGTTGCTCGTAGAGGTCGACCATCGTGGCCGCGAGCGCCTTCGAAGCCTGCACCATGCCCTTGTGACCGATCGACATGCCACCCGCCGCAACCACCGGCCAGGCGTGCCAGGGTGCGTCGACCGGCGACGTGGCGACCGAGACGTGGAGCGTGGGCGCCACCCAGCTGATGTCCGCAACGTCCGTCGAGCCGCCCTCCGGTTCCTGCCCCTCCAGCGGCTTGACGCCCTCGAACATGCCGACCTCCGGCACACCCGTCGCCTGCTGGATCTGCCGCGCGAACGCCTGCTCTTCGTTCGTGTACTTGACCGGACCGAGCAGCAGCAGGTTCGCATGCAGCAGGCGCGCGCCGGTCTCGTTGACCAGCATGTCCCATGAGCCGCCGTCCACCGTCACCTTGCCCGTGGTCTCAGTCATCATGGCGGCGCCCTCCGCCACCTTGCGCGTGCGCGCCAGCAACTGCTCGACTTCGTCGCGCTTCCAGTCGCGCAGCCACAACGAGACCTTCGAATACGCCGGTACGACGTTCGGTACGTCACCGCCGGACAGGATCACGTAATGCATGCGCGAAGTCGGCTTGATGTGCTCGCGCATCATGTTGATGCCATGCGTGAACAGCTCCGCCGCGTCGACCGCGCTGCGGCCGTTCCATGGATCGCCAGCCGCGTGCGCCGTGCGGCCCTCGAACTCGACGATCAGGCTGACCATCGCCTGGCTCGACACCATGTCGGCCTGGGTCTCGTCGCTCGGGTGCCACGCGAGCACCGCGTCGACGCCGTCGAAGAGTCCCTCGCGAGCCATGTAGACCTTGCCGCCGACGGCTTCCTCGGCTGGCGTGCCGAAGAATTTCACCGTGCCCTTGAGCTTGCCCGCGGCGATCTGTTCCTTGATCGCGATGGCGGCGCCGAGGCTGGCCGGGCCGAACATGTTGTGGCCGCAGCCATGGCCGGCGGCACCTGCCTGCAGCGGCTCCTGCACCGGGATCGCCTTCTGCGAAACACCCGGCAGCGCGTCGTACTCGCCCATGATGCCGATCACCGGGCGGCCCGAGCCGTAGGTCGCGACGAACGCAGTGGGCATGCCCGCGACGCCACGCTCGACCTTGAATCCCTGCTGTTCCGCGTAATCGGCGAGCGCGGCGGCGGAGCGAGTCTCGCGCAGCGCAGTCTCGGCGTAGGCCCAGATCCTGTCGGACAGGCCGACCAGGTCGGCCTGGTGGCGGTCGATCGAGTTCACGGCTGCGCGCTTGGCCGGCGTTTCCCTGGCGGCGACGACTTGCGGACTACCCGCCCGGGTCCCGGTGCCCGCTGCCGGGGCAGCGTGCAGGTCGGCGACGGCGGAGCCGGCGCACAGCGTCGCCGCGGTGGTGACGAGGAAAAGATGGAACTTCTGCACGTGTTCACCCTGGTAAAGAAATCAACACTCTCAGCCGCGGCCGCGATACGGCGGCACGCCCTGCTCCGGCAGCCACAGGCCTGCCGGCGGTCGCCCGGTCTGCCAGAACACGTCGATCGGCATGCCGCCCCGCGGGTACCAGTAGCCGCCGATGCGCAGCCAGCGGGGCCGCAGGAAATCGACGAGCCGGTCGGCGATGGCGAGCGTGCAATCCTCGTGGAAGGCACCGTGATTGCGGAAGCTGCCGAGGTAGAGCTTGAGCGACTTGCTCTCGACCAGCCATTTCGCCGGCGCGTAATCGAGCACGAGGTGGGCGAAGTCCGGTTGACCCGTGATCGGGCACAACGACGTGAACTCCGGCGCGGCGAACCGCGCCAGGTACAGCTTGCGCGGGTGCGGGTTCGGCACGCGCTCGAGCACGGCCGATTCCGGCGTCGTCGGCTGCGCAGTCGTCGCGCCGAGCTGCTGCAGCCCGGCGTAGATCGACGCGCCCTTGCGCCGCGCGCCGCTCACTCGACGTTGCCCCTCGCGTAGATCTTTTCCATCTCGTCCATGATCGCGTTCATCTCGCGGATGGCGGCGTTGAAGGGCTCGGACGTCGTCATGTCGACGCCCGCGTCCTTGAGCAGGTCGATCGGGTACTTCGACGAGCCCGCCGCCAGCAGGCGCAGGTACGCGTCGCGATTCTGCTGCGCCTTGCCGGACTTCACGGCGTCCTTGCCGATCATGCCGTCCGCCAGCGACATGCCGCCGATCATGCTGGTGGCGTACTGGTAGACGTAGAAGTTGGAATAAAAGTGCGGAATGAAGGCCCACTCGGCCGCGTACAGTTCGTCGACGTTCACGACGCCGGCATCGTGCCCGTAGTACCTGCGCAGCAGCTCGAGGTACAGCTTGTTGAGCGACTCGCCGGTGAGCGGTTCGCCGCGCTCGACCAGCTCGTGGATCCTGAGTTCGAACTCGGCGAACAGCGTCTGCCGGAACAGCGTCGTGCGCATGCTGTCGAGGTAGCTCGACAGCAGGAAGAGCCGCGTCCGGTCGTCCCTGGTCTGGTCGAGCACGTGGTGCAGCAGCAGGTTCTCGTTGAGCGTCGACGCCACTTCCGCGACGAAGGTCGAGTACGACGCCGTCGCGTACGGCTGCTGCGCCGAGGACATGAACGAATGCATCGAGTGGCCGGATTCGTGGGCCAGCGTCGAGACGTCCTCCCAGGCGCCGTTGAAGTTCAGCAGCTGGTACGGATGCACGCCGTAGACCGTGTTGCTGTAGGCGCCGGGGCTCTTGCCGGTGTTCGGCATGAAGTCGACCCAGCGGTCGCCATAGCCCTTGCGCAGGGTCTCGACGTACCCGGCGCCGAGCGGCGCGAACGCGTCGAGCGTCATCTGCATGCCCTGCTCGGGCGTGTACTGCAGGTCCACCTGCTGCACGATGGGTGCATACAGGTCCTCGTACCCCAGCTGCGGCAGGCCCATGATCTTCCGGCGCAGCTTCAGGTAGCGGTGCAGCGTCGGCAGGTTCGCGTGCACGTCGTCGAGCAGGCGCGAGTACACGTTGCGCGGAATGTTGAAGTCGAACAGCGCCGCGTCGAGCGCGGTCGGGAAGTTGCGCACGTCCTTGTAGGTGACGTGCGACTGCACGTGGGCGTTCAGTGCAGTCGCAAATGTGCGCGTGTACTGGTTGTAGGCCGTCCAGAACGCCTTGAACGCCAGGTCGCGATCGGCCTTGACCGGCGACGCGCGCCACTTCGAATACGCGGCTGCGTCCAGCCGGACCTTCTCTCCCGTCGAGAACGTGACTTCCGGGAACGGCAGGTCTGCAGCGCGGAACACGGACTGCAGCGTGCCGCCCGCCTCGCCCAGCGCGGCCATGCGCGCGAACACCTTTTCTTCGGCGGGCGTCAGCGTGTGCGGCGCCGCGCGCAGGATGTCGTCGAAGAACATGCGGTACTGGCCGAGCTTCGGCTCGGCCGCCAGGTACTTGTCGATCTGCTCGCGGCCGAGCGCGAGGATCTCCGGCCGCATGAACGACGTCGTCGACTGGAAGTTCGAATACACCTGCGACATCTCCTGCTGCATCTGCTGGTTGCGCCCGATGCGGGTGTCCTGGTCGTACAACTGGAAGGCATAAGCGTAAAGACGCTCGGTCCGCCGGCTGGCCTGCTCCCAGGCCGTCATCCCTTGCAGCAGGCTGGCGGGCGACGCACCCAGCTTGCCCTGCCAGGCACCGAGGGCCGGCAGCGACTGCACGAGTTCCTGCTTGGCCGCCACCCAGGCGGCTTCGTCTACGTATAAGTCCTTGAGGTCCCACTGGTACCGGACCGGCACCTCGGAACGCTCCGCTGCCGCGGCCGGACCGGCCAGCACCAGCGCGGATATGGCGAAAAATGCCCGGAAACTGGCATGAAACTGCATCGGAACTCCCGAAACCGTCGACCCGGTTACGAAAAAGAGGCGGCAAGCTTGCCTAGACCGGTGGATGGTCGCAACGTGTGACGATCCTGTTAACATTGCTGCGGTGCAGCCAGGCTTGAAAGATCCGGTCACCCACGGGGCATGGTCACACAGTGGTGAAAGCAACCAACGGCTCGCGCATCCCGAGACCCCCCCGGGCGTTGTTCACGTTGCTCGAGGGTCGCGCCCTGCTCGAGATGGCGCTGCTGCCGGCGCTGTATCCACTGTTGCGAGGCACGCCCCACGGCGACGGCCACCCGGTCCTGCTGGTGCCCGGCTTCACCGCCAGCGATGCCACGCTGGTCGGCCTGTCGGCCTTCCTGCGCTCGCGCGGCTACCACGTCGAGACCTGGGGCCTGGGCCAGAACACCGGCTTCAAGCTCAAGTTCAGCCAGGCGCTGGAACAGAAGCTGCGCTTCATGCACCACCGTCATCGTCGCAAGGTCAGCCTGGTCGGCTGGAGCCTGGGCGGCGTGTACGCGTTCTATGCGGCGCATTGCGCCCCCGAATGCGTGCGCTCCGTCGTTTCGCTCGGCAGCCCGATGAAGTTTTCCACCGACGAACTGCTCGACGTGCCCGTCGTCGTGAAGGCTGCCTACCGGTACCTCGCGCATCCGATGGGTCCCGTCGCGCACCTCGCGCACGTGCGATCCAAGGTTCTGCGCTCACCTCCACCCGTGCCATCGACCTGCGTGTTCTCGATGACGGACGGCATCGTGCCGCCCGAGGCTGCCCGCATCGAAGACAGCGACGACGACCAGCACGAGAACATCTGGGTGCCGGGCAGTCACGTCGGACTCGGCTTCAACGGCGCGGTGATGTGGATTCTCGCCAACCGGCTGGCGCAGGCCGAGGGTGAATGGCGTCCGTTCGATCCGGACGGCATGGCCGGCAGGGCTTACCGCAAGATCGCGAAATACCTGGGGCCGCCTGAGCAGGGTCTCAGGAAGGGCGTGGCCGTTCCGGGCTGAGGAAGGGGCAGGAAGGGCAGGAAGGTCAGGAAGGACAGGAAGGACAGGAAGGACAGGAAGCGCAGGAAGCGCGGGAAGTATGAGCGGGTCGACCTCCTTTCCTTCCGAGCCTTCCGAGCCTTCCGAGCCTTCCGGGCCTTCCTCCCCTTTCCTTACGCTGCCTTCCGCTTCGCTGCCGCCTTTCGCACGACGACCTTCTTTTTCTTCGCTTTCTTCGGCTTCGTCGTCAGCGCCAGCAACTCCTGGAAGCTGTCGCGGATGCACTGCGCGAAGAATTCGGGGTCGGGCAACTGCTCGCGGCACGACGTCGGCGAGATGAAGATCATCCCGTCGTAACTCGTCACCGAGAACACCAGCCCCATGCCGTCCGCAATCGGCATGATCGCGGAGAAGTAGGTCATGCGCGCGCCGTCGAGATACAGCGGGATGGCGGGGCCGGGCACGTTCATGATCGTGCAGCCCGCGAGCGGCTCGCGCGGCGAACCGAGCGACGATCCCGCCAGCAGCTTCGCCGACAGCGCGAGCGTGGCCGCCGGGGCGTGCTTGTCGAACTCCGTGAGTTCCTTGGCGCGCACGGCCTGGTCGATGTCGGCGTGCGTCGACGTGTGCTTGTAGATCGCGCGCAGGCGCTTCTTCGCGTCCTCGATCTCGGTGCCGAGCGGCACGCGGATCAGGCTCAGTTCGGGGCGTTCTTCGACGTTGGCTCCCGCGGCACGCACCGAGAACGGCGCGAGCGAGACCACGCTCTCACCCGGCAGTTCTTCGTGCGCCAGCAGGTACCGGCGCAAGGCACCGCCGCAGACCGCGAGCACCGCATCGTTGATCGCGGCGCCCGGCACCAGGTCGCGGATGCGCTTGAACTCGTGGATGAAGAAACGGCGCGAATCGAAGACGCGGTGCTGCGAGACCTCGGAGTTGAAGCGCGTGACCGCAAAGCGGTCCTTGCGCAGCAACTCGCCGAGCGACCCGAGCACGGCCGGGGTCACCCTGCCGATCGCCCGCGCGAGTGGTCCCGCGAACATCAATGGACGCAGGAAGTTGTTGATCGTCGCGCGCGCGAGCAGCGAGATCGATCCCGGCGGCGACTCCGGGAACCAGGGCTCGGGCGGTTCCGGCGCAGGCGGCAGCGCCGTCGTATCGTGCAGCAGCGTCGTGATCTCGGCACCGCCGCGCACGTCGATCGCAGCGTGATGAACCTTGGCAAGAATGGCGAAGCTGTCGGGCGGGAGGTGCAGGAACGAATCGAGACCCTCGACCAGGTACAGCTCCCACAGGGGCTTCGACAGGTCGAGCGGGCGCGCGTGGATGCGCGAAGCCTGGATGCAGAACTGCCGCCAGTCGCCCGGCTTCGGCAATGCAATGTGGCGCACGTGGTATTCGAGGTCGAAGTCGTCGTCCTCGATCCAGTACGGAAAATCGAGTTCCATCGGCACGCGCAGCAGCTTCTGCCGGAAGATCGGCGACAGGTGCAGCCGGCTTTCGATGTGCTTCAGCAGTTCCTTGAAATGGACGCGGCCATCCCGGGCGGTCGACGGGTCGTAGATCGAGATGAGCGTGATGTTCGAATTGGCGTGGCCGGATTCGCCGTACACGAACCGGGCGTCTTCGCCGCGCAACTGCCTCATGAGCGCATCGTCCTTCCGGTGCCGGTGGCACGCGTCCTGGTTTCGCCCGAGTCTATCATTTGCGGACTTTCAGGAACCCTTCGCCGTTCCGAAGTCCCGCCCGTAACCGGCGCATCCCGCCGATCCAGCGGTCATAATCCGCCGACTTGCGCTGGGCGTAGGTCAGGACTTCGGGGTGGGTCAGGATCAGGAAGGACTCGCGTTCGAGCCCGTCCACGATCGCCGTGGCGGCCTGTTCGACCGACAGCAGGCCGGCGGGCGCGTCGGCCGGCAGTTTTTCGTCGAGGCCGGTAATGGCGGTGGCGATGTATTGCGGACACACGACGGACACGCGGATGCCGCGCTCGCCGTAGGTGATTGCAAGCGACTCTGCCAGCCCGACTGCCGCGTGCTTGGTCGCGCTGTAGGCGGCGTCACCGACCTGGCACAGCAACCCTGCGGCGGAAGCCACGTTCACGAGGTAGCCCTCGCCGCGCTCGAGCATTCCCGGCAACACCGCGCGCGAGGCGTACACGTGCGCCATCACGTGCACCTGCCACATGCGGGCCCAGAGGGCGTTGGGCTCGGCCAGCGCATCGTCGAGATCGAGCTCGGTCGCACCGAACCCGGCATTCGACAGCAGCACGTCCACGCGACCGTAGTGCGCGATCGCTGCCGCCACTGCCGCCCGCACGGCGGCCTCGTCCGACACGTCGCACTGCAGTCCCAGGCCACCGAGCTCGGCAGCCGTCGCTTGCGCCATGGCGCCGTCGAGATCGGCGATCACCACGCCCGCCGCGCCGCGCCGCAGCAGTTCGCGGCAAGCCGCACGCCCGATGCCGCGGCCCGCGCCAGTGACGAACGCGATCTTGTCCTTCATCTGCATCCGCAACCCTCAGGCCGGCAGGTAACGCGACAGCTCGAGCTTCGCAATGTGGTTGCGGTGCACTTCGTCGGGGCCGTCCGCGATGCGCAGCGTGCGCGCCATCGCATAGGCCCAGCCGAGACCGTGGTCGTCGGTGACGCCCGCGCCACCGAAGAGCTGGATCGCCTGGTCGATGACTTCACACGCGACGTTGGGCGCCACGACCTTGATCATCGCGATTTCCTTCTGCGCCGCCTTGTTGCCGGCGACGTCCATCTTCCAGGCGGCGTGCAGCGTCAGGAAACGCGCCTGGTCGAGCTTCATGCGGGCGTCTGCGATGCGCTCGCGCCAGACCCCCTGCTCCGCCAGCTTCTTGTGGAACGCGGTGCGCTGCAGCGAGCGGCGGCACATCGCCTCGAGCGCGCGTTCGGTCGCGCCGATGATGCGCATGCAATGGTGGATGCGGCCCGGGCCGAGGCGACCCTGCGCGATCTCGAAGCCGCGACCCTCGCCGAGCAACAGGTTCGAGACCGGTACGCGCACGTTCTCGAAGTCCACCTCGGGGTGGCCGTGCGGCTCGTCGAGGTAACCGAAGACCGGCACCGGACGCACCACTCGCACCCCGGGCGTGTCCATCGGCACCAGGATCATCGACTGCTGCCGGTGCACGCTGGGGTTCGACGGGTCGGTCTTGCCCATGAAAATGAGCACCTTGCAGCGCGGGTCCGACGCGCCCGAGGTCCACCACTTGCGGCCGTTGATCACGTAGTGATCGCCCTCGCGCACGATGCTGGCCGAGATGTTGGTCGCATCCGAGGAAGCCACGGCCGGCTCGGTCATCGCGAAGCCGGAGCGGATCTCGCCCGCGAGCAGCGGCTTGAGCCAGCGCTCCTTCTGCGCGTCGTTGCCGTAGCGCACGAGCACTTCCATGTTGCCGGTGTCGGGCGCGGCGCAGTTGAGCGCTTCGGGCGCAATGTGCGATCGCCCGGTGAGCTCGGCGAGCGGCGCGTACTCGAGGTTCGTGAGCCCGGCGCCGTGCTCGGATTCGGGCAGCCAGAGGTTCCACAACCCGGCGGCGCGCGCCTTGGCCTTCATCTCTTCCATCACGCGCGTCGGCACCCAGCCGTTGCCCTGCGCCTTGTTCGCCTCGACTTCGGCGCAGAAGCGCGCTTCGTTCGGATAGACGTGTTCGTCCATGAACGCGGCCAGGCGCGCCTGCAGGTCCTTGACGCGCGGGGAGTGTTCGAAATCCATGGCGGTGTCCTCGGTCAGCTGCGCTTCTGTCGCGGCGCGAGCACCGCGGCAGGCAGGATCTTCAGCAACTGGGCAATGATCGTCCACGGCAGCACCGGCACCCAGCGCTTGCCCACCTGGCGCTCGATCATGCGGGCCATGATCGCAGCACCTTTGTCGACGTCGATCAGGAACGGCCGCGCGCCCTTGTCGCGATTGATGTCGGTGTCGATGAAACCCGGCGCCAGTTCGGTGACGACGACGGGCGTCCCACGGAGTTCGGCACGCAGGGACTGCAGGTAACGATGCAGACCCGCCTTGCTCGCGCTGTACGCGCCGAAGCCGGGCAGGCCCTTGGAGCCGGCGACCGACGTCACGCCGACGACGTGGCCCGAACCCTGCGCGCGAAAGATCGGCAATGCGGCCTCGATCGTCGCGATCGCGCCCACCAGGTTGATGTCGATCGTCGCGCGCATCAGGGGCAGCTTGCCCCTGCCCGTCGGCGTGAGGGGTCCCACGCCCGCATTGGCCACGATCACGTCGAGCCGGCCGAGCTGCGCTGCAGCTCGCTGCACGGCGGGCTCGATCGCATCCGTGTCGGCGACGTCGAGTGCAATCGTCACGACTTGCGCGGCGCCGGCCGCGAGCAACTGCGGCGCCAGTGCTTCGAGGCGATCGAGGCGGCGCGCCGCGATGGCGAGGCCGTAGCCCCGCCGCGCAAACTCGCGGGCCAGGCCCTCGCCGATGCCGGAGGACGCCCCCGTGATCAACATGCACCGGGCACCGGGCGTCTTCGTTGCTGCCGTCACCGCGACTCCGTCTTCCTGATCAACGCTCCATGATACGCCTCGGCGGCACGCTGCCACCCAGGACAATGCCCATGCCTTCCAACAAGCCCGTCTGGGCAGCACGACCTGCCTCTGCTAGCGTCGCGCCATGGCGAAGACACCTGGCCTGATGGACCTCCTGGCGCTCGTTCCGGCCGCGGACATTGCTAGAGCTGCGAAGGCGCTGGGGCTGGACCCCGAAGCACTGACGAAACGCCTGCTGGCCCTCGACTCGACTGGCATCAGCACCCGCCTGGTCGACACGGCAACACGGGCACTCAAGCCCGGCGAGGCCGGTCGCCTGGTCATCGACCACGCGGCCCGCATCTTCACGCAGGCGCGCGACCTTACGCGCGACCTCGAGGAACTCGCAGGCCTGCAGGCGCCAGAGATGCATTTCGGCACCGACCTGTTCGCCGCGGAACTGCCGCTGGGTGCGGCATTGGGTCGCATGGCGTCGGCCAACTCGCGCCTGCGCGTGCACGCCGAGACCAGCGATTTCGAGCACCTTGCGCGCGAGGTGCTGGCGGGCAAGCTCGAGTTCGCCGTCGGGGACACGGCGGGTGCCGAGCGGCACCCGACGCGGCTCGCCATCGAGCCCGTGGCGGAGCACCGGATGTTCTTCTTCGTGCGGCAGGGACATCCGCTGGTCGCCGCCAGGGAACACTCGCTCGAGACCATCCTGGTGTTCCCGCTGGTGTCGCCGCGGTTGCCGCAGCGCATGGCGGTGCATCTCGGCAAGGATGCCGCACACGCGCGCATCGACCGCGAAACCGGCGACCTCACGCCCAGCCTGATGGTGGACAGCTTCGCCGTGGCGCGCAACGCGGTCATGGCAGGCGATGCGGTGGGCCTGGCGCCGCTCGTGGCGCTGGAGCATGACATCCGCGCCAGGGAGATCGCTTTGCTGCCGTTCACGGCGCCGTGGCTGCAGTTGAGCTACGGCCTGTTCTACACGCGCAAGCGCCCGCTTTCGCGCGTCGCGCAGCTGTTCATGACCCAGCTGCGACAGGTCGAAGTGGTCCTGCAGGCACGCGAGCAGCGCGCGCTGGCGCGGCTCGAGGGCAAGAAGCGCGCACGCCGGCCCGCCGCGAAACGCAAAGTGAAGACTGCCGCCGAACCGGCGGGCCACGTCGCGAAGTCGACCGCCGCGCCTGCCCGCCGGGCCCGGATCCGCCAGTGAAACGCATCGCCGTCGGTTTCCTGTCGCTGGCGATGTCGGCCGTAAGCCTGGCCGCGGATGTGGCACCGGCCACGTACCGCCTCGACCTCTTCCACACCGGCGGCAAAGGCACGGAGATTTTCGCGGTCGACCGTTTGCGGCAGGAGCCCCTGCCGTGGCCCGGCCATCCATCACGCGCGACGGACGACGGCAAGTCCGGCGTCTACCGCTTCGAGGTGCGCGATGCCGACGGCCAGCTGCTGCAGGCGCGCGGCTACGCATCGATCTTCGGCGAGTGGGTGACGACCGACGAGGCGCAGCACCAGCACCGCACCTTCCACGAATCGCTGCGTTTTCCTGCACCCGCGAAGCCGGGACCGGTGCAGGTGCAGATCTACCGGCGCGACGCGCAACAGGTCTTCCAGCCGCTGTGGGAGACGAAGCTCGACACGACGGACATGTTCGTCGACCGGTCCCCGACCGCGGCGCAAGACCTGATCGTGATCGAGCAGCATGGTGCAGCCGCGGACAAGGTCGACCTGCTGTTGCTCGGCGACGGTTACACCGCCGCGGAATGCGCCGCGAAATTCCGCGCCGATGCCGCGCGCGTGTCGGCAGCGCTGTTCAAGGTGCAGCCCTTCGCGCGCCGCCGCGAGGACTTCAACGTCTGGGGACTCTGCCCGCCCGCAGCGGAATCCGGCGTGTCACGCCCTTCCACGGGCATCCATCGCGCTTCCCCGGCCGGAGCCACCTACGACGCCTTCGGCAGCGAACGCTACCTGCTCACGTTCGAGAACCGCGCGCTGCGCGAGATCGCCTCGCAGGCGCCGTACGAAGCGCTGGTGATCCTCGCCAACAACGACACGTACGGGGGCGGCGGTATCTTCGGGCTGTATTCGACCCTGGCCGTGGACAGCTCGTGGGCCGACTACCTGTTCGTGCACGAGTTCGGCCACCACTTCGCGGCGCTCGCGGACGAGTACTACACCTCGCCCGTCGCCTACGCGGCGCCGACCACGATCGTCGAGCCGTGGGAGCCGAACGTCACTGCGGCTCTCGACCGGGACGAGCTCAAGTGGCGTCACCTCGTCGCGACGAGCACGCCGGTGCCGACGCCGTGGCCAAAGGCAGCGTTTGAAACCTACCAGCGCGACGTGCAGGCGCGCCGCAAGCAGATCCGCGCGGACCGCCGGCCGGAAAGCGAGATGGACGCGCTCTTCCGCGAAGAACAGGCGCACGTCACGCAACTGCTCGGTCGCGAGCGCGACCACGCGGCCGTCGGCGCGTTCCAGGGCGCCAATTACGACGCGCAGGCTTACTACCGTCCACAGCTCGATTGCATCATGTTCACCCGCGACGAGGTGCCTTTCTGCCGCGTGTGCGAATCGGCCCTCGAACGGATGATCGACTCGATCGCACCGGAAACGGCGCAGCGCTAGGAGCGGCCGTGCCGGAACTCGACCTCACCCTCGCCTGGAATTTCGCCACCGCGCTGCTGATCGGCGCATTGGTCGGCATCGAGCGCGAGCGGCACAAGCAGCGCCAGGAACATCCCGAGATCGCGGGCCTGCGCACCTTCATCCTGGTGGCGTTGTTCGGCGCGCTGAGCGGCTGGGTCAGCCTGGTCCTCGCGACGTCGTGGGTGCTTGCGGCCGGCCTCATCGCGATCACCGCGGCGGTGCTCACCGGTTACGTCCTGAGCGTGCGACTGAATCCGGAGGGCCTGGGGCTGACAACCGAGGTCGCCGCCGTCGCGACCTTCCTGCTCGGCGCGCTCGCCACGCTGGGCCAGCGCGAACTCGCGGTCGGGATCGGCGTGATCGTGGCCGCGGTGCTCGCCTACAAGCAGCCCCTGCATGGCTTCGTCGGCCGGCTCGACAGCGAGGACGTCTACGCCGTGCTGCGGCTGCTGATCGCGACGTTCATCGTCCTGCCGCTGTTGCCGAACGCCACGATCGACCCTTGGGACGCGCTGAATCCGCAGTCGCTGTGGCTGCTGGCGCTGCTGATCGCAGGCCTGTCGCTGGTCGGCTACGTGCTCACGCGACTGCTCGGCGCGCACCGCGGGATTCCGCTCACCGGCCTGTCCGGAGGCCTCGTCTCATCGACTGCGGTCACCTTGTCATTCGCGCGGCAAAGCCGCGAGCTGCAATACGCGGCAGCCAACTCGGCCATCGCGAGCGGCATCCTGCTGGCGTGGACCGTGAGCTTCGTGCGCGTGCTGGTGGAGGTGCTGGTGGTCAACCGCGCCCTGCTGCCGTCGCTGCTGCCCGCCATGATCTCGATGACCGTGGTGTGTGCCGCCTTCGCGGCATGGCACCAGCGGCGCGCCGGGCAGGAGGTCCAGGCGCAGGACGTGCCGCTGCGCAATCCTTTCAGCCTGACCGCCGCCATCAAGTTCGCCGCGCTGTTCGCGGCCGTGCTGCTGGTCGTCAAGCTCGCGCAGGCATACGCGCCGGAGACGGGCCTGTACTACGTCGCCGCGCTGGCCGGCACGACCGACGTGGATGCGATCACGCTGTCGATGGCGCAATACGCGCGCACGGGCAACGCGGCCGTCGCGTCGCATGCAATCACGATCGCGGTGCTGAGCAACACGATCATCAAGACGGGCATGGTCACGGCACTCGGCAGCCCGGCCTTGCGCGGTTCGGTGCTCGTCGCGACCGTCGGCATACTCGTCGCCGGCGTCGGCGCAGTCCTCCTCACCTGACCCGCGGCGGATCATGCCGGGAGCGCCAGCCGATGCCGCAGGAAACCATCGATACCACGCTCGACCCGCTTGCTTCGCCGCTGCGGCGGCCGCGGGTGGCGCGCGCACTGACGTGGACACTCGGCATCCTGCTCGCCTTTGCCTCCCTGCTGATCTGCACGGTCGTGGCCGGGCTGGGTTCCGCCGCCACCGGCGTGTTCGTGCGCGCGCTGGCCCTGTCGTCCGCGATGTCGCTGCTCCCGATCCTGATCCTCCGGTTCCTCGACCGCCGTGAACGCGAGTCGCCCTATGCGTACGCCGCGGCGTTCCTGTGGGGCGGCCTCATCGCGACCACGATCGCGCTGCCGCTCAACACGGCGGCGATCATGGCCGTCACGCAGTGGCTGGAGCAGTTTCCCGAACTCGGCCAGATGCTCGGCCCCGACGCCGCGATGATGGTCGGCGCGCCGCTCTCGGCGCCGATCGTCGAGGAAACGACCAAGGGCATCGGCATCGTGCTGCTCTTCTGGCTGCTGCGCGGCGAGTTCGACAACGTGCGCGACGGGTTCATTTACGGCGCCTTGATCGGCGCCGGCTTCAACTGGTTCGAATCGGCGCTGTACGTGCAGCAGAACTTCGTCGAGTTCGGCACCGCACCGTACGGATTCCAGATCGGCACGCGCTTCGCCTGGCTCGGCCTCGCAGGCCATGCGCTGTTCTCCGGGATCTTCGGCGCCGCGCTGGGCGTGTCGCGCGCCACCTCGACGCTCTGGCTGCGTGTTCTCGCGCCCGTCGGCGGGTTCGCGCTGGCGGTGCTCGGGCACGCGTGGAACAACTCGCTGCCGCTGTTCATGGCGCTGGCCGCCGCCCAGTCCGGCGAGGCTGCACCGACCGAAGTGCTCGCGCCGCCGACGTACACCGTCTGGGAAGCCATGGTCACGGCCAGCCTGACCAACCTGGTCGTGTTCCTGCCGTTTGCGCTGCTGCTCGCGTTCATCCTCTATCGCAGCGGCCAGGCCGAGCGCCGTGTGCTCGTCGAGGAACTCGCGGACGAGGTGGGGCGCAGCGTCACCGCGGGGGAATTGACGGCGATCGCAGCGGACCGCGCCTTCCGCACCCGACGCATCGATCCGCGCCACGCGCGGGTTTCGGCGGCACTGGTCAACGCGCAGAACGAGCTGGCGTTTCGCAAGCGCCGGCTGAAAAGCCGCGGTCTCGACCCGACGGTCGACGGCGTGCTCGAACAGCGCCGGGCGCAGATTGCGGCATTGCGGCGAAAGCTTCCCGGGTGACGACGTGGAACGCGACCAGTTCGCAGCAACTACGTATTCCGGCCGCGGCTCCGGGGACGCACATTGCCCATGCTAGAAAAGCCCCAGGAGCCGTCCATGTTCACCAGCCGTAACGTCCTCATCAGCCTCGTGGCTGCCGCCGCCTGCCTCGCGATTCCTGCACAGGCCGCCGACAGTGTGTTCACGGCAGCCATGGACGGGGCACAGTGCCTGCCGGACGCGATCAAGACGCCGGCGACCGGCGCGGTCGAACTCCGCGTGAGCGCGGACGGCAAGAAGATCGACTACAAGATCACGCTCGACAAGCTGTTGAACCCGTCTCAGGCGGACCTGCACCTCGGCCCCGCGAGCCAGAACGGCCAGGTCGTGGTCAAGCTGTGGCCGCTGGGCAGCGCGGCCGCCAAGCGCGGCGAATTCACCGGCGTGCTGGTGGAAGGCTCGTTCGACGCCGGCGATTTCGTCGGCCCGATGACCGGCTCCACGATCGCAGAGTTCATCGAAGAGATTCGCGCCGGCAACACGTACGTCAACGTGCACACCTACGACGGCGTGGACCCGCCCTACTCGGGTCCGGGCGACTACCGCGTCGGCGAGATCCGCGGCCAGCTGAAGTAGACCCTAGAGGCGGAATACCCGCCGCGCATTGGCGCCGAGAAAGCCTGCCGCAATCTCGGCGCCGAGCTGCATCTCTGCCAGGCCCTCGAGCGCGCGCGCCGGCGGGATCATCGGCCAGTTCGTGCCGAACAACACCTTGTGACGACCGTGGCCACGCAGGTAGTCGACCAGCGCGGCCGGATACCGCCTGACCGTGTACGCCGACGTATCGATGTACACGTTCGGATGCTTGGTTGCGACGGCGATCATCTCCTCGGTCCACGGATAGCCGATGTGGCCGCCGACGACGACGAGGTCCGGAAAGTCGATCGCCACCTGGTCGATGTACGGGATCGGCCGGCCGAACTCCGACGGCAGCAGCGGGCCGGTGTGCCCGACCTGCGTGCAGAACGGGATGCCGAGCTCGCAGCACTCGCTGTAGACCGGATAGAAACGCGCATGCGTCGGCGGCAGTTCCCATAGCCACGGCAGCACGCGCACGGCCTTGAAGCCGAGCTCACGCACGCAGCGGCGCAGTTCCCTGACCGCCGCCCGCGGCTTCGAGATGTCCAGCGAACCCACTCCGACCAGCCGGTCGGGCGCCTGCCGCACGAACGCAGCGACTTCGTCGTTGGCGATCAGGTCGCCGTGCGGTCCCGTCCACGCGCTGATCAGGCTGCGGCCCACGCCGCCCTCGTCCATGGCCGCGAGCGTGGCGGCGACAGGCGGCTCGCCCGCGGCAGCCTCGAGCCCCACCTTCGTCCAGCGACGCAGGGATTCGAACATCGGGTGATTGAGGTGACGCGCCGTGGGGTGCTGCGCCCAGGCGTCGACGATTTCCGTGGTCATGGGCGCGAGGATCGCGCCGCAGGCGCCACGAATCAATCGCTTGCATCGATCGATAGCCCATTCCTATCGATCCCGCAAAAACAATCTATTGGCCCTACCGGGCTGCACCCCGGACAATGCGCGCCATCGAAGCATTCACCCCTCTGCCATCCCGGCAAAACAACCTGGAGACCACACCCATGTCGCTGATCAACACCACCGTCCCGCCGTTCAAGACGCAGGCCTTCCACAACGGCAAGTTCGTCGAAGTGAGCAACGAGTCCATGCAGGGCAAGTGGTCGGTCGTCATCTTCATGCCGGCGGCCTTCACCTTCAATTGCCCGACGGAAGTCGAGGACGCGGCCGACAACTACGCCGAGTTCCAGAAGCTGGGCGCCGAGGTCTATATCGTCACGACCGACACGCACTTCTCGCACAAGGTGTGGCACGAGACCTCGCCGGCCGTCGGCAAGGCGAAGTTCCCGCTGGTCGGCGACCCGACGCACACCCTTTCGCGCGGCTTCGGCGTGCACATCGAGGAAGCGGGCCTCGCCCTGCGCGGCACGTTCGTGATCAACCCGGACGGCGTGATCAAGACTCTCGAGATCCACGACAACGCCATCGCGCGTGACGTCAAGGAAACGCTGCGCAAGCTCAAGGCCGCGCAGTACGTCGCCGCGCACCCGGGCGAAGTGTGCCCGGCCAAGTGGAACGACGGCTCGAAGACGATCAAGCCGTCGCTCGACCTCGTGGGCAAGATCTGATGCTCGACACCGCTCTCAGGGAACAACTCCAGGGCTACCTCGGCCGGCTCACGCAGCCGGTCGAGATCACGGCGGCACTCGACGATTCCGCCGCGGCCCGCGAAATGCAGGAGCTGCTGCAGCAGATCGTGCCGCTGTCGAGCCTGATCAGCTATCGCGAGTTGCGCGGCAGCGGGATTCCCGCGGGCAAGCGCACACCGTCGTTCCGGGTCACACGGGCCGGCGCCGACATGGGCGTCGACTTCGCGGCCATCCCACTGGGCCACGAGTTCACCTCGCTGGTGCTCGCGCTGCTGCAGGCCGGTGGCTACCCGCCCCGGGTCGACGCACCCGTGATCGAGCAGATCAAGGCGCTCGAGGGCGAGTTCAACTTCGAGATCTTCATTTCGCTGTCGTGCCACAACTGCCCCGAGGTCGTGCAGTCGCTCAACCTGCTGGCCGTGCTGAACCCCGGCGTGCGCACGACGATGATCGACGGCGCGCTGTTCCAGGCCGAGGTCGAAGCGCGGCAGATCATGGCCGTGCCGTACGTGTTCCTGAACGGCAGGGAGTTCTCGCAGGGCCGCATCAGCCTCGAGGAGATCCTGGCGAAGATCGACACCAGCGCCGGTGAGCGCGCCGCCGAGACCATCAGCGCCAAGCAGCCGTTCGACGTGCTCGTCGTCGGCGGTGGCCCGGCGGGCTCTTCCGCGGCCATCTACGCCGCCCGCAAGGGCATCCGCACGGGCGTGGTCGCGGACCGTTTCGGCGGCCAGGTGATGGACACGCTCGGCATCGAGAACTTCATCTCGGTCAAGGCGACCGAGGGCCCGAAGCTCGCGGCGGCGCTCGAGGAGCACGTCAAGCACTACGAAGTCGACATCATGAACCTGCAGCGCGCGGCCAGGCTCGAGCCCGCGGGTGACGATGGCCTGTTCACGGTGACGCTCGAGAGCGGCGCGCGCGTGCAGAGCAGGACCGTGATCATCTCCACCGGTGCGCGCTGGCGGCAGCTGAACGTGCCGGGCGAAAAGGAGTACTCCGGCAAGGGCGTGGCCTACTGCCCGCACTGCGATGGACCGCTGTTCAAGGGCAAGCGTGTCGCCGTCATCGGTGGCGGCAACTCCGGCGTCGAAGCCGCGATCGACCTGGCGGGCATCGTGGCGCACGTCACGCTGCTCGAATTCGACGGCAAGCTGCGCGCCGACGAAGTGCTGCAGCGGAAGCTCCGCAGCCTGCCGAACGTCCACACCATCGTTTCGGCACAGACCACTGCAGTGCACGGCGCGGACGGCAAGGTCAATGCGCTGAGCTACAAGGACCGCGCCTCAGGCGCAATCCACCGCGTCGAACTCGAAGGCGTGTTCGTGCAGATCGGCCTGCTGCCCAACACCGACTGGCTCAAGGGCACGATTGCGCTCTCGCCGCGCGGCGAGATCGAGGTGGACGCCCGGGGCCAGACGTCGCTGCCCGGCGTGTTCGCGGCGGGCGATGCCACGACGGTGCCGTACAAGCAGATCATCATCGCGATGGGTGAAGGCTCGAAAGCGGCGCTCAGCGCATTCGACCACCTGATCCGGGTGCCGGTGCCGGCGTCGGGGGACGCCGCGGCGGCGTGAGGGCGCGACTGCGGTTTTCACCACTGCCCCGGGAGCAAGCAGCGGATTACCGTTGACCGGTTGATCGGCCACGTTCCCGGAGCACCCGATGGAAAAATTCAGCCTGCTGTTCACGACCGACTACGGCCTGATGAGCCTCGGCGTCATCCTGTTCATCATCGTGATGGGCTTCTACCTGTCGGGCAAGCTCAAGAAGCTGATGAACCAGCAGCCGGGCAAGGAAGGCTGGGAGTAAGCGACGTCGCAGTCAGTCCCGCACGAAATCCAGCAGGTGTGACGCAACGGCGAGCACGTGCAACAGGCCGGCCACGATCAGGATTCGCGCGAGGACGATGTGCAACATGCGCCAGGTGAGCGCGGCGTCCGAGCCCTGCAGCAGGAACCACACCACGCCTGACATGCCCGCCGTGACGAGCGCCACGAGCAGCAGCCCTTCGATGTAGCCGAAGAGCCCGCCGCCGTCCGCCGCCAGGGGAAAGTAGAGTTTCCAGCGCCCGCCGCGCACGATGACGAGGCCATAGAGAATACCGACGACAAGCGCGACGACGCCCACGACCATGTGCGCGTAGTCAAAGAAGCCGGCACCGGCCGGGACTCGGCGCAGCATCGACACCCAGGGACTGGTCGCCACCAGCCACAGGGCGAGCAGCGTCACGGCGATGTGCAGCCGGTTGCCGATCACTTCGCGTTGCACGTCATTCATGGTTGCGATGGACCCGGCTGCATCAGCCTGTGGCCCTGCCCTCGGCCAGGGCTGCAATGCGTCCTGCGAACCGACGCACCTCGTCCCACGGCGTGAACTCGACGTTGGTGTGCAGGTCGGTCGGCCCACCCGTCAGCCGCATGATGAAGCGGATGATGTGCCGGTCGAAGGGGCCGTAGCGCTGGTAATCGAGCACTCCGCCAAACACGGCGAGCAGCTGCGGCCGCCAGGTCGTGAGCGCCAGGAACTTCTGCAGGTACGGGTTCGTCTCCGGCGTGTTCTTGTGCGGCTTGCGCGCGACGAGGCTTACCGAGAAAAACGCGTTGGGCTTCGAATCGAGCAACGCCCGGTTCGCTTCGATGAACGCATAGACCGCCGGATTGTGCTTGCCATGACGGATGCTGGCACCGATCACGATCGCGTCGAATGTCGCGGCGTCCTGCGGGCCGTCGACCAGCGGTCGAACCTGCGCCGCGTGGCCGAGTCGCACCACCTCGTCACGCATGACGCCGCTGACTTTCAGCGTATGTCCGTACACGCCGTGGTACAAAAACAGGATCCTGGCCACGCCGCAGTCACCTTCAGTTCGACCTGTCGCAGGGAATTCTAGCCGCCGGGGCGACCGGCCGGGGATCGGTAGTCGCCCCGCCGGGCTTCGCGACGCCGCGTCACACGCTTGTCAGGAGGGTGCGGCAAGGTAAGGTGTCGCCCTGCCGTAGACCGCCGAGCCACGAGTCGCCCAATGCCCCGGATCCGCCGATTGCCTGCACCGTTCCTGCTCGTCCTCGGGCTGGGTGTCGCGCCCGCCTTCGCCGCCGAGCCCGCGGAGCCGGCCGCCGCGGCCTGGTATCGCTCCGGCGCCGAAGTGGTGGCGCGGCACGAGCGGGAAGCGATCGACCGGCGCCGCGCGCGCAACGTCATCCTGTTCGTCGGCGATGGCATGGGAATCTCGACCGTCACCGCCGCCCGCATCCTCGCCGGACAGCGCGCCGGCGGCAGCGGCGAAGACCACCAGCTCGCTTTCGAAACCCTGCCCTATCTTGCACTCTCGAAGACGTACAGCGTCACGCAGCAGACGTCCGATTCGGCGCCCACGGCGACGGCCATGGTCGCCGGCATCAAGACGCGGGACGGGGCGATATCCGTCGACGAAACCGTGCAGCACGACGAGCAGGACGCGACCGTCATCGCGCGGCACGCCGTCACGACCATCCTGGAACAGGCCGAAGCGCACGGCCTGTCGACCGGAATCGTGACGACCGCGCGCGTCACTCACGCGACGCCGGCCGTCAATTTCGCGCACACCGCCAACCGCGACTGGGAATCGGACGCAGACCTGCCCGCCGGCGCAGGCGTCGCGGACATCGCCGCGCAGCTGGTCGCGGCGCAGCGCAGGTACGGCATCGAAGTGGTGCTCGGCGGCGGACGCATGCCGTTCATGCCGGCGACGGCCAGCGATCCTGAGTACCCCACGAACCACGGCTATCGCGAGGATGGCCGGTCGCTGATCGACGAATGGCTCGCCGCACGACCGGATTCCGCGTACGTGTGGAATCGCAGGCAACTCGTCGCGATCGATCCCAGGTCCACGCGACACCTGCTCGGGCTCTTCGAACCGTCACACATGCAGTACGAGACGGATCGGCGCGCCGCCGACGAGCCTTCGCTCGCCGAAATGACGGCCAAGGCCATCGAAATCCTGCAGAACAACCGTAAAGGCTTCTACCTCATGGTGGAAGGCGGGCGCATCGACCACGCGCACCACGCCGGCAACGCCTATCGCGCATTGACGGACACGATCGCGCTGTCAGATGCAGTGCGCGCTGCGCAGGAACTCACCGATCCGCGCGACACGCTGATCATCGTCACGGCCGACCACAGCCATGTCTTCACGCTGGCGGGCTACCCTAAGCGCGGCAACCCGATCCTCGGCCTCGTCATCGAGCCCGGCAGGACCCGACCTGAACTGGCCCACGACGGCAAGCCGTACGCGACGCTCGGTTACATGAACGGCCCCGGTCACGCAGCCCTGCCTGCGGACAGTGTCCCCGAGGAGACGCGACCGGTGAACGCGGGGCGTCACCTCCGCGCCGACGATGACACCGATTCGCCCGGCTTCCACCAGGAAGCACTCGTGCCATTCGAATACGAAACCCACGGCGGCGAGGACGTGGCCATCTATGCCGGCGGACCCCAGTCCCACCTGTTCCGCGGGACGATGGAACAGCACACGATCTACCACGTGATGCGCCGCGCGCTGGGGTTCTGACGCAGGATCGGTGGCGGTGCCAGGGACGGTGCCGCTGCCGGTTGGTCGAGCGGGTCCTACAACTCGGCCGCGGTTCCCAGGCCGCGCTCCAGCGCGTGCCGATAGACGACGAGCGCGCTGACCAGGTCCTGCGCCGCGACACCCAGCGACTTGTAGACGGTGACGTCGTCGTCCGCCAGCCGGCCTGGCACCGTGCCGCTCAGCACGTCGCCGATCTCACCGAGAATGTGCGCTGCCGTCACCCTGCCCGCCTTGATCGCGTCGAGCAGTTCGCCCGCCTGCGCCATCGCGCTGCCGCGATAGTCGACGAAGAAGCGCGACCTGGCGACCAGGTCGTCGTCGACCTCGCGCGAACTCGGGACCGATGCGCCGACGAGACACAGGTGCGTGCCCTTGCGCACGTCGCGACCGAACAGGATGGCCGCAGGCGAGCCGGTCACGGTGCAGACGACGTCGGCTTCGGCCGCGGCGGCTGCCACGGAACTCGCGATCTCCACATGAACACAGCCTGCTGCCAGCGCGTACTCCGCGAACTCGCGCGTGGCATCCGGACTGCGGCCCCAGACGATCACGCGCTCGAACGGACGCACGGCCTGGAACGCATCGATGTGCGAGCGCGCTTCCTCGCCGGTGCCGATGATGGCGAGCGTGCGCGAAGCGGGGCGCGCCAGGGCCTGCGTCGCGACGACGCTGGCCGCGGCCGTGCGGATCGCCGTGAGCGCACTCGCCTCCATGATCGCGACCGGCCGGCCGTGCGCGGACTCGTACAGCACGTACAGACCGACGTGCGACGAGAGCCCCACCCTGGGATTGCCGGGGAACAGGCTCAGCAACTTGATGCCGAAACATTCCGGCTCGCCGAGGTAGCCCGGCATCCAGGCGAGCTTGCCGTCGCCCGAGGGCAGCGGCATGACCTGCCGCAACGGCATCAGCACCTTGCCGGCGCTCACGCCGCGCATCGCCTGTTGGACGGCGGCGACACATTCGCTGAAAGGCAGCAGCTCGCGCACTTCGCGGGCGGAGATGACGCGCAGTTCGAGCGGCGGCTGTTGCATGCGCAAAGCCTAGCGCACCGGTTGGACCACACAAAGCAAAACGGCCCCCGAAGGGGCCGTCTGCTGCTTCCTCGTTCCAGTCGGCTGCCGTTAAGCCGCCGACCAGTCCGGATCAGCCTGAACGCTTACCAGCGGCGGGGACGTTCCGTCTTCGCCTGGGCTTCGTTCACCTTCAGGGCGCGGCCGCCCATCTGGAAACCGTTCAGCGTCTGGATCGCCTTGGCGGCCTCGGAGTTCGAGGTCATCTCGACGAAGCCGAAGCCACGGGGTTGGCCCGTGTCACGGTCGTTGATCAGGGCAACCGAGTCGACGGTGCCGTGGGCCGAGAACAGCTCACGCACGGCGTCTTCGGTGGCGGAAAAAGGGAGGTTACCGACGTAAATCTTGGACATTTAAATACTCACTGACAAAAAGTCCGTTCGGCCGTGCCCATCGAAGCGACGGGCTGGATCGGCCTGGGGACCGGGAAACGCAAGGCATGAGGCAGCGCGGCTGGAAGAACTCCCGCTTTCGAGGCGGGGCGATCGCAGTCGCGTGGCAACGGTGCCACGTGGATCGGAAACTCTTCGGCTAAGCGCTGGGACTTGAACTGCGCGAAAACTCGCGAGAACCGCCCAAACAGAAAGTAGAAGGGAGACTACCCGCGGCGGACTATACGCGCTTTTCCCCCGCCGGGTCGGTTTATTTCCAGACGCGGGTCACGGGGTTGCTGTATCGTGCGTGCGCCGCGCCCTGCTTGAGCCTTCCGCCTCTCAGTGACCCCGGCATTACCCGCCGTACCGGCACACCCAGGTGAATGAATGGCCAAGGAAGAACTCATCGACATGCAGGGCACCGTCAACCAGGTGCTGCCCGACACGCGATTTCTCGTGACGCTGGAAAACGGCCACGAGATCACAGCGTACCTCTCCGGCAAGATGCGCAAGCACCGCATCCGCATCCTGGCCGGCGACAAGGTGACACTGGAAATGTCCCCGTACGACCTGACCAAGGGTCGCATCAACTTCCGCGAAAAGGATGTCCGCGCTGCCTCGACCGGCGCCCGCCCGAGCTTCCCCCGCCGCCGTTAAGGTTTCCGGCTGAACAGACGCTCCAGCAGGCCCGGCCTTGCTCGAGACGTCGTTGCTGCCTTCGCCGCCGGGCGCTTCGTGGACACACTCGACGACCGCACCGGAAACGTCCTTACCGTCCCCATGGGGATCCGGTCTGGCGCCTGGCCCGCGTCGAGCGGCACCGCCCGCTGCGGCTCCGGCATCACAGGCGGCTTCCGGACAATGACCGTCGCTTCGAGGCTGAGGGGCGGCACCAGCTTGCGCACCAGCGTGGTGCTGCCGTCGCGCACGAACTGGTGATCGCCGGTGCGCATCTCCCACACCGCGTTGCCACGCTCGTCGTGCGCCACCCGGCCTGACGTGGCCTGGCCCGGCCTGCCATGGTCGCCCGTCGACGTGCGCAACGTCGGCGTCAGCCGCGTGGGAGCAGTGTCTTTGCGATGGGTCATGGCGCAACAGGGCCGGAAAGTCAGGTCGACCCGTAAGTTACGCCTATTCCCCGGCCCGGCAGGATTTCGTTAACTCGACGATGCGAGTTCTGTGACGTGGTTCACGGCGGGTTGCCGCCGTGGCCCGCCGCGCCGCGGGCACCGCTCGCTGCCAGCCCGTGTTGCCACCCCCCGATGGGCGCGGTAACGTCCGACGCGCCCACCGCCCTGCCAGCGAGACCACCATGAACCTGACGAGCTTTCGCCCTTCGTTCCGCCTCGCACTCGGTCTCGTCGCCCTGGCGAGCTGGCCGAGCCTCGCAGCTGCCGATGTCGTGACCGGCACCGTCACGCCGGCGACTGCCAAGGCCGTCGTCGTGGACGCTGCCGGCAAGACCGTTGCCGAACTGAAGCCGGGCGCGTACCAGCTGCAGCTTGCTCCCGGTCGCTACAAGGCCAGGTGCCTCGCACCGACGCAACGCGAACAGGAATTCCTGAGCCTCTCGGAACCCGTGACCGTCAACATCGACTGCGGCTGACGAGCCCCGTTCGTGACGCACGAATCCGACAAGCCGCCGCGCCGCGACTGGCGCGAGAACGCCAAGTTCGCGGCCAACATCGTCAACTCGCTGGCGATCCCGCTGCTGACGGTCGCGGCCACCATCGTCGGTCTCTACGCGACCAACACGCTCAAGGAACGTGAGATCGCGATCGCCAACAAGAACAACTCGCAGTCGCTGCGCAACCAGCGGGAAGAGTCCGAGACGAACCTGCGCTCGGCGATGTTTCGCGAGCTGGTGGGGCCGCTGCTGCAGAGCGAGACCGAGCAGGTCAAGGCCGGCGCGGACATGGACCTGCCGCGCGCGCAGCGACTGGCGCTGCTGGCCGAGTTGCTCGCGCTCAATTTCCACGAGCATTTCGAGCTCGGCCCATTGCTGCGCTACGTCGATACCCTGCCCGGCCAGACCGAAGAAGCACGCGCACGCCTGCGCAGCACGTCACGGCGGGTGATCTCGCGACAACTCGCGCCGCTGCTGTCGTCGGCGGTCGGCCAGGAGGGACGCAACCCGTCGTTCCTGGAGCTCTCGCTCAACTCCGACGGCACCGAGGCGGCCGACAAGCTGCTGTCGTGCGCCGTGCCCGGCACCGCGGATGCGGCGAGCGGATCGCTGACGCTGAACTGCTCGAGCACCGCGCAGGGCACGCCCCTGCGCATCGCATCGCCCGACGGCACGGACAACCTGCAGGTCAACATTCGCGCGGTCAGCTGGGCCGCGCAGACGGTCGGCATCTATGCCGTGCTGCTCGGGGCCAACGGTGAGACGCAGGCGCACACGCCGCCGATCGAGTTCACGCTCTCGCCCTACTCGTTCCCGTTCTCGGACAACACGCTGCTGCCGAGCGGCAACCGCTTCGGCATCTACCTGACACGCATCGACGACATCCCGGGCATCGCACGCATCATGCGGCTGTCGTTCGTCTGGTTCCCCAAGGACTTCGTGCCGCCGCGCGAACGGCCGTTCGACCTCGACGTGCACGAGCTGGTGCCCGACGTCACGGGCCCGGCGCGGAAGGACAACTCATAGCCGTGGATTTCGACAACGAGCCAGACCGCCCGTTGCGGGACGACATTCGTCTGCTCGGCCGCCTGCTCGGCGACACGGTTCGCGACCAGGAAGGCAGCCCCTCGTACGACGTGGTGGAACGCGTGCGACAGAGCGCCATCGCGTTCCACCGCGACGAAAACGCCGAGGCCCGGCGCGAACTCGAACGCATCCTCGACGGACTGAGTCGCGAGCAGACGATGATCGTGGCGCGCGCTTTCAGCTATTTCTCGCACCTGGCCAACCTCGCGGAAGACCTGCACCACAGTCGCCGCAAGCGACAGTCCGACATCGATGGCGACCCGCCGGCGGACGGCAGCCTGGCGCGGGCGCTCGATCGCGTCGCGGCGGCCGGCGTTTCCCCGGCTGCGCTGTCGGCGTTCTTCCGCGACGGCGTGGTGGTGCCGGTGCTGACGGCGCATCCGACCGAGGTGCAGCGCAAGAGCGTGCGCGACCTGGAAATGCAGATCGAACGGCTGCTGCAGGCCCGCGAACGCACCCGCCTCACGCCGCAGGAACAGGCGGCCAACGACGAGTCGATCCGCGCTGCAGTGCTCGCGTTGTGGCAGACCCGCATGCTGCGACTCGAGAAGCTCGACGTGCTCGACGAAGTGGCCAACGGGCTGTCGTTCTTCGAGCAGACGTTCCTGCCCGAGGTGCCATTGCTGTACGGCGCGCTGCAGGACGAGCTGCAACGGCGCCACCCGGAGGCAGCGCTGCATGAACTGCCCTCCTTCCTGCGGATCGGGTCGTGGATCGGCGGCGACCGGGACGGCAACCCGTTCGTGACGGCGGAAGTGCTGGAACGGGCGCTGCGCATGCAGTCGTCGCGTGTGTTCGAGTATTACCTCGAGCAGCTGCACGCCCTGGGGGCCGAGCTGTCGATGACGACCCTCGTCACCGGCGTCACCGCCGAACTGGACGCGCTGGCCGACCGCTCCCCGGACAAGAGCCCGCATCGTCGTGACGAACCGTACCGGCGCGCCATCACCGGACTGTACGCACGGGTCGCCGCGACGGCGCGCGCGCTCGACATGCACGAACCGTTGCGGCACGCGATCGGGGCAGCCCCGCCGTATGCGCAAGTGTCCGAGTTTGCGGCTGACCTCGAGATCATCCGTCGTTCGCTCGAAGCGCACGACTCCGCGCTGCTTGCCCGCGGCCGCCTGCGCCGCCTGCGACGGGCCGTCGACGTGTTCGGCTTTCACCTGGCGGCGGTGGACCTGCGCCAGAACTCCGACGTGCACCAGCGCGTCGTCGCAGAACTGTTCCGGGCGGCACGACCGGACATCGACTACTCGTCGCTGGATGAGTCCGGGCGCATAGGCGTGCTGGCCGAGGAGCTGGCGACGCCGCGCCCGCTCAGCTCGCCTTACCTCGAGTACTCGGCCGAAACACGCAGCGAACTTGCGATCCTGCAGACCGCGGCGCAGATGCACCAGCGTTACGGCTCCGCATGCATCCCCAATTACGTGATCTCGAAGTGCGACGGCGTGTCCGACGTGCTCGAAGTGGTGCTGCTGCTGCGCGAGGCCGGTCTCTACCGCGCGACGGACGCCCACCTCTGCTGCAACGTGATCCCCTTGTTCGAGACGATCGCGGACCTGCGCAACGCAGCCGGCGCCATGGATGCGCTGCTGTCGATCCCGGTGTATGCGCGCATGCTGGCCGCGCGCGGCAACGCACAGGAGGTGATGCTCGGGTATTCGGACAGCAACAAGGACGGCGGTTACCTGACCTCGCGCTGGGAGCTGTTCAAGGCACAGACCGAACTTGTCGAAGCCTTCCGCAAGCATGGCGTCCGCCTGCGGCTGTTCCACGGGCGCGGCGGTTCGGTCGGCCGCGGTGGCGGTCCGACGTACGAGGCAATCCTGGCGCAGCCCGGCGGCACCGTGCAGGGACAGATCCGCGTCACCGAACAGGGTGAAGTCATCGGCGCCAAGTATTCGAATGCCGAGGTCGGGCGTCGCAACCTGGAAGTGCTCGCCGCGGCGACGCTCGAGGCCACGTTGCTGGGTGGCGCGGGCCGGGCGCCGCAGTCCCGCTACGTGGAGGCCCTGGAAAAGCTGTCGGGCAGCGCGTACGAGGCCTATCGGCGCCTGGTCTACGAGACGCCCGGCTTCGAGGATTACTTCTGGGAATCGACCGTCATCAGCGAAATCGCCGAACTCAACATCGGCAGCCGCCCCGCCTCACGCAACCAGTCACGGTCGATCGAGACCCTGCGGGCGATTCCCTGGGTGTTCTCGTGGGCGCAGTGCCGGCTGATGCTGCCCGGCTGGTACGGGTTCGGGTCGGCCGTCGACGCGTGGCTGCTGCAGCACGGCGACGCTGGCCTCGAACTGCTGCAGGAGATGCACCGCGAGTGGCCGTTCTTCGCGTCGGTGCTTTCGAACATGGAGATGGTGTTGTCGAAGGCGGACATCGCCATCGCGTCGCGCTATGCCGACCTCGTCACCGATTCCGCGTTGCGCGCGACGATCTTCAGCCGCATCCGGGCGGAGTTCGAGTCGACCCGGTCTGCACTGCTGCGAATCATGGGCGCCGGCGAGTTGCTCGCCGGCAATCCGCAACTGGCCCGCTCGATCAAGTACCGGTTCCCGTACCTCGATCCGCTCAATCACATCCAGGTCGAGCTGCTGCGCCGCTACCGCGCGGGTGACAAGGATGATCGCAGCCGGCGCGGCATCCACCTGACCATCAACGGCATCGCGGCAGGGCTGCGCAACAGCGGTTGACCCTGCGCGACTGGACCCGCAGTCGGACGTGGACCTAGTATCGGCCGCACAACGACCAACCGGGGGAGGATCACCATGAACGAGTTGAACACCAGAGTCCCGCGCCACCTCTGGATCGTGGGCGCACTGTCGCTGCTGTGGAATGCCGTGGGCGCGTTCGACTATTCCGCCACGCAATTCCGCATGGAGTCCTACATGAGCCAGTTCTCGGCGGAACAGCTCGCCTACTTCTATGGATTTCCGGCCTGGGCCGTCGCCGCGTGGGCGATCGCGGTGTGGGGCGCGCTGCTCGGGTCGTTGTGCCTGCTGTTGCGCAAAGCCTGGGCGGTGTGGCTGTTCGGCGTGTCCATCGTCGCGATGGTGCTCACCGGGATTTACAGTTACGTGCTCACGGATGGCATGGCGCTGATGGGAGCAGGCGGTGCGATCTTCACGGCAGTCATCTGGCTCATCGCCTTCAGCCTGTATTTCTATGCGCGAGCCATGACGCGGCGTGGGGTGCTGCGCTGACGAGACTACATTAATAATTAGCTATAAGTGAATGAATAATAATGACTTATTGAGACTTAAAACTACATGAGAACGCCGGCTGCCAGTTCGAACGAGCGCATCCGCGCCGCATGGTCGAACACGTTCGCCGTCAGCATCAGCTCATCCGGCCGGTGACGCTCGATGAAAGCCTCGACACCGCGTGCCACGGTCGCAGGCGCGCCGATCACCGCGCATGCAAGCGCTCGATCGACGCCGATGCGTTCCTGCGGCGTGCTGACCGCATCGATGTCCGCGACCGGCGGCTGCACCAGGCCGGGCCGGCCACGACGCAGGTTGATGAAGCCGAGCTGCTGCGACGTGAACAAGCGTCGTGCTTCCGCGTCGCTGTCGGCCGCGACCACGTTCAGCGCCAACAGCACGTGCGGCTGCGCCAGGCGGGCCGACGGTCGAAACTTCTCGCGATAGATCGCCAGCGCCTGCTCGAGCATGTCGGGTGCGAAGTGCGAGGCGAAGGCGTAGGGCAAGCCGAGCGCTGCGGCGAGCTGTGCGCCGAACAGGCTCGAACCGAGGATCCACGCCTCCACCTCGACACCTGCGCCTGGCACCGCGCGAACCTGCTGGCCAGGCTGCACCTGCTCGAAGTACTGCAGCAGTTCCACCACGTCGTTCGGGAACTCGTCGGCTCCCTGGTAGTAGCGCCGCAACGCGCGGGTGGCCGCCTGATCCGTGCCTGGCGCGCGACCGAGCCCGAGGTCGATGCGCCCCGGATACAGCGACGCCAGGGTGCCGAACTGCTCGGCCACCTGCAGCGGCGCGTGGTTCGGCAGCATGATGCCACCCGCACCGACGCGGATCGTAGCCGTGTGGCCGGCGACGTGACCGATCAGCACGGCCGTCGCCGCACTCGCGATCCCCGGCATGTTGTGGTGTTCCGCCAGCCAGTAGCGCCGGTAACCCAGTCGCTCGCCGAGTCGAGCCAGGTCGATCATGTTGGCGAAGGCAGTACGCGCGTCGCTGCCTTCGGTGACCGGCACGAGATCGAGGATGGAGAATGGAATCATCCGGCTACTTCGCCGCGTCGATCATTCGAGTGATTGCCAGCTCGACGTCCTCGGCCACACGCTTCAGTTCCGGTGAGTCCGACAGGCTCGCGAGCATGGCCGTAGGCTTCACCATGCCGATGCGGGTCTGCCCGCCGTCCTCGTAGACCGAGATACGACACGGGAGCGCGACGTTCATGCCCATGTCCGCCGCCAGCACACGCGCCGCCTGCTTCGGGTTGCAGACGTCGAGAATCCGGCACTCCTGCGGCAATTCAACGCCCTTGCCGGCCAGGGTCTGCTTCAGGTCGTACTGGTGAAGGACCCCGAACCCGTTCTGGCGCACGGCCGTTTCGAGATCTGCCACGGCCTGGTCGACGCTCTTGCTGCTGGTGACGACATATCGCATGGCGCGCTCCTTTGCAGAACATCGCCCAATCATCCGCCAAAGCGTGGCGCACGCCATCGACGATTTCCGTATGTGCGGAGTCGTACAGATGGCGCGGGCAACAAGCGCCAGAATGGGCAACACATCAGGAGAACATCATGAAACTTGGATTTTTGAAGCTCACCGCAATCGTGGGAGTGCTGGCGCTGGCCAGCGCCTGCTCCGCAACGCGCACGCAGCAGTCGGCCGGAGAGGTCATCGACGACAGCGTACTGACCTCCAAGGTGAAGGTCGCCCTGATCGACGATCCGATCACCAAGGCCGGCCAGATCAACGTCGAAACCTATCGCGGCGTCGTGCAGCTCGGCGGATTCGTCGACAACGCCACGCAGAAGGCACAGGCCACGAAGGTGGCGCGCTCGGTCACGGGCGTCAAGGAAGTCCGCAACGACCTGCTCGTCAGCACGAAGCCGCATGCGACGACCGGCCAGGACGTCGATGACAGCATGTTGACGACCTCCGTCAAGGCGAAGCTCATGGACGACTCGACGACCAAGGCGTACGAGATCAACGTGGGAACGCAAAAGGGCGTGGTGCAGCTGACCGGGTTCGTCGATTCGACGGCCATGAAAGCCCGGGCCGGCGAACTGGCGCGCTCCGTCGACGGCGTCAAGGACGTGCGCAACGACCTCGAGATCAGGCAGAAGTAATGCCGTAGCGGCCGCGGGTCGGGTGTCACACCCCGGCCCGGCGAGTCTGTCGCTCGAGCGTCGCAAACGCCTCACGCGTGTACCGCGCGAGGCGGTCGGCATTCGGCAGCGCCGCGGCATTTGCGGTGAAGCCGATCGTGACCTGGCCGGCGTAGGACATGAACGTGACGTTGAGGCCCATGCCCGAGATCAGCGTGGACACCGGGCAGAGCGCCTCGAGCCGGGCGCCGGCCAGGTACAGCGGCTCACTGGGGCCGCGCACGTTCGAGATCAGGACGTTCGCCGGCAGGAAGTAGTCCACGGGCCCGCGCGGGACGAGCGCGAGCGTTTCGCCCAGTGCAAAGGTGAGCACGGCGTAAGCGTAGGCCACGTCCTTCGGCAGTGCGCGGATGCGTTCCTTCGCCGCGCGGGTGTTCGACCATCACCTCGCGCATGCGCCGGCCAATCGCTGCCGACGGCGTCCCGAGTGGTGACCAGAAAACGGAGACCTGCGTCGTCAGCTGCTTGTGCTTGCGGTCCTGCAGCGAGACCGGGCAGATGGCGACCAGCGCGCGGTCGGCCGGCCGGCCAATGCTGCGCAGGTAGCGGTTCATGGCCGCGTCGAGCACGCACAGGGCGACATCGTTCAGCGTCGTGCCCCAGGCGCGCGCGACCGCCGTCATTACCCGCAGCGGCAGGACAGTGTGCGCGATGGCCCGCGCGTTGCGGATCGGTTCGTTCATCGGCGTGAGTGGCGCGGTGAACGGGCGAGTCGCCTGGCTCGAGAAGCCGCGCAGTCCCGCCAGGCATTCCTCGAGCACGCGCTCCGATCCCCAGCCGATCGACAGTGCGGTGCGCGCCGTGTTCGCCACCTCGTGCTCGAGACGCGGCAACAGGCCCCTGGGAGCGACACGGGTTGCCGCCGGCAGACTCGTCGCGATGACGGTCCGGATGCGCCGGTCCCGCCGTGACCGGGACAGCGAACGATGCACCAGGGCGATGCCCGACTCGCCGTCCACCAGCGAGTGATGGATCTTGATGTAAACGGCGAACCGGTGGCGTTCCAGGCCTTCGATCAGGTACACCCGCCAGCCCGGATGGTTGCGATCGAGCATCGGCGCGTGCAGCTCGGCGACGAGTTCGTCCAGCTGCGCATCGGATCCCGGCGCCGGCAGCGTCCGGCGCTGGAAGTGGTAGTCCGCGTCGAGCCGGTCGACCTCTTGCCACTCGGGCAACCCGACCCGGCGCAGGATCGGAATACGATTGAAGGGGGGCACCGGAGTGGCCCGCCGGTACGCGTTCACGATCCTGTCGACGATGTCGGCGCCGCCGCGGAGCGGCCGCTGGAAGATCAGCAAGGCACCGACGTGCCGCGGGTTGTCCCGGCTCTCCGTCAGGAAGAACATCAGGTCGAGCATCGGGATCGAAATACCCACGGCTTCTCTCCCCTGTTGCATCAGTCTGCACCCGCGGCCAGGAGGTGGGGATACGCAACAATGGCAGTCGGGCCCGGGTATCCTAGTGACCACGGGCAGGAGGCATCGCAACACATGAAGACGTTGAGCGGCCTGGACGGCATGTTCCTGCACCTGGAGACGCCGGCAACGCCGATGCACGTCGGGTCGCTGAGCCTGCTCGAACTCCCGGCGAATCACCGGGGAGACTTCTGCAAGTCCGTGCAGCGTCACTACGCTCGCCGGCTGCCCCTGGCGCCGGTGCTGAGCCGCAAGCTGGCCGCGATGCCGCTGCAACTGGCGAACCCCGTCTGGGTGCAGGCCGACGACGTCGACCTGAAGTATCACGTCCAGCGCGTGGTGCTGCCGCGTCCCGGCACACAGGCGCAACTCGAGGAATGTGTCGGTCGCCTGCATTCGATCCTGCTCGACCGGACCCGCCCGCTGTGGATGGTGTACATCATCGAGGGATTGCAATCGGGCCAGGCCGCCTACTACACGAAGATCCACCACGCGTTGCTCGACGGGCAGGCGGCGGTCATGCTCGCCCGCGTCCTGTTCGACCTGACGCCCCGCGGCAAACGGATTGCTACCGCCGCTGCCGGCCAGGCGAGCCACGGCGAGCACCCCGGCCTGGGCACGCTGGCTACGGCGGCGGTGAAACACGACGCCGCGCAATACCTGAAGTTCGTGCGCACGCTGCCCGCGATCGTCCGGACCCTCACTGGCCTGCGCAGCGGCGACGACAGCAAGTCATCCGCGCAGACCGCCGGGACTTCGATATTCGCACCGCGGACTCCACTCAACGTCGCCATTACCGGCGACCGCGGCTTCGCCGGCGTTTCGATTCCGCTCGACGAGATCAAGGCCGTTGCCGCAGCGCACGACGCGAAGATCAACGACGTCGTCATGGCCATCTGCAGTGGCGCGCTGCGCCGCTACCTGCTGGACCACGGCGGCCTGCCGGGCGAGCCGCTGCTGGCAGCGGTGCCGATCTCGCTGCGCGAACCCGGCAACACGGAGTACACGACGCAGGCGACCATGGCCCGGGTAAGCCTTGCCACGAACATTGCCAACCCGGTGCGACGGCTGCGCGCCATCCGCGACGCAGCGACTGCCGCGAAGTCAGCGACCGGCCGCGCCAAGGCCATCCTGCCCACCGACTTTCCGTCGTTCGGCATGCCGTGGATCCTGCATTGGCTGGCGTCGATCTATGAGCGTGCCATGCTCGGGAACCTGATTCCGCCGCTGGCCAACGTCGTGATCTCCAACGTGGCGGGGCCGCAGGTGCCACTCTATTTCGTGGGTGCGCGCATGACCGGCTACTGGCCGCTGTCGATCGTGCATCACGGCCTGGGCGTCAACGTCACCGTGGAGAGCTATGCCGGCGCGATGGGATTCGGCATCACCACCGCGCACAGCGCCGTGTCCGACCCACGCCGGATCGCCGAGCATCTGCTCGCCGCGCACGCGGAACTCATGCCGCGCCGCAGACGCAAGCGCCGATAGCGACAGCCGATCAGCGCAGCGCGTCGAGTCCGAACAACTTCGAGAGCTTGGCGTCGAACATCGCCGCCGGCAGCAGTCGCTTCAGCAGTGGCAGCCGCACGCTGTTGGTGCCGGCCCGGATGACGCGCGGTGGCGGGCTGCGCAACAACGCATCGACGACGGGCACGACGAAGACGTCGGCCGGCATCGCGCCCTGCTGCCCCGCCTGGGCGCGGGCACGAATCCCACCCTCGACGGGCTTGTACAGCGAGTTCTCGGGCAGCCGCACCGCCGCCTCCGCGTGCTCACCGAAGCTGGAGCGCACGCCGCCCGGCTGGATCGAAACCACGTGAATGCCGAAAGGCGCCAGTTCCATGCGCAAGGCATCGGTGAGCGAATGCACGGCCGCCTTGCTCGAGCAATAGGCGGCTGCAAACGGCGTCGTGAAAAGTCCGACGATGCTGCCGACATTGGCGACCACCGCGCTGCCGGTCTGCGCGACCGCTGCGCGCAGCAGGGGAACGGCTTGACCGGTCACCGCCATCGGCGCGATGACATTGGTCTCGTACTGGCGGCGCAAGTCCTCGCGCGTCAGATCGATCACCGCGCCGACCTGCGAGAAGCCGGCGTTGTTGACCAGCAGGTCGAGGTGCCCCGCCTCGCGCGACACGGTGTCGAGCGCGCTTGCGATGGAAGAATCGTCGTTGACGTCCAACTCCAGGCCGCGAATGCCCTCAAATTCCAGCGCGGCCAGTGCCTCGGCACGCCGGGCGGTGGCATAGACCCGATGGCCTCGCTTGGCGAACTCGCGTGCGAGCGCGGCGCCGATGCCGCTGGAACAGCCGGTGATCAGGATCGTCTTCTGCATTTGCACTCCCGGGGTCGGTTCAGCGGCGGCTATGCCTGGACGAAGGTCGTCAGGCGCCGCCGCGTGCGCTCACGCAATGAATACTCGCGCAGGGTATCCGCCAGCTGCTCCAGGCCGGGGATGCCGTACAGGATGACGTTGGCCGAACTGGTGTCCGACGAACGCAGATCGAGCAGGCAGTGTCCCACCAGGCGCATGCCGAGCGGCTTGTGCAGGTCGAAGTGGTCGATGCGGAACACTTCGATGCTGTCCTTGGTCTTCGAGAGAATCCCGCGCTCGACCCGCACGCGTTGCGACGTGATCTCGTAGCGCGTGCCGATGGCCTTGAACCAGTAATAGACCCAGGCCAGGCCCAGCGTGAACACCACCGCGACCCACTGCGACGCGCTGTAGATGACCGCAGGGTGACCCGAGAAGACCATCTTCTCGACCTCCGCTTCCTTCGCCGCGGCCAGGGCCGCCAGGTCGGTATTGCAGAAGCGGCACTTGATGGCGACCGCCTTGATGGTCTCGCCACAGACGGGACAGGCCTTGGTGTCGTCGCTCATGCCGGATCTCCGTCGTTCCCCTGGAGGCGGCAATTATGCACGCGCGGACCGGCCGCGCCGCCGGCATCACTTCTCATGCCAGACGATTTCGCGCCCCATGCGGGTCCAGCGTTCGAAGTGGGCGGCGAACAGGTCCTCGATGCGATTGCGCTTGACCTTCAGCGTCGGCGTGATCAGTTCGTTGTCCACGGTCCACGCCTCGGTCATCGCCACCAGGCAGGCCATCTGCTCGTGGGGATCGAGCGCGCTGTTGGTCGACTGCAGCAGTTCGGCGAGCGACGCCTCGAGTTCGGCGCGGCCCGCGGGATCCTGCAGTTTCCCGACCGCTTCGTCGTTGAGCATCAACAGGCCGATCGGCTGGCCGAGGTTGGCGCCGGTCACGCAGCAGGCCTCCACCGCCGCGTGCATCACCAGCTTTTCCTCGATCGGCGCCGGCGCGACGTACTTGCCCTTGCTGGTCTTGAAGATGTCCTTCACGCGACCCGTGATCTTCAGGTTGCCCGCGGCGTCGAACGCGCCCTTGTCGCCGGTGTGCATCCAGCCGTCGTCGGTGAACGCCTGCCGGGTCATCTCGGGTTCCTTGTAGTAGCCGAGCATCGTCGCCGGAGTCTTGATCTGGATCTCGCCGTTGGCCGGGTCCAGCCGGCATTGCACGCCGTCGTAGGTCTGCCCGACGGTGCCGATGGCCTGCCCCGGCACGGTGATGTGGGTGGCCGCGAGATTCTCGGTCATGCCGTAGCCTTCGGCGATGTTCAGCCCGATCCGGCCATACCAGCGCAGCAATTCCGGCGGCATGGGCGCCGCGCCGCCCGCCGCGAAGATGCAGTCCTGCAGGCCGAGCGCGGTGAGGATCTTGCGGCGCACCAGGCCCCTGACGATCGGCAGCTGCAGCAACCGCTCGAGCTTCGCGGCCGGCATCTTCGCCAGCACGCCGTGCTGGAACTTGACCCACAACCGCGGCACCGAGAAGAACACGGTCGGCCGGGCGCGCTGCATGTCCGCGGTGAACGTCTGCAGGCTCTCGGCGAAGTACACGTGCATGCCGGAGGCAAGCTGGCCGTGCTCGACCAGCGCGCGCTCGACCACGTGCGACAGCGGCAGGTACGACAGCATGCGCGTGCTGCCCTCGAGCGGGACGCGTTGCAGTGCCGTCCGCACTACCCACGCGAACGCCTCGAAGCTGTGCATCACGCCCTTCGGCGCGCCGGTCGTGCCGGACGTATAGATGATCGTCGCGAGTTCTTCACCGGGTCGCACCGGCTCGCCCTGCAGCGGCGCGGTGCTCGGCGACGATGTCGTCCCAGCGCGGATAACTCGCTTGCGCATCGCTCCGGCGCCAGCGGATGGCTGATGCACGGCAGTCCGACCGGCACGCCCGGCTTCATGTGGTCCCAGCCGTCGAGCTTGCCGACGAACAGCAACCTGGACTCGCTGTGCTCGAGGATCTGCCGGATCGTGCCGGGTGCCAGCGTCGGGAACAGCGGCACCGAGACGCAACCCGCGAGCCAGATGGCGAAGTCGCTCAGCAGCCAGTGCGCCGTGTTCTTGGAAAGGATGGCGATGCGGTCGCCCGGCTGCAGGCCCAGGCCCTGCAGGTGCGCGGCCATGCGTCGCGACTGGTCGAGCACTTCGCGCCACGTGTAGTCGCGCACCGCGCCGCCGCCGAGCGGCTGCGTCAGCGCCACCCGGTCGGGCGCGGTCCTTTCCCAGTAATAGAGTCGCTGCAGCGCCAGCGCGTCGTCGGCGATGATCGTGCTCATGTCCGATCGAGCCCCGCGTCAGGGAGCAGTCACGCACCCGCCGCAGCCGTAGTGCTCTGCGACGGCCTGATCCAACCCAGCCGCGGGTTGCTCGCAATCCAGCACCGGGCGTCGGCGACGGTCGTGAAGTCGGCGACACAGTACGGCGAGACACCGAGCGACTCGTAGTAGCGGGCCAGGGTCACGGCCTTCGGGTCGGTGGCGACGATCGCGTGCACGGTATCCGGGCTGCTGAAGAAATACAGCCTTTCGAGCTCGGCGTAGGCCTTCAGGTCCCGTTCGGTGATGTCCGGGCCCGGCTGGGCTTCCAGGTAATCGGAGATGATGTAGCGGATGCCCTCGTAGCGCACGTCGGTGCGCATTTCCTTGTTGGCTTCACGAAATTCCGCCAGGGTAATGGCGCCGTAGAAGCGTCGGTAGACCCCGTGTCCTTCCCACCTGATTCGATACGGCATGGTAGTCCCCTCTCGCAACCAGACCGATCCTCGACGGTTCTAGATTGGTCCGACGGGGAGCGGAGTCAATCCGTAATTGCGGAAGCCGGCAGCCACGCCTGGACCTAGGTAAAACTGGAACTTCCGCGGCGTCGCAGCGGAGCGTACAAAGAAGGTGACCCCGCTGTGAATGCCGACTGGCGGCCGACGACACGGGGTGCGAGCGGATACGAACCGCAGGACCTCTCTTCCTGCTGGAGGTTCGCCGCTGAGACCCGCGCGCTATGTCGCGCAGGTGGCCTTGGCTGACCGATGCATCGCGACGTCGTCGCCATCGGCACGAGGGCACGAAACGCCGAAGCCAGCCGGGCCGAGCGCGCTCAGTCGACGCTCGGCCTTGTCACATTCGCCGCCCTACACCCACCCCCGCCGCCATTGCGTGGCATCGGCGAGCTCACGCCACGGCATCACCTGAATTCGCTTCGAGTGCACCGCCTCGAGTTCGATCGACACGACCGGCGATCCCGGCGGTTGCGGGTCGACGATCCCGGTCACGAGGAAATGCTTCTCCTTGTTCCGCGGATCCACGGCCGTCCACTTGGAGTGCAACAGCTTCCGCGGATTCAGCGGCGTGGAGCGGAATTGCGTCACGATGGCAGAAGTGACTTGTCAGCGCAGCGCGTCGAGCACGGCGCCGATGCCGCTGGAGCAGCCGGGCTGCGTTCAGTAGCTGCTCGGCGTCATTTGGCGCTCGCGGTGTCCGCAGATGACGATCTGTCAGTTCTGCTTCGCCTTTGCGCTCCGGCGCTGCCCGGTCGCCTGGCGCGCGCCACGAGAGGGCGCCTTGACTGCCGTCGCCTCAGCCTCGGCAGCCAACCAATCCTCCAGTTCATGACCGCTCACGAAGCCGCGGCGCTCCGCGAGGTAATAGGCCGCCAGCCGGATCCGCTCCGTAACGTCATATGCCGCAGGCAGTTGTGTCCGTTGCGGGAGGTCTGCGGCGGCCTTCTTGCGGACCGCAGTCTTGCCCTTCTTCGCTGCCGGCTCGGCTGCGGGCTTGCTCACCACTGGCGTGCGCGGCTTGCGCACAGGCTTGCGAGTCTCCTTCATGTGCGTCTCCTCGATCAGCCGCGAGGCTGAATATCGTCGCGAATATCGCGCAACGATCGCTTGTAATTATGACATCCATGCGACCGCACGCCCAAGGCGCCCGCCGGCTCCCTGTCCTGCGACGAACCTGTGGCAATCCGCGGATGGTTCACTCGCCGCCGATCTGCTAGCGTCGACGAATCCGCGATCCCCCGCTGCTGCAGGGAGCACGCCGCCGATGTATGTCGTCATGATCGCGTCCGAGTGTGCGCCGGCCGCCAAGGTCGGCGGGCTGGCGGACGTGGTCTTCGGGCTCAGCCGCGAACTCGAGCTGCGCGGGCACGCGGTCGAGATCATCCTGCCGAAATACGACTGCATGCGCCAGGACCAGGTCTGGGGCCTGCACGGCATCGACCATGACCTGTGGGTGCCCTGGGACGGCGGCGCAATCCGCTGCACCGTCTGGTTCGGTTTCGTGCACGGGCGCAAGTGCTTCTTCATCGAGCCGCACTGCGCGCAGGCGTTTTTCGACCGCGGCACGTACTACGGCTTCTGGGACGATCCCGAACGCTTCGCGTTCTTCAGCAAGGCCGCGCTCGAGTTCCTGTCGAAAAGCAACAAGCGCCCCGACGTGATTCACACGCACGACTGGCAGACCGCGCTGGTGCCCGTCCTGCTGTACGAGCTGTACGCCCGCGCGGGACTCGCCGATCAGCGCGTGTGCCACACCATTCACAACTTCCGTCACCAGGGCACGACGAGTCCCGGGATCCTCCGTGCCACCGGCCTGAACCGGCCGGAGTACTTCGGCGCGCCCGACCGGATGGGGGACGAGTTCGACCGGCACTCGATCAACCTCATGCGCGGCGCGATCCTGTATGCGAACGCCGTGACCACCGTCTCGCCGCACCACGCCTGGGAGGCGCGCCATACCGATCTCGGCTTCGGACTCGGCCACGCACTGCACCTGCACCAGGACAAGTTCGTCGGCATCCTGAACGGCCTGGACTACGAGATGTGGAATCCGGAGACCGATCCCCACATCCCGCAGCATTTCGGCGCGGCGAGCCTGGACAGCAAGGCCGCCAACACGGCCGCCCTGCGTGAACGCATGCTGCTGCGCGACGGTCGACGGCCGATCCTCGCCTACGTCGGCCGTCTCGATACCCAGAAAGGCCTGCACCTCATCCGCCACGCCCTGTTCTACGCGCTCGAGCAGGACGCGCAGTTCGTCCTGCTCGGCTCGGGCTCCGAGCACGGCATCAACGAGGACTTCTGGCACCTGAAGCTGCGACTGAACGACAACCCCGATTGCCACCTCGAGATCGGCTACGACGAGGACCTCGCGCACCTGATCTACGCCGGCGCGGACCTGCTGGTGATGCCGAGCCTGTACGAGCCTTGCGGACTGACACAGATGATCGCGCTGCGCTATGGCACCGTGCCGGTGGTGCGAGCCGTCGGCGGTCTCAAGGACACCGTGTTCGATTGGGACTATTCCGCGCTGCCGCCCAAGCAGCGCAACGGCTTCGTCTTCGAGCACGCCGACCCGCTGGGGCTGGAGTCCGCCCTCGACCGTGCGCTCGGCCTGTGGCGCAACGAGCCCGCACGGTTCCAGCAGCTGGTGCTGCAGGGAATGGCCTGCGACTACTCCTGGAACCACCCGGGCCAGCGCTACCTGGACCTCTACGAATTCATCCGCCACAAGTAGGCCGCGCGATGTCCTCGCTCCCCGAGTACGTGGACGGCCTGCCGAACCTGAGCGGCTCGGAGTTCCTGATCGAGCGCGCCATTGCCGAAGCCGGTGACCGACCGGTGTTCCTCGACGACAGCCGCATCGCCTTCGACCGCATTCGCAGCGCCTGCGCCATCGCGCTGCACATGCACCAGCCGCTCACTCCGACCGGTGGCGACGACCTGCGCACCGCGGCGCTGATCGGCAACCTCCAGTCCATGCTCGAGCACCCCGGGGTCGGCGACAACCACAACGCGACCGTGTTCCGGCACTGCTACGCGCGCATGGGCGAATTCATTCCCGCGCTGCTGGCCGAAGGCCGTGAGCCGCGGGTCATGCTCGAATACTCCGGCACACTCCTGCACGGCCTGCGCGCCATGGGCGCCCATGACGTGATCGACAGCCTGCGGCGGATCACCTGCTCGCCGGATTGCCGCCGCGCCGTCGAGTGGCTCGGCGCACCCTGGGGCCACGCCGTCGCACCGTCGACGCCCGTGCAGGACTTCCGCCTGCACGTGCGCGCCTGGCAGCATCACTTCGCCGCGATCTTCGGCCTCGACGCGCTGGCGCGCGTGCGCGGCTTCTCGCCGTCCGAGATGGCATTGCCGAATCATCCGGAAGTGGCTTACGAGTTCGTGCGCACACTGCTCGACTGCGGCTACCGCTGGGTGCTGGTGCAGGAGCACACCGTCGAGGAGCCGGCCACGGGTACCACGCCCGGTCGCCCGCACCTGCCGCACCGGCTCGTCTGCCGCAATGCCGCAGGCGAGACGGCGAGCATCGTCGCGATCGTGAAGACGCAGGGCTCCGACAGCAAGCTCGTCGCCCAGATGCAGCCCTGGTACGAGGCGCAGGGCCTGCGCCGCAGCGAACTCGCCGGGCACTCGGTGCCACCGCTCGTCACGCAGATCGCCGACGGCGAGAACGGCGGTGTGATGATGAACGAGTTTCCGTCCAAGTACTTCGAGGTGGTGCGCGCGGCCGCGGGCAGCGACGTGCCGCTGCTGAACGCCACGGAATACCTCGAGCACCTGTTCGCGTGCGGCATCCGCGCTGCCGACCTGCCGGAGATCCAGCCGCTGTTGCAGGGTCGCATCTGGGCGCGCATGCAGCCGGGCGACGGTACCGAGCGACTGGCACGCGTCATCGACGAGCTGCGGCACGAGGACAGCCGTTTCCACGTGGAAGGCGGCAGCTGGACGAACAGCCTGACCTGGGTGCGGGGTTACGAGAACGTGCTCGGACCGATGGAGGCAGCGAGCGCCCTCTTCCACGACAAGATCACCCGCCGGCAACTGCCGACCGGCGAACGCCGCTATCGCAACGCCCTGCTCCACCTGCTGGCGTCGCAGACCAGCTGCTATCGCTACTGGGGCCAGGGCCAGTGGACCGATTACGGTCGCGAGATCTGCCGCCGCGCCGAGGACATCGTGACCTGCGACTACTGAAGGGACGGCAGTCGCTGCGCCAGGCGCCCTGGCCCGCCCGCGCTACCTCATCGGGTGATGCTCTTCGACAGCACGCTGGCCCCGGCATCGAAGGTGTAGCCGGTCTTGCTGACACCGGTGACGGTCAACCGGTACGTGCCGCGCCCGCCCGACACCTTCGCGATCGCGTGACCCGTCGAACCGGTGACCGCCGTCGCAACTTTCGTGCTGCCGTTCGGCAGTGTCCACCGAACCGCGACACTGGCATTGGCCACCGCTGCCCCGTTGCCATCGCGCACCGTGACGTCGCCTGTAACCGTCACCTTCGAGCCGACCGCCTTCGCGCTCAGCACGATGTTCGCGACCTTCAGCGACTTGACCGGCGCAGGCGCAGGCGCGGTCACCGTAGCAATCGCCGACCACGGGCTCGCGCCGCCGATTCCGGTCGCACGCACGCGATAGTCGTACGTGATGCCGGCACCCACGGTCGTGTCGGTGTGGTTGGTGGCGGTTCCCGGCGGCGTCAACGCCAGGCTCGTCCACGATCCGAGCGGATGCCACGCTGCGCTGCAGTTCATAGCCACGCGTCAGCGGGCTCGTGTTCTGCCAGGTCAAGTTGATGGAGTTGTACGGCTCCGAGGTCGTCGACGGGATGCGCAACACCCACCAGGTTCGCGGGCGCGGTCGGCGCCTGCTGCGTACCGATCGGTGTCAGCAACACGCCGCCGGATTCGCCGGTGATGGAATTGCTGCCCAAGGTGGCCAGCGCTCGCAGATCGTTGACCTTGACGCCGTTGCCGGTGATGGCCCAGCCCGCCTGGATCGTCGCGGACGACAACAAGTCGTTCACGGCGTACGTGCCCAGCCCGTCGAGATACAGGCCGGCACCCAGCTCGCCGTAGCCCACGTCGCCCAGCGCGTTGATGCTCGAGGCCACCGTGTACTTGCTCGACCCGGCGATGAACCGCCAACCCGCCGCGCCTTCGTAACGGAACACGGACACGATGTTGAGCGAGGTCGACCGCAGCGACGCCGTGCCTGCGATCATGCCGCCGTTGTTGATGGCCACTCCGCCGATCGCGTTGTAGTTCGTCGGGCCGTCGCCGATCCATTCGAGGACGCCGGTCGTGAGATCAAGCCGCTCGGCGCCTCCAATCAACTGGCCATTGTCGTTCAGCGCGCTGGGGACTACGACCCAGCCATACCGCGTAAAGAGGTCGACGAACCCGCCGGCATCGCTGTAGAGCCAGCCGGTGCCGGTCGGCACGTAACCCAGCGCATTGCGGGCGCCGACGATCTGCCCGAGGTTGTTGATGTTGGTGGCGTACGAGGCCGCATCGCCTGGCAGGCGCGGCAACACCTCGACCACGTAGCCGCCGCCCGGATTCTTCCAGCGCACGGCCGAGGCGACCCATTGCGTGCTGAACGACACGCCGACGATGACGCCGCTGTCGTTCACGTCGGTGGGAAACGTGCTCATCGCACCGGCGGGCACCGGCAGCAGCGTCCACGGCGCGCCGCCCACGCTGACCAGCGGCTGGTAGTAGCTGCCGCTGGTTCGCGAGCCGACGACCACGTTGCTGTTGTTCACGCCACTGGCGAGCCTGCGCCCAGGAACTGCAGCTGGTAGCTGGGCGGGGCGTCGACCGCGCCTGCATCTGGCACGGACCACGGGGCCGCGACCAGCAACGCAACCGCAAGGAGACGAACGATGTTGAGCGCGCGCATGACACTTCCTTCCTGGCACCAGCCGGACGCCGGATCGTGGTTCCGGACACGGAATTCATTGTCGGGAAAGCACTGGCCGCTGTCGGTGACAAAGTCACCCAGGTCTGGCCGCGCGCTACCCGCCGATCAGGGGTTCGCGAGTACCTCGAGCGGCCCGGTATCCAGTATCTCGATCTGGCCGCGCGTCGACCGGACCATGCCCTCCCCGGCCAGGTCCTCGAGGATGCGGCTGATCACCTCGCGCGAGGTGCCGAGTTCAGCGGCGATTTCCTGGTGCGTGATCCGCAGCGGGTTCTGCACGCGGCTGCGATCGAGCAACAGGGCCGCAATGCGCGCGTCCATGCGGCTGAACACGACGTCGTCGACGAGATTCAGCACCTTCAGCAGGCGCTGGGAGATCAGCTCGAAGACGAACTGGCGCCAGAGCTCGTGCCGGTGCACCCAGTCACGCAACACGCCGGCCGCGATCGTCACCGCCTCGACGCGCTCCTCCACGGTGGCCGCCGCAGGGAGCTGGCTGCTGGGTGAGGATGGCATTGACGCTCAGGATGCAGGTCTCGCCGGGGCCGATGCGATACAGCGTGATCTCGCGGCCGGTCCGACCCGTCTTGAAGACACGCACCGAGCCGGCCACGACCAGCGCCAGCGACTGCGCACTGTCCCCTTCCGAAAACAGCCGCTTGCCGGCCGGCAGGCGCGCGTAGGTGACGGCCTGCTGGAATTCCCTGGCCGCGGCAGCGTCGACGCGATGGAGGAAGTCGAACTGCGCAGCGACCGCGTCGAACTGTTCACGTGTGATCACGGCGCAACAATGCCTTGGGAGACCGGTCGGCGGGGGTCAGGAGAAATACCGACGCCGCCACGCCGAAGCTCCGCCGGCCTGAACCACTTATGTCGCGCCACCCCGCTCCTCCCGTTTATCCGCCGCAGTCCTGAACCGCAGCGAGTCGATGGCAACACCGTAGTTCATGCGTTCGCCGCACCAGCCGGTGGCGGCCGTGTTCGCATCGATGTGGAGGCCGCGCGCGGCATGCTCGGCCGGCACCTGTCGCCAATCCGCGAGTGGCTGAGTGTGCCCCGGTGCGCAACCGTGCAGCGACTCGCCCCTGGCATTGGTGAAACGCCACGCGCCGTCATCGCAGCGCTCCATCTTGATGCCGCCCTCGTGCACGGCGCGATGATGGAACCGGCACAGCGTGGCGAGATTGGAAAGCCTGGTCTCGCCGCCATCGGCCCAGTGCTCGACGTGGTGTCCGTCGACGTAGCGCTTGTGATTGCAGCCGGGGAATACGCAACCTTTGTCGCGCGAGGCCAGTGCGCGACGCAACGCCGGCGGAATACTGCGCGTCTTGCGGCCGACGTCGAGCGGCTCGCCCTGCTCGTCTTCAGTGATTTCGACCTTGCTGCAGTCGCACGACAGGCGACGCGCGGTTGCGACGGGAATCGCAGGGCCGTCGTCGATCTCGCAGCGACCGGCCTCGCCCTTGCGCAGCGTGGCATCGTCGATGTGCACCACGACCTGGTGTCGGTCGCCGCCTTTCATCGCCGTCGCACCGTGTTGCAGCAGGCTTTCGGCCATGACGACGAGCGCGTCGGCACGACGCATCGCCGGTGTCGACGTTTCAGCTGAAACGTGCAGCGGATCTTTACAATCATCCGGCAACGGAATTTCCGGTAACGCAGCCTCGATGGCCCTCAGGAACAGCGCGCCGCTCTCGGCCGTGAGCTGCAGCTTGACCACGAGCGAGCCGTCGGCGTCGTGGAAATACGTGAGCCGCCGTTGCGAGTACTGCCGCGCCTCGCGCGAGAGTTCCTCGACTTCCTGCACGCGGCGGAACTGCCGCACGAGTGTCTCGACGTGGTGCGTGGTGCCGTTCAACGCAACGTTGAGCAGCACGTCTTCGATGGCCGGAGTGGCCACGCGCGTGAGCGCCCGCGCCTTCGAGTAGCTCAGCTGCCCGTTGGACATCGCCACCGAAATCTTCGGCAGTGACTCAATGGCCCTGGCCACGCGCACCTTCTCGCGCGCCGCCCCGAGATCGAGCCCGCATTTCCAGCTGAGCCAATGCGCACACGACTGCGTGGCGCCATCCGACCAGCCGTTGCGGCGGTCGAACTCGGCGATCAGGACCAGCCAGCGGTGATTGGCGGCATTGAGGTGGCCCGCCAACTCGGTGATCTGCGCTTCGAGTTCGCGGATCGACAGGCCGCTGTCCGTAGCGTTCTGAGTGGCGTCTTGTGGGACATCTTCCATGACCGCACCGATACTGTGTTTATATACAGTATCGTAGCAGAATCGCGGCCGTTCTCAAGCGACTTTTTACGAAAACACCGAGAAAAATAGACGAATCCCGCGCGGTCGGACCTTGTGCCGCGCGACCCTCCCAGGGTGGCGAACCGGACGACCGCCAGCGTCAACTCGTCCGCGAGGTCCTCAAGACTTGGCGTACCAGGACCGAACGCCCGGGTGATCACGCACGGCATCGTGCACGCCGATGAGCCTGGGGTAGTCGGCGAAGATCGTCGCGGGAACGTGGTCGACCTTGCCGGCGTTGAACCAACGCACCGCCATGTGGAGCTTGAGGTCCACGACGTGGATCTTCTCACCGCCGAAGAACGGCCCGGCGCTGATGTTTCTCTCCGCAGCCCGCGCCCACGCGGGCAGAAAGCCGGCGACGAGCGCCTCGCGCGCGGCTTTCTTCTCGGCGTCACCCATGCGCAGCGTGGGCGAGACGTGCGCGCGCAGGTCCTCCACGTGCTGCATCATCCCTTCGTGGCGGGCCGCCTCGACGTCGTCGGCCGGGTGCAAGCCGTGGCGACGTCCGATCAGCACCAGGATCGCGTTGGAGTGCGCGAGCGCCGGGCTTCCGGGCAACTCCAGCACCGGCAAGCTGCCGTAGGGCATCCGTTCTTTCATGGCCGGCCAGTCGGCGGACTTGATGCGCACGTCTTCGAAGTCGATGCCCGCGAGATGCAGGGCGAGGCGACACTCTTCCCCGCGACTGACGGGGGCGTCGAAGTAGATCAGCCTGGGTTTGCTCATGGTGACAAGAGCATATCACCGCCCCTTGCACCAGGCTGCTCCCGGGCGTGCGGCTTCACGTGCCGCGCAGCGACCCTCGCCGCCGATTCATGGCGAGCAGCATCGCGGCCAACAGGCCCGCGAGCATCAGCGCACGCAGCGGAAACGCGATGGCGAGCACCAGCGGCGTCAACAGCATCCGCACGAGAAACCGCAGCCAGTCGTGCTCGGCGATGACGGCGGCAATGGGCGGCGAGTGAAGGTAGTAAAAGCGGATGAACGCGCGGCCGAGCGTGCTGTTCTGCAGGTAGCGGTCGCGGAACTGCCGCAATGCCATGACGTGCGGCTCGATGGGTGAGCCGAAGGCCGCCGTGGCGATGAAGCAGCTCACTTTCAGACCTTCGTCCGGCACCACCTCCGAGCAGTCGGTGAACACCGGGACATCCACCGTCGTAGTGACCTGGTTGTTCGTCGTCTGGTAGTCGACGTCGCTGCTCGACGTTGCGAAAGTGAACGTCGCCGCCTGCTGTCGGGTGTTCCTGAAATCGTTGGAGGTCAAGCGCAGCGAGACGGTCGATCCGGCGGCGATGGCCGGCACCGTACAGCGCGTGCCCGTGCAGCCGGCGCTGTCGAAACGGACTCCCGGAATCGACGTCGGCACCTGGGTCATGTCGACGAACACGTTGCTCGCGACGTCCGGGCCCCTGTTGGCCACGCTCACGAACGCGTCGAGGCGCCGCGTTGTACTGCAGGGAGGAACGATCGTGATGCTGGTGGTGAGCCCCAAGTCGACACAGCTGTCGGCAGCGGAGCGCTTCACCGCGGCGACCGCGCGATTGTTCGCTGTTTGCGTATCGAGAGCGAGGCTGCTTATCGCCACATTGACGCTGCATTGCGGCTGGGTCGCACTCGCGACGATGGCGGGGATGACCAATGTGGCGTTGGCACCCGCGGCCAGTGAGCCAACCGACCAGACGCCCGTGGCCGCGTCGAATGTCCCGGTGCTCGGAAACGCCGCCGTGCCCGTTGGAATGCGCAATTCCGCCGGCAGCTGGTTCGTAACCTGCACGCCGCTCGCTTCATCCGTGCCAATGTTGCTGGCGGTAATCGTGAACTGGACCGGCTGCCCGGCTGTCGGCACGACCGTATCGACGGTCATCTGCAGCGCAATGTCCGGCGCGGCGCAGAGCCGCAGTGGAACCAGCGCGAGGAACGCCGTCGCGGCGAGCGCGATTGCATGGACTTGGGTCAGTCGCATGAGAATCCTTAGTTGCTGCGGTGTCGTATCGACCACCAGGACTGTACTCCGCGGCAGCCCGACCGGTTTGACATGAGAGCCTCCGGTTTGACTCAGACTCTACGTTCAGTACAGCTTTCTCTCAAGCTGCGCTTCAGCGGTAGCCGCTCGGACGTTTCAGCTGAAACGTGCAGAGGATCTTTACAATGATCCGGCTACGCCGCCGGGCCTTTTCGTTTCCTCGAGCCGTTCGCTCGGGCGGCACGCTTTGCAGCGGGCGCGGTCTTCAGCCTGACCGGCTCCCGGTCGCGAAACCGGCAGACGAGTTCGAGCTCGCCGCCCATCGCTCGAACAAAGCCATCGAGCGTCGACAACAACATATCGCCGCGCTGCTCCATCCGCGAGATCTCGTGTTGTCCCTTTTTGAGCCCGCGCGCCACCTGCACCTGGGTCAGCCCGAGTGCTCGACGTAATTCACGCAGCGAGGTCTCCTCCGCGATCAGCTGAGACTTCCTGCGCGCAACTGCTCGCCGCTGTGCGAGCGGCAAACTACCGATCACCTGATCGAGCGTCGGGCCTTTTTCGGAGGGCTTCATGTGCAGTGCCTCAATGGCAAATCGAACCGTCCAAGCCCCTTGATTATGGCTTAAACATCATATGCTTTTAAACACATATTGCCGTTTCCTCGCCGACACTTCACGACAACACCCGCTCAAGGTCGCGCGCGCCATGTACCACGCGCACCAGTTCCACGCCGTCCAGGATTGGTCGATAGACGAGGACGTAGTCCCTCACAGGAAAGCTCCGGATGCCGGCGCCGAATTCACGGCGAGCTTTCCCGAGCAGTGGTTGCGTTGCCAGAAGTTGCGTGGCGGCGCGGAGTTCATTCGATAAACGCTCGGCAGCGGATACATTGTTTGCAGCGAGACCCACCCAGATCTCGAGCAGATCGTCTTCCGCCGCGGGGGAATGGACGGCCCGTGCCATCAGCCCTCGCCAGACTTGCCCCTGCGCCGTGCCAGCTCGGCGCGACCGCGAGCTTTGATCTCTTCAAAAACTTCGTCGGTGAGCTCGCGCGACTGGCCAGCATCCAACTGATCGATGCCTTTCTGCACGTCAGCCTTGAGTTGCTCGAACCGGGCCGCCTGCTCCCGTTCGTGATCCTCGAGCAGCCTCAAGGCCGCGCGGATCACCTCGCTGGCGGACGTGTACCGGCCCGACCGCACGTGTTCCTGGACCATTTCCTCAAGCCTTGGGGTAAGCGATACGTTCATAGCCATGGCGACCACCTGTGCACCGAGTGATGGCAAATTATGCCATTCTTTGCCATCTCATAGCCGGCCTGGCGAACCCAATGCTGCTTACCGCGTGCCAAGCGATCCAACCGGATTTCTTGCCGGAACCTGCAGCAATGCACGACCCTGCCCGCAGTGCCACTGGAACGACCGCTGCACGCAGCAGCGCGTCGACGCCGACAGCCTGCTCCAGGCTCGTCCGGCACACGCACCCTACTCCGTCGTCACGATCGCGAAGGTGCCCGGCGCCTTGTCGATCAGCGTAAAGAAGCGCACCAGGTCGATCTTGCTGCCATCGATCTTGAGGTCGTCGCTGAGCAGGGTGTCCTCGACGCCCGCCGTGCCGGTCATCATCTTGATGAAGATCGGCTTGGTCAGTGTCAGGGTCGCGTTGGCATCGGTCGCGGGGGCCGCCTTCTTGAAGTGCAGCACCGCGTTCTCGATCCACAGCACGTAGGACTCCTCGATGTCGGTCAGTACCAGGTTGACCTTCAGGTTCTTGCCATCGGCGGCCGGACCGTCCAGCCCGGCCGCCATGGCTTCGAGGAAGCGCTCGATCGGTGTCTGCTGCAGCATTTCGATCAGGAAAGAGCGATCGATGCCCTTCTGCGGCGGCCCTTCGCGCAGCTCCATCGCCGCCGTGAGGTAACTGTTGCGCCAGGTCGCGGCCTCGGCCATGTAGCCCAGCTGCTCGTAGGTGCGCGCGAGCAGTTCCTTTGCGCCCTTGTGCTCGGGGGCGCCGAAGACCGCATGGTTCAGCAGCTCGGCTGCCCAGCGGTAGTCGCCCTGGTCGTAAGCCGTCTGTGCGGCGGCGACGGCCTTGTCCGCACCCCCGATCAGATCGAGCCAGCGCTTGGCCGATTCCTGCGGCGGCAGCGGGTTGAGGTTGGCGGGGTTGCCGTCGTAGGCCCCGAGATAGAACTGGTAGATCGCCTTGACGTTGTGCCGCAGGTCGCCGTAGTAGCCACGCGCGCCGAAGAAGGACGCCAGCGACGGCGGCAGCTTGACCAGCTCGGCGATCTCGCGCGGCGTGTGGCCGGCGTTGATCAGGCGCACGGTCTGGTCGTGCATGTACTTGTACACGTCGCGGTGCTTGCTGATGAAGTCGACGATGCGCGCGTTGCCCCACACCGGCCAGTTGTGCTGGCCGAAATAGACCTCGGCGTCGCCCAGGTTGTCGATGGCCTCCTGCAGGTAGGTCGACCATTGCAGCGAGTCGCGCACGTTGGCACCGCGCACCGGGAGCAGGTTGTGCATGGTCTGCGCCAGGTTCTCGGCGCCACCGTAGGCTTTCTTGTCCGGGATCGAGAACGTGAGCTCGGCCGGCGCCTCGGCGCCGGGGACGTTGTGGAACACGAAGCGCACGCCGTCGATCACCAGTTCCTGCTCGGGCGCGGTGATCAGCTGCGTGGGCATCAGCACGCCGATCGCGCCGTAGGCGACGTTCTTGCCCAGGCCCGTGTCGACATTGCCCTTCGGTGAGCGCTCAAGGTTCTTGCCGAACTGGTACATCGAACGCCGCGCGATGGCCGTGCCGACGAGGACGTTCTCGCTGGTCGCCTCCTCGATGAAGCCCGCGGGCGCGACGACCGGGATCTCGCGCTGGGCCACCTCCTGCGCCGAGGCGACGCCCAGCGCGCCGCCAAAGTGGTCGGCGTGGCTGTGCGTGAAGACGATGCCCGACACCGGCTTGTCGCCCAGATGTTTGCGCGCGAACGCCAGCGCCGCGGAGGCACTCTCGCGTGCGGTGAGCGGGTCGACGACGATGAAGCCCGTCTTGCCTTCGATCAGCGTCATGTTGGAGATGTCGAAGCCGCGCAGCTGCCAGATGCCGTCGGTGACCTTGAACAGCCCGATCTGTGCATTCAGCACCGCGTGCCGCCACAGGCTCGGGTTGACGGTGGGTGGCGCCTTGCCGTCGACGAACTTGTAGGCATCGAAGTCGATCAGCACCGTCGAGCCATCGGCCGACATGATCTTGCCCTCTGGACGCGCGATCAGACCACGCCTGGCGTCCTCGAAATCCTGCGGGTCGTCGAGCTTGAGTTCGGTCGCCATCTGCTCGTTGGCCTGCAGCGTGGCCGGCATGGCGTCACCGGCGGTGCCGCCGACGCCGGTGTTCTTGCCGCATCCGGCCAACAGGGCCAGCAGCGTGGCAAGGATCAATCTTTGCAATGGGTTCAAGTCGTCTCCAGGGTGTCTTCTTGTATTGTCCGGCCGAAGTCCGTGCGGGCTGCCGCCGATTCAATTCTGCGAGCGCAGATGATCCGCCAGGTACTTGAGCTCGTCAGCAGAGCCCTGCTCGGTCTGCCCGCGGATAGGAAATACAAACCACCTTCCAGGCCCGGTCGATTCGCGTAACGGGCCTCATGGCCAGCCCGAGCCTACCGCCGGCGGCCCTCGTCTGACAAATCCGGCAGCCAAGAGGCCCGGCCGGCTCACAGCGAAGCAGGAAGCAAAGCGTCGCGGCCGGAGCGTCGCGGGATCGAGTAGCCCGCTGTGCGGCCGTCCACCCCCGGTGCCGCCCGGACGTTGCGCCTGTTCGCTGGCGCGGATATACTCGTTCTAATTGTATATCTAGATGAGTCAGGCCATGCAGGTCTCCAAATGGGGTAACAGCCTCGCGGTTCGCCTTCCCGCCGCGGTGGTCGAGGCACTGGGTCTGAAGGAAGGCGACCAGCTCGAGATCCAGGTCGCGGGCAGGAAGGCGTTCGAGGTGTCCAGGGCGCCCAATGCCCGGGAGCTCCTCGCGCGGCTGCACAAGTTCCGCGGCCGGCTCCCCGCCTCGTTCAAGTTCGACCGTCTCGAGGCCAATGAGCGGCGCTGACGCGTTCTTCGACACCAGCGTCCTGCTGTATCTGCTGTCGCAGGATTCGGCGAAGGCCGATCGCGTCGAAGCGCTGCTCGCCGAACGCGGCACCATCAGCGTCCAGGTCTTGAACGAATTTGCGGCGGTCGCCCTCCGTAAGCTCAAGATGCCGCTGCCCGAGGTCAGGGAAGTCCTCGACACGATCCGTGCGGTCTGCGACGTGGTTCCGGTGACCGTCGAGACCCACGACCGGGCGCTGGCCATCGTCGAGCGCTACGGCTTCTCGCTGTACGACTCGCTGCTGATCGCAGCGGCGCTGCTTGCCGGCAGCAAGCGCCTGTACTGCGAGGACCTGCAGCACTACCAGCTCATCGATCGCCAGTTGCGCATCGTCAATCCCTTCATCGCACGCTGAGCCCCAGGCCCGGGCGACGGAGCGCCGCTTCAGTCGCTGCGCGGGTCGCGAAGCAAACGCCAGTCTCGGCATTCATTGCTACGGACAACCAATCCGAGGCGTCGCCCTGCGACGCGAGCTGCGCAGC
>CAVOWK010000003.1:0-115480 GCA_963700045.1 uncultured Gammaproteobacteria bacterium
CCGCTACCATCGAATCGAAGCGAACGGCCCCTCTGGGGCCGTTTTGCTTTCAGCGCTTGAGATGATGCGTCGGGCTAGGGACTAGCACGAATGGCGATGGTCGGCACTCCGCCGCAGTCTGGTTGCCGTGAGGTGTGATAGACAACGGAAGTCGGTTGCCACGACGCTGCTGATCGCGACGTTGCTGTGGCTGCCAGGCTGCATGACGCAGCGCGTCGTTCACCAGGCGACCTGCGGCGATGTCGAACCTGGCATCGACGTCCCCACCCAGGCGGCAATAGCGGACGAGGTGAACGTGCTGGCCCTGTCGGCGGGTGGACCCTGGGGCGGCTTCGGCATCGGTTTCCTCGAGGGCTGGTCGCGCGCGCCGTCGTCGGGCGGGCCGGCCCGGCCGCGCTTCGACATCGCCGTCGGCGTCTCGACCGGCGCCATTTTCGTGACCCATGCGTTCCTCGGCAGCGAGTACGACCCGGTGCTGCACGAGCAGCTGTTCTCGCTGTCCACGGCGGGCGTCTACAAACGCCGGCCGGTCCTTGCGGCGCTCGCGGGCGACTCCGTCGCGAGTACCGCGTCCGCTGCGCGAATGGCTCGAGCGCATGATCACGCCGCAGATCCTCGACCGCGTCGCCGACGCGTGGCTGCACGAAGGCCGTCGCCTTGCGGTCATCGCCGTCGACATGGACTGCGGCAAGCCCGAGCTGCTCGACCTGACTGCAGTGGCGCTGCAGCGCGATCGACCCGATCGCGCCGCCCGCTATGTCGACTACCTGATGGCGTCCTCCGCGAGCCCGGTGGCATTCCCGCCGGTGTTCATCGACGGTCGGATGATGGTCGACGGCGCGTTGCGCCAGCACATTCCGTTTCCGAGCCAGATCAAGCAACTGCTGGCGGGACGCGAGCAGCCGGGGCAGCGCGTCAACCTGTTCGTGATCGTCAACAGTCCGCGGCTGGCCATCCCCCAGTGCATCACCGACCACGTGCTGCTGGTGGCGCTGCGCACCGGCGACGTGTGGACGGGCGAACGCGCGAACGATTCCCTGGCGCTGGCGATGACGGATGCGGCGCGGCGCGGCTGGACGGCGCGGTACGTCGCGCCGGACGGCGACCTGTGCCAGCCGGTGCCGCCGCCCGAGGACTATTTCAATCCCGTCTTCATGCAGTGCCAGTTCGAGTTCGGGCGCCGACTGGCGTTGCAGGACGAGTCACCCTGGCAGGAGGGGATCGAGTCGCTGTCACCGTTCGAACTGAGGCCGGTGACCCAGCGTCACCCCTGCGCGCGCTGATGATCGTGCCCATGGAGTGAGTCCTGCCGGCCTAGCGATTACCGCGAATGGTTGGGCATCAGGATCAGGCGTACAAATCAAGCATCACCGGCGGTCTGCCGGTTGCCCTCCGCCAAAGACCACGAAGGACGCCGTCGGTCGCCGGATCACCTGAGCAATCCAGGACGGGTTGCGAGGAGGGAGACATGAGGAAGCTGGGAACAGTCGCCGCCACGGTACTGGCGGCATCAATTCCGGTGGCCTTTGCGGGTCCGCCGGGACAGACGAACATCTTCACCGTCGATTGCAATCGCGGCCAGACCATCGCCAGCGCCCTCAAGAGGGCCGATCTCTTTCGCAGTCCGCTGGTGTTGACTGTCCGGGGAACGTGCCACGAGTTCGTGACCATCACCCGCGCCAACCTGACATTGCGCGGCGATCCGTCCGCCGAGATCGTGGCGCCGAATCAGCAGGGCGACCTTGTTACCGTCTCGGCCGACAGGGTGACGCTCGAGAACCTGACTTTGACCGGCGGGCTGACAGGCCTCTATCAGGATCACCAACCTACTTTTACAGCCCAGAATGTCGTCATCCAGGACACCAGTGGCGTCGGAGTGCGTGTTCGGGTCGGTGACGCACGCCTGATTGGCTGTACCGTGCAGCGATCCGGCGGCATCGGCGTATCCGTGGTGCGTGGCGGCAGTGTCATTCTGTCGAACGGCAGTCAGGTCCTGGATAGCGCTGGATCAGGCATCAGCGCGACTCTGCATGGCGTAGTGTCACTGGCCAATTCGACCGTCATGCGCAGCGGCGCGGAGGGCATCGTGCTCAGCGAGGGTTCGCGGGGCAACATCAGCGCCAGCGAGATCAAGGACAACGGCGCCGTCGGCCTCAACGTCGGAACGAGTGCATCGGCCAGCGTCATTGACACCACGATCAGCGGCAATGGCACCGGCGATGGCCCGCAAGGGGACGGCGTCATGCTGTGGGGTGGTGCGCAAGGTCATCTCGCGGGTCAGAACGTGATCATCGACAACCGCGATGAAGGCATCGATGTCGCGGGCGCCGCGAGCGCGTACATCAACGGTGCGCAGGTTGCGGGAAACGGCGGCGACGGCATCATGGGGTACCTGGGTGCCAACCTCGTGCTTGGAAATCTCGAGATCCAAGACAATGGTGCCGCTGGCGTGTCGTGCCAGGCTAACTGCACGGCACAGATGGAGGACATGTCGATCCACGGCAACGCAGCTGCTGGCATCAATCTCGCCTTCGACTCGACACTCATGCTGTTCGGGCCTCAGATCGATGTGACCGGAAACGCTCCCTGGGACCTGTACTGCCATGACACCGAGTCGAGCGTAAACGACCTGGGGTTGGTGACCGGAACAGTCAGCCCGACATGCACCGGGTTCGATTGACAGATTCAATGTCGATTCGCAGGACAGACGCCCCGGCCCCGTGCCGGGGTTCTGCTTCCAGGTAAGGCAGGCAGAAACGCACAGCGACATTCAATCGGGTACAGCGGCAGCCTGTCGGTCATGGGTGCGGCTGGTGGCATGGGTCAACGCGCCGGGGGAAGGCTGAGTCGCCCGCTGCCGGAAAGCTGACGGCGTTGTGGAATCGCGCGGTTTCATGCCATGCGCCGGTTCAGTCATCGTCCACGATGATGACGGTGACCTGTGTGATGGCGCCGAGCGTTGCGCCAGCGGTCGGGTCCTCGATGACAACGTCGAACAGCTCGGTTGACTCAGTGATCGCGTCGGAAACGATCGGAATGAGGAGTGTCTTGCTCGTCTCACCGGGTCCGATGGATCCCTGGACCGTGCCCAGCCCGGCATAGTCACGGTCCGCCACCGCGCTGTCGTCGATGGTTCTATAGCCGAAGGAGACCTTGCCCGCGGCGCCGCCACGGCGCACCACGCGCAATGGCACCACCCCTGCAGACTCGCTGACCGTGATTGTGTCTGCTTCGAACCCCAGTCGTCCGGGACCGGCCGCCGCTGCGATGACCGGTGTCGGTGCCACTGTCAGCGCAATGGCAGCGGCAAAGTCCGGTGGAACAAGATCCTCAGCTATCGCCAGGGAGTTGGCGAGTTCGGGATCGGCCGGTGTGGAATCCATTGCAGTGGAATCGACTGCTGCGGGGATTGCCTGCGGCCGTTCCTCGCGCGGCGATAAGGCGCGCAATGCCATCACGCAGTATTCCAGAGACGCTGTCGGGGCCGCTGCTGTCCGGTGCCAGTCGCACCCAGGCGACATAGAGCCCAACCGCGAGGATGCCGAGGCCCACGGTGGCCAGCCACCAGCGCGAAATGCCGGGTCGCACTGGATGCCGCTCGAACCGGTGCCTGGGCTGTGCACGCTGTGGCGCTGTCACGAGGCCGAGTCCTTCGAGCAAATCGGCGACGCTGCGCGGCCGATCGTCCCTGTTCCAGGCGAGGCCCTGACGGAGCGTCCGCCACTCCCGCCGCGACAGGCCGCGAATACGGCGCGGTCGTTGGCCCTGGTCGCGCGCCTCCCGGGCCGAACATCGCCCGAACGGGTGTTCACCACTCAACAGCTCGTATGCCACGCAGGCAAGACTGAATACATCGTCGCGGACATCCGGAGCGGCACCGTCCAACTGTTCACAGCTCGCATACGTCGGTGTGGCCGCATGGAACGGGGGCGGGTGATCCGATATCCATGGCTCCGTCACGTGCGGATGCGCAAGGCCGAAATCCAGCACGCGCACGTCACCCTGCGTCGTGATCATCACGTTGCCGGGTTTGAGATCCATGTGCAGCACACCGCGCGAGTGCGCGTAAGCAACTGCATTGCCGAGGTCGCGCAGGATGTCGGTCGCCGCCTGGCGCGGCAGCTTGCCGGGCCGGATGCGCTGGATCAGATCGCTCAGCAGCTCGCCCTCGAGCAACTCCATCGTGATGAAGTACACGTCGCCGTCGCGATCGAAGTCGAAGACATTGACGATGCCTGGATGGGACAACGACTGCGCCTGGTGCGCCTCGCGGCGCAGCGCCTGCAGCGCATCCGGACGATGTGCGAACTCCTCGCGCAGCACCTTGACGGCCACGTAACGATTCGGCGGCGGGAGGTCTTCCTTATTGCGGTCCAGCGCCAGGTACACAGTGCCCATGCCGCCGCGGCCAAGTTCCCGCTCGAGCACATAGCGTTGACGCAGCACAGTCCCTGGGCCTGCGGCGGGCCCGGTGGAAGTTCGAGCGGTCTGGTCGGAATGCCATGTCGCTGTCTTCAGGGACGGCAATGCGGCGCTCGGGGCATGGTCAGTCAGCTCTGCCGGCAGCGGACTCGTGATGTCACGATCCGGCTCGGCCATTGCGCGGGTCTCTGCTTTGAATGACTGCAAACCCATGGTGCCGGTGCGATGTGAGCCGTAATGCGGGAACATCTTTGTAGGCCATGAGTCCGTGCAGGTCCAGCAGATATCTCGATTGGTTCGATCAAACTTGCGCGCAGTCCTGGAGATATCCTGCAGGTTGGTCGAGTTGTGATCTGTAAGCCACGGAAAGGATGAAACAAACCGCGGCGCCGGCGAATCTCCGCCGTGGCCTGATTTTTTTGGCGCGATGTCGCCAGTCGCGCCGTTTGAGTGGGAGGCGCATCCCGACACTCCCACACGCTGTGACGGCGGTCGCAGTCGTGGTCGGCGGCCAGGCCTATTCTCCCGCTAGTCCGGGAGGGTCAGGACAAGTGCCCAAGCAGAAGAAGCTGACCGAATCGAATCACGACGCGCCCATCGAGCGGCGCGGGCAACCGCGCGAGGACGCGGGTTCCACGGACTGGGAGACCATCGTGCTCAAGCGGGTCGAGCGCCACGTCGAATCCCTGTCGGGTGACACCAAGTCTTGTGTGGACGCACCGGACTCGTCCGGTTGGGAGGAGGCTGCGCTCCTCGCACTGCGGCGCCGAATTCGGGATCTCAAGGCCGAGTAGGCCGACGGTCGTCGTGCCGCGTTGCTGATCCGCGGCAGCGACGACATCGTCGGCGTCGAGGTCCTGCCGTCACGCTTCGTATTTGAAGGACAGTGAAACCCGCGCTCGGTACGCGACGACCTTGCCGTCCTCGACTTTCATGTCGAGCTTGCTGACTTCAGCAACGCGCAGGTCGCGTAAAGATTTCGCCGCCGTTTCCACGGCACTGGTCGCCGCATCCTCCCAGGACACCGTGCTCGTGCCGATGATCTCCGTGACGCGATACACGCCACTGTCTGATTTCTTCTTTGCCATTGTGCTCACTCCCCTGTGTAACGACGTGCGGGCCGCAGGAGGCGCGGCTCGCTGCCGTCAGCATACGCCTGCGCGAGTGCAGGCGACGACCCGCGGCTTGTTGCGCTCCATCAAGGAGAGCAAGATCGCGTCTAGGGTCGTCATCGTCGAAAGGGGGAAGCGAGCATGGACCTCAGCAAGCAGATTGCACGCGTCAAGGCCATCCTGGGAACGCCGCGCACCGAGTGGCCCGTCATTGCCTCCGAACCTGCGACGATCGGGAGCATCTACAAGGACTACGTGCTGTTCCTCGCCGCGATTCCGGCGGTGTTCGGCTTCCTGAAATACAGCGTCATCGGCATCAACCTGCCGTTCCTCGGGACCTATCGCGCAGGCATAGGCGCGGGACTCAGCGGCATGGTCACGAGCTACGTCCTCGGACTGGCGTCCGTGTACGTCCTGTCACTGATCGTCGATGCGCTGGCTCCCACGTTCGGTGGTCAGAAGAACAGCGTGCAGGCCTTCAAGACGGTGGTCTACGCCTCGACCGCCAGTTGGATCGCCGGAATCGGCCAGGTCCTGCCGTGGGTTTCGATGATTATCCTGCTGGCCGGCGGCGTTTACAGCATCTATCTGCTCTATCTCGGCCTCCCGCAGACCATGAAGTGTCCGGCTGAGAAGGCCGCCGGTTACACCGCAGTCACCTTCGTCGTCGCGATCATCCTGAGCTGGCTGGTCAGCTTCGCCGTGGGCGGCATCATTGGCGTGGGTGGCGCCATGCGCGGTGCGGGTGCGCCCGGCGTCAGCGACTCGCGTGACGGTGGTGGCTTCGACGCAGACAGCCCCATGGGCAAGCTGGAGTCCATGGCGCGGCAGGCGGAGGAGGCGGGCAAGAAGATGGAAGCCGCACAGAAGTCCGGCGACGTAAATGCCCAGCGCGAGGCTGCAGGGGAGATCCTGTCGGCGGTGGCGGGCGGGGGAGACCAGGTCGAATCACTGGCGCCCGATCGGATCAAGCCCTTCGTGCCGGAGTCCCTCGCCGGTCTGAAGCGGACTGAGATATCGGCCGAACGTAACAACGCCATGGGGATGCAGGTCAGCGAAGCACGCGGGACTTACTCGGACGATGCGGGGCGTTCACTGCGCCTCGAGATCGTCGACATGGGGAGCATGAAGGGAATGATGGCGTTCGCCGGCTGGGCGGCCGGGGAGCAGGAACGGGAAACGGACCGGGGTTACGAGAAGACCTACAAGCAGGACGGCCGGCTCGTCCACGAGGAGTGGGACACGGAGCGGAAGAGCGGCGAATATTCGACCGTGCTGGGCGAGCGGTTCTCGGTCAAGTTGAGCGGCGAGGCCGCGAGTATCGCGGAGCTCAAGACAGCCGTTGCAAGCCTCGACCTGGCAGGGCTCGAGGCCCTGAAGAACGAGGGCGTGAAGCGAAACTGACGCTGAGTGCTGGCGGGCCGTGCCACCGGGTCCGGCCCAACGCCGCCTTGCGCTAGTTGTTCTTTGCGCCTTGCTCGACCCACTGCCGGATGGTCGCAACCTCCACCGGCAGGAGTGGTTTGGCCTCGCCATGCGGCATCTTCAGCGACGGGTCCGCGCGCCCTTCGATCAGCATGACGAGCACGCTCGTCAGCGGGTCTCCAGGGAGTACCACGGGCCCGTATTGCGTCCCCTTCATCAATGTCTCGTAGCTCTCGAGCTCGAAGCCGCTCACGACGTAGCCAGCCTGTCCGGCAACGTGGCAGCTCTTGCAGTGCTTGTCGAGAATGGGTGCCACGTCTTTGGCATAGCTGATCTCGGGCGACCGCTGGCAGCCGGCCAGCAGCGGCAGGGCGACCGTAGCAGCGGCGACACAACACAGGAATTTCGTGTTCTGAGTCGTCCGGTGCCGGAAAGCTGACGGCGTTGTGGAATCGCGCGGTTTCATGCCATGCGCCGGTTCAGTCATCGTCCACGATGATGACGGTGACCTGTGTGATGGCGCCGAGCGTTGCGCCAGCGGTCGGGTCCTCGATGACAACGTCGAACAGCTCGGTTGACTCCGTGATCGCGTCGGAAACGATCGGAATGAGGAGTGTCTTGCTCGTCTCACCGGGTCCGATGGATCCCTGGACCGTGCCCAGCCCGGCATAGTCACGGTCCGCCACCGCGCTGTCGTCGATGGTTCTATAGCCGAAGGAGACCTTGCCCGCGGCGCCGCCACGGCGCACCACGCGTAACGGCACCACCCCTGCAGACTCGCTGACCGTGATTGTGTCTGCTTCGAACCCCAGTCGTCCGGGACCAGCCGCCGCTGCGATGACCGGTGTCGGTGCCACTGTCAGCGCAATGGCAGCGGCAAAGTCCGGTGGAACAAGATCCTCAGCTATCGCCAGGGAGTTGGCGAGTTCGGGATCGGCCGGTGTGGAATCCATTGCAGTGGAATCGACTGCTGCGGGGATTGCCTGCGGCCGTTCCTCGCGCGGCGTAAGGCGCGCAATGCCATCACGCAGTATTCCAGAGACGCTGTCGGGGCCGCTGCTGTCCGGTGCCAGTCGCACCCAGGCGACATAGAGCCCAACCGCGAGGATGCCGAGGCCCACGGTGGCCAGCCACCAGCGCGAAATGCCGGGTCGCACTGGATGCCGCTCGAACCGGGGCCTGGGCTGTGCACGCTGTGGCGTTGCCACGAGGCCGAGCCCTTCGAGCAAATCGGCGACGCTGCGCGGCCGATCGTCCCTGTTCCAGGCGAGGCCCTGACGGAGCGTCCGCCACTCCCGCCGCGACAGGCCGCGAATACGGCGCGGTCGTTGGCCCTGGTCGCGCGCCTCCCGGGCCGAACATCGCCCGAACGGGTGTTCACCACTCAACAGCTCGTATGCCACGCAGGCAAGACTGAATACATCGTCGCGGACATCCGGAGCGGCACCGTCCAACTGTTCACAGCTCGCATACGTCGGTGTGGCCGCATGGAACGGGGGCGGGTGATCCGATATCCATGGCTCCGTCACGTGCGGATGCGCAAGGCCGAAATCCAGCACGCGCACGTCACCCTGCGTCGTGATCATCACGTTGCCGGGTTTGAGATCCATGTGCAGCACACCGCGCGAGTGCGCGTAAGCAACTGCATTGCCGAGGTCGCGCAGGATGTCGGTCGCCGCCTGGCGCGGCAGCTTGCCGGGCCGGATGCGCTGGATCAGATCGCTCAGCAGCTCGCCCTCGAGCAACTCCATCGTGATGAAGTACACGTCGCCGTCGCGATCGAAGTCGAAGACATTGACGATGCCTGGATGGGACAACGACTGCGCCTGGTGCGCCTCGCGGCGCAGCGCCTGCAGCGCATCCGGACGATGTGCGAACTCCTCGCGCAGCACCTTGACGGCCACGTAACGATTCGGCGGCGGGAGGTCTTCCTTATTGCGGTCCAGCGCCAGGTACACAGTGCCCATGCCGCCGCGGCCAAGTTCCCGCTCGAGCACATAGCGTTGACGCAGCACAGTCCCTGGGCCTGCGGCGGGCCCGGTGGAAGTTCGAGCGGTCTGGTCGGAATGCCATGTCGCTGTCTTCAGGGACGGCAATGCGGCGCTCGGGGCATGGTCAGTCAGCTCTGCCGGCAGCGGACTCGTGATGTCACGATCCGGCTCGGCCATTGCGCGGGTCTCTGCTTTGAATGACTGCAAACCCATGGTGCCGGTGCGATGTGAGCCGTAATGCGGGAACATCTTTGTAGGCCATGAGTCCGTGCAGGTCCAGCAGATATCTCGATTGGTTCGATCAAACTTGCGCGCAGTCCTGGAGATATCCTGCAGGTTGGTCGAGTTGTGATCTGTAAGCCACGGAAAGGATGAAACAAACCGCGGCGCCGGCGAATCTCCGCCGTGGCCTGATTTTTTGGCGCGATGTCGCCAGTCGCGCCGTTTGAGTGGGAGGCGCATCCCGACACTCCCACACGCTGTGACGGCGGTCGCAGTCGTGGTCGGCGGCCAGGCCTATTCTCCCGCTAGTCCGGGAGGGTCAGGACAAGTGCCCAAGCAGAAGAAGCTGACCGAATCGAATCACGACGCGCCCATCGAGCGGCGCGGGCAACCGCGCGAGGACGCGGGTTCCACGGACTGGGAGACCATCGTGCTCAAGCGGGTCGAGCGCCACGTCGAATCCCTGTCGGGTGACACCAAGTCTTGTGTGGACGCACCGGACTCGTCCGGTTGGGAGGAGGCTGCGCTCCTCGCACTGCGGCGCCGAATTCGGGATCTCAAGGCCGAGTAGGCCGACGGTCGTCGTGCCGCGTTGCTGATCCGCGGCAGCGACGACATCGTCGGCGTCGAGGTCCTGCCGTCACGCTTCGTATTTGAAGGACAGTGAAACCCGCGCTCGGTACGCGACGACCTTGCCGTCCTCGACTTTCATGTCGAGCTTGCTGACTTCAGCAACGCGCAGGTCGCGTAACGATTTCGCCGCCGTTTCCACGGCACTGGTCGCCGCATCCTCCCAGGACACCGTGCTCGTGCCGATGATCTCCGTGACGCGATACACGCCACTGTCTGATTTCTTCTTTGCCATTGTGCTCACTCCCCTGTGTAACGACGTGCGGGCCGCAGGAGGCGCGGCTCGCTGCCGTCAGCATACGCCTGCGCGAGTGCAGGCGACGACCCGCGGCTTGTTGCGCTCCATCAAGGAGAGCAAGATCGCGTCTCGGGTCGTCATCGTCGAAAGGGGGAAGCGAGCATGGACCTCAGCAAGCAGATTGCACGCGTCAAGGCCATCCTGGGAACGCCGCGCACCGAGTGGCCCGTCATTGCCTCCGAACCTGCGACGATCGGGAGCATCTACAAGGACTACGTGCTGTTCCTCGCCGCGATTCCGGCGGTGTTCGGCTTCCTGAAATACAGCGTCATCGGCATCAACCTGCCGTTCCTCGGGACCTATCGCGCCGGCATAGGCGCGGGACTCAGCGGCATGGTCACGAGCTACGTCCTCGGACTGGCGTCCGTGTACGTCCTGTCACTGATCGTCGATGCGCTGGCTCCCACGTTCGGTGGTCAGAAGAACAGCGTGCAGGCCTTCAAGACGGTGGTCTACGCCTCGACCGCCAGTTGGATCGCCGGAATCGGCCAGGTCCTGCCGTGGGTTTCGATGATTATCCTGCTGGCCGGCGGCGTTTACAGCATCTATCTGCTCTATCTCGGCCTCCCGCAGACCATGAAGTGTCCGGCTGAGAAGGCCGCCGGTTACACCGCAGTCACCTTCGTCGTCGCGATCATCCTGAGCTGGCTGGTCAGCTTCGCCGTGGGCGGCATCATTGGCGTGGGTGGCGCCATGCGCGGTGCGGGTGCGCCCGGCGTCAGCGACTCGCGTGACGGTGGTGGCTTCGACGCAGACAGCCCCATGGGCAAGCTGGAGTCCATGGCGCGGCAGGCGGAGGAGGCGGGCAAGAAGATGGAAGCCGCACAGAAGTCCGGCGACGTAAATGCCCAGCGCGAGGCTGCAGGGGAGATCCTGTCGGCGGTGGCGGGCGGGGGAGACCAGGTCGAATCACTGGCGCCCGATCGGATCAAGCCCTTCGTGCCGGAGTCCCTCGCCGGTCTGAAGCGGACTGAGATATCGGCCGAACGTAACAACGCCATGGGGATGCAGGTCAGCGAAGCACGCGGGACTTACTCGGACGATGCGGGGCGTTCACTGCGCCTCGAGATCGTCGACATGGGGAGCATGAAGGGAATGATGGCGTTCGCCGGCTGGGCGGCCGGGGAGCAGGAGCGGGAAACGGACCGGGGTTACGAGAAGACCTACAAGCAGGACGGCCGGCTCGTCCACGAGGAGTGGGACACGGAGCGGAAGAGCGGCGAATATTCGACCGTGCTGGGCGAGCGGTTCTCGGTCAAGTTGAGCGGCGAGGCCGCGAGCATCGCGGAGCTCAAGACAGCCGTTGCCAGCCTCGACCTGGCAGGGCTCGAGGCCCTGAAGAACGAGGGCGTGAAGCGAAACTGACGCTGAGTGCTGGCGGGCCGTGCCACCGGGTCCGGCCCAACGCCGCCTTGCGCTAGTTGTTCTTTGCGCCTTGCTCGACCCACTGCCGGATGGTCGCAACCTCCATCGGCAGGAGTGGTTTGGCCTCGCCATGCGGCATCTTCAGCGACGGGTCCGCGCGCCCTTCGATCAGCATGACGAGCACGCTCGTCAGCGGGTCTCCAGGGAGTACCACGGGCCCGTATTGCGTCCCCTTCATCAATGTCTCGTAGCTCTCGAGCTCCAAGCCGCTCACGACGTAGCCAGCCTGTCCGGCAACGTGGCAGCTCTTGCAGTGCTTGTCGAGAATGGGTGCCACGTCTTTGGCATAGCTGATCTCGGGCGACCGCTGGCAGCCGGCCAGCAGCGGCAGGGCGACCGTAGCAGCGGCGACACAACACAGGAATTTCGTGTTCATGACGACCCCGCGAGTTAATCGCTGTTACACGCGACGTTCCCCCTCAAACCGAGGACCGGCAATCCGCTGATCTACGTACGTCACCGCTTCAGACAGGCAGTTTGCATGTCGCCGACCGGGTTCTCGCTGATCGGGACGTTCGCACGGGTGGTATGCCCCCGTTTGCGCGGGGCCTGGTGAATTCGCGGTCGGACGACGTTAGTGAACTGTATTTTTCCGACTGTCGGCAAATCGTGGAGGGCGGAGAATTCCCTAGTGCCTGCTTAAGGGAAGGAGAAACAAGGATGAGCAAGGCACACAAATCGAAATTCATCTGGTTGGGAATTGCCGGCCTGTTGTGTTCGCCGCTGGCGAACGCCGAGGGAGGCGGGCTTCCTTTTGATAAGGAGGTCGTGCTGACGAACCCGTGCGCGGTATTCAACGTACCGACCGAGGACGCGAATGTCACGCGCATCACCTATGGCGAGGATATCGACTTCGCCCTGCAAGGCGTCAGCCGATCGGTCGTCGAGGTCGACAGCCGCGGTCGAGTCCATCTGAAATTCTATGTCTCGACACATGGCGATGGCGTCGGGGAGGTGTCCGGCATTGCCTATCAGTTCAAGTCCAAGGCGCTGGTAGACGTCAACGCCAAGGGATATGACCGGAGCGGCGTTGATCCATTGGATGCCGGCTTCGTTTACAACGGCACCGTGAAGGTGGATGCCCGGATCGTCGGCGAAGGCGTCGATGCCGCCGCTGGCAGGTGTGCACAGAGCGCACAGGACGGCGCACTGCTGCAGATCAAGGTCGCGGTCCGCTACGCGGATGGTGCGATTCGCAGCGCGACGCCGAGCTTCACGATGCGGTGTCTCGGTTCGCCCTGGTCGAACCTGATGACGGCGACGCGGGCCGGCACCGGCAAGGCGGTAGGTCGCGGCTTCGGCGATCCGTGGAACAAGTACGCGTGGTCCGTGAGGCACTTCAAGGGCGGCCTGGTGGTGGGCACCAAGAATGCCTTCTACGACTTGAAAGCTTACCTCGAGCCCAGTGACGCAGTGCAGTATTGCGTGGACAACAACGTCTACCAGGTGACCGACATCCACAAGAACCTGGCCTGCTTCGAGTTGTTTGCCGCGCCGAACTCGGGCGTGTCGCCCGCCTCGGCGGACACGAGGTATGCCGAAATCTGGCGCTTCAATTACGCCGACAGCAAGTGGAGCAAAGTGCGTGACGACGGCGTCTCGCAGGGCTTCCGGATCATGGCAACCCACAACTACAAGCTGTTTGCCGGATCAGACCTCGGCGCGTTCATAACCGGTGTGGACCTTCACTCCGGCATCCCCGGTTCCTGGAACTTCCCAGGATCGCAGCTGCTGATGTCCACGGACGGCAGGAACTTCCAGACCATCGAGTCCTGCGTCACCGAAGGTCCGTGCAATTCCGCCACTGGTGTCAGCAATCCGTACGGTTTGCTCGGCCCCGGGCCTGGCTCTTTGGGCGCGGTGAATACTTCGATCCGTGCACTGGCATCGTACAAGGGCAAGCTGTACGTCGGCACCTTCAATGTGCTGGGCGGCGAGCTCTGGTCGTATGACGACGTGACCGACGATTGGAAGATCGTGCACAAGTTCGCCGTGCCTCCTGCGGACCCGGTCAAGAAGCCGGCGGTCGCGGACCTGCGCGTCTACAAGAACAAGCTGTACATCGGCTTAGCCGGGCCGGCTGCCAATAGCTACCTGTACCGGTATGACGGGACCAGCGTCGAGCAGGTCCCGAGCCAGCCGCTTCTGCCACCCAGCAACGTCGGCGCCCTGACGCTGTTCGCGAGCAGCAATGGCCTGCTGTACATAGGCAACGTCGATCTGAACCTGGGCTTCTACCTGCAGGTCTATGACGGCGTGAACTTCCGGACCATCAGCGACAACGGCTTCTTCAATACTGAGAACGCCTATGCCTGGTCGATCGAGGAGGTCAACGGCCGCGTCTTCGTGGGAACGTTCAACCAGGACTTCGTGGCTGAGCTGCCTCGCGGATCGGCCGAACTCTGGTATTCGGACGACTCAGCCATCTGGCAGCAGATGGCCTTGCCGCTGCAGTTTGGTCTGTGGAACTACGGTATTCGCACCATGGAAGTGGGCAGTGGCCGGCTGTTCCTCGGCAGCGCATCGAACATGATCGCGCCGGACCTCGTTCCGAAAGACGCACCGTTCTGGCTTCGCAAACTGCTGACCCCGGGAACGGAAGTGTGGGCGATCCGCACCAAGGATGCGGCGCCTGCCGTCGCAACCCCGTAACGGGCATTAAGCCGGCAGGGAGGAGTTTTCCTCTCTGCCGGCTTCCTCATGCCGTCGTTGGAACGGGCGTGCCCGCCAACGGGTCAACCACATCCAGGATCTCGTCAGGAAGGGCCGCGGATCGTCCAGCGCCAAGTACGCGAAAGCACGACAGCCAGCGATCGACCCGAGCCATTGCCCGGTCGTTATCTGTCCCCGTCTGCGCAGTTGCCTGAATGCCCGGAAATCTGACACGAAGTCTATCCAGCGCACGGCAATGACCGGCACCGTCGGGGGCATAGGCATTGCCTTCGCGTCAGCGTAAGCAAGCAGTGGAATGTCCAGGCCGGAGCGCGTGATCAACTCCTGCGCGAGGCTGGTTCGTGGGTTGATTTCAATCAGCACAAAACGGCCGTTGCGCTGATCCCGCCGAAATTCAACGGTTGCCGTCCCTCGGTGTCCGGACACTGCGAGGAGCCGGAGCCCTAAGTCGGAGACCTCGGGCTGGTCGCAGATCTCCTGGATTCGGCGCACTTCAGCCGCCGTGTACGCCCTCTCGAGCTCGGTGCGTTTGACGTCGCTCCACAGGTGGTCCAGCGCGGGCTTGACGTAGCAGGGCGTCGGAACATTGGCGATCGCCGTTTCAGCGTCGTTGCTGTCCTTGACGACGTGAAATGCCGGACATGAAAAGCCGTTCCGCGTCGTCGTCAAGTTCAAGGAACTGCTCAACGAATCTGCTGCGCTTGATTGCTAGGTCAGTGCTGGGCTTTCCGACTGCGACCCTCGGCCCGGCGCGTTCGAGTGATCTCGCAGCACTTAACAAACTCGGCGACACCCCAGCAGCAATGCATCCATCGACTTCCCTCGCTCGTGGATCAGCTTTGTAACTCGTGTCGATGCATGAAGGTCGACGTTCCAAGGCGGTACCTATTGAGGGGTGACTCTGTCCGAGCCGCTCGCGTCGCATGCAACCGTAGCCTCGCTTAAAGCGCGTCTGCCTGCGGTGCGGCATCGAGCGGAGGCGGAGGGCGTGTCCGTTGCCCTTTAGCTGGCGGTTCGTCCAGTTCCTGCATACTCGTACTGATCAGTCGAAGTTGTTCGGTCAGTGCCTGGCCGAAAGGGTTTGGGCCGGCGCGCGGCCACAAGCGTTCCTCAGCCTGACGGGCCCGTCAGGCAGTCCACACATCGCCATGGCGCTCCCGCCGGGCTATCCCCCTATGTGCCATCTTGGCAACAGCAAGGGTCACTGCTGGCCGGAATAGCCTCGCTTTATCCCCCCGAATCTGGATAGTCTTCCCCTGCGTCGACACAACACCTATCATGGCGCGTCGATCGGTTGTGACTGCCCGGTTGGAGCTACTGCCCCCTGCGGCTGCAGAATGCGTTTCTCGTATACGCGTGAAGCCGGCAGACGACAGGGAAACTGACGACATCAGCAACGGTTGATCATTGATCCAAGAAAATTAAAGTGCCAAGCGTAAGGCACTGAGCTGGTCGAAAACGGGGGGCAAGGCATCCCACCCGAAGCCGGTGCGGAGAGGGGAGGGCGGCCATGCGTCGATTAGGGAATCCGTACCTGAAGGTGTCGATACCGGCGCTACTGGCGATTACCGGCCTCGCATGCAGCTTCGTGTCGAGCGCTGTGGCCGCAAGCCGGCCGAACATACTGTTGGTACTGACGGATGATGTCGGCTGGGGTGACATCCGCGCTTACAACCCGAATGGCCAGGTGGAGTTGCCTGCAATCGAGCGTCTCGCGCGCGAGGGCATCCGATTCACCGACGCGCACACCTCGACCGCGAAGTGCGCTCCTTCGCGTTACAGCATCGTCAGTGGCAACTATCAGTGGCGTGGCCGCAAGAACTGGGGACAGTGGAACTACAAAGGCGGATCGGAGTTGCTATCCGGGCAGGACTCCTTGGGCGACGTCTTGCAGCGCGCCGGTTACGTCACGGCAATTGTCGGAAAGTACCATCTCGGCGCGCAGTTCTATAGGAAGGACTCTACGCAGTTTGCGAGCGCCGGGGATCCGGATGCTGCGGTGGATTTTGCTCGAGCCATGTCGGACGGTCCCGCGCAACATGGATTCGACTACTCGTTCGTTGCCATGCGGGGTATCCAGGAAGGGCCTTATGCGTTCTTTGAAAATGGCCTCTTGTATGGAAATCCGACGCAACTGATCAACTGGAACGCTGGTGACTACGGTGACACGAGAATTCTCGCTGACGGCATTGGGCTCCCGGATTGGGTTACTCGAGACGTTGGGCCAACCCTCCTTGCCAAATCGCTCGGCTTCATCAATGCGTACCAACAGGCGCAGCTATCGACGACGGAGTCTAAGCCTTTCTTCTTGTTTGTGAACACGGAGGGCGTTCACGGGCCGTGGAAACCGCCGGTCTCAATTGGTGGTCGCAGAATACTTGGAACAAGTGTAATTGGCGCCAGGGGTGACATGCTTGTCGAGACCGACGCGATAGTCGAGCGACTATTGCTGGACCTGGAGCAGCGCGGTCTCTTGCAGGACACCCTCGTCATCCTTACGAGTGACAACGGTGCCGTGCGATTGTCAGCGGAGGAGAGTACGGGGCATTTTGCAGAAGGAGGTCTTCGCGGAGAAAAGGGCACCATTTATGAAGGGGGACATCGAGTACCCCTGATAATCAAGTGGGGTCAGCATGCGTTCGGAGCTTCACCGCATCCGCCCGGCACGGTAATCAGTGCATTAGCCGGCGTTCAGGATCTGTTTGCTACGCTAGCCGAATTGGTTGGGATGCCGTTATCTGTTGATCAAGGCCGCGACAGTGTCAGTCTGCTTCCTGTCCTGATGGGAAAGACGAAAGAAGCGCGAGATCAGATGGTTCACGAAGCCAATGAACCAGAAAATGATGCTCTGGACGGCGGTATCGAGGGGAGGCATTTCGCCTACCGCAGTGGGTCCTGGAAACTTGTCTTCAATGGCACGCAGTCACCGGTCGGGCTGTACGACCTGGCACTGGATCCGTACGAAAAATCGAATCTGATAGGGCAGCCGCAGCAGGCGGAACGCATCGCAACGATGAAGTTGGCTCTGGAGAAGGCGCTGACGAGCGAGAGAACCGCACCGGTCGTGGATCCGGGCACGGTCTCGCCATCTCCGACCGTGTCGCTGTCGGCAAGTCCCGCCAGCATTGCGGCGGGTGCGACAGCGGCCCTGACATGGTCATCGAGTGATGCGACCGCATGCACGGCGAGCGGCGGCTGGAGCGGTGCACGCGCCACGAGCGGATCAGCTGCCACTGGTGCCTTGTCGGTCACCACCAGCTTCACGTTGACGTGTACCGGTGAAGGTGGCACCAAGTCGAGCACGGTCACAGTTACCGTTACCACCCCGTCGTCGCCGACGGTGTCGCTGTCGGTAACACCTGCGAGTATCTCGGCAGGTGAGGCCGCAACCCTGACGTGGACATCCAGCGATGCGACGTCGTGCACGGCGAGCGGCGGCTGGATTGATCAGCGCGCCACGAGTGGTTCTGCGACGACCGGTCCCTTGGCCGTCACGACCGGCTTCACGCTGACGTGCACGGGCGACGGTGGCACGGGGTCGAGCAAAGTCACGGTCACTGTAACGCCTCCGCTATTGCCGCCACCGACTGTGTCGCTGTCAGCAAGTCCAGCCAGTGTTGCGGCGGGTGAGGGATCGACTCTTGTCTGGTCATCCAGCAATGCGACTGCATGCACGGCGAGCGGTGGCTGGAGCGGTCCTCGCACCACGAGCGGTTCTGCTGCCACCGGTACCCTGTCTGCCCCGACCAGCTTCACGTTGTCGTGCACCGGCGAAGGCGGCACGCAGTCGAGCACGGTCACGGTCATTGCTGCGGTCCCGCCGCCGCGGCAGCCGCCGACGGTGTCGCTGTCGGCAAGTCCAGCCAGTGTTGCGGCGGGTGAGGGATCGACTCTTGTCTGGTCATCCAGCAATGCGACTGCATGCACGGCGAGCGGTGGCTGGAGCGGTCCTCGCGCCACGAGCGGTTCTGCTGCCACCGGTACCCTGTCTGCCCCGACCAGCTTCACGTTGTCGTGCACCGGCGACGGCGGCACGCAGTCGAGCACGGTCACGGTCGTTGCTGCGGTCCCGCCACCACCGCCGCCACCACCGTTGCCGACGGTGTCGCTCTCAGTCAGTCCTGGCAGCATTGCGACGGGTGAGGCTTCGACCCTGACCTGGTCTTCCAGCAATGCGACTGGCTGCACGGCGAGCGGCGGCTGGAGCGGTGCACTTGCCACGAGCGGCTCCGCGACGACTGGCGTCTTGTCCGCCACGACCAGTTTCACGTTGACGTGCACCGGCGCGGGAGGCAGAGGGTCGCAAACCGTCAACGTGAGTGTGACGTCTCGAACGACGACCCAGGAATCGGGTGGAGGAGGCGCAATGGATATTCTGGCGCTCCTGGCAATGCTTGTTGTCTGCAGGTATCGATTTCGCTCGTAGGACTCGCCACCGATTGCAATCGAGGCAGCGGCTGACTCCCCGGGACCCGCGGGCATGCATCTCGTGGCGGCGTTCGTAGCAACTGCGCGACGGTGTCAAAGCCGGCGGAAAATCATCGAGTTGCGGACACTAACTGATGTGAATCCAAACGGCGGGCATGAGTGGAACGCAGTTCAGTTGCGGCTCCAGAGTGATTTCACCGAGCAAAAAAAATCTGTTATGTAAAGTGTGTTATGTACATTTGACATATACGCGCCCATATTCCCCAGTGCTCGACTCGTGCGAGCAATTCCATCAAGAACGATCAGGAGGGAGCCATGGACGTTTTGCGTAAACGATTGGTGACGACAGTTTCAGCGATGCTTGGCGTGGTATGCCTGGCGCCTGCAACCGGGTTCGCTACCGGCACCTGCTACGCCTTTACCGAGGCTTATCCAACGATTGGAAAAACGGTCGATGGAGGGCCACCACTGGTACTGCGTTACATTCATACAAGCGTGGGAGAGATCAACACCGATGCCGAAGCGAGAAATTTCGCTCACTTGAAACAGCTGGGCTTCAGCCTGGTCGGCAAGGCGACGGCATTGATCGATTTCGGTTGCAACGGAGATAACCCTGCTGCAGTAGCGTGTCCTGCGTCAGTCAGCAACGGGCAGCAGTTGCGTCTCATGACCACGATCGACGGCGCCATCATCACGGGGAAGCAGCTTGCAAATGCTCCCAAGTCGCCGGACGAGCCGGGGGCGCACATGGGGATCAACATGCAGCTGCTGCGCAGGCTGCCGAATTTCGAGTATCTGCCGGTAGGCCCGGTGACGCTCGAATGCTCGTCGCCCGTGCCCGGCCCGAACCCGCCCGACTGGATGTGCAACATCAGGGCCGAGTTTGATTTTCCCGCCAGGCAGGAGAATTCGATCTTCTGGCAATGGGCGGCAAATCATACGGTTCGCCTGGTGAAGGTCACCGCCGCCCAGGTGCCAGCCTGCAGTGTGTTCCAGGACGGCGAGCCCGAGGTGCTTGACTACAACTGACAGACTCGACGTCTTGATTGCCGGAGCAATCCAGTAGCCGGCCTGGCTGGCATTTACCCCGGCCCCTTCACGGGGGTCGGGGTTTTTCCTTGCGAATCACGGCTCGCGTCGGGCGCGTACGGTGATTATGTCATCTCCGTGACCAACATCCACTGCGGCGGAGTATTGTCAAACAAAGGTCGCGGTGGGCATACGTGATGCCAGTGGACCAATAACGACCAAGCGGGGGATGCACTGTGCGAAGGGACTTCGCTTGCAGTATCGGGAAAGTTCTGATGCTCCTGTGCGTCAGCTTTCTTTCGTCATGCAGCCTACAGGTGGTCGCCGCGAGCAGTACTCTCGGCGCCTGGTCGCCCGTCGCACAGTGGCCGATGATCCCGATACACGCGGTCTTGATGCCGGATGGCCGCGTGATGACATATGGCACTCAGGGCGGTGCCATCTACGACGTCTGGGACCCATCCGCCGGACTGGGCGCAGGGCACGTGACCTTGCCGAACAATACCGGCAACAATATTTTCTGCAGCGCGCAATTGGTGTTGCCCGGAGGCACCGGTGTACTCATCACCGGCGGCGGTTCCGAGGAAGTCCCGAACATAGAGAGCAATCTGTTCGATTACGGAAGCGATACGCTCACGCTGAAGAACGCAATGAAGCGGCCACGCTGGTATGCGACGCCCACGACGCTGCTCAACGGCGAGACCTACCTGCAGGGTGGCACCGGTGGCGAGGACCTTCCCGAGATTCGGGACGCCGCCGGAAACTTCCGGCTGTTAACGGGTGCCGGCACAAACGCGCTCAATTACAGCTACCCGCGCAATTTCCTTGCACCGGATGGTCGTGTGTTCGGCTACGAGCATTACGGCGTGATGTACTACGTCGACACGAACGGCTCGGGTGCGTTGACCGTCACCGGCCAGTTGACGGGCACGAAAGGCATCACTTCGAGTGCGGCCATGTTCCTCCCGGGTCGGATATTGCAGTTTGGCGGCTTTTCGAATCAGGCCGTGGTCATCGACATCAATGGCGGCGGGCCCGTCGTAACCGCCACTCAGACGATGTCGTCCTGGCGCAAGTGGGCAAACGCCACGATCCTGGCCAATGGCAAGGTACTCGCGACAGGCGGTAGTGAAGTCGGGAACGAGATGACTGGCGTCAATTACAGCGCCGAGATCTGGGATCCCGGCACGGGTCAGTGGACCCGCGGTGCCGAAGGCAATCTCGCAAGACTCTATCACTCGACGGCACTGCTGTTGCCTGATGCATCGGTGCTGGTGGCTGGCGGCGGAAATCCGGGTCCGTTGTTCAACGACAACGCCGAAATCTACTATCCGCCCTATCTGTACGACGCGAGCGGAGAGTGGGCGGCAAGGCCGGCCATTCGATCGGCACCCACGGCCATCGATATCGGCGGGACTTTCCGGGTAGATGTCGCCGCATCGGACGACGTCAACCGGGTCGTCATGGTCAAGACCGGGTCCGTCACTCACAGCTTCAACTTCGAGCAGCGCTTCATCGAACTCGCCTTTGAACAGAGCGGTGAGCGGTTGACGGTCCAGTCGCCCATGCGCGCCGGCGACGCGCCGCCTGGTTTCTACCTGCTGTTCGTCATCAATCCGTCAGGTACGCCCTCGATCGCCAGGATTGCCCGGGTCGATGCCACGTCGACACCCAGTACCGAGGTCGTCCCGAGCCTTGAAAATCCAGGCAACCAGACCAGCCAGATTGGAGCCGATGTCGTGCTGCAGCTCGCAGCGACCGACCCCAACGGCGATACGCTGAGCTACCAGGCGAGCGGGCTTCCGTCGGGGATCGGGATCAATGTCGCCACCGGCCGGATTTCAGGCACGCCCACGACAGTGGGCAACTTCAATGTCGTGGTGGCGGCCAGCGACGGAGTCAACAGCGACAGCGCGAGCTTCCAGTGGACCGTCAATCAGGCTGCGACTTCCTTCACATTGAACCCGCTCCCGCCGCTGGCACCAGCGCTTGCAGGGGAGCAGATCACATTGCAGGCGGAGTCGACCGGCGGCACGAATCCAATGTACAAGTGGGACTTCGACGATGGCACGTCGGAGACGTCTTACAGCGCTTCGCCATCGATCAATCACACCTTCACCAGACCCGGCATCTATTACGTCATGGTCACTGCAGTGGACGCGGCGGGAATTCCCCAGGCCTCGACCATGGTCCAGACCGTGCATCTGCCATTGACTGCGAATCCGCCGGCGATTTCCAGCAATGTCGTCGTGGAAGATCGCGCCACGGCGAGCGACCGGTTGTGGGTCGTGAACCAGGACAACGACTCGGTCAGTGTCTTCGACGCTGCGACGAACGCCAGGATTGCCGAGATTGCCGTCGGCAGCGCGCCCAGGAGCCTGGCCATCGCTCCGAATGGCGAGGTCTGGGTCACGAACAAGCAAAGCGCGACGATCAGCGTCATCAATCCGGCGAATCTGGCGGTGGCCCGCACCATCAGCCTGCCATTCGCCGCACAACCCCATGGCATTGCCGCCGCGCCGACGGGTGACGTCATGTTCGTCGCACTGGAAGGATCGGGACGCCTCCTCAAGATCTCTGCTGGCACCTATGCGACGCTTGCCAGTCTCGATGTCGGTCCGAATCCGCGCCACGTCTCGGTGACGGGTGACGGCAGCCTGGTGTACGTCTCACGATTCATCACGCCACCCTTGCCAGGCGAGAGCACGGCAGTCGTGCAGACGTCAGTCGGCGGGAATTTCGTCGGCGCAGAGGTCGCGGTCATTAAGGGCGCGGCGATGACGCTGCGGGACACCATCGTCCTGCGACACAGCGACAAACCCGATGGTGAGATCCAGGGCCGCGGCGTTCCGAACTACCTCGGTGCAGCGGCTATTTCGCCGGACGGCCGATCTGCCTGGGTTCCGTCCAAGCAGGACAACGTCAAGCGTGGCGTGTTGCGGGACGGCCTCGGGTTGAATTTTGAGAACACGGTCCGTGCCATCAGTTCACGGCTCGACCTGGTGGTAGGGTCTGAGGACTACGCCGCGCGAATCGACCACGACAACTCGGGCGTTGCGAGCGCTGCCATTCATGACCGTATCGGCGTGCACATGTTCGTCGCGCTGGAGGCCAGTCGTGAGGTCGCTGTCGTGGATGCGCACGGCGGCTGGGAAATATTCCGCATCAACACGGGTCGTGCGCCGCAGGGCCTTGCTCTATCGGTCGACGGGCGCACGCTGTATGTCAGTAACTTCATGGACCGGACGGTAAGCGTGTTCGATGTTTCCGCGCTGCTGGCGGAAGGAATCGCCAACGTGCCGCTGGTCGCCACGATGCCGGCTGTCGGCAGCGACAAGCTCAGCGCGCAGGTGCTGAAGGGCAAGCAGTTCTTTTACGACGCGAAGGACCCACGCCTCGCGCGCGACGCCTACGTCAGTTGTGCCAGCTGCCACAACGACGGTGGTCACGACGGACGCGTGTGGGATCTCACGGGATTCGGCGAGGGATTGCGCAATACCACTCGCCTGCGCGGTCGCGCCGGGGCACAGGGGTTCCTGCACTGGAGCAATAACTTCGACGAAGTGCAGGACTTCGAGGGCCAGATTCGCAGCCTGGCAGGCGGCGCCGGCCTGATGACGACCGCCCAGTTCGGCACAGGCACTCGCAGCCAGCCGCTGGGCGACAAGAAGGCAGGCGTGAGCGGCGATCTGGACGCGCTTGCGGCTTATGTGACGTCTCTCAATACCTTCCCTTCGAGCCCGCTGCGTGCCGCCGGCGGCGGCCTGACAACGGCCGGTTCGGCGGGGCGTACGGTTTTCATCTCCAAGAACTGCGCCAGCTGTCATGGCGGCACCGCGTTCACGAACAGCGCCAGCAGCAATCCGCAGGACATCGGCACGATCACCCCGGCCAGCGGCAACCGTCTGGGCGGCTTGCTGACCGGCATCGACATTCCTACGCTGCGCGACGTCTGGGCGACGGCGCCTTACCTGCACAATGGATCGGCAGCCACGATCGAGAATGCAATCCAGGCACATGCGGGTTTCACCGCGACCGGCACCGAGTTGAGCAACCTGGCCGCCTACGTGGCGCAGATCGGGAATCAGGAGACGACTGCACCTGCGGCCAGCAGCTCGAACACGGGAACCGGGCTCGCCGGCCAGTATTTCAACAACACCACGCTCTCGGGCACCCCCGTTCTGCAGCGGACGGAGGCCGTCAACTTCGGCTGGAGCACCAACTCGCCGGGGCCAGGCGTCAACAGCGATCAGTTTTCTGTGCGCTGGACTGGCAAGGTGGAAGCAACCTCGACCGGTAAGTTCCAGTTCCAGACGGCATCCAATGACGGCGTGCGCCTGTGGATCAACGGCGTCCTTGTCATCAACAACTGGGCCAGCCACGCCACCGTCAATGACACGACCGGCACGATCTCGCTCACGCAGAATCAGCGTTATACGGTCACGATGGAGTACTACGACGGCAGTGGTGCCGCCGTAGCCAGGTTGAAGTGGAAGAGGCCTGGGCAGACCTCGTACGTGGCCATACCGGCAAGCCGCCTGTATGCGAACTGAGAAAAGTAGTTCAGTGAACCGCGAGTTTTCCGGCTCCAGCCGCTTCGAGCGCATTCGACACGTGAGTGCGAGCCTGGTCGCAGCGCTAGTCTGCCTGGCCGGCAGTGCCACTGGCGGCGCGACACAGCCGGCGACGTTGCCATCCCTGGACCGGGTTTACGTGAACCCCGAACCGCGGCTAATCGCCGATTTCGTGCTGACCGACCACCAGGGGCACGAGCGCCGTTTCTCGAGCCTGCGCGGCCAGCCGGTGCTCGTGTTTTTCGGCTTTACCCATTGCCCGGATATTTGCCCGCCCACGCTGCTGCGGTTGCGAGCGCTGCACGAAGCGCAGGACGGCGAGTTGCGGGCCGCGAAGATCGTCATGATCAGCGTGGATGGCGAGCGAGACACGCCGGCGGCACTGCAAGCGTTTCTCGCGACGTTCTCGCCAGATTTCATAGGCTTGACCGGTGACCCGCGGATTGCAACGACGATCGCGGCGCAGTTCTCCGCGGTGTTCTTCAAGGAACCGGCCGGCAAGGACGGCAATTACAAAGTCGGCCACTCCGGCCAGATCTTCGTGGTCGACAAGCAGGGACGCCTGCGCGCATCGTTCGTCGATGCGTCGATCGACGACATGGCGAAAGTCCTGGGACTCCTGATCCAGGAGCGCGGCTGAGGCACCTGCCAGATGACATAAGCGAGCGATCGCTGCAGGAATCTCGACGCTATGTCATCAAGATATTGCGACGCGTGACGCAACTATGATCTAAAGGATTCCTACCAGCCACCTGTCTGCGTCCAGAATGGTAAGGGATGCAAAGCTCCGACACACAGGCACTGACCGGCGTCGACAAGCAACGCCACTTCATCCGGGCGATGTGCAAGTCGGCCGACGCCGAGTCTGCAACGCAGGACGAACGTGCACTGCTGGAAGCCATACTGGCGGCGCTACTGCACGGCAAGGACGTTTCCGACCTGATCGGAACCCGGCGGTCCCACGCCCGCCGGCCATCCGACCCGATCCGAATCGCGATTCACTACCTGTGTCTCACGCGACTCATGCACGTGCAGGCCGTGGTGGCGTGGCGCACCGTTGGCGAGGCCTGGGGGTTGAAGAAACGCGAGGTGCAACGGATCATCGCTGACAACGGGGTGACGGCCCTGGCATTGCTGCCGAAATTTGCGGTTACCCCGGACACGCTGCTCCGTAACTGTGAGCGGCACGCTCGCGGTATCCGGCCCGACCGTCGGCGGGCCTACCGTACGGGTCTGGCGCCTGGCGCGAGCGAGCCACCGTCCCACAGGTGATTCGGGTCCGGGTAGAAAGTGAGCGAGCCGCTTTCGCGCCCGTGGGGTTCGTGAAAGAGGACGAACCAGCCGCCAGGCACCCTTGCGCGCAGCAAGACGCAGTCCGAGTGCCCCGATAATCCGTGCTGGCTGAGGGGTTCCCAGGTGACCGTCGGCTTGCCCGGCATTCTATCTCCGCTAGGTTAGAAGGTCAGAGGTCACGGCCGCGGTGACAATCTGCACCTTTACGGCGGTAACGTGCAAGCGGCGCAAGGATTGTCGCGAGTGGTCCGGGCCTCGAGCCGGCATCCCCGGCCTGGACCCGGCGTCAAAAATGAGACGTGGGTGACACATGTCGGGTCACAAGGAGGGGCCGCACTGGTATTTTGACGCGCTGTGACTGAGATGAAGTGACTGTGACGACCCAAGAAGACCGGCCCCCCTGGATTTACCGAATTGTCCCGGCGTTCAATTCGCTGCGCCGGTATCGACTGACCGACGCGCGAGCGGACCTGCTCGCCGGCATCACCGTCGCTGCCGTGGCGGTCCCCCAGGCGATGGCCTACGCGCTGGCCGCGGGGTTGCCGGCGGAATACGGCCTCTACACGGCGATCGTCATGACTGCCGTTGGCGCGCTGTTCGACTCGTCCCGGCAACTCATCAACGGTCCGACGAACGCGATCTCGATCGCGGTCCTGAGCGTCATCAGTATCGTTCCCAATGTGGACGAGAAGATCCAGGCTGCCGTGCTGCTCGCGTTCATGGTGGGCATCATCCAGCTCGTCATCACCTCGATGCGTCTCGGCGATCTCACCCGTTACATCTCGCACTCGGTCATCATCGGCTTCACCCTGGGCGCCTCTTCGCTGCTCGTTCTCGACCAGATGAAGAACCTGCTGGGCCTGAAATCGATGGGCGGGGTTCACGACACCTTTCTTTATCGATTCTGGCTGACGATGACCGAGGGCGGGGACGTCAACACGGCGACGCTGTCGATCGGGCTCGTCACGATTGCGATGGTGCTCGGGCTGCGCTGGCTCAAGAACCTCCTCGGGCTGCGCCTGCTGCCCGAGTTGCTCATCACGGTACTGACCATGGCGGCCGTCGTCGCATGGCTCGGGCTCGAGGCCAACGGTGTGCGGGTCGTGGGCGAGATCCCGGCCAGGCTGCCGACGCCGCGGCTCCCGACGATCGACTACGAATTGGTTCGTGAGCTCTCCGGCGGGGCACTCGCGATCGCCATCCTCGGCCTGCTGGAGGCCATAGCGATGTCCAAGGCGATTGCTGCGCACACGCGGCAGAAGCTCGACATGAACCAGCAATGCCTCAGCGAAGGGCTCGCCAATTTCACTGGCAGCTTCTTCCAGTGCATGCCGGGATCGGGCTCGCTCACGCGCTCGGCGATCAACCAGCAGGCAGGAGCGGTGTCGCAGTGGTCCGGAGTCGTGTCCGCATTGGTGGTGGCGTTGATCATGGTGGCGTTCGCCCCGTACGCCCGCCTGATTCCGCGTGCAGCGCTCGCCGGGATACTGATCGTCTCGGCGTGGAAAATGATCGACTGGCGCGGGCTTTCCTACCACCTCCGCGTGACCCGTTTCGATTCGGCGATCGTGTGGGTGACGGCGATTTCGGCGGTTGCGATCTCGATCGAGTTCTGCGTCCTGATCGGCGTGGTGCTGTCATCGTTGCTGACGGTGCGGCGCGCAGGTCGCATGCTGCTGACCGAGTTCACGATCACGCCGGACGGCATGATCCGGGAGCGTTTCCCAGACGACGCGCGCTGCAATCGGCTGCTGATCTACGGGCTCGAGGGCGAACTGTTCTTCGGTTCATCGGCCGCGCTCGAGAGCCATTTCGAGCGGATAGAGCAGCGGATCGACGGGCGCACGCGCGCGGTCATCCTGCGGCTCAAGCGCGCTCGCAATGCGGATGCGGCCGGCATGATCCAGCTCAAGGATTTCGTCGAACGTGTCCGGGCTCGCGACGTGGATGTGATCCTGTGCGGGGTGCGTGCAGACCTCGCACAACGGCTGGAGACCACCAGACTCAGCGAACGAACCGGTGCGACGATTTTCCGCGAGGAAAGAGTGCCGCTCACCAGCACGATCCTGGCAATTCGTCACGCGTACCAGCTCATCGGCGATCCTTGCGCGACCTGCCCGCGCCGCGACCCTGGCGATAGCAACCCTTCGCTTCGCTACGTCATCTGAACGCCGCACTGCACGCAATAGGCCTGCAGTGCGTGCCTAAGCTGAGAAGTGACGCGGTGCTGCGGAGATCGATCATCCGAAAACGGGTTGCGTGACGGCGTAGGTAACGTCGTGCTCCGTCCTTACTATGCAGCATCAGAACAAATCGGCTTCAAGCGCCAACTGCTGATTCGGCGTAGGTCAACGCGTTGATCATGAGGTCGCTGTCGCTGAACGACTGCCGAATGGGTCGAATCAGTACGGGCACACCGACTAGCTCGGATGAAGGCGTTGCCGTGAGCTTCTTCAGTGGGTGGGTCGTTGTAAAGCCGAGATCGGCGAATAGTTGCCTCGGCAGTTCGTCGGCGCCGTAACTGACGATGGAGAGGGCCGGAAAGTGTCGGCTTCTGATGATAAAGGTCAGGATTTCGTGGACTGCCCGCTCGCGGCACTCACCATAGTCTAGAATCTGCCCGAGAACGTTGTTCGCGGAGACGTGAACTGCCACGTAGGCTGAGACGCCGTTGTCCTCAGCAAGAAAATAGAATGCGTACTTGCGGGCCGGATTGCGGTACCGCCATTCGAAGAACGGGTAGTCCTGCTGAAGGTGAAGTGCATCTTCAGCATGCCGCTGATTCGCAGCGATCGATGCCATCGCTGCAGGTAGCGCGGAGTCGGCGACTTGTACACTTGCCGAACTGTCCGAACCGGATGCGGCTTTCCTCGAGCGGCCGGCGGGTCTTGCCCGTGCGGCTTCGCCACCAATCAAGCGGATTGTGGCCGTGCCGTATCAGGCGAACTTTCGCAGCCAAAGGTTGGAACCCCAATGCCAGGTTCCCGCGCAGCGATGCCTTGCTGCAGCTCAGGTTGAGAAAAAGGCTGATATCTGGAGGTGCCGTATGCCATAGCGTGGCGGCCCATCGCGACTGATAATCCCTGCTTGCGATGATCGGGGTCGACATACAAGTCGCCAGGTTGCAGGACACCGAGGTTGGTGGCCTGTGTGCCTACGACATACCGATTCGCAAAGTACCCACGAAAACCGATGACCTTGTCATCATGGAGTGCGACGACGCCTGGAGGGCCGTCGCTGAATGGGTTTTCAAAGATACTTCCAACGGAACAGCCTTGAGCGGGTTTCGGAATCGCACCGCCACAGCTCGCCCAATAAGTTCACGACCTGCGTTTCGTAAACAGGGTGAAAGTGGGCAATTCGATATCTTGAGTCGAGTATGGCGGTCACCCGGAATTATCCTGCTCAAACGATCTTGGAACGAGTGTACGATTCGTTTATCGTCGGGTGCAGCGTGACCTGCTCGATCAGGTCCCGGATATTGCCGAACGCGTTGCGAGCAAGCAAGTCTTGGTAGTCCGCGAATCCGAACGGTGAGTTGTTCAATCCGCCGCCCAACTGGGACACGACGAATACCTCCGACGTTGCAAGTGCCACTCGCCGCCGCAACTGGTCGGGAGTCGTGACGGAGTGACGAGCCCAGGCTGCCTTGTGGAGGGCCTGGCGTTCCGAGTGCCGTGGGCATGGCCAGGTCCGCCTGACGCAGCACGGGTAGTGGCAGTGACGGGCCACTTGTCATTTGCTCGTCGATCCATCAGGGGTAAACCGCCAGCGGCGTGGTCCCTTTGCCGAGCAGCGTCGCGACCTGGCCTTCGCGTGGGCCGACGGTCGCCCGAAGAAGGAATCGGTGGGCGTCGATGTATTCAGCGGATACCGGGCCTGCAGTGGCTATGGCCTCTGCAGCCCCGCGCGTGAATACCACCTGCTTTGTCGACGCCAGCAACTGCGGATTATCGAATCGAGGCGCACGGCCGAAACCCGAGCGAAATGGTCCATTGGGGTATCCTACGCCCCGAAGTTTGGGACTACCCGCAGGTTGGGCGAGCTGGCACACGGTTGCCGGAACCTCTCCCCGCTACAGAACACAGGCCGGTCGCTTCGAAAGGGGCGGCCGGCTTTCTGGTTTATGGACCGGAGCCGGCGCATTTTTCGTGTGCGGTTCGATTTCGAGTGGGATGTCACCCACCGTGCCCGATGCCTGCATTTTCGGTCCCGCGTGAGATCCAGATGCAAAGCAATCCCTCCGACGAGCAACCCGTCCTGACGTTTGCCGAACTTGGCCTGTCCGCGCCCCTGGTCGCGGCCTTGAAAGACGTCGGCTACGAATCCCCATCCCCGATCCAGGCGGCCACGATCCCGGTGCTGCTGGCCGGGCACGACCTCATCGGCCAGGCGCAGACCGGCACCGGCAAGACCGCTGCGTTCGCGCTGCCTTTCCTGTCGATGCTGGACGTCTCGCGCCGCGAGCCGCAGGTGCTGGTGCTCGTCCCGACCCGTGAGCTCGCGATCCAGGTCGCCGAAGCCTTCCAGAAGTACGCGCACCACATGCCGGGACTGCACGTGCTCCCGATCTATGGCGGGCAGAGCTACACGCCACAGCTGAACGCGCTCAAGCGTGGCACGCACGTCATCGTCGCCACCCCGGGTCGCGTGATGGACCACCTGCAGCGCGGCACGCTGAGCCTGGCGACGCTGAAGTACGTCGTGCTCGACGAGGCCGACGAGATGCTGCAGATGGGGTTCGTCGACGCCATCGACGAAATCCTCGGCATGGCGCCGAAAGAGCGCCAGGTCGCGCTGTTCTCGGCCACGCTGCCGAAGCCGATCCGCAACATCGCGCAGAAGCACCTGCGTTCGCCGCGCGAAGTCACGATCCGCTCGAAGACCACGACGGCGACGAACATCCGGCAGCGCTATTGGGTCGTCTCGGGCATGCACAAGCTCGATGCACTCACCCGCATCCTCGAAGTCGAAACCTTCGATGCCATGCTGGTGTTTGCACGCACCAAGCAGGCCACGGTCGAACTCGTCGAAAAGCTCGAAGCCCGCGGCTTCGCCTCGGCGGCGCTGAACGGCGACATCCTGCAGGCGCAGCGCGAGCGCACGGTCGCCGCGCTGAAGGCCGGCAAGGTCGACATCGTCGTCGCGACCGACGTTGCGGCGCGCGGGCTCGACGTCGACCGCATCACGCATGTCGTCAACTTCGACGTGCCCTACGACAGCGAGTCGTACGTGCACCGCATCGGCCGCACCGGCCGGGCAGGGCGCAGTGGCGAGGCGATCCTGTTCATCTCGCCGCGCGAGCGCAACATGCTGCGCATCATCGAGCGGGCCACGCGCCAGCCGATCGAAGCCATGAGCCTGCCGACGCTCGAGGACGTGAACGAGCGACGCGCGACCAAGTTCAAGCAGGAGATCGCCGACGCCGTCGAATCCAAGGCCGGCGATGCCTATCGAGGCGTGCTGGAAGACTACCTGCGCGAGACCGATGCCGACCTGCTCGACGTGGCGGCGGCACTGGCCTCGATGGCGCGCGGCGGCAAGTCGCTGGCAGTGACGAAGCGCCGCGAGTCGAAGGGCGAGTCGGCGGCACCGCGTGAAACAGGTTCATCCGACCGAGGTGGTGACGACGAAGGTGCGCCGCGCCGCGGTGGCCCGCGCCAGCGCAGCAAGAGCGAAGCGCCGCAAGCGACGTTCCGTCTGGAGGTCGGGCGCAAGCACGGCGTGCTGCCTGGCAACATCGTCGGCGCGCTGGCGCACGAAGGCGACCTGCACGGCACCGAGATCAACGGCCTCAGCATCCGCGACGATCACACGCTGGTCCGGTTGCCGGCCGATATTTCCGAGAAAACGCTGGCGCACCTGCGCAAGGTCGAAGTCCGTGGCCGCCCGCTCGAGATCAGCCGCTACAAGGGTCGCAAGGGCTCGGAGTCAGACGGCTGACACTGGCCCGGTAAGTTGCTGCGCAGCGCGGACCTTACGTCCGACGATTGCGCCGGCCCTCGCCACCGACCCTGTGACCACCCTTGGCGCCGGGCGCCTGCAGCGGGCCGAGTTCGGCAATCACCTTCGCTTCGTCCGGCCGCGCGCCGGCGTGATGGTGGTGCAGTGCTTCATGCATGGCCGCGAGGTGGCCGAACGTGGTGCCACAGCAACCGCCGATGATGCGGGCTCCGGAATCCGCGGCCAGGTCCACGTAGGTGGCCATGAGTTCGGGCGTACCCGAGTAGTGGACTTCGGCGCCGATGAATTTCGGCACGCCGGCATTGGCCTTGGCGATGATCGGGATGCCGGCTTCTCTCGCCGTCATGCCGAGGATGCTGACGACCAGGTCCGATGCACCGACCCCGCAGTTGGCGCCGATTGCGAGCGGCGGCGGATCCAGTGACTGCGCGAATTCGACCAGTGCGGCGGGCGTGATGCCCATCATCGTCCTTCCGGCAGTGTCGAAGCTCGCGGTGAACGTGTATGGCAGCCCCACGTTGGCAGCGGCCATCGCCGCGGCCTTGATCTCCTCGAGCGACGACATGGTCTCGATCCACGCGACGTCGGCGCCGCCTTCCTTGAGCCCGCGGATCTGTTCTTCGAAGACTTCGATGGCCATCGCTTCGGTCAGCACGCCGAGCGGTTCGAAGAGATCGCCCGTGGGTCCTACCGAGCCCGCGACCACGACGGGGCGTCCCGCCTTGTCCGCGACCGAACGAGCGTGCTGGGCGGCGAGACGGTTGATCTCGCGCACCCGGTCCTGCATGCCGTGCAGCATCAGCCGTCGCGCGTTGCCGCCGAAGCTGTTGGTCAGGATGATGTCGGATCCCGCGTCGACAAAACCCTGGTGCAGTGCCCGCACGCGATCCGGATGCTCGAGGTTCCACATTTCCGGTGCGTCACCGGAGGTCAGGCCCATCGCAAACAGGTTCGTGCCGGTGGCGCCGTCGGCGAGCAGGGTACGGCCGGACGCGAGCAGGGTGGCGAGCATGGGATTCCAAGGGTAGGGAACGGGTGTTCGGACGACGGATTTTAACCGGCGCCGGACATCGACGACAGGTTGATTCAGGGCTGCGGTGCGGGCGCAGGCTGCCAGTCGCCGAACAGGAACGTCAGGGCGCCGGGCAGGCGCTTCTCCCACGCCGCTTCGGTGTGCTGAGCCTCTGGGTCGACGACAACCCGGAAATTCGACTGGTCATAGCCTGCGGCGCGGAAGTTCGATTCGACCTGGCGGACCAGCCCGATCAACTTCTCGCTGATCACGGGATCGTCAGCCTCCTTGCCGCCGAATGCCACGAACACCTTGACCGGCAGGGCCACCAGCGGACTGGTATCGCGCACCAGCTGGCCCATGCCGACTTGCAGCGACGGGCTTTCGATCAATCCATAGCCGAAGCGGCCGGGCTTCGCCAGCAGCGCATACAGCGTGGCCACGCCGCCGTAGGACGAGCCGCCAATGCCGGTGTTCGGCTGGCCCTGCAGGGTGCGGTACTGGCCGTCGACCAGCGGCATCACTTCGTTGGTCAGGAAATCGGGGAAGCGCTTGCCGGCCGGCTCGTCCATGTCAGGATTGCCCACGTAATCCTTGTACGGCAGGTATTCGTGGGCGCGGTCCTTGCCCGCGTGATCGACGCCGACCACGATCAGGGCCGGGATCTTGTTCTCCGCCATCAGTTGCTGGACCGTCTCGTCGACGCTCCATTCATGGTGACTGACGTCGCTCAGGCACGCGTCGAACACGTTCTGGCCATCGAGCATGTACAGGACCGGGTAGCGGCGATCCTTGTTGGCGGCGTCGCCATACCCTGCAGGCAGCAGCACGCGGATCGTCCGCTCGTTGCCGAAAATCGCGCTTTTGAGCGTATGCAGGCGCAGGTCACCGCTGACCGTCGATTTGCAGGTCGGCCGCTGCCGGGGCGTTCCCGGCCGGGGCCGGACCAGCGACAGTCGGACCAGCGGCAGCCAGGCTGACCTGGAGCGCGAGGCAGAGGATCGTTGTTCGCATGGCGTTTCTCCGGGCGCGACATTTTAACGCCCTGTACCATTCGCAGACGATGACGATTAAATCCACGTTGCTGCTGGCCTGCGCCTGCGCGTCCGTTCTGCTGCATCCGCGAGTCTGCGACGCCCAGGCCGTGCAGCCACGCGAGGCGCTGGAGGACGCCAAATTGTACTTCACGGCGCCGCTGCGCTGGGATGGCCGCGACTGGCTCGAATTCGGCGGCACGCTGGTCGCCATCGGCGTCATCCATGAATTCGACGACGACGTGCGCGACCACTTCGCGGATGCCAGCGCACCGCTGGATGGCGAAGACCCCAACAACCTCGACGACGCTTTGCCTGCCGCCGTCATGCTGGCGGGCACATGGCTGCTGGCCGGTATCGTCGACGAACCGGATGGCTGGCGCGAAGTCGGCTCGATGATCCAGGCGACGGCCTTTACCGCGGTGAGCACGGAAATCCTGAAGCTGTCGTTCGGCCGCCAGCGTCCGAACGAGACGACCGATCCCGACCAGTGGTTCGAAAGCGGTGACTCGTTTCCGTCGCGCCACGTCAGCGTTGCATTCGCGATCGGTACGGTGCTTGCGGAATCGGGCGACGACCGCTATCGCTGGGCGCGCAGGTTCCTGGGTTACGGCCTCGCCGGCACCACGGCCTAGTTGCGCATGGATCACAACCAGCACTGGGCCTCGGACGTGGCTGCGGGCGCGGCACTCGGCCTGTCGACCGCGCGCTTCGTGATGAATCGGCGCCAGGTCAGCCAGGACAAGACGACCTTTGCGATTGCGCCGGGCGACGAGGGTGGGGTCATGTTCACGTTCCAGATGCCGTTGCACTGAGGGGCGCCTGCCGCGACAGCATGCAGATCCAGGTCCTGGGCATTCCGACGGACGTCAATTCCTCGTACCGGCGCGGCGCAGCGACTGCGCCCATGGCCATCCGGCAGGCGTGGCGTCGTTATGCGGAGTTCGGCAACGCCGCGACGGAAAGCGGTCTCGAGATCGGCAGCGACCTGACCATCGTCGACCTGGGTGACGTTGCCGTTCACGAAGACGAGTCGGACCATGCCGCCATCGCGGCGGCGGCGGAGAAGGCTGCGCGAGTCGGACCGCTGTTGTCGGTGGGTGGCGATCATTCGGTCACGTTTCCGCTCGTCGCGGGACTGGCCGCCGTGCACGGCCCGCTCAACCTGCTGCACTTCGATGCACATCCCGATCTCTATCACGACTACGAAGGCAATCCGCGTTCACACGCGAGTCCTTTCGCCAGGATCATGGAGCGGGGCCTCGCGCGGAGGCTCGTCCAGGTGGGTGTGCGCACGTGGAACAGGCACAACCGCGAGCAGGCGCAGCGGTTCGGTGTCGAAGTCGTCGAGTGGGCCGATTTCACGCCCGCGACGGTGCCGATTCCCACGGGACCGCTGTACGTCACGATCGATCTCGACGCGCTCGATCCGGCATTCGCGCCAGGCGTGTCGCATCCCGAACCGGGCGGCTTGAGCGTGCGCGACATCATTGCGGTGATTGCCCGCATCCGCACGCAGGTGGTCGGTGCCGACGTCGTCGAATTGAACCCGGCGCACGACAGCGGCGATACGACCGCCATCGCCGCGGTCAAGTTGATCAAGGAATTGATGGGCGCGATGGCTCGCCGCTGAGCGGATGCTGCCGCTGATTCAGGTGCCGCAGAAGGTGTTCTGCACGCGCTCGTGCGGCAGCGGAGGCGTGCGGTAAGCAGTACGGTCCGGCTGCGACTGGAACGGCCTGGCCAGCACGTCGTGCAGGGCGTGGAAAGGTCCAAAGTTGCCGTCCTGCACCGCCGCGTCGATGCACTCCTCGATGCGGTGATTGCGCGGAACGTAGGCCGGGTTCGTTCGCTGCAGCGTCGCGATGCAACTGGCGACACCGCCGGGCTCGCGCGCCAGCCGTGCGCGCCATCGCTGCGTCCAGGCCAGGAATGACTCAGGCAGCGTGGTGGTGTCCGCCGCGACGTCGGCCAGCGCACGATACGTGTTGGTGAAGTCGGCCGCTTCGGCGTGCATGACTGCGAGCAGGTCCGTCACCAGCGTGCGGTCGCCGTCTTCGTGCACGCTCAGGCCCAGTTTGCGCTGGAATCCTGCGAGCCAATGCCGGTCGAAGCGTCCGGATACGCCCTGCAACGACGCGGTGGCACGGTCGATCGCCTGGCCTTCGTCAGCATCGATCAGCGGCAGCAGCGTTTCGGCGAGACGGGCGAGATTCCACTGCAGCATGTTGGGCTGGTTGCCGTAGGCATAGCGTCCGCGACGGTCGATGAAGCTGTAGACGGTCGCCGGGTCATACTCGTCCATGAACGCGCAAGGCCCGAAATCGATCGTCTCGCCCGAGACGGTCATGTTGTCCGTGTTCATCACACCGTGGATGAAGCCGACCTGCATCCAGCGCGCGACGAGCGAGCTCTGCCGCTCGGCGACGGCTTCGAGCAAGGCGAGGTAACGGTCCGGTTCGTCGCGCAGCTGCGGGTAGTGTCGCGCGATGGTGTAGTCGGCGAGCGCGCGTACCCCGTCCAGGTCGCCACGCGCGGCAAAGAATTCAAACGTGCCGATCCGGACGTGACTGGCCGCGACGCGGATCAGCACGCCTCCCGGTAGCGAGCCGTCGTCACGGAGTACCCGCTCACCCGTGGTGACCGCCGACAACGCCCGGGTCGTCGGCAACCCGAGCGCGTGCATTGCTTCGCTGACCAGGTATTCGCGCAGGACGGGTCCGAGGGCCGCGCGGCCGTCGCCGCGCCGCGAGAACGGCGTGGGGCCTGCACCCTTCCACTGCAGGTCGTGGCGCTGCCCCTGTGCGTCGACGACTTCGCCGATCAGCAGTGCCCGGCCGTCGCCGAGTTGCGGGACGAACGAGCCGAACTGATGACCGGCGTAGGCCATGGCGAGCGGCAGCGCGCCCGCCGGCACGTGGTTGCCGGCGCAGATGGCTGCCAGTTGCGCGTCGGACAGTTGACTTCTGTCGACTCCAATCTCGCCGGCCAGGCTGTCGTTGAATGCAACCAACGCAGGTTCAGCGACCGCCGTCGGCCGCACCCGGGCGTAGAAGCGTTCCGGCAGCGCCGCGTACGTGTGGGAGAACGCTGCGAACGCGCCGTGATTCAATGCCATCTTGCAGCGTCAGCCAAAGACTGCGACGGTCTGGTGACTGACCGAATACGCATGTCCGTCGGCGCCGTACAGCACTGATGTCTGGCTGAGGTATCCCGCCGTACCCGCGCGAACCTCCGTATCGATCAGCGCCCAGTCGTGCAGGTCGAGGTACGCCGGATCGCGCAGTACCTCGAGCATCCAGTTGACCGAACTCGCAGGCGCCGGCTCGGTGAGCATCGACAACACCGGCGTCGGGATCACGTCCGCCAGCGCCAGCAATGCATCCTCCGAGCCGCATTCCCGATCGCGCAACCGGGCATAGATCAGCGACCTCGGCTCGGCGTAACCGGAGTAGGGCTGGGCACCCCGCGCGACGCGGACTTCGAAGTGCCGCAGGAATGCCGGCGACAGGGGTGAGCCCGCGACGGAACCGCTGGCGTCCTCCGCCGACACGCCGGGGTCCGGGCGCGGCATCTCTTTCACAAACCGTGATTCGCGCGGTCCGCCAAAGATGCCAACGACCGTGCAGGCCACCTTGCCGTCGTCGTGCATGAGGTCGCACCGGGCATGGACGGTCGATTTACCTGCGCGCAGGGTTTCGGCCTGCATCCGGATCGGCGCGCCGCCAAGCAAGGGCCCGACGAAAGTCATCTGCGCGCTGCGCAAGGGCATCGCCGCCGCCTGCAGGGGCAGCACGGCCCGCATCGCCCGGCCACCCAGGGCCATCTGCATGCCACCGAAGACCGTGCGGCCCTGCAGCCAGTCGGGCGGGACGGTCACTGAAAAACCAGGCCCGGCACAAGGTTCGATGGAGGCGAGGACCTGTGAGAACCCGGTAGGCATGGGGCAATTCTACCCGGATCGAGATCGCCCACAGCGTGGCCGGTCCGTATGCTTGGCGTCATCCACTTCACGGCACCACCGCCGCTGGCAAATTAACCAATGGAACCACCTGCAGTGTCCCACATGAGCCGCCTGTCCCCGGCCAGCAAGACCGCGCTGCGAGGCCCGGTCGCAATCGTCGCGCTCGCGGTGCTGGCCGTCGGCTGCCGGTCCGCCCCGCATTCGACGCCGGCAGTACCGGCCGCGGCGTCCCTGCCCGCTTCGACGCCGATCGTGACCACGCCGCACAACTGGCCTGACACCAGGAGCTACGCGGACCCGCTCAGCTTCGTCACCCGCAGTTTCCACCTCGACCTCGACGTCGATTTCGACCACAGCCAGCTGCGGGGGACTGCAACCCTCGAGCTCGACCGCGTGGACCCGAACAGCCGGGAGCTCGTACTCGATACGCGCGACCTGCAGATCGACTCGGTCCGGACGGCGCCGGCCGGCAGTGACGACTTCCGCAAGACTCGCTTCGTGCTCGATCACCGCGACGACGAACTCGGCAGCGCGTTGCGCATCGCCATGCCCCGTGACGCCGGTCGCGTTCGCATCGCCTACGCCACGACGCCGCAGGCGTCAGGTTTGCAGTGGCTGCCGCCGTCGCAGACCGCAGGCAAGAGCTCGCCGTTCCTGTTCAGCCAGGCGCAGGCGCTGCATGCGCGATCGATCGCGCCGCTGCAGGACACGCCGTGGATCCGCGCCACGTATACGGCCACGTTGCGGGTGCCTGCCGGACTGGTGGCCGTCATGGCTGCCGAAGGTGACGCGGGCAATCGCCGCGGTCAGACGACATTCCATTTCCGCATGCCGCAGCCGATTCCGTCGTACCTGCTGGCGCTGGCTGTCGGCGACCTGGAGTTCCAGGCCGTCGGTCCACGAACAGGCGTATGGGCCGAGCCTTCGGTGCTCGCGGCAGCGGCCTGGGAATTCGGGGACGCCGAGGCGATGATGACGCAGACCGAAGCGCTCTACGGTCCGTACCGCTGGGGCCGCTACGACGTGCTCGTGCTGCCGCCGTCGTTTCCCTACGGCGGCATGGAGAACCCGCGGCTCACGTTCATGACGCCCACCGTGATCACCGGCGACAAGTCGCTGGTCGGCGTGCTCGCGCACGAACTCGCGCACTCGTGGTCGGGCAATCTGGTGACCAATGCCACGTGGCGCGACGGCTGGCTCAACGAAGGCTTCACCACGTATTTCGAGCGCAGGGTCATGGAGGCAGTGTACGGCGAGGAGCGCGCACGGCTGGAATGGGGCGTCGGGCAGCAGGACCTGCGGCTGGCACTCTCCGAACTCAAGCCCGACGAAGCGTGGCAAGGCGCATTGGCACCGGATTTGTCGCTGCATGAGGGCGAGGACGGCTCGGCCGTGGCGTACGAGAAGGGCGCGCTGTTCCTGTACCAGCTTGAACGCCGGTTCGGGCGTCCACAGCTCGACGCATTCCTGCAGGGATGGTTCGACCGCCACGCCTTCACCAGCGTGACCACGCCGCAGTTCGTCGCTGAACTGCAGGACGGATTGATGCGGCAGTACCCGGGCAAGATCGACGCCGCATTCCTCGCGAGCTGGATCGACGGCACTGGACTGCCGGCCGATGCCGAGTTCGTGCAGTCCGACACGCTCGCGCGCGTCGACGCGCAGCGCATGCGTTGGGAGCAGGGCTCGCTCACGGCCGATGCGCTGCAGACTGCCGGCTGGACCGTGCAGGAGTGGCTGCACTTCCTGAATCGGGCGACGCGTCCGCAACCCGTGGCGCGGCTGCAGGAACTGGACCGGCGTTTTCGACTGACCGAATCCCGCAATGCCGAGATTGGGCACGCCTGGTTCCGGCTGGCGCTCGCCAGTGGCTACCCGGGACTCGAGCCTGCGCTGGCAAGTTACCTGACGAGGATCGGCCGGATGAAGCTCATCGAGCCCTTGTATGAGGACCTGCTCAAGACTCCGCAGGGCGCGGTCTTCGCGCGACAGGTGTACGCGCAGGCCCGGCCGGGCTACCACGCCATCGCGCAGGGCAGGCTCGACCAACTCATGCAGGAGACGCCTTGACGACCTGCACGACGAGTCCTTCGCCGAAGGCCCAGCCCAGTAATCGTTCCAGCAATCGGCCCAGCGTCTCGGCATCCGACGCGGCAGCTGCGGTGGCGTCTCTCAGCGACATTCCCGCGCACAGGTGCTGCAGCAGCCGATGGTCAGCTGCTTCGAGCCGGTACACCGCCACCTGGTCCGCGATGCAAGCGACCGCACAGTGTTCCGCACCCGCCGCGAGGTCGACGGGGGCGGCCGCGTCTTCACGCTGGTTGGCCTGCCACACGCTCCAGATCGGAAACGGTGAAGCCACCAGTTGCAGCGAAGGCTGCAGAACCAGCGCCAGGCAAGGCAGCACGTCGGGATCGAAGCGGCTGAGCGACTCCAGGCCAACCGGGTCGCGCTGCGCCGCGGCGATGGCAGTCGCGCAGGCCCATTCGAGGCGCGCGAGGTCGGCGAGCCATTCGTAGCCGGTGCCCGCCATGCGGTCGGCGAGCCACGGCGGGAATGCCTCGCCGATCCAGTGCAGGTCACCGTGTTGCGAGGGATGCTGAACACGGTAGTCGCGGGCGAGCTGTCGAAAGTAATCGACGCCTACGCGTCGCTGCGTCACCGGGTAGGTGCGCTCGAGGGCGGTGAGGAAGAACTGCCACGCGTTGTTGCGGTAGACGTCGATCCCTGCGCCGAAGCAGGCTGCGTCGGCGCCGCCGGCGAGCAGTTGCAGGTCGGTACCGTTCGCAATCGCCGTGCGCACGCTGCGGCCGAACGCTGCCTGCAGTGTCTTCAGGTCCGGGGCGGGATCACGCGGCCGTGGCAAGGTGTCGTTCCAGTCGCTGATCGGCGCGCGCCGCTTCTGCGAGCAGCGTTTCGAGGGGCGGCACTTCGTTGTCCCATTCAATCAGGGTCGGTACCGGACCGAAACGTCGCAACGCGTCTTCGTACAAGACCCACACGTCGTCGCACACGGTGCTGCCGTGATCATCGATCAGCAACTCGCGCGCTCCCGCCCAGCGGCGGGAGTGGCCGGCGAGGTGAATTTCCTGGATGGCGCGCCGTGGCAGCGCCGCAAAGAACGCATCGAGGTCGAGACCGAGGTTCGACGCATTCACGTACGCATTGTTGACGTCGAGCAGCAGGCCGCAGCCGCTGCGCTCCACGACGGCCGCGAGGAATTCGCCTTCGCTCAGCTGCGAGGAGGCGAAGCTCACGTAGGCGCTGAGGTTCTCGACCAGGATCTGGCGGCCGAGGAAATCCTGCACCTCACGCACACGGGCAGCGAGGTGCTCCACGGCTTCCTCGGTATAGGGCAGCGGCAGCAGATCGTTGAAGTGCTCACCGCCAACGTGGCCCCAGCATGCATGCTCGCTCACCAGGCCCGGTTCAAAACGCTGCACGGCGTCGCGCACGCGTTCGAGGTGACCACGGTCGATCGGGTCGGCCGAGCCGAGTCCGAGCCCGACGCCGTGCAGGCTCAGGGGATACCGGGAGCGCGCGCGCTCCAGGGCGCGGACCGCGGGGCCACCCGCATGAAAATAGTTTTCGGTGTGGACCTCGAGCCACGCTGGCGGGGAGGCCGTCTCCAGGATGGCCTCATGATGCTGCGAGCGAAGTCCGATCCCGGCCCGCGCCGGGATCGGACCCTGGACAGGCGCCGGCGATGGGTCGCCTGTCACGATCAATCACATCGCTTTCTGGTCGCTGCCGGCTTTGCCGCCGGCCTTTTCGCACTCGGCCCGCGGCATGAACTTCCACTCGGCGGGATCGTTGTCTTGCTTCGACACGCCGGCACAGCCGTGGCTTGCCGTTGCGCAGTCGTTCTTGCCGGCCTTGGCCACGCCGTAGCACTTCACCTTGTCGTCCTTGCCAGCCTGCTGATCGGCACTGGCGACACCCACAGCGAGCAGGCTGCCGATGGCAGCTGCGATCGTCACGTTCTTGAAGTTCATGATGGTCGATGTCCTCTTGCGTCGTTGCGCTTCATTATGAACAGGGGCCGTCGTACGCGCGAGCGGGTTGGCTTAAGTTGCGGGCGGTGGCAGCATGGGCAGACCCTTCCCGACGAGCCGAACACCGACATGGGCCTGAAAGACTGGATCACGCAATACCTGCCGGGCGGTGCGGGCAAACCAGCGGCAGGATCGGCGGAGGCGGGACCAAACCTTGCGGTGGCGGCACTGCTGGTGGAGGTGTTGCGGGCGGATTATGACGTTGCCCCGGCCGAACGCCAGCAGGTCATGGCCTCGGTCTCGGCGTTGCTCGGGCTTGGGCCCGAGGAAACCCAGGCTCTGGTCGAGGAAGCCGAGCGTCACATCGACAAGTCACACGACCTGTACCAGTTCACCTCGCAGATCAACCGTACCTTCTCCGAGGCGGAGAAGGTCAGATTGCTCGAAGCGCTGTGGCGCGTGGCGGACGCCGACCTGACGGTGCACAAGTACGAGGAGCACCTGATTCGTCGCGTCGCGGATCTGCTGCACGTGCCGCATTCCGGCTTCATCGCGACCAAGCTCCGGGCGACCGGCGTGACAGAACGCGACTGACGGGCGGTGCAGCCCGAAGCATTTTTTGCACATCGGCTTGCGGCCGGACCCGGCGGTCGGGTACGGTCGTGGCAGGAACCAGCAACAATTGGCCATGGAACAGTCCGCCTCTTCCTCCTTTCGTAAAATCGTTCTCCTGAACCCCAAGGGCGGGTCGGGCAAGTCGACCATCGCCACCAATCTGGCCGCCTATTACGCCTGGTCGGGGCAGTCCGTTGCGCTGATGGATCACGACTCCCAGGGTTCGAGCATGCGCTGGTTGCGGCAACGGCCGGCGGAGCTGCCGGCCATTCACGGCATCGCTGCCTTCGAAAAGAAGCTTGGCGTCACGCGATCGTTTGCCTTGCGCACGCCGTTGGGCACCGAGAAACTGATCGTCGATACGCCCGCGGCGGTCACGTCGTTCCAGCTGCCCGAACTCACCCAGGGCGCGCACGCGATCATCGTGCCGGTGCTGCCTTCGGATATCGACATCCACGCGGCATCGCGCGCGATTGCCGACCTGCTGCTGGCCGGTCGCGTGCATCGCTCCGAGCGGCGGCTGGTCATCGTGGCCAACCGTGCCCGGCGCTATACCAAGGCGTTCTCGACGCTGATGCGGTTCCTGGAGAGCCTGCGCATCCCGGTCGCCGCCGTGTTGCGGGACTCGCAGGCGTACGTGCGGTCAGCCGAATGCGGCATGGGCATCCACGAAATGAAGGGTGCCCTGCTGCAGGAAGACCTCGATACCTGGAAGCCGCTGGTCGACTGGCTCGAGCAGCGCTCGGGCAGCGCAGCCACGGGCGAAGGCCTCAGCCTGACGCCGCCCCCGACCGTCGAAGTGGGCGAGGGCGCGCGCGGCTGATTACTTGCCGGCGGGCTTGTTCGACACCTTGTCGGCGTCCTTCGCGAACAGCGAAGCTTCATCCGCGACCGAGAACGCAACCAGGTTGGGTGTGCCGTCATCGCCATTGGCGCTGCTCACTACGGCGATGATCGGCGCGTCCTTCAGCCACAGCATGAAGGTGTACTTGGACTGGATTGCGCCTTCGTCGCGTTTGACCGCGTCGAAGTCCCCGAACATCGTGCGCGAACGGTTTACCACGGCCAGCAGCGAGGGCAGGCTGGGTTCGAGCCGTGCGGTGGCGGCGCCCATGGTCTTGTCGGCGCCCATCAGGAAGCAGAGCTCCTTGGTCTGGTGCTGTGTCGGCAGCTTCAGCAGCACCTGCCTGCTCGGGGCGCAATAACGGTCGGTGCCGACCAGTTCATCTGTGTCCCACTTGCCGCCGGGGTACTTGGCCTGGATGGCGGCCTTGTCGGCACTCCACGGCAGGCCGAAGGCGCCACCGCGGAACTGGTTCGCGACGTTGCCGGCAAAGGCCGCGCCCGTACAGGCGAGGAGCGCGAATCCGGTGATCAGGGGCAGGAAACGGCTGCGGTTCATACGCTCGACTCCACGATGTAAAAGGACTGCTGCAGGACGAGGATAGGGCGCTCCGGGCACGTCTCGCGCAGCTCGCAACGAAAGCAAGACACGCCTCTCACGGACGGCCTCGTCGGCTTGACATAATAACTCAGGAGGGGTCGGCTGAACCGCGGGTCTGCGCAACGTCGACCAGCAGCAGGTCGTCCGGTGTGTCGAGGTCGATCGCCGCGTTGCTCATCGGCACCCGGACCACGCGGTCGATGTTGCGTCTCAATACGTTGCGGGCGTCGCGGTCGCCGCGCAGTGACAACAGGTCGGGGAAAACCCAGCGCGGAAAGATCGCGGGGAGACCGGGCGCGCCGTGATACAACGCCGCGGCGATCAGGATCGGGTGACGCTTCCAGCTCGCATGCAGCCGGCGCAGGTCGTCGGCCGTGACCGACACCTGGTCGGCCAGCATCAGCAACAGGGCTCCCGAACCGGGCGGCGCCGAATTCACCGCGACGCGGATCGAACTTGCGACACCTTCTTGCCAGCCGCGGTTCAGCGCGATCGACACCGAACGCTGCCGCAGCGAAGGGGCTATCTCACTGGCGTAGGCCCCGATCACGACCGTGACCGATTGTCCGGCCACGAACGCTGCGTTTGTCGCCAGTTCATGCAGCACGGGCTCGCCCCGCAAGCGGACGAGCGGCTTGATGCCGCCGAACCGTGTTGCGGGACCGGCAGCAAGGATCGCCGCGTGCAGTGCAGAGTCCGGATCGTCCATGGCCCCTAGTTTGCCTGCCGCGCTGCAAGAAGATAGAGTTTCAAGGTTCGAATCGACGAATTTTCCCGTGCGCTGCCGCTGTCAGCCCACCGCGTGGAGCGGCAGGGCGGGTGGCACGGCGGGCGACCGAAAAAGCGAGTCCGAAGCGTGCAAGCCTGGAAAGTCCATAAGTTCGGCGGATCGAGCGTCGCCGACGCCGCGTGCATGTTGCGTGTGGCGAAAATCATCGAGAACGATCCGGCGCCGCGCAAGGCGGTGGTGCTCTCGGCCTGCCGGGGTGTGACCGATGCCCTGCTGACGCTGATCAGCCTCGCCGAGCAGGATTCACCGGTGCTCGACGATCGGCTGCAGGAGTTGCGTCAGCGCCACATTGGTATCGCGCGCGAATTGCTCGCCGGCGAACTGTGCGACGAATACCTCGCGGCTCTCGACGTCGACTGTCGCGACATCGCGGGCATCCTGCAGACGGTCCGCCTCGTCCGCAGCGCATCGACCACGATGCGCGACCTGATCTCGGGCTACGGCGAGATCTGGTCGACGCGCCTGTTCGAGCGCCTGCTGCGCCGCCGGGCCGCGGGTCACGTGCAGTGGCTGGACGCCCGCAAGGCGCTGCTGGTGGAGTGGGGCCCGATGGGGCCCGGGGTGCGCTGGGATCAGTCCCGGGCACAGATGGCTGCCCTGGTGGCGCCGGAGTTCGTCGGCACGCTGGTCGTCACCGGCTTCATCGCAACCGACACGCAGGGTCTGCAGACGACGCTGGGCCGCAACGGCAGCGACTATTCGGCATCGATCTTCGGCTCGCTGCTCGATGCCGCCGAGATCGTGATCTGGACCGACGTCGACGGCGTCCTGAGCGCCGACCCGCGCCTCGTGCCCGAGGCGCAGGTGATCGACACGCTCTCTTACAACGAGGCGATGGAACTCGCGTACTTCGGCGCCAAGGTCATCCACCCGTCGACGATGGCGCCCGCGGTCCAGGAACGCATTCCGATCTGGATCAAGAACACGTTCGCGGCCGACAAGCCCGGCACCCTGATTCACGACCACTCGGATCCCGATCCGCTGGTGAAGGGCATCACGACGATCGATCGCATCGCGCTCGTGAACCTCGAAGGCGCCGGCATGATCGGCGTGCCCGGCACCGCGCACCGCCTGTTCGGCGCGCTGCGTGAGGAAGGCATTTCGGTCATCCTCATTTCGCAGGGCAGCTCCGAGCACTCGATCTGCTTCGCGGTGCCGGAAGCCGAAGCCGAACGGGCCGAGCGCGTGGTGCGGCGCGCCTTCGACCCGGAGCTGCGCGAAGGGCAGATCCACAGCATCGAGATCAACCGCGGCTGCAGCATCCTGGCCGTCGTGGGCGACGGCATGGCCGGCGCGCACGGCGTCGCCGCCAAGGTCTTCACGGCGCTGGGGCTGGCGGGAGTCAACGTCCGGGCCATCGCCCAGGGCGCATCCGAACGCAACATTTCCGTCGTGATCGACGGCCGCGGCAGTGCCCGCGCGCTGCGCGCGGTGCATTCCGCGTTCTATCTCTCGGCACACACGGTTTCGATCGGCCTGATCGGCCCGGGACTCGTGGGCGGGGCGCTGCTCGAGCAGATCGCGAGCCAGATGCAGCGCCTGGCGCGCGATTTCAAGCTCGACCTGCGGGTGCGTGCCATCGCGGGCTCGAGGTCGATGCGGCTCGCCGCCGGCGCCATCGACCTGGCGCGCTGGCGCGATGAATACAAGGCCGGTGGCGACCCGCTCGACCTCGACCGGTTCGCGGACCACGTGCATGCCGATCATTTTCCGCACGCCGTGATCATCGACTGCTCGGCCAGCGCCGAGGTGGCGAAGCACTATGCGCACTGGCTGTCGGAAGGCATCCACATCGTCACGCCGAACAAGAAGGCGAACAGCGCGCCTTACGCCGATTACCAGCGCGTCAAGGATGCGCGGCGCACGGCCGGCTCGCACTATCTCTACGAAGCGACCGTCGGCGCGGGTCTGCCGGTGATCCAGACACTGCGTGACCTGCGCGAAACGGGGGATGAAATCCGCCGCATCGAAGGCATGTTTTCCGGCACCCTGGCCTACCTGTTCAATACCTGGGACGGCTCGCAGCCTTTCTCGGAGGTCGTGCAGCACGCGAAGTCGCTGGGCTACACCGAGCCGGATCCGCGCGACGACCTGTCGGGCATGGACGTCGCGCGCAAGCTGATCATCCTCGCGCGCGAGATGGGCCTGCGCACGGAGATGGCCGAAGTGAAGGTCGAGAGCCTCGTGCCGGCGGCGCTCGACGAATGCAGCGTCGATTCGTTCCTCGAGCGGCTGTCGGAATTCGACCAGACCATGCTCGAGCGCCTGCGCGCGGCCACTGCGCGCGGGCACGTCCTGCGCTACGTCGGGTCGGTCGACGCAAGAGGCCGGGCCGAGGTCGGGCTGGTCGAACTGCCGCAGTCGCACCCGTTCGCGAACATCGCGCTCACGGACAACATCGTCCGTTTCGAGACCGCGCGTTACGACAGGAATCCGCTCATCGTGCAGGGTCCCGGGGCGGGCCCAGCCGTCACGGCGGCCGGCGTCTTCGCCGACCTGCTGCGCGTCTGTGCCTACCTTGGAGCCAAGCTGTGACCGGCGATTCCAGCCGCAGATCTGCCACCGCGTTTGCTCCGGCCAGTGTCGGCAACGTCGCCGTAGGTTTCGACATTCTCGGCCACACGGTGGCTGCCCTCGGCGACAAGGTGCGGGCCACGCGGCGGGCCGAACCCGGTGTCGCGATTCGCTCCATCACCGGCACGGTCGAAAACCTGCCGCTTGCGGCCGAAAAGAACACCGCCGGCATGGCCGTGCTCGCGATGTGTCGCGAACTGGGCCTGCCGTACGGCTTCGACCTCGACATCGAAAAGGGTATCCCGCTCGGCTCCGGTCTCGGCGGTTCGGCCGCCTCAGCCGTTGCGGGCATCGTCGCTGCGACCGCGCTCGTCGACGAGCCGCTGGAGCGCACGGAGCTGCTCAAGTTCGCCATGCAGGGGGAGGCGGTCGCGAGTGGTTCCGTGCACGTCGACAACATCGCGCCCTCGCTGTATGGCGGCCTCGTGCTCACGGTCGGTATCGACAATCCGTTCGTGAAGCAGATCCCGGTGCCGGACACGATCCGCTGCGTGCTGGTTCATCCGCACATGGTGCTGCCGACGCGCGAGGCGCGCGCAATCCTGAGCAAGTCCGTGCCGCTGTCGGACGTGATCTGGCAGCAGGCGAACCTGGCGGGCTTTCTCGCGGGCTGCTTCACCAACGACATCGCACTGATTCGCGAGTCGCTGCTCGACGTGGTGATCGAGCCGCAGCGGCAGGTGTTGATTCCGGGGTTCATGGCGGTGAAGCAGGCGGCGCTGGCAGCCGGGGCTCTCGGTGCATCCATCTCGGGCGCGGGACCCACGGTGTTCGCGTGGGTCGATGCGGCTGACGCGGAGAAGGTGCGGAGCGGGATGGTGGATGCGTTCGCGCGCCACGGCCTCGAGTCCGACAGCTGGGTCTCGACGTTCGATCGCGCTGGCGCACGCGTGGTGGGTGACTGACCATGCAGTTCCAGAGCACCCGGAATCCGGGGCACCGCGTCGGCCTGAGCGACGCGATCGCACGCGGCCTGGCGCCGGACGGCGGGCTCTACGTCCCGACCGAGCTGCCGCATATCGACCGCAAGGCGTTCGACGGCGCCCGCACGATGCCGGAAGTGGCGGAAGTCCTGCTGCGACCCTTTGCAGCAGGCGACGCGATCGCAGCTCAAGTGCCCGCCATCGTCCGTGACGCCTTCAACTTCCCGGCGCCGGTCGTGGAAGTGGCGGGGGCGGCGGGACCGTTGTCAGTGCTGGAGTTGTTCCACGGCCCGACCGCGGCATTCAAGGATTTCGGTGCGCGGTTTCTCGCGGCCTCGCTCGAGCGCATTCCCCGCAACGATCCGCGTCGGCTGACGATCCTGGTCGCGACGTCCGGTGACACGGGTGGCGCCGTCGCTGCAGCGTTCTACCAGCGTCCCTGGGTCGACGTCGTGGTGCTGTATCCAAAGGGCCTCGTCTCGGCCCGCCAGGAAAAGCAGCTCGCATGCTGGGGCAGGAACGTGCGCACGCTGGCGGTTGCCGGCACCTTCGATGACTGCCAGCGCATGGTGAAGGAGGCGTTCGTCGATCCCGCATTGGGGCGTGACCTGCTGCTGTCCTCGGCGAACAGCATCAACGTCGGCCGGCTGCTGCCGCAGATGGCCTACTACGCGCAGTCGAGCCTCGAGCTGTTCCGCCGCGACGGTCGCGCACCCAATTACATCGTGCCCTCGGGCAACCTGGGCAACGTTGCCGCCTGTCTGTGGGCACGCATGGCCGGGCTCCCGATCGGCGAAGTGATGCTCGCGACGAATGCCAACCTGACCGTGCCGGACTTCCTGCGCACGGGCGAGTGGCAACCGCGACCGAGCCTCGCTACGCTTGCGTCCGCCATGGACGTAGGCAACCCGAGCAACATGGAACGACTGCGCTGGCTGTTTCCCGACCTGCACGACTTGCGCGGCGCGTTCTCCGCATGCTCCGTCAGCGATGACGAGATTCGCGCCTCGATCAAACTTGATTACGCCGCTTACGGGCAGACGTGGTGTCCGCACACCGCGACCGCTGCGCACCTGTACCGGCAGTTGCCTGCAGAGCGGCGCAAGGAGCGCTGGGTGCTGGTCGGCACCGCGCATCCCGCCAAGTTCAACGACGTCGTCGAGCCGCTCATCGGCGCGGCCGTGCCGGTGCCACCGGCGCTCGCCGATCTCCTGTCGCTGCCGTCCCTGCAGCAGGACGTCGCGCCCCACCTCGATGACCTGCGTAACGTGCTCAAGGGGAATCCGGCTTGAAGACGCTCCTGGGATTGCCGCTCTGGTTGTGGGTCATCTTCGCGCTGGGGTTGCTCGGCGCCGCGGGCTATTTCATCCGCGAGAAGGTGCGCCAGGTGCGCGCGCGTCGTGCGATCGACAACGTGATCTCGTCGGTCGCGTTCGACGAATTGCGCAACGTGCTGCTGCCGACGGGCACGGGCGACCAGATCCACATCAATTACCTGCTGCTCACCCAGAACGGGTTGCTGGCGCTCGACCTGTTCGATGCACACGGCATGATCTTTGCGGGCGAGAAGATGGAACAGTGGTCCATCTTCGGCCCCAAGCGGCATTTCATGATCACGAATCCGTTGCCGATGTTGTACGACCGGGTGGCCGTGGTCCGGCAGTTCGCGGGCGATGACGTTCCGGTCGATGGCCGCATCGTGTTCTCGATGCGCGGCGAATTCCCGAAAGGTCGGCCGGAGACCGTGATCCGGCTCGACGAGTTGCAGGACCAGTTCCCCGCGGTCGAACGTGCGGCAGGTGGGGCAGCGGCCGCATTCGCCGACGTGTGGGAACGCATCAAGCAGGCGTCGCAACCGAATCCGCTGGCAAGCTGAGTCCCCGCGGCTTACGGGCTGTAGATACACATTTTCGCGGCATTCCCGTTAGACTCCGTGCAAATTCATGGCAGGGGGAGTCGGGGCATGACCGCGAAGGGCAAGATCCCGGGGCAGGCGCGCTGATGGGCGCGGCGGCATTGCTGCACGACAGCGACAACCTGCGTGGCTTTGACGAGGACGCCTGGGACGACCTCCTCAATTACATCGAGGAGCGCCGGGTCATTCCCATCGTCGGGCCGGACCTGCTGCGCGTCGACACCGACCAGGGGCCGCGGCTGCTGTATCAATGGCTGGCCGAGAAACTGGCGGTGAAGCTGTCGGTCGATCCCATCGGGCTGCCGCAACCGCTCACGCTCAACGACGTCGTCTGCAGCTATCTCGGCCAGCGCGGCCGCCGCGAAGAAGCTTACACGCGCCTGCGCTCGATCATGCGCGAGGTGCAGATCGCGCCGCCCATGGCGCTGCGGCAGCTGGCGCAGATCACCGACTTCGACCTCTTCATCACCACCACGTTCGACCCGCTGCTCGAGCAGGCCGTGAACCTCGAGCGATTCGGGGGCCAGCCGCACGCGGAAGTCATCGCTTACGCGCCAAACCGTGTGTCCGACCTGCCGGCTGAACGCAGTCAACTGCAGCGGCCGGTCGTCTATCACATGCTCGGCAAGCTCTCCGCCTCGCCCACGTATGTCGTCTCGGACGAGGACATGCTGGAGTTCATCTGCGCGCTGCAGTCCGAGCACCTCACTCCCGAGAAGCTGTTCCACGAGCTCGAGCACAGTCACCTGCTGCTGATCGGCAGCGACTTTTCCAACTGGCTGGCACGCCTGTTCCTGCGCATGGCCAAGCGCAAGCGCCTGTCGGACCCGCGCGATTTCGGCGAGATCCTGGCGGACGACCACACCTCGAAGGATGAGCGGCTGCTCGCTTTCCTGCAGCAGGTGAGCGTGCGCACGCGCGTGTTCAGCGGCGCCGAGTCGTTCGTTGCGGAACTGCACCAGCGCTGGCTGAACCGGCAGCAGCCGGCCACCGCGACGTCGCACATGGGGCTCGCCCCGCAGCGGTTCCTGCCGCCGGCACGCGAGATGCCCGAGAACGCGATCTTCATCAGCTACGCGCGGGAAGACCTTGCCGCCGTGCAGCGGCTGAAGGCGGCGCTGGACGCGGCGGGCCTCGTCACCTGGTTCGACTTCGACCGCCTCGAAGGCGGCGACGACTACGACCACAAGATCCGCGCCAACATCGGGCGCTGCAGCTTTTTCCTGCCCGTGATCTCGGGCTCGACGCAGCGCCGGCTCGAAGCGTATTTCCGTCGCGAATGGAGTTACGCCGTGGATCGCTCGCGCAACATCGCGGAAGGCGCGGTGTTCATCCTGCCCGTCTGCATCGATGACACCACCGAAGCGGATGCGCTCGTGCCGGAGAAGTTCAAGGCGGTGCATATCTCGCGCCTGCCCGGCGGCGAGCCGTCGCCCGAGTTCATCCGCCGGCTGCAGGAACTCTCGAGCGGCCGTCGCTCATGAAGCACGTGCGGCCTGATATCGCGACCGAGACCACGGTCGACCCCGAGAACCCGTGGCTGGGTCTGTCGAGTTACTCGGAAGAAACGCGGGCCTACTTCCACGGGCGCGACGAGGAGGCGGCGGAACTCGCGCGGCGGGTACAGCGCAAACTGCTCACGGTGCTGTTCGGCCAGTCGGGACTCGGCAAGACGTCGCTGCTGCGCGCGGGCCTGGTGCCGCGCCTGCGCGGGTCGGGTTTCTGTCCAGTCTACGTCCGCATCGACTACGCGCCGGATTCGCCGCCACCGGCAGAACAGATCAAGCAGGCCATCTTCAAGGTGACGGCGGAGGCCGGTTACTGGACGCGCGCGGGATCGGCCGTCGAAGGGGAATCGCTGTGGGAGTTCCTGCATCACCGGGGCGACCTGCTGCGCGATGCGAACGAACAGACGTTGCTGCCGCTGCTGATCTTCGACCAGTTCGAGGAGATCTTCACGCTGGCGCAGGCCGACGACGCGGGGCGCCAGCGTGCCAAGCGGTTCCTCGACGAGCTGGCCGACCTGGTCGAGAACCGTCCGCCCGCCGACCTCGAGCGCCGGCTCGAGGAAGACGAAGCCAACGCCGACGATTTCGATTTCGCGCGCGCCGACTACCGCATCCTCATTTCGCTGCGCGAGGATTATCTCGCGCACCTCGAGAGCGTGAAGGGCACCATGCCCTCGATCACGCAGAACCGCATGCGACTGGCGCGCATGAATGGCCAGCAGGCGTTGAGTGCGGTCATTCAACCCGGGGGCAAGCTCGTCTCGCAGGAGGTCGCGGAGTCGATCGTGCGGTTCGTGGCAGGCGGCTCGGAGCTGCCAAACGCGGAGGTCGAGCCGTCGCTGTTGAGCCTCATCTGCCGCGAGCTCAACACGGTGCGGCAGGCGCAGGGCAAGGCGGAGATCTCGGCGGACCTGCTCGCCGGCTCGCGCGACACGATCCTGACGGAGTTCTACGAGCGCGCGCTGGCGGACCAGCCGGCCGGCGTCCGACGCGTCATCGAGGACGAACTGCTCACCGAGTCCGGCTATCGCGAGAGCCTGGCGGAGGAGCGCGTGGCCAAGGCGCTGGCTGCGGCGGGCGCCGAGCCCGATGCGCTGGCGAAACTGGTCGATCGACGGCTGCTCCGCATCGAGGAGCGCCTCGACATGCGCCGCGTCGAGCTGACCCACGATGTCCTCTGCGGCGTCGTCCGTTCGAGCCGCAACCTGCGGCATGAACGCGAAGCGCGTGACGAGGCCGAGCGACAACTGGCGGAGCAGCAGGAAAGGGCGGCCGAGACCCGGCGCACGCTGCACAAGACGCGTCGCTTCGCCATGATCGCGGCGGGTTTGATGCTGGTCGCGCTGGTGAGCGCGGTCTTCGGCTGGATCAACTGGACTCGTGCGAAGGCGGCGGATCAGCAGGCACAGAAGGCGCGGGCCGACGCCGAGAAGCTGGTCGGCTTCCTGATCGAGGATTTCTACGCCGAGCTCGAGCCGACCGGGCGGCTCGAGACCATGGGCAAGCTCGCGCACATGGCGGTCAGCTACTACGACGACTTGCCGCAGGAACTGCTGACCCCGCAGACGCAGGCCTACCGCGGCATGGCGCTGATCCGGGAGGCTGGCGCGCTGTTTGCGCGCGGTGACTTCAAGACCGCCAACCCCAAGCTCGACGAAGCCTGGCGGATTTTCGACGGGTTGCGCGCGCAGGGCATCGTGACCGAGGACGTGGTCGCGGGACTCGCGCTGGCCAAGTTCACGCGCTTCTCGTCCTGGGGTGTGGCAGGCGCGCCGGGCTCCAAAGTGTCGGACCTGCAGGAGACGGCCGACCTGCTGCGGCCCTGGATCAAACAGCCAGGAACGTCGGCGCAGACACGGATGCTCTACGGCGACGTGCTCAACTACCTGAGTCACACGCTGCCGGAGGGGCAGGACGTGGCGGCGTGCGAGGAGGCCCGGGCAATACTGCTCGACGCCGGCGCCCGCAACCTGGCCGACCTGCGTGCGGCATCGATCTATGCCGACACCACGGATTCGCAGGCACGGCATCTGCTGCAGATGGGCAAGGTCGCGGAGACCGAACGACTCGAGACCGAGGTCTACTCGTACGCCGAGAAGGTGCTGGCCAAGCGTCCCGGCGACCTGCGGTCGATGGCGAATCGCGCGCTGGCCGCAGACCTGCTCGGCCGCCTGGCAATCCGGCGACACGATTACGCGGTCGCCACGGACTACGCCGCGAAGGCGGCTGAAGCCGGCGAAAGCTACGTCCGCTTCAACCCCTCCGACCTGAACTCCTGGGTCTACTGGGTCCGCGGCCTCGACCAGCAGGCCAACGTGCTGCTGGAACAGGGCCGGATCGACGACGCGATCGACGGCTACCGGAAACTGGTGGCGCTGGAGCGGGATGCGCGCAAACCCGCGAGCCTGGCGCCGCTGCTCTGGAACAACTGGGGCCAGTTGATGATCAACGAGGGACGTGCCGGCCAGTTCGATGCGGCGCGGAAGTCGCAACTGGCGGCGGTGGCGGCCGTCAAGGAGACGGCGGCCCTTGAAAAGCCGGGAAGTGCGCGACATGCGCTGTTCGAGATGTATGGCGATGCCCTGCAGGCCCGACTCGACCTCGATCAGGGACACGACCAGGCAGCATTCGACCAGGCGGCACAACTGGCGGCCCGCATGCGCGCCCTCGAATTCTCAAAGGAAGAGACCGGCGGCAACATTCGTGATGCCAGTGCGGTCCGCGCCAATTTCCTGCGCAATACGCTCGCGACACTGACCCTGGCGGCCCTGCGTACCGGCCGCTATGGCGAAGCCGAAGCCGCGGCGCGCGAGCGCGCCGCGTTGCCGCCGAATCCGTTCTCGGAACTGGATCCCCAGGACGAGAAGTCCCGCGCGCAGATGACGCTGGCGCATGCCCTGGTGCTGCAGGGACGCACGGACGAAGCGCGCGCGATCACGCAGGTGGAGGTCCCGCGCTACCAGGCCGAACTCAAGGACGGGGCGGGCGGCCTTGCCTTCGCCAAGGACTATGCCTACGCGATGTACGTCGATGCGCTGGCGCGCCCGGTCGGCGACTCGCAACGCGGCGCCAACCTGGCCTCGGCCCTGCGGCAACTGGATGCCATGGGCGAGGAAGCGAACCGGCTCGTCGACATCCGCGAACTGCGCAGCCGGATCGGGGCCGCCAGCGCTGGCTAGACCGGTAGCCGCTGTATTCGCCGACGAACGCCTGTCGCTCAGGCGGCCAGCCGCGTTCCCTGGCGCGCCGCATGATCGGCCAGCACCTGCGAAACGCAGCCCGTCACTTTCCGGGCCGTGTCGATATGCAGGAACTCGTTCGGTCCGTGCGCGTTCGAGTTCGGGCCGAGCACGCCCGTGATCAGGAACTGCGTGCCCGGAAATTTCTCGCCGAGCATGCCCATGAACGGAATGCTGCCGCCGGTGCCCATGTACATCGAGTCCCTGCCGAAGAACGCTTGTGATGCCCGCTGCATCGATTGCTCGAGCCACGGCGAGAACGACGGGGCGTTCCAGCCGGCCATGGCCGACTCGACGCTGAAGCTGACCCTGGCACCGTAAGGCGGGTCCTGCTCCAGCGCGCGCTTGAGCGCGGCGGAGGCAACCTTCGGGTCCATCGTCGGCGTGAGCCGGAACGACAGCTTGAGGCTCGTGTAGGGCCGCAGGACGTTGCCGGCGCTGCGGAAGGCCGGGATGCCTTCGGCTCCCGTCACGCTCAGCGTGGGCCGCCACGTGCTGTTGAGCAGCAGTTCCAGTGGATCGTTCGACATCGGCTGCATGCCCGGCACGAACGGAATGCGACCCGCGACGATCGGACCCAGTATCGTCGCCGCGGCCTCGGCCTGGGCGCGGCGATCGGCCGGAATCGGCGTGTTGAGTTCGTCGACGAGGATCGCGCCGGAGTGCATGTCCTCGACGCGCGCGAGCAGTTCGCGCAGCACCCGCATGCTCGACGGCACGATGCCGCTGGCCATGCCGGAGTGCACGCCTTCGGTCAGGACGTCCGCGCGCAGCGTGCCGATCAGGTTGCCGCGCAACGACGTGGTGCACCACAGCTGCTCGTAGTTGCCACACTCGGCGTCGAGACAGACGACCAGGCTCGGCGTGCCCAGGCGTGCGCCCAGCGCATCGATGTGGGCAGGCAGGTCCGGGCTGCCGCTTTCTTCGCTCGCCTCGATCAGGACGACGCAGCGCGCATGGGGAATCTTCTGCTCGCGCAGGGCGCAGATCGCGGCAATGGATGAGAACAACGCATAGCCGTCGTCGGCACCACCACGACCGTACAACTTCCCGTCGCGGATCACCGGCGTCCACGGGTCGAGACCCTCCGACCAGCCGGTGAACTCCGGTTGCTTGTCCAGGTGCCCGTACAGCAGGACGCAATCGTCCACGTCGCCCGGGACGTCGACCAGCAGCACCGGGGTGCGACCCGGCAGCCTGAGTACCTCGACCTTGGAGCCGGTGGGCGCGTGTGCCGTGGCCCAACGAGCCATCAGCTGGACCGCGGCTTCCATGTGGCCGTGCGCTTCCCAGTCCGGGTCGAACAAAGGGGACTTGTTCGGAATGCGCACGTAGTCGACCAGCTGCGGCAGGATCGAGTCCGACCAGGTCGTGTCGATGTAGCTTCTGGCTTTTGAAATATCCATTAAATTCAACTTATTACAAACTAAACCTAGGATACACATCAGGCGCCGTCGCGGCCTTCCCGAAGCCGAAGAACTTTAGCGCATTGCGGGTCGTCGCAGCGGCAACGGTCGGAAAGTCCTCGCCGCGGCAGGAGGCAACGACCTTGACCACGTGGGGCAGGAACTTGGGCTCGTTGCGGCGGTGCGCGGGCCTGGGCTGCAGGTCGCGTGGCAGCAGGTACGGGGCATCGGTTTCCACCAGCAGCCGGTCGAGTGGGATTTCGCGCACCAGCTCGCGCAGGTGCTGGCCCCGGCGCTCGTCGCAGATCCAACCGGTGATCCCGATCGACAGACCCAGGTCCAGGTAGTCGCGCAGCTCACGCCCGTCGCCGGTGAAGCAATGGGCGACGCCGCCTGCAAGCCGGGGCAGGTAGTCCTTGAGAATGGCGACGAAGGCGTCGTGACCGTCGCGCTGGTGCAGGAAGACCGGCTTGCCGCTGTCCACGGCCAGTTCCAGCTGCCAACGGAAGGCGCGTTCCTGGTCTGCGTGCGGAGAGAAGTTGCGGAAGTAGTCGAGTCCGCACTCACCGGCCGCGCCGACCTCCGGTGCCGCGAGCAGCTCGCGCAGGCGTGGCAGGTCGTCCTGGCGGAGTTCACTGGCATGGTGGGGATGGACGCCCGCCGTGGCTCGAAACACGGCCGGATCGGTCCGTACGAGGTCGATGGCGCGCCGGGTGCTGTCGAGCGTGCTGCCCGTGATCACCATGTGGCGCACGCCGCAGGCCACCGCGGCGGCCACGACGTCGGCACGGTCGTGGTCGAAGCTGTCGTGGGCGAGATTGAGGCCGATGTCGACGAGGGTGGGGGCCGGAGTCATGCAGGGTTGGCTGTGTTAGATTGCGCCGCTTCCCCAGACTAGCGAGTACGCATGGCACTGGACAAGGCAGCACTCGAGAGCCTGCGCCTCGATCGTGATCCTGAAGCAGGAAATTACCGGCAGCGCAGCGGTTCGCGTCGCAAGCTGTGGTATGTGCTCGCCGCGGTCGCCGTGGTTGGGGCCGTGCTGGCCTGGCGCTCGTTCAACAGCGCCGTGCCGGTGCAGACGGTCACCGTCGAGTCTCCCACGTCCGCGAGCGGGGCCGTCCTCAACGCGTCGGGTTACGTCGTTGCGCGCCGGTTGGCGACCGTCAGCTCAAAAGTCACCGGCCAGGTCAGCGAGGTGCTGTTCGAAGAAGGCGCCGAAGTCGAGGCGGGCCAGGTGCTTGCACGACTCGACCGCTCCACGGTCGACGCCCAACTCAACGTGTCTGCCAGCGGCGCCGAAGCCGCACGCCGTAACCTGCGCGAAATCGAGGTGCGGCTGGCCGATGCGCGCAAGACGCTCGAGCGCAATCGGTCGCTGGTCGAGCGCAAGCTGGTTGCGCAAAGTGTGCTCGACAGCTCCGAAGCCGAAGTTGCCGCGTTAAGTGCCCGTCTTGCGGCAGCGCGTTCGGAGGTCGACGTCGCCATCGCGCAGGTCGGACTCGTCAAGCAGGAACTTGCGGACCTGGAGATCCGCGCGCCGTTCAAGGGCGTCGTGATCTCGAAGGATGCGCAGCCAGGCGAAATAGTCTCGCCGATGTCGGCCGGCGGCGGCTTTACTCGCTCGGGCGTGGCGACCATCGTCGACATGGACTCGCGCGAAGTCGAAGTGGATGTCAACGAGTCGTACATCAATCGGGTCAGTGCCGGCCAGAAGGTCGAGTGCGTACTCGATGCATATCCAGACCTGAAGATTCCCGCCCACGTCATCAGCATCGTGCCGACGGCCGACCGCCAGAAGGCGACCGTGCGGGTGCGCATCGGCCTCGACCAGCTCGACCCGCGCATCCTGCCGGACATGGGCATCAAGGTGAGTTTCTTCGAGGACGATTCGCAACCGGCGACGAAGGCGGCGCTGCTCGTGCCCGAGAACGCGATCGTCAGTGACGGCAAGGCGAGCTATGCCTGGGTCGTGCGGGACGGCAAGGTCGAGCAGCGCGCGGTGACGACGGGCGCGACGAAAGACGGCCAGGTGCCGGTCACCGACGGTCTCGTCGGCGGCGAGTCGATCGTCATCGACGCGCCGAAGCGCCTGCGCGACGGCGGGGCCGTGGAGCTGAAGGCCACGCCATGACCGCGGCGTCCGCTGCAGCCGTGACAGGGACATCGATCGTCCGCATCCGCGACCTGGTCAAGGACTACCGTCGCGGCGCCGAGACCGTGCGGGTCCTCGACGGTCTTTCACTCGACATCCGCCAAGGCGATTTCGTAGCGCTGATGGGGCCGTCGGGTTCCGGTAAGTCGACGCTGCTCAACCTGATCGGCGGCCTCGACCAGCCAACGTCGGGCACGCTCGAAGTCGAAGGCCTGCGCGTCGACGAGCTGTCGGAAGGATCGCTCGGCCGCTGGCGCGCGGACCACGTCGGGTTCATCTTCCAGATGTACAACCTGTTGCCGGTGCTTACGGCCGAGCGCAACGTCGAGTTGCCGCTGCTGCTCACGAACCTCGATCGCGAGCAGCGCATGAAGCGCGTCGCCGCGGCGCTGAAGCTGGTTGGTCTCGAGCATCGCGCGAAGCACCGTCCGCGCGAGCTTTCGGGGGGGCAGGAACAGCGCGTCGGCATCGCGCGGGCAATCGTTACCGATCCGACGCTGCTGCTGTGCGACGAACCCACCGGCGACCTCGACCGTAAGTCGGGCGACGAGATCCTGACCCTGCTCGAGGCGCTCAACGACGAGTACGGCAAGACCATCATCATGGTCACGCACGATCCGCACGCCGCCGAACGCGCTCACCGCGTCATCCATCTCGACAAGGGCATGCTGAGCGAAGGGTCGGGATGATCGGCAAGTACCTGCCGCTGCTGGCGTCGAGCCTGCGCCGCAAGCGGCTGCGCACGTTCTTCACGGTCGCCTCGATCCTGATCGCGTTCCTGTTGTACGGGCTCGCGGCATCCATGCAGTTTGCGCTGCAGTCGGGCGTCGACGTCGCCGGCGCCGATCGCCTGCTGACGATGCACAAGGTTTCGTTCACCCAGTTGCTGCCGGCGAGCTACGAGAGCCGAATCAAGGCCGTGGACGGCGTCGTGGCCGTTTCGCCGCAGACGTGGTTCGGCGCGTGGTTCCAGGACGAGCGCAACCAGTTCCCCACGTTTCCGAGCGACCCGGAGGCGTACCTCCGCATCTATCCGGAAATCAGGCTCACCGAATCGCAGAAGCAGGACTGGTTCGCCGATCGCACCGGGGCGCTGGTCGGACGTGCCATTGCCGACCTCTACGGCTGGAGGGTCGGCGACCAGGTGCCGCTGCGGTCGGCCATCTGGCGGCGGCTCGATGGCTCCGATACGTGGGACATCACGGTGCGTGCGATCTACGACCTGCCCGAGGGCGGCGACACGCGGCAGATCGTGCTGCACCAGGACTATTTCGAGGAAGCCAAGCAGCAGGCCAAGGGCCTGATCGGCTGGTACGTCATCAAGATCAGCGACGTGAACCGCGCGCAGGCGATCGCCAGGCAGATCGACGTGATGTTCGCGAACTCGCCGGCGGAGACCAAGACGTCGTCGGAGCGCGCGATGGCGCAGTCGTTCGTCAACCAGATCGGCAACATCGGGGCGATCCTGTCGGCCATCGTCGCAGCGGTATTCTTCACCATGCTGCTGGTGACGGCCAACACCATGGCGCAGTCGGTGCGGGAGCGCACCAACGAGCTCGGCGTGCTGAAGACGCTCGGCTTCAGCAATGGCGGAGTGCTCGGCATGGTGCTCGCTGAATCCGTGCTGGTGACGACGCTCGGCGGCCTGCTCGGCATGTCCTTCGCATGGTGGATCGGTGTGCTGTTCGAGCCGACCCTTGCCCAGTACCTGCCGGGATTTCGCGTGCCGCCCGAGGCATTCGTGAAGTCTGCGCTGTACATGCTGGCGCTCGGCGTGGTCGCGGGTGCGGTGCCCGCCTGGCAGGCCATGCGCCTGCGCATCGTCGAAGCGTTGCGCAGGGATTGAGGCCGCCATGAGTCTGCGCCCTGCATTCAACCAGCTGGTCACCGTCACTACGATGAACCTGCGCAACCTGCCGTCGCGGGTCGGAACGTCGCTGGTCGCCGTGATCGGCATCGGCGGCGTGGTGGCCGTGCTGGTCTCGCTGCTGTCGATGGGAGAGGGCTTTCGCGCGGCGCTCGACCTCTCCGGCCGCGAGGACGTCGCGATGATCCTGCGCGGCGGCTCGCCGGACGAACTCTCCAGCTCCATCGGGCGCGAGGAGTACAACGCCATCGTCATCGCGCCCGGCATTGCGCGCGACGCGCGGGGCCCGATCGTCTCGGGCGAGCTGTATTCGATCGTGGACCTGCCGATGCGCAGCACGGGCACCGGTGCCAACGTGCCGCTGCGTGGCGTCGGCGAGCGTGGTCCGGAACTGCGCGACGGCTTCCGCATCGTTGCGGGCCGCATGTTCCGCCCCGGGCAGAACGAGGTGATCGTCGGCCAGGGCGCCTACTCGCAGTTCGAGAACGTCGACCTCGGACGCGAGGTGAAATGGGGCTCGCAGACGTGGCGCGTCGTCGGCGTCTTCGAGGCGGGCGGCAGTGTTTCAGAATCGGAGGTCTGGACCGACGCGGTCGTCCTGCGCGGGATATACCGGCGCGGCAACACCGTGCAGATCGTCCGCGCCCAGCTCACTTCGCCCGCGGCGCTGCAGACGGTTCGCTCGGCCCTCGAGAAGGACCCGCGGCTCAGTGTCTCCGTGCGCAGCGAAAAGGCGTTCTATTCGGACCAATCGCGAATCCTGCTCGCCCTGATCAAGTATGTCGGCACGACCATTGCGGTGCTGATGGGCGTGGGCGCGGTGTTCGCTGCGCTCAACACGATGTATTCGGCGGTCTCCTCGCGCACGCGCGAGATCGCGACGCTTGCGCGCGCTCGGCTTCGGCGCGGCGCCGGTCGTGACCTCGGTGCTGCTCGAGTCGGCGGTGCTCGGATTGCTCGGCGGCGTCGTGGGTGGACTGCTGGTCTACTTTGGCCTGAACGGCTACCAGGCGACGACACTGAATTTCGGCAGCTTCAGCCAGCTGACGTTCGCGTTCACCGTCACGCCGCGACTGCTGGTGACCGGCCTCTGGTACTCGCTCATACTCGGCATCCTGGGCGGCCTGTTGCCGGGAATCCGGGCCGCGAGAATGCCGGTGACGACCGGCCTGAGGGAACTGTAGCCGATGCGTAGCCTGGGTCGCGGCGTCGCCGGGAATTCACCCGGCGCGCACCCGCTGCAAATGACGCTGTGGACCGACCGCGAGGTTGGCGTGGCGTGGAACGTGCGCATCAGCCGGCGCGCGCGCCGCATGTCGATGCGCGTGTTTCCCGGCGGCCGTGTCGAAGTCGTCGTGCCGCAGGGTGTGGGTCTGCCCGCGGTCGAGCGTTTCGTCGCCCGGCACCGTGACTGGGCAGAGCGCCGCTCGAAGGAGCTGCTGCAGCTGGCGCCGAAGGCGGCGGAGCGCCAGCCCCAAGCGGTGGAACTTCGACTACTCGACCGGCTTTGGTCCATCGAGTACGTGCCAGGCCGGCGCGTGCGGACGGAGCAGGTCGGCGCTTCGATGCTGCGTGTGCACGCGCCCGCAGTCACCGACCGCTACGCAAGCCAGGCACTGGTGCCGTGGCTCACGCGCCTGGCGAGCCACGAACTTTCGCATCGCCTGCGACCGCTCGCGACCGAGGTCGGCATCGATTATTCGCGCATGACCGTGCGTCGCCAGCGTACGCGGTGGGGCAGTTGTTCGACGCGCGGTACCATCAGTCTCAATGTCTGCCTGCTGTTCCAGCGCCCGGAGGTCGTGCGCTACCTGATGATCCACGAACTCTGCCATCGCCGGCACATGAACCACTCGAAGCGGTTCTGGTCGCTCGTCAGCTCGCTCGAGCCGGGCTGGAAGCCGCTCGACGTCGAACTGCTGCAGGGCTGGCGGCACGTGCCGGCCTGGGTCTTTCCATGAGCGAGTCGCGCGACGATCACGGCGGATCACGCAAGCCTTCGCTGGGGGCTTACGTCGAGCTCGAGGGCGAGCGCATCCACTGGGACCTCGGCGAATCGCTGAGCTATGGCGAATACCTGCACCTCGACCAGGTGCTCGGGGCGCAGCAGCCGCGGTCCGGCCAGCACGACGAGATGCTGTTCATCGTGATGCACCAGGCCTCCGAGCTGTGGATGAAGCTGTGCGTGCACGAGCTGCAGGCGGCCATGGCGCAGATCCGCGGCGACGACCTCGGTCCGGCGTTCAAGATGCTGGCGCGGGTTTCCCGCGTGCAGCAGCAGCTCGCGCAGTCGTGGGACGTGCTCAGCACGATGACGCCGGCCGATTACTCCGCATTCCGCGACTCGCTGGGCAAGTCATCCGGGTTCCAGAGCTTCCAGTATCGGACGCTCGAGTACCTGATCGGCAACAAGAACGCGGCACTGATCGAAGTCCACCGGCGGACACCCGGGATCTACGCGCAATTGCAGGCGGCATTGCACAGTCCCAGCCTGTACGACGAGGCGCTGCGGCTGCTGGGACGACGCGGCTTCCCGATTCCCGCCGAATTGCTGGAGCGCGACTGGAGCGTGCCGTACGCGGAGAACCCCGACGTCACGGCGGCGTGGCTCGTCGTGTATCGCAACATCGAGCGGCATTGGGACCTGTACGAACTGGCGGAGAAGCTGGTCGACCTGGACCAGCGCTTCCAGCTGTGGCGCTTCGCCCACCTGAAGACGGTCGAACGGATCATCGGCTACAAGCGCGGGACGGGCGGGACCAGCGGCGTTGCTTACCTGGCCAAGGCGCTCGAGCTGCGTTTCTTTCCGGAACTGTGGAGCGTCCGGACCTCGATCTGACGCGTGTAGAATGCGCCGTTTGCGGGCCATGCCGGCCCCACCAGGCGCGTGTCAATGCAGGAAAGACTCCAGAACATCAACGTCGTCTCGAGCGAGCTGCTCGCCACGCCGGAGGCGATCAAGCGCGATCTGCCCCTGACGCAGGCGGCCGAGGACTTCGTGTATCGCAGCCGCCAGGCCGTGCGCAGGATCCTCGACCGTGACGATCCGCGGTTGTTCATCGTCGTCGGCCCGTGCTCGATCCACGACCCCGCCGCCGCGCGCGAGTACGCGCAGCGCCTGCACGGGCTGGCCGCGCAGGTCGACAAGACGATGCTGCTCATCATGCGCGTCTACTTCGAGAAGCCGCGGACGACGGTGGGCTGGAAGGGTCTCATCAACGATCCCGACATGGACGACTCCTTCCACGTCGAGAAGGGCATCCGCGTTGCGCGCGAGCTGCTGCTGTTCCTCGCCGACCTCGGAGTGCCGGCGGCCACCGAAGCGCTCGACCCGATCATGCCGCAGTACCTGTCCGAACTGATCACGTGGACGGCGATCGGCGCGCGCACGACGGAATCGCAGACGCATCGCGAAATGGCGAGCGGACTCTCGACGCCCGTGGGCTTCAAGAACGGCACGGACGGCTCGTTGACGGTCGCGATCAACGCGCTGCAGTCGGTGCGCCACCCGCACCACTTCCTGGGCATCACGCAACAGGGCCAGTCCGCCGTGTTCCGCACGCGCGGCAACAAGTACGGTCACATCGTGCTGCGCGGCGGTGGTTCGCGGACGAATTACGATTCGGTGAGCCTGGCGCTGGCCGAGCGTGAGCTCGACAAGGCCGGACTGCCGGCCAACATCGTCGTCGACTGCAGCCACGGTAATTCCAACAAGGATCCCGGCCTGCAGCCGCTCGTCGCCGAAAACCTGGCCAACCAGATCCTCGAAGGCAATCGCTCGCTGGTGGGGTTCATGCTCGAGAGCAACCTGCACTGGGGCAGCCAGCCGCTCAGCAGCGATCGCAGCCAGCTGCAGTACGGCGTCTCGGTGACGGATGCCTGCGTGGACTGGGACACGACCGAAAAACTGCTGGTCGGGCTGGATGCGCGGTTGCGCTCGGCGCCACGGTTTGTGAAGGGACCGGCGGCCGCCTGACCCGGACGGGAGCGCGAAGCCTCTACCAGACCAGGTCGTCGGGAACGACGAAGTCCTTGTACGCCTCGTCGACCGGCGTCGACTCAACCTTGTCCGACGTGTTCACGACGGCGCGCGGTTCCCGTTCCTTGACGCGCTCACCCGTTTCCGCCGGCACCAGCTCGTAGTGTCCGTCGCAACGGACGATCGCGATTTCGCCGCGGACGATGCGCTCACGCAGCGACGCATCCACCGGGATGCGGCCCACCTTGCCGTTGATCACGAAGTTGAAGTAGTCGTCGCTTTCGGGCTTGGCGATCCTGTTCTGCTCGACGAGCTGGCGAATTTCCGCCCAGCGCGCCTTGGCCGCGGCCTTTTCCTCGCGCTTGCGGTTGAGTTCGGCGTCTTTCGCGGCCTTGGCCGCCGCCTGCTTCTGCAACTCGGCCTGGCGCTGTTCCTCGCGGAAGTTGCGGTCCTTCTTGCCGACCTGCTTGCGGTCGGTGAAGTCCTGGCGCTTCTGGCTCTGCTCGGCCTGCTTGACCTGCTTCTCGCTGACCAGGCCGGCCTGCAGCAACTGCTCACGCAACGACAAGCCGGTCATGCTCGAAACCTCTAGGGTCATGGGGGTAGGCAGGGCCGCGTATGTTACGCAGTGAGGACCGCGTTGCGAAGCGCAAAGCGACTGTCGAGGCACGCAAACTGCGTAGGGCAATTTCGGCGGGCCTCCGTTCATACTCCGCGCCATGCATTCCATCGAAGCCCTGTGCCGGTCGGTCGCAGCCGTCGCCTGCGGGTTGATGCTCCTGGCGACGCCTGCAGTGGCGGCGCCGCCCGCGGCGCCTGGGCCCGTCGCCGTCGGGCATGCCTTGCCGGACGTGGTCATGGCCGGCCTGAACGGTCCGCAGCGATCCCTTTCCAGCTACCGCGGTCGTCCGCTGATCATCAACGTATGGGCCAGCTGGTGCAGCCCTTGTCGCAAGGAAGCTGCGTCGCTCGAACGACTGGCCTGGAGCGAGGCCGGCGGCCGGTACACCGTCATCGGCATCTCGACCGACGACGACCGGAACGCAGCCCTGGCGTGGCTCAAGCAGTCGAACGCCACAGTGACCCACTACATCGATTCCGGACCACGCTGGACGCTGGAACACATGCTCGGCGCCTCGAAGATCCCGATCACGGTGCTCGTCGACGCGGGCGGTCGCGTGGTCGCGCGGTTCCCGGGTGCCCGCGACTGGAGCAGCGCCGAGTCGATCAAGTTGATCGAGCACGCGTTCGCCAACGCGACAGGCCGCCCGGCGTTGGCGCGCTAGCCGGGCTATCCATGGCAGCTCCGAGGTACTGGTAAGATCCAGTCCATCCATCAGCCACATCCGGTCATCGAACCGGGGGAGCAGCCAGCCATGACGATCAAAGTGGGCGACAAGATGCCCGTCGGCACGTTCAAGACGATGACCAAGGACGGCCCGCAGAACCTGACCACGGACCAGCTCTTCGCTGGCAAGACGGTCGTGCTGTTTTCCGTGCCGGGTGCGTTCACGCCCACCTGCGACGCCAAGCACCTGCCCGGATTCGTCGAGAAAGCCGGTGAATTCAAGGCCAAGGGTGTCGACACTGTCGCGTGCATGGCAGTCAACGACGTGTTCGTGATGAACGCCTGGGGCAAGCACTCGAACGTCGGCGAAGGCGTGCTGATGCTGGCCGACGGCAATGCGGAATATGCCAAGGCGCTCGGGCTGGAGCTCAACGCCAGCGGCTTCGGCATGGGTATCCGCGGCCAGCGTTTCGCGATCATCGCGAAAGACGGCAAGGTCACAGGTCTGTTCGTCGAAGGCCCGGGCGAGTTCAAGGTCTCGAGCGCCGACCACGTCCTGAGCCAGCTGTAACTCATCGGGTTCACCAACGACCTGCGCAGCGGCGTGCTTTGCGGCACGCCGTTCGTGCATTGGAGCCTTGCCAATGAATTTCAACGCGCCCGTGGTGACGATGCTCTATGCCGCGATCTGCGGCGTGATGCTCATCGTGCTTGCACTCAACATCGTGCGCCTGCGTCTCGGGCGCAGGATTCCGCTCGGCATGGGCGAGGGCTCGGCGCTCGAGCAGCCGGTGCGAGTACACGGCAATTTCACCGAGTACACCCCGACGTTCCTGATCCTGCTGCTGCTCGCCGAACTGGGCGGCGCCGTGTTCTGGTTCCTGCACCTGCTGGGCGCCGCGTTCGTGGCCGGGCGCATGCTGCATGCGTACGGGCTCAGCACCGTGCGCGCGCGTTCGTTCGGTCGGTTCTACGGCTCGTTGATTTCCTGGACCTCGATCCTGGTGCTCAGCGGCTACCTGCTGGTCCGTTCCTTCGGTTGAGGCCGGCTGGGCAGACTACGCCCTGATCCCCAGCCATGCATACGCTCGAACCGGAACTTCGCACCCTGCGGGCCGAAGGCATCATCGACGACGCCACAGCAGGCAGCGCCCTGGCCCTTGATCGCGGGGCGGTGTTCTCCCTGCACCTTGAACTGCGCGCAACCCTGTACGCCGGTGTGCTGCTGGTGACGACCGGCGTGGGCATGCTGCTCGCGCGCAATCTCGACCGGATCGGTCCCTTGGCCATTCTGCTGGTGATTGCGCTCGCCGTGGCCGCGTGCAGCGTGCCCGCCATGCGCGCGAAGCTCGCGGGCCGGGCGCTCACCGTCGCGGGCGACTACCTGCTGCTCCTCGCGGTGCTGCTCGGCAGCGCGGGTCTCGCCTATGCCGAGCGTCAGTTCACCCTGCTCGGCCCGTGGTGGTCGTGGCACCTGCTGGCGCTCGCGGTCGTGCACGCGGCCATCGCCTATGCCTTCGCCTCGCCGCTCGTGCTTGCTGCGTCGCTCACATCGCTCGCCGGCTGGTTCGGCGTGGGCGGTACGCTCGGCGACATGCTGCATTTCTCGCACTCGACGCCGTGGCTCGGCGTCCGTGCCCTGGCGTGCGCTGCAGTCATTGCCGCCTGGCATTACGCCGACCGCCGCGCGCGTCCGGACAGGTCCTTCAGCGGCGTGTTCGATCACTTCGCTGCAAACCTGGCGTTCTGGGGCACGCTCGCGTGGTGCCTCGAGTGGCCGTGGCTCGCGGCCGGGCTGCCGTTGCTGGCGGTGCTCGCCTATGCGTCGGTCCGTCGCGGACTCGACACCGGCCGCGAGGCATTCCTCGTGTACGGCATCATGTATGCGGCGATCGGCATCTGTGTCGTGGCCGTGCCGCGTCTGCATGGCATGACCGCGTCGTTCGGTTTCGTGCTGATCGTCGTGTGCGTCGCGGCGGCCACGCTGTGGCAGCTGCGCCGACGGCTCCGGGAGCCTGGCCCATGAGGGGCCGTTGGCGTCCGTCGCCCGAGGAGGAACGCTGGCTCGAGGTGGAGTCCAGGCTTGGCGCGGCGGTTCCGCGCGCCGCCATGGCCGAGCATAGCGGCGGCTGGCGCAGCACCGGCCCGCTCGCGCGCATCGCGCTCTTCCTGCTGGGGCTCGTCGCGGCCGCACTGCTGCTCGGGATCCTCGGCTTTCGCGACGAGACCACGTTGCTCATTGCGGGGCTAGGCGCCGCGCTCGCCGCCGAATGGCTCACCGTAGCCAGGCGCCTGCACGCGTCCGGTGTCGAGGAGGGCCTCTGCGTCGCCGGGTTCCTCATGATCGGCGCCTGGTTCACCACGCTCATCGCGCCGCGGGCTGGCTTTACCGGGGGCAACGTCGAGACGCTGGTGCTGATCGCGGCCGTGGGTGCTGCCGGGCTGCGACTCCTGAATCCCCTCGTGACGACCGGCGCCGTGATCGGGTTCGTTTACTGGGTCGGGTCAACCGTGACTGCGCGTGCGCTCGATCAATCGATCGGCGGCGGCGTGACGACGGTCATTGTCGGTTGCGCGCTCGCGACGCTGGCGCTCGCACTTGGCGCGCGCGAATACCGCCGGCCGTCGCACGACCGGATGCTCGACTGGCTGGTCGCGACGCTACCGGTCGCCGCCTATGCGCGGCAGGCAACCTGGAACGCGTATGAGGCCCTGCACGTTGCGGGCGGCTCCGGCACGGGCCGGCTTGCGACGTCAGTCGTGCTGCTCGCACTCGCCGCCGCGCTGCTGGTCGCAGGTCTGCGCCGGCGACGGCACGCGCCGCTCCTCGGCTTCATGGGCTGTGTTGCCTGTCTCGCGGTGGAGTTGCGTCTTGCCACTACGCTTGCGACCGAGACCTGGCTCATCGTCTACGGGCTTACAGCGCTGGTTGCCGCACTGGCATTGGACCGTTACCTGCGCGAGCCGCGCAACGGCCTGACCTCGGCCGCGCTGACTCACCGCGAGGGACCGCTCGACGTGCTGCAGACCGTCGGCGCCGCAGTGCTCGCGCAACGCACAGCCCCCGAGCTCCCGCGCGCGGAGCCTCCCGTCACTCCAGGCGGGGGGCGATTCGGCGGCGGTGGCGCCAGCGGCAGCTACTGAAGCGACCAGTCACCGGAATACTGAGCGACAAAGAAAAAGGCCCGGTGACCACGCGGTCGCCGGGCCTTCGCTTGGCGCAGGACGCCGATCAGCCGAGCGCTTTCTCGAACTCCGGCACGATCGTGAACAGGTCGCCGACGAGGCCGATGTCCGCGCTCTCGAAGATCGGCGCCTCGCCGTCCTTGTTGATCGCGACGATCGTGCGCGCGTCCTTGATGCCGGTCATGTGCTGGATCGCGCCCGAGATGCCGATCGCGAAGTACACCTGCGGCGCGATGATCTTGCCGGTCTGGCCGACCTGCAGGTCGTTCGGGACGTAGCCCGCATCGACCGCAGCGCGCGACGCCCCGACCGCCGCGCCGAGCTTGTCGGCGAGCGAGTAAATCAGCTTGAAGTTCTCCGCGCTGCCGAGTGCACGGCCACCGGAAACGACCTTGGCGGCCGACTGCAGGTCCGGACGGCCCGTCGATGCGCCCGAACGCGACACGAAGCGCGTGTGCGAAGGCAGGGTGGCACCCGGGTCCACTTTTTCGATGGCCGCGCTACCGCCCGCTGCAGCCGCTTCGAACGAAGCGACACGCACGGTCGCGACGACCGGGGCGCCCGCCGGCGCCTCGACGGTGAGAATCGCGTTACCCGCGTAGATCGGGCGCTTGAACGTGTGCGCGCCATCCACCGCCATGATGTCCGAGACCTGGCTTACGCCCAGCAGCGCCGCTACGCGCGGCATGACGTCCTTGCCAAACGTCGTCGACGGACCGAACACGTGCGTGTAGCCGGCAGCCAGCTTCGCAATCTGCGGCGCGAGAACCGCCGCGAGCGGCTCCTTGTTGGCCGCATTCTCGACCACGAGCACCTTGCCGACACCGGCGAGCGCAGCAGCTTCAGCGGCGATGGCCGCGGCATCGGCCGCGAGGACGGCGATATCGATGGTGGCGCCCGCGATTTTCGAGGCGCAGGTGACGCTCTTCGCCGTGCTGGCGTTCAGCTTGCCGCCGTCGTGTTCGGCGATGATCAGGATCTTGCTCATCAGACCAACCCCTTCTGCTTCAGCACGCCGACGAGTTCGGCGACGTCCTTGACGATGATGCCTTTCTGCCGGCTCGGCGGCGGATCGACCTTGACGATCTTGAACGCCGCGCCTTCAGTCACGCCGTAGTCGGCGACGCTCTTGATGTCGAGCGGCTTCTTCTTCGCCTTCATGATGTCCGGCAGCTTGACGTAGCGCGGCTCGTTGAGGCGGAGGTCGACCGACAGCACGGCCGGCAGGTCGACCTCGAGGGTTTCGAGGCCGCTGTCGACTTCACGCGTGACCGTGGCCTTGCCGTCGGCGATGTCGACCTTCGAGCAGGAGGTGGCCTGCGGGCGGTCGAGCAGGGCGGCGAGCATCTGCGCCGTCTGGCCGTTGTCCTCGTCGATGGCCTGCTTGCCCAGCAGCGTCAGGAACGGCTGCTCGGCCTCGGCGACCTTCTGGAAGATCTTCGCGACCGACAGCGGCGCCATGGCGGCGTCGGTCTGCACCAGGATCGCGCGGTCGGCGCCCATCGCGAGCGCGGTGCGCAGCTGTTGCTGGGTGTCTGCCGGACCGATGCTGACGGCCAGCACTTCGTCGGCCAGGCCCTGTTCCTTGATGCGCAGCGCCTGTTCGAGCGCGATTTCATCGAAGGGGTTGATGCTCATCTTGACGCCTTCGGTGATGACGCCAGTGTTGTCCGGTTTGACACGGATGCGGACGTTGTAGTCCACGACGCGTTTGACACCGACCATGATTCTGCGCACGCGCTCACTCCTGTTCAGCTGGGTCTTTGCAATGCAGCATCATACCAGTCCGACCGGTTGCGGCGACCGGCCGACCCGGCCTGGACATATGGGAATTCGGTCCCTACCAGCCGCGTTTTTCGTCGAGCTGGCGGGTCAGGTTGACCAGCCGCCGGTAGCTTTCGAGCCGGCGGGGGTCGATGTCCCCGGATTCGACGGCTGCCTGGACGGCGCACTGCGGCTCCCGCAAATGCAGGCAGTTCTGGAACCGGCAGCCGGGAGCCCGCTGGATTATCTCCAGGAAGCCCCGCTGGACGTCCGGCAGGGGCACGACGGGGGGGGCGTAGTCGCGGACGCCCGGGGAGTCCGTCAACTCGCCCCAGGGCAGTTGCACGATCGCGGACGAGACGGTGGTGTGCTTGCCCTGGCCCGACCCGACCGACAGGTCCGAGGTAGCCCGGTAAGCGCCCTCGCAGAGCGTGTTGGTCAACGACGACTTCCCGACCCCGGACTGACCGGCCAGGAGCGTGCGCCGGCCCTGCAGACGCTCCTTGAGCGCCTCCAGGCCGATGCCGCGCTTGGCGGAGACCGTGACCACCGGTATCCCGATCCGCCGGTAGGTGTCGATGAAGGCGAAGTCCTCGGGGCCGAACTCGCCGGCGCCGATCAGGTCCTGCTTGTTCAGGATCAACAGGGCGTCGATGCCCGCATAACCCGCCCCGGCCAGGTAGCGGTCGATGATGAACGGGTCGCAGGTCGGGCGAGGCGCCACGACGATGCCGAGCTGGTCCAGGTTGGACGCGATGTCCTCGACGCCACCCCGGCTGTCCGTCCGCTGCAGGACATTGCGGCGGGGCAGGCGCTCGGCCACTACCCAATGCCCGTCGGCGGCCGTGGATTCGGGTTCGAGGCGGACCAGGTCGCCAGCAACGACCTCGGTCCGGCGGCCGCGGATCTTGCAGGGCAGTCGCTCCGCCGTGTCCGACGACAATACGACGACTCGGCGGCCATAGGACTCGACCACGCAACCCGTCCTGCCCACTGTCACCGACGCCGGCTTGGAGCTGCTGCCGGCGCGGTGCGCCGGTCGTTCGCTGCGGCGTCGAGTGCTCACGTGGGTGAGAACGCCTGCCCGGTGGCGGGGGAACCTTGCGTGCCGCCGGGATGGACGAGCCGGGAAATCCGGACGACCGGCGGTGGGTGCGAGTCGTAAAACGCGGAATGCAACGGGTCGGGCGTCAGGGTGCTCGCGTTTTCGCGATACAGGCGGACCAGTGCGCGGCCCAGTTCCGGACCGTCGCTGAAGCGGGCCGCAAAGGCGTCGGCCTGGAACTCGTGGCGCCGCGACCATGCGGCACCGAGTGGCGTCAGGAGCCACGTGAAAGCGGGCAGAACCAGGATGAACAGGAGCAGGGCGGCCGAGCTGCCGGGTCGATCGACGCCGAGCGCAGCGTAGAACCAGTCCTGCGCGGACAACCATCCCAGCAGGGCGAAGCCTGCGAGCGACGTAGCCGCGCTCACCAGCAGTCGCTGCGGGATGTGCCTGAGCTTGAAGTGCGCGAGCTCGTGGGCAAGCACGGCTTCGACCTGCACCGGCGAGAGCGACTGCAGCAGCGTGTCGTAGAAGACGATGCGCTTCTCGCGGCCGAGCCCGGTGAAATAGGCGTTGCCGTGCGCGGAACGCTTCGATCCGTCCATGACGTACACGTCGCGTGCGTGGAAGTCACAGCGGGCGAGCAGGGCATCGATGCGCTCGCGCAAGGCTGCGTCCGTGAGCGGCGTGAATTTGTTGAAGAAGCCCGCAATCCAGCGCGGCCAGGCCCAGAGCAGCAGCAGCGAGATCGCCGTCCACACGGCCCACGCCACCAGCCACCAGCGCGTGCCGCTGGCTGCCATCGTCCAGAGAACGAGCGCGACGATGCTCCCGCCCAGCAATCCGCCGAGGACTGCTCCCTTGAGCAGGTCGGCCACGAAGACGGCTGCAGTCGTCCGGTTGAAGCCGAAGCGAGCTTCGAGCACGAACGTCCGCCAGACCGAAAATGGCAGTGTGGCCAGACTCATCGCCAACAGCGCCAGCAGCACGTGCAGCGTTCCTGAGCCGATGGGATTCTGGCCCGCAATTGCGGTGGCGAGTCGACCAAGCGCAGCGATCCCCCCGCCCAGCGTCAGGACCAGCAGCACGATGGTGTCGTAACCCAGTTCGAGCCGGCCAAGACGCTGCCTGGCGACCGTGTAATCGGCGGCTTTCGCATGCTCCGCTGCGCTGACAGCGTCGGCAAAGGCGGGCGGGACTTCGTGCCGGCGAGCCGCGACATGGCGGGTTTGCCGATAGGACAGCCAAAGTTGCACGACAAGGTGCAGCGCAAGGGCCGTCAGGAAGGCAAGGGTCATCCAATGGGGCATCAAGGTGACGAATTTGACACTGGCGTGTGTTCCATGAAGGGTGCGGAGCTTAGCCTTTGCTAGAATCCGTCACAATCGACCATCGGGGGCGCCGCCGAGCACCCCGGGTCCCAGTTCGAAAACCTTGTCCGGTTCGCAGCCTGGTCCAACTTTGAAAGCCGACAATCTGATCTGGATCGACCTCGAGATGACGGGCCTGGACACCATGGCCGATCGCATCATCGAGATCGCGACGATCGTCACCGACTCTTCACTCCGTATAGTGGCGGAGGGCCCAGTACTTGCGATCCACCAGGACGCCGCCGTGCTCGGTGCGATGGACGAATGGAACAGGACCACGCATGGCGGCACCGGCCTGTTGCAGCGGGTTCGTGACAGCCGGGTTACTGCGAAGGACGCGGAGACGCAGACACTGGATTTCCTGGCGCAGCACGCCGTGGCCGGAGCCTCGCCGATGTGCGGCAACAGCATCTGCCAGGATCGCCGGTTTCTCGCGCGCGAGATGCCCGCCCTCGAGAGGTTTTTCCATTACCGGAATCTCGACGTCAGCACCGTCAAGGAGCTTGCGCGGCGCTGGGCGCCAGACGTTCTGGCCGGGGTGCAGAAGGCTTCGACACACCTTGCGCTTGACGACATTCGCGAGTCGATCAGCGAGTTGGAACATTATCGACGCCACTTTTTGAGGGTGGCGTGAGTAGTTCGGTTTCTAAGTAATCGGCGACCTATTGAATAACGACCTTCAAAATCGCCTTCTTGACGCAATTGCCCGCTGTATGAAGCCGGTCGCACGCATGCTATTGGGTGCAGGCATCAACTATTTGCAGTTCGGGGAAGTTGCCAAGAGAGCCTTTGTCGAACAGGCACTCGGGGAGCCAGACGCTAAGGGTCGGACGACAAACGTATCCAGGGTCGCCGTTCGTACGGGTCTTTCACGCAAGGAAGTCTCGCGGGTGAGGCGACTCCTCGAGACGCCTGTGCTCACCGAGGATTCGACGATTCAAATTGGTATGCCGGCGCGCGTGTTGCAGCTTTGGCATGTGGAGCCGGCATTTCTCGGCGAAAGTGGACTTGCCTGTAGACCTGTCGTTCGATGAAGGTGAACAATCGTTCTCAGGACTTGTGAAGCTCGTTGGAGGCGACGTTCCAGCGGGTGCGGTCCGCTCGGAATTACTGGCGGCAGGTGGCGTGGTGGAACTTGAAAATGGCAAGTTGCGCGTTCAGAAACGTTTTTTTGTGCCGTCCGCGTTAGATGAAGACTTGATTGTCGGTCTTTCGTTCATCGTTGCACCCCTCTTGGAAACGTTAAGCCATAACCTCGACGATCCATCTGCCGCTTTCATTCAGCGCGTTGCCTACTCGGACTATCTCCCACAAGGTGCCTTGGCTGAATTTCGGAATGTGAGCCATGTGCAGGCCGAAGGCCTCATGAACTCGATCGATGAATGGATATCGGCGCACGAGGAACTTAGCAGTCCATCCGGGACCCTGCCCAGGCGTGTAGGTGTCGGCGTCTTTTATTTCGAAAGCAGCAAGACTTCGACGGAATAAAAAAGGTCGCGCCCTATGGCGCGACCTTCTGTTCCGTCGGTCGCCGTCGATCAGCGGATTGCGTCAGCGAGTATCAAGCCCTGAGAAAGGGGCTGGGTTCCGACTACGGTAACAATGGTGCCGACTGATATAGCAACGTCAGCACTCGATAGCACGCTCGAGTAGTCCACCAGTTGCTTACCAATAGCCAGTTTCCCTGAGGCGCGGTCAACGCTCGTCACGTTGCCTTTCAATAGTACTTTCGTCGCGCCAGGAACGTATGACGCGTTCAGCAACACCATCGACTTGGGCGCTAACGTTCCATCATTCTTTGCGGCACCCAGCACCGCCACCATTGGCAGGCCACCGCTGCCAATCTTGTTGGCAATAACAGAGACCTTGTCCGGGCTTGCCTTGAAGGTTCGACCGAGCGCCGATACCGTACCGGCGAGTTGGTCTACTGCGTCGATTGGGCCAACAAGCAGCGCATTCTTCGGCGCCTGAATGTCGCCGCCGACGATTGCGTCGCCGCCCGTGATGACACCAGGGTTCCTGGCCGTGAAACGGTCACCGCCAACGATGGCATCGCCACCGATGATGACACCGGGGCGCTTAATCTTGGAGCGGTCACCACCGACGATGGCGTCGCCACCGACGATGACACTCGGCACGCTTAATCTTGGAGCGGTCGCCACCGACGATGGCGTCGCCGCCGACGATGACATCAGGCGTTCCTGGCCGTGAAACGGTCACCGCCGACGATGGCATCACCACCGGTGATGACGCTGGGGCGCTTAATCTTGGAGCGGTCACCACCGACGATGGCGTCGCCGCCCGTGATGACACCAGGGTTCCTGGCCGTGAAACGGTCACCGCCGACGATGGCATCACCACCGGTGATGACACTGGGGCGCTTAATCTTGGAGCGGTCACCACCGACGATGGCGTCGCCACCGACAATGACATCGGCACGCTTAATCTTGGAGCGGTCGCCACCGACGATGGCGTCGCCGCCGACAATGACATCGGCACGCTTAATCTTGGAGCGGTCGCCACCGACGATGGCGTCGCCACCGACAATGACATCGGCACGCTTAATCTTGGAGCGGTCGCCACCGACGATGGCGTCGCCGCCGACAATGACATCGGCACGCTTAACCCTGAGCTCGGTCACCGCCAACGATGGCATCACCACCGATGATGACGCTGGGGCGCTTAATCTTGGAGCGGTCACCACCGACGATGGCGTCGCCGCCGACAATGACATCGGCACGCTTAACCCTGGCTCGGTCACCACCGACGATAGCGTCGCCGCCGACAATGACATCGGCACGCTTAATCTTGGAGCGGTCGCCACCGACGATGGCGTCGCCACCGACAATGACATCGGGACGCTTAATCTTGGAGCGGTCGCCACCGACGATGGCGTCGCCGCCGACAATGACATCGGCACGCTTAACCTTGGCTCGGTCGCCCCCGACGATGGCGTCGCCGCCGACAATGACATCGGCACGCTTAATCTTGGCTCGGTCACCACCGACGATAGCGTCACCACCGACAATGACATCGGGACGCTTAATCTTGGAGCGGTCACCACCGACGATGGCGTCGCCGCCGACGATGACACGGCACGCTTAATCTTGGCTCGGTCACCACCGACGATAGCGTCACCACCGACAATGACATCGGGACGCTTAATCTTGGAGCGGTCACCACCGACGATGGCGTCGCCGCCGACGATGACATCGGCACGCTTAACCCTGGCTCGGTCGCCCCCGACGATAGCGTCGCCGCCGACAATGACATCGGCACGCTTAATCTTGGAGCGGTCGCCACCGACGATGGCGTCGCCGCCCGTGATGACACCAGGGTTCCTGGCCGTGAAACGGTCACCGCCAACGATGGCATCACCACCGGTGATGACGCTGGGGCGCCTAATCTTGGAGCGGTCACCACCGACGATGGCGTCGCCGCCGACGATGACATCGGCACGCTTAACCCTGGCTCGGTCACCCCCGACGATTGCGTCGCCGCCGACAATGACTCTGGAATGCTTCAGTTGCTCACCGACGACAGAGGCGTTGTTGCCTGTGGTCTTCGCGCCGGTAGTTGCGCTAGCCAGAGCCAAGGCAGCGGCAATAACGAAGCGAAGATTCTGACCATTCCCGTTCATGTTCCCTTCCTTTTGGCGCAGTGACTGCGCCCACTTTTAATTTTCAAAGTCACTCTGCTCGTCCTTGGGAGACGAGGGGGACTTCTCGATGAAGTGGAAAATTCCAACGCCCGTCTTGATCGCTTCGGAAGCGGGCAATTTGCGCCCGCCCTTTGTTTCGTGCTGGCCGAGCCAATCGTCGAGAACCTCAAGCAGTTCTTGACCTTTTTCCCTAACAAGTGCGTCGAATTTCTGGAATGCCTCGGGCGACAGGCCTTCCAGAGTCATCGCGTATCTTTCGAAACGTCCAGCTCCTTGACGTTTCTTCTGCAAATTGAAATCGACGGTATCGACAAAGTAATTCACCACGTTGCCAAGTCGCTCGAGTCCAACTGGGTCAAGAGGTGCGGGCAGGTAGGTCCTGTTGAGCAAACGCACATAGCCATCGGCCATTTCGACAGCCGCGTTCACGCGGACCAATTCCTCAAGAAGAGCGCGCGCAGAAACGTCGTCGGCGTACTTCCTGACAAGGTCCTCAAACGACATCTTCGGGCCTTCGAACGGCACCTCGAGCGGAAGACCGTACGGGCCGAGATACTGGGGATCTTGGCTCCAACCTTGAAGGACTCGAGCGATACGATTCGAGCCCACGCCATCGTCGTCTGCGCCGTCCAAATTTTGAATGCGAACGACGTCTCGCTTTGTCAGTCCTGTGAGAATCGCAATACGAGCTTCGGTCTGTGGGCGGTTCGGCGGCACCAATTCGTTCTTTGCGATGTCGATATACGCGCCGCGCACTGAATCGGAAAACTCCCCATATGACACACCGTGGCGCAACAGAATCCGCACCAATGGGTGAAGCAAATGTCGACACGCCGCGAGCAGCGGCTTTTTAACGTTTTCGCTCATTCCTAGCCCCAAAAAGGGCAGCTCCGGACTGATTGCTATGGCGGCTGACATTGGGGGTTATTGTTAACTTCGCGAGTTAACTATATCCAGGGACCCTCGTCGGTCAAGACTTCAACATATTCGCGGAGTTACGTGAGCGTCTTGAGGGAGGCTCTGGAAGGGGGGCGGGGCGGTGAATCTGGTCAAATTTCAACCAGATCAGCGGGCTGGAAGGGAACCCTCAATTGGTCCGAAGGTGCCGTCCACGGCCGTCGGGCATGGTCACGGTTGGCATATGTAAACTCCAGTTCGGTTGGATCTGGACGCAAACGTGCCAAAAGCGGGATTCTGTGAAATGCGTCACATTTTTCAGTCTAATCAATAAAAACAGATAGATAGGATGTTTTCTTAACGCAAAAGACTAAATCCGTTGAATGCCCGCGCAGGCACCGAAAAAGCATCCAGATGGAGCGCATGGCCGACGGGTTCGGTGACCAACTCGATCTGCAGTCGCGCGGTGTTGGTGACGTCCCGACAGGTCCAATGAAAACGGCCGGTTCCCCTCGCGGGAAACCGGCCGTCGCCAGCAAAAATAAAACTTGACCGTCAGCCGGTCTTCTGGATCTTCGCGGTCTTGCGAAGGTCGTCGAGGTAGGCCTGCAACTTCTTCCGCTGGGCAAACATCTTTACCTGCTCCTTGACGTCCTCGAACGCGGGTGCGCTCGGAGAGCGCACGTCTTCCAGCCGGATGACGTGGAAGCCGTACTCCGTCTGCACCGGCTCGGTGGTGGTCGCGCCCTTCTCGAGTTTCGCGAGAGCGTCGGCGAACGGCTTCACCATCGTCTGCGCCGAGAACCAACCGAGATCGCCGCCCTTGGCCGCGCTGCCCGGATCCTTCGACTGCGCCTTCGCGATCTTCGCGAAGTCACCGCCAGCCTGCAGTTCCTTGATGATCGCGTCCGCGGTTTCCTTCTTCTCGACCAGGATGTGCCGCGCGCTGTATTCCTTGGGCATGTTCGCCACTTCGGAATCGTAGGCCGCCTTCACTTCGTCGTCCGACACCGGATGCGACTTCACGTACTTCTCACTCGCGGCCTCGGCGAGGATCTGCATGTGCAGCAGGTCGAGTCGAGCCTGCACGTCCGGGGTGGCGGCCAGGCCATCCTTCTCGGCGGCCTGCGCGGCCAGCGTCATGTTCACGAGCTGGTCGAGCAGCGCGTCCTTCTGTTCCTTGGTCGCTTCGGCAGCGGGCTTGCCGGTGACGGCCTGCAGGAAAGTGTCGAGCATCTGCGAGTTGATGGCCTTGCCGTTGACGGTGACGAGCGTTGGCGAGGCCTTTTCGGCTGACGCCGACGCCGGGGTTGCAGGCTTGGCTGCATCTTCAGCGGGCTTCGTGCACGCGGTGGTGCCCAGCGCGATGGTGGCGCCGAGCAGGAGGGCAGTCTTCAGGTTTCGCATCGATGAGCCTCTATGGATGGTGCGTCAGGGCGTCCAGGTGGACGCGTAAATGGGCGAGCGTCGTCGTCAGGCCAGCGAGCCTTCGCCAGGCGCCAGGGCCTGGATCGACAACGCATGGATATCGGTGGTCATCATGTCGCCGACTGCTTCGTACACGAGCCGGTGCCGCCGTACGACAGGCAGTCCTGCGAAACGTTCCGCAACGAGCTGGACGGTGAAATGGCCGTGCCCGCTGGCAGCGCCCGCATGTCCGGCGTGCAGATGGCTGTCGTCCAGGACGCGCAGTTCCAGCGGCTGCAACGCCGTGCGCAGCCGGGTCTCCAGTCTTTCAGCGCGGCTGGGTGAAGGTGTTTGCGTCACGGCAGCGACTTCACGAATGGGCGCACTTCGTGCGATGCGAACACGCCTTCCGTCACGTATGGATCGGCTGCCACCCACGCCTTGGCGTCGGCGAGCGAGGCGAACTCCGCAATGATCACGCTGCCGGTATAGCCGGCGGGTCCCGGGTCCGGCGAATCGATCGCAGGGCAGGGACCTGCGACGAAAATGCGTCCTGCGTCGAGCAGCTTCTGCGCACGCTCGAGGTGCGCAGGACGCACTCGCTTGCGGATCTCGAGTGCGTTGGGAGCGTCCTGACCGATGATTACGTACCACATCGCGGGTATTCGACTCACTCCGTCCGGGCCGCGCCGGCTTCCACCTGGTCGAGCTTGCGCCCCAGCCAGTAGCCCTGCGCCAGCGCAAAGACGAGCGTCAGCCCCATGAGCCCGAACAACTTGAAGTTCACCCACGTGTCTTCGCTGAAGTTGTATGCGACGTACAGGTTCAGCACTGCGCAGACGATGAAGTAGCCGACCCACATCAGGTTGAGGCGCGTCCACAGGGATGCTGGTTCGAGCTTGATCTTCTCGCCCATCAGGCGCTGGACGATGGTCGGTCCCCGCATGAACTGGCTCGCCAGGAACGCGCCGGCGAACAGCAGGTTTACGATCGTCGGCTTCCACTTGATGAAAGTCGCGTCGTGGATGAGCAGCGTCAGGCCGCCGAACACCAGCACCAGGACGGCCGAGGTGAGCAGCATCGGGCTCACCTTCCTGTGCTTGAACCAGCTGATCGCGGTCTGCACCAGCACGCCGACGATCAGGACCGCCGTCGCAACGTAGATGCCCGCCATCTTGTACGCGATGAAAAAAAACACGACCGGCAGCAGGTCGAACAGCATCTGCATCTGGCTGGGGTACGCTCGGGGCGGGGCAGCGAAGGGGCGCGTATCATACCAATTTGGCCGTGACACCCGCGGCTGGGCGAGTTTCATGGCCTTCCTGATCTCCATTCACCCGCAGAATCCGCAGCCGCGCCTGGTGCGCCAGGCCATTGCCGCCATCCGTGACGGCAGCGTCGTCGTCTATCCGACGGACTCCAGCTATGCGCTCGGCTGCCTGATCGGGGACAAGGAGGCCATGGAGCGGATCCGTCGCATCCGCAACGTGGACGTCAAGCAGCACAACTTCACGCTGGTCTGCCGCGACCTGTCGGAAATCGCTAAGTACGCGCGGGTCGACAACAGCCAGTACCGGACCTTGAAAGCATTCACACCGGGGCCGTACACCTTCCTGCTCGAGGCCACGCGCGAGGTGCCTAAACGGCTGCAGAACCCGAAGCGTCGCACCATCGGCATCCGTGTCCCGGACAACGCGATCGTGAGCATGCTGCTGGCCGAACTGGGTGAGCCGATCATGAGTTCCACCTTGCTGCTGCCCGGCGAGTCGGAAGCGCCGACTGACCCGCATGAGATCAAGGAGAAGCTGGACCACCTGGTCGACCTCGTGATCGACGGCGGCACCGGCGGCATCGAGGCCAGCAGCGTCGTGGACCTGTCGAGCGGCACTCCGGTCATCGTCCGTCGCGGCAAGGGCGATGTCTCCGCGTTCGAGTGAACGTGGCCGGGTCGGCTGCGTATAATCGCGCCTTGCCGCTGGCTTGGTGGGTCGACCCGGGTTTAAGTAATACCCGATGTTTGTTCCGCAAGTCCCTGAAATGTAAAAGACTCTATCGCGACAAGATCGCAGGGAACCCGTTTGAGTTCTACCGTCACGACCCCGCGTCGAGTGCTTTCCGGAATGCGCCCGACCGGCAGCCTGCACCTTGGCAACTACCACGGCGCACTGAAGAACTGGACCGAACTGCAGTACCAGTACGACTGCTATTTCTTCATTGCCGACTACCACGCCCTCACGACCGGCTACGAAGACACCCGGCATCTCGAGGACTTCGCGTGGCAGATGGTCGTCGACTGGCTGGCCGCGGGCCTGAACCCGGCGGTCTGCACGATGTTCATCCAGTCCCGCGTCCCCGAGCACGCGGAACTGCACCTGATGCTCTCGATGATCACGCCGCTCGGCTGGCTCGAACGCGTACCGACGTACAAGGACCAGCAGGAACAGCTCAAGGAAAAGGACCTGGCCACCTACGGGTTCCTCGGCTATCCGCTGCTGCAGAGCGCCGACATCCTGCTCTACCGCCCGATGGGCGTGCCGGTCGGTGAAGACCAGGTGGCTCACGTCGAAATCACGCGCGAAATCGCCCGCCGCTTCAATTTCATCTTCGGCCGCGAGCAGGATTTCGAAGCCAAGGCCGAGCGCGCCATCAGGAATCTCGGGGCGAAGAACGCGGCGATCTATCGCGACCTGCGCAAGGGCTACCAGGAGCAGGGCCAGGAAGACGCGCTGGTAAGGGCGCACGCCTTGCTCGACGGCAATTCGCGCCTCACCCTGGCCGACCGCGAGCGCCTGCTCGGTTATCTCGAAGGCACGGGCCGCACCATCCTTACCGAACCCGACGCATTGCTGACCTCGACGCCGAAGGTCACCGGTCTCGACGGTCGCAAGATGTCGAAGTCGTACGGCAACACGATCGGCCTGCGCGAAGATCCGGACGAAGTCGCGAAAAAGCTCAAGACGATGCAGACCGATCCGGCGCGCGTGCGGCGCACCGACCCGGGCAATCCCGAGAAGTGCCCGGTGTGGGACCTGCACCAGCTCTATTCCGATGCGGCTACGCAGCGCTGGGTCGACCAGGGCTGTCGTTCGGCGGGCATCGGTTGCCTGGAATGCAAGAAGCCGGTGATCGACAGGATCGTCGAGGAAGTCACGGGCATGCGCCAGCGTGCTCAGGAATACGAGGACAACCCGGACCTGGTGCGCGGCATCATCGCGGAAGGCTGCGAAAAAGCGCGTGCGGTCGCCGGCCAGACCCTCGACGACGTCAAGCAGGCGATGGGCCTGGCATACCGCTGAGGCAGGACGACGCATGACGAAACCCGACCTCAAGTTGATCGAAGGCGGGCTGGGACACCAGCCAGCGGCCGAGCCGCACGTGCCGGAGCCGCACGAGCAGGGCGAGATGCCGTTCGCGGTGGTCGACGGCGAGCCGGTCACGCAGATGCCGAAGGACCTGTACATCCCGCCGGATGCGTTGCAGGTGTTTCTCGAGGCCTTCGAAGGCCCGCTCGACCTGCTGCTCTACCTGATCCGCCGGCAGAACCTCGACATCCTCGACATCCCGATCGCCGAGATCACGCGGCAGTACACGTCGTATATCGACCTGATGCGCGGCATGCAGCTGGAACTTGCGGGCGAATACCTCGTGATGGCCGCGACGCTGGCCGAGATCAAGTCGCGCATGCTGCTGCCGCGACCGGCTGCGGAGGGCGACGAGGAAGCCGACCCGCGCGCGGAACTCGTGCGCCGGCTGCAGGAATACGAGCGCTTCAAGCGTGCGGCGATCGACATCGAGGAACTGCACCGCGTCGACCGCGACACCTTCCCGGCTTCGGCCGAACTGGTCGAGCTGCGCGTCGTCAGGCTGCAGCCGAACGTCTCGCTGCAGGAGATGCTGGTCGCGCTCAAGGACGTGATGGGGCGCGCCGAGATGTTCGCGCACCATCGCATCAGCCGCGAACGGCTCTCGGTGCGCCAGCGCATGTCCGAGGTGCTGGACGCGATGCGCTCGCAGGCGTTCGTCGAGTTCGTCACGCTGTTCCGCGCCGAAGAAGGGCGCATGGGCGTCACCGTCACTTTCATCGCGATCCTCGAGCTGCTCCGCGAGGGCTTGATCGAGATCGTGCAGTCCGAACCGTATGCGCCGATTCACGTGCGCGCCGGCACTCCCCGCCAGGCCGAGCAGATCGACGGCATGGATGACCGGGCCCTGCCAGGCCCGCAAGGCACCGAACCATGAGCCAACACCCCCTGAGCGGCGTCGTCGAAGCCGTGCTGCTGGCCGCCGGCCGGCCCGTTTCGGTCGAGCAGCTGCTCGAGCTGTTCGACGAGGGGCAGCGCCCGCCGGCCGAGGAAGTGACGGCCGCGCTCGCCGAGCTGCAGCAGAGCTACAAGGATCGAGGCGTCGAACTGCGCGAAGTGGCGAGCGGCTGGCGCGTGCAGATTCGCCCGCAGCACGCCGATGTCGTCTCGCGCCTGTGGCAGGAGCGGCCAAGCCGCTATTCACGTGCGCTGCTCGAGACGCTGGCGTTGATTGCATACCGGCAGCCGATCACGCGTGGCGAGATCGAAGGCATCCGCGGCGTCACGGTCGCGACGACCATCATGCGGACGCTGCACGAGCGCAACTGGATCCGGGTCGTTGGCCACCGCGAGGTGCCGGGACACCCCGAACTGCTCGGGACGACGCGGGAGTTTCTCGACTACTTCGGCTTGAAGAGCCTCGACGACCTGCCGACGCTCGCCGAGCTGCGCGACCTCGAAGACATCAAGGAGCAGCTCGACCTGCCGGCCGCCATCGCAACGGCAGAGGCGGCCATGGCGGAGGAGCCGGCCGCAGCGGGCGACGAGCCCCGTTGAGCGAACGCCTGCACAAGCTGCTCGCGCAGCACGGCATCGGCTCGCGTCGCCAGGTCGAGGCCTGGATTCGCGAAGGCCGCGTGCTGGTCAACGGCCAGCCGGCCGAGATCGGACATGCGCTGCAGGCGGGTGAACGCGTCGTCGTGGATGGCAAGGACGTGACGCGCCTGCTGGCGGTGGACCGCAAGCTGCAGGTCATCCTGTATCACAAGCCCACGGGCGAAATGCTGCGCAGCCGTGCGGGCGACGATCGTGAGAGCGTCGAGATGAACCTGCCGGCGCTGCATGCCGGCCGCTGGGTGGCGGTCAACGCCCTCGGCTTCGGCGAGGACGGCTTGCTGATACTGGCCAGCGAAGGCAAGTTCGCGCTGGCGATCGCCCGTCACAATCACGAAATTCCGGTCGAGTACCGCGTGCGCGCGTTGCGACCGAGCCAGGACGAGGCGTGGCCCGAGATGCCGACGGCAGTCGACGTCGAAGGCCAGACGGCCACGTTCCGCGCGGTAGAACCTGCGGGCACCAGCGGCACCAACATGTGGTTCAAGGTCACCAGCGAGCGCACCTTGCCGCGCGGCGCGATCCGCGCCCTGTTCGATTCCGCGGGCCTCAAGATCAGCCGCGCGATGCTGGTGAAGTGGGGCCCGATCGCACTGCCGCGCGATCTGCCGCGGGGCCGTTCGCGCGCGCTCGAAGGCGAGGAGCTCGATTCCCTCTATGCGCTGGCGGGTCGCGATCGCAGCGATACCGGCCTCAAGCCGCGTCCGCGACCCCGGCCAGCCCCGGACCGTCGCCGCAAGAAAACTACTGCGCGTCGAAGCGGCGGCCGGTGACGCCCCGGCTGTCGGGACCCAGCAGGTAGAGGAACGGCGCCAGCACGGCTTCGGGCTGCGCCAGTTTGGCGGTGTCCTCGGCCGGGTACGCCCTGGCACGCATCGGTGAGCGCACGGCGCCGGGATTGACGCTGTTCGAGCGGATCGGCGACTCCGTCGCCAGTTCGTCCGCCAGCACCTGCATCATTCCTTCGTTCGCAAACTTCGATACCGCATACGCACCCCAGTACGCGCGTCCCTTGATCGACACGCCACTGGTCGTGAACACGATCGAAGGGTCCGTCGACTTGCCGAGCAGCGGCAGCAGGAGTTTCGTCAGGATGAAGGGCGCGTTGACGTTGACGTGCATCACCTTGAGCCACGTCGGCACGTCGTAATGCGCGATCGGCGAGCGGTCGCCGAGGATTGCTCCCACGTGGGCGAGGCCGTCGAGCCGGCCGAACTCCGCGCCGATGGCCTCGGCGAGCGCGTCGTACGCAGCGGCGTCTGCTTTCTCGAAGTCGATCGGCGCGATGGACGGCCGCGGACCGCCTTGCGCGACGATCGAGTCGTAGACTTTTTCCAGTTTCTTGACCGAGCGGCCGCTCAGGATCACGCGTGCGCCCAGTCGCGCACAGGCCTGGGCGAGTGCGCCGCCGATGCTGCCGCTCGCACCGGTGACCAGGATGACCCGGTCGGCAAGCAGCTTCTCGGCCGGCGAGTAGTTGCGAAGTTCAGCGGAGGTGGGGGCGGGCATCATTGCTCCGGCGCCTCGTCAGTGACTGCGCGTGCGAGTTTTTCGATCGGCGCGAGGTCCTCGATCTCTTTCGCGGGCCGCAGGCCGAGCTCCGTGAACTTGCGTGCGCCGGGCATCACCTGGCGCTCGAGCGAACCGACCGCCGCGTTGTAGGCCTCCACGCTCTGCCCCAGCGTCCGTCCCACTTTCGAGATGTGCGCGGTGAACGTGGCGAGCCGTTTGTACAAGTCCTCGCCGAGTTCCTGGATGTGCGCCGCGTTCTCCGCCAGCGCGTTCTGGCGCCAGCCGTAGGCGACCGCTTTCAGCAGCGCCACGAAGCTCGTCGGCGTCGCGATGATCACGTGCTGCCGGATCGCGTCCTCGAGCAGCGAAGGCATTTCCGCCACGGCCGCGCTCAGGAACTGGTCGCCCGGGATGAACAGCACGACGAAGTCGGGGCTCTGCTCGAACTGCGACCAGTAGGCTTTCTGCGACAGCTGCCGCACGCGTTCCTGCACGGCCAGCGCATGGCGGCGCAGGGCGAGGTCGCGGTCCTCGTCGGTGGTGGCCTCCGCGGCCGTGAGGTAGGCATCGAGCGGCGTCTTGACGTCGACCACGATCTGCCGGCCGTCGGGCATGTTCACGATCATGTCGGGGCGCAGCGAGCCGTCCTCGCCCGGCACGTGGACCTGCTCGAAGAAGTCGCAGCGCTCGACCATGCCGGCCAGTTCGGCCAGGCGACGCAGCGTCATTTCGCCCCACTGGCCGCGCACCTCGGGCCGGCGCAGGGCCGTGACCAGGTTGCGGGTCTCGCGCTGCAGCGTGACCTGGCCGAGCGCAACGCTCTCGATCGAGCTGCGCAGGGCGCCGAAACTCTCCGCGCGGTCCTTCTCGATGCGGGCGATCTGTTCGTGCGTCTTCTGCAGCGCCTCGCGTACCGGTGCCAGCAGGGATTCGACGGCTTTCTCGCGTTCCGTGAGATTGCGCAGCGCGACTTCCTGCTGCTGGCCGAGAGTCTGGCGCGCGAGTTGCAGGAACACTTCGTTGTTGCCGCGCAGCGCCTGGCCGGCCACCGAGTCGAAGCCACTGCGCAAGCGCTGCAACGCCATGTCGAGTGCCTGGTCGCGTTCGGTGGCGACGTCGGCCGCCGACTTGAGCGACGCCTCGGCGGTCGCCAGGCGGACTTCGGCCTCGTGCGTGCGTCGACGCGCAACCAGCCACCCGACCAGCAGGCCGAACGCGAGTCCGAGCGCCGCGAACACGAAGGACTGGGGAGTGAGTTCGATCATGAGGCGGCCATCGCATCGAGGTGCCGGAGCGTGAGCCAGTCCATCACGTCCTCTGGCCGCTCGATGATGCCGTCGGCGTTCCAGGTTTCCGGATGATCGTGTTCCGCGAGGTAACCGTAGGCGGCGACCACCGTCTGCATTCCTGCGGCCCGTCCCGCAACGATGTCACGCTCGGCATCGCCGACGTACACGCAATGATCCGGCGACACGCCGGTCACTGCCGCAGCGTGCAGCAGGGGCAGGGGATGGGGCTTGCGTTCGTTGACGGTGTCGCCACTGACGACGCAACACGCGCGCCCGCTGAGGCCGAGCTGTTGCAGCAGCGGGTTGGTGAGCCAGCCCGGCTTGTTGGTCACGATGCCCCAGGGCAGGTCCTCGGCCTCGAAGGCGGCCAGCACCTGCTCGAGGCCCGCAAACAGCCGGGTGCCTGCAGCCAGGTTCTCGGAATAGATGGTAAGGAACCGTTTACGCAGCCGTTCGAATTCGTCCGCCTGTGCCGATGGGAAGCCCACCGTGATCAGACGCACCGCGCCGTGCGACACGGACGAGCGCAGCGCGGTGAACGGCAGCGGCTCGAGGCCTTCTTCCTGTCGCAGCAGGTTGAGCGCGCCAATCATGTCCGGCGCCGTGTCGAGCAGCGTACCGTCCAGGTCGAACAGAATCGCGTGAGCGCGGGTCATGCTGTCGCCGTCGGTCGTTCGCGCCGCAGGTGCATGAGGTAATTGACGCTCGCGTCCGTCGTCAGCCGTGCCTGGCGCGTGAACGGATCGTAATCGAGGCCGGCAATGTCGATTACGGTGAGGCCGGCTGTGCGTGCCCACTGCTTGAGTTCGGACGGGCGGATGAATTTTTCGTACGTGTGCGTGCCGGTCGGCAGCAACCGCAACACGTACTCGGCGCCCAGGATCGCCAGTGCATAGGCCTTCATCGTCCGGTTCAGCGTCGACACGAACACCTGGCCGTCCGGTTTGACCAAGTGACTGAGCGCAGCGACGATCGACGTGGGATCGGGCACGTGCTCGAGCATTTCCATGCACGTGACGACGTCGTACTCGCCTGGATGGGCTGCGGCATGCGCTTCGGCCGCCTCGAACACGTAGTTCACCGCGACGCCGGCTTCGAGTGCATGCAGCTTCGCCACCTGCAGCAGGTCGTCGGCCAGGTCGAGACCCGTGACCAGCGCACCTTTGCGCGCCATCGCTTCGGCCAGCAATCCGCCGCCGCAGCCCACGTCCAGCACTTTGAGCCCGACAAGGCTTCCTGCGCGTTCGACGTACTGCAGGCGCACCGGGTTCAGGTCGTGCAGCGGACGCATTTCTCCCTGCGGATCCCACCAACGGCTGGCGGCCGCTGCGAAGCGGGCGATTTCCGCGGGGTCGACGTTGCGATGTTCGTTCATGTGTCCTGGGGTCGCCGACATCAGTCTTTACTCCCGCCGTGCGCGGCCATGATGCGGGCACGCCACGCTTCGGCCCGTTCGAGCACGGATTCCTCGTCGATGTACTGCAGCGAGCCTGCGGCAAAGACGCGGCGGCCAGCCACCCAGGTGTCGGTAACCTGCCGTGAACTGCACGCGTAGACCAGCGCGGCCTCGACGTCGTGCACGGGCCAGCTGCCCGGGGTGCGCAGATTGACGCAGCAGAGGTCCGCCCACTTGCCCGCCACGAGGCTGCCCGTGCTGTCGCCGAGTCCGAGCACGCGCGCGCCTTCGAGCGTTGCCATGCGCAGCAAGTCGCGAGCGACCAGCGCACCGGGCCGCGCGCTGACGCCAGCCGCGAGCAGTCCGGCCGTGCGCATTTCCGACAATACGTCGAGGTCGTTGTTCGAGGCAGCTCCGTCCGTGCCCAGCGCCACCCGCACGCCGCGGCCGAGCAGAGCCGCGGCAGGGCAGACACCACTGCCGAGCTTGAGGTTCGATTCCGGGCAGTGCACGACGGCAGCGCCACAGGCCGCAAGCGCATCGATGTCTGCCGCGGACAGTTGCGTGCCATGCACCGCAACCAGCAACGGACTGGCGTATCCGAGCCGCAACAAGCGGTCCAGCGGTCGCGCGCCGTGGCGAGCCAGGCTCTCCGCCACTTCCCACGTCGACTCGTGCACGGGCAGGGCCACCGGAATCTCGAGTTCGTCGGCGAGCCGTCGCACCCTGGCCAGGGTCGGGTCGTCCAGGGCATGCGAGGGCTCGAGTGCGAAATGCGTGGCCACCAGTGCATCGCCGCGGTAGTCGTCCCGCAGCGCCATGCCTTTTTCGATGTATTCGTTGGGATCGGCCGCCCAGCGCGAAGCGGTCTGTTCCACCACGAGTCCCACGCTGACGCGGATGTGCGCGTCGGCTGCCGCGCGTGCAACCACCTCCGGCCAGAGCTGCATGTCGGCAAAGCAGGTGACGCCTCCGCGCAGCATTTCGGCGATGGCCAGTTCCGTGCCGTCGCGCACGTATTCAGGGTCGACCCAGCGCCGTTCGATCGGGGCGATTGCGTCCTGCAGCCACGGCGCCAGCGACAGGTTTTCGGCCCGGCCACGCAGCAGCGCCATGGCCGCATGCGTGTGCGCATTGACCAGTCCCGGCAGGATCGCGTGCTGCGGACGTTCGACGAGCTCGGCCGGCGTGTAGGTGGCGAGCGCTGCGGCAGTGGGCAGCACGGCGACGATATGGCCATCGCGCACGGCCACCGCATGATCGGCGAGCACGGTGCCGTCGGGTTCGACGGGCAGCACCCAGCGGGCGCAAACGAGCGTGTCTACCGGCTCCATTCTGGGTCTCGCGGATCGGGGCCGGCAGTATACCGGGCGCGGCCCTGCCATGACCTGCGGCGACCGTCCGTGGCAGGCGTTCAGCAGCCGCGTCGTGGTATCATTTCGGATCATTTTGGTTGGACAAAACGGCTTCCATGGCAGAAATCGCGCGCGAACTCCTGCACGTCAATCTCGAAGACGAGATGAAGCAGTCGTACCTCGATTACGCGATGAGCGTGATCGTGGGGCGCGCATTGCCGGACGTCCGCGACGGCCTCAAGCCGGTCCATCGGCGCGTGCTGTACGCCATGCGCGAGCTCGGCAACGAGTGGAACAAGTCCTACAAGAAGTCGGCCCGCGTCGTCGGCGACGTCATCGGCAAGTACCACCCGCACGGCGACACGGCCGCGTACGACACCATGGTGCGCATGGCGCAGCCGTTCTCGTTGCGTTACCTGCTGGTCGACGGGCAGGGCAACTTCGGCTCGGTGGACGGCGACTCGCCGGCCGCCATGCGTTACACCGAAGTCCGCATGTCGCGCCTCGCGGGCGAGCTGCTTGCCGACATCGACAAGGAAACCGTCGAGTTCGTGCCGAACTACGACGGGTCCGAGATCGAGCCGTCGGTGCTGCCCACGCGCGTGCCGAACCTGCTGATCAACGGGTCGTCGGGCATTGCCGTCGGCATGGCGACCAACATCCCGCCGCACAACCTGGTCGAGATCGTGAACGCCTGCGTGGCGTACATCGACAACCCCGCGATCACCATCCCTGAATTGATGGAGCACGTGCCGGGCCCGGATTTCCCGACGGCGGGCATCATCAACGGCGCCCGCGAAATCTACAACGCCTACACGACGGGACGCGGCCGCATCGTCGTCCGCGCCAAGGCCGAGATCGAGGAATACGACGACGCCGGCCGCGAGGCCATCATCGTCACCGAGCTGCCGTACCAGGTGAACAAGGCGCGCCTGCTCGAGCGCATCGCCGACCTCGTGCGCGGCAAGCTGCTCGAAGGCATTTCCGAGCTGCGTGACGAGTCCGACAAGGACGGCATGCGTGTCGTCATCGAGCTCAAGCGCAACGAGAACGCCGAGATCGTCCTCAACAACCTGTACAAGCAGACGCCGATGGAGTCGGTGTTCGGCGTGAACATGGTGGCGCTGCTCGACGGCCAGCCGCGGCTGCTCAACCTCAAGGACATGATCGAAGCGTTCGTCCGTCACCGCCGTGAAGTGGTGACGCGCCGGACGGTGTTCGACCTGCGCAAGGCCCGCGATCGCGGCCACATCCTCGAAGGCCTCGCGGTCGCGCTGGCCAACATCGATGAAATCATCGCGCTGATCAAGGCGTCGCCCACGCCACCCGAAGCGAAAGCCGCGTTGGTTGCCCGCGAATGGCGCGGCGGGGCCGTGCCCGAGATGCTGGCGCGCGCGGGCGACGTCAGTGCGCGTCCGACGGGCCTCGAAGCTGCGCTCGGCCTGCACGGCGCCATCTATCGCCTGTCGGAGACACAGGCGCAGGCGATCCTCGACCTGCGGCTGCACCGCCTCACCGGCCTCGAGCAGGACAAGATCCTCGCCGAGTACGCCGAGCTGCTCGACGTCATCCGCGACCTCAGCGACATCCTCGCGCGCCCCGAGCGCCTGCTGCAGGTGATCCGCGACGAATTGATCGCGATCCGCGAACAGTACGGCGACGAGCGCCGCACGCGCATCGAGCGCGACGAGTCGGATCTCACGATCGAAGACCTCATCACGCCGCAGGACGTGGTCGTCACGCTGTCGCACGGCGGCTACGCCAAGTCGCAACCCGTGAGCGAATACCGTGCGCAGGGTCGCGGCGGCCGCGGCCGTTCGGCGACGGCGATGAAGGACGAGGATTTCGTCGAGAAGCTGTTCGTCGCCAACACGCACGACACGCTGCTGTGCTTCTCGAGCCGCGGCCAGTTGTACTGGCTCAAGGTGTACCAGCTGCCGATGGCCGGCCGCGTGTCGCGTGGCAAGCCGATCGTCAACCTGCTGCCGCTGCAGGAAGGCGAGCGCATCACCGCCGTGCTCCCCATTCGCGAGTACGAGGAAGAAAAGTACATTTTCATGGCCACGGCGCTGGGCACGGTCAAGAAGACCTCGCTCGTCGCGTTCTCGCGTCCCCGCACGGCCGGCATCATCGCGGTCGGCCTGGAAGAGGGCGACCAGCTGGTGGGCGTCGACATCACCGACGGCAAGCGCGACGTGATGATGTTCACCACCGAAGGCAAGGCGATCCGCTTCGCCGAAGACGACGTGCGTCCGATGGGCCGCAACGCCGCCGGCGTGCGCGGCATCCGCCTGCCGGACGACGAGCGCGTAATCTCGCTGATCATTCCGGATCCGCAGGGCCTGATCCTGATCGCGTCCGAGAATGGCTTCGGCAAGCTGACGTCGGTCGAAGAGTTCCCCGTGCACGGTCGTGGTGGCCAGGGCGTCATCGCGATCCAGACGACCGAGCGCAACGGCAGGCTGGTCGCGGCCACGCAGGTGGCGACGACGAACGAACTGATGCTGATGAGTTCCGGCGGCACGCTCGTGCGTACCCGGGCTTCGGAAGTGTCCGTGCTCGGTCGCAACACCCAGGGCGTGAGACTCATTCGACTCGACGAAGGCGAGCGCCTGATCGGCGTGGAATCGGTCGAGCCGGAGCCGGAATCGGATGCGGAGGTCGTCGAAGGCGAGCTGCCGCCGGGCGACGCTGCCGCGGCCGACGAAGGCACCGAAGCAACGCCCTGATCCCACGCGTTGATCCACGTCACGCGGCAGCATAAGCAAATGCCGCGTTGACGGACTGCGCGCGGATCGCGCCTGCTAAACTGCGGTGCGAAAAGACCCTCTGGAGCGTTCCGTCATGACCCGCGTGCTCAATTTCAGCGCTGGCCCCGCCGCGCTGCCCGTCGAAGTGCTCGAACAGCTCCGCGACGAGATGCTCGACTGGCACGGGCACGGCATGTCGGTCATGGAGATGAGCCATCGGGGCAAGGCCTACGTCGGCATCGCCCAGCAGGCCGAAGCGGACCTGCGCGAGCTGATGGCCGTTCCGGCCAACTACAAAGTGCTGTTCCTGCAGGGCGGGGCCACGGCCCAGTTCGCCGCGATACCGCTGAACCTCACGGCCCCGGGCGCTGTCGTCGACTACGTCAACACCGGTACCTGGTCGACGAAGGCCATTGCCGAGGCGAAGCGCTACTGCAAGGTGAATGTGGTGGCTGATGCAACCACGACGAAATTCACCACCGTTCCGGCAGAGTCCGGTTGGCAGCGGTCGCCCGCGGCGGCATACCTGCACTACACGCCGAACGAGACCATCCACGGCGTCGAGTTCCCGTTCGTGCCCGAGGCCCGCGGTATCCCGCTGGTGGCGGACATGTCGTCCACGATCCTGTCGCGTCCGCTCGACGTCAGCCGGTTCGGCGTGATCTATGCCGGCGCGCAGAAGAACATCGGCCCGGCCGGTCTCGTGGTGGTCATCGTGCGTGAAGACCTGCTCGGCAAGGCGCGACCTGACACACCGACCGTGTTCGACTGGAAGGCGATGGCCGCCGATGGCTCGATGCTGAACACTCCGGCGACCTATTCCTGGTACGTGGCCGGTCTCGTGTTCCAGTGGATCAAGCGCCAGGGCGGCGTCGAGGCCATGGGTCGACTCAACCAGGCCAAGGCCCGCAAGCTGTACGACGCGATCGATTCGTCGGGCTTCTACCGCAACCCGGTCGCGGTCGAGTGCCGCTCGTGGATGAACGTGCCGTTCACGTTGCCGGATGCCGCGCTGGACAAGCCGTTCGCGGAGGGCGCGAAGCAGGCAGGCCTGGTTGCGCTCGAAGGCCATCGCTCCGTGGGCGGCATGCGCGCGAGCATTTACAACGCGATGCCGATGGCGGGCGTGGAAGCGCTCGTCGAGTACATGCGCGAGTTCCAGCGGACGAGGGGGTAGGGGGAAGGGGAGGAAGGGGAGGAAGGCAGGAAGGACCTCGCCTCTTCATTCCGCGTCTCCAGATCCATTTCTGATTTCTGATCTGCATCATGATTCCGGATTCTTCTACGATTCCTTCCTGTCCTCCTCCCCTTCCTCCCCTTCCTGCCCTTCCGCCTTCCCCCCGCTCCCCTAACCCCTAACCCCTTTCCCTATGTTCAAGATCCAGACTCTCAACAACATCTCGCTGCGCGGTCTCGAGCGCCTGCCTCGCGATCGCTACGAAGTCGCGTCCGAACTGGTGCGGCCCGATGCGTTGCTCGTCCGCTCGGCCGACGTGCACGCGATCGAGATTCCAGCGAGCGTACTGGCGGTGGCCAGGGCGGGTGCGGGCACCAACAACATCCCCGTCGCGAAGCTGAGCCAGCGTGGCATCCCGGTCTTCAATGCGCCGGGCGCCAACGCCAACGCGGTCAAGGAACTCGTGCTCGCCGGGCTGTTCCTGGCCGCTCGCAACATCTGCCAGGCCTGGGATTACGTGCGCAGGCTCGAAGGCGACGATCACGCGCTCGAAGCGGCGATGGAGCAAGGCAAGAAGAGATTCGTCGGCCATGAACTGCCGGGGCGCACGCTCGGCGTGGTGGGGCTCGGCGCCATCGGCGTCGAGGTCGCGAACGCTGCCCTGCATCTGGGCATGAAGGTCATGGGTTACGACCCGCAGATCACCGTGCAGCGCGCCTGGCAGCTGTCGTCCGGCGTCGAACAGGCACTCAGCCTGGACGACCTGTTCGCCCGCTGCGACGCCGTCACGGTGCACGTGCCGCTCAACGACCACACGCGCGGACTCGTCAATGCGTCGCGCATCGGCCTCATGCGCAAGGGCAGCGCGGTGCTCAATTTCGCCCGCGGACAGATCGTCGACGAAGCGGCCGTGCTGGCCGGTCTCGACAGCGGCCAGTTGAGCGCCTACGTCTGTGACTTTCCGACGAATGCGATCCGCGCGCATCCCAGGGTGGTGGCGCTGCCGCACCTCGGCGCATCGACGGGCGAAGCCGAGGAAAACTGCGCAGTCATGGCGGCGGACACGTTGCGCGAGTTCCTCGAAAACGGCAACGTCCGCCATTCGGTCAACTTTCCTGAAGCGGTGCTGCCGCGGGCCGGCGTCAGCCGCCTGGCCATCGCCAACGCGAACGTGCCCAACATGGTCGGCCAGATCTCGACCTGCCTCGCCGAAGCCCGGCTCAACATCGCCGACCTGCTCAACAAGTCGCGCGGCGACATCGCCTACACGCTGCTCGACACGGACTCCCCGATCGGGCAGGAAGTTGTGGGTAAACTGCGCGCCATTCCCGGCGTATTGAGCGCCCGACTGATCTGATCGACCCGACCCGAGCCATGGCCAAGACCAAGCGACCCCGGAACGTGCCTGCAGGCAAGAAGCGTCGAACCCCGAAAAAGTCGGTGGTGGCGCCACGTGCCAAACCGCCCGCTGCACAGGTCGTCACGGCGGCGAGCGCCGTCAAAGTGCCGCTCGAACAGATTCGCGAGCGCATCGACAGCGTCGATTCGCAGCTGCACGCGCTGATCAACGAGCGCGCACGGCTCGCGCAGCAGGTGGGCGTGTCCAAGCACGCGGCCGGCCACACCGTCGATTTCTACCGCCCGGAACGCGAATCGCAGGTTTTGCGCCTCGCCCTGCAGCGCAACCAGGAAGAGGGCGCGCCACTGCGGGACGAAGAGGTCCTGCGGCTGTTCCGCGAGATCATGTCTGCGTGCCTGGCACAGCAGAACGCACTCAAGATCGGTTACCTCGGACCCGAGGGCACGTTCACGCAGCAGGCGGTGCTCAAGTATTTCGGCCACTCGGTGCGGCCGCTGCCGCTGACGTCGGTCGAAGAGGTCTTCCACGAGGTGGAATCGGGCGCCGCCGACTTTGGCGTCGTGCCGATCGAGAACTCGACCGAGGGCACCGTCAACAACACGCTCGACATGTTCCTGACTTCGCCGCTGAAGATCATCGGCGAGGTGGAACTGCGCATCCACCAGAACCTGATGGGTCGCATGACGATGCTCGGCGACATCCGCCGGGTGTGCGGCCATCCGCAGTCGCTGGCGCAGTGCCGCGGCTGGCTGCAGGAGCACATGCCCGCCGTCGAGCGCGTCATCGTCAGCAGCAATGCCGAAGGCGCGCGTCGTGCACGTGACGAAGACGGCACGGCGGCGATCGCCGGCGCGGCGGCTGCCGAGGTGTACGGCCTGAACCTGCTCGTGCCGGAGGTCGAAGACCGCCCCGACAACACGACGCGCTTCCTGGTGATCGGCCGCAAGGCCGTGAGCCCCGGCGAGGCCGACAAGACCACGCTGCTGGTATCGGCCGCGAAAACCGATGCGCCTGGCGCGTTGTATCGCCTGCTCGAGCCCCTGGCACAGCACGGCATCAGCCTGACGCGCATCGAATCGCGCCCGTCGCGCAAGAAGAAATGGGATTACGTGTTCTTCATCGACGTCGAGGGCCATGCCGAGCGCGAGCCGCTGGCAACGGCGCTCGCCGAACTCAAGCGTCGCGCGTCGCTGTACCGCGTCGTCGGCGCCTATCCGAAGGCGATCCTCTGAAATGACGTCCTACGTCGTCGACCCGGCCGACCGCGTCGCCGGGGAGATCAGCGTCCCGGGCGACAAGTCGGTCTCGCACCGCGCCGTCATGTTCGGCGCGCTGGCGGAAGGGCGGACGCACGTCACGGGATTCCTGGAAGGCGAGGACTGCCTCTCCACCATGAAGGCCGTCGCTCATCTCGGCGTTCATGTCGAGCGACCGGGTCCCGGTGAAGTCATCGTCGATGGCGTCGGCCTGCGCGGTCTGCGCGCGCCTGGCATCACGCTCGACATGGGTAACGCCGGCACCGCAATGCGACTCTTCATGGGGCTGCTCAGCGCCCAGCCGTTCGATTCCGAGCTGATCGGCGACGAGTCGCTGATGCGCCGGCCGATGGAGCGCGCCGCCAAGCCGCTGCGAGCCATGGGCGCCGACATCGAAACGCACGACGGGAAACCGCCGGTACGGATTCGCGGCGGACAGCGACTGCAGGGCATCCGCTACGAGATGCCCGTCGCCAGCGCGCAGGTGAAATCCGCGGTGCTGCTCGCGGGGCTGTATGCGCAAGGCGAGACCACCGTGGTCGAACCGGCGGTCACGCGCGATCACACTGAACGCATGCTGCAGAGCTTCGGTTGCGAGGTCCGTGCGCGCGACGGCGTGGTGAGTCTCGCTGCTCCCAGGTCACTCCAGGCGGCGAACATCCGCGTGCCGGGCGACATTTCGTCCGCAGCGTTCTTCCTGGTTGCGGCGTGCCTCGGAGCGCGCGAGCCATTCACGATCCGCGACGTCGGCGTGAATCCGACGCGCACAGGCATCCTGGAAATGCTGGCCCTGATGGGCGCGGACCTGCGCCTGGTCAATCACCGCAGCTTCGGCATGGAGCCGGTGGCCGACATCGAGGTGCGGCCGTCGCGACTCCAGGGCGCGCGCATCCCCGAGCGGCTCGTGCCACTGGCGATAGACGAGTTCCCGGCGCTGTTCGTCGCTGCAGCCTGTGCGGAGGGCGAGACGCTGGTCACGGGCGCCGCAGAACTGCGCGTCAAGGAAAGCGACCGCATCGCCGCCATGGCGCGCGGCTTCGAGGTGCTCGGCGTGCAGCATGAAGCGCTCGCCGACGGCATGCGTATCGTGGGCGGCAACCCGTTCCGCGGCGGCACGATCGACAGCCGGGGCGATCACCGGATCGCGATGGCGTTTGCGTCGCGAGCCTGCGTGCATCCGCGCCCATCGAGATCCTCGACGTTGACAATGTCGCCACGAGCTTCCCCGGGTTTGCTGAGCTCGCCAACTCCGTTGGCCTGCGAGTAGGGGTTAGGGGTTAGGGGTTAGGGGTTGGGGGACAGTCGGAGCGGGGGTTGAGTATCCGGCACTTGTTGCGCGATGCGCAACACGCTATTCTGCGCTCATGATCCAGTCGTTCCGGCACAAAGGGCTGCGGAAGTTCTATGAGTCGGGGAGTCTGGCCGGCATTCAGCCCGCGCATGCGAAACGTCTGCGCATGCAGTTGGCCGCGCTCGAGTCCGCCCAGACGATAGAGGACATGGACATCGCGGGATTCCGACTCCATGGCTTAAAGGGCACGGAGCGTGGTCGATGGTCGATCTGGGTGAATGGGAACTGGCGCGTGACATTCGAGTTCCGGGACGGGCACGCGCACATCCTGGACTATGAGGACTACCACTGATGGCGATGCACAACCCACCACATCCTGGCGAGTTCATCTCGTCGGTTTATCTGGAGCCGAATGGCATCAGCGGCCGTGAGTTGGCGGCGAAGCTCGGCGTGGCGGCCTCCACCTTGAATCGCGTGTTGACCGGCGCGAGCGGGATCAGCCCGGAGATGGCGCTGCGACTCTCGAAGAGTCTGGGGCGTTCGCCCGAGAGCTGGCTCGCTTTGCAGTACAGCTACGATCTCTGGCAGGCAAGGCAGCAAGTCGATTTGAGTCGCGTCGGCAAGGTCCGACTGACCGCCGCTTGACCCCCGTCATCGCCATCGACGGCCCCAGCGGCTCCGGCAAGGGCACCATCGCCCGTCGGGTGGCCACCGCGCTCGGCTTCCATCTGCTCGACAGCGGGGCCCTTTACCGGCTGGTCGCCCTGGCGGGCAGCCAGCAGGGCGTCGCTGCAGACGACCAGGAGGGTCATGCCAGGGTGGCCCGCGGGCTCGAGGTGCAGTTCGGGATGGACGGGGCGGGGGAGGAACGGGTGCTGCTGGCCGGGACGGACGTTACCCGCGCCATCCGTACGGAAACCGCCGGGGCGGAGGCCTCCCGGGTGGCGGCAATGCCGCCTGTCCGCACGGCTTTGCTCAGCCGGCAGCACGCTTTTGCCCAGCCGCCGGGCCTGGTCGCGGACGGCCGGGACATGGGAACGGTGGTTTTCCCGGGGTCGCCACTCAAGATCTACCTGACCGCCAGCCCGGAAGAGCGTGCCCGAAGGCGCCATAAGCAGTTGAAAGACAAGGGACTTACGGTTACCATCGCCGGCCTTTCACAGGAGATCCGCGAGCGGGATTTGCGCGATTCCAGCCGTCCAGTGGCGCCACTGCGCCCGGCGGAGGACGCGGTCATCCTCGATTCGACGGGGCTCACCATCGAACAGGTCGTGGATCAGGTCCTCGCGCTCGCACGGAGCCGCCTCCCCGCGATTTCTTGAGCGCGCCGGCGCCCGCAAGTGCGGGACCGGTGCATCGTTGTCGGCGCCCGGCAGGAAGCCAGGCGTCTTCTCATCAACCCTGTGCGTGCAGGATGCACGCAAGGCAAAGGGCCTCAGGCCCCCAGGTAAAGTGAAGAGCATGAGCATGGTCGAAAGTTTTGCCCAGATGTTTGAAGAGAGCCTCGCGAGTCAGCGGATTCGCCCGGGCCAGATCCTCACCGGACGCGTGATCGAAGTCGGTCCCGACGTCGTCGTGGTGAGCGCAGGACTCAAGTCCGAAGCCGTCATCCCTGTCGCGCAGTTCAAGAACGAACGCGGCGAAATCGAAGTCGCCGTCGGCGACGATGTCGAAGTCGCACTGGACAGCGTCGAGGACGGCTCCGGCGAAACGCGCCTCTCCCGCGAGAAGGCCAAGCGCGCCCGCACCTGGGAGCGCCTCGAGACCGCGTTCGAGAAGCAGGAGGTCGTCAAGGGCCTCATCAACGGTCGCGTCAAGGGCGGCTTCACCGTCGAGATCGAATTCGTCCGTGCGTTCCTGCCGGGTTCGCTCGTCGATGTGCGCCCCGTGCGCGATCCGAGCTACCTCGAGGGCAAGGTCCACGAGTTCAAGATCATCAAGCTCGACCAGAAGCGCAACAACGTCGTCGTTTCGCGTCGCGCGGTCGTGGAGCAGGAATACAGCGCCGAGCGCACGGAGCTGCTCGACAAGCTGCAGGAAGGCGCCGTCATCAAGGGCGTCGTCAAGAACCTCACCGATTACGGTGCGTTCGTCGACCTCGGCGGCATCGACGGCCTGCTGCACATCACCGACATGGCGTGGAAGCGCGTCAAGCACCCGTCGGAAGTCGTCAACGTGGGCGACGAGATCGAAGTCCGCATCCTCAAGTTCGACCGCGAGCGCCAGCGCGTCAGCCTCGGCCTGAAGCAGCTCGGTTCCGACCCCTGGCAGAACATCGCCAGGCGCTACCCGGCAGGCACCCGCCTGTTCGGCAAGGTCACCAACATTGCGGATTACGGCTGTTTCGTCGAGATCGAAGAGGGCGTCGAAGGCCTGGTCCACGTGTCCGAGATGGACTGGACCAACAAGAACGTCAACCCGTCCAAGGTCGTGCACATCGGTCAGGAGACCGAGGTCATGGTGCTGGACATCGACGAAGAGCGTCGCCGCATTTCGCTCGGCATCAAGCAGTGCCAGCCGAACCCGTGGCGTGAGTTCGCCGACAACTACAACCGCGGCGACAAGGTCAGCGGCCAGATCCGTTCCATCACCGACTTCGGCCTGTTCATCGGCCTGGCCGGTGGCATCGACGGTCTCGTGCACCTGTCCGACCTCTCCTGGGACATCACCGGCGAAGAAGCGGTGCGCGGCTACCAGAAGGGCCAGACGGTCGAGGCAGTCGTCGTCGCGATCGACCCGGAGCGCGAGCGCATCTCGCTCAGCGTCAAGCAGCTGGCGCAGGACCCGTTCTCGAACTGGATCGCCCAGAACCCGAAGGGATCGATCGTCCGCGGCATCGTGCGCGAAGTCGAAGCCAAGGGCGCCATCGTCGACCTCGGCGGCGGCATCGACGGCTACCTGCGTGCGTCCGAACTGGCACGTGATCGCGTCGAAGACGCGCGCATGCTGCTGAAGGTCGGCGACGAGGTCGAGGCCAAGTTCACCGCCGTGGATCGCAAGGTCCGCACGGTTGCGCTCTCGATCAAGGCGAAGGACATGGCCGAGGAACACGAAGCGATGCAGAGCTATCGCTCCGATTCCACGACCGGCACCAGTCTCGGCGACCTGCTCAAGGAGCAGATTTCCGGTCAGGACGAGTAAACCCGCACGGACCCGCGGCGGCCTAACCGCCGCCGCGGAGTCCCGACGCAGATTCGAGTCGAAGAAGACCCGGGGAGCTTTCGAGTGGACGGCGAGCGCAGCATGACGAAGTCTGAGCTCATCGAGCTCATCGCCGCGAAGCAGAGCCATCTGCCGGCGAAGGACGTCGAACTTGCGGTCAAGCAGGTCCTCGAAATCATGAGCGACGCGCTGGCCCAGGGTCAGCGCATCGAGATCCGCGGCTTCGGCAGCTTCAGCCTGCATTTCCGCCCGCCGCGCCAGGGCCGCAATCCCAAGACCGGCGAGACCGTCGCGCTCGCGGGCAAGTACGTCCCGCACTTCAAGCCCGGCAAGGACCTGCGCGAACGCGTCAACGAACCGGACGACGACCTGTCGCCGTCGGCGTCGTCGCGCGCCTCCGCCTCGACGAGCCCCAGCACGGTCGATTGACCCAAGCCATGCTGCGACGTGTCGCCTTCGGCATCGTTCTCGCGTTCCTGGTCCTGCTCGCCATGTTGTTCACTGCGCTGAACCAGCAGCGCTTCGACGTCGACATCGCTTTCGCCAGGTTCGAGGTGTCCTCCGGTCTCGCGCTGCTGATCGCATTCGCCGCGGGCCTGCTCGCCGGCGCTTTTGTTCGTTCACGCTGGGTCGCCGAGTTGCTGGCAGAGCGTGGCCGCTTGCGGCAGGCACTGCGCCTCGCCGAACGCCGCCTGGGCGCCGCTTCTTCCCCTTCCTCGCCTTCCTCCCCTTCCCCAACTTCCGATGCCCACTGACGTCCAGCAGACGTTCTGGTGGACACTCGCCGGCACGCTTGCGTTGGGCTGGGGCGTCACGACCTGGCGCCACCTCGTGCGGCGCAAGCGCCGCCACGAACGCCGTGCGCGCTACCTCGAAGGCGTGCGCTACCTGCTCGACGACAAGCCCGACCGCGCGCTCGAAGTCTTCCTGAGCCTCTCGGAGATCGATGACGAAACCGTCGACACGCACTTCGCCCTGGGCAGCCTGTACCGGCGACGCGGCGAAGTGGAGCGCGCGATCCGCGTGCACCAGCACATCGTCGACCGCACCAGCCTGAGTCCCGGCACGCGCGACGCGGCGTTGACCGAGCTCGCGCGCGACTACTTCCGCGCCGGCCTGTACGACCGCGCCGAAGAATTGTTCCTGTCCCTGGCGGAAAGTGGCCGCGAACCCGCGCTCGCGTTGTCGCACCTGGTGCGTATCTACGAAATCCAGCACGAATGGCAGCAGGCGGCCGACGCCCACAAGCGCCTGCGCAGTGTCGGCGTGCCGGAGCAGCCAGCGGCGATCGCGCATTTCTATTGTGAGATGGCGGAGGCCGCGATTGCGGAGCAGGACTACCAGCGCGCGATCGAACATCTCGACAGCGCGACGCGGGAGCAGCACGATTTCGGGCGCAGTGCGATCCTGCGCGGTGACCTGGCGCGGCGACAGGGCGACCCCGGGCTCGCCGTGCAGCTGTATCGCAGCGTGATCCGGCGCGACTTCCATCTGCTCGCCCTGGTGTTGCCGCGACTGGCCGATGCGGCGAAGCAGGCCGGCGAGCCGCAGCAGTTCGACGAGGCGCTCGAGGAACTGGTGCGCAACGGTGTCGGCAATCCTGCCGAGATCGCGTACGCGGCAATCGTGAGCGGCTATTACGACGATCCGGTCATTCTCGACTGCGTGCGCGAGATGCTGAGGATCGACAGCGACCTGCGCGACATGACGGCCGCTTTCCTGCCGTCCGCCGCAGAGCCCACGCGCGAGCAACTGCACGCGATTGCGGGCGCGCTGCGCAACGTGGTGCTGCGTCACGCGCGCTATCGCTGCAGCCAGTGCGGCCTCGACAGTTCAACCTTCCTCTGGCATTGCCCCGCCTGTCATGCATGGGACACGTTGCGCGGCGTCGCGGCGCTCGAGTTCCTGCCGAAAGCCGCGCTGCCGCGTTCGGCCGGCTGATCTGGGGCAGGCGTCAGTCTTCCTGCGGCAAGTAACGGCTTCTCTGCTGCGTCGCTTCGGCTAACTGACTTGCCCGGTCTCGGCCAGGGCCTGTCTGATCACGCTCTCGTCCACGCCGCGTCGCTTCAGACTCGCGATCAGGCGCGGAACGGACCCTTCGTCGAGGCGCGCGAGATCGGCGCGCAGGCCCTTGCCGATGTACGAACGGATCAACGGCTGATAGCCCGCATAACCCAGCGTTGGGGCTACGCGCTTGAGGTCTTCCACCACGTCCTCTGGCATGCGCAGCGTGACCGAGCTCATCGGTCGATCCGTGCGCAGCCGGCGCGCGATCAGTCTACGTGTTTTCGTAATGGCGGCGCTCGTCGCGGGTCGCTTCGCGCGCGGAGACGATGCGGATGATTTCTTCATGGCGGATCACGTGTACGACGAAAAGGAGTTGATCACCTTCGGTATAGCCGACGGCAGCCTCGCGGGGTTCAGTAGGGTCGCTGGCGTCGAGAAGCTGGACGAACGGGTCGAAAAATACCTCGCAGGCCGTGTGGAACGACACGCCGTGCTTTCGAATATTGGTGTCGGCCTTTTCTGAGTCCCATTCGAATAAGACGCCCTGCAGCTCGTAGCTGATCCGCATGCCAGATTGTATTGACATTGTACGTACACTGCAAGCAGGCGGTGTTCTTGCTGATCCCGGGCACGGCTTGGGAAGCTGACTCTATCTACGCAGATCTGGCACCTCCCACGATTTTCCGTGCAAATCCGGCAGTTTCATGTCGGGTCCATCGACAGGCTCGGCGCTAATTTGGCTCCCGGCCGTGGCGTCCTGCCGCGGTGCGCAAGCAACCAAGGAGGCGTAGATCATGCAAGACAAGAACATCCGGACGCTGGTCCAGGGACTCATCCTCAGCCTGCTGCCGGCGGGGGCTGCCCTGGCGGGCCCGGTCAACCTCAACAGTGCGGACGCCGCGACGCTCGCCAGGGAACTCGATGGCATCGGTCCGGCGAAGGCCCAGGCCATCGTCGAGTTCCGGCAGAAGAACGGTCCGTTCAAGAGTCCGGAAGACCTGCTCAAGGTCGACGGCATCGGCGAGCGCGTGCTCGAGCAGAATCGCGGCAACATCCGGCTGAACGGCACGACTGCCGCCCCGGCCGGCAAGGCCACGCCAAAGCCGGCGTCCAAGCCAGCGGCAACGCCCGCCGGCCGCTGACGTCCACACCCGCGGGGCCCGGACGGCAACGTCCGGCGCCTCGTTGGCGGATCGGCGCATGGAGCGACCGCTGCGCTATCCAGTATCATGCAGTATTGGCCGATCGTCGGCGCAAGCAGGGATACGCAGCATGAAGATCAGGACGGCAGTCTTTCCCGTGGCGGGACGCGGCACCCGGTTCCTGCCGGCCACCAAGGCCAGTCCCAAGGAGATGCTGCCGATCGTCGACAAGCCGCTGATCCAGTACGCGGTCGAAGAAGCGCTGCAGGCCGGCGCCGAAAAGCTGGTGTTCGTCACCGGCTCGGCCAAGCGGGCGATCGAGGACCATTTCGACCCCGACCACGAACTCGAGCAGGAACTCGCGACCAAGGGCCGCGAGCACACGCTCAATACGCTGCGAAACATCGTTCCTTCCTACGCCAGCTGCCTCTTCATCCGCCAGCCGTATCCGCTGGGTCTGGGCCACGCGGTGCTGTGCTCGCGCCCCGCGGTCGGCGACGAGCCGTTCTTCGTGCACCTGGCCGACGACCTCATCGACGCCGAGGAAGCCTGTCTCGGGCAGATGGCGCGGGTGTTCGAGCGGTACCGCGGCAGCGTGCTGGGCGTGCAGACCGTGAAGCCTGAGGAAACCGACAAGTACGGTATCGTCGCGGCCGACGCCGTGGATGAGCGGGTTTCGCGCGTCAGGCGCATCGTCGAGAAACCAAAGCCGAAGGATGCGCCGTCCACCCTTGCGGTGGTCGGGCGTTACGTGCTCACCCCGGCGATCTACGGCAAGCTCGAGACCATCGGTCGTGGTGCAGGCGGTGAGATCCAGCTGACCGATGGCATCGCCGCGCTGCTCGCGGACGAACCCATCTTCGCCTATGCGTTCGAGGGCAAGCGCTACGACTGCGGCTCGAAGCTCGGCTACCTCGAGGCCACGGTCGAGTTCGCGCTCAAGCACCCCCAGCTGGGCCGGAAGTTTGCCGACTACCTGGCGCGGCGGGTCGCCGAGGGCCTGGAGCGCATCATGGCTGAAACCAACCAGGACCTGCAACGGCGTCGTGACGCCGCGTTCGCGCGCGGACTCGGCAACCAGTTGCCGGTGTACGTCGAACGGGCGCGCAATGCCGAGATCTGGGACGTCGAGGGTCGCCGCTACATCGACTTCGGCAGCGGCATCGCCGTGCTCAACACCGGGCACCTGCACCCGAAGGTGCAGGCCGCCGTCGCGCAACAGCTCGACGCGTTCAGCCACACCTGCCTGATGGTCACCCCCTACGGCGTTGCGGTCGAACTCGCCGAGAAACTCAACCGGCTCGCGCCGGGACCCACGCCGAAGAAGGCGATCTTCGTGACGACCGGTGCCGAGGCGGTCGAGAACTGCATCAAGATCGCGCGCGCCCACACCGGACGCGCCGGCGTGATTGCCTTCGGTGGCGGCTTCCACGGGCGCACGTTCATGGCGATGGCGCTCACGGGCAAGGTCGTTCCGTACAAGGCGGGCTTCGGGCCTTTCCCGGCCGAGGTCTACCACGCGCCGTTCCCGATCGCGTACCACGGCGTCAGCGTGCAGGACAGCCTCGACGCGCTCGAACACATCTTCAAGTACGACATCGAACCGGCGCGCGTGGCTGCGATCATCATCGAGCCGGTGATGGGCGAGGGCGGTTTCTACATTGCGCCGCCCGAGTTCCTGCAGGCATTGCGCAAGCTTTGCGACCTGCACGGCATCGTGCTCGTCGCCGACGAGATCCAGACCGGCTTCGCACGCACCGGCAAGATGTTCGCGATCGAACATGCCGGCGTCGAACCCGACCTGATGACGATGGCCAAGAGCCTCGCGGGCGGCTTCCCGCTGGCGGCAGTCGTCGGCAAGGCCAGCATCATGGATGCGCCGGCCCCGGGCGGCCTCGGCGGTACCTACGCGGGTTCGCCGATCGCCTGTGCGGCGGCGCTGGCCGTGCTGGAGGTCATTGCAGAAGAGCACCTCTGCGAGCGTGCCGAAGCGATCGGTTCGCTCATGACCACCACGTTGCGCGCTGCGCAGAAGTCCCTGCCCGCCATCGGCGAAGTGCGTGCACTCGGGGCCATGGTGGCGATGGAACTCGTCAGGAACGGTGATGCGCACCAGCCGGACGCCGACCTCACCAAGGCACTGGTCAAGCGCGCGGGCGAGAAAGGACTCGTGCTGCTCTCGTGCGGCCTGTACGGCAACGTGATCCGTTTCCTCGCACCACTCACGGCCTCGGATGCGATCGTGCAGGAAGGCTTGGGGCTCGTCATCGAGGCGCTGCGCGAACTCACCAGCGCGACCGAGAAGAAGGCGGTGAATTCGTGAGCGCCGCGGGCAGGCTGTCGGGCAAGGTGGCGATCGTCACCGGCGGTGGCAGTGGCATCGGCCGCGCGATCGTCGACGTCTACGTCGCGAATGGAGCACGCGTGCTCGCGGTCGACCTGCCGGGTCGCGACTGGCAGTCGCACTTCAAGGGCAACGCGGCGGTCGTGTGTCTCGACCAGGACATCACGGCAAAGGACGCGCCAGACAATGTCGTGAACGCGTGCGTGAAAGCGTTCGGCGGCCTCGACATCCTGGTGAACAATGCCGGCATCGCGATCGGCGCGCAGTTCGAGGAGACCACGGACGAGCAGTGGGATCGCATTCTCGGTATCAATGTCACGGCGATTTTCCGCGTCTCGAAGGCCGCGGTCCCGCACCTGCGCGCGCGCGGCGGCGGTCGCATCATCAATCTCGGTTCGATCATGTCGAACACGGCGGGCCCGAGCCTCGCGGCTTACGGCACCACCAAGCACGCGGTCGCCGGCCTGTCGAAGGGCATGGCGGTCGACCTCGGCAAGTACAAGATCACCGTCAACTACCTGCAGCCGGGGTCGATCTGGACGGCGCTGTCGCAGCCGTTCTTCGACGACCCGAATTTCGTCAAGTACTGGGAAACCAAGGCCCCGATGGGCCGCATCGGCGACCCGGAGGACGTGGCTGCCGCGGCGTTGTTCCTGGCGACGGACGAGGCGAAGTTCGTGTCGGGCGCCGGCATCGCCGTGGATGGCGGGGCGGCCGTCAATTTCTGACGCGACATAGTCGCGCCATGGCGCCTCGCGCGAGAGCAGAACCACAAGCTCGCGGTACTGTTGTATCTCTGTCTTTTGCGGCGCGACATCTATAATTATCGCCAGTGCCGCCGCGCTTCTGGTACTCGATGTCATCGAGGATGCGCAAAACTCGGGTGCAAAGTCGGAAAAATGGGATGCGCATCGCATTCCGCCGGCCGTTTGTGAACCCGTGTTTGGTACGATTCATGTCTATTGCCCAGCGACGATCACATTGAGTGTCGGTTGATCACCATGATGGAAAACGCCAGGTCCGGCACCGCTGGGTTTGCATGTCGGTTCTGCGGAGCCGCTTTACGCACGACATTCGTCGATCTCGGCATGTCGCCGCTGTGCCAGACGCACATCAGCGCCGGATCAGCTGCACCAGATGGAGCCTTTCTATCCGCTGCATGCCTACGTCTGCGACGAGTGCTTCCTGGTGCAGTTGCAGGAGTTCGTGTCGCCCGGCGAGATCTTCACCGAGTACGCCTACTTCTCCTCGTACTCCGGCAGCTGGGTCGAGCACGCGCGCCGGTACGTCGAGCTGATCGTCGAGCGCTTCGGACTCGGCGCCGACAGCCAAGGTCATGGAGATCGCCAGCAACGACGGCTACCTGCTGCAGCACTTCGTCGCGCGCGGAGTGCCGGTGCTTGGCATCGAGCCGGCGGCGAACGTGGCGCAGGCGGCCGTCGAGAAGGGCATACCGACCACGGTCCGGTTCTTCGGCCGCGAGAGCGCCAGCGCAGATCGCTGCGCGAGCATGGGCAGGCCGGACCTGCTGCTCGGCAACAACGTGCTCGCGCACGTGCCGGACCTCAACGACTTCGTCGCCGGCATGAAGCTGCTCCTCGCGCCGCATGGCGTGATCACGATGGAGTTCCCGCACCTGGCAGCGGCTGATGGCGGAGAACCAGTTCGACACGATCTACCACGAGCACTTCAGTTACTTCTCGTTCGTCGCCGTCGAGCAGGTCTTCGCGCATCACGGCACTGACGCTGTTCGATGTCGAGGAACTGCCGACGCATGGCGGGTCGCTGCGCATCTACGCGCGGCACGCCGAGAACGCCGCCCTGCCGGTCGGCGACCGAGTCAGTGCGCTGCGCCAGCGCGAGATCGACGACGGGTTTGCAGACGCTCGAGCGCTACCGCGGTTTCGGCGAGCAGGTGAAGGCGACCAAGCGCAAACTGCTCGCGTTCCTGATCGACGCCAAGCGCACGCGGCAAGAAGATCGTCGGCTACGGCGCCCGGGCAAGGGCAACACGCTGCTCAACTACTGCGGCATCCGCACGGACTTCCTGGATTTCACGGTCGATGCCAACCCCTACAAGCAGGGCAAGTTCACTCCGGGCACTCGCATTCCGATCCTTGCGCCCGAGGCGATCCGCGACGCGCGGCCGGATTACGTGCTGATCCTGCCGTGGAACCTGAAGGACGAGATCAGCGCGCAGGCGGCGTACATCCGCGAGTGGGGCGGGCGGTTTGTCGTCCCGATCCCGAAGGTCGACCGTGTTTTGATTTGCTGAAGGACGCACATGAAGATCTTGGTCACGCGACTCCACCAACTGCAGCACCGGCAGCGAACGCGCCAGGTCGATGATGACCTGTGCTGGAGCCGTCAATGAAGGTCGTGCTGTTCTGTGGCGGCCTTGGCACTCGCCTGCACGAACACTCTGACACCATCCCGAAATCCCTGGTCAACGTCGGCGACCGCCCGATCCTCTGGCACCTGATGCGTTATTACGCACACTATGGCCACAAGGATTTCATCCTGTGCCTTGGTCACCGTGGCGACCTCATTCGCGAATTTTTCCTCAACTATCGCGCCGCCATGTCGACGGATTTCGTCCTGTCGGACGGAGGGCGTCACGTACAGTTGCTCGAGGAAGATTCCGAGGACTGGCGCATCACCTTCGTCGACACGGGCCTGCACGAAAACCTCGGCGAGCGGCTGCTGCGGGTCAGGTCACTGGTCGAGGGCGAAGAGGAATTTCTCGCCAATTATTCCGACGGACTGACCAACCTGCCCCTGGACCAGCACGTGGAGCAGTTTCGGCGCACGGGGTCCATCGCGCATTTCGTCTCGGTGCGACCGAGGCAGAGCTTCCACTATGTCCTTGCGGACGATGCCGGGAGTGTCACCGCGATCGAACCGATCGGTGCGACGGGCTACTGGGTCAACGGCGGTTTCTTCTGCCTCCGACGCGAGATCTTCGATCACATGCAGCCCGGCGAGGAACTCGTCGAGCAGCCGTTCCGGAGCCTGTTGCGGGCACGGCGGCTCACGACCTGGAAGTACGACGGCTTCTGGAGCGCGATGGACACCTTCAAGGACAAGATCACGTTCGACCGGATGGAGGCGCGCGGCGATTCGCCGTGGAAGGTGTGGAGACCCGAACGGCGCCAGCCGTCTTGAGTTTCATTCCCCCATCATGCTGAAGCTCCTGCCCCAGTTCCCCAGTGATCGGCCGTTGCGCCTGCTCTGCATAGGTGCGCACAGCGACGATCTGGAGATCGGCTGCGGCGGAACCATCGCCACCTGGCTGGAGACGTGGTCTTCGGTGGAGGTGACGTGGGTCGTCCTGACGGCGGTCGGGGACAGGGCAGGCGAAGCCCGACGCAGCGCCAGGGCTCTGCTCAGGCACGCGGCAAGCGTGAGGTTGGAACTCGGGCAATTTCGCGACAGCTTTTTGCCGGCGCAGTATGCGGATGTCAAACAGCACTTCGAACTGCTGAAGCAGCAGGTGAATCCCGACGTCATCCTGACGCACTGCCTGGGGGACCGGCACCAGGACCACAGGGTGGCTGCCGAACTGACCTGGAACACGTGGCGGGATCACCTGATCTACGAGTACGAGATCCCGAAGTACGAAGCCGACCTCGCGCAGCCGAATGTCTACGTGCCGCTCACGGCGCGCGCGGCGAAACGCAAGACGGCTCCACCTGGAAAAGTACTTCAGCTCGCAGCGCAGCCGTGCGTGGTTTCGCGCCGAGAACTTCGAGGCCTTGATGCGTCTGCGCGGTCTGGAGTGCAGGGCGTCGAGTGGTTTTGCCGAGGCCTTTCACGGGCGCAAGCTCGTTTTCTAGGGACCGGGTTCCGCTCCGGCATTGCCGCGCAGGTGTAACGGAGGCGACTCCGGAGGAATTGCATGGATTCAGTCGACTGTGTTGTCGTGGGTGCCGGCGTGGTCGGCCTCGCGATCGCCAGGCGCCTGGCACTGGCAGGGCACGAGACGCTGGTCCTCGAGCGGCATGACGCGTTCGGCACCGAGACCAGCGCGCGCAACAGTGAGGTCGTCCACGCCGGGATCTACTATGCCGCGGGCTCGCTCAAGGCTCGCCTGTGCGTCCCGGCCGACAGCAACTCTACGAATACTGCCGCCTGAAGGGCATCGCGCACCGTCGTTACGGCAAGCTGATCGTCGCGACGGACGAGGCGCAGGCTCGCGAACTCGACGGCATAGCGGCGCTGCTGTCCGCAATGGTGTCGATGACCTGCGCAGGCTCGATGCCTCCGAGGCCATCCGACTGGAACCGGCCCTGCGATGCGCTGCGGCGCTGCTGTCGCCCTCTACGGGCATCATCGACTCCCACGGCCTGATGCTGGCGCTGCTCGGCGACCTCGAGCAGGCAGGTGGCAGTCTCGTCTTGCAGACCCCCGTGACCGCGCTGCGCCCGACCCAGGATGGCGTCTCGCTGCGGTTGGGCGATGAATCGAGCCACTCGCTGCGGGCCCGCTGGGTCATCAACGCCGCGGGGCTGGAAGCTCCCCCAATTGGCTTCCCGAATCGAGGGTTTTCCGCCTCAGCACGTGCCGAAGCCCCGCTATGCGAAGGGCAACTATTTCACGCTCGAGGGTCGTGCACCGTTCTCGAGGCTGGTGTACCCGGTCCCCGAGCCTGGTGGCCTGGGGGTGCACCTGACGCTCGACCTCGCCGGACGAGCGCGTTTTGGGCCGGACGTGGAATGGATCGATCGGCCCGAGTACTCCGTGGATCCGAGGCGTGCCGATGCGTTCTATGCGCGAATCCGCCGCTACTGGCCTGCATTGCAGGACGGCGCCCTGAGCCCCGCTTACTCCGGTGTGCGACCCAAGATCGAGGGCCCGGACGGACTTGCCGCGGACTTCCGCATCGATGGCCCTGCAGTGCACGGCGTGCCCGGGATCGTCAACCTGATGGGGATCGAATCGCCCGGGCTGACCGCGTCGCTCGCCATCGGTGACCACGTGGCGGCCATCGTGACGCAAACTCCTTAAACCGACGAGCCGCAGTGACTATCATTCCAGACAGCAACAGCCTTAAGGTCCCAGGTAAAACCTCATGAGCACGGTGTCCATCGGTCTTCCTGTCTACAACGGGGAAAACTACCTGCGGGAGGCCATCGATTCGGTGCTGGCCCAGACGTACGTCGACTGGGAACTCGTCATCTCGGACAACGCCTCGACGGATGCCACGGGCGACATCTGCCGGGCGTATGCCGAGTCTGACAAGCGCATTCGCTACCATCGCAACGAGACCAACGTCGGCGCCGCGCCGAACTACAACCGCGTCTGGAACCTCGCCGCTGCTGGACGCTACTTCAAATGGCTGGCGCATGATGACCGCCTGAAGCCGCGCTACCTCGAGGTGATGGCAGCGGCCCTCGAGGCGCGGCCCGAAGTCGTCCTGTGCAACACGGTAGTCGACTACATCGACGCCAAGGGTGAGCACCTGGGTTACTACCGCTCGGTCATCGAGAAGACCAACGTACCGCGAACCGCGACGCGCTTCGCCGTCATGATCCTCGAGTCGCACACCAACGTGGACTTCTTCGGCTTGATTCGTCGCAGCGCCATGGTCGGCTCGCTCCTGCACCAGCCGTTCAGCGGCGCGGACAAGGCTTTCCTCGCCCAGATGGCGCTGCGCGGGCACCTGCTCCAGCTCGAAGAGCCGCTGGTCGAGATGCGGGAACACCCGGCCCGGTACACGAGAGTCACGGCATCGGCCCGCACGAAGCGCGCCTGGCACGATACCCAGGCCGCCTCGCATGTCGATGTGCCGGTCCTGACCCTCTACCGCACGTGCCGTGACCTGGTCGAGAACGAAGACCTGTCCGAGAAAGATCGCAGGGAGTGTCGCGGGGTGCTGCGCCGCTTCTGGATCGCCAGTTGGAATGGCCCGCGACTCATCGCGGATCTCGTGTCCGTGCCGTTCCCGGGTGCGGTGAGCATGGCATGGAAGATCAAGTACAAGCTTTTTGGCGCTCCCGGAAACTTCATCTGACCGGGTTGCGGTTGCCGTGGACCGTCCGGCGGTCAGGCCCGGGTCTTGAGGCCACTGATCATCTGCGTGGCCAGGCGCTGCATGTCCCGGACTCCAAAGGCGCCGAGGCCGATCAAAAGTGCGCAGTAGACGGGCAGCGTCAGCGCCGTCGTCACCCACCAGCTGAAACCATTCGCTTCGCAGGCGACGACGAATCCCGCCGCGATCAGTCCGGCGGTGATGGGCCTCGTGATGGAACGATCAAGAAGGTTGGTTGTCGAGTGACGCAGGATCAGTCTCGCGAGGTTTAGCAGGAGCAACGATTCAGCTGCAATGAGTGCAAGAACCGCTCCGTTGCCCTCCAGTCGGGAATCAGGGCAAAGAAACCCACGCCCGCGACCAGCAGGGCAGGGGCGATGCACCCAGCGATCTTTTGCTGCAGGTGCAGGGCGGTGGCCGCCTCTCGCAGGAGCAGCGTGCTGGTATGGATGACGAAGAGCAGTGCGAATAGCTGCAGCGTGCCTGCCGATGAGGTAAATTCCGGGCCGGCCACGACGATCACGATGATTTCCGCGGTCGACGCTAGCAATAGCGCAAGCATCGTGCCGCCGAGCAGAAACATGCTGATGCTCTGCTGCAGCGTCCGTGAAAACCGCGCGCCATCCGCCACCGCCGCGTTGGCAAGCAGTGGCGCGACGAGCCCGATCACCAGCAGCCCGATTCCCATCAGGCTGTCGAATATCTTCAATGGCACGCCATAGTTGCCCACGGCCTCGGGTGTGCTTAGCACTGCAAGCAGGATCGTCGGGGACTGGAAATAAACGATCGTCATCGTCATCCCGACTGCCAGTGGGCACGGCCGCGCGCATCAGGCGACTCCAGACCGCCAGTTCGAAGCGCGGCCTGAGATTGGCGTGCGCGCGTGCGCAATTTACGGCGATGCCGCAGGTCACGAGATAATTCAGACTGAGCGCGGCACAGAACGCGGCCGGTGCTGCGCCGTGGCCGCGGAGTGCTGCGACTGCGCCCACGAGCACGACGGCGCCAGCGATCTCTGCACGGACGACCTCGGCTTGCTTCATTCGCTGCTGGAACAGGCCGAAGAGCATCAGGTGCATGGAGTAGGCGAGGAAACCGGGGGCTGCCCAGAGTGCGGCTCGCTCGGCCTCCTCGGTGAAGGGCAAGGCAAACAGCAACGCCATGGCCATGGCAACAGACGCTGTGGCCAGGGTCAACCGCAGGGCAATTGAATTGCCCACGATTCGATCCTGGTCGGCGTCGGGTGCAGAGATTTCACGGACGAAATGCTGGCCAGCCCGAGGTCTGCCAGCAGCACTACCAGACCCAGAAATCCCACCGCTGTACGAAAATCCCCGAAACCGTGCGGCCCGAGATCCCGGGTCATCAGCCCGGTCGAGAGCAGGGAAAACAGCAGCAGGCTGAGTCGTCCACCGATCAGCCACAGCAGCTGCGAACCAAGCAACCGGTTGAATGCCAATGGCATGTTGTCAGGCCGTCATTGTGCTGACGACCGCGCCGCCTTCAGCTGGCGTTCGCTCAGTAGCCTTGCGTACACCGCCTCAAGGGACCTGGCGGTGGCGGACCACGACAGACGTTCGGCAGCGTAACGTTTCGCTTCCGTGCCGAGGGCTAATCGCAACGTACTGTCTGCCAGCAAGCGCGAAATCCCTGCGGCGAACTCCTCGACGTTGTCGTTCGGGATCACGACGCCGCTGCGGCCGTCGACGATGTAGCGCGTAGAGCCGGCGAAAGACACGACCGGGGTGCCGGACGCCATGTAATTGACAGTTTCTGCGGCACGCCGGGACAGCGCGTGCGCGGGTTCACCAACACATCGCCGCTCGCCAACAGGTCGGGCAGCCGCTGCAGGTCCGATTCGACGAACTCGATTCGTTCGGTTAAGCCCAGCGCCCGGGCTTGAGCAGCAATCTCTGCCGTCGGGCTGTCGGTGACTATGGTCAGCTTGACGTCCTGCCGTGCGCGCGAGACGTGCACAAATGCCTGCAGCAGCAGGTCCACGCCCTGGTAGCTGGCCAGGTTGCCGGCGAAGACGACGCGCTGCATGCCGTCGGGCGAGTAGGCGCCCTTGCGGCCTTCGAAGAAAGGCCGTTCGACACCGTTGCCGACCACGGTGATCGAAGCCAGCGACATCCCGTGCTCGTTGTGCAAGCGCTGCTGATCTCGTCGGAAACCGAGACGACGTGATCGGCCAGCCGCGGCAGCGTCCGGTCGAGCATTCGCGCGGCGCGACTGCGCAGCCCGTTGGGCATGCCCATGTCGTAGTACTCGAGTTCGCCGTCGAGCAGCACGTGGGCATCGAACACCAGCGGATCCTGTAGCGCACGCTCGCGGGGATGCTGACCAACAGGCCCTCGAAATGGTGCGCGTGGATCACGTCCGGCTTGAGCTGGCCCGCCAGCCGGTAGACGGTGCCGGCCAAACTTGGATCGGCCACCAACAGCTTCGTCCAGGTCGGGCCCGGGGCCGTGTTCTGGTAGCTCGCCGCGCCGCGGATGCGATGCACGGCAAAATGCGGATTGGTCGCCGGGTCGCCCAGGTGATACGTAGCGACGTGAACGTCGTTGCCGCGCCTGCCGAGTTCTTCGCCATCTTCTCGATGCGGATCGGGGTGCCGCGGCGCGCCGGAAACGGGCAGGCCGCGACCATCAGTACGCGGCTGCGTTTCCCGGTGAACTGGGAGTCATCGGGCACAGCTGCGATGGTCTCCGCTTAAAGCGTGTACAGCGTCGCCGCAATGCCCTGACGTGTGAGCTCCGCAGCGATTTCTTCCCGGTAAACTGGATTCATGACGATCACGGCGGCCGGCGCTACGGTCCGCAGGTCGCTGGGGGAGAGGATACGCTGACCGGTGCCCGGCATGAAGTGGCCCTGGCGATGGGGATTGATGTCGACCACGTGCTCGATGAGCTTCGACGCCGGGTCGGTCGCGCGCAGGAACGCTACCGCCTTCGAGCCCGAGCCCCAGACGGCCACCGGCCCCTGCCGCGAGGCTTCCTGGATCCTCGCCTGCCATTCGGCCTGCTTGGCCTCGAAGCGCCGGGTGAATGATTTCGCCAGTTCGACGATCGACTGAACGGATTCTTCCAGGGCAAGGGGGGGAGCGTTTCTTCGCCCGCGAGGCCACCCTCCAGCGTCAGGTACTGGCCGGCGTATGTCTGACGTCGAGCGGTCACGCGGAACCCCGCCTTGCGGAACATCCGGCCAGCGAACCTGGCGTAAAGTAGGAGCAGTGCTCGTAGTAGATGTCCTCGAACGCGACAGTCGTTCAGGATGCGGAGCGACTCCGGCACCTGGATGAACACCGACGAGTCGCCGCCCGGCTTCATGGACTCGCGCAACGTCACGCGAAATCATGCGTGGCGAATGTGCTCGAGCGTCATCTTGCAGCAGACGAGGTCACCCTCGGCGGTGCCCGAGCCGGGCCCGTAGAAGTCCCGGATCATGCGTGCCTTCGTGCCCGGCTCGAAGATCTGGCGCGCAGGGTCGAAGCCAGGGTCGTAACCGATCGCGGCATTGCCGCCCAGCCGCAGAGGAGGGCAAGGAACTCGCCCTTGCCGCAACCGACTCGACGACCGTCTTGCCCTTGAGCTCGAAGCGCTCCACCAGTTCGGTCGCGAGCGCCAGGTCGAACTTGTTGAAGGTCTGCGAGTAGGCCTGGGTTTCTTCGTAGCGGGCCGAATATTCGGCGCGCTTCGGGTCGAAGGCCTGGTTGCACATGAAGCCGCAGCCGGTGCAGACGCCAAGTTCGATGTCGCCGCGCAGGAAAGGCCAGGGCCTCCTCGCGCGAGTCCACGAGGATGCAGCTGTTGACCGGCACGCCAGGCTGCCGGAAGAACATCTGCATCGAATGACCGCAGGCCGGGCAGCAGCCGTGGGCAACTTCCGGAAACAGGGTGGGTTTCACGTTGGCGTGCGACTACGACGGTGGGCTCCGGCACGGGGATGATGAACTTGCCGCCGCGCCG
>CAVOWK010000004.1:0-26079 GCA_963700045.1 uncultured Gammaproteobacteria bacterium
CGAAACCTGGTCACAAGGCCCAGTTGCCGTACACGGTCAGCACGACGGACAGCGACTGGTCGTACCCACCCACCAAATTGCCGCGCCCGCCGAGCACCGGAGGCAGCGTGCTGCGCTTGTCGACGTCGATGTTGCCGCCGTAGAGCAGCGCCGTCGTGAATCCCCACTTGAACGATTCGCTGGCCTGCTTTTCGCCGCCGGCGCCCAATCGCCACGCCGAGTTGACCGGGAACAGCGGCGAGACGTCGTTGCCGTCCTGGAAGCCCGAGTCGTAGGCGAGGCCGACGTTCACTTTCCACTGGCTGTTCGTGCGGTACTGCGCGCCCATTGCGACGTGCCAGGTGTCGTCGAACGACAGTGGGTTGGTGAGGCTGACCGGGTTCTGAGTGTTGTCGATGCCGATCTCGACCTCGCCGAACTCCGACCAGTCCTGCCAGCCGACGTTGCCCATCAGGGCCCAGCGGTCGTTGATCTCCGTGTACACGCTCCCCATCACCTGCTGCGGCACGACGGCGCCGATGTCCACGGGCGCATCGAGCAGGCCGCGCGACTGCAGCAGCGCGGTCAGGATCGGGCCGATCCCCGAGAATTTCGCACGGCCGCTGAAATCGAGGTCGATCTCGGACGTGTAGGTAAGCCCGAGGCGCGTGCCTGGCACCGGCTCGTACAGCACGCCGACATTGCCGCCCCAGCCCCAGGTGTCGTCGTCGATCTCGAGCCGCCCGTCGCTGAGCGACGGCACCGCGTTGTTGATCGCGACCTTCTGGTCGAACATGCCGTACATGCCGTTGATGCCGGCGCCGAGAGACAGCTTGTCGTTCACGCGATACGCGATCGACGGCATGACGGATACGCCGACGAGGTCGGCGTCCTGCACGCGGTAGCGACCCACCCAGTCGTCTTCGTAGTCCAGCATGGAGCCGAAGTTGCCCGCCACGGCGAAGCCCAGCGCGAGATCGGGCGAGACGCGATGCGTCAGGAAGGCGCCGCCGCCCGGGACGTACCCGTTCGAGCCGAAGGCGCGGCCGCCGTCGCCGCTGCCCAGGCCGGGCGAGGTGGCGCCATCGATCGCGAACTGCGTGTTCAGCCACATCAGCTGGCCGCCGACGAGCACCTGCGTGCCGTCGAGTTTCGTCATGCCGGCCGGGTTCGTGAACGCCGTCGATGCATCCTGCGCACGCGCCGCATAGCCGGCCGCGGCGAGTCCTGGCTCAGCCGTGCCGAACTCGTAGAGCAGCAGCCCGCCGGCCTGGGCGGCGCTGGCGATGAGGGCGGTCGCCGCGAATGCAGCCGTCGCGGAGCCTGCCAAAACTGCCTTGCGTACTTCGATCATGATCCATCCTCTGCGTGGTCGAGCCAATTACCGGGGGAACAGCAGCGTGGCCGTGAGCCTGAGTCCGAAACCCTCGGCACCACTGTCCGGGCTGTCGAGCCAGTAGCGCACGCCGCCGCCCAAGCTTACCAACTGATTGCCGAACCGCAGCAGTTTCGAGGCGCTGGCGATGAGGGCTGTCGCCGCGAATGCGGCCCCCGCCTAGCCTGCCAGAACCGCCCTGCGTAGCTCCTTCACTCGCGGGCCCAAACCGTCTTGCCCTCTTTGATCGTTTCGAGCACCTGGATCTGATTGATCTTCGCCGGGTCCACGGTGAGCGGGTTGTCGGAAAGTACGACCAGGTCGGCGAGTTTGCCCTCCTTGATGGAGCCCTTCGTCGCCTGCTCGCCGAACTGTTCGGCGCCCCAGAGGGTGATCATCTTCATCGCCTCGTAGGGCGTGACGCGCTCGTCGGGGCCGATGATCGCCCCCGAGCGCGACGTGCGATTCACGGTGGCCCACACGACCTGCATCAGGTTGGGAAGCGCGACCGGCGCGTCGGTGTGGCTGGTCGCGTGCAGGCCGGTGTTCAGGATCGAGCGCATCGGCGAGATTTGCGCCGCCTGTTCCGGGCCGACGATCTGCTTGTACCAGTCGCCCCAGTAGAAGGTGTGCATCGGGAACATCGACGGGAAGATGCCGAGCGACTTCAGCGCCTGCACCTGGTCCGGGCGGATGAACTGGCCGTGGATCAGCGTCACCTGGCCCGGCTTCACGCCATGCTTCGCGACCACGGGCTTCAAGGCCTCGAACAACTGGTCGATCGCGGCATCGCCATTGGCGTGCACCTTGACTGGCCAGCCCTTGGTGTAGGCCTCGTCGAGATACGCCTCGACCTGCTTGGTGTCGGGGATGGCGGGATAGCCCTTGTAGCCGGGCTGCTGGCCATCGGGCGGGATCAGGTAGGGGACGGTGCGCCAGGCCGTGCGGCCCTGGGGCGAGCCGTCGAGCGTGACCTTCAGGCCGCCCAGGCGGTAGTGATTGGAATAGCTCGTGCTGAAGCCCTTGTCGAGTTCGCTGCGGCCGGTGTAGTCCATCCAGCCGATGAAATCGATGTCGACCAGTCCGCGCTTTGCAGCGTCCACCATGACTGCATGCATCGGCCCGAACATGCGGCCTTCGTTCGCGGTCGTGTAGCCGTAGCTCTTCGCCAGTTCGAGGCCACGCTTCAGGAATTAGTCTTTTCCCTCCTGCGTGGTAGGCGCGAGGGACTTCACCATGTGCGGCATCGCCGCAAGCTCCTCGAGCACGCCGTTCGGGGTCTTGCCGTCGGCCTCGCGGCGGATGACACCCCCCTCGGGATTCTGCGTGCTGGCGTCGTAGCCGATCATCTTCAGGGCAAGCGTATTGACCGCGGCGAAATGGCCCGAGATGTGGGTCGCCATGACCGGAACGGTCGTCGAAACCTTGTCGAGGTCTTCGCGCGTCGGGTGACGGCCGAGCAGCGCGTCGTCGTAGCCGACGCCGAAGATCCAGCCGGTCTTCTCGACATCAGGGCCTGCGGCGAAAGTCTTCAGCCTGGCGACGAGGTCATCGATGGTGTTGACGGTACCATCGGGAGGTGCGAGCAGGTTGGCGCCAACGGCCTGGGCTCCGAACTGCTGGGCATGCGCATGGCCGTCGATGAAGCCTGGCAGCAGCGTCTTGCCGCCCAGATCCTTCAGCACCGTGCCTTCGGCCTGCTGCTTGAGCGCGTCCGCCTTGCTGCCGACGAACGTGATCTTGCCCTCGTCCACGACGATGGCTTCGACGGTGGTGGGCTGGTCGCCCTCCATCGTCACGATCGGGCCGCCGAAAACGATGAGGTCCGCGGCCGCCGCGGGGGTGGTGTCGGCAGGTTTCTTGCTGCAGGCAGCAAGCAACAGGGTGGCGGCGAGGACCGAGGCAATGGCCGGGTGGCGGGTCATAAACGCTTCCTTGGATCTGGACCGTGGCGCGAGCGTTCTAAATGTCGATTGATGGGCCGGGAGATATTGCCATTTTCGCCAGCTTTCTTGCGGATCGGCAAGACAGGTGCTGACTGTGGATGAGCTGGAACGGGTGTTTTCGCAGCGGGGTTGGCTTTCACGCCAGCCGAAGTTGTTCCGCACCCGGTTCATCAGTCTGGGGCGGTTGGTCACGCTGGAGCGGACGGCGCCGGTCTTTCGCACGGGCGAGGATCGGGTGGGTGTGTACGGGGTGGTCGCGGGGGGTGGCGTGCTGGGTGGGACGCCGGGCAGTTGCCGGCGATGGCCATATAGAACGCGCAGGCGACTGGTTCGGCCACGGGCCGGTGCTGCGTGGCGGGGCCGGACGCTGACCTTCTTGCGATCGAACCGACCACCTGCTGCATGTGCCGCTCGAGCGGTTACGGCCGCAGCTCCAGGTCGATCCAGGTTTCTCGACGCGGCTCGCGCAGATGGCCGACGCGAGCACCGAGACAGTGGTCTGGGTGGCGCGCGACCTGCTGATACGTGATTCGGCGCGGCGGCTGGCGGCCGTGCTGCTGCGGGTGACGGCGATGGGGGAGGTGCCACCCGGTGACGCACGTGGCTATGCGCTGACGCAGGCGGAGCTTGGGGAGATGGCGAACATCTCGCGCGACCATGTGAACCGGATACTGGCGACGATGCGGCGAGCCGGGTGGATCGACGCGCGCTACAACCGGATCCGGCTGCTGGACGTGGCTGCGCTGAAGGCGTTCGCCTGGACTGACGAGTGAAGAGGCAGCCGATTCACACGCCGATCACACGCAGTGCCACCGTCGTCTCCGTGTCGTTGATCTGCCGAGCGAGGCAACGCCGCTCACGAGGGTTCGACTCCCATCACCCGCTCAAATTCCTTGTCCGGTTGAAACGAGTCAGATCACGAGCAGCGGGATCAGCTCCTGGAGTCATGTGGTTGCCCGCAGCGCCGCATTCCGTAGCTGCTCAACAGTTGCGCTGCACGGACCCAGGGACGGCTCACTGCACGCGCGGCTTCGCAGCCCAGACAGCACAAACGCTGTCGCGCAGTATCTTCTCCGCGGTGCTGCCCAACGCCACGTCGCGCAGATTGCTCCGGCCCCGGGTGCCGACCGCAACGAGATCCGCGTTGACCAGCGCTGCAAATTCCAGGACTCCGGAGCGGTAGCCGGAATACGGGAATACCTTTGCATTCACCTCGAGCCCCGGATACTTGCACGTCGTCTCATTCACGAACGCATTGAGGTCCGGACCGAGTTCGGTGCGCAGACGCGCGAAAGTCTCTACTTGAGCGGGCACGACGTGCGCCGCGTATAGCTTTGCTCCCTCACCGTGCGCAATCAGCGAGGCCGCTTCCAGAGCACGTTGACAGGTGGCCGAGAAGTCGATGCCGACGACGACGGTACGGAAGGGGTCGCGATAATTGTCGCGCACGATCAGAACGTCGGTCGGGACGCTGCGAACGCACGCGGTAGCCAGCGTCCCCATGCCCATACTGGGCCTCTCCTCGCCAAATGCGCCGAGAACCAACAAGTCGGCCTTGTGGCGATCCAGTTGCTGGCGGATTCCGACGAGACGGTGGGCGACGCAGACGTCGAGGTGAAGTTTGGAGGATCCGGGGATGCCCTCGGCAAATGCGTCCCACCGTTTGCGGGCGTCCTCGACGAGGCCCGCGTGAATTCCGCGCTGCATCGCGGTGAGTGCGGCATCTTCGCGTATCTCATCGATCGGCGCGTCGACGACGTGCACGGGATGCACTTGCGCGTCGGCCCAGGAAGCAACGCGCTGCGCGTGACCAAGCGCGACTCGGGAGCACTCCGAGAAGTCCAGCCCGACGACGATGGACGCCAAGCTCTTCATGCAGCTCTCCTCGCGACTTCCCTCCATTTACCACGAGCCGCATGCAGCAAAGAATTGGTAGTTTCCCGATGACTGAGCGGCAGTCGTTCGTGCCCGCAGACACATCGGTCCCCAGCGTCAAAGCCATCGGCGCAGGCGCCACGCGACTCCCTCCAACGCTCTGCGCCAACCTGGGCGAAGGTGCCATTGAGTGGGATCGATCAGCTCCGACCGCGTCGCGTCGAACTCAAATTGCGCGGCGAGCAGTTCGGTCAATGCCTCGCATCTTGAGACCAGGTTGATTTCGTAGTTCAGGTTAAGACTGCGGTAGTCGAGATTGGCGGTGCCGACAGTGCACCAGGCACTGTCCACGACCATCGTCTTCGCGTGCAGCACCCGCGGCCGATACTCCAGCACTTTCACTCCTGCGTGCAGCAACGCTCGGTATGCCGCCCGGCTCGCCCACTGCACGAGGCGCACGTCACTGTGCCGCGGCACCAGGATACGGACATCAACTCCGCGCCGGGCGGCATCCGCCAGTTCGGTACGCAGGCGCCTGTCCGGTACGAAGTAGGGTGTGGTTGCCCAGATACGCTGTCGCGCCTGGAGGCATGCCGTGTGCAGCGCAACCTGAAGATGCTGCCGCGCCGGGTGCGAGGCGTTGGTCATCAGCAAATTCGAACCAACCTGGCTTGGTTGCCAGTACAGGTCACCTTTCCAGAACGCATCGAACGCCTCCTGCGCCTGCGCTGCGAAGGGGCCCTCGATGCGCACATGTGTGTCGCGCCAGCGGTCACAGCCGGCCGTCTGTTGCGAACTGTCCGCGCGCAGATTGAAACCACCGAGATAGGCGCACTGCTGGTCGAGCACGAGCAGCTTGCGGTGGTTGCGCCGATGGACATGCCAAGGATGGCGCCAACTCCAACCGTGATGCCAGCGCAAGCGCGCGCCCGCGTCCCGCAGCTCCTTGGTCAATGTGGAGTTCGCCAACGGCAGACTTCCGAATGCATCGAGTCCGACCTGGACGCGCACGCCTGCTCTCGCCCGTTCGCAAAGTGCGGCGACGATCGCGCGCCCGACAGCGTCGTCACCCAGTATGTAGGCTTCCAGGTCGATTGATCGCCGAGCCGAGGAGATGTCTATTCGCATGGCTGCGTACAGGGCGTCGCCTTCCACGAACACCCGAACGCTATCGCCCCCGCATTGGCAGATCGCCGGCTCCTGCATGTTCGCTTGGACTCGGCCCATCAGACAGTCCTTGCACTGATCCTGTGCATCAACCCATGTCCGCGATCAGGCGTGACAAGCTTTCGCCGCACGCGCACAGCCAACAGTCGGCCTGAAAATCCTCGGTTCGCCAATCTGTATAATGCTACTGGAAGCTCGTCCGGCTGCCGCTCGGAAGCCCGTCGCCTTGAACGTCTCATTGCCCACGCATGCTGAGTCGGCGACCGAAACGTCGCGACGGCTGGGCGTTCACCCCGACCAGGGTCTCACGGTCGAGACCATCGCAGCGCGCGAGCGCGAGTTCGGAGCGAACAAGCTGCCAGTGACGCCGCCACGGTCGGCGTGGCGTGTGTTCGCAGGCCAGTTTTCCAGCGCGCTCGTGCTGGTGCTGCTCGGTGCCGCAGTGCTGTCCGCGGCGATTGGCAACGTCAAGGACGCCATCGTCATCTCCTGCGTGGTGGTCATCAACGCATTGTTCGGCTTCTATCAGGAGTACCGGGCCGAACAGAGTCTCGAGGCCCTGAAGAACATGCTGCCGGCGCGTGCACGCGTGCGACGCTCGGCAATCATCCAGGAGATCTCTGCAGACACACTCGTGCCCGGTGACGTGGTTCTCGTCGAGGCGGGCGATCGAATCCCTGCCGACGGTCGCCTCTTCTTCGCCGCCAGCCTCGAGATCGACGAATCGACGCTGACGGGCGAGTCCGCGCCGGTCGGCAAGATCACGGAGCCGCTGCCGGACACGTCACTTTCGGTCGGCGACCGCATCAACCTGGTCTTCATGAATACCCTGGTCACCCGCGGGCGCGGCGAACTCGTGGTCACCGCGACCGGACCGCGTACGGAGATCGGCCGGTTGTCACGGCAACTTGCCCTCGCCACCGAGCCCCCGAGTCCCTTGCAGGTCCAGCTCGATCAGCTCGGCAAGCGGCTTGGCGCGCTCGCCGTGACGCTGGTCTCTCTGTTGGCGATTTTGGAGTGGCTGCGGGGCAAGGACCTGGCGCAGCTGTTGATCGAAGCGATTGCGCTGGCCGTTGCGGCAGTGCCTGAAGGACTGCCCGTCGTCGTCACCGTGACGCTCGCTCTCGGGATGCAGCGGATGGCGCGGCAGAACGCGATCGTCAAGCGCCTGGCCAGTGTCGAGACCCTCGGCTGCACTACGGTGATCTGCTCCGACAAGACCGGTACGCTCACGTTGAACCAGATGACGGTGCGAACTTATTGCTGCGGCGGACAGTCGGTCGACGTTGGTACGGGGAGCAGCACGCATTCCGTGTCGAGCGACGACGGTGAGGCTGATGTCGTCGCGCTGTTGAGGGCCGTGACGGCCTGCAACGACAGCCGCATCGACGAGACCCGGGTCATCGGCGATCCGATGGAAGGAGCATTGCTGGTGCTCGCTGCAGGTCACGGCATCGACCACACGATCGTAGATGACTGCCTGCCGCGACTTAATGAAGTCCCGTTCGATTCAGCACGCAAGTTCATGGCCACGTTCCACCGGCAGGGGGAGGAGGTCGTCCTGTATGTGAAGGGTGCGCCCGATGTGCTGCTGGGTCGGTGCTCTTCGGAACTGAGGCAGGGCGTGGCAGAGCCGCTCGACGCAACCGGGCGTGACCAGATCGACGAGATCTACCACCGCAACGGAGGCAACGGCCTGAGAGGACTGCTGGTGGCCTCACGCAGGCTCCGCCTGGCCGACTTCGACGCCACTGGCGACCTCTCACGGTACGTGACTGATCTGACATTCCTGGGGTTGGTCGGCTTGATGGACCCTCCACGGCCGGAAGCTAGAGCGGCGATCGAACGCTGCCGTCGTGCCGGCATCGCGGTCAAGATGATTACCGGCGATCACAGGTCGACCGCCACCGCAATCGCGCGCGAGCTCGGCCTCGAGGGCGAGACGCTCTCCGGAACGGAGATTGAACGAATGGATTCGACGGAGCTCTCGTCCGTCATCGATGCGGTCGGGGTATTCGCTCGCGTTGCCCCGGAGCACAAGGTCAAGATCGTCGCGTCCCTGCAGGCGAAGGGACACGTCGTGGCGATGACCGGGGATGGTGTCAACGACGCGCCGGCCCTGAAGAGAGCCGACATCGGCGTCGCAATGGGGATAGCCGGCACCGCGGTCGCGAAGGAGGCTGCGACCATGGTACTGACAGATGACAACTTCGCGACGATCGTCAGCGCCGTCCACCGAGGTCGCGTGCTCTACGACAATATCGTCAAGTTCGTGCGCTTTCAGCTGTCGACCACGATGGGCGCGATTCTCACCGTCTTCTTTGCGCCCTTGTTAGGCCTCCCGGAACCCTTCACACCGCTGCAGATCCTCTGGATCGCCGTCATCATGGACGGCCCACCGGCGATTTCGCTTGCCTTCGACGCCGCCCGCCCGGGCCTGATGGAGGAGCCGCCACGGCCGCGAAACGCACCTCTGCTGTCCCTCTCCCGCCTTGCAAGGATCCTCGGCTTTGGCATCGCGATGATGGTCGGAACACTGTCTGTGCTGCATTACGGGTTGCAGACCGCACCGCCGGAGCAGGCGCTCACGCTTGCCTTTACAACGTTCGTGCTCTTCCAGTTCTTCAATGTATTCAACGCGCGCGTCGAGTCCAGGACCGCATTCAACGCGCGGTTCTTCAGCAACAGGCTGCTGTGGGTCTCAATCAGCGGCGTGCTCGCACTGCAGATCCTGGCGGTCCAATGGTCCCCGGCACAGCGCCTCTTCGACACAGAGCCACTCACGCTCGCGCAGTGGCTGCTCGCCGCAGGCGTCGCTTCATTGATCCTGTGGCTGGAGGAAGCACGGAAGCTGCTCGGCTCGTTCGGCCGTCGCATCCGACGGATATCGAGGGCCTCGTCCAAGTCGACGCAGTCCTGAGCGGAATTCGCAACTGATTGATTCAGCGCGCGCCGCTGCTGGATGCTCGAGGAGCAGCGGGTCGCATTCAGCCCTCGCGCGTCATCACCATGTGCACGTCACCGAGCGCGCGCTCGGCGAAGCCCGCCTCGCAGTAGCACAGGTAGAACTCCCACATCCGGATGAAGGTGTCCGGGTAGCCGAGCCTGCGCACCGCGTCGAGGCGGGCGTGGAAGTTGCGCCGCCACGCCGCGAGCGTCGTCGCGTAGTGCGGGCCGATGTCCTCGAGGTGCACGAGCCTAAGGTCACTCTCCGCGACCATGGCGGCCGTCAGCGCGCCCACCGACGGGATGCAACTGCCCGGGAAGACGTGGCGCTTGATGAAGTCGACCTCGTCGCGGGCGCGTTCGTAGTGCCGGTCGGCGATGGTGATCGACTGCAGCACCATCCGCCCGTCGCGCGTCAGCAGGTCCGCCGACCGGCGGAAGAATTCGCCGAACTGCCGGTGACCGATAGCCTCGATCATCTCGATGGAGACGAGCCGGTCGTAACGGCCCCGCAGGTCGCGGTAATCCTCGAGCAGGACGGTGACTCGATCCTCGAGGCCGGCGGCTCGCACCCGTTCCCGCGCGAGTTCGTACTGGCTGGGCGAGATCGTGGTCGTCGTCACATGGCAGCCGTAGCGACCGGCGGCGTGCAGGGCAAAGCCGCCCCAGCCGGTGCCGATCTCGAGCACGCGGTTGTCCGGGCCGAGTTCGAGCTTGCGGCAGACTAGATCGAGCTTGGCGCGCGAGGCGTCGGCGAGGGACATGTCCGGGCGCTCGAAGAACGCGCACGAATACATCATGGTCTCGTCGAGCATCAGCCGGAAGAAATCGTTGCCGAGATCGTAGTGCGCGGAGATGTTGCGGCGGCTGCCGGCCCGGGTGTTGCGGTGCAGCCAGTGCGCGGCGAGGCGCAGCGGTGCGGAGAACTTGGCGAGGCCGCCCTCGAGCGAATCGAGTGCCGTTCGGTTGGCGAGCATCAGGCGCAGGAGTGCTGTGAGGTCCGGCGTTGCCCAATGGCCGAGCATGTACGACTCGGCGGCGCCGACCGAGCCGCCATAGGCGAGTTCCGCGTAGAACGACGGGTCGCGCACTTCGATGGTGGCGGCCATGCCCGCGGCCGCGCCGCGAAACTCCTGGACGGTGTTTCCCTCGTGCACGCGCAGCGTACCGCACTCAATGGCCGCGAGACGCCCGAGCACCAGCTGCTTCGCCGCCGTACCGAGCAGGTTCGGGCGGGGCACGGTCGGTGCGCGCTCGATCAGGGTCGTGTCGTTCATGTGCGTCGCTCCTCGGCCCGGGCGGCCGGGTGGGCGTGAAATGGAATGCGCCTGAGCCACAGCCGCAAGGCCTGCCAGTAGATCCTGCGCAGAGTATTGAGAGTGGCGAACGGGTACCGCGCCAATGTCCAGGCGAGGCTCGCACCGCTGATCTCGCGACGCTCGAGTGCGAGGGCCGCGTCGAACACCCGCTCGCCGTCCCGGCGGTTCACCATGCGTACCCGCAGGGTTGCGCCGGGCTCGTTGAAGGTCCAGTCGTAGTCCTGGTCCATGGGCATGAACGGCGATACGTGGAAACGCTTGCCGAAGCAGAAGCGCAGTCCATTGCCGTCGCGGGTACCGGTCGTGGCGGGCAGCACGTAGGCGTGGCGCTCGCCCCAGGGCGTGTTGGTAATTTCGGCGACGACCGTTTCGACGGCCCGCCCAGCGGGGTCGTAGCAGTAATAGAAGCTCACCGGGTTGAAGCAGTGTCCCCAGGTGCGCAGCTGCGTGAGGAGGCGCACCGGCCCCGCGGGGCGCCGACCGGTCTCGGCCTCGACGCGGTCGCGCACGGCGGTGTCGAGCGGGACGGTGGCGTCGCCGAGGTAGTCGGCGCGGCGCAACCATGCGAGCGCAGGACGCCGCGTCGACCACAGCCACCGGCCGCGGAACACTTCGTCCAGTTCCGCGAGGTCGAGCCACGCGTAGCAGAGTTGATAGTCGAACGCGTGCGACACCGGGCGCCGCCGGTGGTGGCTAAGCCGACCGGTGTAGAGCGCGCTGTGCATGGTCGTCTCGGAAATGCGCGACGGCGGCGAGCGCGCTCGCGACGCCATCCTCATGGAAGCCGTTGCGCAGCCATGCACCGCAGTAGTAGGTGCCGCGCGCGCCGTCGATCTCGCGGTGGCGGGCCTGGGCGGTCACCGACGCCGGGGTGTAGAGCGGGTGATGATAGGTGATGCGCTTGATGACGCGGTCGGGGTCGATGGCGTCCGTGTGGTTCAGCGTCACCAGGAACGGCGTCGGCGCGTCGAGGCGCTGCAGGATGTTCATGTTGTAGGTGAGCGCCACCGGGCCGCCGTCGGGCCGAACGTGGTAGTTCCATGCAGCCCAGGCAAGGCGGCGGCGTGGCAGCAGGCGCACGTCGGTATGCAGCACCGTCTCATTCGCCTGGTACGGAATGGCACCCAGCACCTCGCGCTCGGCAGCGCTCGGGTCGGCGAGCAGCCCGAGCGCCTGGTCGCTGTGGCAGGCCAGGAACACGGCGTCGAAGCGCACCGGCTCCTGCCCGCGCGGCTTCACCAGCACGCCGCCCGGAAGGCGCCGAACCTGTTCCACCGGGGTCGCGAGGTGGATGCGGTTGCGGAACGACGCCGTGAGCTTCTCGACGTAGCGCGCCGAGCCGCCGCCGATGGTGCGCCACTTCGGCCGGTCGTCGACGGAGAGCATGCCGTGGTTGTGCAGGAACCGTACGAAGAAGCGTGCCGGGAATCCCAGCATCGACGCCGGGTCGGTGGACCAGATCGCAGCCCCCATCGGCACTACGTAGTGGTCCACGAACGCGCGCCCGTAGCGGCCGCGCGCAAGGAACTCGCCGAGCGGAAGCTCGCCGCCGGGCTCGTCGAGCAGGCGCGGCGCCTCGCGGTTGAAGCGCAGGATGTCGCGCACCATGCCGAGGAACGACGGTCGCAGCAGGTTGCGTCGCTGCGCGAACAGCGTGTTGAGCGACGTGCCGTTGTACTCGAGCCCGGCGACCTCGTCGCGCACCGAGAAGCTCATGCTGCTTTCCTGCGACGCGACGCCGAGCTCGTCGAGGAGCGCGATGAAGTTCGGGTAGGTGCGGTCGTTGAAGACGATGAAGCCGGTGTCCACGTGCCAGGTCCGGCCGTGCATCTCGACTGCGTGCGTGTGCGTGTGGCCGCCGACGTGGTGGCTCGCCTCGAACAGCGTGACGTCGTGCTCACGGTGGAGTTCGCGTGCCGCGACATTGCCCGCGATGCCGGCACCGACGACCGCAACTTTCACGGCTGCCTCCGCCGGCTGCGGCGCCCAGCCTCGAGGACCGACGTGGGCACCGGCCGCAGGTCACGCACGATGCCGAGCGCGGCGAGCAGCTTCAGGCCGTACCAGCTCAGGTCGAGTTCCCACCAGTAGAAGCCCTGGCGCGCGGCGCCGGGATAGCGATGGTGGTTGTTGTGCCAGCCCTCGCCGAAGGTGACGAGTGCGAGCAGGGGATTGTTGCGCGAATCGTCGCTCGTCGCATAGCGCTGCGTGCCCCAGCAGTGGGCCAGCGAGTTGATGACGAAGGTCGAGTGGAACAGCACCACGGTCGAGATGCAGAAACCCCACACGACGAGCTGCCACGGGCCGGTGCCCAGCGACGGGTGGGCGGCCTCGAGCCATGCGCCGAGCGCCCACAGCGCGACGAAGAGCGCGGCCGGCACGGCCACGTCGTAGCGGTCGAGCCAGCGGAGCTCCGGAAATCGCGCGAGGTCGCGGACCAGGCGCGTGCGCGTGGCGAAGTTCTCGCGCGCCAGGAACCAGCCCATGTGGCTCCGGAGGAAGCCTTCCTGCCGGGCCGAGTGGACATCTTCCGGCCGGTCGGAGTGCGCGTGGTGATGGCGATGGTGCGCGGCCCACCACAGTGGTCCGCGCTGCACGGCGGAGGCGCCGAGCACGGCAAACACGAACTGCCAGCCGCGCGACGTGCGGAACGCGCGATGCGAAAAGTAACGGTGGTAAAAGGCGGTGATCGCGAACATGCGCACCGCGAACAGGGCGACGGCGAGCCCCGCTGCAAACGGGCTCCAGCCGGTCCAGATCGCGCCGAGGCAGCCGAGATGCAGTGCGACGAACGGGACGACCCGCGGCCAGTCGATGCCGCGCGGGTCGCCGCGCGACGGGTCGCCCTCGGCCGAGCTGTCCACCCAGCGGCGCAGCGCCACGGCGAGGCGGGTGCTCACGGCTTGTCTCCGCGCGCTTGCGCAGGTTCCGGCCAGCGTTGCGGCACCTTGCGCAGCTGCGACAAGTCGTAGCCCATGCCAGCGACGAAGTCGGTGAGTCGTGCGTAGTCGGCCTCGCTCAGCTGGGGTGAGCGCGCCATGATCCAGACGTAATCACGCGCCTCGCGGGCAATCACGGTCTGGCCGTAGTCGTCGGACAGGTAGGCGATGCGGTAGTCGGCCTTGATCGGCCACACGAACTGCATGCCCCACACCGCGTTCGAGCTCCGGTCCACCACGAATCCGCGCGGCGTATAGAGTCGCTCCGGTCCGTCGTAACCGCCTGCGTTGAACGTGAACGTCGTGGCGATGGTGCCATCGGGCTCGAGCCTGTACGACTCGATTGCATTCCAGGCGTCCCGCTCGATGTACGTGGGAATACTCGCAATCACGTACCAGTCGCCCATGAACCGCTCGAGATCGACGTGCTGCACGACGGGAACCGGCGGACGCGGCACGCTGCTGCAGCCGGCAAGGGCGAGGGCCGCGACGGCGATGAGGAGCTGTCTGTGGGGCATGGGAAAAACGCTCATCAGAGTTCGTAACGCAGTGTCCGACCGCCCGGCGTCGGCGCCTCGAGGGCGACCCAGCGGCCGTCGGCATACCAGAGATCGATCTGCAGGTCGGGGGCCGACAGCCGGTGGCGAGTCGCCGCGACGTTGCGTCCCGCGACGTTGACGCGTTCCGTCCCCCGTTCCGCGACGCTCACGGGCATCAGCTCGCCCGTCTGCGAGTTGAGGAGACGGGTCGCGCCGAGGATGCGCGGGTCCCAGTACGCAAAGCTCATGACGCAGCCGGGCAGGCGCGCTTCCCCGCCAGGACCGGCCACCATCATCGCGTCGTCGCGCGCCACTGCGGCCACTTTCTCGACTCGGCCATTGGTCTCGGTACGGGACTCGAGTTGGTCGAGGCAGGCGCCGCGCCAGCGCTCGCGCGCGGTGTGCCGGTAGCTGTAGGCGTTCAGCAGCAGGAACCGCACGTCGAACTGCGCGCGGCTCTCCACCTCGGTCGCCGCGCCGTCACCGCGCACGCTGTAGCGGTGCCAGCCGACTTCCTTCCCGTCGAGCAGCACCCGGAAATTCCATTCGCCATCTGCCGCCGGCGCGGCCGGACTCGAGGCGACGGTCGGGGCCGCGACCAGCAGCGTGGCGAGCACCGCGATGCCGCGCAGCGGCGCGAGCCAGGTCGAGGTTGCCATCACTTGGCGGCCTCCATTGCGGGGCGCTCGAACAGGTAGTGGCTTACCCACCACTCCTGGCCGTCGCGGTAGCCGAAGAGTTCGGCGCAGGCCATGAAGAACACGCGCCAGCGCTGCAGCCACTGCGGCGCGGCCTGCCCGTAGGTCGCAGCGAGCACCTCGAGCACGGCCTCGCGCCGCGCGTCCAGGTTCGCGAGCCAGGCGTTCGCCGTGCGCTCGTAGTGCGTGCCGTCCCAGCGCCAGCGGGCGAGGAAACGCAGACGGTCCTGGAAGCGCAGGGCGAGGTCGTCGCTTGGCATCATGCCGCCGGAGAAGAAGTGACGGCTCATCCAGTCGGACGGCCCGCCGTCCACGAACGCGTACGGCGTCGAGCGATGGCAGAACACGTGCATGAGGAACCGTCCGCCGGGCACGAGCCAGTCGTGCGCGCGACCGAAGAGCGTGCGCCAGTTGCGCATGTGCTCGAACATCTCGACCGACACGATGCGATCGTAGCGGCCGGGGGCGGTGAACAGGTTCATGTCGGCCGTGATCACCTGGACGTTCGTCAGGTTGCGGCGGCGCGCCTCGGATTCGATCCAGGTGCGCTGCGACGCTGAATTGGAGACGGCCGTGATGCGACTGCCGCGGTAATGCGCCGCCATCCACAGCGTGAGCGAGCCCCAGCCGCAGCCGAGCTCGAGGATGTCCTGGCCGTCTGCCAGTCCGGCGTGCTCGCAGGTTGCCGCAAGTGCGCGGGCCTCGGCCGCCTCGAGCGTCTGCGTGCCTTGCGGCCACCAGGCGCTCGAGTACTTGAGGTGCGGTCCGAGCGCGAGATCGAAGAAGCTCGCGGGTACCTCGTAGTGCTGCTCGTTTGCGAGATGCGGCACGGGTGCGAGTTCGGCAGCGTCCATGGCCGCGACGAAGGCTTCGGTTGCGTCCGCGGCGTGCTCGCAGTCGCCGGCCGCGATCTCGCGCAGCCGCTGCTCGCAAAGCCGGCGGATGCCGGCGCGCACGACGGCGTCCGGGACCAGGCCCTGTTCGACCCAGTTGATGGCGCGGCGGGTGGCCTGACTCATGTGGTGTGCTCCGCGGAAGAAAGAGTGGTTGCGACGAGGCGCACGCCGTCCTCCAGGTCGACGCCAAGCGGGATCGCTCCGGCGGTGGTGATGGCGCGGCGGTGCCGCACCGAGGTTGCGCCGCCGACGAAGACCGGCACCGCGACCGACGACACGAGTTCGCGCAGGTCGCGCTCGAGGACGCCGTCGTGCGGATCCACGGAGGAGGAGATCACGATGCCGTCGCCGCCGGAGCGGCGCAGGGCGATGACCATGTCGGCGAAGGGCGTGTCCGCGCCGAGCAGCACCGGCCGGAACCCGGCGTTGCGCGCCTCGAGCGCAAAGAGCAGCAACCCCACCTCGTGTTGCTCACCAGGTGCGCAGGCGATGACGAGCCGGGGCCCGGACGCGTATCGCATGCGGTACTGCAGGCGCGCGCCGAGCTTGCTGCGCAGGTAGGTGGCGAAAAAGTGCTCCTCCGCGATCGCGCCGTCGATCTCCTCCCAGCGTGCGCCGAGCCTCTCGAGCAGCGGCAGCACGACGTGGCGGGTCACGCTCTCGATGGGATGCAGCGACAGCGCTTCGTCGTAGACGTCGTCGAGGCTCTGTTCGTCCAGGCGAGCGATGGCGGCCGCCATGCGGTCCTGGTAGCCGGTCCAGGGGCTGCCCTTGGCATCCGGTGCACGCGAGGCGGTCTCGGCGTCGAGCACCTGGCGCACGCGACTTACCGGGATGCCCCGTTCGACGAGCGCCAGCACCCGCCGGATCTCCTCGACGTTCGCGTGCGTGTAGAGCCGATGACCGGACGGCGTGCGCACCGGGCGCAGCAAGCCATAACGCCGCTCCCAGGCGCGCAGCGTGACGGTGCTGACGCCGGTCAGGGCGGATACGGTGCGTATCGGAAACTGCTCCCGGGTAGGCATGTGCGGGCGATTTGGGCTCAAAAAAGTTGTACATAAACTATACAAGATGCTGCAAGAAGTCAAAATAAATTAGACAGGTCCTGTACAAAGTGACATGGATCTGAAGCTCGGCGACTGGGTTGAGGCTGCGAACCAACTCGCGCCGATCGGCAAGGGTCGCCTGCCCTAGCGAAATGCGTACGTCAGCCGCAGGTAGTAGCGGCGCCCGAGCACGTCGTACAGCGACGGGTCGGTGTTGGCCTGCTGCCAGGTCGGAAAGATCGGCGGCGCCTGGTCGAAGACGTTGTCGATGCCCACGCGTGCGTGCAATCCGTGCAACGGACCAGCCTCGAACGCATAGCTCGCGCCGACGTCGACGTAATCGTAGGCAGGCACCTCGAAATCGCGGTACTCGACGTCGCGCATACCGTCGATGTGCTGCCAGCGTGCCATCAGGCCGAGCTCGCCGAGCGCATAGGAAACGTTGAGCAGCGACTTCCAGCGCGGCAGTGAGCGCCCAAGCCCGCCGCCGCCCACGGTGCCGGCGTAGTCGATGGCGAAGCCGCTGGGATCAAGGTAAGTCCAGTAGTCCACGTAGGTCAGCAGCGCATTGAAGCCCAGCTTGCCCGGGCCGGCCGCGAATCCCCAGTCGAACTGCACGTCGACCCCCGCCGTCTCGAGTCCGCCGATGTTGCGATCGAGGATCTGCGCAAAGATATTGCCGGTGATGGCATCGCGGGTGAAGAAGCTGCAGTAGACATTGCCGTCGTCGTAAGCCGGGTTGTACTTCGGGTCGAAGCAGCGCGCGACGGCTGACTCCGAATCCCAGCGTCCGATGCCGTCGTCGATCGTGATCTGGTACCAGTCCACGGACAGCTGCAGGTCACGGATCCGCGGGTTGTCCAGCATCGACGTCAAGGTGAATCCAACGGTGTAGGTGTCCGCCTGCTCCGACTCGAGGTCCGGATTGCCACCCGCGATGCCGTCGACCCGGCGCAGCTCGAAATCGAAGTTCGGCAGCAGCGCAGCAGGCACTCCCTGCGCAAGGCAGAGAGCCTCCACCCGTGCGCGATCGGGACCTGTTCGGGCCGGGCTGTTCGCATCGCAAGGTTCGGGCATCGGCACGATGAACTGGTTGGAGACGGGCGGAAAATACAGTTCCTCGATGCTCGGTGCGCGCACGGCGTGCTGGTACGACCCGCGCAAGCGCAGCGGACTCACCGGTCGATACAACAGGTCGGCCTTGTAGGAATTGACGCCGCCCACCTGCGAGTAATCCGAGTAGCGATAGCCGAGCCCGAGTTCCAGCAGCTGCGCGCCAGGCCTTTCCTTCAGCACCGGCGCCCGCAGCTCGAGGTAGGCGTCCGCGTTGCTCGCGTCACCTGCTCGATCGGGCGCTGCGGGAAAACCCGCGATGTCGGGTCGTGGTCCGATGACGCCCGGCACTCCCGGCAGCATCCTGCTGAGCGCTGCGTCGGCGTCGTACTCGAACTCGTCGCGCTTGTAGAGCAGGCCAAAGGCGGCGCTGAGATCGCCTGCAGGCAGCGACCACAACGGGCCGGTCACGGAAGCCTCGGCCAGGCTCTGACGCAACGTGATCGCATTCGCGGCATCGACGGCGACGTACCGTGCACAGTCGCTCGACAGCGAGCCCGCGACGTATGGATTGAAGCCGCCACTGCAGATCGATGCGCCGCCATCCGGTGCAAACGCGAGGTTCTGCAGCTGCGACAGGCTGACGTTGTTCGTCTGACGCTCGCTGCGATCGTTCCGGCCGAACTGAGCATAGAGGTCGAATGCCCATTCGCCTGCGAACTTGCCGCGCGTGCCCGCGGTCACCTGCAGCACGTCGCGCTGGTTCTCGGCCGTCTGCGGTCCGACTTCAACTGCGCGGCGCCAGTACCGGTACGGCGCCGACGGCGCCGTTCGCGATGCGAGCAGCGTGGCGAGGTCGGCCGGGATGAACGGGTTCGTCACCGGGATCAGTGCGATGCCGGCGGCCGCCGGTGCGAGCTGCCGCTCGACGGAATAGTCCGCGTACAGCGCCTGCAGGTACGCGTCGACGGCATCGGTCAGCGCGAACGTGCCGCGCAGGAACGCCGACGAACGCTCGAGCGGCAGCAGCAGCGCGGTGTCCGGAGCGAAGTTGTAGACGTTGAAGTTCCGGTCGTTGAACATGACCGGATCGCGTTCGCCGCGGAAGTTCACCACGCTGCCTGCGGCGCCGTTGCCGATCGTGAACAAGGTGCCATCGGCGTTGACCCCGATTCCGGCCTGGTACGGCGCCGAGCCGGGTGGGTACCCGTAGGACGCAAACACGCTGTCGAACACCGGCCGGCTGGAGAACACGACGTTGAGACCGTCTTCCGTGATGCCCGAGCCGGACCCGAGGAATGCGCCGCCGGGCCCGAAGCCGTCCGTGACGCCGGGAACGTAGTCGAGCGGGTACCGCGAAAACCTCCGGTCCGACTGTTCGATCGCCTTGCGCCTTGAGTACCCCACGTGACCGACGATCGCACCGCGGTCGGCCGCAAACGACGTGCCTGCGGTGAGGCCGGCAAAATACTCCTCGCCGTCGCCCTGGTCGGTAAGCGTCCCGCTGCCCTCGAACTCCACGCCTTCGAAGGCATCGACGAACTGAATGTTGACCACGCCCGCGACGGCGTCGGAGCCGTAGACGGCGGAGGCACCACCCGTGAGGACCTGCACGCTGCGGATCAACGACGGCGGCAGGATGTTCAGGTCCACGGACCCGTTGCCATCGGCCGGCATCAGCCGCCGTCCGTCGAGCAGCACCAGCGTCCGGTTGGCGCCGAGGCCGCGCAGCGACACGTTGGCCTGGCCGTCGTTCGACGGCGCGTTCGACGTGGCACCAGCCGTCGGCACGAATTGCGGATACGCAACGAGCGTACGGTCGACCGAGATTGCGCCCGTCTGCGCGAACGCTTCCCCGGGCACGGTGACGATCGGGCTGGGCGAATTGAAATCGGCGCGTGCGATGCGCGAACCGGTGACGACGATCACCTCGAGCAGGGGCTCGTCCGCAGACGCACTGCCGGTCCCCGTGATCAGGACGGCGAGCGCTGCCCCCCGCATCCAATGCGCCAAGTTCTACTCCCTCAGGCTCGGGCGCGTGACTCGGTTCGCCGGGATCTTACCTGAACGCATCGCCGTCAGCGGGTGGCGGCAGGCGACTCCTTCAGCACGTGGTCGAAGAAATCGAAGGTGGCGGTCAGTGCGAGGTGCAATGCGTCCTTCGTGGCCGCCTCGGTCGGACCGATGAATCCATGCTGAACGCCCGGGATCAGTACCAGTTCCGCGGTTGACCCTGCCGCACGCAGCTGCTGGGCGAAGCGTTCGGATTGCGACGATCGCGCGTTCGTGTCGTCCTGGCCGTGGATCAGCAACGCTGGCGGGTCGGTTCCGTCCGCGTAGCGAATCGGGCTCGCCCTGTCGACGACTTCGGCGGCACACGCGACCGCCCCGCAGCGGAAGAGCGCCCTGACGTTGGTGTCGTCCCGCTGGTCGCGTGCATAGGTGGCGATGTCGTAAGCCCCGAACCAGCCGACGAAGCCCTGTACGCACGTTCCGGTCGCGCAATTCACCGCGTTGAGCGCAGCCAGCTGCGCGCCCGCCGACATCCCCCACAGGCCGACCTGGGCACCGTCGATGCCGAAGCGCTCCGCGTTCCCGCGCAGGAAGCGGATTGCCGCCTGCAGGTCTTCGAGCTGGGCGGGGAACGGCGCTTCCCCGCTCAGGCGGTACGCGATCGACGCCACCACGTAACCGCGCTCTGCAAGGTTGGCGAGCACGACAGGAAAGTCGCGGAAACCCGCGCCTGCCCGGGGGTTGGAGTAGGCCCAGCCGCCGCCGTGCACGAACACGATCAACGGACGCGGCGCCGCCACACCGGTCTGCCGATACAGGTCGAGGTGCAGCGGGCGAAAGCCGGTGATCGTCGAGTACACCACGTCGGTCAGTGTCACCGCGCCGTGCGACCAATGTGTCTGGCGTTCCGGCATGGGATCGACCGGCATCAACCGATCGGACACCGTGAAGTCGGGCAGGGGCGGTGGCTCGCCTGCCGGGGAGTGCGTCGACACGGTGGCGAGGAGCGCGACAGCCAGAGTCCGGCGAGGTGAATGACGCATCGGGGACGTACTCCTGTTCGCCGCCGTGTCGGGTGCGTTAATGTACATCGACGAAGCGTCTGTTCTGAACACAGGCTACGAACGCACGAGTACACAGTGATCGAGCAGGTCCTCGAATCCTCGGTAGTGACGCTGGCGGCACGATTGAACGCAGCATGTCAGTGCATCTGGGTGGACCGCACGAAATTGCGCGACCAGCTGCGTGCCAATCTCGGTGACGCGGCCAGCCTCCTCGAGTCGCAGGCCGGGCTCGTCTCGGGCAACGTCGTGTTTCTCGCGCCAGGCGAAGCAACCGCCATGGACCGGACCGTCCGGCTCATCTCGCTCGCGCTCAACAGCGACCCTTACCAGCGGAGGATCGCGCGCAACGCGCCCGAGCTGGCTCGACGTGCCCAGGCAAGCGCGGGCGGTATCCTGGGTTTCGACTTCCATCTCGGCGGTCCGGCTCCGCAGCTCATCGAGATCAACACCAACCCGGGCGGCCTGCTCGTCAGCCTCGAATTGGCGCGCGCCGCCACCGCAGGTTGCGACTGCCTTACCGAGCCGTTGTCCGTGCTGGCCGCCGCTGGCGTCGAGATCGGTCGACTGGGGCAGCGCATCGCTGATGGCTTCCGGGCGGAATGGACCGGCGTTCGTGGCGAAGCGCCACTGCGGACCATCGCCATCGTCGACGACGAGCCGCAAAGCCAGTATCTCTATCCCGAATTCCTGCTGTATCAGCGCTTGCTCGAGCGCGCCGGATGGCGCGTCGTGATTGCCGACGCCAGCAGCCTTGAGCTGAAGGACGAGGCGGTATTTTTCGCCGACGAACGTATCGACCTGGTCTACAACCGTGTCACCGACTTCTATCTGGCGGACGAGCGACACTCCGTCCTGCGACGCGCCTACGAAGCGGGCCTCGCGGTGATTACGCCGCATCCGGCCGCGCATGCGCGCTGGGCAGACAAGCGGCTCCTCGCATGGTTGGGCGACGAAGCGCTGCTGCAGCAGGCGGGGCTCGATGCGGATGATCGCCTGCATCTGCGGCAGACCATTCCGGCGACGGAGGTCGTCGAGCCTGCCGCGGCCGACGATCTGTGGACGCGACGCAAGGGCCTGTTCTTCAAGCCGGTCGACGGCTTTGGCAGCAAGGCCGCGTATCGGGGTGACAAGCTCACTCGAACCACGTTCGAGCACATCCTCGCGCATCACTACGTTGCGCAGACGATTGCCCCGACGTCGTTCCGGCGTATCCACTCCGCAGATGGCGCGGAAGTCGATCTCCGTGTCGATGTCCGCAACTACGCGATGCAAGGCGAAACCTGGTTGCGGGCAGCGCGCCTGTACCGTGGGCAGACGACAAACTTCCGTACGGTCGGCGGCGGCTTTGCGCCGGTGCTGACCCTTCCAGCGTGACTGGCTCGATGCCGAACACCGATTCCTGCAAATCGACCTGCTGCCAATGGCTAGGCCGCCCGCTAGCCATCGCTTGCGCTTCGTGATGGCTGCCATCGCGCCCATGGCCCGCGCGGAAGTCGACGCGCGTCACACCCGAGCAGTCCGATCCGCACGTCGCGCTCGACCGAACCCTCACGCGGATCGGGTTCGGCTCCTGTGCCGAAGGCGGCAAGGAGCAGCCTATCTGGGAGGCGGTGCTCGCGGCGAAGCCCGAGCTGTTCCTGTTCCTGGGCGACAACGTCTATGGCGACACCCGCGACTTGGCTGTACTTCGAGCAAAGTACGCAGAGTTCGCGCGGCAGCCGGGCTTCGCGAAGCTGCGCGACACCACGCCGCTCGCCGCGACCTGGGACGACCACGATTTCGGCGAGGACGACGCGGGCGGCGACTATCCGCAGAAGGAAGCTTCCCGGCAGGTCTTCTTCGAATTCTGGGGCGAGCCGGTCGACTCGCCGCGGCGGGATCGCGACGGTGTGTACGCATCGTATGTGTTCGGCCCGCCGGGCCGGCGCGTGCAGGTCATTTTGCTCGACCTGCGCTACAACCGGACGCCGCTCGTGCGGCAGGAACCCGGCGCCCGCAACTATCGTTCCTGGGCATGGGCCCGGCACAGGAAAGGGCTCGAGGTGCCCGGTCCGTACGCGCGCAATCCTGATCCCAAGGCGACGATGCTCGGCGAGCGGCAATGGCAGTGGCTGGAGCGGCAACTCGCAGTTCCGGCCGACCTGCGCTTGATCGGGTCGAGCCTGCAGGTGCTCGCCGATTTCCCGGGTTGGGAAGGATGGTCGCTGTTCGCGCGCGACCAGCAAAGGCTGATCGACTTGATCCGGCGCAAGAGCGCAAACGGCGTCGTGTTCCTCAGCGGTGACATGCACTACGCCGAGTTGTCGCGGCTCGACGTCAATGTGCCCTACACGTTGTGGGACCTCACTTCGAGCGGGCTCACCGAAGTCTGGCCCGCCGCCACGCCGAACGCCAACCGGGTGAGCGACGTGATTCGCGAGCCGAACTTCGGGCTCATCGAAATCGACTGGCAGGGCGCGCAGACCACGGTGACGCTGTCCGTCATGGACCAGCGCGGAACGCGGCGTATTGAAAAGCGCCTGCCATTGGCCGAATTGCGCGCGTGGCCCGTAGATCGTCCATGAGCCGTTGATGCGCCAGCGAGGGCTTGGGTCTGCGATCGAAGTCCTGGCGCCTTGCGAGATCGGGTCCCCGTTCCGAATTCAGGCGCGGTGCAGGCTCACCGGCAGGCGCCTGGATCCCCAGGTGCCCGGTCGAGACGCGAACACGCCAGGCAGTTTCTCGCCGCACCTCGCGCAGCAGCCATCGGCCGTGAGGCCCCAGTGACCGAGTTCGTACCAGTCGCGTTCGATCAGCAGCGCGCGGCAGCGGTGGCACCAGGTGCTGCCGCCGGCACGGTCGTGAACGTTGCCCGTGTACACGTACCGCAATCCGTTTCGCATCGCGATCGCGCGCGCACGCGTGAGCGTGGCGGGAGGCGTCGGCGCGTGGTCGCTCATCTTCCAGTCAGGGTGGAACGCCGAGAAGTGCAGCGGCACTTCAGGGCCGAGCTTGTCGGCAATCCACTGCGTCATCTCTTCCAGTTCCGCGTCCGAGTCGTTCTCGCCCGGGATCAGCAGCGTCGTGATCTCGAACCAGACGCGGGTCTCCTGCTTCAGGTACTCGAGCGTCTCGAGCACTGCAGCCAGTTCGGCCCCGCAGATCTTGTGGTAGAAGCGTTCGGTGAATGCCTTCAGGTCCACGTTGGCGGCGTCGATCGACGCGAAGAACTCGGCCCGCGGCTCCGGACAGATGTAACCCGCCGTCACCGCCACGGTGCGCACGCCGGCGTCATGGCAGGCTGCTGCGACATCGATTGCGTACTCCATGAAGACAGTCGGGTCGTTGTACGTGAACGCCACGCTGGCGCAGCCGAGCCGTTGCGCCGTTGCCGCCAGTTCCAACGGTGAGGCCGAATCCGCGAGCGTGTCCATCTCGCGTGACTTGCTCATGTCCCAGTTCTGGCAGAACTTGCAGGCGAGGTTGCAGCCGGCCGTGCCGAACGAAAGTACGGACGAGCCGGGCAGGAAGTGGTTGAGCGGCTTCTTCTCGATCGGGTCCACGCAGAAGCCGCTGGACCGTCCATAGGTGTACAGCTCGATGCCATCGCGCTCGCGGCCGCGCACGAAGCACAGCCCGCGCTGGCCCTCGTGCAGCCGGCAACGGCGTGGGCAGACGTCGCATTGCACGCGCCCGTCATCGAGGCGCGTCCAGTAGCGCGTGGGGATGGAGGGGAAGTCGGTATTCATACGATTGGCGCCCATCGTCCTCGGGCGGGATATTGGTTTCGCTCCAGCGCGCCACCAGATACGGAAGCACTCAAGCTCCCACGGAACTACGATGTTGAGACTGGACAAGGATAAGTCAAGGATGCGGCCGCCAGCGGTGGCCGGGCTGTTCTATCCTGAGAATGCGAACGAGTTGCGACACGCTGTGAACGGCTACATTGCCGAGGCTTCGCTGCGCGCTGCGGTAGCGGATCGTCCGAAGGCGCTGATCGTCCCGCATGCCGGATACCAGTATTCCGGGTCCGTTGCCGGTTTCGCTTATCGGCGGCTGTGCGACTGGTCTGCGGACATCCATCACGTGGTGATGATCGGTCCAAGCCATCGCGTGGCGATACGCGGTCTCGCCGTGCCGTCAGTCGGCACGTTCGTGACGCCGCTCGGCAGCGTGCCGATCGACGCCGCCGGGCGCTCGCGTCTGCTGGAGCTCGGGCTGGTCGGTATCTCCGACGCAGCGCACGCCGCCGAACATTCGCTGGAAGTGCAGCTGCCGTTCCTGCAAGTCGTGCTCGAGGATTTCGACATCCTGCCGATCACCATCGGGTTCGCCCCCTGCGAGCAGGTGGCGCGAGCGATCGACGCGGTGTGGGGCGGGTCCGACACGCTGGTGCTGGTCAGCTCCGATCTCAGTCACTACCACACCTGGAATGAAGCGCGGCAGCTCGATGATGCAACCACGCGCGCGATCGTCGAGCGACGCAGCGACCTGCACGCTGAGCAGGCCTGCGGTGCGTGCGGAATCAACGGGCTCATGCAGGTCGCGCGCCGGCGCGGCCTGACCGTCGAAGTGCTCGACCAGCGCAACTCGGGAGACACGGCCGGTGATCGATCACGGGTGGTGGGCTATGGCAGCTATGCGCTCATTGAAACTTGAACCCGCGGTGCGGCAAGCGGTGCTGCGAACCGCCGCGACTTCCATCGAGGCGAAGCTGGGGCTGGTCGAGGCTACGCCACCGGAGGCGGCCGATACACGCGGGGTGCTCGGCCAACCGCGCGCGAGCTTCGTCACGCTGACGATCGAGGGCGAGCTCCGCGGTTGCTGCGGCACGCTCGAGCCGGTACGACCGCTTTTGCTCGACGTCTGGATCAATGCCCAGGCCAGTGCGTTCCGCGATCCCCGCTTCCCGCCGCTGACCGCGCGCGAGTGGGGTTGGTCGAGCCTGGAGGTGTCGCTGCTGACGCCGTGCGAGCGAATGGCGGTCAGCACGGAGCAGCAGTTGCTGATCGAACTGGTCCCCGGGCGCGATGGTCTGGTGCTCGAATGGCGTGGCATGAAAGCGACCTTCCTGCCGAAGGTCTGGGAACACGTCACCGGGCCGCACGACTTTCTGCGCCGACTCAAGGAGAAGGCTGGGCTCAGTGGTGATTTCTGGGCAGAAGACGTCCGCGTGTGGCGCTACGAGACGGAGATCATGGCCGTGGAGCGCCCGGCAATGCTCGACACCGCCCGGGCGATCTGA
>CAVOWK010000005.1:0-16449 GCA_963700045.1 uncultured Gammaproteobacteria bacterium
GGGAATCGAACCCACGCTAGTAGCTTGGGAAGCTACAGTTCTACCATTGAACTACACCCGCGCCGAGGAATGAGTTTATGCGGGATACGGAAGGTCGGCAAATCGACTGTCTGATCCAGGCGGCAGAGCAAATTTAGGGCATTTGCCGAGCGGCAAGCTGGCTTTGTCCATCTGTGTCGCACTCATCCTGGACCATCGGGCTGCGACGCACCGGAGCCGACTGCGATAAACTCGGGCGCTCCGCAGCCCGTCACGGCTTTCGCACGCCATGCTCACACACGTCGTCTTCTTCGTCCTGGGGCTCGGCGCCCTGGTGCTCGGGGCCGAGCTGCTGGTCCGCGGTGCCTCGAAGATCGCGCTGTCGCTCGGGATATCGCCGCTGGTCGTGGGCCTCACGATCGTCGCGATGGGCACCAGCTCGCCCGAGGTGGCGGTGTCGGTCGGCGCGGCGCTCGGCGGCCAGACCGACATCGCGGTCGGCAACGTCGTGGGCAGCAACATTTTCAACGTGCTGTTCATCCTCGGCATCAGCGCCGTGATCACGCCGCTCGTCGTGCATTCGCAGATCATCCGCCAGGAGGTGCCGATCATGATCGGCGCCTCGCTGATCCTCGCGGTGCTGATCGTCGGCGGCCAGCTGAGCCGCATGGAGTCCGCGCTCCTGCTCGTGCTGCTTGGTGCCTACCTCGTCTTCCTCGTGCGCCAGTCCCGCGCCGAAACCAAGGAGGTCCGTGACGAATATGCGTCCGGCGTGCCGCCCACGGGCACGTGGGACGGCCACTGGGCCGTGCAGGTGCTGCTGATCGTCGCCGGCCTCGGGTTGCTCGTGCTCGGCTCGAACTGGCTGGTGGATGCAGCGGTCGTGTTCGCGCGCATGCTGGGCGTGAGCGACCTCGTGATCGGCCTCACGATCATCGCCGCCGGCACGTCCATGCCGGAGGTGGCGACGTCGATCATGGCGGCGATCCGCGGGGAACGCGACATCGCCGTGGGCAACGTGATCGGCAGCAACACTTTCAACATCCTGGGCTGTCTCGGGATCTCGGGGTTGGTGAGCCCTGCCGGCCTCGACATCGCGCCTGCCGTCCTGAACTTCGACGTCTGGGTCATGATTGCCGTCGCCGTCGCGTGCCTGCCGGTGTTCCTGCTCGGCCGCCGCATCGGTCGCCGCCGCGGGCTCTTGTTCCTCGGCTACTACGCGGCCTACGTCGTGTACCTGATCATGGGCGCACAGCAGCACGACGCGCTCGAGGAATTCTCCGCGGTGATGCTGAGCTTCGTGCTGCCGATCACGATCGTGACGCTCGTCGCGATGGTGATCCGCGACCAGCAGTCGCGCAGCGGCGGCTAGCGCTGCCCATGCACGGGCTCACAGCCGCAAATCCTGCTTCAAGACGAAATGGCACCATCGTGATCGATCCTCCCCGCGCGTCCCGGACTCTGCTCGTGCTGCTGATCGCCGTCACCGTGCTGTCGGGTTGCGCCGTCACCAACCGGCTGTTTCGCGACCGGGCTGCCGAGGAGCGAGCCGCCGCGCTGCTGCAACTGCAGCTCTCCGTCATGCGCTTTGCCGACGAGTATGCCGCGCGGGTCGACGAGCGGGTCGTGGCGTTCCAGCAGGCCACCAACGACCCCGGCGAGCGACTCGCGGCGCAGTCCTGGCTGGTGTCCCAGGCAACCGGGGCGTTCACGATCGCGGCCGGTCCCAATCCGGAGCTGAACTCCATCGACATGCTGGTGTTCGCCACGCTGAGCCGGATGGTGATCGAAGATCGCTGGGCCGGGGAGCTCTACGGTCCGCGTGCCGACGGCCTGCTCGCCGCGCACAGGGTGCTGGAGAGCCGCGCCTGGAGTCATGCAGACGTGTTCTTGACCGCGGCGCAGATTGATGAGCTCCGCACCAGCATCGGGGCCTGGCACCGGGACAATCCGATCGGGCGGGCGGTGCCCTTCATCCATCTCGAGGACTTCGCCTTCGCCACCAGCGCCACCAGCGCCGGCCCCAGCTCCTCGACCAGCATCTTCTCGTTCATCGGCATCGATCCGCTGGCCAATCTCGATCCCGCAGTGCGCGAGCTCGCCCAGTCGCGCCAGCTTGCCGAGCGGGCGGTCTACTACGGCCAGCGCGTGCCCAAACTCATCAGCATGGAAACGCAGCGCCTGGCGTTCGAAATGGCCGTGACCCCGGAATCCTTGCGCGTACTCGACAGCGTGGACCGCATCGGCGGCGCCGCGCAGGTGACGGGCAACCTGGCCGCAGACCTGCCCCGGCTGTTTGCCGAAGAGCGCTCTGCCGCGATCGAACAGCTGACCGGAATACTGGACGAGCGCCAGGGCGAGTTGCAGGCGCTGGCCGCAGAGCTGCGCTCGACGCTCGAGGCCGGCGGCACGACCTCCGACTCGGTCAGGGAGACCATCGCTGCGTTGGACGTGCTGCTGGCCCGCTTCAACCGTCCCGCATCGGCGACTGCCCGGACTGACTCGCGGCCCTTCGACGTGACGGAGTACACCGAGGCGCTGCGCGTGATGGGTGAAACCGCACAGCACCTCCAGGTGCTGCTCGCCCAGACCGACGGCAAGATGCCGGCGTTGAACGAGGCCTCGGAGCGCGCGACCGGGCAACTCGCATCGCTGGTCGACCACGTGTACTGGCGACTGGTTCAGCTCATCCTGGTGCTGGTCGCGGCTGCAGTTCTCGGCGCGCTCGGCTACCGCGCCATCGTGCGCCGGCCCTAGCGCAGACGTCCGTGCCGCGGCAGGCGGCACGAAGTCTCGTCATTACTGCAGGCTGTTCTTGTAGACCTTGCCGTCCTTCATGATCACCCGGAAGTTGCGTTCCGGATCCTCGATGAGGCGGATGTTGGCGATGGGATCGCCCTCGACCAGCAGCAGATCGGCAAGAGCGCCCTCCTCGACCACGCCCAGCTTGCCCTTGTAGGGGCTGCGCAGGCCGGAGAGCGCGAGCAGTTCACCGTTGGTCGAGGTGGCCATGCGCAGCACTTCGGCCGGCGTGAACCAGCGCGTCATCGCCGCCAGCAGGGAGCCCTGCCGACGGGCTTGCGCCTCGGAGAACAGGATGTCGGTGCCGAAGGCCGTCTTGAGGCGGTACTTGCGCACGAAACCGTAGATGACGTCCGTGCCGGCAACCACCTGTTGCTTCTTCAGGTACTGGTCCGAACCGGGCGGGAACGGCTGGGCTTCCTCCGCCAGGAAGGGCTGGGTGGAAAGCCAGACGCCCTTCTCGGCCATGTATTTGGCTGTTGCATCGTCGATCAGGTGCGCGTGCTCGATGACCTTCACGCCGGCATCGATGGCGCGGCGCACAGCCGTCGGCGTGTAGGCATGGACCGAGACATAAGTTCCCCAGTTGGTCGCCGCCTCCACGGCCGCCCTCAGCTCCTCCAGCGTGAACGTCGAGACATCGAGCGGGCTGTGCGGAGACGCGACGCCGCCGCCGGCCGTGAGCTTGATCTGGCTGGCACCGAGCATCAACTGTTCGCGCACTCGCTGCCGCATCGTGTCCGGCGAGTCCACCACCATCGAGCCGCCGATCTGTTCCATGCGGGACAGCGGCCGCGATGCGTCGCGCGGCAATTCGGACAGCATGCGGAAATCCCCGTGCCCCGACGTGACGGTGATCATCGCGCCCGACGGCCAGATCCGCGGGCCGTCCACGACCCCGAGGTCGATGGCCTGCTTGAGGCCGAAGCTCGGACCGCCGAGGTCGCGCACGCTGGTGAAGCCGCGCATCAGCGTCGCCCTGGCTTCCGCGCCCGCGAGCAGATTGGTAAATCCGATGTCACCGTAGATCGCCTGTTCGGGGGTGGGGCGAATGAGGATCGTGTGCCAGTGCGCGTCGATCAGCCCCGGCATCAGGGTGCGGCCCGCGCCCTCGACGACGGTAGCGCCGGGCGCGGCCGCGCCGGCCGCAGGTCCGATGGCGGCGATCAGGTTGCCGCGCACCAGGACCGAGGTGGCGGCCGTCAGACGGTCGGACTTGCCGTCGAACACCCGCACGTTGCGGAACACGACTTCGGCCGGCGCCTGTGCGGCGGCAGCGCCCGCCATCAGCATGGCCAAAGCGGCGGCGATCATCGACTTCAGCATCGTCGTACTCCCCTAATTTCGCGCCTTACCTTACTGGAACGGTTGTCCTTCGGGAAACCCCGCGGCGGCAGACGGTCGACAGCGGATGGATCATCACGTGAACAGTGTCATCGATTTGACCCGGCCAACCGGGTGTAATGGCGATACCTATGACCGCCGTCCAGTTCCGCAACCCCGAGGTCCGGCTTTCCGAGGCGTTGACCGCGACTCGCCACGCCATCGAAGGCCATCGGGTCACGCTGCGCGAACTGCTCAGACTGGTCGGCGAACAGGGCCTGCTGGTCTTCTGTGCGATCCTGGCAATGCCGTTCCTGCTGCCGGTGTCCTTGCCCTTCATGAGCACGGCGCTCGGTGCGCCAATGCTGCTGATCGGCTTTGCCGTGACGATGAACCGGGTGCCGTGGTTACCGGACCGGCTGCTGGATCACTCGCTGCCAAGCGCAACGGTGCAGCACGTCCTTGAACGTGCTGGAAAGGCTGCCGATCGGTTCGAGCATCTCGTGCGTCCGCGTATGCTGGGACTCACGGCCACGCAGTTCGTCAACGCGGTGCACGGCGTCGCGCTCGTCGTCGTCGTCCTTGCGCTGATGGCACCGCTGCCGCTGATTCCCCTTGCGAACACGCTGCCCGCGATCGGCATCATCCTGCTGTGCCTCGGGATGGCCGAACGTGACGGTGTGCTGCTGCTGCTCGGTCACCTGTTCGTGCTGGTGTCGTCGCTCTACGTCGGCACGCTGCTCTACTTCGCCGCCAAGGCAGGGAGCGATCCGCAGGCGACGCTCGACATGGCCATGCAGCTCTTCCAGAAGATGTTCGGCGGCTGAACGGGCTGACTGCGTTCCCAGTCGATGCGCAGTGGCGCCGCTGCACGAGTTATGGCGCGAGCGATCGTGACGACAAGGTCACCCGCACGCTCGGACTATCCGACGCGCTGGCCGAGGATGTCATCGAGGCTCCATTCGTGCTGTCGCTCGTAGCGCTCGGCCAGAAATTCGACGAACGAGCGCACCTTGGCCGACAAGTGTCGCCGGCTCGGATAGACCGCGGCGATGGGTGACCGCGGGGGCCGGTAGTCCGGCAGCAACGGCACGAGCTGCCCTGCGCGGATTTCGTGCGCAACGATGAAGTCCGGCTCGTACACGACGCCCATCCCCTGCGCCGCGAGCGATGCGAGCACCTGGCCATTGTTGGCGCGGTGCCGCGGCGGGATGCGCACCGACACCCGCGATTCACGCCCGTCCCTGCCCTCGAAGTGCCACGTATTGGGCATGCCGACGTTGGTGTAGCTCAGGCACTCGTGTTGCTGCAGGTCCAGAGGGGTGCGGATCGGTTCAATGCGCCGCGCGATGTACGAAGGCGACGCGCAACAGACGATCTGCGTCCAGCCGAGCCGTTTCGACACCATGCCCTGCGAGCCGATGTGCCCGATGCGGATCGCGAGGTCGAAACCCTCCTCGACCAGGTCGACGACACGATCGGAGAGGTCGAGGTCGAACAGCAGGTCCGGATGAAGCGCGCCAAACTGCGCAAGCGCCGGCGCGAGGTACCGCATCCCGAAGCTGACACCGCAGGTCACGCGCAGCGTTCCTTTGGGTTCCGCTGCCGTCACACGCACCGAGGCCTCGGCATCCTCGAGGTCCGACAGCAGCTGCACGCTGTGCTCGTAGAACGACTGCCCGGCTTCAGTGAGCGACAGTCGTCGCGTGGTGCGATTGAGCAGCCGCACGTTCAGGTGCGCTTCGAGTTCCGACACCTGCCGCGAGACGGCCGAGGTGGACAAACCGATCCGCTCCGCGGCCCGCGCAAAACTGCCCAGTTCGACGACTTTGGCGAAGGAGCTGACGGCCAGGAACCGATCCATGGTTGTATTGTTGCATTTTTCGCAACTATCAATCCACCAGAGTCATATTTATCCCTTTCGTCAGCTGAATCAGGATGCACTTACTGCCGAGGCACAGGTCCCGGGCACGAATACACGATCAACCGCAGTCAAAGACGTAACCAAGGAAGACTCGACCCATGAAGCTGTACTACACGCCCGGCGCCTGCTCGCAGGCCCCGCACATCGCAATCAACGAACTCGGCCTCGCGTACGTGCCGGTCAAGGTCGACCTGGTCAAGCACACGCTGCCGGATGGCACCGACTTCTACTCGATCAACCCGAAAGGCTACGTGCCGATGCTCGAACTGGACGACGGCACGCGGCTCACCGAAGTGGGAGTCCTGCTGCAGTACCTCGCGGACCAGAAGCCGGGGACGATCGCGCCCGTCTTCGGCACCAAGGCGCGTTGGCAGCTGATGGAATGGCTCAACTTCATCTCGACCGAAGTGCACAAGGGCTTTGGTCCGCTGTGGAACCCCAAGACCCCGACTGATGTCCGTGAGCGGGCCGTGCAGGCGCTGGGCAACCGGTTTACGTTCATCTCGAAGACGCTCGAGAAACAGCCGTTCCTGACGGGGGACACGTTCTCGATTGCCGACGCCTATCTGTGGGTCGTGCTGAACTGGGCCGACTATCACAAGGTCGACCTCGCATCGTGGCCGGCCGTGCAGCAGTTCCGTGCGCGCGTCGCCGCGCGTCCGGCGGTGCAGGCAACGTTGAAGGCCGAAGGCCTGGTCAAGTAGCGCACGCCTCACCTCCCCCGCTTCCGCTCCCGGCCACCTCCGCCGCAAGCGGCGCGGGGTGGGTTGGGGCAAGGGCAAGAGGGCGATCTCGATGCAGAGTTTTCCGACCTTGTTTCTGTCGCACGGCTCGCCGATGCACGCGCTGGATCCAGGCTCCGCCGGCAAGGCCTGGCGTGCGATCGCGGATTCGCTGCCGAGACCGCGGGCGATCCTGATGGTGTCGGCGCACTGGGAAACGTCGCTGCCCATGCTGACAGGCGGCGCTCAACTGAAGACGATCCATGACTTCGGCGGGTTTCCCGAACCGCTGTACAAGCTGCGCTACGACGCACCGGGCTCGCCCGCACTCGCCGACGAAGCAGCGACGCTGCTGCGCGACGCAGGGATCGCTTCATCGATCAACGGCTGTCGCGGCATCGACCACGGTGCGTGGGTGCCGCTGCGTTGGATGTACCCGGCTGTCGACGTGCCCGTCGTGCAGCTGTCGGTGCAGCCGGGCCTCGGCACCCCGCATCACCTGCAGATGGGACGCGCACTGCAGCCGCTCACAGAGCGCGACGTGCTCGTGATCGGCTCGGGGCATGTCACTCACAACCTGCGAGACTGGATGACGAGCCGCGACGCGCTGCAGCCGCTGCCATACGTGTCGGCGTTCTCCCGATGGCTCGAAAGTCACCTGGCAAGCGACGACGAAACGGCACTGCTGGCCTACCGCGAACAGGCGCCCGCAGCCGCGCGTGCGCATCCGACGGAGGAGCATTTCCTGCCGTTGTACGTTGCGTTAGGTGCGGCTGGGTCCGCAGCGACGTCGAGCCGGATCTACTCAGGCATGGAAGGCGCGGCGCTGTCGATGGACGCTTACGAGTTCAGGCAGGCCGCATAGCGCGAAGGCCATCACCGCGTCCGCAAGCGGGAGCGGGACTGAAACACCAGAAAAGGCGAGGCCCGGACTGTGCCGGGCCTCATCTCGACTTATGCCTGCGAGCCGTAGCTCCTGGGCTTGGGGCGACGAGCACCACCGCCCGGCCGGCCATGCGCCTGTCCGCCCGTGCCTTGACCCTGGCCTTGTCCAGAGCCCTGGCGATGACGCTGGCCCTGCGGCTTGGCGTGGCGCTGCTGCTGCGCGCGGGGATCGACGTGCCGCGGTTCGCGCGTCTTGCCCTCGCCCGACGGTCGCGGAATCTGCGTGCGGTCGAGCGGCAGCACGTTGATCTTGCGGCCGAGCACGCGCTCGATCGCCCGCAGGCGATCACGCTCGTCGTCCGACACCAGCGACAACGCCTGGCCCGTGGAACCGGCGCGACCCGTGCGACCGATGCGGTGCACGTAGTCTTCCGGCACGTGCGGCAGTTCGTAGTTGACGACCTGCGGCAGCTCGGTGATGTCGAGGCCGCGCGCGGCGATGTCGGTCGCGACCAGCACCTGCACCTTGTATTCCTTGAAGTCCTCGAGCGCGCGCGTGCGTGCGCTCTGCGACTTGTTGCCGTGGATCGCGGCGCACTGCAGGCCGTCGTGCGTCAGCTGCTCGGCCAGGCGATTGGCGCCGTGCTTGGTGCGGGTGAAGACGAGCGTCTGCGCATTGGGGCCGGACTTGAGCAGGTGGCTCAACACGGCGCGCTTCTCGCCCTGCGAGACCAGGTGCACGCGGTGATCGACGAGTTCGGTCGGCGCATTGCGCGGCGCGACTTCGATCGTGAGCGGGTTGCGCAGCAGGCCATTCGCGAGTCCGCGGATGTCTTCCGAGAACGTCGCCGAGAACAGCAGGTTCTGGCGGTTCGGCGGCAGCATTGCGAGCACGCGACGGATGTCGCGGATGAAACCCATGTCGAGCATGCGGTCGGCCTCGTCGAGGACGAGGTAACGCACGCTGCGCAGGTCGATGTTGCGCTCGTTCGCGTGGTCGAGCAGGCGGCCGGGCGTGGCGACGACGATGTCGACGCCGCGACGCAGCTGGTCGATCTGCGGGCGCGGGCTGACGCCGCCGAAGATCAGCGCCGACTGCTGGCGCAGGTGGGCGCCGAGATCGGCGATGGACTGCTGCACCTGCGCCGCGAGTTCACGGGTCGGAACGAGCACGAGCGCACGAGGCGCACGCGAGCCACGCGGGTTCGGCTGGTCTTCGTGCAGCTTCTGCAGCAGTGGCAGCGCAAAGGCGGCCGTCTTGCCGGTGCCCGTCTGGGCGGCGGCGAGCAGGTCACGACCTTCGAGCACCGCGGGGATGCCGCGCGTCTGAATGGGGGTTGGCTGCGTGTAACCCATTTCCTGGACCGCACGCACGAGTTCGGCCTGGAGGCCGAAGTTTTCGAATGACATTGAATGACTTTTCCGTGCACCAAGCCTGCGCGTGCAAGCACGTGCAGGCACCGGACTGGCGCCGTAACTTTGATGAATCGAGCAGCGAAATGCAGACTTCGATCAGTCTGCAGGAGGGGCCGCATAGGCATTCCCAGGGAGGGAAGCGCTGAAGAACCTCGTGCGCAGACCGGACTGCGCGGCGGCAAACTGTGGACGCAGTATGCCTGAAACCGTTATTTCGCGCCAGCGAGCGTAGTGAGCAGCACGTACCAGTGTTCCAATCCAGCGTAAAACGCTGCAACCGGAACGCGTTCGTTCAAGCCGTGGGCGAACTCGTCCTTTTCTTGCATGAAGAGGCTGCTGACGCCGTACGTTGGAATGCCTGCACCACGGAAGATGGAACCGTCGGTGGCGTAAGGAGCCATGTCAGGCACGATCGGCACGCCAGGATGGCCCGCCCGGACCGCCTTGGTCACGGCCGCCAGGACGTCGCTGCGCATCGGGGACGGCGGACTCGAATGCGGCTCGCCGAGCACCTTCACTTCGACCCTGTCACCGACGACCTGCTGCAGCGCGTCGTGCACCTCAGCGACGCTGGTGCCGGGGAAGATCCGGCAATTGACCGTGGCCGTCGCTGACTGGGGCAAGGCGTTATCCGCATGACCGCCGGTCAGCATGGTCGCGACACACGTGGTGCGCGTGCGGCCGATCATGGCCGGGTTCTTCGCCAGGACGGCGGCGGCCCCGGCATCACCCGGGTTCGCCGCGAACTTCGCCATGGCCTGCCCCAGCTCACCGGGCGTAACGGGAGCCGACGCCTTGAAGCTGCCGATGGTCCAGTCGTTCCACATCACCGGGAACGAGTATCCCTGCAGCGCCTTGAGCGCATCGGCGAGGTCGTAGATGGCATTGTCAGGCCGCGGCTGCGAACTGTGTCCACCCGGATTACGGGCCGTGAGCGCAAAGCTCGCGTAGGACTTCTCGGCGCCTTGCACCGCATAGAACCGCGGCTTGCCCGTTGCCTCGTCGAGCGTGCCACCCCCGCCGTCGCCGTTCAGCGCGAATTCCGCATCGGTCAGCGCCCGGTACTTCGTCGCGAGCTCGCGCGCGGTGTTCATCTGCGTCTCTTCGTCACCCGTGAACGCAATGATGAGGTCGCGCGTCGGCACGAAATTCTCGGCCTTGAGGCGCAGGAACGTTGCGGCGATCAAGGCGATCTCGCCCTTTATGTCCATCGTGCCGCGGCCAAAGAAGTAACCGTTCTCCTCGATCAGCTTGAACGGGTCGCGCTCCCAGTCCTCTGGCTTCGCCGTGACGACGTCCATGTGCGCGAGCAGCAGGATCGGCTTGCCACCCTTGCCGTTGCCGCGATAGCGCACGACGAGCGAAGCAGTTTCACCCGAGGGCAGGATGTGAATGTCGTCCTCGGGAAAGCCGGCCGCCCGGAAGCGATCCGCCAGGTACATGGCGACTGCCGGAACCTGGCCGAGACCAGCGGAACTCGGGATGGAGATGATCTTGTCCAGGATGGCGCGCGCATCGGCCCGGACGTTGTCCGGTGCCGCAGCGTGCGCCGTCGCGGCAAGGCCGCACGCCAGAACCACCATCGATCCCATCAGTTGCAGCCGCATCCTTGCACCCGTTTCATTCATCGGCATTGCTGCCCTTCGACCCGTTCAAGGGGCCTGATTGTCGCTTACGTACGCCTGCATGGCTCGTTCCAGTTCACGCGCGGGCCGGGCAGCGGCCATCGCCTTGGCGAGCCACTCATCCACGAGTACCAGCAATGCTGGGTCGCGCGCCATCAGAATCCGCTTTTCGCCCCGAGTCAATGTGCCGGGATACGTCCGGCACAACTGGCCGGGTCGACGGCGAGCCTGCAATTCGGCCTCGATGTCGTCGGTGACCATCACGTCGGCCCGGCCCGCCGCGATTTCCGCAAACACGGCGCGGTTGTCCGGATGCACGAGGATCTGCGCCTGGTGCACGTGCTCGCGCACGTAGCGCTCGTTGGTCCCGCCCGGATTGACGATCACACGCACCTCGGGGCGATCCAGTTCGGCCGCAGTGTCGAATCGCTCGCGGTCGGCGCAGCGCGCAAGCAACGTCTTGCCGCCGTCGTGGTAGGCCGCGGAATAGAGACCCAGCGCAGCGCGCTCGTCGGTGTAGCCGATGCCGCTCAGCGCGACGTCGAAGCGTCCGTCGCGCAGGTCATTGACCAGGCCGGGCCAGCTGGTGCGGACGAACACTGGCGCGACACCGAGATACGCAGCCAGGTCGCGCGCCAGTTCGATGTCCGCGCCGGACAAATGGCCATTGGCATCGAGACTGAACGGAGCGTAATCGCCGGTGGTGGCTACGCGAAGCACATGTGTCGCACGCACGCGGTCCAGGACCGGGCCGCCCGCGACCCGAACGACCTGTCGTAAGGCAGTCATCAATTCCGTGACTTCGTCGGCCGGCAGTTCGTGACGCCGAACTGTGGCTTGCATCTGCTCCATCACGGCGGCGGCCGTGTCGTCACGCAACGGTGTCAACAGGTACAACGCGGCGAACTGTTGTTCGCCGGTCCTGTCGATGCGCTCGCGCACGGCCTGCAGGTCGGCGGGATCTGCGCAAGGCGCGCAGCGACCCGCCTGCTTCCATTCATCGTGCCAGCGCTGCTGTACGTCGCGAGCGAGACCGATCTGCGCGGCAAAGAACGCTTGCGTCGTCATGGGATCCAGGCCCAGCGAGCGGGCTCGTTCCGCCACGTGCTGCAAGACGACGGCTTCGCGCGCGGCATCCGGGATTGGCGCAGCCGACAGCCATTTTGCGACCGCCACGTCGCGCATGAGCACCAACCGCTCGTCGATGGCCTGCACGAGTGACTGCGCCGCTTTCGCATCGGCAATTTCGGCCGCGGGCGCCCGGGCGGTGTCCGACACGGGTGCGGTTGCCGTTGCGGCGACATCGGTCCGCACTGCTTGGTTGGAAGCGCAACCCGCGATCACGCAGCCAACCGCGACCAACGCCAGCAACGCGCTGATCCGTCGCAGCGGCGCGCGCGCGCCTTTCGACCGGAATCGAGCGTCATGACTTCTTCCTGGCCCGGCCCCGCACGACGGCGCGCAACCCGAGCCAGCGCGCGAGCAGGTCGAGCTCGTCACGCAGGCCGACGTCGACAGCGCGCCGATCCACGCCCGGCTCGTAATGAGTGGCAATGACACGCAGCTTGCCGGCTTCGCGGTCGGATTTCAGGTCCACGCGCGCGACGAGATCGTCGTGCAGCAGGAACGGCAGGACGTAGTAGCCGTGGATTCGCTTGTGCGCCGGCGTGTAGATCTCGATGCGGTAGTGAAAATCGAACAGGCGTTGCAGCCGGTCGCGAAACCAGACCAGTGAGTCGAACGGCGACAACAAGGCGCGAGCCTCGATGCGCGCAGGCACCCTCGTGCCTGCTGCCATGTACGAAGGGCCTTTCCAGCCTTCCACCTGCACAGGCAACAGGTCCCGCGACTCGACGAGTTCGGCGATGCGTGCCTTGGCGTCCGCCGGGCCCAGCCGGAAGTAGTCGCGCAGATCCCGCTCGGTCGCGACACCCATCGCCAGGCTTGCGATGCGCAGCAATTCGCGCTGCGCGTCCTCGACGGCAGGGGTCGGTGCATCGACGACCGCTTGCGGCAACACCCGCTCGGTCAGGTCATACACGCGCTCGAAGCGTCGTCGCGAATGCGTGGTGACCTGTCCGGTCCAGAACAGCCACTCGAGCGCGATCTTGCCTTCGCTCCAGCCCCACCAGCTGCCCTTGCGGCGATCGCCGGTGCCGATCTCGGACACGCCGAGCGGGCCGCGATCACGAATTTCCGCCAGCACCTCGCCACAGAAGGCGGCACGATCGCGCCCGAATCGCGCGACGTTGCCCCAGGTGCCGTCGCCGTTCTTCGCGCGCTGCATGCGCCAGCGCAGCAACGGCTGGCACTCGACCGGCAGCAGTGACGCCTCGTGACCCCAGTACTCGAACAGCTGTCGTCGGCGGCCGCCATAGGCGGCTTCGTCCAGCAGCGGCATTGCGTATGCCCCGAGCCGGGAGAACAGCGGCAGGTAGTGCGACCTGACGAGTACGTTTACCGAGTCGATCTGCAGCAAGCCCAGCGCACGCACGGTGCGGACTACGTCGGCCCTGACGATGTCCCGGTCGGGGCGCTGGCGGCCCAATCCCTGCGCCGCGAGCGCGATCCGCCGCGCCTCGGCCAGCGACAACGTCTCGCGCGGCCTGCGGAGGTTGCTCATGCCGGGAATGATACCGGTGCGTTACCCTTGGCACTTCGCCATCCTTCCCGGAGTGGTCGAATGATCCGGTACTCGGCAGACGTGATCGTGATCGGCGCCGGCATTGCGGGCGTGACGGCAGCCATCGAATTGTTGAACCGGGGCCGGCGCGTCCTGCTGCTCGATCGCGACAACGCAGAGAACATGGGCGGTCTCGCGAAGGAAAGCTTCGGCGGCATCTGGTTTGCCGGCACACCGCTGCAGAAGCGTTATGGCATCCGCGACGGCGCCCAGCAGGGCCTGCGTGACTGGCACGCGTTCGCCGAGTTCGGACCGGACGACCACTGGCCGCGCGCCTGGGCCGAGGCCTACGTCCATCGTGCCAACGAAGAGATCTATGACTGGCTGCGCGGCATCGGCGTGCAGTTCATGCCGATGCCACTGTGGGTGGAGCGCGGCCTGCATGCGCCGGGCAACTCGGTGCCGCGCTGGCACATCGTCTGGGGCACCGGGTACGAATTGCAGGTGGTGCTGAATGCTCACCTGCTGTCGCGCCCGAATCGCGCGCAGCTCGACCTGAGATTCGATCACCGCGTCGAGTCGCTCATCGTCACGAATGGCCGCGTGAACGGCTGCCGCGGCCGGCTCGAAGGCAGCGAGGATGAGTTCGAGGCGCACGGCGAGAATGTCGTGATCGCGAGCGGCGGCATCAACGGCAACCTCGAACGCGTGCGGCAGAACTGGCACGCGGACTGGTCACGGCCACCCGCAACGCTGCTGAACGGTTCGCACAAATATGCCGACGGCACGCTGCACGACGCAGCGGCCGCGCACGGCGCGCGCATCACGCACCTGGACTGGCAATGGAACTACGCTGCGGGCGTGCATCACTGGCAGCCGCGCAAACCGTCGCACGGACTTTCGCTCGTGCCGCCGAAATCCGCGCTGTGGCTCAACTGGCGCGGCGAACGCATCGGCCCGATGCCGCTGGTCACGGGCTTCGACACGCACGACCTCGTCGGGCAGATCTGCCGGCAGGAACGCGCCTATTCGTGGCAGCTGCTGAACCGTCGCATCATGCTCAAGGAGCTCGCGATCTCGGGCGGCGAATTCAATCCAGCGTTCCGGCGCAAGAACCGGCTCGCGGTCGCACGCGACATGGTGTTCGGCAACCACTGGCTCTACGACCAGCTGACGCAATTCTGTCCGGACGTCGTGGTCGCGCCGACGGTGGAAACACTCGTCGAAAAGATGAACGTGCTGGCGGGCGACGGGTCGGTCGACGTCGATGCAGTCCGCACGGCCGCGACCCGTTACGACGACATCATCGGTCTCGGCCCGCGGTTCCACACCGATGACCAGCTGCGTCGCATCGAGTTCGCGCGCCGCTGGATCGGCGATCGGCTGCGCACCTGCAAGTTCCAGCAGATCCTCGAGCCGTCGGCGGGTCCGCTGATTGCGATCCGTGAGTTCATCATCAGCCGCAAGAGCATGGGCGGCTTGCAGACTGACCTCGAGTGTCGCGTGCTCGACCATTCCGGCGAACCGATTCCGGGCCTGTTTGCCGCCGGCGAGAGCGCCGGCTTCGGCGGTGGCGGAATGAATGGCAAACGCGGCCTCGAGGGCACGTTCCTCGGCGGCTGCCTGCTGGGTGGGCGTATCGCAGGGAAGGTTGCCTGAACGATCCCCTCTCCCGCTGGCGGCGTGAGAGGTGCATCGGTGCCTCTCCCGCTCTGCAGCAGGAGAGGCAATGCGTCAGACGAAGCGGTTCTCCATCCGCTCCGGCAGGCTCTTTACCTTGAAGGCAAACATGATCTTGAGCACACCCGTGATGATTGCCCACGACGCGATCATCCAGATGACGGAAAGCCCGCCCACCTTCGGGTTCACGATCACCAGGATTCCGAACAGGATCGACAGCCCGCCCGTGAGGTAGAGGATCCACTCGCGCGCCGTCGCTGCGCGCACCTTGTAGCCGAGCATCACGAGGAACACGCCGGCCATGATTGCTTCGAAGGCAACCAGCAGGATGAATGCCTTCATGCTGACGAGCGGATTGAGCAGCGCATAACCGCCTGCGACGACCCCGAGCACGCCGAGCAGCAGCATGATCCACCAGCCGTCCTTGTCGCGGTTGCCGATGGAACCGACGATGTTGGAGGCGCCATCGACCAGGATCGCGGCGGCAAAGAATACCGCGACGACCAGCCAGGCCGTCATCGGCTGCGAAAAGGCCAGTACGCCGAAGATCACGCTGGCGATGCCGCCGACCAGGAACACCCACCACGTGCGCTTGCACAGTATCCTGGCGTCGCCACCGAGTCGGGTCAGCAGCAGTCCGTCCGATTGGGTCATCGTTTTTCTCCACGCCCGTTGGCCGGGCTTTATGATTGCAATTCCCCCCAGTCCAGCGAAACTCTAGACCCTTGCCGTCACCGAAGCCAGACGCCGAGAACGGAGCCGGCGCCGCAGCGACGGCGCCCGGCACCTCGCCCCACCGCGCGATCCGCAGCTTTGTCGTGCGCGCAGGCCGCATGACCGGCGCACAGGAACGCGCCTGGCGCGAACTGTGGCCCGCGCTCGGCATCGAAAACGGCGACGAACCGCTCGATTTCACGGCGGCTTTCGGTCGGGACGCACCCGTGGTGCTCGAAATCGGCTTCGGTAACGGGGAGTCGCTGGTCGCGCTGGCATCCAGCCATGCCGAACGCAATTACCTCGGCCTCGAAGTTCATCCGCCCGGTGTCGGACACCTGCTGCTGTGCTGCGAGGCAGGGAAACTGCGCAACGTGCGCGTCATCTGCGACGATGCCGTGCAGGTGCTGCAGCGACGGGTGCCGGACGCATCGCTGGACGAGGTGCTGCTCTATTTTCCGGATCCGTGGCCAAAAAAGCGGCACCACAAGCGCCGCATCGTGCAGCCTCCGTTCGTCGAACTGGTGGCGCGCAAGCTCAAGCCCGGCGGCGTCCTGCGCATGGCGACCGACTGGCAACCGTATGCCGAGCACATGCTCGCCACGGCGGGCAGCAGCGACGGTGTTGCAGAACGAGTCGGCGACGGGTGATTTCGTGGAACGGCCGGACAGCCGTCCCCTCACGCGCTTCGAACGGCGCGGCCAGAGGCTAGGTCACGGCGTGTGGGACCTGGCGTTCCGCCGGCCTGGGAAGCGA
>CAVOWK010000006.1:0-99802 GCA_963700045.1 uncultured Gammaproteobacteria bacterium
TCAGGGCAGGTTGCGCCAGGATCCGGCATTCAGGACACGGCTGAAGCCCTGGCCGCGCAACTTACGGCGCGCGAATGCGCTGCGGGTGCCGGAAGCGCAGCAAACGATGACCCATCGGTTCGGATCAAGAACCTTGGCGCCCGCGGCTAGATCCTGCAAGGGAATGTTCAGGCTTCCCGGAGCATGTCCGGCGGCGAATTCGCCCGGCGTGCGCACGTCCACCATCTGGGCCCCTTCCTGCAGCAGCGCGGGGATTCGCCGTCGCGCAAGGAATGACGAGAGGATGCGCCAGGCGAAATAGGCAATGACCAGGCCCAGCAGCAGGTGATCAGCGGACATTGTCCTTCCCTCGCCTGCACGCACGTCGGCAGGCGACCGATTGTACGACGACGCCAGCGCCTGGATGACCTCCGCTCGCCGCGCGTAAGTGTTTTCACCGAGGCGGTCGACACCACGTAGCGTTAGTCTATATTAGTAAACGCTAATTAGTGCAGCGCAGGAAAGAGGTCATGAATCGCATTTCGCGCCGGCGATTTCTCAAGATCGCCGGTTTCGGCGCCGGGGCCGCCGCGCTGGCCGCTGCCTCGACCCGGCCGCTGAGTGGCGCGATGCCTGCAGGCACAGCCGGCGTCCACACCGTTCCCACGTATTGCGACATCTGCTTCTGGAAGTGCAATGCCGTCGCGCACGTTCGCGATGGACGATTGTGGAAGATCGTCGGCAACCCGGACGATCCGCTGTGCCAGGGCCGGCTCTGCCCCCGCGGCACGGGCGGCATCGGCGCCCATTTCGACCCGGATCGGCTGCGGGCACCGCTGCTGCGGCACAAGGCACGCGGCGAGGAAAAGTGGGTCGAAGTGACCTGGGACGAGGCGCTCGGGTACATCGCCGAGCGCATGCAGACCATCAAGACGAAATACGGCCCGGAAGCGGTCGCCCTGTTCAGCCACGGCATCGGCGGGACGTTCCTCAAGCACACGCTCAGGGCGTACGGCATCACCAACAGCGCGGCTCCTTCGTTTGCACAGTGCCGCGGTCCTCGCGACGTGGGCTTCAACCTGACGTTCGGCGAGGAAATCGGCTCACCCGAACGCACCGACATCCGCAATGCCCGCTGCCTGGTGCTGATCGGCTCGCACCTCGGCGAGAACATGCACAACACGCAGGTACAGGAGTTCGCGGAGGCGAACGGCAACGGCGCGACGATCATCGTGGCGGACCCGCGCTTCTCGATTGCGGCGAGCAAGGCGAAGCACTACCTGCCCGTGAAGCCGGGTACGGACCTCGCGCTGCTGCTCGCCTGGATGAACGTCCTCGTGACCGAGGGCCTGTACGATACGGACTACGTCACGAAGCACGGCTACGGCTTCGACTACTTCAAGGCCGAACTGGCGCAGTACACGCCGGAGTGGGCTTATCCAGAGACGGGGATCGCGCCCGAAGTCATCCGCGCAACGGCGCGCGAAATGGCGTGCCACCGTCCTGCGACGCTGGTGCACCCGGGACGGCATGCCACCTGGTATGGCAACGATGCGCAGCGCAGCCGCGCCATCGCACTGCTGAATGCGCTGCTTGGCAGCTGGGGTCGCAAGGGCGGTTTCTACTATCCGTCGAGCATGGACGTGCCGGCTTATCCGTATCCGCCCTACCCGCAGTCGGCACGCGGCAAGGTGGACAACCCGAACCAGCGGTTTCCTTTCGCGACGGAAGCCATCACCACGGGCATCCGCGAGGCGACGATCACCGGCGAGCCGTATCCGATCAAGGGCTGGTTCGTGTACGCGACCAACCTGATCCATGCGATGCCGAACCAGGCAGAAACGATCCGCGCCATCCGTGCGCTCGACCTGCTCGTCGTCGTGGACGTCATCCCGTCGGAGATCGCGGGGTGGGCGGATGTCGTGCTGCCCGAGGCCAACTACCTCGAGCGCTATGACGACCTCAATGTCGAGACCTTCCGTGAACCGTTCATCGCGTTGCGGCAGCCGGTTGTAACTCCCCCGGCTGATCAGAAGCCCAACTGGTGGATCGCCCGCGAGCTCGCGCTCAAGTTGGGTCTCGGCACCTATTATCCCTGGCATGACATCGAGGAATACCTCGATTACCGGCTGCAGGGCGCCGGTCTCAGCCTCGCCGAGTTGAAGCAGAAGGGCCTGGTGCGCGGTCCGCAGCAGCCGTTGTACTTCGAGGACGGTGTGCCGGCCGAGTTTCCGACGCCCTCGGGCAAGATCGAGTTCTATTCGACACAGCTGAAGGATGCAGGCTTCGATCCGGTGCCGCGCTACACGCGCCCCGCGGACGGGCCGCCGGGCTCGTTCCGGCTGCTGTCCGGCCGTGCGCCCGTGCACACATTCAGTCGCACCCAGTCGAACCCGGTGCTGCGCGATGCGATGGAAGAGAACGAGGTCTGGGTCAACGGCGACGTCGGCGCGCGCATCGGGCTGCGCAGCGGCGACTACGTGCGCCTGCGCAACCAGGACGGTGTCATCAGCGACCGCATCAAGGCTCGCGTCACCGCGGCGATCCGCCCGGACTGCGTCTACATGGTGCACGGCTTCGGGCACACGTCCAAGGGCCTGCGCAGCACCTTCGGCAAGGGCGCGAGCGACGCGCAACTCATGACGCGTTACGCCGTGGATCCGCTGATGGGCGGCACCGGCATCAACGTGAATTTCGTGACCATCGAACAGGGAGCGTGAGACGTGGCGCGTTTCGGCATGGTCATCGACACGAAAAGATGCGTCGGCTGCATGGACTGCGTCGTCGCGTGCAAGACGGAGAACGACGTTCCCGACGGGCACTGCCGCGACTGGATCAGCCAGCGCCTGCAGGGCGAGATGCCGGACCTGCGGCTCACGATCACCTCGGAGCGCTGCAACCACTGCGACTCTCCACCCTGCGTCACCTGCTGCCCGACGGGCGCGAGCCACGTGCAGGAATTCGGCAAGGTCGTGCTGGTCGATCACGGCAAGTGCATAGGCTGCAAGGCCTGTCTCGCCGCGTGCCCGTACGGCGCCCGCTTCATCCACCCGGACGGCTATGCCGACAAGTGCACGTTCTGCATGCACCGGGTCGAACGCGGCCTGGCGCCAGCCTGCGTCGACGTCTGCCCGACCCGCTGCATGCATTTCGGCGATCTCGACGACCCCGAGTCCGAGGTGAGCCGCCTGATCGCCACGCGGCGTCATTTCGTGCTCAAGCCGGATGCGGGTACCCGACCGCGCATCTTCTACCTGGAGTGACGCGGCGATGATCGAACTGCTCACCACCCGTCACAATCCGCTGGTCGATCCCACGCTGCACGTGTGGGAGTGGCAGATTCCCGTCTACCTGTTCCTCGGCGGCTGGGTGGCCGGCTCGATGGTGCTTACCGGCTACCTGCAGCGGCAGGCGCGCGCGCCGGGCCAGTCGGGCGTCAGCGACCGGCTCCCCTGGATCGGCCTGGTGCTCATCAGCCTCGGCATGGGCGCGCTGTTCCTCGACCTCGAGCACAAGCTGTACGTCTGGCGCATGTACCTGACGCTGCAACCGCTTTCGCCGATGTCCTGGGGTGGCTGGATCCTGCTGCTGGTCTATCCCGTGCTGGCGCTTGGCGCGCTGGCGACGCTGGCGGACGGCTGGCTCGACCGCTGGCCGGCGCTCGCGGCCTTTGCCCGGCAGCTGAGGTCGCACACCGCGACGCGTTGGCTGAGTCTCGCCAACATCGTCGTCGGCATCGCCCTCGGCATCTACACCGGGATCCTGCTCAGCAGCCTGGGTGCCAGGCCGCTGTGGGCCAGTGCGGTGCTCGGTCCGCTCTTTCTCGTCTCGGGCTTGTCGGCAGGGGCAGCGTTCGCACACGTCATCGCTCCGCGCCATGACGAACAGGAGCAGTTGCTCCGCTTCGACAACCTGTTCCTCATGACGGAACTCGGACTGATTGCGTTGTTTCTCATCGGACACCTGACGGTGGGCGCAGTGCACGCGCAAGCCGCGCAACTGTTGCTCGGCGGTCCCTACACCGCCGTGTTCTGGGTCCTCGTCGTGGGGCTCGGGATCCTGCTCCCGCTCGCGATCCAGTCATTGATGGTGGCGGGGCGCATCCCGCACACGGTCATCGCCCCGCTGCTCGTGCTGCTGGGCGGGCTCGCGTTGCGCTTCGTAATCGTATACGCCGGTCAGTACAGCGAGTGGATCTCGCCGTGACCCACGGCCGCGCCCATCAACCTGGAGGTCAATGACGTGTCGAGCGACCATCGTCCCGCCGTGATGCCGGGGTCCGGCCGACCGGCCAGCCCCTACTGGAATCCCTATCTCGCCGGTATCGGCCTCGGGCTCGTGCTGCTCGCTGCGTTCGTGCTGGTCGGTCGCGGCCTCGGCGCTTCCGGCGCATTCAGTTCCACCGTCGCGTGGCTGGTCAACCTGGTGGCCCCGGCGCACGCGCAGTCCAACGAGTACCTGCAGGGTTACCTCGGCGACGGCACCACGCATCCGCTCAAGGCCTGGCTCGTCTTCGAGGTGCTGGGCGTCATGGCCGGCGCGCTGTTCTCGGCATTGCTGGCCGGGCGGGCACGCATCGCGGTGGAGAAGGGTCCGCGCGTGTCGACCGCAGTAAGGCTGTTGTGCGCATTCGCCGGCGGCATCCTGATGGCGTTCGGCGCGCATCTCGCACGGGGCTGCACGAGCGGGCAGGCCCTCACCGGCGGCGCGCTGCTCAACGTGGGCAGCTGGGCCTTCATGCTGATGGTGTTCGTCGGCGGCTACGCGGTCGCCTGGTTCATGCGCTGGCAGTGGCGGTGATCATGGCTCCCTTCTACAAGTACGGCTTCTTCGGCGACGAGATGTCCCTCGTCCTCGCCTTCGTCCTCGGCACCGGCTTCGGCTTCTTCCTCGAGCGTGCCGGCTTCGGCAGCGCGCGCAAGCTGGCGGCGCAGTTCTACCTGTACGACATGTCCGTGTTCAAAGTGATGTTCACTGCGATCGTCACGGCCATGCTCGGGGTCACGTACCTGGGCTGGCTCGGCTGGCTCGACCTGAGCCTCGTCTACCTGGTGCCGACGCACCTCGTGCCGCAGATCGTGGGTGGACTCGTGCTCGGCGTGGGTTTCGTCGTGGGCGGCTATTGCCCGGGGACGTCAGTGGCTTCGCTCGCGACCGGCCGGATCGACGGCTTCGTGTATGCGTTCGGCATCGGTGCCGGGACGCTCGTCTACGCCGAGGTGTTTCCCTGGCTCAAGGGCTTCGTGAACTCGAACGACATGGGGCAGGTGACGCTGCCCGAAGTGTTCGACCTGCCCTGGGGCCTGGTCGTGTTTGCGGTCGTCATGATCGCTGTCGCAGGCTTCTCGGCCGCGACCTTCATTGAGCGCCGCATCGGGGACAGGTCATGAAGTTGCCTGCGCTGACGCTGAACCAGAAGCTGGCGATCGTGGCCGTGGCGCTGGGCACGCTGGCTTTGTTCAGCGTTCCTCACCGAGGCCCCGTCGTCACGCTCGACACGCGCGAGCTGGCACTGATCGTCGAGAAGGAGGTCGATCACGTCACTCCGTCTGAACTCGCCGGCTGGATCGTGCAGGGACGCTCGGACTATCGCCTGATCGACCTGCGCGCCGAGTCGGATTACGCCGCGTATCACATCCCCACGGCGGAGAACGTCACCGTCGCGGCGTTGCCGGAGTTTCCGTTCCTGCGTACCGAGAAGATCGTGCTGTATTCGGACGGCGGCATCCACGCGGCACAGGCGTGGATGCTGATGCAGGCACAAGGATACCGTGCGGTGTACACGGTGCTGGGCGGCCTCGAGGGCTGGAAGGACGACGTGCTCTACCCGGCGTTGCCGGCCCAGGCGTCGGGCGCGGAGCGCGCGCGATTCGAGCGGGCGGTCGCGCTGTCGCGATTCTTCGGCGGCGAACCGCGCGCGGAAGGTGGGGCGGTGGCCCCGGTACCCACGGAATTGCCCAAGCTGGCAGCGCCGGTGCCCTCAGGGGCCGTATCTCCGGTCGCGCCGCGCAAGAAAAAGAAAGAGGGTTGCTGACGAAATAGGGAAACAGGGGACGCTCACCTATTTCGGAGAAATAGGTGAGCGTCCCCTATTTGCTTCAGCACTTGCAGAACTGCTCGTGCAGTGTGTGCATGAGCGCGGTCGCCTCTTTGCTCGCCAGGCTGTAGAGGATCGACTGCCCCTCGCGCCGCGTCCGCACCAGGTGCTTGCCGCGCAGCACTGCGAGATGCTGCGACAAGGCGGATTGACTGAGCCCGATGAGCGGTTCGAGTTCGCCGACTGCTTTCTCGCCCTCCGCCAGGTGGCAGAGGATCAGCAGGCGCGAAGGATTCGACATCGCTCCCAGCACGCCACAGGCGCGCGTCGCGTTCTTCTCCATCCGCCGCACTGTCGCGCGATCCATGACGATCGCCGGGGCCGCGGTCGCCCGGGCAACGGTGCGCGACTTCATCCGCATCCAGCAAAGCCGTCGGCGGTCATCTTCGCCTCATAAGGTCCGGCGACCTGTGTTCCCGCCACGAGTCCGCCCTTGACGCTGTCCCAGTCCTCCGGCTTGAGGACGATCAGCCAGCCCTCGCCGTAAGGATCTGCATTCGCGATGCTGGGCGTCGCGGCGAGGGTGTCGTTGATTGCAACCACCGTGCCGGCTGCGGCGACCTTGGCCGGACCTACCCACTTGCCGCTCTCGACGGTGGCGCACGACTTGCCGGCCTTGACGTCCTTGCCGACGCCCTTGGGCGTGTAGGCGACCAGCTTGCCTGCCATCGCGGTGGCCACGGCCGTCATGCCGACGCGCACGGTGCCATCACCCAGTTCCTTGAACCAGATGTGATTCTCGACGTCGTACAGAAGATCGTCGGGGAGATTGCAACCTTTCACCGTCGCCATGATCGAGCCTCCTCAAGCCTGTCCGGAGCGCGCCACGCGATTGCGAGGGGCTGCGGATTCACTATGACCGGTTCCTAATATTAGACGAGTTCGTGCCCGCACGCTGCCCGACCAACCGCCTTGACCGGAGCGTTGCCTTCATCAGGTGACGCGCACCGACATGGCGTCGCCGCCGTCCGGATCCAGCACGTGCACGGCGCAGGCGATGCACGGGTCGAAGCTGTGGATCGTGCGGAGGATCTCGAGCGGCTGGTCGGGATCGTGCAGCACGTGCCCGGCCAGCGCGGCTTCATAGGCGCCAGCCTGGCCGGTTGCATCGCGCGGGCCGGCATTCCAGGTGCTCGGCACCACCGCCTGGTAGTTGGCGATCCGCCCGTTCTCGATGACGATCCAGTGTCCCAGTGCACCGCGGGGTGCTTCCATGAAGCCGGCACCCCGGGCCTGTGCGGGCCAGGTCGCCGGGTCCCAGTACCGATCGTCGAACGTCTTCGTGTCGCCAGCCTTGACGTTCGCCAGCAGCTGGTCGTACCAGCCCTGCATCGCATCCGCAAAAATCTTGGTCTCGAGCGTCCGTGCAGCAGTGCGACCGAGGGTTGAATACAGGCCCGCGAGCGGCAGCTGCAACGTGGCCAGCGTCTGGTCCACGAGATCCTTGGCCTGGTCGTGCCCGGTGGCGACCAGCATCAGCATGCGCGCCAGTGGCCCGACCTCCATGGCCTTGCCGCGCCAGCGCGGCGACTTCATCCAGGAGTAACTCCTGGCGACGTCGAGCTGCGAATAGGGCGGGGTTGGGCCGGTGTAGTTGAGCGTCGTCTCACCGTCGAACGGGTGCAGGCCGCGGTCCTTGCCGCCGTCGTAGTCGTAGTACGCGTGGCTCACGAACTCCTCGATCTGCGCCGGATCGTGCAGATCGACCTCCTCGATGTGCGACAGGTCGCGATTCAGGATCGCGCCACGCGGCACCAGGAAACCGGCGGTTTCGAAGATCGATTTCGCCGGAAAGTCGCCGTAGCACAAGAAGTTGCCGAGACCCTCGCCCTGCGTCGCCCAGTCCTTGTAAAAACCGGCGATGGCCAGCGTGTCCGGGACGTAGACCTCGTCCACGAATTCACGCATGCGGACGATGATCTCCTGCACCTGCGACAGGCGCTTGGCGTTGATCGCGGAATCGGATTCGAGGTCGATCGGGTTCGGTGCGCCGCCGACCACGAAATGCGGGTGCGGATTCTTGCCGCCGAAGATGGCGTGCAGCCTGGCGACGTCACGCTGCCACGCCAGCGCGTCGAGGTAGTGCGCGACGGCCATCAGGTTCGCTTCCGGCGGCAGTCTGTAGGCCGGGTGCCCCCAGTAACCGTTGGCGAAAATCCCGAGCTGCCCGCTTTCGACCAGCCCTCTCACGCGCTTCTGCACGTCGGCGAAGTAACCGGGCGAGGAACGAGCGTAACTGCTGATCGACTGGGCGAGGGTCGAGGTGGCTTTCGGGTCGGCCTGCAGCGCGGACACCACGTCCACCCAGTCGAGCGCGTGCAGGTGGTAGAAGTGCATGACGTGGTCGTGCACGTATTGCGCGCCGATCATCAGGTTGCGCACGAGGTTCGCGTTCTGCGGAATCTCCCAGCGCAACGCGTCTTCGACGGCGCGCACCGAGGCGATGCCGTGCACCAGCGTGCAGACGCCGCAGATGCGCTGGGCGAAGGCCCAAGCATCGCGCGGATCGCGCCCGCGCAGGATGATCTCGAGGCCCCGCACCATGGTGCCGGAGCTGTAGGCCTGCGTGATGCGGCGGTCTGCGTCGGTGGCGACTTCAATCCGCAGGTGCCCCTCGATCCGGGTGACCGGGTCCACCACGACGCGGCGTGCTTCGGCGCTCATTGCTCATCCTCGACCAGGTTGTCGGCGACGAGTTCGAGCAGGCTGTGCATGGTCTTGTCCCACTTGAAGTGCGCCTGCCCGTCGTCGAAGGTCTGCCGGCAGTTGGCGCAGGAAGTCACCGGCAGTTCGGCGCCGGTCTCCTCGATCTGTTCCATCTTGATCTTGAACACCTTGTGCCGCAGTTCATCGGCGCGGTGAATGGCCACCACGCCGCCGCCGCCGCCGCAACACCAGTTCGAGCCCTTCGTTGGATACATTTCCCGCAGTTCGACGCCCAGCGCCTGCAGTACCTCGCGCGGCGCTTCGATCGCGCCACCCCGGCGCACCAGCTGGCATGGGTCGTGGAACGTCGCGGTCTTGCCCACCTTGCGCAAGCGGAGCTTGCCGGCGCGCACCTGTTCGGCCAGGAACTCTGCGATGTGCATGACCTTGAATGGCAGCGGCTTGCCGTACATGTTCGCGCCCATCCAGCGCAGCGCGGTGTAGGCGTGGCCGCACTCCGGCAGGACGACCACCTTGGCGCCGCAGGCCACGGCTGCATGGATGATCTTGAGCGTCAGTGTCCTTCTGCGTCGCCGCATCGCCCGTCAGCAGCCCGAAATTCGTGGCCTCGTAACCGTCGAGCCGGAAGGTCCAGTCGGCGCCAACGTGCCGCATGATCCGGGCCGTCGCGACCACCGATTCCGGGTATTTCATGATCTCGATCGAGGACATGGCGCACAGCACTTCCGCCCGGGGTTTGTCGATCGTGATCTCGACGTCGTGTTCGTCCGACAGCCACTCGCAGCGGTCCGCAAACACCTTGGGCGTGGCGCCAAGCGGGCTGCCCTCGCGCTGCGCGCGCTCCGTCACCGCGGCGAGTTCGTGCGGCACGAGCCCGGCCTTGAACATGCCGTGCCGCGCCTGCGAGACCAGGCTGGCGATGTCGATGCCCATCGGGCACATCAGCGAGCAGCGGCCGCAGACGGTGCAGGAATCGTAGAGGAGGTGCTGCCACTGCTGCAGCTCGTCCACGGTCACCTTCGGCTTCAGGTTCAGCGCGCGGTACACGAACGCGAACGGGCCGTACTCGCGCTTGTAGGCCTGCTTGAACGGCTCGAGCTTCCAGATCGGGGTGTACTTCGGGTCCTGGGTCACTTCGTAGAAGTGGCAGGCCTCGGCGCACATGCCGCAATGGATGCAGGACTCCATGTACACGGCTGCCGTCCGGCCAAAATCGCGGACGAAGCTGTTCATGGCGCGCTCGACGCGCGCAGCATCCGGCAGCTCGCCCTGAGTGTCGAAGCGATGCTCGGGTTTGCGGATCGAAACCCGGGGCTTGTCGAACTCCAGCGGATCGAGCTCGCGCGTCGTGGGTGTCGTCTCGGTCACAGCGAGGCTCCCTTGCGTTCGAAGAGCATGCCCGTCGAGCCGCGTGCGGCGAAAATCGTGAACGCGTGCATCAGCTTGCCGAACGGGAACCACACCAGCAGCAGTTCCGCCGAGAGAAAGTGGAAGGCCAGCAGCCGCTCATACGGCCATCCGCCCAGGTGTGCGAAGGCCGCCATGCCGGTCACCAGCGGCGCGATGGTGACCAGCCAGCTGAAGTAGTCGTCGAAGTTGGAGATCAGGCGCTTGACGGGATTCACTACGCGGTGGACCAGCACCGCCACGAGTGCGGCGATCGAGATGGCGCTCAGCAGCATCACCACGCCGTTCGGCAGCGTCGGCCAGCTCAGCCCCGTCAGGCCGTGCAGGTCCGTGCCGAACAGCCCGCGCGAGATGTCGGCGAAGAACAGCACGTGCGGGACGAAGAAGAACAGCGTCAGCAGGAAGCCGATGTGGAAGGCGTAGCCCATCACTTCGCCGAACGCGGTGCCGCCCAGGAACTCCTTGCGCGGCCAGGAGCGCAGCGCGATCAACCTGAGTCCCTTCCAGGCCGCGTCGTTGCGCGGCTCGGAGTGGTCCTTGCGCGTCCGCAGCAGCAGCACGCCGAGCAGGCGCCAGAGCACTCCCACAATGAAGATGGCGACCGACCACTGCAGCGCGGGGCCGCGCGCGAAATCCAGCAGGTTCATCTCAGGCACCCTCCGCGTCCTTCTGCCGCTTGCGGGCGAGCGCTGCCGACGCCACGCCGAGCGCCGCGCCCACGCCGACCGCCGATGCCGACCGTCCGTGCCGAGCCCCAATGGCCGGTGGACAGCGGCTGGTAGAACCCGCCCTTGTCCCAGAAGCCGGGCTCGGAACAGCCGATGCAGCCGTGGCCCGCCTCGATCGGGAAACTCGTGCCGTCGTTCCACTTCACGGTGGCGCAGGCGTTGTGCGTCGTCGGTCCCCTGCAGCCCAGCTTGTAGAGGCACCAGCCCTGCCGCGCGCCTTCGTCGTCGAAGCTGTCGGCGAACTGGCCGCGTTCGTAGAACGGGCGCCGGTAGCACCGATCGTGGATCGTCTGGCCGTAGAAAGACCTGGGCCGGCCGAGGGCGTCGAGCTCGGGCAGCTTGCCGAACGTCAGGTACTGCGTGAGGACGCCGGTGATGACCACCGGGATGGGTGGGCAGCCCGAAACGTTGATGATCGGCTTGTCCTTGACGACGTCCGACACGGCGACCGCTCCGGTGGGATTCGGGTTGGCGCCGGGGATGCCCCCGAACGCCGCGCAGCTGCCGAGGGCGACGATTGCGGCGGCGCCGCGCGCGACTTCCTGCAGCAGCGAGAGATTGTCGAGGCCGGCAACGGTGCTGAAGCCCTTGTTGCCGGTCGGGATCGACCCGTCGACGATCAGCAGGTAGCGGCCCCAGTTCTCCTTCATCGCCGTCTCGCGCGCACGCTCCGCGGCGTCACCCGCGGCCGCCTGCAGCGTGTGCTGGTAGTCGAGCGAGATGCCCTGGAAGATCAGGCTCTCGAGCGTCGAGCCGTGCGCCCGCGTGATGGACTCCGTGCAGCCAGTGCACTCCTGGAACGGCAGCCAGATCACCGAAGGGCGCCGTGCCTGCGCGAGTGCGGCCGCGACGCGCGGCACCAGCGTCGACGACAGTCCCATGAGCGCGGTGGTTGTGGTGCAGAACTGCAGGAAATCGCGGCGCGTGACTCCGCGCGAGCGCAGGAATTCGCCGAGCAACGGTGACGACATGACGCTTTCCCTCAACGCCCCTGTCGGCGCTCCCCGGCTCGACGTCGTGCGAGGGGGATAGGCGTGGTCCGTCAGGGGCGTATTAGCTTGCCCTGATGTGTCCCCGTGCGACTGTACGTAGCTGCCGAAGCGGCACCGCCGCCGCGGCCAGGCTAGTCGCCGGGGGCGCCCGCCTGCCACCCCTCGAGGATCGCCCGGGCGTGCGCGGCCGCCGGCGCAATCGACCCGTACAGCGACGGACTGAGCGACGAGCCGATCGCCACCCGCTGCGGCTGCACGCCGACGAATGCCCTGCGCGAGGGCAGCGTGCCCATGAGCCGGGCCGCATCGAGCAGGTCGCGAATGCCGACCTCGTGCACCGACCCGCGGGCGTTGCGAAAGAAGGCATCCATGTCCGCGCCATGCAGCACGCGCAGGTCGCCTGGGGTGCCGCCGAGCTGCGCCGCGTCAAGCACCAGCAAGGCATCGCAGTGTTCGAAACGCGGCAGCAGCAGCAGGCTCAGGGTGCCTGCATCGACGTAATCGACGTCTTCGAGCGCTGGCTGTTGCCCAGACAGCGCCTCGAGCACACGCAGGCCCACGCCGTCGTCGGACATCAGCGGGTTGCCGACCCCGAGCACGAGGGTGCGCATCCCGGTGTTGCCCTCAGCCGATCTCTTGCGGTTCCGCCTGCTGCCGGATCGGTCGTGACGCGCAGCAGAAGTCACCGAGCGCCGCAACCTGCATCTTGCCGGTCACGAACAGGAACAGGTGCCTGGCGACCAGCGTCATCATCGTCAGCCGCTGTGGTGTCGCGGGATGCTGCGGATCCGACGTGACCAGGTTGTGGTGGTAGGCGAGTTCGCGGCAGGTTTCGCGGCAGGCATTGAAGCTCGGGTCATCCGTGCAACCCTGGCGGTGCAGGGCGAGCAGGCGAAAACCCTCGCGGGTTTCCTGCGTGGGCACGAGGCCCTTGGCACGGACCCAATGTTCCAGCACCGCCTCGCCGAGTTCGACCAGTTCCACCGCGGCGCCGGGACCGGAACCACCGGCCTCGAGCACGTCGAGGCGTTGCTCGATCTGCGCGAGCGGCTTCACGCGATGCCTTTCTCGCGCAGGAACCCGAGCGAATCCGAGATGTTCTCGTGCACGCCGACCTGTCGCGGGGACAACCCGAGCGCGAGGCCCAGCAACTGCGTGAAGTAGAGGATCTTGACCTTCGTCGGCTGGTTGAACTTCTTCTCGGCCCGCACCTGGTGCATTTCCAGGCCGGAGTGGCACGTCGGGCACTCGGTTGCGATCACCTCGGCACCGGCGGCTTCCGCGGTGCGCAGGATGTTCAGCACGAGCTTGGTGGACGTGTCGCTGTCGGAGAGCGTGTGCGCTCCGCCGCAACAGGCTGTCTTCAGCGGGAACTCGACGTTGACGGCACCGGCTGCGCCGAGCAGGTCGTCCATGAAATGCGGCTTGGAGGTGGACTCGGTGCCCGGTCCCTTGTCCTTCTCCGGGAAGATGTGTCGCGGCCGCGTGTACATGCAGCCGTAGTAATTGGCGACCTTCAGCCCCTGCAGCGAGCCCTTGAGCCGCTGCTTCAGCCCGTCTTCGCCGATGCCATGCATGATCCAGTCGAGCGCGTGGATGGTCTCGACCTGGCCGGCCTGGTAGGTCGCGTGCCCCGCCTTCTGCGACAGGCGATCGACCACTTCCACGCTGGTCGGGTCGTGCGCGAGGTCGTATTCCGCCTTCTTCAGGTTGTGGTAGCAGCCGTTGCACGGCGCCATCACCACGTCCATCTTCATCTCGGTGGCGGCGATGGCCATGACCCGCGACGACAGGTACGTCTGCAGCTTCGGGTCGATGTTCTTGACCTCCATCGCGCCGCAGCAGTTCCAGTTCTTCACTTCGACGAGGTCGAGACCGAGCGCCTTGCCGACCTGCTGGGTCGACCGGTTGTAGGAATGCGCGGTGCCTTCGAGCGCGCAGCCCGGGTAATACGCGACTTTCTGGTACTTGTCCTTCGCGGTGGTCATGAGCGCGCTCCTTCGCCTGCCGTGGCCGGCCCGGCATCGCGTTTCGCCGCCTCGATCAGCGCGTCGAGACCGAGCGCCCGGCGCCGCTTGTGCTCCTGCTCGTGGACGTACTCCTCGATGGCGGCGCGGGCACCGGACCAGCCGCTGGTGCGAGGCGCAACGAGTGTCGCGAGTCCGAGCTTCGTCAGCATGCCGACCGGCAGGTGCCGCAACATCCGTTTCACCATCTCGATGAGCCATGGCTGGTTCAGGCTCTGGCCCGTGCGCTTGAAGAAGCGCTGCATGACCCGGCCTTCCTCGATCTTGCCGTGCTGGAAGACCTGCTCCGAGAACACCTCGTCGAACACCATCGAAGGCGACGGTTTGACGTGGCCCTTGAGCTCGAGCCAGTGGGAGAGGGCCTTCATCACGCCTTCCGGCACCACGTCACGCGGGCAGGCGTAGGTGCATTTGTTGCAGGAGACGCACTGCCAGATGATGTCCTTGTCGCGCAGGATCTCCGATTCCATCCCGATGCGGACCAGGTAGATCCAGTGCCGCGGGTTGAACTCGGGGTTGATCGCGTTGACGGTGCAGGAATTGGTGCAGGAACCGCACTGCCAGCAGCGGTGCACGTTCTCGCCGCCGGGCAGCGCGGCGATTTCGTCCTGCATGGCCTCGTTGTAGTCCGTAACCACCCGGGACGTGATGAACGTGCTCCAGTGGCCGGAGACGTCCACCCCGTCCACCACGAGCTGCTCGTGGGTCGTGAGGTCTTCCGGGCGTATCAGTGACTGCTCATGGATGGGCATGGGCTTGCCTTCTCAGCCGGAGACCGGCGGGCTGGATGGGTCGGCGACGCTGAGCGCCTCGCCGTCGATGGTCTTGATGCGCAGGCGGCCAGTGCCGGGACGGATGCCGTCGAGCCCGAGCAGGCGCCGCGAGTGCAGCATCGGGTCCTCCGGTGCGGTGAAATCGGTGCGCAGGTAGCTGCCGCCCTGCTCGCCGATGTATCCCGCATAGACCTGCGCGCAGAGCATGTCGACGAACTGCAGCACGTCGCGGAACACGCCGTTGCCGCTCAGGAACTGGCTCAACTCCGCGCGCAGCACCAGGAACGTCGCGTAATCGTCGCGCGCGGCGATCGTGACGTGGTCGACGTCGGGGGCGTGCCAGATCTCCCGCAGCACCCCGGTGTTGACGCCGGCGTCCCAGACCCAGCGGGTCATGAGTGGATAGCGCTCGGGATCGCTGTTGTGCAGCAACTCGACGGCGAGGTCGCGCGTCCAGCGGTGGGCGTCATCCTGGGGGAACCTGGCGCAGAAGGCCCGGATTCGCGCATCCGTCCCGGAGGTGTCGTCGGTCGGCTCGAGCAGGGTCGCGATTGCACCGCGTAACCCGCTGAACAGGGGCTCGGCGAGCCAGGGCACGATCCGCCGCCGCACCGTCGGCAGGAATGCGCAAAGCGGCATGAACGCAGCCGCCTCGATCTGCCGCGCGCGCTGCCCATCCTGGGAGAGGAGCGCTTCGCGGAAGAGGGTCTGCTTGAGCTTCAATGCGTCGACGTAGCGCTCGACGCCGCCGTGGGCATCGGCGCCTTGCACGAGGGATTCAAATGCCCGTCGCAGGCGCGGGCCGCTCAGGTCGAGTTGCGGCCCTTCCGGCACCACCGGAACGCTCGCGCGGGATGGACGGCCGAACATTTCGCCGGCAGTCCTCAGGCGCGCGCGCGCGCCGGCTGCAGCAAGCCGAGCGCAGCCAGCGCGGCCGCATGACCCTGCGCGATCGAGTCGTCGATCGTCTCCGGTCCGCATGCCGCTCCGGCGACGAACACGCCGGCACGCGAGGTTTCCGCCGTGTTGCCGTAGGCGTTGCCGCGCGCGACGTAGCCGTGACGCTCGAGGTCGATGCCGAACGTCGAGGCGATCGACTTGTTGTCCACGTTCGGGTCCATGCCGATGGCGTGGACCACCATGTCGAACGGGATCGTGATCGGGCGCTTGACCAGGGTGTCTTCGCCCTTGACGACGAGCTTCTCGCCGTCGGAGGTCACCTCGGCGATGCGCGCCTTGATGTACTTGACCTTGAACTCCTCCTGGCTGCGCCAGTAGTACTTGGTCTCGTACAGGCCGAAGGTGCGGATGTCCATGTAATAGATGTAGACGTGGCAGTCGGGGAGTTCCTCGCGGATCTCCATCGCCATGTTCGCCGACACGGTGCAGCAGATCTTCGAGCACCACTCGCGGCCGATCTGGCGGTCACGCGAGCCGACGCACAGCAGGATCGCCACACGCTTCGGCTTGCGGCCGTCCGACGGGCAGCGCACGCCCTTGCCGGAGGAGATCATCTGCTCGACCTGCGTGGTCGTGACCACGTCCGGGAACGTGCCGAAGCCCCATTCGGGCTTGTTCACCGAGTCGAAGTGCGTGAAGCCGGTGCAGAGGATCGCGGCAGCCGCATCGACGCTTGTGCCGTTGCTCAGCCGGGCGCTGAAGGCGCCCGGCTGGCCCGCGAAGGATTCCACTCGCGCGTCCGTCTGCACATCGACCAGCGGGTCGTTGCGCACCCGATCGACCATGCCGCCAATCGCATCGCGGGCCCACTCGCCCGACGGCACCAGCTTGGCGTACCCGGAGAGGATCGGCGCGCCGCCGAGCCGGTCCTGCTTTTCCACCAGGACGCTGTTCTGTCCGACACGAGCGAGCGCGTGCGCGGCCGCAAGGCCCGCCGGTCCGCCCCCGACGATGAGGATTGGCTTGTTCATTTTGCTGCTTCGATCTGCTTGTAGCCTGGACCCGAGGTGATCATCCGCCGCGGGTCGTAGAGGGTTTCGATGCGTCCCGCCGCCACTTCCTTGAGGTAGGCCTCGAACTCGGCCTTCTTCGCGCGCCAGTCGATGCCGATTTTTTCCATCAAGGTCTCGGTGGACGAGGCGTGCCAGTGCGACTGCACGATCTTGTACGGATGCGCGCCGCAGACCATGGCAGCGAACTGGCAATCCGCGAGCACGGGCACGTCGACGGGATTGCCGCCCGCCTTGCTGATCCACTGGTTCTTGTCGAGCGTGGTGATGCAGCCCGTGTCGTGGCCGATCATGACGTCGGCATGCGCCTCGTCCTGCACCACCCGGAGCTTGCGGTCGATGGCGAACGAACGCGTGAACTCGCGCTCGGAGATGATGTGGCGGAAGCCGAAGCCGCAGCAGTCGTACCAGGTGCGGTAGTCGATGACCTGGGTGCCGAGCGACTGCATGATGCCGGTGGACACGGCGACCCGGTTGCCGTCGAGCACGTCGTCGTCATAGACCACGTCCTCCGGCACCATCTTGTAGACGTGGCACGCGGGATGGATCGTCGCGCGGATGTTGCTGCAGTCGATCTCCTGGTGATTGGCGACCTGGCCGCGCATGACGTGCAGCCACTCGGAGTAGTGCACGACCTCTTCGGGGATGAGGAGCTTGCCGTCGACCAGGCGACCGAGCTTGCCGAGGATCTTGGTCACGCTTTCGCGCAGCTTGGCCGAGCGCAGCAGGTAGCCGCGGACTTCCTTGTAGTTGCCGAAGGAGGTTCCGCAGTGCACCAGCGGGTAGTAATAGCTGGCCGGCAGTCCCTGCGCCTTGGCTGCGACGTAGGCCTGGTGGAAGTTGCGCAGGAAGACGGCCGCCAGGCTCTCGATGTTGCCGATGCCGGAGCCGTGGTAGTTCCACGCGGTGCACGAGGTCTGGTCCGTCTCGTCCAGGTACTCGATGCCCATCTTGTTCATGAGCCAGAGCAGCGAGGCGGGGTAACCGGGAATGTTGCCGCACTGGCCGCAGGACTTGTGGTGCCAGAGACGGGTGGTCGGGATCTTCTTGTCCCACCCGTACAGTGTCTTGACCATCACGGGCTTGTGCTCGTCGCTCACCCGGTGGACGACGATCTCGCCTTCCTTCTCGAGCTGCCACATGAGGTCGCGCACGTCTTCCACGCGGTCCTTCTGCGTCAGCATCGAACGCTTGTCGATCACCTGCTCGACCCAGGCCGTGGCCGTGTTCGCGTCCTTGCGCGAAAGCTTCACTTCGCGCCATTCGGGGCCGTGGCCCGTGAAGCGCTCACCAGGAATCTTGCTGTCCGTCGTCATGGTCCGTCTCCTCCCGAGCGTGTCTGCGTCAGGGTCATGGCCGCAGGTGCGTGGCCTGCTATTCCTCTGCCTGTTCCTCGAGCCATTCCTCGAGCTCGTCGCGTTTCTCCTCCATGATGTCGGCGATGACGTCATGCAGGTTCTTGTCGATCGTCTTCAGGCTGCCGAGCACGCCCGTCTCTTCCCAGATGGTGTAGAGCTCGACGGACGTCTTCAGATTCACTTCCCAGGCCGTCTTGGTCGTGTGCAGCGTGGGCATGGGGATCGCCTTGCGCAGGAGCGCAAGCGGCGCGTCCACCTTGGAGATGTTCGGCCCCCAGTCGGGGAAACCTTCCTTGTTGATCATGTCCGGCGCAAGCTGGTTGCCGGTCGAGATCAGCTTGAGCATCACGCGGCTGAACGGCCGCAGCACGTTCTTGGCCGATTCCATGCCGTGCTTGATCGCGACCTCGCGCATGACCATGACCAGGCCGCCCGGCGAGTTGCCGAAGGGGCAGCGCGCGGCGCAGGTGTAGCACTGGGCGCAGGCCCAGATCTTCTCCTGCATGGCGTCGTAGATGCCCTCGAGGTTCTCCGTCCACAGCAGCTGGACGATCTCGCGCGGGCTGTAATCGTAGTAATGCGCGGAAGGGCAGGTGGCCGTGCAGATGCCGCAGTTGAGGCAGCCGTTCAGCTCGTGGTCGAAGCGCATGTCCGACTGGATGTCGGAGAAGATCGCCTCGAGCTGCTTACGGTCGACCGGCGGCGTGTCCGAGACCGGGTCGCCGATGAACTCCTGTACGCGCGTGCCCGCGTGTTCCATGTCCCCTCCCGATCCGCCGCGACTGCGGCTTCAGTACGTCAGGACCTTGCAGTCCCCTTCCATCACTTCCTCGATCAGGTGCGCGCCGCCGACGATGCCGACGCACTCCGGGATCAGGTCGTCCTTGCTCATGTCGAACAGGTCGAGGTTCGGCGAGCAGCAGTAGAACTTCACGCCCGCGTCCGCCGCATCCTTGATGAAGTCGTACACGGTCTTCGGCGAACCTTCCTTGACGACGAGCGACGCCGCCACGCCTTTCTTCATCAGGCGGCCGGAAGTCGCCGTGCAGATCACGTCGACTTCGTATTCCATCGCCGCGGCGACGGTCGCCTGGAAGAGCGGCGCGCCGAGTTCTTCGCCGTTGCGAGGGTCGGTGTTCGCCATCACGATGATCAGCTTCTTCGCCATGTGCTTCGCTCCGCAGTCGAGGTGACGCGCCGCAGCAATGCGCGGCCGTCAATGTATTAGTCCACCCTAATGTAAATGCCGGGGCCTCGCAATACGCATTGCAGCGAAGAATCAATCCATCAGCGCCAGCACCTTGACGACGCCGGTCATGATCGGCACCAGCGCGTCCTCGATGCTGCGCTGCAAAGAACGCAGACGCGCCAGGTTGGCGGCTGGATCCGCCGGCCCCTCGTCGAATTCCATGATCAGGTCCTCGACGATGGCGGCTTTTGTTCCAGGGTGCCCCGTGAAGCCCAGCGCGTTGGTCCCGACCTGGAACACCGCGGGGCGGCCTTCGCGATCCCGGGCGAGAATCCGCGCGGTTTCAGGCGGTTCCGGCCGGTCGCGACCGTAAATGACCAGGGGAAACCTTTGCGGCAGGTATCCCTGCCAGCGCGTCGGCGTCGGTGCGCTCCGCTTCGCTCACCGAGAACTCGAGCGGCGACGGTGAAGACCTGCCGCCGGCCGCAATGGCCAGGACCTGGGCTCCCAGCCCGATACCGAGTACCGGCAAGCCCTTGTCCAGCGCGGCCTGAGTCAGTGCGACCTCCTGCGCGAGCGTCGGCACGTCGCGCGTGCCGGCGCTGCCCCAGGGTCCGCCTCCAAGCAGGACCAGCCCGTCATGCAGTCCATCAGGGCCGGGCACCCTTCCGCCCGTGGCAAACGGCCGCGCATAACGAAAGCGAATGCGCCGGCCCTCGAGGTGATCCTCGAGCAGACCGAGGTACTCGGCCGAGGTGTGCTGGACGACCGCGAGCGTCTTCACGGGCGCTGGGCGCTGGCGGCCGCCAGGGCGCCGTCGAGCGATGCCCGGAAGTCGGCGGCCGTCACGCTGAGCGCGTTGATCGGTCGTTCGCGGAAGAATCGTTCGATGATCTCGTCGGCCTCGGCGACGTAGGCACCTCGCAGTGCCGCTTCGAGATCGAACACCACGCGTGGCGGCGCCACGAAGAAGTCACCCGTGATGAGTGCCTGGCCGATGCGCTTGCGTGCGACGCCCTCAAGCCGCAGGTAGGTGGTCACCGTGCCCCCCGCGCCCGTGTGTGTGCCGACGGCAAAGTCGCGGTCGCTCGCGGGATCGTCGACCTGTGCGACAAACTCGTCGGTGCCGATCTCCTCCCGGTAATGCTCCCGGGCGAGGGATTCCTCGGCTGGTGTCAACGATTGCGATTCCCACACGAGGTCGAATCGCGCGCTGAAGGCCTCGAGCAGTGCGTGCTGGATGGCGGGCAGTGTGGGCGTCGCCGGGCCGAGCAACTCGCGCAGCGTCACCACGCGCTGTGCCGCCGAGTCGAGCTGCCGCTTCTCCAGCTTGGCGCGCGGCACGCGCAGCGCGGCCACCATGGCGCCGGGATCCATGTCCACCAGCACGGTACCCTGGTAAATCAGCGTATCCCCGTCGAAAAAGCCGCCCGTGCCGCTGATCTTGCGGCCGTCCACCTCGATGTCGTTGCGGGGCCGGTAGCGGGCATCGACGCCCAATCGTCGCAACCCGGCGGCCACGGCCTCGCAGATGTCGCTCGCCAGCCCGGCGAGGCAGGTGGCGCCGAGCGCCTTGCGGTGAAAGACGAGACCCCAGCCCAGTTGCCCCTCGTCGAGGAAGATCGCGCCGCCGCCGGTGATGCGACGCACGATGCCGACGCCGTGGCCGCGGCAATACTCGACGTCGATCTCCTGGCGCAGCGCCTGGTGGCGACCGATCAGCGCCGTCGGTGGAAAACGCATGAAGCGGAAGGTGTCCGGTATCCGACCGGCCTGGTGCTCTTCGATCATCGCCTGGTCGATCGCGATGTTGAGCCGGCCCTCCATGACCCCGGTATCGACGACGCGGAATCGCCCGGCCACGACGGCTCAGCCCTGCACGACGGGAATCTTGAGCTGGCGGCGGATCTTGCGCAGGTCCTGCTTGTTCGGCTGGAACGGATAACTGGCGATGTTGCTGGGCGGCGAGTCGCCGTAGGGCCGGTCGCAGGCGGAGACGTCGTCACGGAACTTGCCCGGGCAGCCCGAGGTCCGGAACGCGACGCCTCCGGCGATCACCTGGTCGATCTCGGCCGGTGGCAGGCCGTAAGCGGTCACGCGTCCTGCCGCGTCGAATGCCATCTGGTCCACGCGCACTCCCGCGTAATCGATCAGGTAGCGAGCGAGTTGCACGCGCCGCCACTGGTCGCGCGGCGTCGCCGGCAGGTGGTCCATCAGCGATCCCTGCTCCGGGAAGAAGCAGAACAGATGGCTGTGGCCGCCGAGGTCGACCAGTTGCTGTACCAGCGTCAGCACTTCGTGCTCGGTCTCGCCCATGCCGACGATGATGTGCGCGCCGAACTTCTGCGGGCCGAAAATGTCGCGGGCGTGCAGCAGGATTTCCCAGTACTTCTGCCACTTGTGCGGCGACTGCACGCCCTTGCCGCGGGTGCGATCGAAGATTTCCGGCGTCGCGGCGTCGAGCGCCACGGTGAAGATGTCGGCGCCGAGATCGCGCAGGCGCTGCACGTCGCCGCGTTCCATCGTGGTGGGATTCGACAGGATCGAGACCGGGATGGTCGCGGGGTCGATCCGCGACGTCCATGCCTTGAGCACCGCCACGGTGTCCGCGTCGGACCGCGGGTGCGTGATCATCGAGATGCACATGCGATGGAACGGGCTCTGTTCGCCATCCCGCGCGACCTTGTCGACGATCTCGGCCATCGGCACGGCGGGCCAGTCCACGCGGATGAAGTTGCGGTCGGCGTAGTCGCGGTCTGCCTCCCGATGCCGCGCCAGGCCGCAGTAAGCACAATTCGCGCGACAGCCTTCCGGGTACGTGAGCAGCAGGTTCAGGCAGCGCGTGCAGCCGCAGCGGTGCATCTTGCCGGCCATGATGCCGAGCGTGATGGCTGCGGCATTCGACATCTGCACGTACTCGGGCGAGCGCATCTGCGGCGTCAGCACGTTGTTGTTGGGCAGGTACACGCCCTGCGGCGGGACGGCCGCCTCTTTCACGCGCCGGCCGTTGCGGGCCTCGACCGGCGTAGCCAGCGGCATTCGCGGCTGCATGTCGTCGAACGCATTGAAGGATCGATCACCGGCCGGCATTGCATCCACGGTCTCGGCGCTCTGCTTGACGCAACTCATGTTCGGTATCCTGCGTTGAATCCGCGCGCCGTCAGGCGGCGCAGGTGCGGGACTGGGCGGGTCGCGGCGCGGTGCCCAGCTTGATCGAGCAGCACGCATGCTCCTGGTGGAACGGCCGCCCGATCGCGTTTGCGACCGCGACGGCCCCATCCGCCGGGAAGGCGATGCCGTCGAGGCCCGCCATCACCGCGTAGGCGTCCGTTGCCCGCTTGTGCAGGCCGGGAGGCCGTGCGCAACCCAGCAGCACCTGCCGGTCGGCGAGGCGCCTGCGTGCCTCGAGGAAAATCCTGCCGACATCGCTCGTGTCGGGCACCGCGTAGAGTCCCGGCTTGGCGTAGAAGGGCATGACGACCACCAGCACCAGTGCGTTGAGCGAATAGCGGCTGACGATGTCCAGCGCGTTCGGCTCGCCGAGGATGCGGCCATAGTGCAGGCCGATGACGATGTGCGGACTGATCTCCATCGAGGTCGCGCACAACGCGGCCAGCGTGGCTTCGAAATCCTCGACCGGACGGTCGAGGTGGTAGACGTCGCGGATCGTTTCGTCGGCGCCGATCACGTCCATCATCGCCGTGTCGACGCCCGCGGCCTCCATCGAGCGTGCGCCGCGCTCGTCGGTCAGCGCGGTGTGGATCGCGATCTTCATGTCCGGAAAATCGCGTTTCAGCTGCTCCACGACCGGGTAGTAGCGTTCATACGGAATTTCATTGCGCCGATTGGAGCCGCCGGAGAGCAGGAAACCCTGCAGTCCCTGCGTCGCGACCAGGTGGCGCACCTTCTGGTCGAGCATCGCCGGCGAGGTGGCCGCCAGCATCGGCTTGAGGATCTCCGCCCGGCAATGATCGCAGTTGAGGCCACAGGCGCCTGCCGTGATGGAGAAGGACGGAAAGCTGTTCTTCGAGCAGCCCGCGAGCTCGGTGCTCGCGTAATCCTTGAACGTCGGCGTGGAGAAACGGATCGGGCGCGCCGGCGAACCCGCTGCGGCGGCTTCGAAGTCCGCCACCAGCCCGGCGTCGAGACGGACGTCCTCGAGGTCCTCGATCCGTGCCATGGATTCAAGCCAGTTCATGCAGCCTCCGTCGCTCGTGTGTCGCCACGAGGTCTCGTACGTCCTTGCGCACCGCTCCCACGTTCGGCGAATCCGCCAGCGTCGTCAACCACTCCGCGCGCACGTCCTCGTCGTCGACAAGGTCGCATTGCAGGTCCGCGAGGATTCGCCCTGCTGCGGACGGCAGGGTCGCCGGGATGTCGCGCCCGGACAATCGGCCCCACAGTCCGGTCCAGCACCGTGCGAGTGTCCACGGGTTGTAGCCGCCACCGCCCAGCACCACCGCCGGTCCGACCGGCTCGACGAGGCATTCAACCGCGCTCCACAGCGCGCCGTTGCTGAGCGCCAGGCGTGACAGCGGGTCGCCGTCCAGTGCATCCGTGCCGCAGGTGATCACGACAGCCTGCGGTTTGAAGGCCTCCGCCCCGGGTAGCACCAGGTGCTCCAGCAGGAATTCCAGTTCGCTGTCGTTGAATCCGGGCGGCACCGGCAGGTTCAACGCGTTGCCGCCCCCGGTATCGTCAGCGGCGCCCGTGTAAGGCCAGCGGCCTGCTTCATGCACGGAGATCATCAGTACCGCCTGGTTGCCGGCAAACGCGTCCTGCACGCCGTCGCCATGGTGGGCGTCGAGATCGACGTACAGTACGCGCTGCACGCCGCGCTCGAGCATCGTCATGATTGCGAATACCGGATCGTTGAAATAGCAGAAGCCGCTCGCCCGGCCCGCTCGGCCGTGGTGCGTGCCACCGGCCGGGTGGAACACGACCCGTCCGTCGAGCGCGAGTTCGGCCGCCAGCATCGATCCGCCAACGGCCGTCGCGGCGCGGGCGAACACGCCGGGAAACAGTGGATTCTCCAGGGTGCCGAAGCCGAAACGCTCGCGCACGGCGGCGGTGACCTGCCCGGCCGCGTCCGCGTCGCGGAGTGCCGCGACGTACTCGTGATCGTGGAACCGGACCAGGCTGGCGAAATCGGCAGCGGGCGCTTCGCGCAGCGACGACTCGTCGACCCAGCCGAGTTCCTCGCACAGCTCGAGCACCGTGGCGACCCTCGGGATCGACAACGGGTGATTCCGCCCGAAACCCTGCAAGCGGCAGAACGGGCTGCCAACGAGCACCGGTGGCGCGCGTCCAGTCATTGCCGTGATGCTGCAATGCCGCAAGGACCGTTGTGGAAAACACCTATCTTTCACGGCTCGAGGGTAAGTTATTCGACTTTGCTAATAAAGACGTCTCTGTTAGTTTGCCGGGAAATCCAACGAACATCCTGCGGGGATTCGTCCATGACCGATTCGTCTGGCACCAAGAGCATGTCCATCATCGTGACGAAGGGTTCGCTCGACTGGGCGTACCCGCCATTCATCCTGTCGACGACGGCGGCGGCGATGGGGCTCAACGTCACGCTGTTCTTCACGTTCTACGGCTTGTCGCTGCTGCTCAAGGACCTCGACCTGAAGATGACCCCGCTTGGCAATCCGGCGATGAAGATGCCGATGATGGGCGGGCACATGGGAATGCCCAACTTCGCGTCGATGATCCCGGGCGTCGACGCCGGGGCCACCGTGATGATGCAGAACATGATGAAGAAGAAAGGGGTCGCCTCGATCCCCGAACTGCGGGCGCTCGCGCTCGAATCCGAGGTGCGCATGATCGCCTGCCAGATGACCATGGACCTGTTCGAGTACACGCTCGACGACATGATCCCCGGCATCGAACTCGGCGGCGCTGCGACCTACATCGAGGTTGCCACCCAGTCCGAGATCAACCTGTTCATCTGAGCCACCACTAGAGTCATCAAGACGGAGCCAATCCATGGCCGACCAGACACTGGACGCGAAAGGGCTGAACTGCCCGCTGCCGATCCTCAAGGCCAAGAAGGCGCTCACCGCGATGCCTGCCGGCGCCACCCTCGAGATCCTGGCGACCGATCCCGGCGCCGTGAAGGATTTCGCGGCCTTCAGCCGCACGACGGGCCACGAACTCGTCGAGCAATCCGTCGACGGCAACGTCTACCGCTTTGTCCTGAAGCGCAAGGCCTGACCAGCGACTCCCGCCGGCCGTTGCGGCAAGGCAACGACTCGCGGGCTGGCGCGTGGATAGCGGAAAACCCGTGTTGCGGCGCGCCGTCGCCCGAGCCGAGAATTTAGCAATCGCTAATTTATCCAACTGGACGGCCGCAGTCGCGGCCATCGGGGCCAAAATGAACACTCTGCATGGTCGTACGATTCTCGGCGCGTTTGTCGCGCTGGCGCTGGCAGCGGGCAGCGCGTCCGCCACCAACGGTTACTACACCACCGGCACGGGCACGAAGAGCAAGGCGCAGGCGGGCGCCGGCACGGCCAATCCGCAGGAAGTGATGTCGCTCGCGACCAACCCGGCCAACATCGCCTTCGTGCCGGACAGCATCGACGCCGGCCTCAGCATCTTCAGCCCGATGCGCGACTACGAGACATCGCCCAGCCTTGCCAACGGCAACGGCGGCGCGTTCACCATCGGCCCGAACAAGATCGACAGCGAAAACGAGTTCTTCCCGATTCCCTTCGTCGGCATGAACAAGGCCCTGAGCGACGTGGACTACCTGGCTGCCGCCTTCTATGCGCGCGGCGGCATGAACACGAAGTGGGTAGGCGGCACGGCCACCTTCGATCCGGACGGCCCGGGCCCGGCGCCAGTCACGACTTTCGACGGTACGTACGGTGGCGGCACGGCCGGCGTCGACCTGATGCAGGCGTTCCTGAACCTCACCTACGCGCGCAAGCTCAGCGACCAGTTTTCGCTCGGCGCATCCGCGATCTTTGCGATGCAGCGTTTCGAGGCCCGCGGCGTCAGCAGTTCGCCCCCTACACCGAGACCTTTGCCCGAAGCGGCGGCACGACCATGCCGAGGAACCTGTCCGGCAACGGGCATGACATGTCCTATGGGTATGGCGCCTCGATCGGCTTGCAGTGGAACCCGGTGGAGATGTTCAGCTTTGCCGCCGCCTACACGACCAAGATGTCGATGGGCGAGTTCGGCGATTACGCGGACCTCTTCGCGGAACAGGGCGGGTTCGACATGCCGGCCACCGCGACGATCGGTATCGCAGTCAAGCCGAACGACCGCCTTGCGCTGATGTTCGACTGGCAGGAGATCTGGTACAGCGACGTCGGCGCGGTCGGCAACCCGATCCAGAACCTGTTCAATTGCCCGACGGCCGGACATGGCGGCACGGATTTCGAAAGCTGCCTCGGCGGCAACCGCGGCGCCGGCTTCGGCTGGGAAGACATGAGCGTCTACAAGTTCGGCGCGTCCTATCAGCTCGACGATACCTGGACCCTGCGCGGCGGCTACAGCTTCGCCGACCAGCCGATCCCGAATGACCAGATGACGTTCAACATCCTCGCGCCGGCGGTGATGGAGGACCATTTCAGCGTCGGTTTCACGAAGAAGCAGGCCAGCGGCAACGAATGGAACCTGTCGTTCATGTACGCGCCTGAGCAGACGCTCAAGGGGCCGAACAATTTCGATCCGACGCAGACGGTCGAGGAAAGCATGCATCAGTTCGAGCTCGAGGTGAGCTACAGCTGGAAGCGGTGACCGCCCCGTAACGTCGAGTGCAACGGCACGACGAGCAGACTCCATGAAAATCCTTCCTGGCCTGTTGCTCGCCGTTGCCCTGGCGGTGCTCGGCAATGTCCTCGCGGACTATCTCGCCGCCGCGCTCGGCTTCGGGCACGGCGCCATCAGCGGCATCATGGTGGCGATCCTGCTGGGACTGGCCCTCGGCAACCTGGCGAAGTTGCCGGAGGCCTTCAGCGCCGGCATCTCGTTCGCGGTGAAGCGCGTCCTCAGGCTCGGCATCGTGCTGCTCGGCCTGCGCCTCAGCCTCGCGGAGGTCGGCAGCATCGGGCTCAAGACGCTGCCGGTGGTGCTGGTGACGGTCCCCGCGGCCATCCTGATCGTTTCGTTCCTGGGCAAGCGCATCCAGCTGTCCGATCGGCTGGCCACACTGATCGCCGTCGGCACGAGCATCTGCGGCAACACCGCCATCGTCGCCGTTGCGCCCACGATCGGCGCCAGGGACGAGGAGACCAGTTACGCCGTGGCGTGCATCACGGTGTTCGGCCTGGTGGCCATGCTGGCGTACCCGTTCGCGGCGCACTGGCTGTTCGGCGGTGACGCATTCAGTGCCGGCTTGTTCCTCGGCACTGCCGTGCACGATACGTCGCAGGTGGCCGGTGCGGGGATGGTCTACCAGCAGTATTACAACGCGCCCGAGGCCCTCGACGTTGCGACGGTGGCAAAGCTCGAGCGCAACCTGTCGATGCTGGTCGTCATTCCGCTCATGTCGATCCTGTATCACCGGCGTGCAGCCACGGGTGCGGCGGCGCCGGCCTGGTGGACGCTGGTGCCGCTGTTCGTGGTGGGTTTCGCCGTGATGAGCGCAATCCGCTCGATCGGGGACCTCGGTGGCGACCGGCCGTTCGGCCTGCTCGATGCCGGACAGTGGAAGAGCTTCCTGTCGCTGGCATCCACCGTGGTGACTTACTGCCTTGCCATCGCGATGGCTGGCGTGGGCCTGGGCACCAGCATCAAGGGCCTGCGGACGATCGGGCTCAAGCCGCTCGGGCTGGGCCTGCTTTCCGCGCTGATCGTCGGTGCGATCAGCTTCGCGCTCATCAAGACGCTGCACTGATCGGTCGATTCAGGGGCGCGCCAACGCGCATCCGCGCTGGCAGCGCCGGGCGGGTCGCTGCGGCGTTCAGGGCGCCGCGGGCGCCGGCTCTTTGCCGTAGTGGCTGTCGAGATAGGTGACGACGACGGCAAAGTCGTCCGCCGGCAGCGGCGCGCCCATCACCTTGACCATCTTGTTGACGGTTTTCTCCCAGCCCGCTTTGTCCTGGAACGGCGAGTTCATGAGGATGTAGTCGAGGCTGTGGCACATGGAGCAGTTGGCCTGCACCTGGGCCAGCCCCGTGCCTTCGGCCAGGCGAAGGCTGGTTTCGTCGGCCTTCGCGGCTACGCTGGTCACCAGCAGAATTGCCGGCAGGATCAAACTGGACACAGCGTCTTTACGCGACATGGTAGTCCACCTTCTGCACCACGTTGTGGTGATAGCCGGCCGGGTTGTGGACGAGAGTGTCGACCTGGGTCGACCCGTCACCGGCGCGGGCGCGGGCCATCAGGGTCATTGCACCCGCTTGTTCGGGCTTGATGGCGTATTTCCACTGCCGCCACGAGTAGCGTCCGAGATCGCGCTGCAGTTTCGCGTCGCGCCAGGTTTCGCCGCCGTCGAGTGATACCTCGACATTGCGTATGCCTGAGCCACCGTCCCAGGCGATGCCAAGCACCTCGACGCGCTTGCCGCGTTCCAGCACCGCACCCGGTGCAGGATCGACCACCAGCGAATTCACCTTGATCGCGGTGATGGGCGAATTCTGCTCGGTGTCCTGCGATTCGAAGCCGCTGGCGCCGAACATGCCTTTCGGCACGCGATAGGCGGTCTTCATCCAGAAGCCGTCGAACGGTTTGTCAGTCACGGTCAAGTCTGCGAGGGCCTTGATCCAGTACGTCGCGGTCCAGCCCGGGGCGACGAGTCGCGCCGGCGCGCCGTTCCATTTCGGCAGCGGCTCGCCATTCATCGCGAAGGCGATCAGCGTGTCCGGATCGAGCGCCTTCCACATGGGCAGGCTCTTGACGAAGTCGGGTCCGGTCAGCGTCGGTGCGTCCGCACCGTTGCCGACCACTTCCAGCGCACTGGCGGTGATCCCGGCATCCTCGAGGACGTCCTTCAGCCGTACTCCGCTCCACACGGCGTTGCCCATTGCCCCGAATCCCCATTGCACCCCGGCAACGTGCGGATTGAAGAGTCCGCGCCGGTTACCCGAGCACTGGTTGACGGCAGCGACCTCGACGGTCTTGAACTTGCGCCGCAGCGAGTCGTGCGTGAACTCGCGCTCCGACTTCACGCCCGGTCCGGTGATCCGCAAGCGCCATTCCGCCAGCGCGATGTCCGGTACCCCTGTGTGCCAGCGCACGTAGAAGGCATCGTTCGGAGTGAATGCCTGCGCGAAAATAGCTGACGGGCGTTTCGTAATTCGGCGGCCGGAAACTGCGCTTGATCAGCGGCCGCTTGCCCGGCAACGCGTCGAGGATGCCGGAGGCTACGGCGCCGGCCGGCAAGTCCTGCGCTGCCGCACTGCCAATGATTTCCGGCAACAACAAGCTGCCTGTCAGCGCACTCGTGGATCCGAGAATGAATCTTCGCCTGTCCATGTTGCCCCCGCTTGCGCCGCATATCAGCTGCATCTAATTTGATGCCAATGCAGGACTTCCTGCAAGAGCCCGTGTGGGTTCAGTGCAGCAGCCTGGGCCCGGCATCTGCTGCAACGAAGATTCCCATCACGACGAGAAAGAGTCCAAACAACCTGCGCAATGAGGACTGCGGCAGCCGCCGGCCGAGGCGATTGCCCGCGAAGCTGCCGACCACCCCGATGGCTGCGATCAACAGCAGCGTGCGCCAGTCGAGGGCGACGCCCTTGGCTTCCAGCACCTGCAGGTACTTGCCGAAGCCGGTGAAGGAATTCATGGCGATGATGGCGAGGCTGGTGCCTACGGCGCTCGTCATGGGCACGCCGGCCAACAGCACCAGGGCGGGCACGATCAGGAATCCGCCACCCACTCCCACCAGGCCGCTCAACGCCCCGACGGCCGCGCCGCCGACGATGATGGCGAAAGGGTGCGGCCTGTGGTCGCCAGTAGCGACCGGGGCGCTCCGCAGCATGCGCCACGCGGCGACGAGCATGACGACCGCGAACAGTGCGAGTTGCGCCGGGCCAGGTACCCAGCGTGCCAGCGACGCGCCCAGCCACGCACCCAGCATGCCGGGCAGGCCGAACCACAGGACGTTGCGCCAGTCCACCTGGCGGGCTATCGCGTAAGGGACGCAGGCGGCGGCGGCGATGAGACCGACCACCAGCAGCGAGCCACCGATGGCCACCTGCTCCGGTTGCTGCAGCAGGTAGTGCAGCACCGGCACGGTCAGGATCGACCCGCCCGAGCCGAGCAGGCCGAGGCTCAGGCCGATCGCAAGAGCCCCGAGGAGCGCAGCGAGCATGGTCAGGGACTCGTGGCGGCGAGCCGCGACGCAGCGGTCATCGCTGGCCGGGCGTGCGGGACGCCGGTGCGGAGTCCTTCGGCGCCGAGGGGACACCGCAGTAGATGTCCTGCAGCAGCGCCATGATACGGGTCACAGGACCGGCCGGCAGCGAGTAGAAGATGGATTGCGCCTCACGGCGGGTAACCACCAGGCCGGACTCGCGCAGCAGCGCAAGATGCTGGGAAAGCGCGGATTGGCTCAGCTCGAGCCGTGCGTTAAGTTCGCCTACGGAGAGTGGCCGGCCGAGGAGATTGCACAGGATCAGCAGGCGCTGCTCGTTGCCGATCGCCTTGAGCACACGCGCCGCCTCGCCCGCGTGCAGCTGCATCTCGTCGATGCGCGAGAGATCGAGTGACCCCCCTTGGGCCACTGGGCGTCGGGCGCCGCTCGGCATGTCGATGGTCTCCGGTTGGCTGTGGCGAATGATACTACAGGCTTGACTAATTTAGCAATCGCTAATATTCTGTGGGCCCGCGCAAGGATCCCCGATGCGACCCGTCGTTTCAAGCGTTCCACCACCAGCCCACGGGGTCCTGGACCTACGTCGTGATGGACCCCGGCACGCGCGCTGCCGCCGTGATCGACCCGGTGCTGGACTACGACTGGCGTTCGGGGCGCACGGGCACCTCGAGTGCGGACCAGGTCGTCGCACACTGCCGCGCCGCAGGCGCCAACGTGCTCTGGATTCTGGAGACGCACGCCCACGCGGATCACCTTTCCGCCGCGCAGCACTTGCGCCAGACATTGGGTGGCAGCGTCGCCATCGGCCGCGGCGTGCTCGACGTGCAGCGGACGTTCAAGCGCATCTTCGGCCTCGGCGATGGCTTTGCCGCGGACGGCTCCGACTTCGACCGGTTGCTGGCGGACGACGAGCGGTTGCCGCTCGGCCAGCATGAGATCCAGGTGATCCCGGTGCCGGGCCACACCAACGACAGCGTTGCGTACCTGGTCGGGGATGCCGTGTTCGTCGGTGACACGATCTTCATGCCGGACGGCGGCACCGCACGTTGCGATTTCCCCGGCGGCGACGCGACGGAGCTGTATCGCTCGGTGCAGCGTCTCTATCGGCTGCCGCCGGCCACACGCGTGTTCGTGTGCCATGACTACTGCCCCGGCGGGCGCGAGCCTCGCTGCGAGAGCTCCGTTGCGGAACAGCTTGCCGCCAACATTCACATTCGCGACGGGGTCTCCGAGGAAGCCTTCGTACAGATGCGCCGCACGCGTGACGCGACGCTCGACGTACCCAACCTGCTGATCCCCGCCGTGCAGGTGAACATCCGCGCTGGCCGGCTGCCGCCTCCCGCTGCGGACGGCGTGAGCTACCTGCGCGTGCCGCTCAACGTCGTCGGCCGCCCCCTCTGACGCATTCATTACTCAGCAGTCACATTCCCCGAGGGTTCCAATGACTCACCACGCCACCCACGTCACCGATGCCACGCCGGAACAGGTCCGCGCCTGGTTCGAGGCCGGCGAAATCCTTCTCATCGACGTTCGCGAGGTCAACGAGTACGCCGCCGAGCGAATCCACGGCGCGCTGCTCTATCCGCTTTCGACCTTCGACCCGAAGGCCATCCCGCTGGAGGGCCGCAAGCTGGTCCTGCAGTGCGGTTCGGGCAAACGCTCGCTGATGGCCGCGCACAAGCTGCAGGCGGCGGGATTCGGCCAGCTCACGCACCTCGCGGGAGGCATACAGGCCTGGAAGGCCGCGGGCCTGCCGACCATCCGCATCGATCTCCAGACTGGCCGCGTCGTCGACGACGGCCGCCGTTGAGACCAGAGGAGGCCCTTGTCATGAGTATCGACAGAATAGTGCTCGCAGTCGCCGGCGACGATGGTTCTCCTGAGCCTGCTGCTCGGCCACTTCGTCAGCCCCTACTGGTACTGGTTCACCGCCTTCGTCGGCGCCAACCTGCTGCAGTCCGCGTTCACCGGTACCTGCCCGCTGGTCCTTATCCTGCGCAAGGCCGGCGTACGCTCCGGCGCTGCATTCTGAATTCCCGCCGGAGAATGCAATGAGATGGAACGGTCCAGCGGCGATGACGGTGGTGCTGCTCCTCGCCCTTCCCGGCGCGGAGGTCGTCGCTGCGGCGGAACTCGCGACGGTCAAGGTCGGCGAGGAGCCCAGCATGATGGAGCGGATGCTCGACGGGACGGTCGAGGCGGTCCATCAAGCAACCATTTCTGCGCAGACCGCAGGCCGGGTCACCGAAATCAAGGTGGACGTGAACGACTACGTGCCAGCAGGCACCATCGTGATGCGACTGCGCAGCACCGAGCAGGTCGCGGGGCTCAGCCAGGCGCAGGCGGCGCTCAAGGAGGCCACTGCGCGCGAGAGCGAAGCGCAGACTCGCTATGACCGGATCCGCGACATGTACTCGCGCCAGGTCGTCGCCAAGGCGACACTCGACGAGGCGACGGCTGCACGGGACGCCGCTGCGGCCCGGCTGGTGGCGGCGCGAGCCGGACTCGATGCGGCACGGGAAGGTGTGTCCTACACCGAGATCCGGGCACCCTACGCGGGAGTCGTGACCCAGAAGTTCGTGCAGGTCGGTGAGACCGTCGCGCCCGGCATGCCGCTGCTCGCCGGGGCGTCACTCGATGCGCTGCGGGTGATCGTCGAGATACCGCAGAGCATCCTCGAGCAGGTGCGGGCGCAGAACAAGGCTGCCGTCTACATCGACGGCCGGCGGATCGAATCCACCGCCATCACGTTCTACCCGTCCGCCGCGCTCCAGACCAATACCTTCCGCGCCCGGATCGAGTTGCCGAAAGACCTGCAAGGTCTCGCGCCCGGCATGTTCGTCAAGGTCGGGTTCGTCACCGGCGAGTCACAGCGGTTGCTGGTGCCACGTTCCGCCATCGTCGAACGCAGCGAGATGCGTGCGGTCTATGTCGTCGCTGCAGACGGCCGGGTATCGCTGCGGCAAGTCAGGCTCGGCCATGCGCGGGGTGACCGGGTCGAGATCCTCGCCGGGCTCGCCGCAGGTGATCTCGTCGCGCTCGACCCTGCGGCCGCGGGTGTACAGGCGCGACAACCGGCGTCGAAGCATGACTGAGAAGCTCGGCATCAGCGGCCGGCTCGCCGCGTTCTTCCTCGACAACCAGCTGACGCCACTGCTCGGGCTTTCTGCGCTATTGCTTGGCGTTTTCGCCGTGATGGTGACGCCCCGCGAGGAAGAGCCGCAGATCAACGTCACGATGGCGAACGTCATCGTGCCCGCGCCTGGGGCAAGCGCCAACCAGGTCGAGACGCTGGTGGCCACGCCGATGGAGAAGGTCCTCGCCGAGATCTCCGGCGTGAAGCACATCTATTCCGTCTCGCGTCCCGGTGCCGCGGTGTTGACCGTGCAGTTCGAAGTCGGCGAGGACCGCACCAGCGCCATCGTGCGCCTCTACAACGCAATCTATTCCAACCAGGACTGGCGCCCGGCGGACGTCGGCATCCTCCAGCCACTGGTCAAACCGAAGGGCATCGACGACGTGCCGATCCTGAGCGTAACGCTCTGGACCCGGGATCCGCAGCGCGGCGCCTACGAGCTGAGGCAGGTCGCCCACGCCATCGAGGCCGAGATCAAGCGTGTTCCGGGCACGCGCAACGTCTACACCATCGGCGGTCCCGACGAGACGGTGCACGTCAGCCTCGATCCGCAGCGTCTCGCGGGCTACGGTCTCACCGTGAGTGAACTCGCCGCCGCGCTCCAGGCGGCCAATGTCGTGCAGCATGCGGGCACGCTGGTCGCGAACGGCGGCAACGTGCCGGTGCAGGCGGGCGAATTTCTTGCCGACCGTGACGAGGTCGCGCAGCTGGTGGTCTCTGTACGCGAGGGCAGGCCGGTCTACCTGCAGGACGTCGCGACCATCACCGCCGGCCCCGACCAGCCCGAGCAATACGTGACGTTCGGCGCCGGCCTGGCGGGAGCGCAGAAGGGCATCGACCTGGCCGGGACCGCGCCGGCCGTCACGCTCGCGATATCGAAGAAGCCCGGCGAGAACGCCATCGACGTCACCAATGCGGTGCTGCAGAGGATCGAACAGCTGCGCGGCTCCCACATCCCCGAGGGAGTGGAGGCGACGGTCACGCGCAACTACGGCGAGACCGCGAACGACAAGGCGCTGAAGCTCATCCAGAAGCTGATGTTCGCGACGGCCTCCGTCGTACTCCTCGTGTGGCTCACGGTCGGCTGGCGCGAGGCGATCGTCGTCGGCGCCGCCGTCGTGATCACGCTGGCAGCGACGCTGTTTGCTTCCTGGGCCTACGGCTTCACCATCAATCGTGTGTCGCTGTTCGCGCTCATTTTTTCGATCGGCATCCTGGTGGACGACGCGATCGTGGTGGTGGAAAACATCCATCGCCACATGGGATTCGGCAGCGGTCCATTGGAACAGATCATTCCACGCGCAGTGGACGAGGTGGGCGGCCCGACGATCCTGGCGACTTTCACGGTGATCGCAGCCCTGCTGCCGATGGCGTTCGTCAGCGGCCTGATGGGTCCGTACATGAGTCCGATCCCGATCAACGCCAGCATGGGCATGCTGATATCGCTGGCCATCGCGCTGGTGTTCACGCCCTGGCTGTCGAAGCGGATGCTTGCGCACGCGGACGTGCATCCCGCCGGGCATGGCGACGATACGCGCCTGCAGCGCTTCTTCGAGCGGATCATCGCGCCATTCCTGCGCGGCGATGACGCGCGCCGCCGCCGGCACCGGCTCTACCTCGGCACGCTGGCCGCGATCCTGGTCGCCATCTCCCTGGTCGCTCTGGAATGGGTCGTCATGAAGATGCTGCCCTTCGACAACAAGTCGGAGTTCCAGGTGGTCGTCGACATGCCCGAGGGCACCGCGCTCGAGGAGACGGGCCGCATGCTGGACGAACTCGCGGCCGAGATCGTCAAGCTGCCGGAAGTCACGGACTACCAGGTTTACGCCGGCACCTCGGCGCCGATCAATTTCAATGGCCTGGTCCGGCAGTACTACCTGCGCTCCGGTCACGAGCTCGGCGACATCCAGGTCAACCTGGTGGACAAGCACCACCGCGACAGGAAGAGCCACGAGATCGCGCTCGCGGTGCGCCCGGCGCTGGCCGAGATCGGCCGCAAGTACGGCGCGGCGGTGAAGATCGTCGAAGTGCCGCCCGGCCCGCCGGTGCAGGCGCCGCTCGTGGCCGAGATCTACGGTCCCTTCTACGGCGAGCAGCAGCAGCTGACGCGCGAAGTTCGCAAGGTGTTCGACTCCAAACCGCAGATCGTGGACGTGGACGACAGCCTCGAGGCGCAGAACCCGCGCCTGGTCGTGCGCATCGACCGGCAGAAGGCCGCATTGCTGGGTGTGAGCCAGGCCGAAGCGGTGCAGGTGCTGGCGGCAGGGCTCGGCGGTCTCGATGCCACGTACGTGCAGATCGGCCGTGAAAACTATCCGATTCCGGTGCGGCTGGAACTCGACGTGCCGGACAAGGCCGACCTGTCCGGTGTTCTCGCGCTGCAGGTCCGCACACGGGGCGGCGCGAGCGTCGCGCTTTCGGAGGTCGCAATCGTCGAACGCAAGCCCTGGGACAGTGCGATCTATCACAAGGACCTGTTGCCGCTGACATTCGTCACCGCGGACGCCGTCGGTGAGACCGACAGCCCGCTGTACGGCATGTTCGACCTGGTCGGGGCGCTCAAGCGCCAACTGCCCCCGGGCGTGGAACTCGAGCAGCGCTTCTTCAGCCAGCCGGCCGACCCCTATCGGCCGAGCCTGAAGTGGGATGGCGAGTGGCAGATCACGTTCGAGACGTTCCGTGACATGGGACTCGCGTACTCGGTGGGCCTGATCCTGATCTACCTGCTGGTCGTCGCGCAGTTCGGTTCCTATGCCGTGCCGCTGGTGATCATGGCGCCGATACCGCTCACGATCATCGGCGTGCTGCCGGGACATGCGCTGCTCGGAGCGCAGTTCACCGCGACCTCGATGATCGGCATGATCGCGCTCGCCGGCATCATCGTCCGCAACTCCATCCTGCTCGTGGACTTCATCAACGTCGAGCTGGCGCAGGGGCGGGACCTGGCCGATGCGGTCATCCGCTCGGCGGCCGTGCGTGCGCGGCCCATCGCGCTCACCGCGGTGGCCGCCATGACCGGCGCGTTCTTCATCCTCGACGATCCCATCTTCAACGGGCTCGCCGTGTCGCTGATCTTCGGCATCCTCGTCTCGACGGTGCTGACGCTGGTGCTGATCCCGATCCTCTACTTCAGTTATCGCAACCGCACGATCAAGGCCGCGTAACGGCCAGGGGGAATGCAGTCATGGCAAAGGTCGTAATTCTCGGCGCAGGCCTGGGTGGTGTCGCCTGCGCGTACGAAATGAAGAAGAAACTGGGCGCCGCGCACCAGGTAACGCTGGTGGGCAGCTCGCCGTACTTCGAGTTCACGCCGTCGAATCCGTGGGTGGCCGTCGGCTGGCGCAAACCCGAGCAGACCCGGGTCGAACTTGCAGGGCCGCTGGCCGCCAAGGACGTGCGCTGGCTGCCGAAGTTCGTGCAGGCCATCGATGCGGTCAATTCGAAGCTGCTGCTGCAGGACGGCACCGAAGAGCCGTACGACTACCTCGCCATCACGACCGGTCCAAAGCTCGCCTTCGACGAAGTGCCGGGCCTCGGTCCGAACGGGCACACCGTCTCGATCTGCACGCAGGCGCATGCGCTCGCTGCCTGGGAGCAGTACCAGGAGTTCGTGAAGAATCCCGGCCCGATCGTGGTGGGCGCCGCAGGCAGCGCCAGCTGCTTCGGTCCCGCGTACGAGATGGCGATGATCCTCGACACCGACCTGCGCCGGCGCAAGATCCGCGACAAGGTGCCGATGACCTACGTGTCGTCGGAACCCTACATCGGCCACATGGGGCTCGGCGGCGTGGGTGACAGCAAGGGGCTGATGGAGTCGACGCTGCGCCAGCGGCACATCCAGTGGGTCACGAACTCGAAGGTGACATCGGTCGAGCCCGGCACGGTCAACGCCACCGAGTTCAACGACGACGGCACGGTGCGCAAGGAGCACAAGCTGCCGTTCAAGTTCGCGATGATCCTGCCGGCGTTCAAGGGCGTCGATGCCGTCGCTGCGGTGCCGGAACTCTGCAACCCACGCGGCTTCGTCCTGATCGACGAGCACCAGCGCTCGAAGAAGTACCGCAACATCTTCTCGGCCGGCGTCTGCGTCGCGATCCCACCCGTCGAGGTGACGCCGGTGCCCACCGGTGCGCCGAAGACCGGCTACATGATCGAGTCGATGGTGAGCGCGATCTGCGAGAACATCGCCGCGGAACTGAACGGCCAGCCGACGGTCGCGCGCGGCACGTGGAATGCGATCTGCCTGGCGGACTTCGGCGACACCGGCGCCGCGTTCGTCGCGCTGCCGCAGATTCCGCCGCGCAACGTCACGTGGGCGAGGGAAGGAAAATGGGTGCACCTGGCAAAGGTGGCTTTCGAGAAGTATTTCCTGCGCAAGGTGAAGACGGGCTCGGTCGCGCCGCTCTACGAGAAATACGTGCTGAGTACGCTGGGCATCGAGGCCCTCAAGAAATGATGCAAGCTCGCGGTGCAGCCATCGCCGCCGCTTTGGCGGCGATGCTCACGTGCCACGTCGGCCATGGCGAGACACTGGATGACGCGTGGGCGCTGGCCCTGCAGCCAGGATCATTCGCTCGCGGCGGCGCGCAACCAGGCCGAGGCCGCGGGCTTCGAGGCGCAGGCGGCGCGCGCCCAGCGCTGGCCGACGATCGCAGTGGGTGGCTCCTACACGCAGCTCGACGATTCGCCCGCGTTCGATTTCTCGTTCACCGGGCTGCCGCTCACGCCACCCGAGCTGTTCGAGGACGACAGCTTCTTGATGGGTTCGGCGAGCATCACCGTGCCGCTGTTCACCAGTGGGCGCATCTCGTCGAGCATAGCCGCTGCCGAGGCGCGCGAGCGCGGCGTCGGCGCCCAGGTCACGGCTGCGACGGCGGACGTCAAGCTGGCCGTCGCCGACTCGTACGTCGAAGTGCTGCGGGCCCGCAAGGCGCACGGAGTCGCGAGCAGCAACGTGCAGACGCTCGAGGCGCTGACCCGCGATACCACCAGCATGTTCGAGCGCGAGCTGGTGCCGAAGAACGAATTGCTGGCTGTACAGGTGGCGCTGGCCGACGCGCGTCAGAACGAGCTGCGCGCGGCGAACGCGGCGGAAGTGGCCGCCGCCGCATACAACCGCCGCCTTGGCGCACCGCTGGACCGGCCGGTGGAGTTGAGCGAGACGCTCGCCGTGCCTGTGGAGCTTGCGCAGGACCTGCCGGCGCTGGTGGAGCAGGCGAAGTCGCGGCGCGCTGAACTCGACGCGTTCGACGCGCAGGCTGAAGCCTACGGCCAGCTTGCGCGCACCGAGCGCTCGCGCGTACTGCCGCAGATTGCCTTGAGCGGTGGCTACCAGTACCTGGAGAACCAGTTCCTCGATGACGAGACCGTCGGCATGGCAGGAATCGGCGTGCAGTGGGCGATGTTCGACGGCGGCCAGTCGCGCAAGCGGGCGGCGGCGCTCGATCGTAACCGTCGCGCGACGGAGCAGCAGCGCGCTGAAGCATCCAGCCAGATCGAGTTGCAGGTGCGTCAGGCCTACCTCGGCATCCAGGAATCGCGCCAGCGGGTAGCAGTGACGGCGCAGGCGGCGGAGCAGGCGGACGAGAACCTGCGCATCGCCCGCGAACGCTACACGGCGGGCCTGGGCACGCAGACTCAGCTGCTCCAGGCGGAGACGCTGCGGGTGCAGGCGCTCAGGAACCGGGACGACGCCACGCTGGATGCCGGACTCGCGCAGCTGCGGCTCGCTCGCGCCGTCGGGGCGCTCTGAAGCAACGAGTCAGCGAAGAACGGATAGGGCAGGGATCGGCGGGCCGGGTCGTCCTGGCCGCCCCAAGGTCGAACGCGCAACGCTCGAGCGCAGGAGCGAGGCGGAACTGAGCGATGCACGGCGGTTCTGCGCTGGAACGGGAGCGAGGCGATCGGTGTCGAGCGAGGAGCGCCGTGCATCGCGCAGTGCCCCTCGCTCCTGCGACTCGAGCGAAGGCGTGAGACCATGGGGCGGCCAGGACGACCCGGCCCGCCGATCCCTGCCCGAAACGCTCCGGCGGATCGTCCTCTCAGCCCGCCCGCAGCGCGCGACCGAGCCGCTTGCTGCCGAGCGCCGGCATGAATCCGACACCGTCCCAGACCTGCTCGCCGGCAATGAACACCGCGGTGACGACGCCGTCGGAACGGTTGACCAGCTGCTCGTGCTCGAAGATGTCGCGATAAACCATGCGCCGGTTTGCGTCAGTGTCGTACGTCCGCAGTGCATCCGGGTCGATCAACACCACGTCCGCCTGTGCGCCGACATCGAGCCGCCCCGCGTCCACGCCGAAGAACTCCGCGGGTTCGCGCGTCAGCCGGCGGGCGGCCTTCGCGACCATCTCCAGCGACTCGCGTGCCGCAACCTGCAGCGTGAGCAGGTTGCCGTCGAAGAACGCCAGGTTGATCAGGTGCGCGCCGCTGTCGTTGAACCCCGGCAGCAGGTGCTTGTGGAACAGCAGGTCGCGCAGGATTTCCGGACGGTCGTTGGCGATGATGAACCACCAGCGCAGGTCACGGTCGTAGCGGCGGAACAAGTGCAGCAGGAATTCGCCGTCCCTGCGCATCGGCCTCGGGAACGAGTCGAACGCGTCGGACTCCGTGGTACTGCGCGCTGCGGAGCGATCCCCCGCCTGGAACTGCAGCAGGCGTCGATGCACCGCGCCGAACGTCTCGCCGCACCATTCCGGCACCGGCACGCGCTCGATGTGGAGCGCATCAAGATCACGATTGAACGTCGAGACCGCGCCCGAGTCGTGCCATTCGCGCACGAACAGCGCGCCGAAGTCCGCCGCGTCCATTTCGCGCTGCCGACCCGCCGCGTCTTCTATCTCCAGCGACATCAGCCGCCGCGACGACTCGAACTCCTCGAAGATCGGGCAGATCGCGCCTTCCGCGAACATGCGGAACGGCGTGCCGAGTACCTGGAAGTGGAACCTGCCGTTCACGAGCCTGGAATTCAGCAGGTTCGCTATGATCGGAAACAGCTTGTACGTGTTGCGCTCGTGCGTGAGATCGACGGCCGTGAGCGCACTGGTCTTGAGCGGCTTGCCGAACAGGCGGCCACTGGTCAGGAAGAAGCGCAGGAACGTCTTCGCGCGGTGCGCAGCGTCCGGCGTGCACTGCCAGACGCGATCGTGGCTGCGCACGACGTCGAGCAATTCCTTCAACTCTGACCACGACGCGTGCTGCGCCGGAATGCGCTCGCTCTTGTGCGGGTCGTTGGCGAGGTAATGGAACGGGATCGAGTCCGTCGACAGGCCCGCGTAACCCTGCAACATCGCTTCCCCGAGCAGGGTGCGCATGCGCCCGCGTTCGGTTGCAGTGGGTTCACGCGTAACGGCGGCGTCCGTGCTGCCCATGGCTTCGATCCGCAGCATCGAATGCGGCAGCAACGGCACGACGTTCGGGCCGAGTGGCAACTGGTCGAGGTGTGAAAAATACTCACCTGTCGTGTGCCAGTCGATGCGGTCCACGACCTTGCGCAGCACGGGCTTCGGCATGTTCTCGACGCGCGTGAAGCAGTCCAGGATCGGATCGTCACTGTTGCGACGCTGAGCGCCGAACGCGGTGCCAAGACTGCAGTTGCCGACGACGACCGTCGTCGTGCCGTGTCGAACCGATTCCGGCAGGCCGGGTGCGAGTTCGACCTCGAGGTCGAGGTGCGTGTGGATGTCGAGCAGTCCCGGCAGCAGCCAACGCCCGGTGGCGTCGACAACCTGCTCGGCGCGGTCGAGCGCCAGGCCAGGGCCGCGAGCTGCGATCTTGCCGCCCGCGATTGCAATGTCCTCTACGGCAGATGGGCCGCCCGTGCCATCGAACACGCGCGCGCCGCGAATCAGGATCTGCCAATCCGGGTGCATGAGGTGACTGCCTGCCTAGGTCGTCGGTGGGTCGGGGGTTGGCTGCGGCTCAGCCGGGCAGCACACGCCCCGGATTCAGGATGCCTTGCGGGTCGAGCGCCTGCTTCAGTTTCTGCATCAATGCAATCTCGGCTGGACTGCGGCACAGGCTGAGCCATGGCTGCTTTTCGCGACCGATGCCATGTTCAGCTGAGACGGAACCACCCCGCGATGCCAGCGGCTCGTAGACGCAGCACTCGATGCCGTGGCGCGCCTCGGCGCTGGGCGGTCCCGCTGCGATGATGTGCAGGTTGCCGTCGCCCAGGTGACCGAACACGAACCGGCTGTAGGCTGGCCACTCGCGCTCGAGACGCCCCACGACTTCGGTAACGTATCCTTCCATCTCCGCGAGCGGCAGGCTGACGTCGAACGCAACCGGCATGCCGAGCCGGAAAATCGCTTCGACGTCGTCGCGCAACGCCCACAACGCATCGCGCTGGGCCTCGGACGCACACACCACGGCATCGACCACCAGTCCCGCCTCGATCGCGGCCGCAATCGCTTCCTCGAACTGCGCCTGGTCCCGCGTCGGGTCGCCACCTGCGCTTTCGACCAGCACGTAGTAGTCGTGCGTCTGCGGCAATGGCGGGGTTCCCTTCGACGGCGGTGTCGTCACCAACCGGTAGAACTCGTTCCACATCAGCTCGAATGCCGACAGCGAGCCGCCGAGCGCGCCGTCGATGTGCTTCAGGAAGCGGGTCACGTCGGCGAACGACGGGCATGCCACCAACGCCGACTGCGTGCTGCGCGGACTTTCGCGCAGGCGCAGGACCAGCCGCGTGATGACGCCCAGCGTCCCCTCGGTGCCGATGAACAGCTGCTTCACGTCGTAGGCCGCGTTGTTCTTGATCATGCGGTTCATCGCAGGAATCACCGTGCCGTCGGCGAGCACGGCTTCGAGTCCCAGCACCGAGTCGCGCGTCATGCCGTACCGGATCACGCCATTGCCGCCCGCATTGGTGGCGGCGCTGCCACCGATGTGTGCCGAGCCGCGCGCGCCGAAGTCCACCGGATACAGCAGCCCGTGTTTCTCCGCTTCTTCCTGGATGCGCTGGACGGCTACGCCTGCTTCGACCGTCATCGTGCGGCCGACCGGATCGATCGATTCGATGCGATGCATGCGCTCGAGCGAAAGCGCGATCTCGTGCTCGCTGGCGACGCTGCCCTGCACCAGGCCGGTGAGGCCGCCGAACAGCACGACCGGTTGACCGCTTGCGTGGCACTCGGCCAGCACGCGCGAGACTTCGTCCGTGCTGCCGGGCCGCACGATCGCCCTCGCCTGGCAGGGGCGACGATCCGCCCAGCCCACGGCGCGCGAACGAACCTGTTCGCCGGTGAGGACGTTCGCGTCGCCAACGATGGCGGTGAGTTTCTCGAGCAGCATGCAGTGGACTCCGGACTATTCGATGACCGCCGCAACGGTGCGCGCGTGCCTGCGCCTGAACCAGGTGACGGCGATGCCGGCGGTGGCAATCATTATGATGCCGTACAGCGCGGCAGGCACGGACGCCACTTCGCTGTCCAGCACCTTCACGGCCACGAAGATCGCGACGGCTGCATTGTGGATGCCGATCTCGAGCGAGATGGACTTCGCCTGCGGTACCGGCAAGCCGATTATGCGAGGCACGGCGTAGCCGATGGCCAGCGAAACGAGGTTGAGCGTGATGCACGCGAGGCCAACCGTGCCGAAATGCTGCAACATCGTTTCGCCGGAGTTCGCCAGCGAGATCGCCACGACCAGAGCCAGCAGCAGGACCGAGGCGATGCGGACTGTGCCCGCCGCGCGCAGCGCGGGTGCCGGCCAGGCGTAGCGCACGAACATGCCGATCAACACCGGCAGAATGATCACGGTCGCGACTTCCATGATCTTCTGCGTCGGCGCCGGGACTTGGAGTTCGGCGCCGAGGAAGTAGGCCAGCGACCAGTTCATCACCAGCGGCAGCCAGAGCAGTGCCAGCACCGAGTTGATGGCCGTGAGCGTGATGTTCAGCGCGACGTCGCCGTGGGCGAGATGGCTGAAGATGTTGGCCATCGCGCCGCCAGGCGAGGCGGCCAGCAACATGAAGCCGACCGCGAGCATCGGCGGCAGGCGGAACAGCTGGACGATCGCGAAGGCGACCACCACGAGCACGATCGTCTGCACCAGCAGGCCGACGATTACGGCGCGCGGAAACCGCGCGACCCGGGCGAAGTCCGCCGGCGTCAATGCGAGGCCGAGACCGAACATGATCACGCCGACAGCCGCCGGCAGCAGAACGGTGGGGATGAGCGTCGGGTCCAATTCTTCTCCCTGTCAGACCCGGATTGGCGCGGCGCCCTCAAGACACCAGTGCGCCGGTCACTGCCGCAAAGGCGTCCTGCAGCCGGGCAACCTGGGTTTCGGTGGTCGCCGGACACGCCAGCATCATGTTGTGGAACGGGGCGATGAGGCAACCCCGGTTCAGCAGCGCAAGGTGGATCGCCTGCTCCAGCGCCGGTGCGTGTGCCGCCTCTGCCTGCGTGCCGTTGCGCAGGGGGCCGGGAGCGCAAACGAATTCCACCCGTGCACCGACTCGCACGACGTGCCAGGGCAGCTTGCGCGCGGCAATCGTCGCTTGCAGGCCGTCCGCGAGCAGGCCGGCCACTCGCTCCATGTGCCGGTAGGCTTCCGGTGTCATGACTTGCTCCAGCGTGGCACGCATCGCGGCCAGCGCAAGTGCGTTCGCGGACAACGTCGTGCCCATGCCGGAGTGACCCGGCGGCGTTTGTGTCCTCACGGCGTCCAGGCGGCGAGCCACGTCGTCGGTGAAACCCCAGACACTGGCCGGGATACCGCCGGCGATGGGTTTGCCCAGCACGAACAGGTCGGGCTCGAGTCCATGGAGGCGCGTGTAGCCGCCGGGGCCGCTCGAGATCGTATGCGTTTCATCGATCAGCAGCAGCGTGCCCGTCGCGCGCGTCAGGCGCCTGACCTGGTCGAGGAAACCAGGCTCGGGCAGGACCATGCACGAATTGGTGAGCACGGGTTCGGTGATCACGCAGGCTACGTCGCCGTGCGCCAACTCGGTTTGCAATCCGTCGACATCGTTGAACTCGACGATCCTCGCAAACTCGGTGAGGTCCGTGGTCTGGCCCAGGAGGCCGATGCGATGGACGGCTCGCCCGGCGACGAGTCGCACGTAGGTTTCATCGACCGCGCCGTGATAACAGCCGTTGAAGACCAGGATCTTCGGCCGTCCCGTCACGGCTCGTGCCACGCGCAGCGCGAAGCGATTCGCATCCGTCGCCGTCGTCGCGACCTGCCAGTGCGGCAAGCCGAAACGCTCGGCGAGCAAGGGCCCCACCGCGATCGCATCTTCGGTGGGCAACATGTACGTCAGGCCCTTGCCGGCCTGTCGCACGATCGCGTCGACAACGGCTGGGGGTGAGTGCCCGTACATGGAGCCAGTGTCGCCGAGACAGAAGTCGGCGTACTCGTTGCCGTCGATGTCGCGCAGTGTCGAGCCCTGCGCCGATTCGACCAGGAACGGAAACGGCATCGACCAGTCGCGCATCCAGTGCAGCGGCACGCCGTCGTAGAAACCGGCGATGCCATGACCCGTCCGCTGCAGCGATCGCGGGTGCGCGTCGACATAGCGACGCTGCTCGGCGGCGAAGATTTCGCCGATCCGCTGCAAAGTTACTCCGCCAAGACAAGCTGTTGCCACGCTGGAGAACCCCTGGAACTTTCAGGCTCGACAGTTTAAGGGGATGGGGGTTAGGGGATAGGGGTTAGTCGGAAGTGCGTGGCAGCCTGGCACACGAGTGCCAATCCGTAATCGTGCTGCCGACCTTCACGCCGTCGCGGCACCTCCGACTAACCCCTATCCCCCAACCCCTAACCCCTTTCTTGACGGTCCGCGCCCGCCCGTGGATACTGCAACGCGAGATGAACGTAACCGCGCAAAACACGCTGAATACCCGTTGGTGGTGGCGCCACTTCTAGGAGTGGGGCCGGCCGCGTCAGTCTCTTTCGCAGGATTCCAGGACCCATCTCCGCGCAGCACCGTGGGATGGGTTTTTTGTTGTCCGTCCCCCGGGCCCCCGCGACAGAGGAGCCGCAGGTGACGACGACCTTGTTCGACATTGCAGCCGACCTCGACACACCGGTGTCGGCTTATCTCAAACTGAAACCGTTCCGCCCGCGCTTCCTGCTGGAGAGCGTCGAGGGCGGCGAGCGTCTTGCCCGATACTCGTTCATCGGCTTCGGCGACTGCATGGAGTACCGGCTCGATGCGTCCGGCCTGACCGTGAATGGCGTGCGCGAACCCCGGCCGGCCGACCAGGCTCAACTGTTGGCCTCCCTGCGGCAGGCTCTCGCGCGTTCACCCCGGCCCGACGTGACCCAGGTGGGTTTCCCGCTGCTGGGCGGCCTGGTCGGCGCAGCCAGCTACGATCTGGTGCGCTATTTCGAACGGCTGCCATCAAGGGTACGGGTCGAAGCGGATGTGCCGGACGCGCATTACGTCGCGCCGCGTTCGGTCCTGGCGTTCGACCACCTCACGCGCCGTGCGGCGTTGCTGCACGCCGGCCCGGAGCAGGAGCGGCTGGCCCTGCGTCGCGAAGTGATCCAGGCTCTGCGGGGCGGGTTGCCGGGCCCGGTCCGTGCAACTAAGTTCGGGCCGGCTGCCGCCAGCATGTCCGAAGATTCTTTCCTGCAGAACGTCGCCCGCACCAAGGAATACATCGCGTCCGGCGACGTCTACCAGCTCGTGCTGTCGGTGTGTTTCGCAGGCCGGTGCGACATGGATCCATTCGAGGCGTACCGGGCGCTGCGACTGCTGAACCCTTCACCCTACATGTACTATTGCGAACTCGGGGACCGTGTCATCGTCGGTTCGTCGCCCGAGGCGCTGGTGAAGCTTGAAGGCGGCGTTGCACACCTGCGTCCAATCGCGGGCACGCTGCCGCGCGGCGCCGACCCGGCGCAGGACCTGGAGAATGAAGCCAGGCTGCTCGCGGATCCGAAAGAGAACGCCGAGCACGTCATGCTGGTGGATCTCGCGCGCAACGACCTCGGCCGTGTGGCCGCAGCCGGCAGCGTGCGCGTCGATCCCTACCGTTCGATCGAGCGTTACAGCCACGTCATGCACATCGTGAGCGGCGTCAGCGGCCGGCTGGCGGCGGGTCGCGACCAGTTCGACCTGTTCGCTGCCGCCTTCCCGGCCGGCACGCTCGTCGGCGCGCCGAAGGTGCGCGCGATGGAAATCATCGACGAACTCGAGCCGGCGCGTCGCGGATTCTACGGCGGCACGGTGGGCTATTTCGGAGCAGGCGGCGACATGAACCATGCGATCACGATCCGCACGATGGTCTTCCACGGCGACACCTACAGCTTCCAGGCCGGTGCGGGCATCGTGGCGGACAGCGTGCCGATGAACGAATACCGCGAGGTGTTCGCCAAGAGCGACGTGCTGCGGCGCGCGCTCGAAATTGCGCGGGAGGGGCTGTGATGACGCAGCACGTTCCCCGCCTGCTGCTCGTCGACAACTACGACAGCTTCACCTACAACCTCGTGCAGGCGTTCCTCGTGCTTGGCGCCGAGGTGCTGGTGCATCGCAACGATGCGATCACGGTCGCGCAGGCGCAGGCGTTGCAGCCGACGCACCTGTGCATTTCGCCGGGACCCGGTACTCCGCACGGCGCCGGCGTGTCGATGGACATGATCCGCGCGTTCGCCGGCCACATCCCCGTGCTCGGTGTGTGCCTCGGGCACCAGTCGATCGTCGAAGTGTTCGGCGGGGACGTCGTGCGCGCCGGGCGCCTCATGCACGGCAAGGTCTCGCCCGTGCATCACGACGCCAAAGGCGTTTTCGCCGGTGCACCGCAACCCATGGCAGTGGGTCGCTACCATTCGCTGATTGCGAAACCCGAGACGCTGCCCCCGAACCTCGAAGTCACGGCCCGCACGCCAGAAGGCGAAATCATGGGCGTGCGTCATCGCGAGCTGAACGTCGAAGGCGTGCAGTTCCACCCGGAAAGCGTGCTCACGCCTGAAGGTCCACTGCTGATGGGTAACTTCCTGCAGTTCACCGGAGGCCGGCGCTAGGCCCGACGCACCATGGCGGAACTGCGCGAAACGCTCGAGCGACTGCTCAACCGCGAGGATCTGACCGAGCCGGAGGCCGCTGCCCTGCTGGCCGCGCTCACCGATCCCGCCATGGCACCTGCGATGGCCGGTGCGCTGCTGGCTGCGTTGCGCAGCAAGGGGCTGACGGCCGCTGAAGTCCGTGGGTTCGCGTCGGCCATGCGCCGTCTGGCGCGCCGACCGAACTTGCCGCCCGGACCTCCCGCTATCGACATCGTCGGCACCGGTGGCGACGCGTCGGGCAGTTTCAACATCTCGACGGGCGCTGCGCTGCTGACGGCGGCGATGGGCGTGCGCGTCGTCAAGCACGGCAACCGCTCGATCTCGAGTCGATCCGGCAGCGCGGACCTGCTCGAGTGTCTTGGGTTGCCGCAGCCGCTCGACGAGAAGCGCTCGGGCGAATGCCTCGCGGCGACGGGCTTCACGTTCCTGTTCGCGCCGCACTACCACCCGGCCATGAAGGAAATCGCGCCGGTGCGCCGTGCGCTGGGCGTGCGCACGGTGTTCAACCTGCTCGGTCCGCTGACCAATCCGGCCGAGCCGCCTTTCGGGCTGATCGGCGCGTACAGCCGGGACGCCGCGCGCCTGATGGCGGAAACGCTGGCCGGCATGCCGATCCAGCGCGTGTTCGTCGTGCACGGTGAGCCCGGTTGGGACGAGCCGACGCCGTGCGGCCCCTTCGAGTTGTACGACGTGACGCCGGGGCACGTGGTGCGTACGGAGCGCGATCCTCTCGACTACGGGCTCGCGCGCTGCACGCCGCAGTCCCTCGCCGGCGGCGACGCCGTGCACAACGCCGGCGGGATGCGCGCCGTGTTCACGGGGCAGGATCGCGGCCCGCACCGGGACGCGCTCGTGCTGAATGCGGCGCTCGCATTGGAAGTGACGGGCACCGTTGCCGACCCGCACGCGGCCATTCGCGTCGCCAGTGATGCGCTCGACCGTGGCGATGGCGCGCGCCTGCTCGAGCAGCTGGCCGCGTTCGGTCGCTCGATCAGTGGGGCGCCCTGATGGGGCTGCTGTCCGACATGGCCGTCGGCAGCGAGCAGCGACTTGATCGCAGCACGTGCCGTGGTAAGCGATGCCGAACTGCGCAGACGCTGTGCGGCGCTGCCGCCGGTCCCGCGCCTGCGACTTTCCGCCGCTGGGTTCGACCTGATCGCGGAGCTGAAGTTGCGCTCGCCCGCGCTGGGCGATCTCTCCGCGCAGACGATGGATCCTGTCGCACGGCTGCGCGGTTACGCGGAAGCAGGCGCGGCGATCTGCTCGATCCTGACCGAGCCTTCGAGGTTCGACGGTGACCTCTCGCACCTGCGACAGGCCGCAACGACGCTCGCACCTTACGGCGTGCCGGCGATGCGCAAGGATTTTCTCGTCGATCCGTACCAGGTGCTCGAAGCGCGAGCCAACGGTGCCAGCGGCGTGCTGCTGATCGTGCGCATGGTCGGGCGCGAGCGCCTCGTAACGATGCTCGACGCCGCGGCCGAGCAGGGGCTGTTTGTCCTGCTCGAGGCCTTCGACGCCCACGATCTCGAAGTCGCTGCCGGGCTAGCCGCTGAACGTCGTGGTCGCGACGAACAGGTGCTGATGGGACTCAATTGCCGCGACCTGCAGACGCTGCAGATCGAGTTTGCGCGTTTCGCGCGGTTGCGCGAGCAACTGCCGACGGAATGGCCTGCAGTGGCCGAAAGCGGAGTCATCACGGCCGACGATGCTGCGCGCGTGGCGCACCTCGGCTATCGGCTGGCACTCGTGGGCACCACGCTCATGCAGCGTGACGATCCCGCGCAGGCTGTCCGTGAACTGCTCGCGGCCGGGCGCGGAGCCGCGCGGTGAGGCGCCTGTGGATCAAGGTGTGCGGCCTGCGGACGACGGACACGTTGGCGGCCGTCGTGGACGCAGGAGCGGATGCGGTCGGCTTCGTCTTTCACGCGGCTTCGCCGCGCCATCTCGCGGCGGCCGCAGCTCGCGCCCTCGCAGCGGCAGTGCCGCAGGGCATCCAGAAAGTGGCGGTGTTCCTGCATCCGACGCAGGCGGAAATCGACGCCGCGATCGATGCCGTGCGCCCTGACTGGGTGCAGACCGATGCCGCGGACCTGGCCACGCTCCGGCTGCCGGCTGGCCAGCGAGTGCTGCCCGTGTATCGCACGGACCAGCCGTTGCCTTCGCAGCAAGACCTGCCGCGCCGGTTTCTGCTCGAAAGCGGGCGCAGCGGAGCAGGCGAGCGCGCTGACTGGAATGAAGCTGCACGCCTGGCTGCCACTGGCGAACTTGTGCTCGCCGGCGGGCTCAATGTCGGGAACATCGCCGACGCAATCGCGGTCGTGCGCCCGTTCGGCATCGACGTGAGTTCGGGCGTCGAATCCACGCGCGGCGTCAAGGATGCCGTGCTGATCCGGAATTTCGTGAACGCGGCGCGTGCATCGCATGCCCGGGTCGCGTCATCGTCTTTGGGAGTAATTGAGCAATGAAGACCCAGGCCCTCGAGATCGACCGCGAAGCGCTGCTGGCGCAGACGCTCAGAGGCGAGTTCCCGGACGCGCGCGGCCGCTTCGGCCCGTTCGGCGGGCGCTACGTGCCCGAGACACTCGTGCCGGCGCTCGATCGCCTCGAACAGGGCATCCGCGACATCCTGCCGGATCCCGCCTTCAAGGCCGAGCTCGACATGCAGCTGCGCACCTGGGTTGGCCGGCCCACGCCGCTCACGTACGCGGCCGCGCTGTCGAGGCGCTGGGGCGCGGAAGTCTGGCTGAAGCGTGAAGACCTCGCGCACACCGGCGCGCACAAGATCAACAACGCGATCGGGCAGGGATTGCTGGCGAAGCGCCTCGGCGCGAAACGCATCGTCGCGGAAACGGGCGCCGGTCAGCACGGCGTGGCCACCGCCGCCGCGTGCGCGCGGCTCGGCATGCCGTGCACCGTCTACATGGGCTCGATCGACATGGAGCGGCAGGCGCCGAACGTCGGCCGCATGAAACTGCTCGGCGCCGAAGTCGTCCCGGTCACCGGCGGCGACAAGACATTGCGCGCGGCCATCGACGAAGCCCTGCGTGACTGGGTCTCGGACCCGAACGGCACGTTCTACATTCTCGGTTCGGCCGTGGGCCCGCATCCGTATCCCTACATGGTCCGCGAATTCCAGCGCGTGATCGGCGTCGAAGCGCGTGCACAGATGCTTGCACAGGCGGGCGCGCTGCCGGACGTGGTCGTGGCCTGCGTCGGTGGTGGCTCGAACGCGATCGGCCTGTTCCATCCGTTCATTCCGGACACCGCGGTCAAGCTGCTCGGCTTCGAGGCCGGCGGCATCGGGCCGGGTCTCGGGCAGAACGCCGCTTCGCTCGCGTACGGCACGCCGGGCGTGCTGCAGGGCTGCTACTCGTTGCTGCTGCAGGACGAGCACGGCCAGATCCAGGAGACGCAGTCGGTCTCGGCCGGGCTCGATTACCCGGGCGTCGGGCCGGAGCACGCGTTGCTGGCGAGCATCGGTCGCCTCGGCTTCGCCGCATCCGAAGACGATGAGTCGCTCGAGGCGTTGTCGGAGTGCAGCCGCTACGAAGGCATCCTGCCGGCCATCGAGACTGCGCACGCGTTCGCGGGCGCTCGCAAGTATGCGCAGAACAACCCTGGTTGCCGCATCCTGATCGGCCTGTCCGGCCGCGGCGACAAGGACATGCCGACGTTGCAGCGTACGCTGCTGAAGGGGCAGATCTGATGACGATCACCACGCAACCGCGCGACAGCATCAGCACGGCAATCAAGGACGCGGCCGCGAGCGGCCGGCCTGCCGTCGTGGCGTTCATGACCGCGGGCTTTCCGGACCGGGCGCGCTTCACGCAGAGCCTGCGGGCAATCGCGACCGAGGCCGACGTCGTCGAAATCGGCGTGCCGTTCAGCGACCCGATGGCCGATGGCGCCACCATTCAGCGCGCGAGCTTCGCATCGCTGCAGGGCGGCTTCACGCTCACGTGGCTGCTCGAGGAACTCGCCGCCATGCAGCCGCGTCCGCAGGCGCCCGTGCTGCTCATGAGCTACCTGAACCCGCTGCTCGCGTTCGGGCTCGAGCGGCTGCCCGAGGCGTCGAGCAAGGCGGGTGTGTCGGGATTCATCATTCCCGACCTGCCGTACGAAGAGAGCGCCGACATGCGTGCGGCACTCGACCGCGTCGGCATCGCGCTGGTGCAGATGGTGACGCCGGTGACGCCGGATGCGCGACTCAGGATGCTGTGCGCAGCGAGCCAGGGTTTCGTATACGCGGTGACCATGACGGGCACCACGGGCAAGTCGGTGGCCGTGCCGGACGAGGTGCTGGACTACATGGATCGCGTGAAGGCGATGTCACCAGTGCCGGTGTGCGCGGGCTTCGGCATTCGCACCGCGGAGCAGGTGACGCGCATGCAGGGTCACGTCGACGGCGTAGTTGTCGGCTCGGCGCTGGTCGAAGTGCTGGAGCGCGGTGAGGATCCGGCGACGTTCCTGCGCGGCCTCAAGCCCTGACGCGTGGCGTACGCGGCCTGCCCGCGGCGGCCGCGACGGTGCGTCAGGTCGTTTCGACCGCCGTGCGGATGTGACGGATCACCAGCGAGCGCACGGTTTCCAGGGGATTCTTTTCCCAGGTGAACACGGGCGGCGAGCGTCGCAGCATGTTCCAGTTGCTGGTTTCGAGCACGCGTGTCAGGTAGGCGAGATTGCGATTGATCGCTTCCAGGTACGGATTGCGGCCGCCATACAGGCTCTCGACGTAGCGGTAGGCTCCGCCGAACTCGCCATCGAGACGCGTGCGCATCGTGTATTCGAAGAACTGCGGCGTCTGGCGCAGCACGTCGAGTCCTGAACCATACTGGACCTTGAGGCCGCCGTCGCCCTCGCGCTGCATGGCGACGCCGCCGAGTACGAATTCGGGGTACAGGCGGTCACGGCATTTCTCGAGGTAGCACCGGTCCGACATCTGCGCCAGCATGTCCGCCGTGCCGAGCAGGTGACCGACGCACCGGTCACGCGCGTCGTCCAGCCGGATGTCCTTGAACGGCACCTCGTAGCCGGTGAAGTGGATTACCTGCGTCGCGACCGGCACCCAGTTTGCGAGACCGATGGCAGGCAGGTAGCGCGCAAGAAAGTTCGCGCCCCGCATCACGTGGGTGCGGGTGAATTCCGCGCCGTTGCGATGCTGCGTATCGTCGCTCTGGCGGATGTAGCCCGAGTCGTGGAACAGCCCGACGATGATGCCGAGCAGCGCGCGGTCGGCGCCCAGGCGCTGTTCCGGTGCGTGTGTACGCTCGTAGCCGGCAAGCAGGCGCGCCATCGCGAGCGTGTCGTCCAGCGAATGCTGCATGTCGTGATAGACAGTGTCGCAGCCCAGGTAGCCCGGAAACTGCCCGGAGAACAACCGCTCGAAATCGGCGAACGCCGTCGTCAGCCGCTCGGTGTTCGTACCGGGCCAGGTCTGCTGAAAGAGTTCCTCGACGGCCTTGCGCACGGACGCTACCGAGCTGACCTGCACGGTGTTGGTGACGTCGTAATCGCTGCGGCGGAACTGCATGGGCGTTGGGGTGCGCTCTGGTTTCGAGCGAGTCTATGCTCTTGGCCCGAAAGTGCCAGAGCCAAAAAGACCCGCACCTCTATGAATTGGCCGTTTACTGCCCGTGCCAGGCTCTATATGTCAAAACTCGCGACGACGGGAGTGTGGTCCGATGGCCTCTCCAGCTTGCGTGGCGCCTTGTCGATGTGACACGCGCCACATTTCTGAGCGAGCGCGTTCGAGGCGAGGATCAGGTCGATACGCAGGCCTGCATTGCGACGGAATGCCATCATCCGGTAGTCCCACCACGAATACGATTTCTCGGGCTGTTCGAACAGCCGGAAGCAGTCCGCGAGCCCGGTGCCCAGCAATGCCTGCAGCGCCGCGCGTTCGGGCGGGCTCACGTGCACCGATCCTTCCCAGGCCTTGGGATCGTGCACGTCGCGGTCCTCCGGCGCGACGTTGAAATCGCCGAGCACGACGAGGTGCGGATGGCGCGCCAGTTCCGCGGCGACGTACTCGCGCAGCGCGTCGAACCAGCGCAGCTTGTAGGCGAACTTGTCCGAGCCGACCGTCTGGCCGTTCGGCACGTAGACGTCGATGACGCGCAGGTTCCCGAGCGAGACCGCAAGCACGCGACGCTGCTCGTCGTCGAAGCCCGGAATGCCCGCGACGACGTCGGTGACGGGGTCGCGGCTCAAGATGGCGACGCCGTTGTAAGTGCGTTGTCCGCTGAACGCGGAATTCCAGCCGAGGGCCTGCAGGTCGGCTGCGGGAAAATCGGCATCGGGCAGCTTGGTCTCCTGCAGCGCGATGGCATCGACCGGGTTGGCCGCGAGCCATTCGGTCAGGTGCGGCAGGCGTACCCGCAGTGAATTCACGTTCCATGTCGCAAGCGCGCGGGTCATGCGGCCAGGCCCAGCTGCCGCAGCAGCGGCTCGAGTTCGGGCCTGCGGCCCCGGAACTCGACGAACGCTTCCATCGCGTCGCGGCTGCCGCCACGCTCGAGGATCGAGCCGAGGAAGCGGTGGGCAGTCGCAGCATCGAAGATTCCCGATTCCTCGAAGGCGCCGAAGGCGTCCGCCGACAGCACCTCGGCCCACTTGTAGCTGTAGTAGCCGGCGCCGTATCCGCCCGAGAAGATGTGCTGGAAGCTGTGCGGGAAGCGGTTGAACGCCGGCGGACGCACGACGGCCACCTCGTCCCGCACCTGCGCCAGCGTCTGCATCAGCCGCGAGCCGTGTGCGGGCGAGAACTCGGCGTGCAACCGGAAGTCGAACAGCGCGAACTCGAGCTGCCGGACCGACTGCATGCCGGCCTGGAACGAACGCGTTGCCTGCAGCTTGCGCAGCGCCTCGAGCGGCAGTGGCGCGCCGGTCTCGACGTGACCCGAGATCAGCGGCAGCACCTCCTCGCGCCAGGCGAAGTTTTCCATGAACTGGCTCGGCAGTTCCACCGCGTCCCACGGCACGCCATTGATGCCGGCCACGCTCGGGAAATCCACGCGCGTCAGCATGTGGTGCAGGCCGTGGCCGAATTCGTGGAACATCGTCAGCACTTCGTAGTGCGTCAGCAACGAAGGCCGGTCCGCACCCGGCGGGGTGAAGTTGCAGACGAGGTAAGCGATCGGCAGAGCATGCGCGCCGGCCAGGTCGATCCGCCCCAGGCATTCGTCCATCCAGGCACCGCCGCGCTTCTTGGGTCGTGCGTACAGGTCGAGGAAGAAGCCGCCGCGAGGCTTGCCGTCGCCGCCGATGATGTCGTAGTAGTGGACGTCGGGCTGATACACCTCGACGTCCTTGCGTTCCTCGATGCGCACTCCATAGAGACGTTGCGCCACGGCGAACAGGCCCTGCAGCACGCGCGGCAAGGGGAAGTAAGGTCGCAGCTCCTCTTCCGAGACGGCCAGGCGCTCGCGCTTGAGGCGCTCCGAGTGGAACGCCACGTCCCAGGCCTCGAGCCTGGCGCCTGCGAACGCTTCAAGTTCGGCGAACTCACGCTGCGCGGCCGGCCGGCACAGGCGCGCGAGCCGGCGCAGGAACTCCAGCACCTCGGCGGGATCACGCGCCATCTTGGTGGCCAGCGAGTATTCCGCGAAGCTGGCGAAACCGGCGAGCTGCGCCGCTTCGTGCCGCAGTGCGAGGATTTCCTCGATCAGCGCCGTGTTGTCCCACTGCGCCGGGCCCTGCTCGGAGGCGCGCGTGAGCCAGGCCGCGTAGAAGTCCTGGCGCAGCTGCCGGTTTTCGGCATGCGTCAGGACCGCCTGGTAATTCGGCGCGTCGAGCGTGAACAGCCAACCGCTGCGGCCGTTCTTTTCGGCTGCGGCACGCGCACGGGCGATGACGGCGGCAGGCAGGCCGGCGAGTTCAGTCGCCTCCTCGACCTCTCGCGTCCAGGCATTGGTGGCATCGAGCACGTTCTCGTCGAACTTCGCCTGCGCCGTCGACAGGCGCTCCATGAGTTCGCGAAAACGCCGCTTGCGGTCGGGTGCGAGCGCGACACCCGCGAGCCGGAAGTCGCGCAGCGCGTTGTCGACGAGCTTGCGCTGCTCCGGCTTCAGGCCGGGATATTGCGTGTCCTTGATGCGCTGGTATGCCGCGCACAGCTCGGCGTTCTGCGCGATCTCGGTGTGATACGCGGTGAGCAGCGGCAGGCAGGTATTGTAGGCCGCCCGCAGCTCGTCGCCGTTCGCGACGCCATTGAGGTGGCCCACGGGCGACCAGGTGCGCGCGAGCCGATGCTGCATCCGTTCCATGGGAACGACGATGCCGTCCCAGCCTTCGGCGCCCGCATCGAGCAGTTGCTGCAGGCCGCGCCGATTCTCTTCCAGCACCTGCCGGATGGCGGGTTCGATGTGTTCCGGGCGAATTGCCAGAAAGGCGGGCAGGGTCGCAGCCTGCAGCAGGGGGTTGTCCATGCCCGCCATTCTAGCGGCGCGGCGACCCCGGATTCAGCCGAAGCTACCCTGCAGGAGCCAGCCGAGCGCGTACACGGCGGCGACGAAGCCGCAGAAAGCGAAGGCCGCGCGCCTGCGGTAGCGGCGGGCCAGGTCGCCCGGTGGCAGCGCGGCGAGCAGGAACAGCCGGTCGCCATCCGGGCGGCACAGGACGTGGAAATTCTGCCGGGCCGGGCGTTCAACGCCGCGCTGCATGACCGTGCGCCGGGCCTCCTGCCTTGCGGCTTCCCACTCGACCGGGTCGATGCGGCCGTCGCCATCCTGGTCGAAGCGCCGTATCAGGGCAGGCTGGTCCTGCTTCCATTCCGCCAGCATCTCGGCCAGTTCCGCCTGCGGGTTCGGTTCGCCGGACGATGCCGTCGAACGAAAATCGCCCAGGGCATACAGGCGCTCGTGCTCGTAGATACGTTCCTCGACGTAGCGGAAGCCGCGGCCCCCGGTCAGCGACAGGCCCTTGCCCGGTCCCGACGCAGGCCAGGGCGTGTCGCCGTACCAGGTGGTCGACTCGGCCGGCACGACTTCGGCGCCATCGGGCTGCACGATGCACTGGCCGGTCCCGTCGTCGAGCAGGAAAGCGACCGACGAGGTGCCTGACGCGATGGTCTGCCAACTCTTCCGCTGGCCTTTGCCCGCGCCGCGTTCGGTCCGCTTCGAGATCCTGTAGCGCCACCAGATGCAAGGCCGTTGCGTGAGCGGCGCGGGATTCTTCGTGGCCGGCAGGGGCAGGCCGTTGCCCGCGAGCTCGACGTAGCCCTGCGCCGCCGATCGAATGCGCGACGTCGGCGTGTCCTCGATCAGCCGCGCGATCTTGAGCCAGCGCAGCGCCGCTGCGCCGCCGGCCACGACGGCGACGCCGAGCGTCAGCAGCCAGAACCAGGAATCGCTCTCAGCCAAAGAGCTTGCCCAGGTCCACGTCGCGCTTCTGTTCGTCGGTGAATTCGAGCAGCTGCGCCGGCTTGAACTCGAACATCCGTGCGACCAGCAGGTCGGGGAAGGTCTGGATGCGGATGTTGTTGAGGTTCACCGACTCGTTGTAGAGCTCGCGGCGGTCCGCGATCGCTTCTTCCAGTTCCGAGATGCGCGTCTGCAGGTGGCGGAAGCTGTTGTCGGCCTTGAGTTCCGGGTAATTCTCCGCCACCGCGAACAGGCGACCCAGGCCCTGGCGCAACTGGTCCTCAGCCGCACCAACCGCGGCAACGTCCCCGCGACTCTGCGCCTTGAACACCGCGGAGCGCGCCTGCATCACGCGCTCCAGCGTTTCCTGCTCGTACTGCATGTAGCGCTTGCAGGTTTCGACCAGCTTCGGCAACTCGTCGTGGCGCTGCGTCAGCAGCACGTCGATGTTGGCCCAGGCCTTGCGCACGTTCTCGCGCAGCGCGATGAGCCCGTTGTAGATGCGCACGAGATAGACAGCCGCCACGAACAGCAGCGCGGCAAACAGCAACAGCATGACCAGCATCGGCGGCTCCCTGTCAATTTCCGGGGCGGGAGTGACCCCGCGAGCGGCTAGATTGCCGGTTGCCCGGTAGCAGCGTCTAGACTGTGCGTCCCAGATCCGGGGAATGCGAGCGGTCCAGCATGGCGATTCGAACCTATCGCGGCGTGTCGCCTACGCTCGGGCCGGGCGCGTGGGTCGACCCTGCGGCGCTGGTCATCGGCGACGTCGTGCTCGGTGCCGACGTTTCGATCTGGCCGCTGGTGCTGGTCCGCGGCGACGTCAATCGCATCCGCATCGGCGACCGCAGCAACGTCCAGGACGGCAGCATCATCCACGTCTCGCGTCCCTACCCGGGTAACGACGCAGGCTGGGGCACGCTCCTCGGCGAGGACGTCGTGATCGGGCACAAGGTTGCGCTGCACGGCTGCACGATCGCAGACCGCGTGCTGGTGGGTATCGGCGCGATCGTGCTGGACGGCGTCACGGTCGCCAGCGACGTGATCATCGGCGCCGGCAGCGTCGTCACGCCGGGGAAGCAACTGCAGTCCGGCTACCTGTACGTCGGCAATCCGGCGCGGCGATCGCGCGAGCTGCGGCTCGACGAGATTGCGCGCATTCCGCAGATGGCGCGCGATTACGTGCTGCTCAAGAACGAGTATTCGCAGTTGTCGCCAGGTAGATAGCCCGGGCGTGCAACGCTTCCAGCACGGGTTGCGTCTGCGGGCGCACGCCGCGCCAGACGAAGAACGCTTCGGCCGCCTGTTCGACCAGCATGCCCCAACCCTGTGCCACGCTGGTCACGCCGCGATCACGGGCCCATTGCGTGAAGGGCGTTTCGCCGATCCCGTAGGCCATGTCGTAGCACGTGGTGGCCCTGTCCACGGCGCGGGAATGGATCGGCGGCACCTCGCCTTTCAGGCTGGCCGAGGTGGCATTGATGATCAGGTCGAACGGTTCGAGCGGCTCGACGCCGTCGAAGGCAGCGCCGCTCACTGCACCGAAGCTCGAAAATTCCTCGGCCAGTTCGATGGCGCGCCTGGCCGTGCGGTTGGCAATCACGAGGGTCGACGGCCTCAGCTCCAGCAATGGCCCGATCGCGCCGCGCGCTGCACCGCCGGCGCCGAGCATCAGTATGCGTGGCGACGTGAGCCGCAGCCGGAGGTTCTGCGTGAGATCGGCGACCAGGCCGACACCGTCGGTGTTGTCGCCGATCAATTCGCCGTCGCGACGCAGGACGGTATTGACTGCATCCGCGCGCTGGGCCCGGGGCGTGAGCTCGTTGACCAGGTCCGCGGCCGCGCGCTTGTGCGGCAGCGTGATGTTGGCGCCGCTGCCGCCTTGCTCGAAGAAGAACTCGAGCAGGTCGTGACGGAACTGATCCGGCGCCGCTTCGTGCAGCCGGTACACCATGTCCTGCCCCGTCTGCCGTGCGAACAGGCCATGGATGAACGGCGACCAGCTGTGGTAGACCGGGTAGCCGAAGAGGGCGTAGGAGTCAGACATGCCCTAACCCCTTTCCTTGAGCCATTCTGCAGCACGCTTCGCAAAATAGGTCAGGATGCCGTCGGCGCCCGCGCGCTTGATGCAGTTGAGTGATTCCAGCGCGACTGCGCGCTCGTCGAGCCAGCCGTTCTGTGCCGCCGCCATGTGCATCGCGTACTCGCCGCTGACCTGGTACACGAATGTCGGTGCGCCGAAGCGCTCTTTCACGCGGCGCACGATGTCGAGGTACGGCATGCCGGGCTTCACCATCACCATGTCCGCGCCTTCGGCGAGGTCGAGCTCGACTTCGCGCAGCGCCTCGTCCGAATTGCACGGATCCATCTGATAGTTGTACTTATTGCCCTTGCCGAGGTTGCCGGCCGAGCCCACGGCATCGCGGAACGGGCCGTAGTAGCTCGACGCGTACTTGGCGGAGTAGGCGAGGATGCGCGTGTGGATGTGGCCCGCGGCTTCGAGTGCGTCACGCAGCGCGCCGATGCGACCGTCCATCATGTCGGAGGGAGCTACTACATCTGCACCTGCTTCCGCATGAGAGAGGCCCTGCTGCACGAGCGCCGCGACCGTCACGTCGTTCATGACGTACCCGGTCGCGTCGATGATGCCGTCCTGGCCGTGGGTGGTGAAAGGATCGAGCGCGACGTCGGTCACCACGCCGAGTTCCGGCACGGCTTGTTTGATAGCACGCACGGCACGCTGGGCCAGGCCATCGGGGTTCCAGGCTTCACGGCCATCGAGGCTCTTGACCTCGAGCGGCGTGACCGGGAAGAGGGCAAGTGCCGGAATGCCGAGGCGCGCGACGGCTTCAGCTTCGCGGACCAGTTCATCCACCGACACGCGCTCGATGCCCGGCATCGAGGGGATCGCCACGCGCTGCTTCGTGCCTTCCATGACGAACATCGGGTAGATGAAGTCGTCCGGCGTCAGCACCGTCTCCCGCATCATGCGGCGCGAGAAAGCGTCGCGGCGCATACGGCGCATGCGGACACGAGGGAACTGGCCGGGAGCGTCGGGGTGGGTCATGGAGGCGGGTGCTTTCTCGAACGGAACCCGGACTTTATACCCGAGCGGGCCCGGCCGCGAAAAGGACGCAAAAGCCGCAAGGGCGAAGGCAGAATCCGGGCATGAGCACGAAAACCCGTTCGGTCCGGTCGCGAGAGGCCACAGGCTGCCCGCAGTCACGAACCGCCAAAGTCGCCCGGAAGCCCGTTTCCAAGGTCAAGGCGCCCAAAGGAGCTGCAGTTCAGCCTGCGTCTCTTGCCCCCGATGCACGGCCGCGGTGCGGCTGGTCGTATTCCGGCATGAGCGCGGAATACATCGCCTATCACGACCAGGAGTGGGGAGTTCCCGTTCACGACGATCGCCGGCTGTTCGAGTTCCTGATCCTCGAAGGCGCGCAGGCCGGCCTCAGCTGGTCGACCATCCTGCGCAAGCGCGAGGGTTACCGCGAATCGTTTGCCGATTTCGATCCGGTGAAGGTGGCGAAATTCGACTCGCGCAAGGTCGAGAAGCTGCTGCAGTTCCCCGGCATCGTGCGCAACCGGCTCAAGGTTGCGGCCGCAATCACCAACGCGCGCTGCTTTCTCGAAGTGCAGAAGGAGTTCGGCAGTTTCGCGGAATACAGCTGGCAGTTCGTCGGCGGCCAGCCGATCGTGAATCGATGGCGTGAGATGTCGCAGGTGCCGGCGACATCGCCGGAGTCGGATGCGTTCAGCAAGGACCTGCAGCGTCGTGGCTTCAAGTTCGTGGGCTCCACCATCATGTACGCGCACATGCAGGCGACCGGGATGGTCAACGATCACGTGGTGACGTGTTTCAGGCATGAGGAAGTGAAGGGAAGGGGTTAGGGGATGGGGGTTGGGGGATAGTCGGAGGATTGCAGCAGCCTGATATCCCGGCTCCTTCCCGCAAACATGCCGTTGATCGTTATGCAGTCACTGCACATCCGACTAACCCCCAACCCCCATCCCCTAACCCCTGCTATTCGCCGATCCACCACTCGACGCTGGTGCCGCCCGCGCCGTCGGGCACCAGCAGCCGGTGCAGGTCCGGCAGCAATTCCGCAAGCCGTTCATCGAGCATCCACGGCGGATTCACGATCACGAGGCCCGAACCGCGCAAGCCCACGGCCGCATCGTCCGGCATCACGCTCAGCGTCACGTCGAGCACCTTGCGCGTACCCGACCCTTCGAGATTACGGCGGAAACGCAGCGGTGCAGCCCGTTCCGTGAGCGGGTACCAGATGCAGTACGTGCCCGTCGGCCAGCGTTCGTAGCCGGTTTCGAGCGCGGACAGGATGCGGTCGAACTCCGTGTCCGACTCGAAGGGCGGATCGATCAGCACGAGACCGCGGTTTTCCCGCGGCGGCAACTGTGCCTTCAGCGTGGCGTAGCCGTCGCTTTCGACGATCGACACGAGCTTCTGCCAGCCCAGGCTGGAGCGCAGTGCCTGCGCCTCGCGTGCATGCGTCTCAGCCAGCACCATCCGGTCCGTCAGGCGGCGCATCTTCCCAACGATGGTCGGCGAGCCCGGGTAAGCTGTGATCGCACTGCGTGCCGGTCCTGCGCACGCCTTGACCAGTCGCACGTAATTCGCGACCTCAGGCGCGAGCGCGGCCTCGGGAAACTCGAGCAACCGGCCGATGCCGTTCTTGTACTCGCCGCTGCGCTGGGATTCGCCGAGGCTCAGGTCGTAGGTACCGCCGCCGGCATGCGTGTCGAGGTAAAAGAACGGCGCGGGCTTCTTCTTCAGGTGCTCGACGAGCATCATCAGCACGACGTGCTTCAGCACGTCCGCGAAGTTCCCTGCATGGAACGCGTGGCGATAGTTCATGTCTGACCGATCCGGGGTCCCGGGTCACGCAACGGAGTCACGCTGGATGCCGACAAGAGTACTGCACCGGACACGTCCCGGTTCGATGGTTCGCGGGCGCGGGCCGCTGACTGGCGCGTGGCTGGCCTGCATGCTCGCGTCCGGGTCTGCACTGGGACAGGCGGCGGGCGGCCCGCCTCCAGTCGTAGCGGAGACGGCGGTAAGGGGCGCACCTGCGGAGATGATCGAGGCCGCGCTCGACGATGCGGCCAACCGGTCGACGACCGCGCGGGCCGACATCAAGGTGACGAGCGCAGAGGCAGTGACGTGGCCGGACGGGTCGCTCGGTTGCCCGAAGCCTGGGATGATGTACACGCAGGCGCTCGTTGCCGGGTATCGCATCGTGCTGCAGGCGGACGAGCAGACACTGAATTATCACGCGATGTCGCGCGGCAGGCCGTTGTTCTGTCCAGCGAGCCGCGTCGTGCCGCCGGTGCCGGGGTAGGCGTTCACGCGCGGATCGTACGACGGCGACGAGTCTGGACAACGAGACGTCCCCTGACACAAAGGAGCCGGGCCATGGAGCGATCGAAGCCACGGGCGGCGACTCTGCTGGTGTGCAGCGCGCTGCTGCAGGGCTGTGTTGGCGCCCAGGCCGGTGATGGTCCGGTGGATGACAGGGCGCGCCGTGACGATGTACGCGGCACCGTGGTCAGGCCCCTGCCCGAACGGGTGTCCGAGCCGCGGGCGCCAGTGACGGGTGAGGCGCCCGCGGAACTGGTCGCGCGAGTCCGTGAGGACGTGATCCGGAGTTCGCGCGCGGATCCCACGACCGTGAGGCTGATCCGGGACGAGGCCGTCACCTGGAGCGACGGCTCGCTCGGGTGCCCGCGGCCGGGCGAGTTCTACACCCAGGCCCCCGTTCCCGGTTTCTGGATCGTCTTCGACGTGGCGGGGCGCCAGTTCGACTATCGCAGCGACAGTCGGGGGAATTTCCGACTATGCGAGTCGCTGCGTGCAGCTCCACCGTCAGCGTCCTGAAATGAAAAGGGCCTCCCCCGCGAGGGGGAGGCCCTGTCAGTGTCGACCCGCGTCCGATCTTACGGCTTGAACTGCAACGCCTCGGTGCTGCGGGTGGCGCCGCCGGTACTGCCGGCACGCGCGCCATTGGTGAACAGCAGGACGCCGAGTTCGTCGGTATTGCCCGGGAACAGGCCGAAGTCGTACACGTCCATCGTACCGGTGCTGTTGCCCGGGATGTCGGCCGTGACGCCAAAATAGCGCTCGCCGTAAGGCGTGACCGTCAATCCGGTCACCACATCGCCAGGGCCGCCGAAGTACCAGTCGGCCGTCTCGACCATCATGTCGACGTTGGTCGCCAGCATGTCGGTGCCGGTCAAGCCGACCTGCTCGCCGCAGACCAGCAACACCGTATTGCCGGTGTTCGTGGCGTGTTCCGTGTAGAAGAACGCTTCCGCAGTGCCCGTCGCCCGATTGATCGCCCAGGTGAATTGGCGGCCGTCCGTGACGTTCAGCAGCGACCCGTCGAGATTCACGACGTCGTAGTCCCAGACCCCGTCCCGGTTGATGTCCAGCGAGACGAAATGGGCGACCGGCAGGGAGTGGGTCTGCCGCTCCCAGGTGTCGATCGCGAAGGCCCACAGGAACGATTCATTGTCAGAACAGAACCCAGCCGGCACCGGGTAGGTGTTGATGCCCACCGCGCGGATGTCGGGAGTCGGCATGCCTTCGCCGCGGCCACCCCTCGGCTGGTTCGGGCTGACTGCCAGCAAGGCATAGGCGTCGTTCTGCGCCGTTCCCACGCCGTTGTTGTGGAGCGTGGCGGTGGCCACGCCTTGGGCGAAGGCCAGCTTCTTGTTCCCGGTCACGTCCGCGGCCTTGCGCGGCAGGACATGCCACGGCAGGTGGATGCGAGACGTGGTGCCGGCATCGAGCACGAGGTAGCCGTCGATCTCGTTGAACGTCAGCGCTCCAGGATCGGCGCCGCCCGAGCCCGAATTCATCGCATTGTCCCGGACCTTGTCGCCGTAGATCGTCATCGTGACCGGGAAGTCTCGCGTGCTATGCGCTGGCACGGTAAACGAGTCCGGCGTTGAGATCTTGACCGCGCCAAGAGCCCGGTCGTCCGCGAAGCGGAACGGTGCCCTGATTGCGTAGGTGATCGGCTCGTCCGAGTAGTTCCGGACGGAGACCCGCTTGGTCAGCGTAAGCACCTTCTGGCTCGCATCGACCTGTCCGAAGCTCAGTGCCGCAATGCGCGTGTCGGTATTCCAGGCCGCGGCGGGATCCGCCCAGGCGCGGTAGGCACGGACCTCGCCGCTGCCGATGCGCGTGATCTCGGCCAACCGGCCGGTGGCGACGTCCGTGAAGATCTGGCGCTCGGCGTTGTTCATCAGCCGGGCCTTGACCTCGAAGGGCTTCAGGTTCGGCAGCGCGCCGAGCACCAGCGCCGCGGAACCGGTCACCATCGGCGCCGCACCCGAGGTGCCGCCGAACGGCTCCGTGCCCGTGCCGGTGCCCGCAAGCGCGGAAACCGATGCGCCGGGCGCGCCGATCTCAGGCTTGATCGCGTTGTAGTAGTTGCTCGGTCCACGCGACGAACTGCCGACCATGCCCATGACGAGCGGCACGCCGTTGTTCGGATCGAAGCGCAGCGTCGTGTCGGGCAGGCCTGCCTTCAGGCTGCTCGAAAGTGCCTGGCTGATCATGTAGCCGGGGATGCTGGGCGTACCCGTCGCCGAGCGAGCCTTCGAACGGGTCGCCCGGGGCGATCAGGCCGATGATGCCGATCAAGCCGTTGCCGGCGGCGATGTTGGAGATCTTGAGGCTGAAGTCGCAGACGCCGCGATCGACCAGGACGATCTTGCCGGCCAGCGAGCCGGCCTCGAACGCGGCGCAACCATTGAGATTGCCGCTTGCGCCGTCGCCGTACTGCATCGTCGACTCCACGACGCTCGTGAGCGGCGCCGACCACGACTGGTAGACGGCCGGGTAGCTGCCGGCGATGTCCGCCGGAGCGGTCACGTCGAAATACGGCTGGAAGTCGCTCGGCACCGCGGTCTGGGCGACCGACAGTGCGCTGGGGGCGGCACCCGGTGAGCCCGTCACGTACGGCTTGTCGCCCGAGTTGCCGGCGGACGCGACCGTGAGGATGCCCAGCTTCGTCGCGCCTTGCACGGCCGCGGCGAGGTCGTCGTCGAACGGCTGGCCATAGGGCGAACCGAGCGACATGTTGATGATGTCCGCGCGGTCGGAGGTGTCGCCGTCGCCGTTCGGGTCGGCTGCGTATTCCATGCCCTGCAACAGCGCCACGCCGCTGCAGGAGCTGGTGACCGCGCTGCAGACCTTGACGGCCTACAGCCTGACCTTCGGTGCCACGCCCGCGGTGCCGCCGATGATGTCGGCGACATGGGTGCCGTGGCTGCCCGCACAGTCGATGACGGTCGGGCCGCAGTCAATCGGGTCCGGGTCCGGCGCGAGTTCACCGTTCGGCCAGGCTTCACCAACGAAATCGTGGCCCCGGACCACGCGTGCGGTCGGAAACAGCCCGTCCCGCGTCGTATTGCGCGGGTCCGTCGTGGACGTGCCGTAGGCCGCCTCGATAGGCCGCGGCCGTCCCTGGACCGCCGAACGCGGCGTGGGTGTAGTCGATGCCGGAATCGAGCACCGCGACCTTGACGCCATTACCCTTGTTGACGCTCTGCAGCTTGCGCGCGGTGATGTACGGAACCGTCTCCGACAGGTCGAGCTTGTAGTCGATCACGCGCGAAACACGTGCCACCGAAGGGTCGGCCGCAATCTGCCGGATCGTCGCCGAGTCCGCCTGCAGGACGACCGCATTCAGCACGCCCTGGACCTCGGCGATCATGCGCGCGCCGGGTGCGAGCCGTTGCACGCGCTCGACGAACGTGCCCTGTTCGATCCGGATCTGTTCGCGACGCATGATCCCGTCGGCAGGATTCGTGATGCTGGATTCCGCCACCGAGGGTGACCTTGAAGCGCACCAGCACCTGCTGGCTGCCGTTGCTGCGCAGCAGCACAGGATCGATGGCGGACCTGGCGTTCTCGCGCGTCAGCGGCGTGGCGAGCCGCAGGCGCTCGATGCTCGCCGGCGCCGTGCGGACCGTCCTTGCAGCGGCACGATCCGCAGCCAGGGTCGGTGGCGCGATCGACGACGTCGCAACGAAAGTCAGCACGCCAGCGGCCGCGCTCAGCGTGAATTTGCGGATCAACATCGGCTGGTTCTCCCTTCATTCTGGTCGACACGACGTCAGGGGTGGCCGCAAAGGCACACTGCTCAGGCAGTCGGAACACGTGTCAGAGGACGCCGCGACAAACGAAACTGCCTGTGCGGACGATTCTTGTAGGCCGGCACTCGAAGGTCGCAAGCTACTCCACAAATGTGGCGTACCGCAATGCTCCCGGATGGCGACCGCAATGGGTGCCGACGAGTCCTTGACTCAGTGCCTTTGCAGGCCGTGTGACCGCTGGCTGGCGCGGCGCAGTCCGCGCGACGCGAACGCGAAAATCACCCGGAGTGGTCCAGTTCCGCCAGCCAATCCCGCGGCCGCAAGAAATCCTTGTACAGCCGCTCTTCCGGCGTACCCGGCTCGGCTTGTAGTCGTACTCCCACCGCACCAGCGGTGGCAGCGACATCAATATCGATTCAATACGCCCGCCGGTCTGCAGGCCGAAGATCGTGCCGCGGTCGTACACCAGGTTGAACTCGACGTAACGGCCACGGCGGTAGAGCTGGAAGTTGCGCTCGCGCTCGCCGTACGGCGTGTCCTTGCGCTTCTCGACGATGGGCAGGTAGGCCGGCACGTAGTGGTCGCCCACGCTGCGCATGAACGCAAAGGACTGCTCGAATCCCCGTTCGTTCAGGTCGTCGAAGAACAGCCCGCCCACGCCCCGCGTCTCATTGCGGTGCTTGAGGAAGAAGTAGCGGTCGCACCAATCCTTGTACTTCGCATAGACGTCGGGGCCAAACGGGTCGCAGGCCGCTTTCGAAGTGCGATGCCAGTGCAGCACGTCTTCTTCGAACGGGTAGTACGGCGTGAGGTCGAAGCCGCCGCCGAACCACCAGGCCGCCGGCAGGCCGTCCTTGATCGCCATGAAAAAGCGAACGTTGGCGTGCGAGGTCGGCACGTAGGGATTGCGCGGATGGATCACGAGCGACACGCCGGTCGCCTCGAAACTCGCGCCTTCCAGTTCCGGTCGCTGTGCCGTGGCAGAGGCGGGCAGCTTGCCGCCCATCACGTGCGAGAAGTTGATGCCGGCCTGTTCGAACACGGCGCCGTCACGCAGCACGCGCGATTCGCCACCGCCGCCTTCCGGCCGCTGCCAGCTGTCGCGGCGAAACGTCGCGCCGCCATCGGCTTCCTGCAGTGCGACCGTGATGCGGTCGTGGAGGTCGCGCAGGTACGCGATGACGACGGACGTCGACGGTGTGCCGCTGCTCATCCCTACAACCTCAGGCGGATTTCTTCGCCGGTGCCTTCTTCTTCGCGGCGGCCTTCTTCTTCGGCGCCGCCTTCTTCTTGACCGCAGTCTTCTTCTTCGGCTCCGCGGCGGCTTCGGCGTCGACCGCCTTCGCAGCCGTCTTGCCCGTGGTCTTCGCGGCCGTCTTGCGACCCCAGCGATTCGTGCCGCGCTCCGGCGCCACGGCGAGCAGTGCCTGGCATTCTTCGAGCGTCAGCGATTTCGGGTCGCGATCCTTCGGTATCTTGGCGTTCTTCTTGCTGTCGGTGATGTACGGGCCATAGCGGCCGTTCAGCACCTGGATGCCGGTGTCGCCGAATTCGTTGATGATCCGGTTCGCCTCGACCGTCTGCTTCTCGCGGATGATCTCGAGCGCGCGCTCGAGCGTGATCTTGTACGGATCGTCTTCCTTCTTGAGCGACGCGTACTTCTTCGCACCGTACTGCACGTAGGGGCCGAAACGGCCGACCGCCACCTTGATCGGGTAACCGTCCTCCCAGTTACCGAGCGTGCGTGGCAGCTGGAACAGCTCGAGTGCCAGGTCGAGCGTGAGATCGTCCATGCGCTGGCCCGGCTTCAGGCTCGCGAACTTCGGCTTCTCTTCGTCGTCGCGCGTGCCGATCTGCGCAAACGCGCCGAAGCGGCCGTAACGGACGCTCACTGGCCGGCCCGAAACCGGGTCGATGCCGAGCGGACGCTCCATCGCCACGTCCGAACGCGAGACGTTTTCGGTGACGTCGTCGACCTGCTTCTTGAGGTCGCCCCAGAAGCGCTCGAGCATCGGCAGCCAGTCTTCTTCGCCGCGCGAGATGTTGTCGAGTTCGTCTTCCATCGCGGCGGTGAAGCCGTAATCGACGTAGCGCTCGAAGTTCCCCGTCAGGAAGCGGCTCACGATCTTGCCGAGGTCGGTCGGGATGAAGCGCTTGTTCACCAGCTCGCAGTACTTCTTGTACAGCAGCGTCTGGATGATGCTGGCGTAGGTCGAAGGGCGGCCGATGCCGTGTTCTTCGAGCGCCTTGACCAGGCTCGCTTCGGAGTAGCGCGGTGGCGGCTCGGTGAAGTGCTGTTCGGTGTCGATCGCGAGCAACCGCACCTTGTCGCCCTTCTCGAGCGCGGGCAGCAGGCGGTTCTCGTCGTCGTCCGGGTTCAGCGCGACGTCGTCGAAGCTCTCGCGGTACACGGCGAGGAATCCCGGTGACAGCAGCGTCGAACCGTTGGCGCGGAACATGTTGCCCGGGCCGGCGGCGAGATCGACGGCGACCGTATCGAACACGGCGGCTTCCATCTGGCTCGCGACGGCGCGGCGCCAGATCAGCGTGTAGAGCTTGTGCTCGTCCGCTTCGATCCTGCCGGCGAGTTCTTCGGGCGTGCGTGCAGCCGACGTCGGTCGCACGCCTTCGTGCGCTTCCTGTGCGTTCTTCGACTTCGTCTTGTAGACGCGCGGCGTGTCGGGCAGCGCGGCAGCGCCATACAGCTTGTCGATGACGCTGCGGATCTCGCTGATCGCATCCGCGCCCAGGCTCACCGAGTCGGTACGCATGTAGGTGATGAGGCCGACCGGGCCTTCACCGAAGTCGACACCTTCGTACAGGCGCTGCGCGAGACGCATCGTGCGCTGCGCGCCGAAGCCGAGCTTGCGGGCAGCCTCCTGCTGCAGCGTGGAAGTCGTGAAAGGCGGCGAGGGGTTGCGCCGGCGCTGCTTCTTCTCGACGTTCGCAACGACCAGGGTGCCGTTCGCGTCGCGTTCGAGCTTCTGCTTCGCCGCCTGCGCTCCGCCCGCGTCCGTGACGGTGAACTGCTCGACTTTCTGGCCGCCGAGTTGCGTGAGCTTGGCCGTGAAACTGGCGGCGTCCTTCGCCGCCTGCGCGTCGATGGACCAGTATTCGCGTGGCTTGAAGGCGAGGATCTCCTCCTCGCGCTCGCAGATCATGCGCAGCGCGGGACTCTGCACGCGGCCCGCCGAGGCGCCTGACAGGCCCGCCTTCTTCCACAGCAGCGGCGACAGGTTGAAGCCGACGAGGAAATCGAGCGCGCGGCGGGCGAGGTAGGCTTTCACCAGCTCGTCGGCGATTTCGCGCGGGTTGTCGACGGCTTCCTGCACCGCTTTCTTCGTGATTTCGTAGAAGACGCTGCGATGGACGTCCTTGCCCTCGAGCGCCCCTGCTTCCGTCAGCAGCTGCTGCAGGTGCCAGGAGATCGCCTCTCCTTCGCGGTCGGGGTCGGTCGACAGGTAGAGCGCGTCGGCCTTCTTCACGGCGCGCGTGATCGCATCGACGTGCTTCTTGTTCTTCTCGATCAGCTCCCAGCGCATCGCGAACTGACGCGTGGGGTCGACGGCGCCCTCCTTGGGCACGAGATCGCGCACGTGGCCATAGGACGCCATCACCTCGAAGTCCTTGCCGAGGTACTTCTTGATGGTCTTGGCCTTGGCCGGCGACTCGACGATGACGAGATTCTTGGTCATGTCCCTCAAAAAAACATGCCGCGGCGGTCCGCGGCAGAAGAACTAAAAGACAAGGGGTTAGGGGTTAGGGGATAGGGGATAGCAAGAAAGCGCGTCGCGCCTCTGGCCTTCCGACTAACCCCTAACCCCTATCCCCTAACCCCTTCCCTCAGTGGATCGCTCCGCTGCGGTCCTCGAACACCAGGTCTTCCATGCGAGAGAACGCAGTCTCCTGCCCGGGCTGGCTGAAGAGCACCATCAGCACGACCCACTTCAACTTGTCGATGTCGATCTCGTCGCCTTCGAGCGCCATCAGGCGATCGATGACCAGCTCGCGCTGGGTCGGCGACAGGATGCCCACCTGCTCCAGGTGCACCAGGTAGCCGCGGCAATCCGTGTCCAGCCGCGCCTGCTCGAGCGCGGCGAACACCCGGATCGCACGGGAGGTGGGTGTCGGGTGCAGCCTGTCCGGGTCGGCCGCCAGTTCCTCGAGCCAGCAGAGGGCCCGCTCCACTTCCGATGCCGGAAACCCGGCTTTTTCGAGCTCGAGCTTCAGGGTTTCGCGGTCGGGTTCGAAGCCGTCATCCGTCTCGGCGTCGAAGTAGTTCTCGAACAGGTAAATGAGAATGTCGAGAACGCCTTCCTTCATTACACCCTTCCCGGCAACCGGCGGCTGAAACGACCGCCTGGCTGCTGTTGTACCCGGCCGTCAAGCTCGAGAATCAGCAGCATCGAAGCGACGGCACCGGCTTTCAGGCCCGTCCGGACCACGAGATCGTCGAGTCCTGCCGGCTCGAAGCCGAGCGCATCTAACAGGATTTCATACTCCTTGTCCAACGGCGGGGCGCGAAGATCAGCCCCAGCAGGAGGCGGTTCCTGCGCGATCCGGCTGATTTCGCCGATAATTGCTTCGAGTTCGGCGAATATGTCGTCCACGCTCTCGACCAGTCGGGCACCCTGGCGCAGCAATCGGTGGCATCCCCGGGCCATCGGGTTGTGGATAGACCCTGGAATGGCGAAGACTTCGCGGCCCTGGTCGGCGGCCAGGCGGGCTGTGATCAGTGACCCGCTCCGGAGGGCCGCCTCGACCACGAGCGTCCCGACCGCCAGGCCGCTGAGGATCCTGTTGCGGCGCGGAAAATTCTGCTGCAGGGGTGGGGTGCCGATGGCCAGGTCGGTGACCAGGGTGCCTTGCCGGTCGACGATCTCCCGCGCGAGCGCTGTGTTTTCCCGGGGATAGATCGCATCCAGGCCGCGACCCACGACCGCGATGGTGCGCGCGTCCGCATGCAAGGCACCGCGATGCGCGGCGGCGTCGATGCCAAGTGCCAGCCCGCTGGTGATGGCGAGTCCCGCTTGCGCCAGGTGCTGGGCGAATCGAGTGGCGGTGTCGCGGCCGAGGGCGGTCGGATTGCGGCTGCCGACGATCGCAAGCTGCGGCAGGCAGAGCGCCATGGGGTCGCCTTCGACGTACAAGACCAGCGGCGCGTCCGGAATCTGCGCCAGCAGCGGTGGGTACTCCGCTGAACCCCAGGTGACGAGCCTTCGATTCGTTGCGGCCTGCAGCCAGCGCAGGTCGCTGGCGATCGCCGCGCTGTCGGGTTGCTGGAGAGACCGGATCGCGGATTGGCCCAGCCCGATGGCCGCCAGCGCTGCATGCGACTCACGCGTGAGGTCGATTGGCGAGGCGCCCAGCGCGAGCCACTCCTGCAACTGCCCGGCGTGCAGGCCCGGGGCGCGCGCGAGCCACAGCCAGCGTTCTGGGTCGTCCATGCGCAAAGAGCCTACCGGGGGTCATTCCCGGCAGGCTCCTGCAAAACTGCGCTGAACGCAGAGAACTGTGTCTGGCTTGCGCGTCAGCGCGAGAAGTTGGTGCTGCCGCTCGACTGGTGGCCGTGCTTCGGGCTCGCGATGAAGTCCCCGCGGCGGATCACCTGCGACGACTGCATCACCAGGCCATAGCTCATGCGGTCTTTCACGGTGAACAGCATGATCGTCCCGCTGCGCTCGTCGGGCAGGCGTACCCGGTCGTAGTTCGCCGTGTAGGCGGACCAGTTCTGGCGGTCAAAACGGTCGCGGACTTCCTCGCCCCGGTAGAACACGCCGAGCAGGTTGCCGGGCGCGAGGCCGTGACGCTTGCCGCGATTGATCGCAACCACCTGGTACTTGCCGGCGACGTAGATGCCATCGACGATGGCGACGATCTGGCCGAGGATCGCTTCGTTCGAAGGCGCCGACAGCACGAAGTCCGGGCCGATCTCCGCCTGCGCCGGGAAGATCCTGTCGCCCTGCATGATCTCGCGGCCGGTCTCGATCACGCGCATGTGCGTCAGCGGTTCCTTGCGCCGCATGTCGAAGATCGAATCCTTGCCCGGCACCACGGCGCCGGAGGACTGGATGACTTCGCCGAGGCCCGCGAAATGCCCGATGTGGCCGAGCAGGTCGCCGTCGTCCGGGTCACGCATTTCCTCGCCGACGTTGATGATGTTGAAGCGCGTGCCGGCCGCCGGGTCGTCCATCCCGCGGCCGTAGACCTCGTTGGCGGTCGAGCCGACGATGTGCCGGTCGCGCATGCCGACGATGTAGGGTGAGTTCCTGACCTGGTCCCGGTCGAGCAGGCTGGGGCGGCTGACGAAGTCCATCAGCAGGTCATAGGGAATCGCGCGGATCGCGCCGTCGAGATCGGAGGTGCGCATCTCGGGCGACAAGCCGCATGGCGCTGACAGGCTCGAGCGAAACGCGCGGCTTGCCGTCGACGTAGCTGAAATACAGCACGTCGCCCGGGAAAATCAGGTGCGGGTTCTGGATGGATGGGTTGACGTACCAGATCTCCGGCCAGTACCAGGGATCGCTCAGGTACATGGCCGAAATGTCCCACAGCGTGTCGCCTTTCTTGACGACATAACGCTCGGGAGCAGTCGGCGAAATCGGCACGGACATCGAGCGGCCCGCCTCGGTCTGCGCCAGCGCAGCCGGTGGCACGGCGGTTGCTGCCCCGATGCCTGTTACGGCAATGGCCAGCAGCAGCGCGCGCACCCAGCGCCGCGGGCGCAGCGATGTGGACGACTCAGGTCGAAGGTTACGATCCATCCCTCTCTCCATCGGGTATCGGGGTCGCGACCGTCGCCTTATAATCCAGGCTGCCCGGCGGCCGCTGCCGACCACGTCTCAGTCGCGCCATTCCGCTGGAAGGCGACGGCGGTCCAGCGGCCCATTGACGATCATTAAATTCAAGCGTGACATAACTTTAGCAGTATTTTCGCAAGAATGGCGAAGCTAACCATCCTCGAATATCCAGACCCTCGACTGCGTACCAAAGCGGCGCCGGTCGAGCGTGTGGGCGCAGAGCTCGGGCAGGTGATCGACGACATGTTCGAGACCATGTATGCCGCGCCGGGCATAGGACTCGCGGCGACGCAGGTCGACTACCACAAGCGCCTCGTGGTGATGGACGTCAGCGAGGACAAGTCGAAGCCGCTGGTCTTCGTCAATCCCGAGATCATCGAGCGGTCGGGTGAACTCGAGATCGAGGAAGGCTGCCTGTCGGTCCCCGGCGTGTTCGACACGCCGACGGCCCGCTCCGAAAAGGTTCGCGTGCGCGCCCTCGGTCGCGACGGCAAGCCGTTCGAGCTCGAGGCCGAAGGGTTGCTCGCCATCTGCATCCAGCACGAGCTCGATCACCTCGACGGCAAGCTGTTCGTCGATTACCTCTCCGAGCTCAAGCGCAACCGCATTCGCAGGAAGCTCGAGAAGGACAAGCGCAATCGTCCGGCGACGGGCGAGCGCATCCGGACTCCCGCCATCTGATGCAGCCGCTGCGCATCGTTTTCGCCGGCACGCCTGAGTTCTCGGTGCCGGCCCTGCAGGCATTGCACGATGCGGGTCACGCCATCGTTGCGGTCTACACACAGCCCGACCGGCCGGCGGGACGGGGCCGCGAGGTCACCTCGAGCGCGGTGAAACAGCGGGCGCTCGCACTCGGCATACCTGTCGAGCAGCCACCCACGCTCAAGACGCCCGCGGCACAACAGCGGCTTGCGGCATATGCGGCCGACCTCATGGTCGTCGTCGCGTACGGCTTGATCCTGCCACAGGCAGTGCTCGATCTGCCGCGGCTCGGCTGTCTCAACATCCACGGGTCACTGCTGCCGCGCTGGCGTGGTGCGGCGCCGATCCAGCGCGCCGTGCTTGCCGGTGACGAGCGCACCGGAGTCTCGATCATGCTGATGGACGCCGGGCTCGACACCGGGCCGGAGCTGCTGCGGCGTGAACTCGCGATCGGACCGCGCGAGACCGCCGGCGAACTGCACGATCGACTCGCGCAGCTCGGTGCGCAGGCCATCGTCACGGCAGTGCAGGGCTGGGCAGCAGGCTCGGTGCACGCGACGCCGCAACCAGCCGAGGGCGCGACGTACGCTGCGAAAATCCGCAAGGAGGAGGCGCGCATCGACTGGTCGCAGACTGCCGACGCGATCGATCGCCAGGTACGCGCTTTCGTCCCCTGGCCGGTGGCGGAGACGCGGCTCGGCGACGCGCAGGTGCGCATCTGGGAGGCGTGCCCGGTGACCGGGGAAATCGCCGAGGAGTCCCACGCTGCACCGGGTACCGTCGTGCAGGCGCCGGCAGGGCGCATCGTCGTCGCCACCGGCGACGGCCTGCTCGAACTGCTGACACTGCAGTTTCCCGGCCGCAAGCCGCTCAAGGCCCGCGACATTCTCAATTCCAGGCCGCTGGGCGGCGAACGCTTCGGCGAGGTGATTGCATGAGCACGTCCACGGGTCCGGCGGAAGTACGTGCGTCTGCCGCGATCATCGTCGCTGCCGTCATCGAGGAAGGGCGCTCGCTCGACGATGTCCTGGCCACCGAAAGCGACGAAGGCTCGGCGCGCGGGCTCAAGCGCTCGCTGTGCTACGGCACGCTGCGCTGGCACATCCGGCTGGCCGCGGTGCTGAATGCTCTGGCGACGCGTTCGCCCGACCAGCTCCCGCCGCGCCTGCGGGCCCTGATCGAAATCGGCCTCTTCCAGCTGGTCTCCGGCGAGACCGCGGCGCATGCCGCCGTTTCCGAAACCGTCAGTGCCGCGAGAGTGCTCGGATTCGAGCAGGCAGCCGGGTTCGTCAACGCGATCCTGCGGCGCTTCCAGCGTGAGCAGACAGACATCCTGCACGCCATCGACCGCGACGTGGCGCTGCGTACCGCGCATCCGCGCTGGTTCGTCGATGCGCTGCGCACGGACCGTGGCGAGGCCGCCCTGGCTGCGCTCGACGCCAACAATGCGCACCCGCCGTTGTGGGTGCGCGTGAACGCCATGCGTGGCGACGTGGCTTGGGCCAGGGGCGAGCTGGAGGCTGCGGGGTTCACGGCCACGCCGCACGCGCTAGCGCGCGATGCGCTGCAGGTGGCGCCACCCAGCGACGTGCGTTCGCTGCCGGGATTCATGGATGGCCGCCTTTCGGTGCAGGACGCCGCGGCCCAGCTCGCCACCGAACTGCTCGATCCGCGGGAAGGCGAACGCATCCTGGATGCCTGCGCGGCACCGGGCGGCAAGACCTGTCACGTGCTCGAGCGGACCAACGGCAACGCCGATGTCACGGCCCTCGACGTGTCCGAGCCGCGGCTGCTGCGAATCCGTGAAAATCTCGAGCGACTTGGGTTGCAGGCCAGGCTGGTGGCGGCGGACGTCGAGAACGTCGGTGGCTGGTGGGACGGCCGGCCCTACGACCGGGTCCTGCTGGACGTGCCGTGCTCGGCCACCGGGGTGATACGGCGGCATCCGGACATCAAGATCCTGAGGCGGGCCAGGGACATCCCAGGCCTGGCGCGGAAGCAGTCGAACCTCCTGGCAGCAGCCTGGGGGGTGGTCAAGCCGGGCGGTCGCCTGCTGTACACCAGTTGTTCGGTGCTGGCGGCCGAAAACGAGCGCGTCGTCGCGGCTTTCCTGGCCCGGACGCCCGTTGCCCTGGACCTGACACCCGAACTGACGGCGGCCTGGCCGTCGCGCCCTGCCGGGGCGGGGCCCGGGTACCAGGTCCTGCCCGGCGAGACCGGCATGGACGGGTTCTATTATGCTTGCCTGAGCAAGCCGCTATGATTGTTGGAAATGAGCTACAGGGCCGCCCATATCTCGCAGAAATCGCCATATTTGGCGAGGTGTGCCGCGTGGCTGGCGCTGTGCTTAATTGCAACGGCGGGACCGGTCGCGCACGCCGAGGATGAGTCGAAGCTGACCATTCGCGACGTCCAGGTCCTGCTCGATGAAGGCGTCTACGAACTCAATGCGAAGGTCGACCTGACTCTGCCGGACGGCGCGCGCAAGGCGGTCGAATCCGGCCTGACGCTTCGACTCACTTACGAAATCACCGTCGATCGCGTGCGTCGGTACATGCCGGACGCCAGCATTGCTGCCCTCGAGCAGCGCTATGAGGTGAGCTACCACGCGCTGAGCCAGCGCTACCTCGTGAAGAATCTCAACACCGGGGAGCAGCAGGATTTCGGTTCGCTGCAGGCTGCGCTCGATCGCGTCGGCGATCTCCGCGGACTGCCGGTGATCGACGCCACGCTGGTGTCCGAAGGGCCCGTCTATGAAGGCCGCATACGAGCCGTCCTCAAGATGAATACCGCGCCCGACGTCTTTGGCTGGCTGCTGTTCTGGACGGATGACTGGAGCGCCGAGAGCGACTGGAAGACATGGACGCTCCGACCCTGAAACGTGCCGCCTCGGCTGTGACCATGGGTCTCGGCGGCCTGCTCTGGCTTGCGGCCATCCTGTTCATGGCCCAGACCGCGCAGAACTCGGAGCAGTTCAGCCGCCTGCATCCGTGGATCCTGGCGATCAACATCGCCGGCCTCGTGGTGCTGGTCGGGCTGCTCGGCATGAAGCTCACGCAGCTGATCCGGGACTGGCGCGGACACGTCATCGGCTCGCGGCTCAAGGCGCGCATGGTCTGGATTTTCGGCGTGCTCGCGACGCTGCCGATCCTGCTCGTGTACTTCTTCGCGGTGCAGTTCCTGAACAAGGGCATCGACAGCTGGTTCAATGTCGAGATCCGCCAGAGTCTCGACGACGCACTGGTGCTGTCGCGCTCGGCGCTGGAAGTACGCATGCGCGAGCACCTGGCGGCTTCCGAAGCCATCGCCGAGCAAATCGGCATCGCGGGCTCGACGATGCCAGGGCTGCTCGAAACGATGCGACGGCAGGTCGGCGCGGTCGAACTCACGGTCGCGACGGAGTCGGGCCGTGTCATCTCGGTCAGCAAGGGCTTGTCGTCGGACATCGTGCCGGAGGACGTCCCGGGCGAGGTGCTGCTGCAGTTGCGGCAGGGACAGCCCTTCGTGAGCCTCGAGCCGCAGCAGAACGGCGGCTACCTGATCCGTACCGCGGTACCGATCGGCGAATCACCGGCGCTGGGCGGCGAACGGCTGTTGCTGCAGAGCATGTACCCCGTCGCGGAGCGACTCGGTGCGCTGGCGGATACGGTGCAGGCCGCCTACAAGCAGTTCGGCGAGAAGGACTACCTGCGGCGGCCGCTCAAGGCGAGTTTCATCCTCACGCTGACCGTCGTGCTGCTGCTGTCGCTGCTCGCGGCGTGGTACGGGGCAATCTTCACGGCACAACGGCTCGTGCAGCCGATCCAGGATCTCGTGCAGGGCACGCGCGCAGTGGCACAGGGCGACTTCGACACCAGGCTACCCCTTACGTCGCACGACGAGATGGGTTTCCTCGTGCATTCGTTCAACGACATGACCAAGCGGCTGCGGCACGCCCGTGAAGACCAGCGCCGCGCGCAACAGGCGGCGGAGACCGAGCGCGCCAAACTCGCGGTCATCCTGGCGCGTCTGTCGACGGGCGTGATTTCACTCGAGCCCGATTGGCGCGTGCGCACGGCGAATCGTGCGGCGGCGATGATCCTGGGAGAAGACGTCGAGTCACGGGTGGGCGCGCAGTTTGGTGCCACCGGCGCGGAGCCGCCGAGCCTCTCGCGTCAGTTCGCGGAAGCCTGCCAGCAGCGGTTCGCGACTGGCGCCGTCGAATGGCGCGAGCAGTTCACGTTCCAGACCGGTGGCGGGCGCCGCATCCTGATGTGCGCCTGCACGCCGCTGCCGGTTGAAGGTGATACGCCAGGTGGCTACGTACTCGTGTTCGACGACATCACCGTGATGCTGCAGGCGCAGCGCGAGGCCGCATGGGGCGAAGTGGCCCGCCGCCTGGCCCACGAGATCAAGAACCCGCTCACGCCGATCCGGCTGTCCGCCGAGCGCCTGCGGCACAAGCTGCTGCCGGGCATGACCGATCCCAAGGACATACAGATGCTCGAGCGCGCGACCGAGACGATCGTGCAGCAGGTCGAGGCGATGAAGGAGATGGTCAACGCATTCAGCGAATACGCGCGCGCGCCGCGGCTCGAAATGGCTGCGGTCGACCTCAACAAGATGGTGACGGAAGTCAGCGACCTCTACCGCGCCCAGGGGGCGATCCGTGGGGTGCGCCTCCAGGTCGAGCTCGACCCCGGGATCGAATCCTTGGTCGCCGATCCCGGCCGCCTGCGACAATTGCTCAACAACCTGCTCACCAACGCGGTCGAGGCGCTCGAAGGGCAGGCCGATGGTTCGATCGCGGTGTCGACCCGGCGCGTCGCACGCGGCGATTCTGACGTGGCGCGCATCACGGTGGAGGACAATGGGCCCGGGTTCCAGCGCGAGCTGATCGGGCAGGTGTTCGATCCGTACGTGACCACGAAGACCAAGGGCACGGGGCTGGGACTCGCGATCGTCCGCAAGATCGTGGAAGAACACGGCGGGCACATCGAGGCGGACAACCGCGCCGCCGGCGGCGCACAGATTCGTATCGACCTGCCGCTGCGTGAAGCAGCGGCGGACAACGCGCTCAGGCGCGGCAGATTGGAGCCAAGGAGAGAACGCGCATGACCAACGCGCGGATACTCGTCGTCGACGACGAGAACGACATTCGTGAACTCGTCCGGGAAATACTCTCGGAGGAGGGCTACATCGTCGAAACCGCGGCCAATGCCGCCGAGGCGCGTGCCGCCTGCGCGCAGCAGGCGCCGGACCTCGTGTTGCTCGACATCTGGATGCCGGACACCGATGGCATCAGCCTGTTGCGCGAGTGGCAGCAGTCGCAGGCGCTCACGGCGCCGGTCGTCATGATGTCCGGCCACGGCACGGTCGAAACCGCCGTCGAAGCCACGCGGCTCGGTGCGATCGACTACGTCGAGAAGCCGCTCTCGCTGGCCAAGCTGCTGCGGACCGTCGCGCGCGCGCTCGAGGAAGGCAAACGCCGCCAGCGAGCCACGCGGACGCTGGTTCCGCCACTGATTGCGCCGGTGGGCCGCAGTCGCCTGATGCGCGACCTGCGCGAGAAAGTGAAACAGATCGCCCCGCACGACGCGCCGGTGCTGGTGCTCGGTGAGCCGGGAACGGGTCGCGAAGCCTTCGCCCGCTACATTCACGCGCTGAGCGCGCGTTCCTCGGGTCCGATCCTCACCCTGTCCGCCGGGGCCGTCACCGAGGACAACGCCGAAGACGTGCTGCTCGGGGTCGAGAACGAGAGCGGCGTGACTGCGGGCCTGCTGGAGCAGGCGCAGGGCGGCGTGCTGTTCATCAACGGTCTCGAGGACCTGCCACAAGGCGCGCAGCGGTTACTGCTCGCCGTGTTCGAGTCGGGTACTTTCCAGCGCAAGGGTGGCCGCGGCGCACCGCTGCGGTTCGACGTGCGCATCCTATCGTCCGCGCAGCCCGGCTTCGAGACGCGGGGCCCGGTGCCGTTCCGGCTGGACCTGCTGTCGAACCTGAACGTGCTGACGCTGCGCGTTCCGCCGCTGCGCGAATACGCCGAGGACGTGCCGGAGCTGCTGCGCTATTACGTCGACCGCCTCGTCGACGACGAGCGCTTGCCGTTCCGGCGCTTCGGCGTCGCGGCACAGAACCGTCTGCGCAACTATCCGTGGCCCGGCAACATCCGTGAGCTCAAGAACCTCGTGCAGCGCCTGCTGATCCAGGGCGGGCCCGAGGAAATCCGTCTCGAGGAAATCGAGCGCGAGATCTCCTCGCAGTCGCCGGTCGACGAGCCGCTGGTCAAGCAGGACCTGCTGGCGCTGCCCTTGCGCGAAGCCCGCGAGCATTTCGAGCGCGCCTATCTCACCCAGCAGCTGCAGCTCTGCAACGGCAAGGTCGGCCAGCTCGCGAAGCGCGTGGGCATGGAGCGCACGCACCTTTACCGCAAGCTCCGTTCGCTGGGAGTGGATTTCCGCCAGGCGGACGACTGAGGGAAGGGGTTAGGGGATAGGGGTTGGGGGTTGGTCGGAGGTTCTTTCCAACCTGACCCCTCAGTCGCACTCGATCCAGGGAGCGTCTATCGAGAAGCTCTTTTGCGTTGGCGCTGAATCATGCTGGTTCGGCTGCGCCCTGGTCGAATCGCCTCCTGCATGGCCGACTGGCCAAGAAGCAGACAGTGGCGAATGCGTAAGATCGGCCTATTCTGTTGAAAAACTCGGTTTCTCGGTGCTGGGGCTTTTTCGTCAACTGGTCATCGAGAGCGTCAATTGCCAGCAGGATTCCGTGCAGCCAACCAGAGCGAACTCAGGTGAGGCGATCGTTGTTGAGAGGTAGGCTCTCGGCACTTCCAGATCAAACCGCGCCATATCGCGCGAGGTTTTTCGCCCCTGCGAGGAAACAGAGTTTTTCAACAGAATAGGCCAGGAGCGGCCCTTCGACAGTTCGGTGCAATCATCGTCCCGTCCTCGACGCGGCTTGGAGCTTTCCGTGATTGGCAATCGGTTCCGGATATTGTCTGGCTTCGCCTTCGGCCTCTTCGCGGTCACACCGGGTATCCAGTCAAAGGATGCGGGCATGTTCAAGTTCGAAAGCAGCTACAAGTCCGTTACGGCTCTGCTCGACGCGGATACCAAGACGCCGTTGAATGCGGACACGTTCGACGAGGAACTTTGGTTACTGCTAAACAGAAAGATCGATCGCCCTGAGGATCTGAAGAAGTACCCGGACCCTGTAGGGATCTACTTCGCTTCACGCTACGTGCAATGGGAAGTCGGCAACGGCGGCTTTACGCAGGCCGCAGAGAATGTCCCCGAATGGTTCGAACCGGCCGCGAGCGGCTATCAATCGCTAGGCAAGCCCAAGGCCGCCGCGTTGATCAAGAAGGCCATTTCCTTGCTGCAAACTGGAGACGGTGAGAGCCTGGAAGCCCAACTCGAGGCGCTCGTCGAAGAGATCCCCACCGACGAATGGTGGATCGACCCGGCACGCGTCGAGTACGTTCGCAACCACCGAGACGCCTTCGAGGCTGTCCGTTAGGCGGGTGTCCGGACAGGGTCGACTGCCGAAGTCGCATGACCGCTTTCGGGCGCGGTAATATCGGCCATGAAACGCCATTCGCTCGGCTGAGATATGACATGGAAGCGTAGGCCATGAGGGGCGGCTACAGATGGATGATCCCGGCTGCCACTGCGGGCAGCATGGTCGCGGTGGCGTCAGCGTGGCTTTTCTATAACGCAGCCCAGCAGAATGGGTCCTCGGGCACAGTGGTCCCATTTCTGGCGGCCGTGACGGTAGCCGGCGGGTTGACGTCAACTTCGATCTACTGGATCACACCAGACAATGAGCGAAGCCGATTGGACGCGTTTATCGGCGGGCTTGTTGCGGCGATTGTTGCAGCCGGGGTGCTGATCGTGATGCTCACCGCCCGCTTTGGTTCATAGGCAACGATGCCGGGCAGTCGGTTGATCGACGAAAATTGGGTGTGGAAGTGCGAGGATTGAGCTTCTCTGAACGAGCACCAGAAACGAATGAACTCGCTGTAGTGCGGTTAGAGCGGGATCTATCAGTTCGCTTTCCAGACGACTACCGAGACTTTTTGCTCACGGTCAATGGTGGGAGGCCGAGCCTGAGTCATCTACGGTTCGAGCACGCAGGAGAGACCGACGTATTTCACGTTCAATTTTTCTTCGGAGTCGCGGACCCCGAGGTGTCTTGTGATTTGACCTGGAATGCTGAACTCACTCGCGAAACACGGCACCCTGCGATACTTCCGATTGCAAGGGATGACTACGGGTGCCTCTTCTACTTGACGGTGAGCGGTGCTCGAACAGGAGAAGTGCTGTTTGGCGGACTGCCGCAAGACGGGACTGTGAGCTACAGCCGCATCACCGGTAGCTTCAGCAGCTTCCTGGATATGCTTGGGGCGTATCCGATCGAGTGACCGGTATGGGTCGTTCTCTGCCGTAGGACGTCCGCTTTCGGGGTGTGGCTCTCGCGGGACTGCGGGTTCGCTCCATGTTCACAAGTGGCCGTTGCCTCGCCCGCAAGTGATTGATTGAAGCCCGGATCGTGCAGCGTTCACGTGGGTTCGATTCCATCACCCGCTCCGAATTCGAATGACCAGACGGGCCCCGAGGAGCCTTCTGTGTTTCACGGCTCGTCATTCCAGTCGACGGCACGACCCGCTGCGGCCTTGTCCAGTTGTAATCGAACGATTACACTCGCGGCGTGTACGTCATCAAGACCCTGCCCGAGTTCGATGCCTGGCTGAGGGGCCTGAGCGACAAGACGGCGCAGCGCCGGCTGGTCGCGCGACTTCGCAAGGCCTCCCTCGGCAACCTGGGTGACGTGAAGCCAGTCGGCAAGGGCGTCGTCGAGATGCGCGAGCACTTTGGCCCCGGCTGGCGCATGTACTTCACGCTGCGTGGTACCCAGTTGGTCGTGATGCTCGGCGGCGGCGCCAAGTCGTCTCAACGAGCGGACATCGTTACAGCGCAACAACGCGCCGCGATGATCGAGGAGTGATGATCATGAAACGCAAGAAAACCAAGGCGAGTGATCTTCCGGAATTCGATCCGGCGGAGTATCTGGACAGCGACGAGGCGGTCGCCGAATACCTCACTGCCGTGCTGGCGGAGAACGACCCTGCGCTGCTGGCGGCAGCGCTCGGAGACATCGCTCGCGCAAGGGGTATGAGTGACATTGCGAAGTCGACGGGGCTCGCGCGCGAGGCTCTATACAAGGCGCTACGACCAGGTGCGCAGCCCAGGTTTGATACCGTTTCGCGCGTCTGCGCCGCACTCGGCGTGAGGCTGGTGGCTGAACCCGTATCCTGAGTCAACCCTGATCGTCGAGCTGTCGCACGGGAAGCACACGCGGGCGACTGCTGGTACCTTCCGTTTGCGGGCAGTCGCGATTAAATGCGGCCGTTCGCGAATGGGTCAAGGCGGCCAGGAGCAGACGGATGCGATAGCGACCTGATAGCGGACGTATGAGAGTTCTGACGGCCCACCGCGTCATGCGGCCAGGGCTCGTGCGCTGACCCATAATCGCTGGCATAAACGAACGGTGGTTTAGTCCGATCAATGGCTTGCCGCGGAGACGGCCCCGATATGCGACATCGATGCGCCCAGATTCCCGGATCGATTGCCGCATTCGTGCGGCCTAATTGAAGTTTGGCGGCATCGCGCATACTCAGTCCCACGGAGGAACACATGCCAACCGAACGTCCATCCGCCGTCGCGCCCGTTTGCCTCGTCGTCGGTGCACTTCTCGGGCTGACGGGGAGTTTCGTTCCATCCGCTTCGATGCGCGCGCTGGCCTGGGGTATAGATGGCACCGCCCTCGTCGTGGCGGCAGCACTATTGGCCGTTCACTGCCTTCGCCAGAACTACCAGTCCGTTGCCGCCGGGTTCCTGGTCTTCATCGCCGGTCAGACCTTGGTGCTGTCTGGTTCCGCGATGTCACTTGAGGCGAGTAGCCCACTCTTCGCCGCTGGTGCGGCGCTCTGGGCCGCAGCTCTCCTTCTCATTAGTGTCCCCGATGTCCTGCCACTGCCGGTGCGCGTCTTGGGCAGCGTCGCAGCACTGTTGTTTGCAGCGACCGCACTGCAGGTCTTTTCCGGTCGCAGTCTTACACCACTGTCGGAGCCGCTTCCGTTCTTTGCTTACCCTGTCTTTGTGCTCACCCTGTTTGGTTGGGCATGGTGGTGCCGGCGTCCCGCGCCCAGCGGGTAGTGCGGCGGAGAATGCCGCCTAACCCTTCGCTCAACCTGGAATGCCTGCGGCATCCGGGTTAGCTCAAACGTTAAGCGTCCGTATATGGACCCCACCCCACTTTGCTAGCACTCCGTTTTCTGGCGACGAGGTACGACTGCTCACGTATATCCGGCCTCTGTCTGACCTCGATCAGTCGAGGTCGGGCCACGATGGGCTATTCGCGCGTCGGCTCCTCATTGCTTTCTCGGGCTTGTCGCCCTCAGACACTCTCAGGTTATGTCGACGCCGGTTCGACCTGTTCGCCATCCTTCGGAGTGCTCGCAACCGCGGTGATGTTCTCCTCGATCAGTTGGAACGCACGGCCTCAGGCCGCCACGCGCTCCGGTTCATAGTTCGCTCCATGCCTCAGCATCGCCCAGGCGACCCGGGCGGTCTTGTTGGCGAGCGCCGTCACAGCGACGTTCGGATGTGAGCGCTCCGCGAGCGCCAAGGCCCAGCGACTGATCCGATCCGTCCTGCCTGGCGCCGTGCGCAACGCCGAGCGTGCGCCGTGGATCAGCAGCGTGCGCACGTACTTGTCGCCGCGTTTGCTGATGCCCAGCAGCTTCTCCTTGCCGCCCGAGCTGTGCTGCCGAGGCGTCAGTCCCAGTGCCACCGCCAGATCACGACCGTTGCGGTACTGCCTCGCATCGCCGACCAGCGCGTACAGCGCGCTGGCGATCAACGGGCCAATGCCGTTGATCTGCATGAGTCGCCGGACGGGCTCGTGCTCACGAGTGATCGCGGCGACTTCCTGATCGAGCTCGCGCACCCGCTCGTCGAGTTGCTTCAGATCACGGTACAAGCCGGCCAGCAGCGATCGGAAGCGTACGGTCAGGCCATTCTCCGCATCCTCCAGCCATTGCGGCACCGCTCGCCGCAGGGAGCTGATCTGTTGAGGCGCCACCAGACCGTACTCGTACACAAGCCCGCGCAACTGGTTGGCCTTCGCCGTCCGCTCCCGGATCAGGCTCGATCGCACGCGATGCACCGCTTGCAGATCCTGCTGCTCGACGGTCTTCACCGCCACGAACCGCATGCTCGGCCGGCTCATCGCCTCGCAGATCGCCTCGGCATCGTTCGCGTCGGTCTTGTTCGACTTCACGTACGGCTTCACGAACTGAGGGGCGATCAGCTTCACCCGATAGCCTTTGCACTGCAGCAGTCGCGCCCAGTGATGCGCGCTGCCACAGGCCTCCATGCCGATCTCGGCGCCTGGCTCGACGTCGCGCTCCAGATCCGCGATCCATCGGCTGCGCTTCAAACGCTTGCACCAGGCCGGGCGCTCCGCCCGATCCACGCCGTGCACCTGGAAGACCTGCTTGGCCAAATCCACACCCACGCGAGTAAGCTTCATGACGACCCCTCCTCGTTCCGTGACTGGTGATTACACACCTCCAGTCTGGCACTCGATGCCGTAGGAGTGGGGAGGGGTCCATCCCATTGCTTTTCGGCGCGGTCGGTGACCGCTATGGGTCGTTTTTCACCGTACGGCGTCCGCTTTCGGCATATGGCGCGTACCAGCACGAGCTACCCACACCGGTGACCAAGCCAGGAAAACTTCCTGGTCGCGACACATGCGCCGCGGTTCATGCGATGTGGTCTCGTCGAGGTTGACCAGGCGTTCGTTGCGGATCTTCTCCGGGCGAGAGTGTCTGCCTTTCCGCTCGCCCGGAGAAGATCCGCAACAAACGCCCTCACCAACCGTCCCTGGGTCGATATTCCCAGCGCTAGCGCACCGGAAAGTCCGCCATCGCCAGCGCGACGGCCTGGTTGATGGCTGCGGGTTCGACGCTGCCTTTCGTCATCTTGCCGGAGACGCGGCCCTGCCAGACTTCGACGTTGCGGGCGGTGTCGATGGCGTGCACGACGAGCGTGCCTTCGGTGAAGTTGCGGACGCTCGGGCTGCCCATGCTGACCGAGCCACCCATGTTGCCGCCCCAGCTGCCGACACCGATGCCGACGCGCACGGGATTATTCTCGAGCTTCTCTGCCTTAGTAGTCTCGTAGGCGATGCGCAGGTCCGGCGTCGTGCCGGCAGGCGCCTCGACGTAACCCTTGCGCTTCATCACGTCGACGACGGCGGTGCGGATGTTCGCGTCGAGCAGTTTGAGCGGCGCGTCTCCTGCGTCGACTGCGCCGCCTGCCGTCCAGCCGAACGTCTTGAAGTTCGAGAAGTTGACGCTCGGGTCGCGCATCGTGTCGGGCTTCGGCGGCGGCGAAGCGCAGCCCGCGACGAAGCCGGCCACCGCGGTGGCAACGACGATGGTGCGGACGAGTCGTGCAAACACCCGTTTACTGCGCCTGGCTGACCAGGTAATCGACGGCGTTCATGACCGACTGGTCGCTCAGGTCCGTGCGGCCACCCTTCGGCGGCATGTAGCCCGCCTTGCCCTGGAAACCCTCGAGCGAATGCTTGTGCAGCAGGTCGATGCCCTGCGCGATGCGCGGCGCCCACGCGGCCTTGTCACCCGTCTTGGGCGCGCCAGCGACGCCGGCGCCATGGCATGCGGTGCAGACCTGCTGGTACACCTGCTCACCCGGCAGGTCGACGGCCGCTGCAGTCGGGGCCGCCGCAGGCGGTGCCAGCGCCGAGTTGTCCTGACCCGCGACCGCGACGCGCCCGACCGGTGCGATGCGCGCCAGGGTTTCCTCGACTTTGCGCGGGTCCTCGTCGTGAAACTGTTTCGAAGTCCGGTCGGAGATCCTGCCCGCCAGCACTATCAGGCCGATGGTGATGGCAGCGAGGATGCCGAGGATCAGCATGAAGGTGTCGAAAAACTTGCGATCGTGCTCTGCACTCACGGTCGAACTCCGGACGGCGGTTTTGACGAGGCCGCGAAGTATAACGTGCGGATCTGGTTGCGGCGCACCCCGCGGCGTGGAGGCAGGGCGAGGTGGCCAGGACTCCGGCCGGGCCTAAATGGACGCGCAGGGACCCCGGCGCTATGATTCGCGCCCCTTTTCGGGGTCCAGTCAGGCGCCCGTAGCTCAGTTGGATAGAGTGTCGCCCTCCGAAGGCGAAGGTCACTGGTTCGAATCCAGTCGGGCGCGCCACCCATCGTCGGTCCATACCGGACTCATGGGTCACGGATCATTCCACCCCCCAGTGGCAGGATAGTTGTCGCCTCGATCATTTTTGCGCTCACGGAGGAGCCAGTGGAGACGTGCGATGACCAGAGCCTATTCTCCGGCCTTTAAGCGAAAGATGGTTGAACGGCTGATTGGGGGTGATTCGATCAGCGCATTGCAGCTCTCCAAGGAGACTGGACTTCGTCAGCAGAACCTCTCGCGCTGGCTTCGGGAGGCGCGTAGCGTGCCTTGCATGGCACCCAACCAACCTGCGCCGGGGCGATGGACGGTGAAGCAGAAGGCTCGACTATTGGCTGATGCGGCGGAGTTTGAAGGGGATCGGCTCGTGGCTTACCTTGAGACCAAGGGCGTGACGCTGGCGGAGTTCGAGCAATGGCGGGTTGCGCTGGAAGGCGATCCAGCGTCGGTTGCCACGGCGAAGCGCATTCGACGACTCGAGCGCGAATTGGCTCGTAAGGACAAGGCCTTGGCCGAGGCCGCCGCGTTGCTCGTTCTAAAAAAAACGATCGACAGTCTGTATCAGGACAGGAACGAGGACGACGATACCCTCGCCGCGAGCGACAGGTAATCCTCGATTCGCTCGACACCGCGCAGTCGTCCGGTGCGCGATTAGCGCAAGCCTGCCAAGTCATCGGGATCTCCGCCCGCACGGTGGAACGTTGGCGCAAGAACCCTGAGGCTGGCGACCGTCGCACTGGACCTCGTCGCCGCCCATGCAACGCGCTGACTTTGCGTGAGATAACACAACTTCTCAGCATTTTAAGCAGTCGGCGCTATGCAGGGCTGTCGCCAAGGCAACTCGTGCCGCAACTGGCCGACGAGGGTCTTTATCTCGCTTCGGAGTCCACGCTCTATCGCTTGCAGCTGCAACATGGACTGCGGGCTCGCAAGACGGCGCCAACTCGGACCCACGTATCACGTGCCTGTACCGTGCACCGGGCGAGTCGCCCCAATCAAGTATGGAGCTGGGATATCACTCTGCTGCCGACCACGGTCCGCGGCCTTTACCTGCATCTCTACCTGGTGATGGATGTCTGGAGCCGGCGAATTGTCGGCTGGCACGTGGCGACGCATTCATCGGCCGCAATCGCTGCGCGGTTCGTGATCCAGGCCTGTCGGGATGCGAAGATCGATCCTCGCGGTCTGGTGCTGCACTCCGACAATGGAACGCCGATGCGTGGCAGCACGTTGCTCGCCACGTTGCAGTGGCTCGGTGTCGTCGCATCCTTCAGCCGTCCGCACGTATCGGACGATAATCCGTACTCGGAAGCACTCTTCCGAACCCTCAAGCACACGCCGGCCTACCCGCGCCTGCCGTTCGTCGATCTGGGGTCAGCCCAACACTGGGTAGCAAGCTTCGTCGATTGGTATAACGGCGCGCATCGCCACAGCGCCATCCGCTATGTGACGCCCGACGAAAGGCACTTCGGCCAAGAACACCAGGTGCTAAGGCAACGTCGCGACGTGTACGAACACGCCCGAGCCGCCAACCCACGGCGCTGGAGCCGCGGCATCCGCAACTGGACCCCTGTCGATCAGGTGATCCTGAATCCCGATCGCACGGCTGGAATCCAGCTGTCCACGCGACAACTACCTTGACACGCACCGCCACCGGCATGGGTAACACTTCAGTGCCGACCGTGGCCGATGCAATGCCGCCAATCATCAGCGCATCTCGCCGTTCTCGATCCAGTTCCCGGTCACTGCGCGCTCGATGAGGCGGATGAGGGTCGCGGTGTCGACCGGGCCCGTGCTGGACAACATCGTGCGTTCTTCAGCCCGCAGCAGGCCGTCCTGGACCTGCACGCCTTCGAACAGGCCTTCGTTGTTGAACTCGTTGCTCACGCGGCCATCGAGCATTCGCAGCTTTCCCTGCGCGAGACCTGCAGTGGTCTGGAACCCGGTGCGAGTGGCCGGCTTCTGCAGGAACGCGACGACTCGCTCACCTTCGACCCACTTCGGGAAGCCCGCAGGGGAGAGCGCGAACATCGACTGGCCATTCGGCATCTCGCGCGGCTTCAGCAAGCCGAACTGCCGGAATCGGTGGCGGGCGCCACCCGGCACAGCGCCCTTGGCGACATTACTGACGGCAATGGTGATCTCGGTGTAAGGCATCCCGTGTTCGTCGATGCCGTCGGTCACGCGCTCGACCCTGCCGGAAATGATGGTCTGGGATTCTGCGATCAGCTGGGTGAGATTCTGTTTCCGCAACGTCGTCACGTCTGCGGATGTACCCGCGAACGCGACGAACACGAGAGCGGCCGCCGCGACCAGGCGGCGAATCGGCATGGCATGAGTCGACACTTCTGGACCTCCGTCGACGCCGTGCGGTGGACCGGGTCCGGCCGCCGGACGGCCGACGAAATGTGACGGGTGACGCCAACGACAGCCATCGGGGAAAGCCTGACAATCGGCTCAAGTCGACTCGGGCGGCAGCAAGCCGTGCCGGATCGCGAATCGGACCAGGCCCGGCACATCGTGGATGTCGAGCCGCTCCATGATCTGGCTGCGGTGGGTCTCCACCGTCTTGATGCTGAGGAACAGCCTCTCGGCGATTTGCCGGGTGCTGTAGCCCTCGGCAACCAGCTGCAGGATCTGGCGTTGGCGCGGCGTGAGCTGCTCGAGGCCGGACACGCCTTGGCTGACGCGCTTTTCAAGCTGTTGCACCCTGTCCGCGTCGAGTGCCCGGCACAGATAGCGCCGGCCGCTGCAGATCGTGTCGAGCGCCGCGGCCAGTTCATCGAAGGCGGAATCCTTGTTGAGGTAGCCCGCGGCTCCGCAAGCCAGCGCGCGCGCGGCGTACTCGAGTGAATTGTGCATGGACAGCATCAGCACGCGGGTCGAAATGCCCAGTCGCGCAATACTCGCGGCGACCTCGAGGCCGTTGAGGCCGGGCAGCGTGATGTCGAGCAGCACGGCGTCCGGCGGGTCACGGCGGATCCGTTCGATCGCATCGAGACCGTCGCCGGCTTCTCCCGCGACCTCAACACCGGGGAGGCTTTCGAGCAGGACCCTGATTCCCGCACGCACGAGTGCATGATCGTCGACGAGCAGGATCCGGCGCCGCGGCGTCATGCTGGCAGGCCAGGCTCTGCGACCGTAACGGCCGTCGGCCTTGCGAAAGGAATCCGGACTTCGATGCGGCTGCCGGCACCTGGACGCGATTCGAGCGTGATGGTCCCGCCGGCATTGTTCACGCGCTCGGTCATGCCAAGCAGCCCCAGGTGCTCGCCGCGCTTGACCCGCTGATTGACCGCCCCTGGATCGAAGCCGACGCCATTGTCCTCGATCAGCAGGCGCATGGCTGCCGGCTCGTCCTGCAGCGCGACTCGAATCACGGTTGCGTGTGCGTGCCGCAACGCATTGTTGATCGCCTCCTGGACCAGGCGGAATACCGTCGTGTTCAGTCCCGGTGGAACACCGGCAGCCGCAGGCGACGCCTCGAACTCGATGCCGATGCCGGAGCGTCCGGCCAGCGACTTGAGATAGTGATCGAGCGCAGGCACCAGGCCTGCCTCGTCCAGCAGCGGCGGCCGCAGGCCGAGCGCGATGTTGCGCGCCTGCTGGATCATGCGATCCATCATCCCGACCGATTCTTCGAGTCGTCGTTCGACAGCCGGGTCCGCCGCAGTCCGCCGCAGCATCTGCAGGTTTATCTTGGCGGCCGTCAACGTCTGGCCGAACTCGTCGTGCAGCTCGCGGGAGAGGCAGCTGCGCTCCTCCTCCTTCGCGGATTCCAGTCGCCGCGTGAGCTGCCTGAGACCGGCATACGCCTCTTCGAGCTCGTGCTGGCTGCGCGTCGCCTGCGCCAGCGCATGTTCGCGCTGTTGTTCGAGCTGTTCGAGTACCAGGTTGCGCTGCCGCAGGCGACTGAGTCGCAGGGAATGCAGGACGTGAACCAGCAAGCCTGCCGCGACGAGGGCCAGCGCGCGGAACCAAACGGTCATCCAGAACGGCGGTACGACCTCGAAGGACAGCACCGGACTCATGTTCCACTGGCCAAAGACGTCGCGGCCGCGCACCTCCAATGCGTAGCGCCCGGCCGCGAGACCGAAGAAAGTCAGCTGCCGGCGCCGACCGAGCGGTGTCCATGCGTCATTCGGCTTCATGCGATAGGCGTACTCGTGCGTGGTCTCGGCAAAGTCGAGCACGGCGAACTCGACCGCCAGCACGTCGCCGAAATCCGTCGCGAATCCGTTGCGCAGCGCGGACGGCGGCAGCGGCTGCCCGGCGCCCTTGGCCAGACGCTCGAGCGCGGTAATCCGCACCGGCGCTGGCGGGCGCGGTTGCAATGGCGTGCCCCGCGGCACGCTGAGCAGGCCCTCCACCGAGCCAAAGTGCAGGAAGCGTGCATCCGAGGACGACGCACCGGTGTTGAAATGACTCACCGGCAGGCCGGATTCGGCGACCTGATTGACGACGCGCCCGGTCGCCGGGTCGAGGCGCGAGAGTCCGTGACGAGTGCTGAACCACAATGAGCCGTCATCGTCGCTCTCGATGGCCATGATCCCGTCGTTCAACAGGCCGCGCGAGGCGCCCCAGCGATCGAAGCCGGTCACTCGGCCATCCCTGCCTTCCAGCACGCGCGATGCACCGCCACCGTCGGTCGCGACCCAGAGCGCGCCGCCAGGCTCGCGGTGTAAATCGGTGACGTGGTGATGACCGAGATCAAGCCGGCTGGCACCTTGCCCGTCGAAGCGCTCGCAAGACCATGGCTTGATGCGGCAGAGATTCAGCCCGTTCGAGCGCGTGCCGACCCACAATCGCCCGGAGCTGCCGCTGGCGAGAGCCGTGATGTAGTCGCCGCTCAGCGAATCGCGCGTGGCGGGGTCGTGGCGGTAGGCGAGAAATCCCGCGCTCTTCAGATCATGGAAGAACAGACCACTGCCGCCGACGCCGACCCAGAGGCCGGATGGTTCTGCCGGCAACAGGGCGCCCACGTAGCCTTCACCGATCCCGTCCGGCCGGTTCCCGGCATGCCTGTCCGCCCCCAGGCTGCGCCCGTCCGCCGCAAAGCGGTGCAGTCCGTCGGTTGCGCCCGCGAAATAGCCGCCATCGTTCGCCGCGGCAAGACTGATCACGCCCGTCTGGCGGATCGGGTCGGCGGCCGCGCCTCCGGTCGGGAACACAGCGCCGGTTTCGACGTCCACGCGTTGCGGGCCGCCGCCAAAACTGCCGACCCAGGGCTGGCCTGGGACCTTGCCGCTCAGCACGGAGGTGATGTTCTTGTGACGCAGGCCGCGGCCGTCGGCGGTTGCCGTAAGTCGGTGAAACAACGGTTCCTCGAGTGGGGCGCGGTAGATGCCGCTACCCCAGGTGCCGACGAAGAGCGTGGTCCCGGTCGAGGCGAGGCTGAGTTGCGGTTGCGCCGGCAGATTGCCCTCGGCACCGATGCTGCCCGGGTGCGCGCGCCCCCACGTGCGCGTCGCGAGATCGACCACCAACACACCGTGCGCGTGCGTTGCAACCCACAGTCGACCTTCGCGATCCGCGTGCAGCGCGGTGACCAGCGGTTGCGCGCCGCTCGCGTCGGCCAGGTCGAAGAGCGCCGCCTCGCTACGGACCGGGTCGAGTTCCACCAACCCCTGGCGTGTACCGGCCCACACGTGTCCATCGGCGGCTTCGTGGAGCGCGAACACGTCGTCGAGCCCGGGGGCGCCGCCGGTCAGGCGGGCAAGCCCGAAATGATCAAAGCTGCCGCTGGCGCCATTCCAGCGATCGATGCCGCCGCCAACCGTGCCGATCCACAGTTGTTTCGACGGCCCGAGGTGCAGCGTGTAGACCCAGTCATGGGCCAGGCTCGCGGGCGTCCCGCGTTCATGAAAATAGCGCGTGAATCCACGGCCGTCCGCATCCAGCCGGTTGAGTCCCTTTTGCGTACCGACCCAGATTCGGCCATCGGCGTCCTGGCCGACGCCATAGACACTCTCATCGCTGAGCGACCGCGAGTCGCCCGAGGCATGGTGGAACTGCGTGAACGAGCCCGTCCGCGGATCGCGCCGGTTGAGGCCGCCGGTATTGGTGGACACCCACAGCGCGCCGTCGGCCGCCTGGAACAACGAGCGAACGTCCACGTCGCTGACGAGCCCCGGTTGGCCGGCATCCGGCAGGAATGCGACGGCCTGATAGCCGTCGTAGCGGAACAAGCCCTCGCGCGAGCCGACCCACAGGAAGCCGTCCCGGTCGACGAGCATGGCCGGAATCACCGTGGCGTCGAGACCTCGCCCGGTGCCCACTTCCACGAAGCGACGCGCGGCAGCGGCGTCCGCTGCGATCAGCAGCGCCGACAATGCCATCAGAATCAGATGCTTGGGTACAGGCAAGTGCAGGTGTCGCGTAGGTGAGAAAGAGGGTTCTCTCACCGGGCCGGGCGAGCAGTCCCGGCAGTGGCCGGGCTCGCGCAGAGCCCGGCCGCCGCGTGCGTCGTCAGCCGAGTTCGATGGGCACGAACACCCGCGCGTTGCCGCGTTGCACCAGCAGGGCCACGTGACTCTTTGACCCGGCCACCGTTGACCGGAGCTGCTCGACGCTCTTCACGGGCGTGCCGTTGGCCGCAATGACGATATCGCCCGGCCGCACGCCTGCCTCAGCGGCGGCACCTTCGACGTCCTCGACGACGAGACCGTCGCTCAACTCGACCTGCTGCTTCTCCTCGGCCGACAGCGGTCGCACCATCATGCCGAGACGCCCGGTGCTCGTGCCGTCGTCATTGGCCGCAACGGCGGTATCGCTGGTCGTCTGGCCGAGTTGGACCTTGAGCTCGCGGGTCGCCCGGTCCCGCCACACCTGCAAGGCCACGGCCTTGCCGGGATCCGTAGCCGCGACGGCCGACGGCAACTGTCCTGCGGAATCGATCGACTGCCCGTCGAATGCGAGGATGATGTCGCCCTCCTGGAGTCCGGCCTTCGCTGCCGGGCCGCCTTTTTCCACGCTGGAGACCAGCGCGCCGCGCGGCACGTCGAGACCGAACGACTCGGCGAGCGCCTGGTCCACGTCCTGGATGCCGACACCGAGCTTGCCGCGCGTCACGTGGCCCTGCGTCTGCAGCTGCTTGCCCACGTTCATCGCGACGTCGATCGGGATCGCGAACGACAGACCCTGGTAGCCGCCGGAGCGGCTGTAGATCTGCGAGTTGATGCCGACCACTTCGCCGCGCAGGTTGAACAACGGCCCGCCGGAATTGCCCGGGTTCACCGCGACGTCCGTCTGGATGAACGGGACGTAGGTGTCGTCCGGCAGGCTGCGCCCCTTGGCGCTGACGATGCCGGCCGTGACGGTGTTCTCGAGGCCGAACGGCGAGCCGATCGCCACGACCCATTCGCCGACCTGCAGCGTCCGCGGGTCGCCGAGCTTGACGACGGGCAGTTCGTGCGCGTCGATCTTCAGCACCGCAACGTCGCTTTTCGCGTCCGAGCCGATCACCTTGGCCTCGAACTCGCGGCGGTCCGTGAGCCTGACGGTCACCTTCTGCGCATCGTCCACGACGTGGGCGTTGGTGAGGATGATGCCGTCCGCGCTGACGATGAAACCGGAGCCCTCGCCGCGCATCGGCGCGCCGTTGCCGGGCTGCATGAACTGGAACAAGGGATTGTCCTCGTCCATGCCCGGCGGCAGGCGCCCGTGCCCGCCTGTCTTCACGTTGGAACGGACGCTGACGTTGACCACAGCCGGTCCGTAGGCCTGCACCAGCTGCCGGAAATCAGGCAGCCCCGCCACGACCGGCGCAGCGCTCGGCGTCGGTGCGCTGGCCACGACGGCGGGCGAGCCCGCGGCTTCGGCGGCGTGGCCGGAACCGTACAAGTAGAGCGCGCTGGCAGGCAGCGCAACGACGGCTGCGCCGAGGGAAGCCGCGAGCAGTGGATGACGGAACAGGGCGCGGGTTGTCACGAATGTCACTCCTTGCATGCAGTAGGCCGCGGGACGGACCGCGGAGCATGGGAGAAATCGTGGGCCGCCTGCCTTAGGGCAAACTTAAGGCGGATCGAGGGCCGGGAATTCGACGCGCACTCGCAACCCGCGGCCGCCGGGGCCGTCGTCGAGGCGGACATCTGCGTGGTGGTGTGCAGCAATCGACCGCACCAGCGCCAGTCCGATGCCACTGCCGGGGGAGGCCGTGCCAGGCACCCGGTGGAAGCGATCGAATACCCGTTCGCGCTCGGCCAGTGGGATTCCAGGGCCGCCATCGGATACGACCAGGACCGCGCGTGGCTGGGCGCCGTCCTGGCGTTCCACCGACACGTCCACCTGGCCGCCGGCGGGTGAGTAACGAATGGCGTTGTCGAGCAGGTTGCGGACCAGCACCCGCAGCGCTTCCGGGTCGCCGGCGACACGGACTGCATCCGCCCGCTCCATGCCAAGGTCGATACCGCATCTGTCCGCCAGCGGCAGCATCTGCTCGATGACCTCTCGGGCCACATCCGGCAATGCCACGGGTTCGTGCTCACGGCTGCCGTCACGCTCCTCGCGCGCCAGCGCCAGCAGCTGCTCGACCAGGCGAGCCGCGCGCGCCACACCGTCTTCGAGTCGCGCGATGGCGTCATCGTGCCCGCCGCCGGCTGTCTCGGCCCGCAGCGACTGCACCTGCAGGTCCAGCGCAGTCAACGGCGTGCGCAGCTCGTGGGCGGCGTTGGCGATGAACGCGCGCTCGCGCTCGACAGACTCCTTCAGTCGTGCCAGCAGCTCGTTGAGTGCCGTCGCGACTGGCAGGATTTCGTCCGGCAGTCCCGCGCCGTCCAGCGGATCGAGCGCGCCGCGCTTGCGGCTGCGCAGGACGCTGGCGAACCGGCGCACCGGCTGGACCGCGCGCCCGACGATCCACACCACCAGCAGCGCGAGCGCAGGCAGCAGGAACGCGAACGGCACGATCGTCCGCAGCGCCAGGTGCGCGGCGCGCCGCTCGCGGATGTTCATGGGTTGCGCGACCTGGATGACGCGTCCGTTCGCCTCGACGCCGAACACGCGCCAGCGACCGCTGGGCGTGGCGGCCGTCGACAGTCCGAGCGTCGTCAGCCCCGGCAGCACCGTATGGGGACGCGAGAGGTACACTCGCACGCCGTCCAGCGTCCACACCTGTACCACGAAGTCGTAGTCGGGAATCTCCTGCGGCAAGCCGGGCGTGTTCGAGTAGCCGTAGGCCTGGTCGCGCAGCAACAGCGCGGTCTCGCGCAGGTGCTCATCGAAGAACTGGTTCGCCTCGGCGAGCGCATTGCGATAACTCACCCAGGCACCGGCTGCACCGACCAGGGCCACGGCGCCGAGCAGCCAGGCCAGCAACTTGTTGCGCAGCGAGTTCATGGTGCCGCCGGGGCGACGCGGTAGCCGACGCCACGGACGTTGCGGATGAAGTTGGCACCGAGCTTGCGACGCAGGGTATGCACGTGCACCTCGACCACGTTGCTCTCGATTTCCTCGCCCCACCCGTAGAGTCGCTCTTCCAGTTGCGCGCGGGACAGGATCCGTCCGGGATGCTCGAGCAGCGCCTGCAGCAGCGCGAATTCGCGCGGCGACAGCGCCACGAGTTCACCGTTGCGCCGGACTTCACGGGTCGCCGGATCCAGCGCGACCTCGCCATGCTCGATGATGGCCTGGGCACGCCCGCCCTTGCGCCGGGTCACGGCCCGGATCCTGGCGGCGAGTTCGGCCAGGTCGAAAGGCTTGACGACGTAGTCGTCCGCGCCGGCGTCGAGGCCGTCGACACGATCGGTGATCGCGTCCCTGGCCGTCAGCACCAGCACCGGCAGTGTCGAGCCGCGCTCGCGCAGGCGGCGCAGGACATCGAGACCCGTCTTACGCGGCAGGCCGAGATCGAGCAGGCAGGCATCGTAGGCTTCAGCCAGCAGCGCCTGTTCGGCGGCAACGCCATCGCGGACCCAGTCCAAGGCGAATCCCTGCCGCCGCAGACCGGCACGGACCGCCTCACCGATCATGGTGTCGTCTTCCGCAAGGAGCAATCGCACGGCGGGTTCCTCGAGCTTGCTGCGTGTGACTTCGCGACGAGGCGACAGTTCAGTGTCGTGCCGGCAGCCGGTCGAGTCCAGTCGGCCGCATCAATCAGGGCTGGGGCGAGGCGAGACGCTGCTCCGCCTGTTCGACCATGGCCTGGAAGCGTGCGTCGGAGCGCAGCGTGTCGAGGTCGGGGTCGGACTTGAGCCACTCGAGTTGCTCGCGTCCCGTCCTGCTGCAATACGGCCCCAGCATGGCGAGTGCCGTCTCGGTGTCGCCCAGGTTCACGGCCAGGTCGCACGCCAGGTTGTAGCGCATGATCATGTTGTCGGGGTCGATCAGCACCGCGCGCTTGGCCCATTCCTTCGCGCGATCGCCTTCGCCGAGGTACAGCAGGCAGCTGAACATCGCGGCCATGGCAGAACCGTTGTCGCCATCGACCGCGATGATCTTCTCCGCTCGCGCCAGGGTGCGCTGCGCGACCCGCTTTACGTTGGCCTTGTCGCCGAGCGCCGTGTAGCAGGTGATGAGAAGTCCACCGACCGCGAAGTCCGAGTCCACCAGGTTGGACTGCCTTTCCCAGTACGCCGCGGCCTCGGCGTACCGGCGCAGCATGAAGCTCAGTCGGCCAGCCTCGCGCAGCACGTCCACCGAATCCGGATCCAGTCGCAGTGCCGTCCTGATTTCCTCCTCGGCCGCGGCGTACTTGCCGTCCGCCGCCAGCACGCCGGCCTTGGCCGAATGCGCCTCGGCCAGGTTCGCGTCCAACTCGATGGCGCGCGTGGCTGCGGCATCGCCATTGTCCCCTTCCCCCGAGATTCCCAGGCGATAGCGTTGCGTCGCCGCCAGCAGGGCCCAGGCCTGTGCGTAGTTCGCATCAAGCTCGATCGCACCGCGGCACAGGCGGATCACGGTGTCGTTCTTGCGCACGTCGCTCAGCATGCCGCTGGTGTAATGATGCCGGGCCATCAGGTAGAGGTTGTACGCATCGAGATGGGTCGTACCGCGCTGCTCGATGGCCTTCTTTTCTTCCGGCAGCAGCTTGAGCTTCAGCGCCTTGACGATCGCCTCGGAGATCTCGTCCTGCAGCGCGAAGATGTCGTTCAGGTCGCGGTCGTAGCGCTCGGCCCAGAGGTGATTGTCGCTCGACGCCTCGATCAGCTGTGCGGTGATGCGGACACGACCGCCGGCGCGGCGCACGCTGCCCTCGAGCACGTGCGTGACCTTCAGTTGCTTCGCGACCTGCGGCAGGTCGACGTGCTTGCCCTTGAAAGTGAATGCGGTGTTGCGCGAGACGACGGCCAGCGCGGACACCTTGCTCAGGTCCGTGATGATGTCCTCGCTGATGCCGTCGCTGAAGTATTCCTGCTCGAGATCGCCGCTCATGTTGGAGAACGGCAGTACGCAGATCGAAACGCGCGGTCTGGCGGGGGCTGAGGGCGCTGCGGTTCCGGCGGCGGACTGGATCCCCGCGGTCGCCTTGCGCTGGCGCGTGATCATCGAATCGAGTGCGCGCGCGAGATCCTGGAACGCTGCGCTGCCTGGGTCTTCGTTCCACGTGTCGAAGTCGATGGTGTGGATCGCGCGCACGTCCATCGGCAGGCGGGCGGCATCGAACCGTACCGGCACGAGGACGTTGCGGTCCGCGGCCTCACGCGCTTCGCCGCGCACCCAGCGGGAGGCTACCGAAGTCGCGGTCCAGACCACGACCACCGCTGCGGCGGCGAGCAGTTCGGCTTCGATCTGGTCGTCGAACTGCTGCCCGGCGTCGATTTCCGGGTCCCACCACGCCGTCCAGCCGCGGGCTTCGATGGCAGCCACGAGCGGCGCTACGCGGGCCTTGTCGCTGCGTGCATACGAAATGAAAACGTCAGCCATGCGCCAGTCTTCTCCGGACGGCTCAATCCCTGCGGGCCGCCAGCTTACCGCGGATCGGGTCGGCGTCGCGCCCGCGTCAGGTGACGGCCCTGACGACGTAACCGCCGGATTTCTCGTCCTTCTCCAGCTCGATCAACTTGCGATCGCGGGCTTCCTCGAGCAGCTGGTTGAAGCTGCGGAAGCCGTGGTAGCTCTCGTTGAACCCGGGGCGCTGGCGCTTCAGCGTCTGCTTGATCATCGAACCCCAGATCTTCTCGTCGGCTTCGCGTTCGTCGGCCAGTGCCTCGATCGTGGCGAGCACGTGGTCGAACGCTTCCTGCTTCTTCTCGTCTTCGGACTTGGCGCGGGGCGGGGTCTTGCGTGACGGCTCGGCTGCCGTGGACGGCGCGTCAGCCGCCTCGGCTGCCTGCACGGGTGCAGGCGCCGACGGTGCGGACTGCGCGGCTGGTCTCCCGCCGGCCGCGGCCTGCTTGCCAGCGGGTGCAGCCGCAGTGCCCGCGGCTGGCTGTTTCTTGCGGCCGCTGCGCTGCTGTTCCTTGCGCACGAGGTCGTCGTAGTAGATGAACTCGTCGCAGTTGGCGATCAGCAGGTCGGACGTCGAGCTCTTCACGCCGACGCCGATCACGAGCTTGTTGTTCTCGCGCAGCTTGCTCACCAGCGGCGAGAAATCGGAATCGCCGCTCACGATCACGAAGGTGTCGACGTGTGACTTGGTGTAGCAGAGGTCGAGTGCGTCGACGACCATGCGGATGTCGGCCGAGTTCTTGCCCGACATGCGCACGTGCGGGATCTCGATGAGTTCGAACGATGCCTCGTGCATCGGCCCCTTGAACTCCTTGTAGCGCTCCCAGTCGCAGTACGCTTTCTTGACGACGATGCTGCCCTTCAGCAGCAGGCGCTCGAGCACCTTGCCGATGTCGAACTTGGCGTAGCGCGCGTCGCGCACGCCGAGGGCGACGTTCTCGAAATCGCAGAACACCGCCATGTTGTTGATCGTGGGTTTGGCCATGCGGGTAATCCTATCACCGGGTGGCAACGAGCATCGCAGCCACCAGCATCAGC
>CAVOWK010000007.1:0-179383 GCA_963700045.1 uncultured Gammaproteobacteria bacterium
GATGCACGCTTTCGAACATCGGCGTCTTGCCGGCGATGTGGTCGCGGATCATCGCCTTGACGCGCGCGAGGTCGTCCGGATGCACGAGGCGACGCCAGTCGGGCGTGACGTTGGCGTCGTGCTCGTCGTAGCCCAGCATCTTGCGCCAGCGCGGCGAGTAGTAAACCGTGTTGTTCTCGACGTCGAAGTCCCACATGCCGTCATTGGCCGCAGGCAGCGACAGCGCGTTGCGCTCTTCGAGCCTGCCGAGGTAACGCTGGACGCGCAGGCGTTCGAGGCCGGTGGCGAAACTGGAGCCGACCAGCTTGAGCATCAGGTGCAGGTTCGCGTCCCAGCCCTCCTTGCGCGGCTGCGACGAGAACAGCGCGATGAAGCCATTGACGCGACCGTTCAGCGATAGCCCGCAGGCAAGGGCCGCCCGCACGTTGAATTCCGCCAGGCGCGCCGCGTCGACCGCGTGCTCGCGGCGGGGGTGCAGCGTGTCGCGAATCTCGGCGATGCGCAGGTGCTCGAGCTTGCCGGTCAACACCGGCAAGCGGTCCGCGGAGTCGCCCTTCATGACCTGCGGATCGAACGGCGCGACCAGCCCGGTGGCTGCGGCCACCCGCTCGATGACCTTGCGCTCACCGTCGAGCAGCGCGATGCAGATGGCGTCCACGCCAGTCGCCTCACGCAACGCCTCGAGGTTGCGCTTGACGCAGTTGTCCCCGGCCTCGCTGGTGAGGCCGACGAAGTCGACTGCAACCTTGGTGACGAGGACGTCGAGACCGACAGTGGGATGCTCGCCATTGCCGAAGACGAACTGGGTGGCCAGGAAATCTGCCGTTTCCTGTTCCTCGGTTTCGATCGGCGGGGGTTGCGACGACATCGCGCTATCCGGTCTCCCTGGCGCGAACGCGGTCGCAGATTGAAATGGCAACGACTGACCGACGTAAACGAGGGCCGAATTCTGCCACAAAGCCCTAGGAACTCAAGCTAAGGCGCTGAATTTATTGACGCATTCGGAGGAATGTACAGCCGGGCCCGACGCAGGTCGCCACGTTCGACGCAGGCTGGATCGGCATTGCCGCCGGTCACGAGGAACCAGTGCTGCCGATTCGCGCGGCCGAGTTCCTGCGCCTGCATGCCCTTGAAGCAGATCTCGAGCGTCATCTGGTGCACGAGCAGCGCGCGCCCGGGCTTCGCGGCATACCAGGCCGCGGCGTCGGCTGCCTCGGCTGCCTTTTCCTGCCAGCGAGCGTGGCCGAAGTTGATGCTGGGCCGGCGCAACTGGAGCAGGTACTGCTCCTTGGCACCGACGAGACCGAGTTCCGCGATGCCCGCGGCTGCCTGCTCGACCTCCGCCATGAACGCCCTGCCCGACGCGCGTGCACGCTTTCGAACATCGGCGTCTTGCCGGCGATGTGGTCGCGGATCATCGCCTGGACGCGCGCGAGGTCGTCCGGATGCACGAGGCGACGCCAGTCGGGCGTGACGTTGGCGTCGTGCTCGTCGTAGCCCAGCATCTTGCGCCAGCGCGGCGAGTAGTAAACGGTGTTGTTCTCGACGTCGAAGTCCCACATGCCGTCATTGGCCGCAGGCAGCGACAGCGCGTTGCGCTCTTCGAGCCTGCCGAGGTAACGCTGGACGCGCAGGCGTTCGAGGCCGGTGGCGAAACTGGAGCCGACCAGCTTGAGCATCAGGTGCAGGTTCGCGTCCCAGCCCTCCTTGCGCGGCTGCGACGAGAACAGCGCGATGAAGCCATTGACGCGACCGTTCAGCGACAGCCCGCAGGCGAGGGCCGACCGCACGTTGAATTCCGCCAGGCGCGCCGCGTCGACCGCGTGCTCGCGGCGGGGGTGCAGCGTGTCGCGAATCTCGGCGATGCGCAGGTGCTCGAGCTTGCCGGTCAACACCGGCAGGCGGTCCGCGGCAGTCGCCCTTCATGACCTGCGGATCGAACGGCGCGACCAGCCCGGTGGCTGCGGCCACCCGCTCGATGACCTTGCGCTCACCGTCGAGCAGCGCGATGCAGATGGCGTCCACGCCAGTCGCCTCACGCAACGCCTCGAGGTTGCGCTTGACGCAGTTGTCCCCGGCCTCGCTGGTGAGGCCGACGAAGTCGACTGCAACCTTGGTGACGAGGACGTCGAGACCGACAGTGGGATGCTCGCCATTGCCGAAGACGAACTGGGTGGCCAGGAAATCTGCCGTTTCCTGTTCCTCGGTTTCGATCGGCGGGGGTTGCGACGACATCGCGCTATCCGGTCTCCCTGGCGCGAACGCGGTCGCAGATTGAAATGGCGACGACCCGACCGACGTAGACGCGGGCCGAATTCTGCCACAAAGCCCTAGGAACTCAAGCTAAGGCGCTGAATTTATTGACGCATTCGGAGGAATGTACAGCCGGGCCCGACGCAGGTCGCCACGTTCGACGCAGGCTGTATCGGCATTGCCGCCGGTCACGAGGAACCAGTGCTGCCGATTCGCGCGGCCGAGTTCCTGCGCCTGCATGCCCTTGAAGCAGATCTCGAGCGTCATCTGGTGCACGAGCAGCGCGCGCCCGGGCTTCGCGGCATACCAGGCCGCGGCGTCGGCTGCCTCGGCTGCCTTTTCCTGCCAGCGAGCGTGGCCGAAGTTGATGCTGGGCCGGCGCAACTGGAGCAGGTACTGCTCCTTGGCACCGACGAGACCGAGTTCCGCGATGCCCGCGGCTGCCTGCTCGACCTCCGCCATGAACGCCCTGCCCGATCGCGCGTCGTCCATGCGCGGATAAACGACGACGCCAGCAGTCGCAAGGATTGCCGCGAGCGTGCCGCCGTAAGCGAGCCAGCCGTCCCGCACGCGGAACAGCGCCAGCGCGATGAGACCCCCGACGCCCGCCATGGCGAGCGGCAGCAGCGGAGCCACGCCGTAATCACGAACTATTCGCGCACTGGCCTGGCCATCGATGGCGAAATACACGGCGCCCAGCACCGCGCCAAGGGCGAGGATCGCGGCCAGGATGAACGCGAGCATGCGCGTCCGCGGCAAGCGCAGGATTTCCGGCAGCCAGGTTGCCGCCGCCATCGCGAGCGCGGGCACGGCCGGCAGCACGTACACGCCGCGCTTGCCCGAACTCAGCGAGAAGAACAGCACGACCAGCACGACCCACGCGAGCAGCACGGCAACGAATGTATCGCGCGAGCCGGGCCGCAGAGCCGCACGCCACCGCGGCCACAGCCACGGCACCAGCGCGATCAACGGCAGCCACAGGACCGGGATGACATTGACGAGGTAGAACCAGAACGGCTCGTGGTGGTGCCACGCTTCGGCATAGCGCGTGACCGTCTGCTTGAACAGGATCTCGTTGCGGTATGCGAGCAGTTCGCCTCCTGCCGACGTGACCAGCATCATCGGCACGAACCACAACGCGATTGCGCCGAGGAAGAAGACCGGTCCGAGCCACCAGCGCGAGTCGCGATGCGGCGCCGTCGCCGGCCACCCTCGAGCCGCGAGCACGGCGAAGGGAATCAACAGCAGCAGCGGCAGGAAACCCACGCCCTTGGTGATGACACCGATCCCCGCCGCAAACCAGCCGACGTAGAACCAGCCGATGCCCGGGCCCGCGAACAGGTGCCGCAGCAACCCGTACAGACTGAGCGTGGTGAAAAAGCACAGCACGCCATCGATCTGCGCCTGCCGGAACTGCCACACGAACTGGAACGTGAGCAGCAGCACCAGGGCGCCGGCGAACGCGACTTCGCGCCCGCGGACGCGACGCAGCAGGTCGTAGACCAGCAGGACGGACCCGATGCCCGCGAGCAGCGACGGCAGCAGGAAGCCGAGCCGCAGCGACCCGGTCAGCGCCATCGCCGCGGCCATCAGCCAGAAAAACACCGGCGGCTTGTCGGCGTAGAGATCGCCACCGACGCGCGGAAACATCCAGTCGCCGGAGCGCTGCATGTCCTGCGCGACCAGCGCAAAGCGCGGCTCGTCGGCCGGCCAGGGATCACGCAGGCCGAGGCCGGTGGCCATCAGCAGCAGCGCGAGCCCGATCAGCCAGAGCACGTCGACGATGACGTCGCGGGGCGTGTTCGCTCCCGGTCGCAGCCAGCGGTCGAGCAGCGAGGTCGACACGCCGCCGGCGCCGGTCACCATCAGCGTTCCTCGCGGATCGCGGCGCGCGGGGACGCGCGGCTGATCAGCCAGCGCAAACCCCACAGGTCGACGATACCGACCCAGAGCCGGTTGTTGAGGCCATATTTCGACGTGCCACGCGTGCGCTCACGATGGTTCACGGGCAGCGAAACGACTTCGTACCCTTCACGCTGGAAGAGCGCGGGCATGAACCGATGCATGTTCCTGAAACGTGGCATGTGCATGAACACGTCGCGGTCGAACACCTTGATGCCACACCCGGTGTCCGGCGTGCCGTCCTGGAGGAACCAGCCGCGCACCCCGTTGGCGACGCGCGAAGACACACGGCGCAGCCAGGTGTCGCGGCGCGTGGTGCGGTTGCCCATCACCAGCTTGAGTCGGGGTGACGCCGACTGCATCAGCGCATCGAGCAGGCGCGGAAAGTCAGCCGGGTCGTTCTGGCCGTCGCCGTCGAGTGTCGCGATCCAGCGGCCACGTGCATGGCGAACGCCGGTGGCCACCGCGGCGCTCTGGCCCGAGCGCGTCACATGCTGCAGCAGGCGGATTTCCGGCATGCCCTGCGCACGCGCCGCGAGCACCATCTCGCCGGTCTTGTCCGTGCTGCCGTCGTCCACGAAGATCTGCTCGAACGAGTACCTGCCGGCCAGCGCGGCATGTATTTCCTGCGCCAGCGGCAGGACGTTCTCGTCCTCGTTGCAGACGGGTATGACGACGGAGACGTCGGGCGTCGGGGCCGGAGACGGATTGATTGTCACGGTCGAAGAAGCCCTGCCGTTGTGGTTTATGCGGCGGCCGCCTGCGAGGCCGTCCGGTAGTATAAACGCTCCCCTGTACCCGGGGCCGCCGCCGGTCGCCCGACCCATTCCCTGTGAAAGACCGTCTCGCACATTCCCGTCCGCACGCTGCCGAAAGTCGCCGGCTGGGCTGGGCCCTGGCGATCACGGCCTCGTTCATGGCACTCGAGGTCGCTGGCGGCCTGATTTCGGGCTCGCTCGCCCTGCTGGCCGATGCCGGTCACATGCTGACCGACACCGCCGCGCTGGCGCTGGCCTGGATTGCAGCCCGGCTTACGCTGCGCCCGACCAACTCTCGCCGCTCGTACGGGTATCACCGTGCGCAGGTGCTGGCAGCGTTCGTCAACGCGATCGCGTTGTTCCTGGTGGTGGTCTGGATCGTCATCGAAGCCGTGGACCGGCTGGCGACGCCACGCCCCATCGAGGGCGGGACGATGCTCGGAGTCGCGCTGGCCGGACTGGTCGCGAACGTCTCGGTGTACGCGATCCTGCGCAAGGGCAACCAGGACAACCTGAACATATCGGCGGCTCGCCTGCACGTGATGGGCGACTTGCTGGGCTCGATCGGCGCGCTGCTCGCGGCCGGCATCATCCTGACCACGGGCTGGACACCGATCGACCCGATCCTGTCAGTGCTCGTCGCGGTGCTGATCCTGCGCAGCGCGTGGTCGCTGTTGCGCAAGTCGACCAGTATCCTGATGGAAGAAACGCCGGATTCCGTCGATCCGGACGCGCTGCGCCAGGCGCTGCTGGCAAATGTGTCGGGCGTACGGGACGTGCACGACGTGCACTGCTGGTCGCTGACATCGGGCCAGACCATGCTGACGCTGCACGTCGGGCTGGCTGCCGGCGCCGACGGCGCGCTGGTGCTGCGCGAAGCCAAGCGCGTGATCGCGGAAAAATTCGCGATCGACCATTCAGCCCTGCAGCTGGAGCAGGCAGAATGCCCGGATGAAGTCTGACGGCCCCACCGCTGCAATCGCCGCAATCGCAGCATGACCCAGCAACACGACGACCCGGCGGCGGCCGACGACGAGCCGTCGTCCACTGAGCCCGCGCAGCTCAAGAACACGCTGTACCGCAAGGTCACGCGCGGCAGGCGCAAGCTGACACGCGGGCGCCTCTTGCTGTACCGCGTCGCCGTGGTCATCGCCTGGTGGGCCGTGCGCGCCACCTGGGCGAGTTGCCGCATCACGCACGTGGCCGGCAGGGAGACCGCCGCAGAGGCCATTCGCGAGCTGAAGTCGCTGATCCCCGTGTACTGGCACCAGCACATGCTGTTCGGCGCGCGCGCCCTGCTCGACCTGCGCAGCGCCGGACTCAAGGTGGGTTTCCTCGTCAGCCCGTCGATCGATGGCACCGGGCCAGCGATGCTGGTGCAGAAAGTCGGCGCCCACGTCATCCGCGGCTCGTCCACGCACACCGGCGCGCGCGCGCTGCGCGATTACTACGAGACCATCGTCAAGCAGCAGATCTCGCCGGCGATCACGCCCGATGGTCCGCGCGGACCGCTGCACGAATTCAAGCCGGGCGCGATCATGCTGGCGCAGATCACGGGCAAGCCGATCCTGCCGATTGCCGTCGCCCATTCACGCAAGTTCACGTTCCGCACCTGGGACTCGTTCGAGTTGCCGCTGCCCTTCAGCCGCGTCGCGATCGTCTACGGCGAGCCGGTAAAGGTCAGCCGCGCCATGGACGCCGCTGCGCTTGCCGGTTGGCAGCAGCAGATGGCTGAGCGCTTACTCGATCTGCGCCGCCAGGCCGAGGCTGCGCTCGAGCAGGGCTGAAGTCCGGGCATCGTCCAGTTCCAGGGACGCGATGATCGGCGCCAGCATTTTCCTGGCGGCGATGTGGCCGATGACGCCGGGCATGTCATCCAGCGACTGCAATTCGTAGCGTTGTCTCCGCACGATCGCATGCCCCAGCAGAGTCTGCGAGCTCTACTTCACCCGCCGCGCGCAGCCCCAGGCCCGCAGCTTTCAACGCCGCTTCGGTGGCGGTCCAGCGCTGCAGCTTCGCCACCGTCATGGCGTCTGCCGCATCAAGTCGATCCTCGATGTCGATACCGCAGTCGGTGTCGGCACAAACGATGCAGGTAACGGTCGAACTCGAGTGCGAAATGCTGAAATACGGGCCGCCGGCCAGCCGCGGCTTGCCTGCTGGTGGAAACGTGAAAGCCTGCGGCGGAAATTCCTGTTGGGTCAGGCGGGCCGCCCCCACCAGGACGAGACCGAGGCCAGCCAGGCTGGCTCGCCGCGCTTCCGGCTCGCGCCGCTCCAGTTCGAGACGCTGCGCGTAGGGCAATGCCTGCAACAGCGACACCTGCCACGACGGGCAGGACAACGGCAGTCGCAAGGGTGCGTGAAGTATAATGGCGTCGGTCATCGTGCCCGGGAAAGAAGAACTTTTTGCCATGGGTACCGTGTGACCCACCCCTGCCGCCAGTGAACACCCGTCGACCGAAAATCACCAGTGCGACCGCACCGCCCATGGCGTTGCAGCCGCACGAACTCGGCAGCACCGACGAAACCATCATCGTCCTGCGCCGAACGTTCGACGAGCTCGGCGATCTCTTCCGCATCCACGTGCCGAGCCGCGGCGCCTCGACCTGGGTCGCCAGCCACCCGGACGACGTCAAGCGCGTCCTGGTGACCAACCACCGCAACTACACCAAGGGCGTCGGCATCGACCGGGTCAGGCTGCTGCTCGGCAACGGCATCATGACCAGCGAAGGCGAGTTCTGGCGCCGGCAGCGCCGCATGCTGCAGCCCGCCTTTCACCGCCGCGTCGTCGAGCGCTACGCGTCGATCGTGCGCGAGGAAAACGAGTCGCTCGGCGCGGAATGGAGCGCTGCCGCTCGCAGCACTGGCGGCGTGAACGTCACACTGTCGGTCAGCCGGCTGGCACTGCGCGTCATCCTGCGTGCGCTCTTCACGGACGACCTGCGCCAACTCGTGCCCGATCTCGACCACAACCCGTTCGTCGCCATCCTGCAGGACGCGCGCCGTGACACTCGTTTTGCCTACGAATTCCGCCAGCTGGCGCGCGACGTGAAGGCACTGGTCACGGTTCGGCGCGCGACGGCAACAGGAGCGGTTCGACCTGCTGCAGTTGCTGCTCGACGCCAGGGACGCAGACACGGGCGAAGCCATGAGCGACGCGGAAGTCGTCGACGAAGTCATGACGCTCGTCGTCGCCGGCCATGAAACGACGGCGAGCACGCTCAACTGGACGTGGTGGCTGCTGGCCACCCACCCTGCCGTCGCCATGCGCATTGCCGAAGAACAGCGCGACGTGGGCGACCTGGGTCACGCGAGCTATGCCGACCTGATCCGCCTGCCTTACACGCGGCAGGTCGTGGACGAATCGATGCGCCTGTACCCGCCGGGCTGGCTGCTGACCCGCCGCAGCATCGGACCGGATACGCTGGGTGGGCACTCTGTACCGCCCGGCACCGACGTCTTCATCAGCCCCTACCTCGTGCATCGGCATCCGCAGCACTGGAGCCTTCCCGAGACGTTCGATCCGGGCCATTTCGATCCCCCGCAGGTCGAAGCTCGCCATGCATTCGCGTACATTCCGTTTGCGGCCGGGCCGCGCCACTGCATCGGGCAGAACTTCTCGCTCTACGAGATGCTCCTGCACTTCAATTTTGCGGTGCGCCGGTTTCAGCTGACCGATCCACAGCCCGTGCAACCTCCCCTCGAGGCGCGCATCAACCTGCGGACGGCCGGTGACGTTCACATGAGAATACGACAGCGATGATCAAGTACCAGACGCTTCCGGACATGCTCGACGACCGCGCACGCGGCGACGGCGCGATCGTTTACCTCGAGGGTGAAGGCGCCGAGAAGACGCTCAAGCTCACGGACCTGCGGCGGCGCGCGCTCGGCATCCTGTTTCACCTGCAGCGCATCGGCGCGAAGCCGGGCGACCACCTGATCCTGCACGTGGCGAGCAACGAGCAGTTCATCGACGCGTTCTGGGCCTGTCTTTATGGCGGCATCGTGCCGGTGCCGGTCGCGGTCGGCATCAGCGACGAGCACAAGCACAAGCTGCTGCGCATCGCGAAGCAGCTCGGGCAGCCGTTTCTCTACACCGACAAGAAGCTCCGCGACCGCCTCGCAACGTATGCCGCCACCCTCGGCGAGCCGGAAGCCTGGAGCACGCTCAAGCCGCGGACGTTCCTGATCGATGCGCTCGACGACATTGCGCGGGCCGGCACACCGGCAGACCTGGGCCCCGACCAGACTGCGTTCATCCAGTTCTCGTCGGGTTCGACGAGCGAACCCAAAGGCGTGGTGCTCACCCACCGCAACATCCTCACGAATGCCGAAGGTGCGACGCAGGCCGCGGGTTTCAGCGCACAGGACGTCTCGCTCAGCTGGATGCCGCTCACGCACGACATGGGCCTGATCGGCTTCCACCTGATGATGATGTACGCCGGCGTGCGACAGCACCTGATGCCCACCGACCTGTTCGTGCGCCGCGCCCTGCTCTGGCTCAAGTGGTCGTCCGCCAAGCGCGTGACGATCACGTGCTCGCCGAACTTCGGCTATCGTCACTGCCTCAAGGCACTCGGCGACAAGACGCTCGAGAATCACGACCTCGCGTCGGTCCGCCTGATCTTCAACGGTGCCGAACCGATTTCCGTCGAGCTCGCCGAGGAGTTCCTCGACCGACTCGCACCGTACGGCCTGCGCCGCACCGCGATGTTCCCCGTGTATGGACTCGCGGAAGCGTCGCTCGCCGTGAGCTTTCCGCCGCCGGGCACGCTGTACCGCTGCATCACGGTCGATCGACGCTCGCTGGGTGTCGGGTCGCCGGCACGGCACGTCGACGCGGCCGACCCCACGGCGCTCAAGCTCATGTGCGAAGGCAAGCCGATTCCGTACACCCGCGTGAAGCTGCTGGACGATGCGGGGGCGGAGGTTCCGGCAGGGACCGTGGGTCACCTGCTGATGCAGGGAGACAACGTCACGCGCGGCTACTTCCAGAACCCGGCAGCGAACGCGGCCGCGATCACCGCGGATGGCTGGCTGCGCACGGGCGACCTTGCGCTCGAACACGAAGGCAACCTGTACGTCACGGGCCGTTCCAAGGAGATCATCTTCGTCAACGGCCAGAATTATTACCCGCACGACCTCGAATCCGTGCTGCAGACCGAGCCCGGCCTCGAACTCGGCAAGGTGATCGCGGCCGGCGCGCGCGCGGCCGAGTCACCCACCGACGAGCTGGTGCTGTTCGTGCTTCACCGAAGCGACATGACCGACTTCATCCCGCTCGCGACCAGGGCGATGCACCTCATCAACGAGCATGCGGGCGTGGAAGTTGCGCGCGTGGTGCCGGTGAAGCGCATCCCCAAGACGACCAGCGGCAAGCTGCAACGCAACGCGCTGGCCACGGCATACGAGGACGGCGAGTTCGCGGCGGAACTGGCGGAATTCGACCAGGCGTGGGCCGCGCTGCACGGCCAGGGTCGCGCGGCCAAGGGCAGGGTCGAGGCCCAGCTCAAGGCGATCGTCGACGACGCCATGCCCGGCAAGCACGTGGACATCGATGACAACCTGTTCGACGTCGGCGCGAGCTCGCTCACGCTGATCCAGATCCACGAGAAGATCGACGAGGCCTATCCGGGCATGGTCGACCTCACCGAGCTGTTCGATTTCCCGACCATCTCGATGCTGGCGCAGCGACTCGAGTCGAAGCTCGGAAGTTAGAGGAAGGGCAGGAAGGGCAGGAAGGGGAGGAAGGGCGGAAGGGCGGGAAGTGAAGATCCCTTCCTTCACCTTCCTTCGACCTTCCTACCCTTCCTACCCTTCCTGCCCTTCCTGCCCTTTCTTGCCTTCCTTCAGCGCCTTCCACCGCTTGTGCGACCACCACCAGCCGGCCGGATCGGCTGTGATGTCGCGCTCGAGTACGCGCGCATAGCGTTCGGTGGGTACGCCTGCCGCCGGCTTCTCACCTGCCGTCGTCAATGGCTCGAGCTCGATTTCGTACATGCCGCGCGCGCAGCGCCGCATCGACACGTAAACGATCGGCGCGCGCAACAGTCGCGCCATCCGCTCCGGCCCCTTGAAGAACGCGGTGTCCTGGTGCAGGAAGGTCGTCCAGTGACGCTCGGGGCTGGTGCGCGGCACCTGGTCCGCAACCAGGCCGAGCGCGCGCGCATCGCGGATCGCACCGATCTCCTGCCGGATGGACTTCGACGACAGCATCTGCGCGCCGAACTTCGAGCGGATCGAGAGGAAATACCGTTCGACCCGCGCGCTGCCCATCGGCTTGTAGATGGCGATCAAGCCGGAGCCGAGTTCGAGCGAGATGCGCAGCAGCATCCATTCGAAATTGCACTGGTGGCCGCCGAGCAGCACGAGCTTGCCCGACGAGGCCAGCAGGCCGGCGCGGTCCACGAGCCGCACTCGCGCGCGCAGTTCATCAGCGCCCATGACGCGCGCGTAGTCGAATTCGGCCAGGATTTCCGCTTGCCGCGTGACGAAGTCGACGCGGATGCGTTCGCGCTCGGCAGCACTCCTGTCTGGAAACGAACGGCGGAGATTCTGGCGGATCGTGCCGCGCCGCAGCCCGAGGAGCCGATAGCCCAGGAAAAACAGCAGCCACGCACAGGCATAGCGCAGCCGCAGCCCGAACGAGTCGCGCGCCGGTATCGATGCTGTCGCTGACGCCACCGGCTCACCCATAAAGCGGCTTCTCGCGCTTCCAGCGGTTGTAGGCCCAGAAATACAGTTCCGGATACTGCCGCACGTGCCGCTCGAGCGCCTGGGTATAGGCCGTCAGGATCTGGTCCGGCTCCGCCCGCGTACCCGCGCGCGACAACTCGATGAAGCGCACGACGTAATGGCCACGGCGTTCGCGGTGCATCGCGGCGAGGTACACGGAGTAGCCAAGCTTGGCGCCGATCCAGCCCGGTCCCCGGAAGAACGAAGTCTGCTGGCCGAAGAACTCGAGCCAGGTCTGCTGCTCGCTCTTCGCCGAGGGCGACTGGTCGGCGAGCATGGCCAGCAACCGCACCTTGCCCCGCTGTGCCAGCAGGTGGGGCACGAGGTCCCCGGCCTTCACCATGGTGCAGCCGAAGCGCTCGCGCATTCGTCGCAGCACGCCGTCGACGCTTTCACGACGGGTCGGCTTATAGGCCGCGGTCAGCGGCTCGTTGAATTCATTGGAGCACCGCAGCAGGAGCCATTCCCAGTTGGCGTGGTGCGATGACAGGATCAGTGCGCGACCGGATGTGTCCTGCAGGCAATCCCGCACCAGTTGCGGGTTTTCGAACCGGACACGGCTCGCGAGGGCAGCCGGATCGAGCAAGCGCTGCGCGAGGACCTCGGCCGCCAGTTGACCCAGGTGACCGTAAAAACCAGCCTCGATGTCCCGTCGGCGGGATTCGTCGAGTTCCGGCAAGCAGCGTGCGAGGTGGCGGCGGACCAGCTCGCGGCGCCAGCCAAAGACGCGCAGCAGCCAGGCCACGAACCCCATGGCCGCGTACAGGACTCCAAGCAACGCGGACTGGAGCAGGGTTTTCACGGGAAAAATGGTGCCGACTCGCGGATTCGAACCGCGGACCTACTGATTACGAATCAGTTGCTCTACCAACTGAGCTAAGTCGGCTCTGCGCAGACCCCTCCGGCTCGGAGGGGCGCGCATTATAAGGATTCGACCCCGCGGGTGGAAGCCGGACTCAGCTGGCCTGTGGGCGGACCCGGATCACGACCTCGACCCTGTCGATCTCGGTGCCGGGCGGCAGCGCGGGCATGCGCCCGAGCGTCAGCTCGTCGGGGCGGATGTCCCGCATCTCGCCCGTCTCGACGTTCTGGAAGTGATGGTGCGGCGCCATCGCCGAGTCGTAGACGCAGCGCTCAGGATCCAGGTGGATCTGGCGCACCAGCCCGTGATCCACGAACAACTTGAGCGTGTTGTAGACGGTGGCCTTCGATACCCGGCTGGGCGACTGCCGCAGGGTCGTGAGCAACTGCTCCGCGGTGAGGTGCACGGGCGCCGCAAGGAGCACCTCGGCGACCTTGACGCGTTGCTGGGTGGGGCGAATGCCGTGTCGTTCGAGAATACTGCTGACTTCGTTCACGGGAGTGGTCCGGGAGTCAGAAAAAGTGGACTGATTATAGAGGCCGAGACGGGCCCGGCCTGAATCCGCACAAACCCCTGCCTTTTGCGGCAAGACCGCATTTTCACGTGGCACTAGCCTGTCTGCTCGCCTGGCGGCGGCGGGCCGCCGGGCACACCTCCGCCCGGAACCGTCGCCATGGAAGGCAAGTGCCGTCGCTGCCCGGTCCGCCGATGGCAGGGTTACACGTTGATCGAGTTGGTCCTCGGTCTGGCCGTGGTGGCCACCACCCTCGCCTGGGGCGTGCCGTCCTTTGGCGCCCTGCTGCGCGACGCGGCACGTACGCGCGAGGTCAACCAGTTCGTACATGCCGTGTACGTGGCACGGAGCGAGGCGATCAAGCGCAACGGAGTCGTGAGCCTGTGCCCCAGCCGCAACGGCGCCACGTGCTCCCCGAGTGCGCAGTGGACTACCGGATGGCTGCTCTTCGTCAACCTGGATCGCGACACCCCGGCAGCCCGCGATTCCGGTGAACCCCTGCTGCGTGTCTACGAACCGTGGGACGCCGGTCACATTTCGTCCAACCGCAGCACCCTATCCTTCCGTCCATTCGGGCAGATGGGGGTCACCGCGACCGTCACGTTCTGCGACGACCGCGGCTCACGTGCCGCGCGCGCAGTGATCATCAGCCAGACCGGACGGCCGCGGATTTCCAGCCGCAGCGCGTCGGGCGGGTCCCTGGTCTGCACTTAGTCAAATAGCTCGCCGCTCGTCGTTAGCGGCGGACCGCTCGTCGGGGCACGGTATCAGGGAGAGCGCGGCGGCCTATGCTCCGTTTCAAGATGCACGCAAAGCAATCCGGTTTCACCCTGATCGAACTGACTGTTCGCCATCGCCTTGCTGGCGGTGATCGCGGGCATCGGCCTGCCGAACCTGCAGGAATTCGTCCGCAACAGCCGCATGTCGCGGCCGAACGAACGACATCGTCTCGGACTTCAACTTCGCCCGCTCCGAGGCCGTCAAGCGCCGGGTCCGGTCACGCTGTGCAAGTCGCAGGACGGGGCAGCGTGCGACGCGGACGATGCGACCGCTCGATCGCTGGATCATCTTCGTCGACGACAGGACCCGGCGATCGTCGCGGCGACGGACGGCAACGGCGAGGTCGACGGCGCCGAAGTGATCCTGCGGGCGCGCGAACATGGCCGACAGCATCCGACCAGGTCGTACGGACGCCGACGAGAATCCGGGCGATTGCGATATGACATGACGAAGACGGTTACCTTCCTGCGCGACCGGCTTCCCCGTCATCGAGACGGAGAACGTCAACCGCTTCGTGCTGTGCGACGTGCGCGGCAACGTGGTCAGCGCCGGCGGCGACTCCGCTGCGCGCGCGATCGAGGTCCTGCCGACCGGGCGGCCGTCGGTGTTCCGCGCCGAAGCCACGGTCACCGAATTTGGAGGCTGCCCATGACCCGCAACCGTGCCGGCTCAGCCGCTGTTTCGCCGCAGTCGAGGTTTCACGCTGGTCGAGGCGATGGTCGCCCTGATCGTGCTGTCCGTCGGCCTGCTCGGCATTGCGGCGCTGTACGTCGAAACCCTGCGCGCCAATCGCACTTCGCTCTACCGCACGCAGGCGATCGAGCTGGCCACCGACATCGGGGACCGCATGCGGTCCAACCGGAATCCCGCGCCTACGCTTGCGGAGCCCCTGCGACCGGGCGGCGCAATGCCATCGCCATCGCAGACCTCACCGACTGGACGAACCAGATCGCAGCGCAATTGCCGGGAGGCGTCGGCGGCCGTGCCTATACCGCGCCGAACGGCGACGACGCCCGCGGCATACGATGTCGAGCGTGAGCTGGGACGAACTTGGCCAGGACGATCCCAGTGACCTACCAGCTGCGGATCGAGATCTGAGGACGCCACCATGATCGCAAGCACTGATCGAATGCGCCAGTTCGGCGTGAGCCTCATCGAACTCATGGTGGCGATGGTGATCGGGTTGTTCCTGATCCTCGGCGCGGTCACGGTGTTCAGCCAGAGCCGCAGCACATATCGCACCGCCGAGAGCGTGGCGCGCCTGCAGGAAATCGGCCGGCTCGCCATGGACGTGGTCGAGACCGACGTCCGCATGGCGAATTTCTGGGGCATGAGCAACGCGCGGACTACATCGACAATCGCGCGCCGATCGGGCGGCCGACCGCCCGCCGCGACTCAACGCCACGCAGCAGGCGAGATGCCGCTGTCTGCGGCACCGTCTCTCGCTCCCAGCAACTATTTCGTGCTCAACCTGGACGAGTACGTCGGCGGCTCGAACAACTCCTATGCGCTGACCTGTGCGGCCAACAATTACCTGGCCGGCACGGACACGCTGTGGATACGTCGCGCGAATGCGACGCAGCCGGCCGCCTTGGACTCGACCCGTATCTACCTGCAGACCAGCCGCATCCGGGGCACGCTGTTCGTACCTGCCTGCACGGCGATCCCACCGACCAGGGCTGCATCCCGGCAGACTACCTGCCCCCCGCTTCCCAGTCCCGCGAACTCGAGGCACACGTCTACTACGTGTCGTCGCGCTCGACCAACCGCAACGACGTGCCGTCGCTCCGCCGCAAGCGGTTCGCCAACGCGAGCGGCGCGCCGGGAAGCGCCTTCATCGACGAGGAGATCGTCCCGGGCGTCGAAGACCTGCAGGTGCGCCTGGGCGTCGACACGAACGGCGACACGAATATCGACCAGTACGTGAACCCGGGTGCCGTGCCGGCGAATGGCGTCGTGGTCTCGGCGACGATCTGGCTGCGCATCCGCGCCGAGGAGCGCGAGATCGGTTACGTCAACGATACCGACTTCCAGTACGCCGACATGGGCGCCGTGGTGAGCGGAGCTCGCGTGCCGACGACTACCGGCGCATCCTCCTCACCAAGACGATCCACATCCGGAACACACGCGCATGACGACCTGCCAACGCTCGCCGCTCCGTCCGGCTGGCCCGCCGCGAGGCGAAGCGGGCGCGGCTCTCGTCGTCGGACTCATCCTGCTGCTGGTCCTGACGCTGCTGGCCATCTCCGGCATGACTACCGCCTCGCTCGAGACTGCTGATGGCCGGCAACGCTCAATACCAGGAGCGCTCGTTCCAGGCTGCCGATGCGGGCATCGAGCAGGCACTCGCTCACCGGCATCTACAACACCAACGTACCGGTCGGCACTTATGACAACGTGGCGGCGCTCCGCCTGGGCCGATGCCGACGCGCGGGACGGGACGAGCCGATCGCGGCAGACTGCCCGGAAGTCGACGACCCGACCGACGCGACGACAGTGCGAGTACTTCATGCGTTCGACGACTCCAGTCCGGCACGACGCCCGTCCCCGGAGGCGGCTACAGCATCGGCACGGGCTTCGAGGCCTATCACTTCATCGTCGACAGTTACGGCACGTCGGATCGCGGCGCGCAGTCGGAACATCGACAGAGCTTCTACATCATCGGACCGGGCGGCGGCTGATCACCGCACCGCCACCGGAGAGAAGACGATCATGTTCAAGAAGACGCTGATTACCGCCATCGCCCTTTGCAGCACGGCCCGGCGGCCTGGAGTCAGGCCGAGAAGGTCCTGTACACGGGTATCGAATCGAGCACGGACACCCTGACCATGCCTGGCTCGGCGTCCGGCACATGGAGCTTCACGCCCTGCTCGGGCTGCAACATGCTCCACCTGAAGCTCGACTCGAGCAGCGAGTACTTCGTCGGCCGAGACCAGGTGTCGCTCGCGACGCTGCGCAAGTACGCGGCGCGGGGAAGCAGCAACCTCGTCGTGGTCCTATGAGACGAAGACCCTGCGCGTCTCCCGAATCAAGCTAGGGATGCAGCTCGACCCGGCCGACGTGCCCGCCAGACAGTCACCCAAGGCTCCGCGAAGCGGCGCCACCGAATCGAGGACCAAGTCATGACGACTTCCAGGATGCGATCGCTGGCCACGCTGGACCGCTGCCGCGGCCGTTGTGATGCTGGCCAGCACACCTGCCGGCGCGGACGACACCGAACTGTTCGTCGGCGCGGCCGTCAGCCGCGGCTCCGTCACGCCCCAACATCCTGTTCGTCATGGACACGTCGGGCAGCATGGACACCAACGTGACTACCCAGGTGTCCTTCAACCCGGCCGACACCTACAGCGGCTCGTGCCGGACGGACCGGGTGCTACTGGTCGAACAACAGCGACCGGTGCCGGACTGACGACCAGCACCGAAATGCGACGTTCACGTCAACGCGAAGCGTGTTTACCTGCAATGCGGCCCAGCCGAACCTGGCCTCGGCCGGCATCGCGTATGTTGACGAAGGCCGCGCGTGCTGGCGGTCGGCAGCAAGAACGGTGGGAGTCATGCCGGCGGCGACAGCAGCAGCTGGATCGAGTGCGCGGCGGACGCCGGCATTCATGGCCAGACCGATGCGGCCACGAAGAAATACGCCGCGGACGGGCGACCAATGGCCCGTGGTCCAGCAATTCTGCCAACAAGATCGACTGGGCCCGCGGCGGCCCGATCACGTTCTATTCCGGCAACTATCTCAACTGGAAGGCGAGCTCCACCATCACGCGCACCCGCCTGGAGATCATGCAGGAGGTGTTGACCACGCTGCTGGACAACCTCGACGACAACGTCAACGTCGGCCTGATGCGCTACAGCAACGACACGGGCAACGACAACGACGCCGCCGCGCAGGGTGGCATGGTCGTGAAGGAGATGGGCAAGATCGAGGACAATCGCGCGGCGATGAAGACCGAGATCAACGGCTGGAACGCCGCTGGCTGGACCCCGCTGTCCGAGACGCTCTATGAAGCCACGCAGTACTACAGGGGCGACAAGGTGTACTTCGGGGGCGGCGCAAACGCGACGACGCACCCGAGCGTGTTCAGCAAGTCGGACAAGTTCACGAGCAATCCGAACGGCGACACGCCGAGTGTCACCGCTTCCCGCAACGCCTCGGACAAGACGCTGTACGACTCGCCGGCGGACCAGGACTGCCAGAAGAACTACCTCGTCTTCCTGACGGACGGCCTGCCGACGCAGGACAACGAGGCGAACGCGCGCATCGAGAGCCTGCCAGAACTTCGCCACGATAAACGGTCGCGCCACGTGCGACGGCACCGAGGGCAACGGCAAATGCACGGACGATCTCTCCAAGTGGCTGCAGGAATCGGACCTGCGCTCGGACCGGCCGGGCGTGCAGAACGTCACCAGCTACTGGATCGGCTTCGGCGATGACGTGGCGTCGGGCACGGCGTTCCTGGAGAAAGTTGCGCAGCGCGGCGGTGGCAAGTACTACGAGGCCGCCGACACGGCCGAGCTGACCGAGGCCTTCACGGAGATCATCTCCAAGATCCTCGAGCAGACGACGACGTTCACGTCGCCGACGGTGGCCGTGAACGCGTTCAACCGCACCCAGAACCTGAACTTCCTGTACATGTCGGTTTTCAAGCCGGCCACCTCCTACCGCTGGCTCGGCAACATCAAGAAGTATCAGATCACGCCGACCGGCGAAATCCGCGACGTGAACGGCAATGCGGCGGTCGATCCGAACAACGGCTTCTTCCGGGATGGCGCGCAGAGCTACTGGTCGGACATGGCCGACGGTGCCGACGCCGAGATGGGCGGCGCGGCGGGTGAACTGAAGAACCCGGCGACCCGCAAGATCTACAGCAACCTGACCGCCAACTCGGGGACGCTGAGCGAAGACCTGTCCGCCTTGAAGGCTACGGGCAACCTTACGCTCGCCAACCTGTTGCTGCTCGGCGTCGTGTCGAACGTGGCGGTGTCGGGCCGGCCGGCTGTCGGCGACCTCGTGGACTGGGCGTATGGTCACGACGTCCTCGACGAGAACGGCAACAGCGATTTCACGGAAGCCCGCAAGGACATGGGTGATCCGCTGCATTCGCGTCCGGCGACGGTCATCTACGGCGGACCGGCGGACGATCCGGACATCACCCTTTACGCGACGACGAACGACGGCTACGTCCAGGCCATCAATGCGAAGACCGGCGCGGAGCTCTGGGCTTTCGTGCCGCGCCTCATGCTCGACCGCATCGAGGAACTGTACACAACGAAGACGTGACTTCACGCGTGTACGGCCTGGACGGTGCGGTAAGGGTGGTCCGGCTCGATCGCGACGGCGACGGCACGATCGAGCCCGCGGGCTCGGACATCAACGGCGACGGCACGGTCTCCGAGTCCGAGAAGGACAAGGTGTACCTGTACTTCGGCATGCGCCGCGGCGGCTCGTAGCTACGTCGGCCTCGACGTGACGGTACGCACCGCGCCGAAGCTGCTGTGGATCATCGGACCATCCGACCTGCCGGGCGTCGGCCAGACCTGGTCCGCACCCACGGTCGCGCGGGTCAACGTCAACCGCAGCTGGACCAGCGGCAACCCCGACAAGATGGTGCTCGTGTTCGGCGGCGGCTACGACGTCGCCCAGGACACCGTCGGCTACGTGGCCGACGGCGTGGGCAACCGCATCTTCATGGTGGACGCCGTCACCGGCAGCCTGATCTGGCGCGCCGGCCCGACGTCGGACACCGGCGCGCAGCTGCAGCTCGCCAAGATGACGAATTCCATTCCCGGCGACGTGCGAGCGGTCGACCTGTCGGGCGACGGTTTCGCCGACCGCATGTATGCCGCGGACATGGGCGGGCGCGTCTGGCGCTTCGACATCCGCAACAGCCAGGCGCCGGCCGACCTGGTCTGGGGCGGGGTCTTTGCCTCGCTGGGACTCGGCGACCTCGCGGTCAAGACCGACGCGACCAAGAACCGTCGCTTCTTCTATGCGCCTGACGTCTCGTTGATAGAGTCGGGCACGAGCAACTTCATCAACGTCGGCATCGGCTCGGGGCACCGCGAGAAGCCGATCACGGACGTGACGGTGGTCAATCGCTTCTACAGCCTGCGTGACTTCAATGTGTTCTCGCAGGTGCAGAACACCCAGTACAAGGCCACCTGCGGCACTTCGGAGACCTCGCCGTGCCACCAGATCATCACCGACGGTGATACGCGACTGCTCGACGTGACTGGAGTCACTAACCCGACGATTCCGGCGGGCGGTGTCGGCTGGCGAATGAACCTGCAGGATGCGGGCGAGAAGGTCCTCGCGGAATCGCGCACGTTCCAGAACCAGATCTACTTCACGACGTATTCGCCGGAAGAACGCGAATACAACCCGGAATTCTGTGTCGCGACCGTTGGCCTGAACCGGCTCTACGTCGCGGACGTCGGCGACCGGCAAGCTGGACGTGGCCACGGAACTGGCCCAAGGCAGCATCGCGCCGGAGGTGACTTTCGTGTTCCCGACGCCGGGGGACGTGCCTGCGGACGAACCGCCGCCGGGCTGCGCCACGACAACGGGCTGCGACGTGGATGACCCGACGACCTGGCCGCCAGTCCAGGGCCCGGCCGTGAATCCAATCTGCCTGGTCGGCCTGGAAAGTTGCGGCAGCGGCCTGACCAACCCGCCGGTGCGGACCTACTGGGAACAGCGTGGCTCGAACTGAACAGGCCAGGGACGCCGGACCCGTCCGGCGTCCCTGCCAGATTCCCTGAAGGAGCGAACCGATGCGGAACAAGATGCGAGGCGTGACCCTGATCGAGCTGGTCATCGTGGTGGCGATCGTCGCGCTGCTCGCCACCATCGCGATCCCGAGCTACCGCCAGTTCCTGTTGCGGTCGCACCGGGCTGAAGCCAAGTCGGCCCTGCTCAACCTGGCTGCCGCGCAGGAAAAGTTCTACCTGCAGAACAACACGTACACGGACGCGCTCGACGACGCGCCACCCGACGGACTGGGTTTGCTGGCGACGACCGAGAACGGCCACTACACGCATTGCGATCGACGACGCCGACGCCGACAGCTTCACGGCCACGGCCACGACGGCAGGGGGCCAGGCCGACGACACTCACTGCGGCACATTCACGATCGATCAGGCAGGTGCGCGCACCGCGACCTCGGACGACTGCTGGTAGCCCCAACCGGCAGGCACAAGCCGCAGACTCAGCCGGTCGCCTTGTCGCGGCCGGTCGCCGCCGACCGCAATTCACGTGGCAGCGCGAACACGACGTGTTCCGCCCGACCTTCGATCTCGGTTGCACCCTGCCCGCCCCACTCCTTGAGACGAGCCACGACCCGCTGCACGAGCAGTTCAGGCGCTGACGCGCCCGCCGTGACCCCAACGGCCTGCTTACCCTCGAACCATTCCGCACGCAGGTTGTCCGGGCCGTCCACGAGGTAGCCCGGCATGCCCGCCTTTTCGGCGATCTCGCGCAGGCGGTTGGAATTCGAACTCGTGGCCGATCCGACCACGACCATCACGTCGCAGTCCGCGACCAGCTTCTTCACTGCGTCCTGGCGGTTCTGCGTCGCGTAGCAGATGTCTTCCTTGCGCGGCGTCGCCAGCGTCGGGAACCTTGCCTGCAGCGCTTCGAGCACGTCGGCCGTGTCGTCCACGGAGAGCGTCGTCTGCGTGACCACGCCGACCCGCGCGGGATCGCGCACGTTCAGGTGCTGCACGTCATCGACGTCCTCGACCAGGCAGATGCGCCCGCCGTGCGACGCGTCGAACTGGCCCATCGTGCCCTCGACCTCCGGGTGACCCGCATGGCCGATCAGGATCACGTCGCGGCCGTCGCGCCCGTAGCGTGAGACCTCCATGTGCACCTTGGTGACGAGCGGGCAGGTGGCGTCGAACACGCGCAGGCCACGCCGGGCCGCTTCGGCCTGCACCGCCTTCGCGACGCCATGGGCGCTGAAAATGACCGTGGCGTCGCCGGGGACTTCGTCGAGTTCCTCGACGAACACGGCGCCGAGGCCACGCAGGCGATCGACGACGAACTTGTTGTGCACGACCTCGTGCCGCACGTAGATCGGTGCGCCGAAGAGATCCAGCGCGCGCTCGACGATGTCGATCGCCCGGTCGACGCCAGCGCAGAATCCCCGCGGATTGGCGAGCAGGATTTTCACTGCCTACCTGTGTTCGCGGAAGGCATCGAGGATCATCAGCGCGGCGCCGATCGTGATCGCGCTGTCGGCGATGTTGAACGCCGGAAAATACGAGCCGCCCCAGTGCGCATGGATGAAGTCGACGACGTAGCCGTGTGCCATGCGGTCGATCACGTTGCCGAGCGCGCCGCCGATGATCAGCGCCAGCGCCAGTGGCAGGAACTTCTCGCCGCGCGGCAGCCGCCAGAGCCACACGATGAGCGCGGCGCTGACGACGAGCCCGAGCGTGATGAAGAACCCGCGCTGCCAGCCGGACGCGTCGGCCAGGATGCTGAACGCAGCCCCGGTGTTGTGCAGCAGCGTGAAGTCGAGCACCGGCAGGACTTCGACGCGCTCGTAGAGCTCGAGGAAGCGCGTGACGAGGAACTTGGTGGCCTGGTCGAACGCGACGACGAACAGCGACAGCCACAACCAGGCCGCCGGGTGAGTGCGCTGGAGACGCAGGGCGGCGAGCGCCGCCAGGCCGGACGCCGTGGAGGTGTGCGGCGCTACGGACCCGGTCGGGGGCTTGGGCTGGCTTGGGGTGTTCATCGCGTCCTTGAGGCTTCAGGCGTAGCGGCGTGTCTCGCCCGGACCGTCGAGATTGACCGCGCAACGGCCGCACAGTTCCGGGTGGGCAGACACGGTACCGACGTCCGGCCGCCGGTGCCAGCAACGGGCGCACTTCTGCGACTCGGAGCGCCCTACCTGCAGCCACAGCCCGCTCTTGCCCTCGCCGTCCGAAGCTACGGCCTCGGCCGGCCGCGAGCCGGCATCTGCCACGTGCGCTGCCGACGTGATCAGCACGAATCGCAGTTCATCGCCTAACGCAGTCAATGCGTTGGCCCACGCGGGCGTGCCGTAGAGCGTCACCTCGGCATCGAGCGGCGCGCCGATCTGCTCGGCAACGCGCAGGCGCTCGAGCTCGCGCAGCACGGCGGCACGTGCCTCCAGCACTTTCGGCCAGTCGATCGTCTGCGGGACGGATGCGGTGTCGGGGATGGCGGCCCAGGTCGTGAAAAACACCGATTCCGCGCGCTCGCCCGGCATGAAGCGCCAGATCTCCTCGGCCGTGAACGACAGGATCGGCGCCAGCCAGCGCACCATCGCCTCGGCGATCCAGTACATCGCCGTCTGCGCCGAACGGCGCGCCGGGCCGGTCGCCGGCGTCGTGTACAGGCGATCCTTGAGTACGTCGAGGTAGAAGCCGCCGAGGTCGACGACGCAGAAATTGTGCAGCTTCTGATAGATGACGTGGAATTCGTAGCTGCGATAAGCGGCGATGACCTCGTGCTGCAGCTCGCGTGTGCGGGCGAGCGCCCAGCGGTCGAGTGCGAGCATCTGGCCCACCGGCACCGCATCGCGCGTGGGATCGAAACCCGCGAGGTTGCCGAGCAGGAAGCGCACCGTGTTGCGGACGCGGCGGTACGAGTCCGACGTACGCTTCAGGATCTCGTCCGAAACGCTGATCTCGTTGGCGTAGTCGGTGGCTGCAACCCACAGGCGCAGCACGTCGGCGCCGAGCGTGCTCATCACCTTCTGCGGCAGCACGGTGTTGCCGAGCGACTTCGACATCTTGCGGCCCTTCTCGTCCACGGTGAAGCCGTGGGTGAGCACGCCCTTGTAGGGCGCGTGGCCTTTCTGCGCGACCGAGGTCAGCAGCGAGCTGTGGAACCAGCCGCGATGCTGGTCCGAGCCTTCGAGGTAGAGGTCGGCGGGCGACAGGATCTCCGGCCGGCTCTGCGACACGCAATGGTGCGAAACGCCCGAGTCGACCCAGACATCCATGATGTCGGTGACCTTCTCGTAGCTCGACGCATCGGCGCCGAGCAGCGTGGCCGGATCGAGATCGAACCACGCATCGATGCCGTCCTTCGCGACGAGCCCGGCGACCTGGTCCACGAGCTCGGGCGTGCGCGGATGCAGCTCGCCCGTTTCCCTGTGCGTGAACAGCGACAGCGGCACGCCCCACATGCGCTGGCGCGAGATGCACCAGTCGGGACGGCCGGCGATCATGCTGTAGATGCGCTGCTCGCCCCAGCCCGGCGTCCACTCGACCTTGCCGATCTCGGCGAGCGCCGCGGCGCGCAAGCCCGCACGTTCCATGCTGATGAACCATTGCGGCGTGGCGCGGAAAATCACCGGTGTCTTGTGGCGCCAGCAGTGCGGGTAGCTGTGACGGAATGCTTCGTGGTGCAGCAGCGCACCGCGCTCCGCGAGCACCTCGACGACGTGCTTGTTCGCGTCGAAGACCTTCTCGCCGGCGAAGAGCGGCGTGGCCGGCAGGAAACGCCCGTCACTGCCGACGGGGTTGTCGACCGCGAGGCCGTACTTCCTGCCGACGACGAAGTCTTCCTGGCCGTGGCCCGGCGCGGTGTGCACGGCGCCGGTGCCGCTTTCGAGCGTCACGTGCTCACCGAGGATCACGGGCACGATGCGATCGTAGAAGGGATGACGCAGTTGCAGGTGCTCGAGGGCTGCGCCCTTCATCCGTGCTAGTTCACGCGACGCGGCAGCTTCGGCGCGCTGCAGCACCGCCGGCGCAAGTTCCGACGCGATGAGCAGCAACTCTGCACCCGCTCCCGCATCGACGGCGAGCAGCGAGTAGTCGAACTCCGCATGCACCGCGACGGCCTGGTTGGCCGGCAGCGTCCACGGCGTGGTCGTCCAGATCACGATACTTGCGCGACCCGGCGGCAGGCTCACGCCAGCACGCCGCGCCAGATCTGCGCCATCGATGACGTCGAAGCGGACGTCGATCGACGGCGACGTGCGCTCTTCGTACTCGACCTCGGCCTCGGCGAGCGCCGAGCGGCAGTCGAGGCACCAGTGCACGGGTTTGAAGCCCTTGTACAGGTGCCCATTGCGGATGATCTGGGCGAACGCGCGCAGCTGCTCGGCTTCGTAGCGCGGCGCCAGCGTCAGGTAGGGATTGAACCAGTCGCCCATGACGCCGAGCCGGATGAAGTCCTTGCGCTGGACGTCCACCTGCTCCATCGCGAACTCGCGGCACGCCTGGCGGAACGCCTTGGCGTCGAGCTGCTTCATCTCGCGGCCGCGCACTTTTTCGACAGCGTGCTCGATCGGCAGGCCGTGGCAGTCCCAGCCCGGCACGTACGGCGCGTCGAAGCCGTCGAGCGTGCGCGACTTGACGATGACGTCCTTCAGGATCTTGTTGACCGCGTGGCCGATGTGGATTGCACCGTTCGCGTACGGCGGACCATCGTGCAGGATGAACTTCGGCCGGTCCTTCGCGATGGCGCGCAGCTTGTCGTACGTGCGGTGCTCGTCCCACCACGCCAGCATGTCCGGCTCGCGGCGGGCAAGATCGGCCTTCATCGGGAACGCCGTCTCCGGCAGGTTTACGGTGTTCTTGTAGTCAGCCATGGGCAGGGACTTCGGAGCGGATCGCGCACGCCGGCACGGAACCAGAAATATTGAGGCAATTCATGGATTTAATCCAGCCATAGCGGCCCAGGGAGCGGCGGATTCAGGCCAGCAGCGGGATTTCGGCGAGGGCGGCCCGGGCGCGAGCCGAATCGATGCCCATCTGGACGACGAGCGCGTCCAGCGACTCGAACTTCTGCTCGGCCCTGAGCCAGCGCAGGAAGTCGACGCTCAGGTATTCGCCGTAGAGGTCGCCCTCGTAGTCGAACAGGTGCACCTCGAGCAACGGATCGGTGCCATTGACCGTGGGTCGCGTGCCGAGGCTCACCACCGCGGGGTGATCCTGCAGACCGGCGCCGCTGACACGCACCGCCAGGATGCCCCACAGCGGCACCACCTTCCGGTGCAGCGCGAGATTGGCCGTGGGATAACCGAGCGTGCGACCAAGCTGCACGCCGCGCCGCACGCGACCCGTCATGCGATACGGCCGGCCGAGCAGGTGGGCAGCACGCGCCATGTCGTTGCGGCCGAGCGCTTCGCGCACGAGTGAACTGCTGACGCGTTCGCCCGCGACGAGAAACTCGCCCACCTCCTCCACCGAGAATCCGTGCCGCTCACCGGCGGCGCGCAGCGAGTGAATGTTGCCCTCGCGCTTGCGCGCGTAGTGGAAGTCGTGGCCCACGACCATGTGCCGCACGCCGAGACCCGCCACCAGCAGCTTCTGCTCGAATTCCTCGGCACTGAAGTTGCGCATGCGCGCGTCGAAACGCAGCACCACGACGCGATCGACCCCGTAGAGCGCGAGCGCTTCGAGCTTCTCGCGCAGCCGCATCAGGCGCGCGGGTGCCGCCGCGCCCTCGAAAAATTCGCGTGGAGTCGGCTCGAACGTGATCACCGTGACAGGCATGCCGAGTTCATCGGCCTTGCGCCGCGTGGCCTCGAGCATGTGCTGGTGGCCGCGATGCACCCCGTCGTAATTGCCGATCGTCGCGACGCAGCCGCGGTGCTCCGGGCGCAGGTTGCGCAACCCGCGGATCAGTTCAAGCGGACGACTCATGGGGCGGTGCCGCCGGACCGCGGCGGGACCACGACCGTCTGGTGCCGCAGGTTCTGCACGCGCATGCCCAGCACATACAGCGTGCCGAAATAGATACCTGCGCCGCCAGCGACCAGCACGCCCATCCAGCCGACGCGCTGCCACGCATTCATCTCGAGCCAGTGCTGCGTGTCGCCCGCGACGACCCACAGGAAGATGCCCATGAGCACGTTGCCGGCCAGGACCTGCATCAGCGTCCGGCCCCAGCCCCTGGAGTGGTGCAACACGTGCTGCTTGCGCAGCCCGCGGTAAAGCATCGTCGCGTTGAACCACGCGCCGATACCCGTATTGAGGGCGAGCAGCGCGTGCAACCCCGGCTTGTCCGGGTACAGGAACGCGAGCGGCAGCACGATCGCCAGATTGAGGCTGATGCCGAGCACGAGCGATTGCACGCCGATCTTCACGGGTGTTTTCGTGTCCTGCCGCGCGAAGAAGCCGGGTGCCAGCACCTTTACCATGCTGAATCCCATCAGGCCGATGGAGTACGCCATCAGCGCGAGCGTGGACATGGCCACGTCCTGCTCGTCGAACTTGCCGTAGTGGAAGATCACGACGGTCAATGGCCCGGCGAGGATCAGCAGTGCGACCGTTGCGGGCAACACGACGATGGTCGTGAGCTTCACCGCCCAGTCGAGCGTCGAGGCGAATCGCTCGGGCGACTGCGCGGCATGATGCGCGGCGAGGCCGGGCAGGATCACGGTGGCGAGCGCGATGCTGAACACGCCGAGCGGAAATTCGACCAGGCGGTCCGCGTAATACAGCCACGCGATGCTGCCCGTGGCGAGAAACGAAGCGATCAGCGTGTCGAGCAGCAAGGCCACTTGCGACACCGACGAGCCGAAAATCGCCGGCAGCATGAGCCGGCCGATCCGCTTCACGCCCTCGTGCTCCCAGCGCCAGCGCGGACGGCTGAGCAGGCCGAGCTTGAGCATGAACGGCAGCTGGAAACCGAGTTGCACGAGACCCGACACGAACACGCCGATGGCCAGCACGATGCCGGGTTGCGAGAAATGCGGCGCGATGAAGGCGGCGAACACGATCATGACCAGGTTCATGAGCGTGGACGTCGTCGCCGGCACGGCGAACTTGCCGTAGCTGTTCAGCACGCCGCCCGCGAGCGCCGCCAGCGAAACGAAGAGGATGTAGGGGAAGGTCCAGCGCAGCATGTCGACCGTGAGGTCGAAGCGATCGCCGTCGGCGCGGAAGCCCGGCGCGAACAGCAGCACCAGCAGCGGCGCGGCGACGACGCCGACGATGGTGATCACGGACAGGAACCAGGCCATCGTGCCCATCGCCCCGTCGATCAGTTCGCGGACTTCGTCGTGTTCGCGCTGGACCTTGTACTCGGAGACGACCGGCACGAACGCCTGCGAGAACGCGCCTTCGGCGAACAGCCGCCGCATGAAATTGGGAATCTTGAACGCGACCAGGAACGCGTCCATGAGCAGGCCGGCCCCGAACATCCGGGAATAGACCATGTCCCGCAGCAGGCCGGTCACGCGCGAAATGAGCGTGAAGGCGCCGACGATCGAGGTGCTGCGGAAGAAGCCGCCGCTCAAGGGTGGGGCACGGGCGAGGGACATGGGCCGCGGATGATACTAGGAAGGGGAGGAAGGGGAGGAAGGGCAGGAAGGGCAGGAAGGACAGGAAGGATCAGGAAGGATTAGGAAGGATCGATTCCGTGTCGCTTCCGCCCCTTCCTCAACTTCCTTACCTTCCTCCCTTCCTGCCCTTCCTGCCCTTCCTCCCCTATTCTCTCCTTGACCTTCAGGCCCTCGATCGCCAAAATACGCGGCTCTTTTAATCCGATTACCCGATGGTTGGTCGTCCCCCGGGTGGGCACGCCGGCCGCAGGAGCTGAAGTCAGTGGCGAACATCAAGTCCGCAGAAAAGCGCGCCAAGCAGGATGTGAAGCGTCGTGCCCACAACATGGCCGCCCGCTCGCGTCTGCGCACGTCGATCAAGAAGGTCCTGGCTGCGATCGGCGCCGGCGACAAGGCCGAGGCCACCGTCGCGTTCAAGCAGGCCCAGCCCGTGATCGACACGATGGTGACCAAGGGCATCATCCACGCCAACAAGGCTGCCCGTCACAAGAGCGAACTGAACGCCAAGATCAAGGCCCTGGGCGCCGCCGCCAAGTAAGGCTGCAGCCCGTCGCGGCCCCAGCGCCGCGGCCTGATCGATACGAAAAAGCCGGCTCACAGTCGGCTTTTTCTTTTTGAGCGGTGATTCGACCTATCGTTCGAGCGGTGATTCGACCTGTCGTTTGCGTGGTCGCACGACAGAGCACGGCGCCCACCTTGCTGCCGGATCGTTACTCGAGCCCTAATTGGCGTCGGGGAGTTCGATGCCAGCGAGCCGGATTTCTTCGAGCCGCCGCATGATGTCGAAGCACAACTGTTGGGTGCCCTGCCGGGTGACGCCGGAGATGCGATAGACCGGACCCTTCCAGCGCAAGCGACGCACGATCTCCTTGCAGCGCTTCTCGGCTTCGGCCGGCGGCAGCAGGTCCATCTTGTTGAGCACCAGCCAGCGCTCACGCGTGGCGAGTTCCGGACTGAACTTCTTGAGCTCGGCCGCGATGGCGCGTGCGTCGACGACGGGGTCCGCAGCCGGATCCGGCGGCGCGATGTCCACGAGATGCAGCAGCAGGCGCGTGCGCTGCAGGTGTTTCAGGAAACGGATGCCGAGCCCCGCCCCCTCGGCCGCACCTTCGATCACGCCAGGAATATCGGCCATGACGAAGCTCTGGTGCTCGCCGACGTAGACGACGCCCAGGTTCGGGTGCAGGGTGGTGAACGGATAGTCCGCGATCTTCGGCTTGGCCGATGACACCACGCTGATCAGCGTGGACTTGCCCGCGTTCGGCAGGCCGAGCAGACCAACGTCAGCCAGCAACTTGAGTTCGATCCGCAACTCGCGCTTCTCGCCCGGATTGCCCGGCGTCGCCTTGCGTGGCGTGCGGTTCGTGCTGCTCTTGAAACGCTGGTTGCCCATGCCGCCGGCGCCGCCTTTCGCGACGAGGATGCGGTCGCCATCGGCAGCGAGGTCGCCGAGCGTTTCCTCGGTATCGATGTCGTAGACCACCGTGCCGACGGGCACGAAGACTTCCGCATCGGCGCCACCGCGGCCACTGCAGTCCGCGCTGCCGCCCGGCTCGCCGTTCACGGCCTTGAAAGTGCGCATGTGGCGGAAGTCGGCGAGCGTGTTCAGCCCGGCTTTCGCGACCAGGTAGACGTGGCCGCCATCGCCACCGTCACCGCCATCCGGCCCGCCGAAGGGCATGAATTTCTCGCGGCGAAAGCTGACCATGCCGCGGCCGCCGTTGCCGGCCTGCACCTTGATCGTGGCTTCGTCGACGAATTTCATTTGAGGGGTTGGGGGATAGGGGTTAGGGGATAGTCGGAAACAAGAAGGCCCCGGGAACACCGGGGCCTCTCGTTAGCTCTCGATCAACACGACTGAAACCCTCGCCCGCGCGTTGCGCGTCTTCTCCCATGTGGTCATGGGAGAAGCGGGAGATCAGCCCTTGCTGGGCTCGATGCTGACGTGCACGCGCTGGTCCACGCCCTTGCGCTTGAACTGCACGGTGCCGTCGGTCAGCGCGAACAGCGTGTGGTCGGTACCGACGCCCACGTTGTCGCCCGCACGGTAGGCCGTGCCGCGCTGACGCACGAGGATGTTGCCGGCAACGACGTTTTCGCCGCCGAACTTCTTCAGGCCGAGGCGCTTGCTCTCGGATTCGCGGCCGTTCTTGGTTGAACCGCCAGCCTTTTTATGTGCCATTGCAGAGGACTCCGAAGGGTGTGTTCAGCGCCAGGCTCAGGCCTGGATGCCGGTGATCTTGACGTCGGTGTAGAACTGGCGGTGCGTGCCCTGGCGCAGGTAGTGCTTGCGCCGGCGGAACTTCACGATCGCCTTCTTCTCACCCTTGCCGTGCTTGTGCACGACGCCCGAAACCTTGCTGCCGGCGACCAGCGGGGCGCCGACCTTGACGTCGATGCCGCTGCCGACCAGGAGCACCTTGTCGAATTCGACGGCGGCGCCGAGCTCGGCGGCCAGTTTCTCGATGCGCACCACGTCGCCTTCGGCGACACGATACTGCTTGCCGCCCGTCGCAATGACCGCGTACATGAGCCTTACTCCAAACCTGTAACGATGGCTGCCGGGAGCCCCGGCAGAAAGACCGGCAATTTTAGGGGATCGACCCGCCTGAATCAAGCGCTCAGGGGTTCCCGCCATTCCCTTGGCGCGGGGCGATGGGTACCATGCCGTGCTCCCATAAGAACACCTTCCGGACGGCTTGTCGCGAGAATGCAACTCGAAGAGATCCGGGCGCTGGTCACGGAAGACCTGCAACGCGTCGACCAGACCATCGTGCAGCGGCTGGCCAGCGACATCGTGCTGGTCAACCAGGTTTCCCAGTACATCATCGGCGCGGGCGGCAAGCGGCTGCGCCCGCTGAGCGTGGTGCTGGCGGCCCGTGCCTGCGGCCACCAGGGCCAGAAACACGTCCCGGCCGCCGCCATCATCGAGTTCATCCACACTGCCACCCTGCTCCACGACGACGTCGTGGACGGCTCCGACATGCGCCGCGGCCGCAACACGGCCAACCACGTCTTCGGCAACGAGGCGAGCGTGCTGGTCGGCGATTACCTGTATTCCCGCTCGTTCCAGATGATGGTCGAGCTGGGTGACCTGCGCATCCAGGAAGTGATGGCGAACGCGACCAACACCATCGCCGAGGGCGAGGTGCTGCAGCTCATGAATGCACACGACCCGGAGACCACCGAACAACGGTACCTCGAGGTCATCTACCGCAAGACAGCGAAACTGTTCGAAGCCGGGGCCCAGATGGCCGCGATCCTGTCCGGCTCGCCGCGCGAGATCGAGCAGTCGATGGTCGACTACGGGCGCCATCTCGGTACGGCCTTCCAGCTGGTCGACGACGTGCTCGACTACAAGGCCACGGCTGAAGAACTGGGCAAGAACCTGGGGGACGACCTGGCCGAGGGCAAGCCGACACTGCCCGTCATCTATGCGCTGGCCCATGCTCCCGCGGCCGAGGCCGCCAGATTGCGCGAGGCCATCGAAACGGGCGGCATCGACGACCTCGACCAGATTACGCGCCTGATCGAGACCTCGGGCGGGCTCGAATACACCGCTCGCATGGCCCGGCACGAGAAGGACATGGCCGTCGAGGCGCTGGGCAGGCTGCCGGCCTCGAAATACCGCGATGCCCTGGTGACCCTGGCGGATTTTGCGGTCGCACGAACGTACTGAGGCGAGTGGAGCCGGCCCGAGAGACCGTATTCAATTGAATCAGGGCCGCGCCTTCAGTAGACTGCGCGGCTCTCGGCGGGGTCTGCCCCGCCGCCCTCGCCTCCTGTCGGCTACCCGAGCCGGACATCGTCTGAAGGCCTGCGGCGCACTGGATTCGGGATGTAGCTCAGCCTGGTAGAGCACTACGTTCGGGACGTAGGAGTCGAAGGTTCAAATCCTTTCATCCCGACCATTACCGCGATATTTCTTTCAGTGAATCAACGGGTTACGAAGTCCCGCCTGGACGATCAGGCGATACTGTAGTGCCCCGCCGTGAAACCGGACTCCTCAATCCATTTCCTCGCTTCATCTACCGTCGGAAATATCTTCGCGACGTAGGGTGACACGCCAAGCGCATGGAATCGCTCCAGAGCATCCATCACGTTCGGCCGCGTGACGACTGCGGCAATCAACACCTGATGGTTCGTGAACGCCGCAGCAATCAGCACACCACTGTTGATCAACAGTTCTCTTTCGGTCGGGCTGAAGTCGGTTGCGTCAGAGAAGTCGAGGATGTTGTAGCGATGTCGATCGAAGCGCTCGTCCTTGCAGACTTCCTCGATGTGCCTGCGCATATCCTCGCCCGTGACATTGCCGTAGTAGCGGGAGTACACACCGTGCAGCTCCCATCTGATTTCGTATGGCACTGACATTCACCTGTGGCGGGCGCCGGTCCTGGCTGCCCCCGCAGGTCAGGGCGTGCAGCTGCGATACGAACGGTGCGCAGAACCCTGGCCCAGTGGAATAGGGGTTCTACGAAGAGGTGACGGAGGCTACCGGGTTGCGCGACCATCGCTCATGGACAAAGTGATCGACACCGGCCGCCTGATCCTCCGGCGATTCACGCTGGACGACCTGCAGGCGTTCTACCAGCTCTGCTCCAGGCCGGAGATCATCCGCTATGCCCAGAGCACGCCACTGGCATCGCTCGAGGAAGCGCGAGCGATGATGGACGCGGCACCGTTTCACGACTACGCGACCTACGGCTACGGTCGCTTCGCCTGCGTGTGGAAGGAATCCGGCGCGGTCGTCGGTTTCAGCGGCGTGAAATACGTCCCCGAAATCGGCGACACCGAACTCGGCTATCGCTTCCTGCCCGAGTTCTGGGGCATGGGGCTCGCCACGGAGGCCGGTCGGGCCTCGATCGAGTTCGCGCGCTCAGATCTCGGCCTGACGCGACTGGTGGCGATGGTCCACCCCGACAACGTCGCGTCCGCCCGCGTGCTGACGAAGCTCGGCTTTGCCGTCGAAAAGCAGCTGCGCTATTCGGGCCTGCAGGGCATCGATGTCAACCTGTTCGCCAGGGACCTGCGTCACCAGGCGTCCGACGTCAGGAACACCTGAGCACGTTCGGCCGGGCCCTCATTGGGCCCGGCGAGATCGCCCGACGTTTTCCCGGTCCCGCACGCCGCATCAGTGCGCGCGCTTTGCGCCGCCGAGCTCCACTGCAAGCCCAAAGATGTGGTCGAGCCCTTCATAGAAAGAACGGACCGGCAGGCGTTCGTTGAGGCCGTGCGCGTACATCTCCGAGGGCTTCGAGAACAGGCCCGAACTTGCGAACGTCGGGATGCCGGCGGTGCGATAGACCTTGCCGTCGGTGCCGCCGGATTCGAGATAGGGAACGACCGGCACGCCCGGATACTTGTCGTGCACCGCGTGCATGATGGCCTTCATCACGTCGGGTCGCATCTCGGACACCGGACTCGCTTCCGGAGTGTCCATGGTGGTGACCGCAACGCCCGCATCGCCGATCGCCGTCACGAGGGCGTCACGAACTGTCTCGACGGGAACGCCGGGGAAGATCCGGCAGTTGACGATGGCCTTCGCCTTCTGCGGCAAGGCGTTTTCGGCATGGCCCGCATCGAGCATCGTCGCCACGCAGGTCGTGCGTGTCGTGCCCACGAACTCCGGCGCCCTGGACAGCGTTTCCGCCGCGGCTGCGTCGGCGGGATCGGCCGCGAACCGCCGCAACGCCTCACCTACCTCACCCGGCTGGGCCTGCCCCACGGCGCCGAGATACGCACGAGTCAGGTCGTTGGCCATCACCGGGAAGTGATATGCCTCGACCTTGAGCATCGCACGCGCCAGCTGGTAGATCGCATTGTCTGCGCGCGGACGCGAACTGTGGCCGCCGGCATTGGTGACCATCAGCTCGAAGGAGGCATACGTCTTCTCGGCGCCTTGCACCAGGTAGATCAGCGGCTTGCCGGTCGCGTCGTCCAGGAGGCCACCACCGGCGTCCGTATTGATGGCGAACTCGGCGTTGGCAACCCAGGGGTGGGCCGCGATGAGTTTCGTCGTCAACATGCCCGTTTCTTCATCGCCGACAAACGCAAAGACGAGATCGCGCGCCGGGCGCAACTGCTCCGCGTGCAGGCGCAGGATCGTGGACATCAAGGCGGCGACTCCCGCCTTGTTGTCCGTGGTGCCGCGACCGTAGAAGACGCCGTTCTCTTCCAGCAACGTGAACGGACTGCGCTCCCAGTCTTCGGGACGGGCGTCGACGACGTCCATGTGTGCGGAAAACAGGATCGGCCGGCCGTGCCCTTGCCCGGGCACGCGCACGATCATCGCCTTCGTCTCACCGGAATCGAGTGTCGTGATGTCGGATGCCGGGACGCCCGCCTTGGTCAGCACGTCAGTCAGGTAGGCAACCATCGCCGGAACCTGCTTCTGGCCCTCGGCCGTGCGGAACCCGACGATGCGCGCGTAGATCTCGCGGGCCTGGGCCTCGTGCGCTGGCATGTCCGCTACGGCGGCTATCGAAGTCAGCGCCAGGGCCACCAGCGTCAGGATCAGTCGCGTCATTGTTCTCTCCCCGGTTCAGGCTGAGCGCGAGCATACCTGACCGGGCGCGGTGCGCATCCGTCCCGTTGTCCCTTGCCGCTTGCCGCTTGCCGCTTGCCGCTTGCGAGGGAGCATACTCGGCCGCTCGGTCGCCTCCGGGAACCTTCCTGTGAGTCGGTCGCAGGTGGATAACTAGCAACACATCACTATGGAAGGGGAATCTAATGCACTCATTCTTGAAATCGCTGCTGGTCGGAACCGTGCTGGCCATCGGTGGTACGGCCGTGGCTGCGGCGGCTGACGCGACCGATGCCGTGATTGGTGTCTGGAAGCTGAACCTGGCCAAGTCCACGTTCAACCCGGGCCCGGCACCGAAGTCCCAGACGCGGGCGTACAAGTCAACGGCTGACGGCATCGACATGACGTACACCGGGGTCGCTGCGGACGACTCGGCCGTGAACGGAAAATCGATGCTCAAGTACGACGGCAAGGACTACCCGATCTCGGGTTCGGCCGACTTCGATACGCTGTCGTTGCAGCGGATCGACGGCAATACGATCGAGAGCACGCAGAAGAAGGCTGGCAAAGTCACCGGCAAGACGATCCGCACGGTCTCGAGCGACGGCAAGGTCCTGACGCTGAAGAGCAAGGGAACCGACGCCAAAGGCAAGGCCTACGACAACGTGATGGTGTTCGACAAGCAGTAGACCGACGCCAGGCGTGGACCGCCTCGACCCGGATCGAGGCGTGTTCCACTCCGATGCGTGGCTAGGTATTCGTGAGGCCCTGGATGTCCGTGTTCTGCGACGCCGCGATGTGCCACTTGCCCGCGCCGTCCAGCTTCAGCACGTGCATGAGAATGCCGCGCCGCTGTTCACCAACCTTCCAGCCCGGCGCGCCCGGATCACCGGTCAGCGCCCACGTGTCGTGCACCACGGCCACGGACGGCGCCAGCACGCGCACCGTCATTCCCTCGCTGACCAGCGTCGTCTGTCGCATGCGCGATTCGTGCAGCAGCACGTGCATGCGTGCGATCTCGCTCGCGCCCGTCCAGCGCATGCCGATGACGTTCACGAAATCCGCGTCCTCGGCGTAGAGGTCCTGCAGGCGCTCCATGTCGTGAGCGTTCCAGATCGTGACGAACTGCTCGCCGAAGCGTGAGACCGACGATTCGACGCCTTCGTCGCGATTCATGATTTACTCCCGGTTGAAGTGACTACAGCAGGCAGCTCGTCCGGCGCAACCGCCGAAAAGAATGCCCTGTCACTTCTTATACGCGCTTACCTTGATAGCGCGCACTCACCAGGTCGAGCGAGCAGCCGCCGAACCTAGGATTCGAGGCCCTGGGCCTCGAGGTATTCGTCGTAGGTGCCGGTGAAGTCGGTGACGCTGCCGTCGGGTTTCAGCTCGATCATGCGGTTGGCCAACCCGCCCACGAACTCACGATCGTGGGAGACGAAGATCAGCGTGCCCGGGTACTTTTCCAGCCCGATCTGCAGCGACTCGATCGTTTCCATGTCCATGTGGTTGGTCGGCTCGTCCATCAGCATCACGTTGGGCCGCGTCAGCATCATCTTGCCGTACATCATGCGGCCCTTCTCGCCGCCCGACAGCACTCTCACCTGCTTCTTGGTCTCGTCACCCGAGAACAACAGGCGCCCGAGCGTGGCGCGCACGATCTGCTCATCGTCGGCCTTGCCGGTCCAGGTCGACATCCACGTGAGCAGGTCCGTCTTCTGGTCGAACTCCGCGCTCGGGTCCTGCGGCATGTAGCCGACCTGTGCGTTCTCTACCCAGGTGATCGTGCCGGCCGTCGGCGTCAGGTCACCCGCGAGGCAACGCATCAGCGTCGTCTTGCCGATGCCGTTCGGACCAATGATCGCGACACGCTGCTCGGCCTCGATCGTGAACTTGAGGTTGGTGAAGATGTCCTTGTCGGCGCCCGGGTACCGGAACGTCAGTCCGTCGACGGTCACCGCCGAACGATAGAGCTTTTTCGCCTGCTCGAAGCGGATGTACGGGTTCTGCCGCGACGAAGGCCGGATCTCCTCGATCTTGATCTTCTCGAGCTGGCGCTTGCGCGAGGTGGCCTGCCGCGCCTTGGAGGCGTTGGCCGAGAAGCGGCGCACGAATTCCTGCAGGTCCGAGATCTGCGCCTTGGCCTTGGCGTTCGACGCCTCGACGCGCTGGCGTGCCTGCACCGACGCGAGCATGAAGTCGTCGTAGTTGCCCGGGTAGATCTTGAGCTGCTGGTAGTCGAGGTCGGCGATGTGCGTGCACACCTGGTTCAGGAAGTGCCGGTCGTGGCTGATGATGATCATGGTCGCGTCGTACGCGTTGATCGTGCGCTCGAGCCAGCCGATCGAGTGGATGTCGAGGTTGTTGGTCGGCTCGTCAAGCAGCAGCACGTCCGGCCGTGAAAACAGCGCCTGCGCCAGCAGCACGCGCAGCTTCAGTCCCGGCGGGATCTCGCGCATCGGCAGGTTGTGCTTCGATTCGTCGATGCCCGCGTCGATCAGGATCGCGCCCGCGCGCGCTTCAGCCGTGTAGCCGTCGTACTCGGCGACCTTGCCTTCGAGCTCGGCCGCGCGCATGTAGTCTTCGTCGGTCGCTTCCGCATTCGCGTAGATCAGGTCGCGCTCACGCATGGCGGCCCACATTTCGGCGTGGCCCTGCATCACGACATCCAGCACGCGTTCGTCCTCGTAGGCGAACTGGTTCTGGTTCAGCTTGCCCATGCGCATGCCGGTCTGCAGCACGACGTCGCCGGAGCTCTGCTCCAGTTCGCCGCCCAGGATCTTCATCAGCGTGGACTTGCCGCTGCCGTTGGCACCGATCAGCCCGTAGCGATTGCCGTCGCTGAACTTGACGGAGACGTGCTCGAACAGCGGCTTCGCTTCGAACTGGATCGAAAGATTGGTCGTGGAAAGCATCAGGGCGCCATGGCAGGAGGAGTAACGGACGAAGCAACGCCGCCGGCTCGCTGGCGCCTGGCCTCGCGGACGGCGAGCTCGAGCGCCTCGAGAAATCGGGAACGATCGCGCGGACCGAACGGCGGCGGACCACCACCCACGCCGTACGCGCGCAGGTCGGACATCAGCTCCCGGGTCGCCAGCGCATTGCCGATGTTGTCTTCGGTGAACGGCTTGCCCGCGGGTCCCAGCACCCGTGCTCCTTTCTTGAGGCAGCGCGAGGCGAGCGGAATGTCCGCCGTCACGACCACGTCGGCAGCCACGACCTGCTCGACGATCCAGTCGTCGGCGGCGTCGAACGCGCCGGTGACCACCTGCATGCGCACGCGCGGTGCGCGGGGCAGCTGCAGCCAGGCATTGGCGACGAACGTGACGGGCAGCCCGTGCCGCTCAGCGACCTTCACGGCCTCAGGCTTGACGGGACAGGCGTCGGCATCGACGTAGACGTGGGGGTCGGTCCGCATGGGGTCGCGCAGTTTAGCCGCTCGCGACCCCGCTGGGGCGGCGATGCACCCGGCACGACCATTCTGGTTGTAATCGATTGCAAATCAACCAGTTATGGACGCCCGAGCCGGACAGGCAGCATGCTACGCGCATGCCGCTCACGCTCATCGATACCGTTGGTTTCGCCGCCGGCGCCCTGACGACCGCTGCATTCGTCCCGCAAGTCCTGAAATCCTGGCAGACGCGCGACCTGAGCGGCGTCTCGCTGCGCATGTACGGCCTGTTCACGCTCGGTGTCGCGTTATGGCTGGTCTATGGCCTGATGGTCGTGAGCTGGCCCGTCATCGTCTGCAATGCCATCACGCTGGTCCTGGCGGGTGGCGTGCTGGCCTTGAAGCTCAGGCACCGCTGAGGGCGGCGCCGGATCGACTCAGGTCTTCGCGAGTTCCGCTGCCATCAAAGGCATCAGCGTCTGCAGCGCCTTGACCGGCCGCACCATGACCTTGAAGCGCGAGATCTGCCCTGCCGCGTTCCACTCGATCATGTCGATGCCATCGACTTCGATCTCGCCCAGCATGCAATTGAACTCGAGCACGGCAGAGCGCTCGCCGTGCCATTCGCCAACATAACGAAAACTGTCGTTCATCAGGACGACGCTGGCGGCGGCCAGGTACTTGTAAGTGATCGCCTTGCCTCGTTGCGGCGTGTGCACGGCCGGGGACTCGAACACCGCATCTTCGGCCAGCAGGTCGTCGAGATCCTTGATGTCGCGCGTCGCGACGATCCGGTGCCAGCGCTCGAGCGCCGAGGGCTGCGAACTCTTGCGCACCACGCAGAAGCGCTGCCCCGTGGGCGCCTCCATGACCCACCACGTGTGAACCTGCGCCACACGCTTTGCACCGAGCCCCTCGAGTCGCACCACCTCTGCTTCCACGTCGGTCGATTCGATGTCCAGGTGGACGCGACTCGGATGCGTGACCGTCTGCACCTCGATGTGCAGTCGGCCCTCGGGATCGACGAGCCGCATGTACTTGCTGCCTTCCTCGGCCGGCAGTTCCCTGACGTCCATGCGCAAGGCCGCACCCCAGAACGCCGCGGCGGCCGCGAGGTCCGGCACGTTGCAGTCGATGATGAATCCGGCCAGCCGGCTCTGGTGCATCGTCGATCTCCCCCGTCATTGGCGCTGCAATGGCGCCGGAGCGGCCGCCTGCAAAGCGAGCCGTCTCCGCGCTGCAATCACGGCCGACTGGCGGGCCGTGCCTGCGCGCCTTCTTCACTTCGACTTTCGCGGCCGCCATGTCGGCGACGAATTCCGGATCCTGGTGCAGTCGTTCGAACACGGCCTGGCCGACGGTGCGTCCGGCATCGACGTCGCTCTGGTAGTGCACGCGGCAGACCACGCGGCTCTGTCCGAACTCGTAGGCGCGGGTCCGAGCGGCAGCGGTACTCTCCGGCAGCAGTTCGGCGAACACTTCGCCCCAGACGTAGCCGAGTGACGCGTGACCTGAAGGGTACGAGGCGTTGTCGCGCAGCAACTGTTCGTCCGCGGGCACGCAGATGGGATCGCCGGTGATCTCGAAGGGCCGGTCGCGGTTGTATTTCTCCTTCGCCTTGTACGTCGATTGCCCCGCGTCGATCACCGTTCGCCGCAGCAGTGCGTACAGGCGCGGCGTGGTCGCCTCCGTCACTTCGATGCCGATCGCGCACGAGAACACGTTGGCAGCGTGCGGAAACTTGAGGTTCGCATCGCTGGCTGCGAGTTGCCAACGCACGGTGTCCTGCAGCGCGCTCAACTTGCGATAGACGGCCTCGTCGGCCGCGAATTCGGGCGTGCCCGGCGCGGGCGGTGGCGGGATGAGCGCGATGCTGTCGGGCCGTTCCTCGGGCAGCAGGTAACCCGGGCCTTTCGCGGCAGCCGCGGCCGACGTGCCCTCGCGGCCGCCAGTCGCCGAAGGAACGACATCACGACAGGCCGCGAACCATGCAAGCGTTCCGGCGAGGGCGAGCAGCGTCGCGCCACGCGCGAAGTTGGATGGGATGTTCATGGCGCCAGTGTAACGGGCGGTGCGGATTTGCCAAAACTGCCCGGCACGAATCTCAACCTCTCCACCGCAAATGCGCGTTTCCCGCGCCGTCGGGTTGCGCGAACGTCCGCGCTGTAACCCGATGAACCGCCAACCAGGGAGACGGCGATGTGGAATGACGCATGGATGCAGCGACTGGCACGGCATGCCCGCTCGATCGGTATCGCCTTGTTCGCAGCTTCGATTACGGGCATGTCGGGCGCCGGCGCGTCCGGCTCGCTGGCAGTCGCGGTAACTCCTGGCACCTACGCCGCCGATGCGCTCGCCGGTGTCGCGGCGACTTCGGCCGCCGGTCGCACGCCCGCCGAGTTCGGCGTCTCGCACTCGGGTGCCGCGACGTATCGCATCCCGCTGTGGACGCCACCGGGCGTCGGTGAGGTCGGCCTCGACCTCGCGCTGGTCTATGCCAGCCGCAGCGGCAGTGGCTCGGTCGGCGTTGGCTGGTCGATCGCAGGGCTTTCGACGATCACGCGCTGCAACCGCACCTGGGCCCAGGACGGTGCCGCGGCCGGCGTCACCAACACCCTCGCCGATCGCTTCTGCCTCGACGGCCAGCAACTCAAGCTCGTGAGCGGTACCGACGGCATGGCCGGCGCGGTCTATGCCACCGAGATCGAGACGTTCTCGCGGATCGTCGCGAACGGCGTCGCGGGCAACGGCCCCGCCTCGTTCACGGTGACGACGAAGAACGGGTTGATCTACGAATACGGCAGCACCGTCGATTCGCGTGTCTACGCCGGTGCGTCGACCACGATTCGTGCCTGGGCGCTGTCGCGTGTCCGCGACCGGGCCGGCGCCGGCACTGGTAATGCCATCAACCTGGCATACGTCAACGAGGCGCAGTCCGGCGCGTACACGAACGGCACGCATCGGATCGCTTCGATTGCCTACCCGACCACCGCAACTGGCGGTGGACCGTTCTATCGCGTCGACTTCGCCTACTCCGTTCGTCCTGCGAGCGACGTTCCCACGGGTTACCTCGCCGGCAACCTGGTGCGCGATCCGTACCAGCTCGACCAGATCGCGATCCAGGCCGTTGGCGCAGCGACGCCGATCAAGACGTACGCGCTTGGTTACGAGACCGCCCCGGTCTCGGGGCGAGCTGCGGCTGACCAGCGTGCAGGAGTGCGCTGCTGCGACGTGCCTGCAGCCCACCACGATCACCTACCAGAACGGCGCGAGCGGCTGGCAACCCATGGTCGATACGGGGGTAACCGCCTCGACCGTGAGGGCGCCCGTGCCGCTCGAGCTGAACGGCGATGGCGTCACGGACCTGCTGTATCCCGTCGATGCCGGCAGCGGCAGGTTGAGCTGGCGCATCCTGCTCGGAACCCCAGCGGGCTTCGCCGCGCCGCTCGACACCGGCCTGGTGACGACCACGTCACACACGATCATCCCTGGCGCGTTCGCCGGCAACGGTCGCACGCAATTCCTGGCCGTGCAGGACGGGTACTGGCACGTCGCCGGCTACACGAACGCGGGTTTCACGGTCGCGAATACCGGCCTGGCCCCCGCCGGAGAGTACGGCGCCGCGGATCTCGATGGCGACGGCCTGGCCGACCTCGTGGCGCAGAGCGGCGGGCTGACGCCGACCATCAATGTGCGCCGCAACGTCAGCGCTCCCGCGAGCACTTCGCTCGCCGTCCAGTTCGCCACGACCGCGCAGTCCATATGGACGATACCGAGCGCGCGGCAGGCGACTCCCTGGGACAACCTGCGCGTCGCCGATCTCAACGGCGACGGCCGCGCCGACATCGTCGCGCTCACCTTCAACAGTTCGGACCGCAATCCAAAGTTCTTCGCCACGCCGTTGTTGTCGAACGGGTTCGGCAACGCATTCACCGTCGGCACCGAAAAACTGCTGTGGCAGGAATCGATGGTGACGATGGCCGACTGGAACGCCGATGGCTGCTCCGACATCCTGCAGGTGCGCAGCGTCTTCGTCTCGAACTGCGCGGGTGCGTTCGTCGAACTCGCGACGGGCGCGACAGCCGCGACGGGCAATTCGCTGTACACGGCGCTCCCGGCGGACTGGAACGGCGACGGCCGTGCCGACCTGCTGTACATCGACGCCGCGACGCGACAGTGGTTCGTAGTGCGCTCGACCGGCGAAGGGGCGGCTGCACCCGTCAGCACGGGCGTCAGTGCGCCTGCCGCCACCGTCTGGTTCAACCTGGACGCCGATGGCGACGGACTCGCCGATCTCGGCTACCGCGACGGTAACAACGGCAACCGCCTGCGCTACCTGTTGCACGCGGGCCCGGCTGCTCCGGCCGATCTGGCCACCGCTTTCGTCGACGGCTTCGGCGTGCGCCAGAGCCCTGCGTACGTTTCGATCGCGCGCAGCAACCACACGCGCCTGAACGATGCCGTCTTCCCGGCGGCCGATTTCCAGGGTCCGCTGTACGTGGTGAGCGAGTTCAGCGCAACGGACGGAACGGGCGGCACCTACCGGAACCGGCTGCAATACGCAGGCGCACAGTTGCACCTGCAAGGACGGGGCTTTCAAGGTTTCGCCACGCAGCGCATCGAAGACACTCGCACGGGCCTCATCACGCTCGACTCCGTGTCGAGGGTGTTCCCGTACACGGGAATGCACTTGCAGCGGGACGTGTTGCAGGCGAACGGCGCCACGCCCGTGCGCCAATGGCAGGCGGTCCTCGGCCAGCAGGCGTTGGGCACGGCGGGCAGAGAGCAGCGTTCGTTCCCTTTCGTCGCGTCTACCAACGCCAGGCAGTTCGAACTCGGCGGGGCTCTCAACGGCACGCTGGTGACGGAAGCGTCGACGACATTCGTCTACGGCGATGGTTACGGCAATCCCACGCAGGTGCAGACCACCACATGGGATCGGGATCCCTACTCGCCGCACCTGAACAGCGCCTGGCGCTCGACACAGAGTCTCGACTACACGAATGACGCGTCGGGCAACTGGTGCCTGGGCATGCCCCTCAACCGCACGACGACGAGCACCGCGCCCGACCAACTCGCAGTGACGCGGACGACGACCTACGTGACCGACCCGGTCGGGTGTCGGATCACGCAGCAGGTGGTCGAACCGAACATCCCGGCTTCGAAGGTCGTCACGTCGTTCGGTTTCGACGGCTGCGGCAACCTGAACTCGGTGCAAACCGTGGGTTCCAACCCGGACGGCACGGCGATGCCGGCCAGGACGGCGAGCTTCGACTATGGCAGCCGCTGCCAGCTGCCCGTGTCCGCCACCAACGCAGCGGCGGAAACGACCACGTACGAGTGGCGCTACGACTTCGGCGTGCTCGCGCGTGTCACCGATCCGAACGGACTGTCGACGTCGTGGTCACACGACCCGTTCGGGCGCCGGGTCGGCGAGACGGCAAGCGACGGCACGCGCCGGACATGGTCTTTCCAGTCGTGCGGCACGACCGGGTGCTGGGGCGCCGGCGAACTTCGCTTCCTCGTGTACGACCGCAACTACGCGGCCGACGGCACGTTGATCCGCGAGCACCATGCCTACTTCGACGGCTACGACCGCCCGCGGCTGCGGGAGTACCACGGTGCGCTCGGAACCTGGTTGCACCAGACGTTCGACTACGACGCAGCGGGGCGCATGGTGCGCGAGTCGCGACCCTACGCGAGCGTGCCCAACGGCCACACGATCCGGACATTCGACCCGCTCGGCCGACCGCTCAGTGAGCGCGACCACGACGGGGGCGGCGCAACCGTTCGCAACTCGAGCCTCGCGTACGCCGGTCGAACCACGACACTCACGGACACGCTCGGTCGCTCACGGTCCCGCATCGTGGACGTCGCTGGAAATCTGCGGCGCGCGATCGACCCGTCGCCCGGCGGCACGATCCGCTACGACTACGACTCGTTCGGTCACCTCAACCGCATCCAGGATGCCATCGGCGCCGTGTCGACCGGCGTCTACGATGTGCGCGGGTTCCGCACGCGCTGGTCGGATGCGGACGCTGGAGCCTGGACTTTCACGCGCAATTCGCTCGGTGAAGTCGTTGCCTGGACCGACGCGAAAGGGCGATCGTTCAGCGCGGCCTACGACAAGCTCGGCCGCAGGGTGTCCCGCACCGAGTCCGAGGGCACCAGCACCTGGACGTGGGGTTCGTCGGCAGCCACTCGCAACATCGGGCGATTGCAGTCGAAGGCTGGCCCCGGCTATTCGGAATCGCTCGCCTACGACGGGCTCGGCCGCGTCAGTACGCGCACGATCAAGACGGACCAGAGCTACCAGTACGACTACACGTACAACTCGATCGGCGAGATCGACACGCTGACCTACCCGACCAGTCCAGTGCCGTCGGGACAGACGGGCAGTCGACTCCGGCTGCGCTACTCGTACGGCTTTGGCGTGCCATCGCAGATCGACGACGTCACGCAGGTGACGCCACGCCTGCTCTGGAAGCTCGACGCGGTCAGTGACTTCGATGCGCCGACGCGGGAGTCGCTGTCAGGCAATGCCATCGCGCGATCGTCGGACTACGACCCGGCGATGCAGCGCCTGACGGCGCGGCGGGCCGGCACCACCGATGGCAGCAGCGTCAGTCAGGACCTCAGCTACCTGTGGGATGCAGCCGGCAACCTCCTGCAGCGACGCGACCTGAACCAGGGCCTGGTCGAAGCCTTCACCTACGACGGGCTCGATCGAGTGACGGGTTCCACGCTGAACGGCGCGGCGAACCTGACCGTGAGCTACGACGCATCGGGCAACGTCCTGCAGAAATCGGACATCGGCAGCTACGTCTACGGCAATTCGTTGCGGCCGCATGCGGTGATGGCCGCGGGCAGTGAGACATTCACGTACGACCGCAATGGCAATCTTGCAACGCGCAGCGGCCTCGGCCAGAGCTGGGCTTCGTTCAACCTGCCGACCGTATTGCGCAAACCAGGGTATCTGTCCCGGCACGCCTACGGTCCCGATCGCGAACGCTGGCGCCAGATCGCGACCTACCAGAATGGCACCGAGACGACACACTACGTCGGCAGCCTGCTCGAGAAGGAATCCACAACCTCGACCGGGTTGACCTACTGGCGACATTACGTGCCCACACCGGGCGGATCGACCGTCGTCATCTCGCGCAACTCGAACGGCACGAATTCCACGACCTACGTGCTTCCGGATCATCTCGGCAGCAGCGACACATTGCTGAACGAATCGGGGACTCCCGTAGCCAGGGAGAGCTTCGGTGCGTTCGGCACGCGTCGCGGCAGCAACTGGAGCGCCGCGACCGCACCGGACTGGCTGGGCATCGCCAACACGACCCGCCAGGGCTTCACCGGACACGACATGCTCGACAACATCGGACTCGTTCACATGAACGGCCGCGTGTATGACCCGGCACTCGGTCGATTTCTCTCGGCGGATCCGCTGATCGGCGACCTGGGCGACTCACAGTCGGTGAATCCTTACGCATACGTCGGCAATCGGCCACTGAACGCGACGGATCCCACGGGTTACCTCGTCGACGGCGGACTTTTCGATCTATGCCGGAAAATTCATCGTCGACTCGATCCTGGGCTCGCTGGCCTACGGCCTGCTGAACCACGGTGGCTTGCCACCACCGCCGGCAACCGCATTGCCCGGTTGGTCAGCGCAGAACGGCGTGGGATTGTGCGGCGCGGGAACGTTCTCACCCACTTGCAGCGGCACCATCCTGTACGCAGGTGCGCCGGGGACGGGACGCGGCGGCGTACCGACGTCGACCTGGGCAGAAACGTCGGTCGACGACGAGTACGCACAGGAAAACCTCGAACGCTTCTTCATCGATCTCGGGATCAACGCAGTCGACGTCCTGATCCTCTCGCCGGTGCACGACGCCAGGGATGCGTACGATGCGGCGAAACGGGGTGACCACGCCACTGCCGTTCTCTATGTCAGCTTCACCGTTTGCGACGTCGTCAAGCAGTGTCAGTCGATCCTGGCGCCTGCGAAGGCATTGCGGCGCGCGGCGAAGTCGACTCGACGTTCTGGAGTCGGCGAGCTGAATCTGAAATCGAGCTGGCCGAGACGGAGATCTCACACGCGGTGCAGCCGGAGACTGGAAGCGAGGGACTGGATGCTCTACCTTCCCAACCGAGGTTCAGTGAAGGCAAACTGGCAGCAGAATGCAGGAAAGCTGCGCGCCGAGATGCGCCGGGAGGAACCCATCTACGACTCGTACCGCACGCCGTCGGGTCTGCAGGTTCCTGCGGCGAGCACACCAAGCTCGCCTGGTCGTTTCCTGAATGCCGAACGCAAATGACTCGAATCGCGCGGTCGAAGTACAACGCGGAGACGGGCGCTTATGACCCGCCGAGACCATGAACGAATTTACTGAGACTGCCGATCGAGGTCCTTGGAGACCTGCTGAGCACGCATGGCTTCGAACGTGTCGACAAAGTGCGCGATCTGCCATGGTCGAATCGGCAACTTGCACTCGGACCGCTGGGTCACGGCAGCAACGTTCAAGACGAGGTCTTCATGGGCCTGAACAGACGTTATGGGACGTGTGGACCGGATTCAATTAGCGAAGTCATCCGGCTGCCTCGGATCCCGTCGGGCTTCAACCCTGGGTTACGCGGTCGCGATGAGAAGTCGTTCCGGCATCTGCTACAGACTATGGCAGCGCTCCTGCAACTTATTGCGTGCCGTTGCTGCGTGGAGACTACGGCCTTGGTCGACGCTGAATCGCAACGGGATGCAGATGCTGCCCACGTGATGCATCCGAGAATCGTGTGCGAACTGGCATTAACGGTGCGAAGAGGCATGGCACATGAACGATTCCGCAAGAATCGTTGAGATTCTTGCCCTGTGCGGCCCATGCTTGAGCGCTTCGTCATGGTCAAGCTAGAGTACGCAGAACGAAAACTCCGCGATCATTGATAGCCGTGGCCCTGACGCCAGAATTCCAGCTGCGTCGACCGTCCCGCGCCGGACACCAGACCGCTCCCCGTGCGAAGATGCTCCTTCGCACGAGGAGCACTACCCCATGACCCAGACCTGCCAGCGCATCGTCCTTGCCAGCCGCCCGCAGGGCGGCGCCGTCTCGCCGGACAACTTCCGCCTCGAGCGTGTTCCGGTTCCTGGCATCGGTCCCGGCCAGGTCCTCGTGCGCAATCACTTCCTGTCGCTCGATCCGTACATGCGCGGCCGCATGGACGACACCAAGTCGTACTCGGCGCCGCAGGTCATCGGCGAGACGATGGTCGGCGGCACGGCGGGCGTCGTCGAGGCGTCGCAGAATCCGAAGTTCGCGCCCGGCGATGCCGTCGTCGGCTACCTGGGCTGGCAGGAATACGGCGTCTCGGACGGCACCGGTCTCAACAAGGTCGAGACCAAACACGTTCCGCTCTCCGCGTATCTCGGCCCGGTCGGCATGCCCGGTGTCACGGCCTGGTACGGCCTGCACGAGATCTGCAAACCCAAGGCCGGCGAGACAGTGCTGGTCTCCGCGGCGAGTGGCGCGGTCGGTTCGGTCGTGGGCCAGCTCGCGAAGATGGCTGGCTGTCGCGCGGTCGGCATTGCCGGCGGCCCCGAGAAGTGCGCCTACGTCCGTGACGAACTCGGGTTCGACGCCTGCGTCGACCACCGCGAGCACAAGGACATCCGTTCGATGAGCGTCGCGCTGAAGGAAGCCGCGCCGAACGGCATCGATTGCCTGTTCGAAAACGTCGGTGGCGTCGGCCTCGATGCCGCACTGGCGCGCATGAATGCATTTGGCCGCATCGCGATCTGCGGACTCATCGCCGGCTACGAAGGCGGCGACATCGCCATCCACAACACTCGCGCCCTGCTGGTCAACCGGCTCTCGCTGCGCGGCTTCATCGTGTCCGAGCACCTCGAGTTCTGGCCGCAGGCGCTCGGCGAACTCGCCAAGGGCGTCGCGACGGGCAAGATCAAGTACCGCGAATCGATCGCGGACGGCCTGGCCGCGGCACCGGAAGCGTTCATCGGCATGCTGCGCGGCAAGAACTTCGGCAAGCAGCTGGTCAAGCTGACCTGAGTCCTGCGCGGTGACGGCGACGATTCCTCATGCCGCAACGGTCCTGCTGCTGCGGGAAAACGACGCCGGCCTGCAGGTGCTCCTGACCAAGCGTGCCGCCAGCCTGTCGTTCATGGGCGGGCTGTGGGTGTTTCCCGGCGGCCGCATGGAGGCGTCGGACCTCGCGCCGGAGCTGGCCGCGCGCTCGGACCAGGCCGCAATCGCCGACACCGGCTCGCGCATGCTGAGCGCCGACGCGAGTACCGCATCGATAGACCTCGACACCGCGCGCGGATTGCTGATCGCGGCCTGCCGCGAGACGTTCGAGGAATCGGGCGTGCTGCTGGCAAGGCCGCGCGGCGGCGGACCCTGGGGCGATGAAAGGCAGGCCCGCGTCGCGGCACGCCGCGCGGCGGACTCAGCGGATGCCGCCGGATTCGCGCGCCTGCTCGTCGACGAGGACCTGGTGCTCGACGTCGAGCGCCTCGTGTACTGGTCGCACTGGATCACACCGGCGTTCGAGAACCGGCGCTTCGATACGCGCTTCTTCGCTCTCACGGTGCCATCCGACCAGGAAGCGAGCGTCGATCGCGGTGAACTCACCCACCACGCCTGGCTCGCCGAAGTCGACATTCGCAGGCACCTTGCGAGCGGCGAGATGAAGATGGCGCCGCCGACCCGCGCCACGCTCCAGGACCTGTGGAGCAGCCATCGCCGTCATGGCGGCCTGGCCGCGATGCTCGCAGCCGAGCGCACGCGGATCGTGCCCCCGATCCTGCCGAAGCGGGCCGAGGTGGGTACGACCGAAATCGAAATCGTGCTGCCCTGGGACGAGCAGTACGAGCAGATGCCCGGTGAAGGGTGCCGGACGCTCGCGAGCTATCCGGACTACGTGACGGCGATGCCGTCGCGGATGCGGTTTCCGCGCTTGCGCTGAGGGCGCGTCGCGAGCAGGCGAACCCCCTCCCGGGGTGCGGGAGGGAGCGCCGGATTCAGGGAATCAGGCTACTTTTCGCCCGGCACCAGGTTGCCGACGGCGCTCTGCACCGTCTCGCTGACCTTGGCCGCCATTTCCTTGGCCGAATCCAGCATCGAGGTCGCCTGCTTCTCGGCCGACGCCTGGGCGGCGTTGACCATCGAGCCGGCCTGCGCAGCAGTCTTCGAAGCTTTTTTCTTCGCGGACTTCACGGCCTTGACGATGCTCTTCTCGGCCGACTTCAGGTTGCGGTCTGCCTTGCGCAGGGCGCGCTTGGCAGACGGCGGCAACTTGCCGACGGCCCGCTTGACGGCTGCGCGCGTGCGGGCCGGAGCCTTGCGTGCGGCGATCTCCACGGCGGCGACGCGACGGCTGGTCGGGGTGCTGCGGGCCTTGGCGACCTTCGCCTTCCTGACGACCTTGCGTTTGACCTTGGCGACCTTCGCTTTCCTGACGACCTTGCGCTTGACCTTAGTGGCCTTCGCCCTGGTTACGACTTTACGCCTGGCCTTGGTGGCCTTCGCCTTGCTGACCTTGCGCGGCGCCGCACGACGCGCTTTCTTCTTCGCTGCCATGTGAATCGATCTCCCGTTGCCTTTGGTTGGCGTGAGTTGCGTCGGTGATGGACACCGTCGCGCCTGACGTGAGGACGCTATTCCTCACGCCTTGCGCAGTCAACAAGGGAAAACTGCAGTCGGAGTCAGCCCGTGCCCTGCAGGCCGTGCGCGATGCCGTTCACGGACGCGACCAGCGCCGGGAACAGCCGCCAGTTCGGGTCGTCGACGGCGCGGCGCTTGTCGTTCGGCGAGCCTGCTTCGCGCCAGCGACGCAGCAACTGGACCTGCATCAGGTGGATTGGATCGACGTACGGGTTGCGCAGCCAGATCGATCGCTGCAGCGTGGGCTCGGCGTCGAGCAGCCGCGCGCAGCCCTTGAGCTGCAGGACCAGGCGGCGCGTCAGTTCGTACTCCTGCCGGATCGTCGTGGAATACCGCTCCGCGTCGCCCGGATACAAGCGCTCGTAATGCCAGGCGATGTCCATGTCGGCGCGGGCGAGTCGCATCTCGACGTCGTCCACCAGCCCCTCAAAAAACGGCCAGTCCCGGTACATCTCGCCGACCAGCGCTTCGCCATGGGCGTCGATGACCGCCGCCAGGCCCGTGCCGGCGCCGAACCAGCCGGGCAGCATGTGCCGGCTCTGGGACCACGCGAACATCCACGGCACCGCGCGGATCGTGTCCACGCCGCTGCCACTGCCCCGCACCAGGGGCCGCGAGCCGATCTGCATGCGCTCGATCACGTCGACGGGCGTGACCGCCTGGAAGAACTCGAAGAAGCCCGGGTCGTCGTGCACGAATCCACGGTAACGCGCCCGGCTCGCGTCCGAGAGCAGTTGCACCGCGTCCGGCCAGCCCGGCTTGACCGTCTCGCGTCGCTCGCCCGCGACGGCCAGCGCGAGGGTATTGAGGCCCTGCTCGAACGTGCGCAGCGTGATCGGCTGCAGGCCGTAGCGGTCGTTGATGGTTTCGCCTTGTTCCGTGACGCGCAGCTGTCCGCCCGCGACGGCCGTGGGCAGGCTGCTCACGACGGCCTCGGTCCGGCTGCCGCCGCGACTGATCCCCCCGCCGCGGCCATGGAACACCAGCAGGCGCACGCCGGCCTCGGCGCAGGCGGCGAGCATGGCCTCCTGCGCCCGGCGCAACAGCCAGCGCGACGAGGCGATGCCCGATTCCTTGTTGCTGTCGGCGTAGCCGATCATCACGACCTGCCGGTTGCCGCGCGCGGCCAGGTGGTCGCGATAGATCGGGTCGGCGAGCAGCTGCGTGAGCGTCGGACCCGCCGCATCGAGCGCGGCCACCGATTCGAACAGCGGCGCGACGTCGAGGGAGACCTGGCCGCTGCCGCTGTCGACCAGGCCCGCCCAACGGGCGAGCAGCAGCACGGAGAGCACGTCATCGATGTCGCGCGCCATGCTGACGACGTACGAGCCGACCGCGGCCTGGCCGTACCGGTGCCGGCAATAGTCCATCGCCTCGAATACCCAGAGCGCGCGCTTGCCGGCGGCCTCGAGCACTTCGGGCGGCGATTCGTCGCGGGCCAGTGCGTCCCGCAGCCGTTCCACGCGCGCCGCGGCCGGGCGCGTATCCCAACCAGGCTCCGCGAGGGCTCGACCGACGATCTGCCGGTGCACCTCGGCATTCTGGCGCACGTCGAGTGTCGCGAGATGCAGCCCGAACGTTCGCACCCGGCGCAGGAAGCGGCGGATGAGGAACAGCCCGGCGTGGCGGCCACGATTGGCCTCGAGGCTGTTCACGATGATCTGCAGGTCGTCGATCAGCTGCTCGATCCGCTCGTACTGGCCCGAGCGGTGGTCGTACGTGGCACGCAACCTTTCCGCGATCTGGCCGAGCAGCACGCGGTACGGCATCTCGTCGTGGCCCGACGGTGCGCTCGCGCGCGCGGCCGGCACCACCGATTTGTAGTGTTCGATCCTGTCACGCAAGGGCTGCGGGATGTCGGGCGTGCGCCGCTCGCTCTGGCTCAGCTTTTCGGCGAGACGCTGCGCCTCGAGGAAGTAGCGGTTGACGATCAGCGCGTGATGACGGGCACAGCTCTCGCGGATGGTCTTGGCGTGCACGTCCGGCAACCCGTCCATGTCGCCGCCGACCCACGAGCCGAAATGCAGCAACTCCGGGACCTTGGCCTGCCGCGCCTCGTCACCGAAGATCAGCACCAGCGATTCCTCGATCTCCTCGTAGAAGACCGGAATGACCTCGTAGACGATCTCGACCAGGAAGAACAGCACGTGCTCGCGCTCGTCCGCGATCGTGAGCTTCTCGCGCGAATTGTCGGCGGTCTGCCAGCCGGTCGTGAGTTCGCCACGCACGCGCTCGAGCGTCGTGCGGCGCTCGACCGGTGTCAGCGACGGATCGAGCCGCGTCATGAGCAGGCGCGCGATGCGTTGCTGCTGGCGCAGCAACGTGCGGCGCGTCGATTCCGTGGGGTGGGCCGTAAACACCGGCTCGATGCTCAGGTGCCCGAGCAGTTCGACCACCTGCGACAGGCTGTAGCCGAGCGCGCGCAGCTTCTGGAAGCATTCGGCGAGGCCGCCGGGCTGGTAGGTACTGCTGTCGTTGAGGTACTGCCGCCGCCGGCGCACACGGTGCACCTTCTCGGCCATGTTGACCATCTGGAACCAGGTGCCGAACGCCCGGATCAGTTCGGCGGCCTGCTCCGGCGACCGGCCCTCGGCCCGCACGACCAGCTGCACGGCGGCTTCCGGGTCGCCGTCGCGGCGGCGGATCGCCACCTGCCGGTCGCCTTCCACTTCCTCGAAGAAGGCGTCGCCGCCCTGGTCCCGCAAGACTTCGCCGACGAGAGCGCCGAGCGTGTGGACGTCCTCGCGGAGCGCCGCATCCTTTGCCGTGAACGAAATGTCTTTGCGTGCCATGGCCGCGGGGGCAGGAATACTTGAGTGAGGTCCGGAGCGCGGCGGGCGGTGTGTTGAAACGGGAAAGAACGACCCCGCGAATGCTAGCAGAGCCGGCACCAGGCGCACTGTTGCTACGGGACAACATTAGCCGTTGCGGTGCGGCGCCAAGCCGCTTGTCCTATTGTCTTACTTATATTGCAACTTCGCCGGACCGGATGGTATGTTCGCGACGAGCCTGGGGAGCCGGCCCGGCAGGGCCCATCGGACCTTTCAGCACGGGGACATCACATGAAGCATGGCAAGACTCGATTGTTCGCCCTGGCCGCCGCGCACGGCGCCTCGTTGCTCGCGGTACCGCCTGTGTTGCAGGCTGCGGAGACCGGCCAGCTCGAGGAAATCGTGGTGACCGCGCGACAGCGCGAGGAGCGCATCGAGGACGTGCCCGTCTCGATCACTGCCTTCACGGCCGCCGAGATCAGGAGTGCCGGCATCCAGCGCCCGCAGGACTTCGTCGCACTGACGACCGGCGTGTCGGCCGTGCAGACGGCGGAAGCCGGCGACATGCAGCTGAACATCCGTGGCATCAACACGGGCCGCGATTCCGAGACCAACTTCGCGCTCGTCATCGACGGCGTGCTGCAGACCAACCCGCAGGCACTGAACCAGGAGCTTTCAGGCGTCACCCAGATCGAAGTGCTGAAAGGCCCGCAAGGTGCGCTCTATGGCCGCAATGCGCTGGCCGGCGCGCTGATCCTGACGACGCGCAAGCCGGGCGAACGAGTTCGAGGCCGATATCAAGGCGGGCTACGGCTCCGACAACAGCTACAACGGCAGCATCTACCTGGGCGGCGGGCTCACGGACGGCGTCAAGGGCTCGATCTCCGCATACACGCGCAAGACCGACGGCCAGTGGAACAATCTGAAGAACAACTGTGACGATTGCGTCGATCGCTTCGAGGAAACCGGCGTCTCCGGCCGCCTGCTGTTCGAAGCCTTTGGCGGCGACATCGACGTCAAGGCCAAGTATTCGCAGCTCGACTCGGGCGCCATCAACTTCAACGCGTCGATCGCGCTCGCCGACGTGGCGCCGTTCGTCGGCCCGGCGTTCTACGAGGATGCGAACAAGCACAACTTCCGCTACATCAACAACGTCGACCCGCAGAACGAGCAGGAGAACATCAACTTCTCGATCAAGGGCGACTGGGACGTCGGCATCGGCACGCTGACCAGCTACCTGGCCTACAACGACCAGACCAACTACTTCCTGACGGACGGCACCAGCGACGCGTTCCTGCTCGTATCGCGCTCGACGCCACCTGCCAGGCATCGAACGACGCGAACCTGCGGACCCGGGCTACGAAGCACCGTTCTTCGGCATCCCGTCAAGCATCTGGTTCACGCCAGCGGGCGGCGGCGCGGCCGGCTTCCTGCCGCCGTACGGCCCGTCCACCTGCGGCGGCTACCAGTACCAGCAGCGCGACCAGGAGGACTCAGCCTCGAAGTCCGCCTGACCTCCCCTGGCGACCAGCCGCTGCGCTGGGTGGCGGGCGCGTATTTCGCCGACATCGACCGTCACGTGGTCGTGTCGCAGGGTTCGGACCTCGCACAGGGCTTCCAGGCGCGTCCGTTCGTGCCGACCAGCGGCCCCAACCCGACCGACCTGCTGTACGACGACGACTTCAGCAGCAAGGTCTACGCGGTGTTCGGCCAGATCGCCTACGACGTGATGGACAACCTCGAACTGGCCCTCGCCCTGCGCTACGACAGCGAAGACCGCGAAGTCAGCAACAACGTGCCGGTCTGCACGGGCACGGACACCACGTCCTGCCGGGCGCAGACGCCGGGCTTCGCGTTATCTAAATTCGGAACAACGCCCGTACATCAACCCGGCCTACACGGTGAATCCGACCTACGCGACGTCAGCGGCATCCCGAACCGCAGCGAGACCTTCGACCAGCTGCAGCCGAAGATCTCGGCCAACTGGAAGCTCACCGACGACTTCGCGCTGTTCGCCTCCTACGGCTACGGGTTCCGCAGCGGCGGCTTCAACTCGTCGGGCAGCGCGGCCACCGTCGACACGTTCTACGGCCTGGCAGGCAGCACGCCGCTGTGCCTGGGAGACAACACCACAGGACCGAACGGCCCCGTCTACGCGCCGGCCTGTGACGCGTCGTCCGTGCTCAACCTCACCGACGTCAACGACACCTTCAAGCAGGAAGTCTCGAAGGCCGCCGAACTCGGCTTCAAGTCCTACTTCCTGGATCGCTCGGTCAGCGTGAACGCGGCGTTGTTCTACACGCAGGTCGAAGACATGCAGTTCTTCAACTTCTTCGCCGGCCCGTTCGGCCTGCTGCGCGCCGTGACCAACATCGACGAGGTCACGATCAAGGGCGCCGAGATCGACGCCCGCTGGCAGATCAACGACATGTTCACGGTGTTCGCGGGTTACGGCTTCACCGACGGCGAAATCGACAAGTACAGCGGCCGTCCGTACACCGAGGGCGGCGAAGTGCCGTACGCACCGGAGTACACGGGCAACATCGGCGCCGAAGGCACGTTCCCGCTCACCGATTCGCTGTCGCTGATCGCGCGCGTCGACGGCTCCTTCGTCGGCGAAACCTGGTTCCACCCGGTGCAGGAGCAGCGCCTGCCGAACCTGTTCGGCTACTTCGGCTTCGGCCAGGGCGAGTTCTCGAAGCAGGTGCGCGACCCGTACGCGGTGTTCAATGCCCGCCTCACGCTGCAGGCCGAGCAGTGGGGCGTGACCGCCTGGGGCCGCAACGTCGGCGACGAGGACTACCTCGCGGAGATCATCCCGGCACCGGAGTTCGGTGGCTCGTTCGTCCACAACGCGCCCGGCAGCTCGTACGGCGTCGAGCTGAACTACCGGTTCTGACCTTGCACTCCCCTCCCTTTCCCGCTGCGGCGGGAGAGGGTAGGGCGCGCGGGTCCGCGGTGCTAAACTCAGCGCCGCTTGAACACCCCAACCGACATTCGTGCTCCGACCGATCAGCCGCCGCCGACGACGCGGCGATGGCGCAGGTCATTCGTACGGTGATGCCCGAGTTCGGTGCGTCTGGACCGGGCTTTGCAATCAACGACCCCGAGGTCGATCACCTGAGCGTCGCCTACCCGGCTCCGCGCGCGGCGTTCTTCGTCCTCGTGCGCGACGGCAGCGTCGTCGGTGGTGGCGGCATCGCGCCACTCGCGGGTGGCGACCCCGACGTGTGCGAGCTGCGCAAGATGTATTTCCTCGGCGACGCGCGCGGGCACGGCCAGGGCCGGCGCATGCTGCAGCACTGCATCGATACCGCACGCCGGCTCGGCTACCGACGCTGCTACCTCGAGACGCTCACCGGCATGGATGCCGCGCAGCACCTGTACGCCGCCGCAGGTTTCCAGCCGCTGTGCGGCCCGCTCGGCGCCACGGGGCATTTCGCCTGCGACCGCTACTTCGCGCTCGACCTCTGACACACGCCCGATGCTGCCAGCGCTGCCCCTGACCGGCCTTCGTATCCTGACGTTCGAGAACTTCGGTGCGGGGCCGTTCGGCTCGATGTACCTCGCCGACCTTGGCGCGGAGGTCATCAAGATCGAGAACCGCGACCAGGGTGGCGATGCCACGCGCGCGATGGGCCCGTTCTTCCTGGGCGAGCACGACAGCCAGTTCTTCCAGGCGTTCAACCTCAACAAGAAGAGCGTGACGCTGAACCTGAAGCACGCTGCCGGGCGCGAGGCGTTCCACCGGCTCGTGCGTACGGCGGACGTCGTGCTGAACAACCTGCGCGGCGACCAGCCGGGGAAACTCGGCCTCGACTACGCGACACTCGGCCCGATCCATCCGCGCGTGCTCTGCGCGCACCTCTCGGCCTACGGGCGTGACAACGAGCGCAAGGGCTGGCCCGGGTACGACTACCTGATGCAGGCCGAAGCGGGTTACCTGCACCTGAGCGGCGAGCCGGGTTCGCCGCCCGCGCGCATGGGGCTCTCGATCGTCGACTACATGACCGGCATCACGACGGCGGTGGCAATCCTGTCGTCGTTGTTCGGCGTGCTGAAAGGCGGCCGCGGCCACGACATCGACGTCTCGCTGTTCGACGTCGCGCTGCACCAGCTCACCTATCCGGGGGCGTGGTACCTGAACTCCGGCTACCGCACCGAGCGCCTGCCGCGCAGCGCGCATCCCTCGACCGTGCCGGTGCAACTGCAGCGCACGAGCGACGGCTGGATCTTCATCATGTGCATGACGCAGAAATTCTGGGTCGAACTCGTGCGGGCACTGCAGCGGCCGGATCTCCTCGCACACGCGGATTACGCGACGGTCGAAGCCAGGCGCGCGCACCGGGACGCGTTGACGGCGGTGCTCGACGACGTGCTCGCGACCGCGACGACGGCGGAGTGGCTTGGAAAACTGCAAGGCGTGCTGCCAGTCGCTCCGGTCTACGACCTGCCGCATGCGCTCGACAATCCGTACCTCCGGACCATCGGGATGGTGAAGGACCTGCCGCACCCGGCGCAGGACGGTTACCGCGTGCTCGCGAATCCCATCAAGCTGGACGGCGAGCGGCTGCCGAGCCGGCGTGCGCCGCAACTCGGTGAGCACACCGAGGCCGTGTTGCGCGAACTCGGTTACGACCCGGCGGCGATCGAGGAATTGCGCGCCAGCGGCGCGGCCTGACTGCGGCACACCGTTGGCTCGAACGAGCCGATGTCAACCGACTTGTCACCGAGTCCACCCTGGATCAGTTCGCCCTTTCGATGTCGCACTGCTTCCATCTTCAGGGCGTCACGGGCGTGAGGAAATCGTGCCGCACCCGCCACGACCGGCCATCACGCTGCCACACGCGCACATAGACGGCGCGCACCTGCGGCTCACTCCCGCGCGCCGCGCGCTTGTCGACCAGTTCGCCGTGGGTCACCGCGAGGTCAGCACGCTCGGAGCCGGCGACGGTACCGACCGTCAACGCCTTGATCTCGATGTCCGATGTCTCGGAGACGCGCAGGTTGCGCAGCCCGGAATTCAGCTTGCGCTCGGCCGCCAGCAGTTTCTCGAGCGATGACGACGTGTCGTCGCAGGCAGCACCTGCGGGCAAGGCCGCTGCAGGCATCGCTGGCAGGTTGATCGACTGGTCGAGCACGATTCGCCACTCGCCCCCAGCAGAGAGACGCCAGGCCGTGAGGTACTGGCCGGTGTCCGCGACCAGGCTGTCCTTCGCGGTGTAGCTCCAGTTGCCCAAGGTCACGGCGAGACTCGAATCGCAGGCCGCTTCTGCCAGCGCTGGAGCCCACTCCAGCCGGCCGGTCGCCGGCTCGTGCGTGTCCAGCCAGTCCCGGGCACGCACGGGCAAGGGTCGGAACAACACCGCGTCGACGGCGAGGTACTGGTCGTAGGCCACGCGCATCCCGGACTCGAGCGCCGCCTGCGCGAATTCCCGGTCCGTCGCGATGACGTCGGGCACGGCTGCGACGGGAACTTCTGCCGGCGCAGCGCGACCAACGTCGTAACCTGCAAGCGAAGCGCACGCCATGAGGGTCGCGGGCAGGAAAACCCGGGTGAGGCCCGGCGATGAGCGAGGCATTTTCAAACTTGTCCGGCGCAGAGCGGCCCCGGGCCAAGCTTATCCTGCCGCGCACGGCCGCGCCCACCCGCACAGACGCTCCACGGGCGCATTCTGTTAAAGTCACGGGAATAATCACCTTGCACATGACCCAAATCGCCATGAAGAGAATTGTCGCCACGTGCCTGTCGCTGTTGCTGGCCGTCGCCCTCGTCCTGCCCGTGCAGGCGCAGGCAGACTCCAGGACGGATCAGAGGCTGCAGAATTCGCAGCGGGTCTTCGAATCCTTCGTCGACCTTACCGAGCAGAGCATCCCCGGCTGGCTGCTCGAACGCGCCTACGGCGTCGTGGTCGTACCGAACGTGGTCAAGGCTGCCCTGACCATCGGTGGACGCGGCGGCAAGGGTGTCATGGCCGTCCGCAACCCCGATGGCACGTGGAGCCTCCCGACGTTCGTGACCCTCGGTGGCGTGAACTTCGGCTTTCAGTTCGGCGTGCAGTCGACGGATGTCGTCCTGGTGCTGATGTCCCGGGAGAGCGTCGAAGGCATCGCCGGCGGCAAAGTGACGCTCGGCGCCGATGCCAGCGTCGCCGCCGGACCGCTCGGCCGCTCGTCTGCTGCGGCGACGGACGCCACGTTCAGCGCGCAGGTGCTGTCCTACTCACGCAACTCGGGCCTCTTTGTCGGCGTCGCGCTCGACGGCACCGTCATTGCGATAGACAGGCGCGCCAACGAATCGGCGTACGGGATTTCGGGCGTGCTCGCGTCGCAGATCCTGGAAGGCAGGGTCACGAACGTTCCGCCGGCCGCGCAGGAATTCACGGCAGCGCTGACGCGCGCGACGAATGCTCCGGCCTCGAAGTCCGTGCCGGCCGAACCCGCCGTCAGCCCGGCGCCGCCCGTCACGGCCGAGCCCGAACCGGCCCGGACCTATCCGCTGGAAGATCCGAGTCCGGGTGCGCCGCCGCCTGACGGTTGAGCTTCGAACAGGCAGTAGCGCAGTTCGGCGACAAGCTGGGCTTCGAACCGGGGGAACGCGCGATGAAAATCCTGCGGGGGCTGTTCTTTATCCTGCTCGGGCTGGTGGCGCTGTTCTTGGTGACGGGCGTGTTCCTGCCGCAATCCGCGCACGTCGAACGCTCGATGACGACCACCGCCAGCCCCGCCACGGTCTATGGCCTGGTCGACGGCTTCAAGCGCTTCAATGAATGGTCGCCGTGGGCGCGGCTCGACCCGGCCACGAAGTACACCTACAGCGGACCCGAGACCGGCGTCGGCGCCCGCATGGAATGGGCCAGCGCCAACCCAGACGTCGGCAGCGGCAGCCAGGAAGTGATCGACGTCGAACCGGGACGACGCGTCACGAACAAGCTCGACTTCGGCATGGACAACCCGACCACGTCGACGATCAGCCTGGTGCCGGAAGGCACGGGCACCCGCGTCACCTGGACGCTCGACACCGACTTTTCCGGCAGCCTGCTCGGCCGTTACTTCGGCCTGGCACTCGACCGCATGGTCGGGCCCGACTACGAGAAAGGCCTCGCGCAACTCAAAGCCGTGGCGGAATCGACGACGCCCGCGAACGCGCCGCCGGTCTCGCAATAGACCGGCCAATACAGCGGCCCGCCGGTTCAGTGTTGCTCGCTGTCTCGCTCGCTGTGGCCCTGCTTCAAGGCGCAATGCGTTTCGCCCGCACGGCATCGCCGCTGATCGTCCCGGTGAGCGTCGCGATCGCGTTGCTCTTGAGGTCGTTCCACGCGATGCTGAGGTTGCCGATGCTCTTCCCGCCCTGCCGCAGCGTCACGCTCGCCGTGACATTCCCTGACGCCAGATACCACTGCATCGTGCCGCTGACCTCGAGGTCGTTCGTCCATTTCACGCGGTTCAGCTGGAATACGTACTTCGAACCGTTGCGCCCGTACGTGTACTTGCCGCCGCGCAATCCGCTGCCACTGCCGTAGGTAATCAGGAACCGCGAGAAGACGTCACCAACGGTCTCGAGCGCACCGCTCGCGAGCCGCAGTTTGCCCGCATTTGCAACGTTGCCACTGGTCGCCTCGGCGGGTTTCAGCGCTGCGACCGATCGCTCGAAGCGCGGCACGGTGCGGATCGGCCGCACTTTCGGGATACAGCTCGTGTCACCGGTCGACAACTGCGATACGAATCGCCGCACCACGTCTCTGCACGCAATGCGTCGTGTCGCCGCCGTCCGGCAGGATGCCGGAATCGATGTAGTACCACGCCGTGACGTGCGTCAGATTCGGCACCACGAGATGCACGGCGTTCGGGAAAAGCTCCGCCACCTGCTCGGCGTCCTCGACTGACGTCACTGAGTCGAGGTCACCCGACAGCACGAGTGTCGGGACCGCAGGGAACACCGGGTTCGCCGGCAACGCATCTCCTTGCGGATACGCCGGCAGCGGCGTCGGCCAGTCGAGGCACGTCGCGAGCGGCGTGAAATTCGCATTCGAATCCAGCGCCTCGTCGAGCGTGAACGGCGCAAAGAGATCCGGCCGGTTCTGTCGCGCAGCTTCGATCGCGTTGCCGTACTGTACGCGCCGTTGCGCGGGCGTCGCGGCAAGGTCGTAGTGCAGCGGATACTCCTGGCAGACCAGGTCCTGGTATTGCCCGTAACTGAAGTCGACCGCGTCGGTGACGAACGGCGTGTCGTATTCGGCAGAGAGCCGCAGCAGCGGCAGCGCGTCGTTCGATTCGAGCCAGGCGCGCGCGGCAGCGTCGAGATCGCGGTAGCTGACCGGTGAGTTACCGAGGTTCGTCATCAGCAGGAAAAGCTGCGACACGTCGACTGTCGTGGCCAGCGGCATGCCGTCGGAGTCGGGCGCCGTGCCGCTGATCGGGTGCTGGCGCAGGTAATTCAACAGCGACTGCATGCGCCACGTCGACTTGCCGCCGAGCGCCTGGCATGACGGCGAGCGTTCGCATACGCGATCCAGCCCGTCGCGTCCGCGAGCCCAGTCGGTCGGGAACCAGATATCCGGGGGGCGTACCGGGTAGGCGCTGTCGAGGATGATGCTGCGCAGCCGTCCGCCATGGCGGGCCGCGAAGGTCTGCCCGACGTATGTCCCATAGCTGTCGCCATAGAAGTCGACCTTGGAAATCTGCAACGCATCCATCACGCCGACGATGTCGGCCACGGCAAGCTCCGTGCGGTAGAGCGCGGCCTTCATTCCAAGCTGCTGGCCGCAGGCTGCAATCGCCACGGGATCGCTGGGATCACCCTGCTGCACTCCCGGGCAATCGATGGCAGCGGAGGTGCCCGTACCACGCTTGTCGACGATCAGGATGTCGCGGCGGTTGCGCAGGGAATTGAAGATGTTGATGTAAGCATCACGTGTTCCGGTCGAGGAATAACCCGGACCGCCTTCCTGTGGCAGGATCACGCCGAGGCTGGGTAGGGTCTGATCGCGCCGCGGGTAGTACTCGAAGCCGATGGTGATGGTGCCGCTCACTGCGCCACCCGGATCGAGCTTGCGCTTGATCGAACCGCAGTAGCCGCCGTAAGCCGCATTGCAGTAGTTCAGTTCCAGCGTGCCAACGGTGATCCTGGCTGCTGGTGCCGCGTCTGCAACGCCGGCCGCGACCAGCAATGCCAGCAGACACGCCGATACGCGCAAACCCAAAGGTCGTGAAGACATCATGACTGCGGTCCCCTGCAGTTCTTTGTATTTCTGCAGCCATTGATGCACGGGCCGGACGACGGCGTCAAACACGTGTCCGATCGGACCACTCGCGACTTAACTTAACGTTTGGCGGATGACTCGTTGGGACCATAGGCAATCCCGCACCCGCCGATCCCGCAGTACCCACTCGGATTCTTCGCCAGGTACTGCTGGTGGTAGTCCTCGGCGAAGTAGAACTCCGGCACGTCGAGAATCTCGGTCGTGATCGCGGGATAGCCCGCCGCCTGCAGCTTCGCGCCATACGCTGCGGCGCTGCTCTCTGCGGCAGCGCGCTGCACGTCGTCATAGACGTAGATGCCGGAACGATACTGGGTGCCGATGTCGTTGCCCTGGCGCATGCCCTGCGTCGGGTCGTGCGATTCCCAGAACACGCGCAGCAGTTCTTGGTACGAAATTTCCCGCGGGTCGAACACCACGCGCACCACTTCGTTGTGCCCCGTGTAGCCGGTGCAGACTTCCTCGTACGTGGGATGCGGGGTGATGCCACCCGTGTAACCGACCTGCGTGCTGTGCACGCCGGGTGTGGTCCAGAATCGGCGTTCGGCGCCCCAGAAACAGCCGAGCCCGAACAGCGCGAGTTGCATGCCCGGAGGAAACGGCGCCTCGAGCCGATTGCCGTTCACGAAGTGGCTCGCAGGCACGGACAGTGGCTGCGTACGACCTGGCAGCGCCTCGTCGGTCGTCGGCAGGTCGAGCTTCTTCTTGCGGGTTGCAAACATCGTCAGCCCTCCTTGACGGCACGCAGCGCTTCGGCCAGACCCGACCAGAACGCAGGATCCTGCAGGATCATGGTCGTGCCGTTGATCAGGAACTGCACACCGATCGAGATCATCAGGAAACCGGTCAGCCGCGTCAGCGCGACCATGCCCGTGGCGCCGAGCAGCCGGTTGACGCGCTCGGCACCGCGCAGCACGAACCAGCTGAGCAGCGCCGTCAGGAAGATCGCCGTGAGCACGCCCATGAAATCGACGATGCTCAGGTAGCCTTTCCTGGCCGCGGCCTGCGACGAAAGACTCATCACGACGGCAAACGTTCCAGGACCGCTCAGGCCCGGCATGGCGAGCGGAGTGAAGGCGATGTCGTAGCTCTCGCCGGCCGCCTTGGTCATCGCTTCCTTGTCCGAAATCGGGTTCGGGAACAGCATCTGGAAACCCAGGAACGCGACGATCAAGCCGCCGGCGATACGCATGCCGGGCAGCGAGATGCCGAAGAAGTTCATGATCAGGCCGCCCGCCACGAGGAAGCCCGACATCAGGAAGAAGGTATAGACGCAGGCGCGGCGAATCTGGCGCAGGCGCTCCTGCTCGGGCAGGTGCCCGGAGGCGGACATTACGAGCGGAACGGCGCCGAACGGGTTCACGATCGGCAGGATCGCGAGCAACGCCGCCAGCAGCGAGCTGAAATAGAGACCGAGCCAGTTCATCCGCGTACTTTAACCGGCGGCTAGAATGCCTGCATGACACCGTGCGGCCCGACCCCGTGAACAGCTCCCGCAGCACACCGCGCGTGCGCCTGATGGCAATCGCCGTCATCGTCTGCATCGTAATGGTCGCCCTGACCGAGCGCCCGACGTTTACGGGATTCGCAAACGGCCTGGTGGGGTTCCTGGGGTTCGTGCTGGTCGCTGTCGCGGCCCTGGGCCGCTTCTGGACCTCGCTGTTCATCGCCGGCCGCAAGGACGCGGCGCTGGTCCAGGTCGGACCGTACGCCGCGTGCCGGCACCCGCTCTACCTGCTGTCGTTGATCGGCATGATCGGCCTCGGCCTCGCCACGCGCAGCGTCGTGCTGCTGCTGGCGCTGGTGGGCATCGCTGCCCTGCTGCACGCCGGGGCCATGAGGGCCGAGGACGCGCTGCTCGAGAGTACGCATGGCGCAGCAGCGCGTCGCTATCGGGAACAGGTTCCGGCGCTGATTCCGGACTGGTCACGCTATTCGGTTCCGGAGTTGCTGGAGATCCAGCCGCGCGTGGTCTGGAAAGCCGTGCTCGACGCCGGCAGCCTGCTGCTGGCACTGGCGCTGGTGCAAGCCGCGCACCTGCTGCAACACGCTGGAGCCATCACCCCATGGTGGCGCTTGCCGTGAGCGATCCCACGTCGCGCACCGTGCTCAAGCGTGACCTGTTGGGTTCCGTCTGTCGTATCGACGTGCCTGCGCAGGGCTCCCAGCCGGGCTCTGCCTGCATCGAGCGCGACACCCGCGACGCGCGCTGGTGGCTGCGGCTCGCGGCGCGACGACTCGCAACCCGCGAAGCGCGCGCACTCGCGGCGCTGCAGCAGGTACCGGGCATTCCGCGACTGCTGCAGTGGGACGGCCACCGCCTGCGGCGCACATGGCTCGACGGCCAGCCGATGCAGCGAAGCCAGCCACGCGACCCCAGGTATTACCGCGAGGCGCTGCGCCTGATCCGGCGCCTGCACGCGGCAGGTGTCGTGCACAACGACCTGGCCAAGGAGCCCAACTGGCTCGTCGCACCCGACGGCTCGCCGGCCGTCGTGGATTTTCAGCTCGCGATGCGCCCGCGCTATCGCGGCTGGCGCTTCCGCGTACTCGCCTACGACGACTTGCGGCACCTGTTGAAGCACAAGCGCACGTATTGCCCGGAGCGACTCACGGCACGGCAACGCGCCATCCTCGCGCGCCGCTCCTGGCCGGCCGCGCTCTGGATGCGCACGGGCAAACCTGCCTATCGGTGGGTAACGCGGGGATTGCTGGGCTGGTCCGACCGCGAAGGGGCCGGCGACCGCGGGCACTGAGCGGCCGCGACGGCCCTGGGACGATGTTCAGGGGTCGACTTTCTCGAAATCGAGCGTGGGTTTGTCACCCGGACGGAAATAGACATAGCGGCCACTCATCCGCACCAGCGCGGCATCGCGCTCGGCGCGGCTCGCGAACCAGTGTTCCGCCTGCCAGTCATCGCCCACGAGGTGACGGAACGGGTCATTGCGGCGCGCGCGGACGCGCAGTCCATAGGGACGTGACGCAGGCAGCGGCTGCCGCAGGTTCTGTTCGTTGGCGATGGCCATGGGGGCTCTCCGGGAAGGCCTGCATTTTAGCCTTTCCGGACGCGCCCTGCCGGGTGGCTCAGAACGTCTTGCCGAGGTAGAGGTAAAAGGCCCGTTCTCCGCCACTCGCGAGGCCCGCAGCCAGGTAGACCGGGCCGAACGGGCTCTCGGCGCCGAGGAACAGGCTGCCGCCCGTTTCGAGGTTGCCGAAGTCGACGTCGTCGCGGGTCGCCCACACATTGCCGGCTTCCACCGAGAAGCCGACGTAGGCCGGGAACTCGAAGAAGCCCGTGCCTCCCCGGCTGATACGGCGGTACAGGATGGCGCGCGCGATGCCGTACTGGGTGCCCACCCTGGCGTCGGACGCGAGCCCGGAGATGTCGAACAGTCCGCCGAGCGTGAAGAGCTCTTGCGGCGAGACGACCTGGTCGTCGAGGGCCGAGCCGCCGTCCATCGACCACACCAGGCTGTAGCGGCCGCGACTTCGCGCCAGTTGCCACGATGCGCGGACGATGTCCGCATCGCGCGTGGCGCCGAGCGATTCGCGGTCTGCGAGCCAGCTCGCCCGGAAGGCCTGGCCCTGCTTCGGGAAATAACCGCTGTCGAGCCGGTCGTAACCGAAGTTCACAAACGCGCCGCCGAGGTCGAACTCGGCTGTCGGCAGGCCGGGATCGCCGACCAGCACGTGGCTGCTGCCATCGCCGCGCCGCAGGCCAACCCGTACTTCGCCCCAGTTCGACAGCTCCGCGCCCACTGCCAGCGACACCTCGGTGTCGCGAGTGCGATAACGCGCGAGCCGCTGTCCTTCGTCGCTGACGATCTGCAGCGTGACCTGCTCGTAACGGAATGCTGGCGCGATGAAATAAGGCCGCCGCAGCGACAGCGGCTGGTAGAACTCGGTCCGCAGCGTCGGCTCCTCGCCGATCTGGCCGTCGATGACCCATTCGGCATCGAGCGCATTGAGGCGCGTCATGCGCAGCTGCGCCGCTGCATTTGCCGTGGCGCCGCCTTCGAAATCATTTTCCACGCCCACGCCGAGCCGCAGGAACGTCGGGCCCCAGGACTTGCGGCGCAGGTCGATTTCCAGACCGCGCGCGCCCGCATCGTTGCGGACGATGCGGTAATCGACCGATTCGAAATCGTCGAGGCGATACTGCGAGGCAAGGCGTTGCTGCAATTCGGGACGGTCGAGTGGCTGGCCGGCCAGGTCGCCGAAGACGGCCTCGACCCGCTTCGCCTCGCCTTGTGACGTCTCACCTGGACGCACGAACGCCACCTGCACGACGGGCTCCGTCGTGCGTGCCCGCTGCGCGACGTAGCGCTCGTAGTCAGCGGCGGGCAATGGCAAGCGCGGCGAGTGCCGAGGCCTGCGCATGAGCCGCGATCCTCCCCTGCTCCATCACCTGCGGCATGCGGCCGAACTCGATCGCGGTCATCGCGCCGAGGTCGGGTTCGATCAGCACGTCGCCCGGTTGCAGGTGCCGCTTCGATTCGAGCGTGCCGCGCCGGACCATGATGCCGACCATCTGGTTCGTGATGTCGAAAGCCGAACCCAGTCCGTCCCGCTTCGCCAGCGGAAAACTGACGTCGACGACGATGAGTCGGTCAACGCCCATGCTCTGCGCGAGTTCGACCGGCAGGTTGTCGACGAGGCCGCCATCCACCAGCAGCCGGCCGTTCATCTCGACCGGCGCAAGGACGCCCGGGGCCGACATGCTCGCGCGCAGGACGGTCACCAGGTCGCCCTGGCCCATGACCACGGGTTCGCCCGTCTCGAGGTCGGTCGCGAGGGCGCGGAAACGCGTCGGCAGCCGGTCGAAATCCTGCACATCGGCGACACGGGCCGTCGAATCACGCAGCACCTGCGTGATCTTGTGACCCTGCACCAGGCCCAGCGGCAGCACGACGCCATCGCTCGCGTTCACACCAAGCGCACCCTTCGCGAGGATGTTGCGATCGTCCTGCTTGCGGCGATAGGCACGCTCGCGCCGCGGTGCGCGGTCACGGATCATCTCCTGCCAGTCGAGTTCGCGGAACACGCGCTCGATTTCATCGCCACTCAGCCCCGCGGCATACAACCCGCCCACGACGGCGCCCATGCTCGTGCCGGCGATCGCATCGATCGGGATGTGCATTTCCTCGAGCTTACGGATCACGCCGACGTGCGCGGCGCCGCGTGCACCGCCACCGCTCAACACCAACCCGATACGGGGCCGCGCGGGCTCGGCTGCAACCTGTACCGGTGCGCCTTGTACGCTGCCCTCCGCCGCAACCGCCTGCGCGGACAGGCCAGGTGCCATGCCGGCGATGCCGACGCAGGCCAGCAGCGCGCGCCGCGACCACGCCAGACGGGATGGAGATTGCAGTCGGTGGGCGCGCAAGCGGCGGGGCACGAATGGGATTCGCATTGCCAGCTCCAGAAGGTGCGGCGATGGTAGCAAACGTCGACTCCACTCCCGCGCCCGGTCGGTGATAATGGCCGGCGACACTGCATCCCGCGCCACTGCTGAATCCCACTTCCATGACTTTGCTGAACCTTCACACGGCACGCGGCCTGGCGTGCCTCATCGCTGGCGCGGGCATCACCGCGGCCGCAACTGCGCGGGCAGCGTCTCCCGCGCTCGAAGAAATCGTCGTGACCGCGCAACGGCAACCCGTGGCCACGCTGGCAACGCCGCTCAGCATCGGTCGCGTCGACCGGGACGCCATCGACCTGCTTGGCGCCACGCACAGTTCGGAGGTGCTCAACCGCGTGCCGGGCGTGATGGTGCAGCGTGGCAGTGGCCAGGAGAGCCTCACGGCGATCCGCTCACCCGTGTTGACTGGCGCGGGCTCGTGCGGCGCGTTCCTGTTCCTGGAAAACGGCGTGCCGATTCGCCCCGTGGGCTTCTGCAACGTCAACGAGATGCTCGAGATCAACACCGAGCAGGCCGATGCAATCGAAATCCTGCGCGGCACCGGTACGGCTCTCTATGGCTCGAATTCCGTGCACGGCACGATCAACGTGCTGCAGGACGCACCGCCTGAACTGCCGCGCTGGCAGCTGGGACTCGGCTTCGGTCCTGACCAGTACGCGCGCGGCAGCCTGGTCGCTTCGCACCAGGGCGGGACCACTGGTCTTGGCATCAAGGCGCTGTATACACACGACGGCGGCTGGCGTGACGAGTCCGGTTTCGATGAGGGCAAGCTCAACGCCACGCTCACGACCGGTGCGGGCGGCAGCATTCCCTCGCGGTTCGATCTCGCGGCGACGAAGCTCGAACAGGAGACGGCTGGATTCATCCTGGGCAAGAACGCCTACCGCGACCCGGATCTGAGCCAGCAGAACCTGAACCCGGAGGCCTATCGCAACGCCAACGCCGTGCGGCTCACGGGACTGGTGCAGCCGCAGACGTCCCTGCCCGGGCAACTGGAACTGCGGCCGTACCTCCGCACTTCGCGCATGGACTTCCTGCAGCACTTCCTGCTCGGCCAGCCGGTCGAACGCAACGGCCAGGAGAGTGCGGGCGTGATGACGAGCTTCGACTGGGACCTTGGGCGTCGCGTTGGCCTGATCACCGGTCTCGACCTCGAGTGGGCCGATTCGTTCCTGGTCGAAGACCAGGAGAACCCCACGACGGGCGGCAGTCCCGCGGCCAACGCGATCCGTCCTGTCGGCCTGCACTACGACTACACCGTGACGTCGAACGTGGCTGGCGCCTATGCCCAGCTCGACTACGCGCTGACAGACTCGCTGCACGCGGGCGCGGGCGTGCGCATCGAATACGTCGACTACCGGTATGACAACCGCATGCTGGCCGGCAACACGGACGAGAACGGCGTGCCGTGCCTGCCGGCGGGTTGTCTCTACAGCCGGCCGGCCGATCGCAGCGATTCCTTCACCAATGCGGCACCCAAGTTCAGCCTGCGCTGGGACGCGATCACAGGCCTGATGCTGTATGCCAACGCATCGCGCGGGTTCCGTCCGCCGGAGATGACCGAACTCTACCGGTTGCAGCGCAACCAGTCGGTCGCCGAGCTCGATTCCGAGCAGGTGGACGCTTATGAAATCGGCCTGAAGTTCGCAGGTGGCGACTGGCGCGGCGAGCTCGCCGGTTTCGACATGCGCAAGGACAACGTCATCCTGCGCGATTCCAGCGGCTTCAACGTCAGCAATGGCCGCACGTCGCACGAGGGTGTCGAGTACTCGCTGACGTGGCAGGCGCTCGATTCGCTCGCGGCCACGGTCGGAGGCACCTGCGCACGGCACCGCTACGAATTTTCGCGCGCCATCGAAGGCGGCGAAACGATCACGGCCGGCAACGACATCGACACGGCTCCGCGCAACCTGCTGCGCGCCGCGCTCAACTATGCGCCGATACCTGGCGTGGTGGCCGAAGCGGAGTGGCTGGTGGTGGGCGATTACTACCTCGACGCCGCCAATGCCCACCGCTACACCGGCCACGAACTGCTGAACCTGCGGGCCCGCTGGGAGTTCCTGCCGCGGTGGTCGCTGGCCCTGCGCGTCAACAATGCGCTCGATCGCGCGTATGCAGACCGCGCCGACTTTGCGTTCGGCAACTACCGTTACTTTCCGGGACGCCCGCGTTCGGTGTTCGCGGAGGTGAGCTGGCAGGCGGACTGACCTTCGCCGCGGGCTGTCGTCAGGCCACGGCTCGAAGTGCGCGCCAGGCAATGGGCGCCGACCCGAACCAGTGCAGCCTTGCGGCCAGCGCGGCTACTTCGCCAACGATGACGAGGGCAGGCGACTTCACGGCGGCAGCGCGCCCGGCATCCTCGAGTTCAGCAAGGGTCGCGAGTACCACGCGCTGATTCGGGCGCGAGCCGTTCTCGACGATGGCCACCGGCGTCGATGGCGCCCGGCCGTGCTGCACCAGCTGGTCGCGGATCGTGCCGAGACCCGCCACGCCCATGTAGAGCGCAAGTGTCTGCCGTTCGCGGGCCAGCGTGGCCCAATCGAGACCTGCCATCGAGTCGCCGCTGTGCGCCGTCACGAACCGCACGGACTGCGCATGCTCGCGATGCGTGAGCGGGATTCCGGCATAAGCGCCACAGGCAATGGCTGCCGTGATGCCCGGCACGACCTCGAACGGAATGCCATGCCGTTCGAGAAATTCCAGCTCTTCACCGCCGCGGCCGAAGATGAACGGATCGCCGCCCTTCAACCGCACGACACGCCGGCCGAGCCGCGCCTGCTCCAGCAGCAGCTCGTTGATGCGCCCCTGCGAGACGGAGTGACCACCGGCCATCTTGCCGACGCAGATGCGGTCCGCATCGCGTCGTGCGAGGTTCAGCACTTCGTCGGCGACCAGCCGGTCGTGCAGGATCACGTCGGCTTGCTGCAGGGCCCGCAGTGCGTTCAGCGTCAACAGCCCGGCATCGCCGGGGCCTGCGCCTACCAGCACGACGCTGCCACACCGTGGCGCATCGGCATGCTGCAGGGTGTGTTCGAGTTCGCGCTCAGCCCCCGGCAGATCGTTGTTGCGCACCAGCGCCGAGACCCGCCCACGCACGACGGTCTCGTAGAAGCGGCGACGCGCATCGACGTCGGGCAAGCCCTTCTTGATGCGCCCGCGCCAGCGTTGCAGCAGACCAGCCAGCTGGCCAAACGAGCCGTCGATCAGTGACTCGAGCCGCTCGCGCACCAGGCGCGCCAGCACCGGGGCGACGCCGCCGGTCGAAATCGCAATGACCAGCGGCGACCGGTCGACGATCGCCGGCACGATGAAGCTGGACAGCTCCGCCACGTCGACGACGTTGACGAGCACGTTGCGTTCGCGTCCAGCGGCCGCGACCGCTTCGTTCACCGCACGATCGTCGGTCGCTGCGATGGCGAGCACAGCGCCTTCGAAGTGCTGTGGATCGAATCGCTCACGGTGGATTTCAACTGATGCGCTCTCACCCAGCCATGCCGTGACTTCGGGCGCAACAAGCCGCACCCGCGCACCCGCCTCGAGCAGCAGCCGCACTTTCCGCTCGGCCACGGCACCGCCGCCGACGACGAGGACGCGTCGGTCGTGCAGGTCGGCGAAGAGCGGGAAATAGCGCACGTCAGCCTTCGAGGCCGTGGATACCGCATTCGCGCTTCAGGCCGAAGAAGCGCGTTGCCTCGACGTCACCCGCCTCGGCCAGCGTGCGCGTGGTGTGCCAGTCGCCGATCGAAACGTACCCTTCGTGCCAGAGCGGGTGGTACGGCAGTTCATGCTGGCGCAGGTAGTCGAAGACCTGGCGATCGGTCCAGTCGAAGATCGGGTGCACTTTCCAGCGGCCATCGCGCCATTCGAGCGGCCGGATGCGGCTGCGCGTCCCGGCCTGGTCGCGGCGCAGGCCGGCAAACCAGGTGTTTACGCCGAGTTCGCACAGCGCGCGCTGCATCGGCTCGGTCTTGCGCACTTCGTTGTAGCGGTCGATACCGTCGAGCCCCTGCTCCCACAGCCGGCCGTGCCGGGCTTCGAGCCATGCCGGCGAAACGCGCGGCTGGAAAACCCGGAGGTTGAGTTCCAGCCGTTCGACGAGGTCGTCGATGAAACGGTACGTCGCGGGAAACAGGTAACCCGTATCGATCAGCACGACCGGGAGCGACGGCAACGCGCGCGTCACCATGTGCAGCGACACGGCAGCCTGCGCCCCGAAGCTCGACGACAGCGCATGCTCGCCCGGCAGGTTCGCCACGGCCCATCGCACGCGCTCCTCGGCGCTCATGCGCTCGAGGTCGCCGTTCACCTCGTCCATGACGGCCGGCTCGTGCATTGCCCGGCCCGGATCCCACGCCAGTGCTCGCATTCTTGCCAATCCTCCGCGGCTCATGCCGCCTGCGCCCCGACCAGGCCCGCACGCCAGGCGAAATCGCCGAAACCCTCACCCTCCGTGCGCTCCTTGGCGTAGCGCCCGAACGCGGCGTCCAGTGCCGCGACGATCGCGGGCTCATCGACGTTCTCCAGGTGCAGCGCGTTGAGGCGCTGACCCTTGCCGTCGCCGCCGTAGAACAGGTTGTAACGCCCCGGGGCCTTGCCCACGAGCGCGACTTCCGCGAGATAGGGTCGCGCGCAGCCGTTCGGGCAGCCGGTGATGCGCAGCACCAGCGGCGCACCGGCCAGCCCGTTCGCGGCAAGACGTTCGTCGACCAGTTGTGTGAGCCGCGGCAGATAGCGTTCGGCCTCGGCCATCGCCAGTGCGCAGGTCGGCAGCGCGACGCACGCCAGCGCGTTCAGCGCAACGGGCGTCGCCCGCGCGTGACGGTCGAGGCCGTAGCGGACGACCAGGGCGTCGATGAACGCACGTGCATTCGCCTCCACGTTCGCAATCGTCAGGTTCTGGTTCGGCGTCAGGCGGAAATCGCCGCGGTGCACCCTGGCGATCTCACGCAGGCCCGTGAGCCAGGGTCCCTTGGCCGTATCGGCGACGCGACCGGCTTCGATGCGCAGCGTCAGGTGCCAGCGGCCGTCGAACCCTTCGGTCCAGCCGAAACGGTCGCCGGTCGTCTCGAATGCAAACGGCCGGGCCGGCTCGAGCGCGAAACCCTGCCGGCGCGTGATCTCCGCAACGAACCACTCGAGCCCGCGGTCTTCGATCGTGTACTTGAGGCGGGCGCGCTTGCGCACCGCACGGTTGCCGAAATCGCGCTGCGTGGTGAGCACCGCCTCCGCCACGGCGAGCAACTGTTCGGGTTGCAGGAAACCGACGACGTCCGCGATTCGCGGGTGTGTCTCGGCATCATTGTGCGTGGCGCCCATGCCGCCACCGACGGTCAGATTGAAACCCTGCAGCTCGCCGTTCTCGATGATCGCGATGAAGCCCAGGTCCTGCGCCAGGATGTCGACGTCATTGACGGGCGGCACGACGATTGCGGCCTTGAACTTGCGCGGCAGGTAGGTCGGTCCGTAGAGCGGCTCGATTTCATCTTCCGTGCTCGACACCTTCTCACCGTCGAGCCAGATCTCGTGATAGGCGCGCGTCTTCGGCAGCAGGTGCTCCGACAGCTGCTTCGCCCATTCGTGCACGATCGGGTGCGCGCGCGTCTCGACCGGGTTCGCGCTCGCCATCACGTTGCGGTTGACGTCGCCGCAGGCGGCGATGGTGTCCAGCAGCGAGGCGTTGATCGCCTGCATGGTCGCCTTGAGCTCAGTCTTGATCACGCCGTGGAACTGGAAGGCCTGACGGGTCGTGATGCGCAGCGTCCCGTTCGCATAGCGGCGTGCAATTTCGTCGAGCTGCAGCCACTGCGCGGGCGTGCAGACGCCGCCCGGCAATCGAGTGCGGATCATGAAGCTGTATGCGGGCTCGAGCTTCTGGCGCCGACGCTCGTCGCGGAGGTCGCGATCGTCCTGCTGGTAGCTGCCGTGGAACTTGATCAGGACGGTGTCGTCCTCGCGGATCGCGCCGGTCAGTGGATCCTCGAGGCTCTCGGCCAGCGTGCCGCGCAGGTTGTGGCTGTTGCGCTTGATGCGTTCGACGGGTGATTGCTCGGTCATGCTCGCTCCGCTCAGTACACGTCGCGCAGGTAGCGGCGGTCATCCGCCAGCCGGCGCACGTATTCGCCCGCGTCGTCGCGACTCTTGCTGCCGTGCTCCGCAACGATGTCGATGAGTGCCGCATTCACGTCGGGCGCCATCTGCTCTGCGTCGCCGCAGACGTAGAGGTATGCGCCGTTCTCGAGCCATGCATACAGCTCCCTGCCGACGCGGCGCAGCCGGTCCTGCACGTACTCGCGGGCGATGCTGCGGTCGCGCGAAAACGCGAGGTCACAGCGGCTCAGCACACCGCGCTTCACGGCGTCCTGCCATTCCGCCTGGTACAGGAACTCGCTCTGGAAGTGACGCGCCCCGAAGAACAACCAGTTGCGCCCCGTGGCGCCCTGCGCCTCGCGGTGCTGCACGAAACCACGGAACGGGGCCACGCCCGTGCCGGGCCCGATCATGATCACGTCGCGCGAAGTGTCGGCCGGGAGGCGGAAGCGCTCGTTCTCTTCGATGAAGACCCGCGCTCTCGCCTGGTCGCCCTGGAGGCTGGCGAGGAACGCCGAGGCCGCGCCCATGCGGCGCTTGCGGTCGAGTTCGTAATCCACCAGCGCGACGGTGAGGTGGGCTTCCTCGCCGACCACTTCCTGGCTGGACGCGATCGAATACAGCCGCGGCGCCAGTGGGCGGAGCGCCTTCACGAACGACGTGGCATCCCACTCGCCTGGGTGACGCTGCAGCACGTCGACCACCTGCAGGTCCTTCAGCGTGCGGCGCAGGTCGACTTCGTGGCCGGGAAGCAGCACGTCGGCGAGCCGCGCGTCTTGCGAACGCTCGGACTGCTGCGCGAGGAACGGCCGCGTCAGGCGCGTGAGTTCGCGCCCGGTCGTGAGCCATTCACGCAGCGGCTTCGCGGTGCCGTCGAGTTCGACGGCCTGCTCGCCATCGAGGCGCAGCGCTTGCAGTACTTCGCCGACGACGGCCGGCGGGTTTTCGTGCCACACGCCGAGCGCATCGCCCGGCGCATACGCCAGGCCGGAGCCCGCGAGGCTGATTTCGAGGTGCCGGACTTCCCTGGTCGCGCCTCGGCCGGTGAGCGCATGATTTTCGATCACCTCGGCCGCGAACGGCTGCTCGCGCGAGTATTGAGGTTCGACAGGAGCCGTGCGCAGGCGCGTGACGGTCGCGGACTGCGCACCACCGCCCAGCGTGTCGCGGGCGCCGGTGACGACGCGATCGAGCCACGCATTGGCCAGTGTGTCGTAGTCGACGTCGCAGTCGACGCGGTCGAGAAGCCGCCGGGCGCCAAGCGCGAGGAGGCGGTCATCCACCTGCTTGCCCGTCTCGCAGAACTTCGGGTAGCTGGAATCGCCAAGCGCGAGCACCGAGAACGACAGCTGTTCGAGCTTCGGCGCACGGCGCGACTGCAGGAATTCGATCAGGCCACGCGCGTCGTCCGGCGGGTCGCCATCCCCCTGCGTGCTGACGACCAGCACCAGCATGCGTTCCCTGGCCAGGTCCTTCACCGGGTAGTTGCCGGCGGCATAGACGCGCGCAGCGAGACCCACGGCCTCGGCAGCGCGGCCGAGTCGCTCCGCGATGCGCTTGCTGTTGCCCGTCTGCGAACCGTAGACGATGGTCAGCCGCGCGGTGGGTTCGGCTCGAGCTGCGGGCGCCACGACCGGGCCGGCCGGCAGCGATACGCCCGGGCGGGCGGCCGCGCGCTCGTGTGCGACGCCAGCGGCGAAACCAGACAGCCACTGCAGCGTGGACGGCTCCAGCCCTTCGACGACACGCAGCAGCAGCTCGGTCCGCTCGGGGTCGAGCGGGCCGAGGGGCAGTGTCGTCACGATGTTGGCGCTCATGGCATTCCTCGCCCGCGAACCAGTTGCGGGTAAGTGAATGCTAGGAAGCGACCCCCAGCCGGCGGAAAGGCCGGGTGGTTATGGACTCAGAACGGGTCTCAGGCGGGGAAGAACTCGATCGGCTTGGTGGTCGTCATCGTGGCCACGTCCCGGTCCTCGAACCGGAACATCTTCACGCGGGCGACCAGCTTGCGCTCGAGTTCGGGATCGCCCAATTCGCTGGAAATCACGCGACATTCGGTCACTTCGCCTGTCGGCGCGATCGTGACCTCGAGCACGACCTTGCCCTGCAGGGCTGGATTTTCACGGAGCGCCCGGCTGTAGAGCGAGTAGATGGCCGATTTGTTCTTGTCAAAGACCAATTCGATCTCTTCACGCGTGCGGGCGGCCTTGGCGCTCTTGCCGGACCGCTGCGCCTCGGCCGCGGCACCCGATTCGGTCGTCGCACTCGAGACCTTGGCCGTGGCATGCCCCTTGAGGCCGGTGGAGCCACCACCAAACCCCTTGCTGACCTCTCCCACCGCGATGCCGCCACTGCCCGCCCCCGCCTTGGCCGTGAGAATCGAGCGATCGACACGGGTGCGTTCCCCGGCCCCGGCATTCAGCGACTTGGCATCGACGTTGGTCTTGACGTCGAGGTCACGCAGCTCAGCCAGCTGATCCGACATGGCCAGCAGGCCCGAGGCTGCCGCTTTCTTGCGCGGGTCCGGCTTCGGCTCGGATTTCACGACGGGTACCGGGCGCTCGACGGGCGTCTCGACCCTGGGCACCTCGACCGGCTTGGGCTGCTCCACCTCGACCGGCTTGGGCTTCGGCTTCGGCTTCGGCTGCTGCAGGATGAATTCGACGATGCGCTCCGGTACGGCTGGCGCCATCGCGGGCGTGCGCGGCTTGTCCGGCAACAATGGGATGACGATGCCGAAGCCGAGGAACAGCCCGAGCACCGCGCCCAGCACGCGTCGAACACGACGTTGTTCGTCGTCCGACGGCGTCCAGGGCAGGTCGAAAACGCGGTAGTAGGTGGCGCTCATCGTGCCGACTCCATCAGGCCCCTGCCTGCGCAGCGAGCGCCTGCTCGCGCTCGACGACCGCCAGGGACACCTTGGTGTAGTCGGCGGCCGAGCAGCTGGCAACGATCTTGCGCAGCACGGCGTATGGCAGCGACTTCTCGGCCATGACGGTCACCTCGCGCTGCGCGTCCGTACCTGGCAGAAGCCCGGCCGACTCCCGGCCAAGTGCCGCGCGCAGGGGCTCCACCACCGGCTCTGCCGTGCTGCCCACGTCGGCCACCGAGACGACCGCCTCGCCGTTCACGTACAGCATGTCGCGGGTCACGGTCACTACCGTCGCCGGCCGCGGCTTCTGGTCCGACGCCGAGTACGGGATGGAGATGTTGCGGCTGTTCGACAGGATCTCCGTGTCCGCCGAGTGCACCAGCAGGTAGACCACGATGATCATCAGCATGTCGATCATCGGAATGAGCGTCAGCGGCCCATGACCGCCACTGCTGCCGCCGTGGCGCGAATGACGCGCCTTTCCTGATGCGAATCATGTCGGCGCATCTCCCAGCGCAATCAGCGGGAACAGTTCTCGACTGACGACCTTGCCGCCGACCGTGCTCTGGCGGACACGGACCGCGTCCATGACCTGCACGATCGTGTCGTAGTCCACGTCTTCGGCGACGAGCAACGTTGCGTTCTGCTGGTCGGGGAAGCGCCCCTTGAGGCCTTCGAGGTACTCGGACACGCGCACGACATCCTGACCCGTGGCCGTGGCCGGCACGGTTTCGAGGATGCCCTGGTTGCGATCCGCGATCTCGACGGCGCCGCGCCGCACGATGACCTCGAGCTCGAACACCGGCACCTTGGATGCGGCCTGCGCGCCCGGACCTGGCAGGTTCACCTCCAGCACGCTGGTCCTCGAGAACACCGCCGTGAAGATCAGGAAGAACGAGAGGATGACCATCACGTCCAGCATCGGCACGATGTTCAGGTCGTTGCGACCGCGGTAGCGCGCGTGGTTGCGCAGCTGCCGGCGGGCGAGCGGCGAGCTCTTCATGCGCGCGCTGCCCCGAGGATCTGTTCGCTGGTCCGGGCCGCGGCCACGGCGGTCGCCGGCTGCGCCGCCGCCGGGCGGCGCTCGGTGATGCTGTTCAGGAACTTGATCGACGCCACCTCGAGGCTGTCCACCAGCTCCGTGGTCTTGGTCTCGAGATACATGTGGCAGAGCAGCAGCGTGATCGCGAGCCCGAGGCCGAGCGCGGTGTTGTTCATCGCCACCGAGATGCTCGCCGACAGCATGGCGGCCTTCTCCGCCGGATTGACGGCGGCGACAGCGGCAAACGCGTTGATCAGGCCGATCACCGTGCCGAGCAATCCCATCAGCATGCCGATGTTGGCCAGGGTGGCGAGGTAGTGCGTGCGCTTCTCGAGGCGCGGGATCACCTCGATCAGGCTTTCTTCCATTGCCTTTTCGATGTCCTCGCGGCGGTGGGCGGTCGAGATGCGCGACATGCCGTAGCGCATGATCGTCGACAGCGCCGAGTCGTTCTTTTCCGCAATCTCCATCGCCTTGCGGAAGTTGCCGCCCTGGATGAGTGGGGCCAGCTCCGCCCACAGGCGACGATTGCCGTGCGAAACACGGGTCAGGTAGATGAAGCGCTCGACCGCGAAGCCGAGGCCGACCGCGAATACCGCGGCGATCGGGTAGAGGAAGGCCCCACCCTGCTTGAAGAAGTTCACGATCATGTCGATGGCATTCATGGCTCTTTGGCTCCGGGAGGCGAACGGTCCGAACTTTGCGACGTCAGGTCGCGGAAATATGTGATCTCGCGCCGGAATTCGTCACGATCTACCGGCGCAAGGACTTCGTCGATGAGGCTGCCCATGGGGCGGTCGGGACCGTCCGGCGGTTCGGCCGCCTTCCACGGCACGATGCTCATGACCTTGGGCAACTCGCGGTTGCCGGTGACGGCCGTGGCGTCGAGTTGCAGGCGGTCGACTGCTTTCTCGGACGCAGTGCCTCTTGGCGCCGGATCCGCGGCCTGGATCACGGCAACCGGCAGGCCCGCGAGCAGCAGGAGTGCGAGAGCGGAGTGGAAAGCGGTCTTCACGGTGTGGCCTCTGCCGTGCGTGTCACGGCCGCGATGCGTGCCTTGAGTTCGGCAACCCACGCGGTCACCTGGGTGTCGGCGCCCTGCGTCAGCAGCTGGTAGCGCTCGTAGTGCGGCAGCGCGGCCGTCGCATTGTCGTAATACAGGTCGTGCAGGATCGCGAGGTTGCGCTCGGCATCCGCGTAGTTCGGGTCAAGCGTGAGTGCGCGTTCATACGCTGCTTGCGCATCCGCGAACTGGCCTGCCTGGCGTTTCTGCACGCCGAGCTGGTTCTGGACGGCCGGGTCAGCCTCCGGCGGCAGAGCCGGCCCGGCCACCGGCGCCACCGGCGCATCGGCAACTTCCGCCCGCGCATACCGGCCGGGCTTCAGCTGCGCGAGTTCGGCGTAGCTCTTCTGCACCCACTCGTCGTAGACGCCCTGCGCGGCGAGCCGCGCGTTGCGTTCGTGGATGCCGATCGCCTTTTCCTCGAACGGGAACGCCTGCTCCTCGAGCAGGACGTCGTATTGCTCGAGTTCCTCGGCGTCAAGATCCTTTGGCCGGTCCGATTCCAGCAGCGATTTGCCCAGGTCGCGGTAGAGATCGGCCATGGCGAACGCCGAGGCGGTCGTGACCTGCGCCACGCCGTATTCCTCGGCCCGACCGTAAGCACCGAGCGCCGCTTCGAGGGCCTTGCGCTTGGTCGGGAACGACTTCTCGAGTGGCAGGGCCAGCCGGATCGCACGGGCCGTTGCGTCGAGTGGCCGCGCCAGTTCAAGGGACGCAGTCGCCGCGAGGAACTTCGTACGGTCCGTGCGCTCCGCACCGGCTGCCCGGTCGGCAACGATGATGTCCTCGAGCCAGCGCTGGCGCCCTGCTGCGTCGTTGGCGTCACGCGCCAGGTCGGCAAGCGTCTGGCGCGCATCCAGCGCCGGACCGGCAGGCACCGGGTAGCGCCTGACGTACTCCGCGTAGACGCGGCTCGCGGATGCGCGGTCGCCGGCTGCGACCTGCAGTTCGGCCGCCTGCCACAGCGCCGTGCGGCGCACTTCGGGATCTTCCGTCGTGCGTGCCGCCACGCGCTCGAACTCGGCGGCGGCCCTGGCCTGTTGTCCGGACTCGACGTACGCGACCGCCAGCTTGCGGTCCACTTCGGCGGCCAGCTCGTGTTGCGGATAGGTGGCGCGGAAGCCTTCGAGCACCTCGGCCGCGGCGGTCCATTGCTTGTCCTGCAGCAGCAACGTCGCCGCGTCGAACTCGGCCTTGGCGCGGATCGGCGACGCCGGCGCGACGGCCGCCACGCGCAGGAAGTCCTGCACCGCGCCGGCATGGTCGCCCGCGGCCTGGCGGCTCTCGGCCTGCCGATACACGGCCGCCGCCTGGCGTTCGAGGGCTTCCGCGTGCTGCGCGTCGCTGGGGGGCGTCCGCGCCACGACCTCGCCGTAGGCACGCTCGGCTTCGGGGTAGCGCGAGGAGTCGAAGTAGGTGTGCGCCAGCACGGTCCAGGCGACGAGTTGCTGGCCGGCGTCGGCCCGCGAGCCGAGCGCCAGCACGCTCTGCGCGACCGCTTCGGCGCGCTGCCGATCGCCGAGGTCGAACAGCTGCTTGGTCGTGCGGGTCAGCACGCCCGGCGTTTCGACGTGATCGGGGAACGTGCTCGAAAACAGCAATGCCGACTCGATGGCGCGCTGCCGCAGGGCCGGTCGCTCGGCCTCGGGCAGCGTCGGTTCAGCCTTGTCGAGCGCGACCAGCGCGGCGTAACCGGCACGACCCGCCTCGGGCGCGTTCTGGTAGCGGTAGGCCGCCTTCTCGTACTCGTCGGCCGCCTCGACGAAGCGCGAGCCCTCGAGCAGCAGGTCGGCCAGCAGCAGCCGGGTTGCCGGCGCCTCGGGTGTGGCGTCGAAGCCGTCAAGGTACTCGCGGTACCAGCGCACGGCGGCGTTGCGATCGGCCTCCCCGCCCTGCTTCTGCGCCAGCGCATGATGATGCCGCGCCAGGTCGAGCAGGTTGGCCTGCACGGCTGCGCTCACGCGCGGATCGATGTCCGCCCCGCGCTGCGCCCAATAGGCGCTGCGCGGTCCGTAGAGTTCGACCAGTTCCTGCTTCGACTCGAGCACGAGTGCGTTGAAGCCCGCCTTGCCATAGGCGTCGGTCGCCTTGCCGAGCAGCAGCGGCGCCTCGGGATCGAGCGGCTGGCGTCGCGCGAACGAGCGGTAGACCTCGGCGCCGTCCTGGTAGCGTTCCTTTTCCACGTAGAGGTCGCCAAGCGCGCTGTACAGGCGAGCTTCGTACGGCGCCGGGCCGCGCCGCGACAGCGCGGCCTGCAGCGAGGTCGCTCCCTCGTCCGCCGCGAACATGACGCTCAGTGCACGCAGGGCGTCGTCAGACAGCTCCTGCTGGGGCCGGGTCAGCTGCGACGTTTCGCGCAACTGACCGTCCTGCACCAGCACGGTGTCGAGCAACGCGAGAAAATCACGGCTGCTCGCGGCGTTGTCGCCGAGCTTGAACTGCGCCCAGCCGCGCTTGTAGAGCGCCTGCTCGTGGAACGAGCTGGCGGGGCCCATGGCGAGCACCGCCGCGTACGCCTGCTCGGCCTCGGCGTAGCGCTTCGCGCTGAAGAACACCTCGCCGCGGCGGAACTGCGCCTCGTCGGCATGTGCACCCTGCGGATGCCGCTGCACCAGTTCGTCGAGCGCGGCCATGGCCGCACTGGCATCGCCCGCAACCTCGGACGCGCGCGCCAGTTGGTAAAGCACGGCATCGCGCGCGGCGTAGTCGGGGTAGTCGCGCAGCAGTTCCTGGTACGCAGCGACGGCTTCACGAGCCTTGGTCTGCGCGGTGACGTCCGGCGCGTCTTCTGTACCGCTGAGCATGGCCGCCTGCTCGAGCCGCAGATCGCCGAGCCGGCGCAGCGCCTGGGCCTTCAGCGCAGGGTCCGCGCCATCGATCTTCAGGAACGCTTCATAGCTGTTCGCAGCGTCGTCCGGCGCTGCCTGCACCGGCAGCGAGCGATCCACCGGCGCGCTGCGGCCTGCCAGCGACCCGAGCGTCGGCTCCGCCTTCCTGCGCGCGCTCTCGGCCGTACCCGCCCAGCCAGTGGCAAGCACGGTGGCGGCGGCGGCGAGCCAGAGATAACGGGAGGTGCTCATCGGCCGCCTCCAGCCGTCGCGCCGTCGTACAGCGAGGCCAGCGCGAACTGTGCCTGCGTCGAGTAACTGCGAAGGCGCTTCTGCTGCGCCTGCAGCTCCGTGACCGCCAGGTCCGCGAGCGCGCGCTCCTGCGCGAGGGCCGTGGCGTCGATCAGGGGAGCGATGCGTGCCACCCGCTCCGATAGCTCGTCGACGCGGCCCGCGAAACCCTGTGTGTTCCGCGGCACGAGATCGCCCGCCTCGCCGATCGCGGCGAGCCGCGTGCCGGCCTCGGCCAGCGCCGCTCGTGTCTGCCGCAGGTCGCGACCGGTCTGCGTGGCGCGCACTTTGTACGCACGATCGAGTTCCCACGAGAGCGCGCCGCGCAGCAGGCGCGCACGCTCAGCGAACTCGTCACGCTGGGGTCCGGCCGGCATCGCGGCCAGCGCGGCGTCGATGCGCGCAAGCGCCTCCCACTGCGCCCGCTCCTGCGGCGATGCAAGCGCTGCGACTTCACGCTTCGCTTCCACCTGGGCAAAACGGTCGGCCAGTTCCTGCTGGCGCTGTGCCAGCGCAGCGAGATCCGTGCCCGAGAGCATTTCCTGCCGGCGCGGTTCGCGCTGTGTCGCGGCGATCTCACGTGCCTCGATCATGGCGCCGAACGCCTCGAGCGAATCGGTCCAGCGCGAGAGGTTGGCCTGCATCAGGCGCAGGTCGCGGTAGTTCTTCAGGCCTTCCTGGAATTCGTGCGATGCCAGCAGGTGATAGAGGTATCGCGTGTGCGGTGCATCGGGCAGCTGCTCGAGCTGCCAGAACCAGCCCGGACGGTCGCCCTGCGGCACCGTTGCCAGGATCGAGTCGAGAAAGCCGCCCTGACGGATGGCAGCAATCGACTCGTCGATGCGTCGCGACTCGCGCGCATAGGCGTCGACCGCCGATCGATAGTGCTCGGACGCCTGGCCGTTCGAGGCCAGCTTGACATAGGCATAGGGAACCGCGACCAGCGACTCCTGCACCGACGCGTCGAGCAGCCGCCGCTGCTGCAGTTCGAGCCAGGGCACCAGCGCGCGGTCCGGGCGATTGGCGTTCGCTTCCGCCCAGCCCAGCGCCAGCAGCGCCTTGTTGGAGAACGGACCATCGAGACGCACGCGGCTCAGCACCGCCGCCGGATCCTCGCTACCCTGCTGCTGCAGCAGCGCGAATCCGATGGCGAGATTCGCGCGGTCACGCAGCGAGGCCTGCTCCTCGTTGGCCGCCTGCAGCGTGCCAACCTGCTCGAGAAACTGGCGGCCTCGTGCCGTGTCACCTGCACGCACCAGCGCGACGCCGAGATTGAAGCGTGCGTAGTTGGACCATCCGCCGGTCTCGCTCCAGCTCTCCAGGCGTTTCGCCGCCTCGCCGAAACGGCCGAGACCCATCAGGACGTTCGCCTCCAGCAGGCGCCTCTCGGGCTCGAGCTTGCCGGGCAACGGCTGCTCGACCAGCCCGAGATTGCGCAGCGCCGCTTCGTAGTAGCCACGCTGGTACCCGATTCGAGCAAGGTAGAAGCGCGCACGATCGCGGACTGCGGGGGCCACCGGGCCGGCCAGCAGGCGATCGAAGATGCGCTCCGCCTCCGTGTGCAGGCCGAGCGAAAGGTACAAACCGCCCGCGAGCAGCTCCGCCTCGACAGCGTGATGCTGCAGCCGGTCAAAATCGCGATTGGCCTCGAGCCGGACGATCGACTCGAAGTAGTCGTCCTGGAAGAAGTGGAACAGCACGTCGCCGTAATCGAGATCGCGAACCTGCGTCGGCGCAGGCGCATCGCGCGACGGCTCGTCCGCCTGCACGGTCCAGGCCACGGCCGCGCCCAGCACCAGGAAGATGCAGAGCGCGTAGAGCCGGGCGGTGGAGAGTCGCTGATGCATGGTGCGAACTGCGGACAGCCAGAAGCCCGTCCTACTCCCACTGCCGCACGACGAACTCGGGCTGCAGCGAAGCCTCGCGGTCGCTGATGCGCAGTTCGACGTACTTGGCGCCTACGGTCTTGTCGACCTTGAGCGTCGTGCCGCGGCGATAGTCGCGCTCGTGCGGACCCTTGCCGGTGAAGAAAGCGACGATCTCGTGGCTCCCGGCTTTCAGGTTGCCGAGGTAGAGCTTCTGCACGCCACCGCGGTGCAGGGCCTGCACCTCGCGGTCCGTGTACAGGTAGTTGGCGACCTCCTTGTCGTCGACCTTGAGCGTCACCGAGTCGAGCGCGAAGAACGTGCCCACGTCCACCGAGAGGAACACGGCGACCTGGGTGCTGGCCGGATAGAGCAGTTCCTCTTCCAGCTTGAACAGGTCGCGATTGAGTTCGATCAGCTGCTTCTTCAGCGCCTGCACGTCCTGGTCGACGGTCTTGAGGTTGGCCGTGTCGCCCTCGGACGGCACCGCCGCAAGCGGGACCGCCAGCAGGGCAAACGCCGTGAACAGTCGTGCAGCGAACAGCATCGGATGTGATTTCGGTTTCATGCGGGCGGAGCTCCGTCAGTCCTGGCGCAGGCGTTCGAGTTGTGGCTTGAGTTCGGCAAAGTCGGCTGGGACGCCGGACCAGGACGCGCGAACGTGTCCCTCGGCATCGAGCAGCAGCGTGAGCGGCAGCTTCGCAACGTCGTACGCGCGTGCAACGGTCTGCTGCGCGTCGACCAGCGTCGGCATCTTCAGGTGCAGCGAATCGGCGACCGCGGCAGAGCGGTCGGTGCCGTCGAGGTTGACTCCCAGCACGGGCGTGCCGGAGCTCAGCCCAAGCGCATCGAGCGCGGCGACGGACTCGCGGCAAGGCCCGCACCAGCTGGCCCAGAAGTGCAGGACGACGGGTTCGCCGCGGAACTCCGACAGGCGCACGTTATGGCCGTCGACGGCCTTCAGGGCGAAATCAGGCGCGATGGAATTGAGCGCGGGAGGCGCGGCAAACGCGGGCACGCCGGCAGCCACGGCGATCGCCGCAACCATCCATGTCCGCAATACCCCTGGCGGGGCGAATGAATCGAATGTCTTGCGTTGCACCTGGCAACCCCGCTGTCATGGGAACTTCCCGAAGACCGGTGGCTTTGCGTCCCCGCCTTTCGGCGGGTTTGCCTTTTTCAGTCGACCGCATGGTTGTCTGCGGCTCCCCGGACTGTCAAATCAGGGGGGCAATGAATGCCAGACACTTGCGCTGCGTCACATTTCGCCCCCGCCAGTCGCACCCAGTGCCTATTGCGGGGGTTCGAGCCCGGCCGAATAGAAGATCTGGCCGTCGCGGTCGACGATGACCGCCTCGACGTCGCCGAGCTTGCGGACGAATTCCATGCCGCGCTCGACGCCGAGTATGAAAACCGTCTTGGTCAAGCCATCGGTGCGCGTCGCATTGGCACCGATGACCGTGACGCTGCGCACGGCATCCGGCGACTTGCCGGTGCCCGGCACGAGGATGTGGTGATAGCGCTTGCCGTCTTCCTCGAAATAGCGCTCGTAGTCGCCGGACGTCGAAATCGCCTCATCCTGCAGCGGGATGCGCGCCACCACCGCACCCTGCTTGCGCGGGTCGCGGATGCCGACCACCCAGGGCTTGCCGAGCCGATCACCGAGCAGCGCGGTGTCGCCGCCGGCGTTGACCATCGCGTGCTCGATCCCCATGCGCCGCAGGATCTCGACGCCGCGGTCGACCGACCAGCCCTTGGCGATGCCGCCGAGGTCGATGCGCATGCCCGGCTGCAGGAACCGGATCGTATTCGCGGCGGGGTCGACCTTGAGCTGGCGGTAATCGACACCCGGCAATGCAGCCGCGATCTGCGCGTCGGTCGGATGCTGGTGCGCACGGTAGTCGTAGAGGTAACCGACGCTGGCATACGTGATGTCGAACGCGCCGTTGCTGAGGCGCGAGTATTCGAGCGCCTTCGTCACGACGTCGATGATGTCGGCGTCCACCTGCACCGGGCGCTCGAAAGCGTGCGCGTTGACCTGCGAAAGCTGGCTCTCCGGCTTGTACGTGCTCATGAGGTCGTCGGTGCGGCGCATGTCGGCCATGACCGCGTCGATGGCATTCACGGCCAGGACGGGGTCCTCGCTCCAGAGTTGCACCGCGATGCGCGTGCCCATGATGGCTTCTTCACGCTCGTACCACGCGGCATGCGCAGCCGGGAAACCGGCCAGCAGATTCAGGACCAGCAGCAGTACGATCCGGCGCATTGCCAAGCCTCAGGGACCCTGTCGCAGCTGGGCCTCGTCGTGCAGGCGCAGCAGGTAGTCCCGCACGATGCCAGTCGCCTCGGCCGAGGGCAACAGTCGTTCGTCGACGAGTTTCGCGGCGATGTCGCTCATCGAACGCCGGCCGTCGACCAGCGACAGCCACGTAGCCGCGCACCCGGAGTGCGAGCGCGTGGTCGGCCACCTCGGGCAACAGCGGAACCGGATGTCGCGGATCCGCGAGCCACGGCGGCAACGGGCGCAGCGGCAGCTCCGCCTCGCGCTGCTTGCGGACTGCGAACGTGACGACCTCCTCGATCCGCGCGTGCCGGCTCGCCGGCGACGCCAGGTACGGCTGGCGCGACGCCTGCAACTGCGGCGACTCGAAGCCCGCACCCGCGACGATTTCCTGCACTTCCTCGCTCGAGTAGGCCTGCGCGGGGTCCGCCTGCTGAAAGAACAGCGTGCCGGTGCTGACCCAGCTCCCGCCCGGTGCAAGCAACGTATTCACGGTTGCCGCCAGGCTTTCGAGGTCGGTGTCGACGACGTCGACGAGCCACGGAGTCACCACGGTATCGAAGCTGCCCGGCGCAAACGGCGGCTGCTTCGCGTCGCCGAACACGAGTTGCAGTCCCGGCTGCGCCCGCGCCGGCGCAGTCAGCGTGCGCAGCAAGGCGTGGCTCGCGAGGTCGCGCGGCGCGACGGGAAACTCGTAGAGGTCGATGCGCTCGGCGGCGTACATCCGCCGCGCGACGGCCAGCAGCAGCGGATTGATGTCGGCCGCGACGGTCAGGGTCGGACGCAGGATCGCATGCAGATCGTAGGGGAGCCGCCCTGCGCCGCTGCCGAGCACGAGCAGTCGCTGCGGACGCACGCTGCCCAGCGCAAGACGGACGGCTGCAACCGCCGCCTGATTCTCTGCCTCACCCCAGACCCAGTCGCGGTGCACGTTGGGGTAATAGCTCGCAAGCCCCTGGGCCGAGGCAACGACCGGAGCGAGCGCGGCATACGTGGCAGCCGCTGCCGGCTCTGCCTCGGTCTCGAGCGATGCCAGGAGCGCCTGCAGGCGTCGCGCATGATCCGAGCACGCCATCGCCAGCAACTTGAGCCGGTTGCGCGTGGTGGGTCGCGTGACGTCCGGACGCAGTGCCGCGCGGTACTGCGCAGCCTGCCGCTTGAGGTGGGCCGTCATCGCGTGCAGCCGCCCGCGCCATTCGGCGAGCGCGAGATCGGGTGCCGGCAACAGCCACGGCATGCCGTCGACCATGGGATAGCGCACGCCGCACGCGGAGCAACTCAGCGTGACATCGCCCTCGAGCACACCCGCGCAACGCGGGCACCGCAGTAACGGCAGGACTGCACTCGAGATCGCTGGCTCGTTCAAGGTTCTCCGGCTAGCCGATGCGGCCGCTCACGATCGGATTGAAGGCGATCAGGCTGTCCTGCAGCGCCGCATTGCCAAGCCCGTTGCGCGGAAAGCGCGTCGCGAACTGTCCTTGCTCGCCGTGCAGGGCCATGTAATTCAGCACCACCGTCTCCACCAGCAGGTTGACGTTGCCCGCCGCCGGGCTCGACGCGGTTTCGACCGACGCATCCGCGCGGAAGTAGCCGATCTGCTGGTGGCGCGCCGCGCCGCCCGTGCCCGTGGTGACCAGGTTCGGACGGCCACCGGGATTGTAAACCAGGAAGAACGACGCCGCGGTGGACTGGTTGTCGCTGGTCCACATGAACTTGCCCCGGCCGTCGGTGGTGTCGTCCACCTGGCCGCTCGCGGAGATCGAGCCGTCCGAGAACACGTAGAGCATCAACGGCATGCCGCGGCGCGCCGCGTACTCGAGGCACGCGCCCATGCAGCGTCCGGCGCGCAGATCGCGCAGTTCGCCCGTCGCGCGCCCCTGCCCGTGATAGTCGTACCCGCCGAGCGCAATCGTGCCGGCGCCGGCGTAGCCGGAGAGCACCATTTTCATGACCGCCGCCGTCTTGCGGAACTCGGCGTCGTTGTCGTACTCCGCGCGGCTGAAGATGCCGCCCGCACCGACGATGTCCGGGTCGAGGTCCGGGTTGAGGCTGGTCGGGTCGCCGTACTGGTCGACGACGTCGGCCGCCTTCACGTAGCCGCAGTTGACCAGTTCCTTGACGACCTCGTTGCGCGTGACGGTCGTCTGCTTGGGGTCGGCCCAGGGCTGCTTCGGGTCGACCTTCTGCAGCTTGCGGTCGCTGATGCGCTGAATGGCCTCCATCACCGCCACGGTGTCATCGAGGCTCAGCAGGCTGGCGAGTTGCCCAGTGTCGACCAGGCCGGTGACGTCGCTCGCGCGGTCGACCTTCGTCGGTCGTACCGAAAGGTCGATCAGTCCGGCCGGTGCCATCGAGTTGCCGCCGGAATCCGAAGCACGCGAACCGATCAGCGTCGCCAGCGCGCCATCCGCGCCCGCCTGGTGGATGCCGTACATCGGATTGTGCGGGTTGTTGCCGGTGTCGTTCTCGGAACGTGCGGCAATGACGGCACCGTTGATCGATGCGGCCGTCGCGGGCGCGATGCGATCGAGGATGCCGCGCAGGAAGGCGCTGTCGCTGTGGAACGCCAGGCCGAGCCGCGAATCGGTGAAGCTCGTGCCGGTCGCCACGTTGGTCATGCTCGGCAGCATGTCGCCCGGCAGGCCGAGCTTGCCGTAGCCGGCCGTGCCGAGGAAGTCGAGCTGGCCACCAGGCCCGCCGATCAGCACGTTCGAGCCGACCATGTTCGCGCCACCCGCGAGGTCGATGCAGATGAACGGGATCTTGCCCGCGCCCGCCACGTCGAGGCCGCAGCTGGCCTTGAGCGCGATGAGATCGGGCGACAGCGCGGCCTGCGCCGCGCGCGGATCGGCGAACAGGCTGAAGACGGTGGGCGCGGCGATCGTCGCCAGGCCCGAGCTGAAGCCCTGCGCGAGGAAATCGCGCCGGGTGACTGGTCGCTTGTGCGTCTCATCGTGACGGATCGGCTGGTCGAGGCCGAGCGCGCGAGGGGTCTTTCTTCGGATCAGCATGTGATGTTCCTCGTACTCGACGGCGTCAATGCAGCAGCGTGGCGGCGCTGCCGAGCAGCGCGGCGCAACTGGCCTTGACCACGATTTCGGTGCGGTCAGCGCTGCAGGAGCCGCCGCAGCTCGACAGGCGCGTGATCAGGTCGTCGAGGTCACTGCGCACGCCGGCGGCATCCGGCTCGGTCGCAACGTTGGTGCGCAGCATTCGCCCGACCAGCGAGTCGAGCACGATCGCCCGCCCCGCAGGAGCAAACGCCGTGGCTGGCGCCGCGCCGAAGTTGAAGCCCGGGAAGTACTGCGCGCGCGCCGTCGGATTCTCGACCAATGCATCGCAGTACTGGATCGACAGCTGCGCGACCGCCACCGGGTGCGCAGACACGAACGTGTCGATCGTCTCCACGGTCGGCAGCGACTGCCTGATCGTCGCGTAGGTCGCGGCCACGCCCGGATCCTGCGGGCTCACGCCGGTGAGTTCGGCCATGGTCGCGTTGAGTTCGTCGAACACGCGCAGGCCCACATCGGCGGTGCGCTGCACGTCCGGCGGCGGCACCGGTGCCAGCGGCACCGGGTCGAGCCGCACGTTCTGGTGCGTGCCGAGCACGTCGAAGGTGAGGAAGAACTCGTCGGTGTCCGGACCCTTCTCCAGCGCGATGATCGTGCCGACGGTCGCCAGCGGCTGCCCGAGCGGCCCGTACTGCGAGTCCGTGATCGTCGTGTTCAGCGTGCGGTACGCCTGGCCGACCGGGGCCTCCGCGCCATTGATGCCGATGCGCAACCCGGCCACCGGGATGGAGCCCGGCCTGGCGTTCGGGTCGAGGCTGATGAAAGTCGGCTTGTCGAACAGGTAGCTGTACGAGTCGAACTGGCTGACTTCGAACAGCAGGTAGGCCTGTGGCACGTCCACGAGGTGGCTGATCGAGAACAACAGGTAGAACTTCTCGCCGACGCCGGCCTGGAAGTTGGTCTGGATCTGCGGATCCGTCAGCACGCGGTTGTAGACCGCCACGAGGCGGAACACACCCTTGAACTGGCGGTCGCCCGAGACCTCGTTGCCGAGCACGAAGGCGAACGTGTCGTCCCAGTCCGAGATCGTGCCGCCGGCCGCCGGATCTGCGTCGCCGGTGAAGACGCCGTTGACGTAGATGCGCCGGCCGCGGATCGGGTCGTAGGTCGCGACCACGTGCTGCAGCGTCGCCTGCAGGTCCTCGTCCGCCGCCGACGTGGTCAGCTTCGGATCGCCGGCCGTGTTGGTGCCGGTCGCGCGGTTGTAGAAGTCGTAGCTGTACAGGGTCTGGCCGAGCATGAAGTTGCGCGCAGTCGTGCCGCCCGAGTACGACACGATGCGGGAGTCTTCCTGCGCCACGTTGCCTGGCGCCACCCACGCTTCGATCGAGTATTCGCCGGTGGCCTTGATCAGGTCGCTCAGCTTGCGGCTCGCAGTGGTCGAACCCTGCGCCTTGCCGTCGCGCACGTTGATGCCCCAGCCGCCGACCCAGCTGACGTCGCCGGAAATGTTCAGGTTCAGCGCCGGCTCCACGCCGCTCGTGTCGTACGCGACCGAGCCGCGGCCCGTCTTGAACTCCCAGAGGCCGATCATGTTCGCCGTGTAGCGATTGCCGCCGCTCGCGACGATGCCGTCCGGCAGGCGCAGCGCCTTCGAGTAGACCAGCGAAGCCTCCACCTGCGTGAGCGGAACCTGGTCGGCGAACGCCTGGATCGCGGCCTCCATCTCGTTCGCATTGGCGGCGCAGTCGCTCCAGCAGTTGTGGAATTCCGTGCGCAGCCGCAGCACGAGCCGCGACATTGCAGGCTGGTCGAGATTCATCTTGACCTTCGCGCCCGCATAGGCCTCGTCGACGTCGTGGGACGCGAAGAACGGCGACTGCGACGCCGCGGCCGTCGAGGTGTGGCAGCGCGAGCAGTATTCCTCGAGCACCGGATGAACGGTGGCGGCGAACAACGCCGGCGACGTCGGGAAGCTCTTGCTGGCTCCCGGGTCCTTGATCACGGGCGCCTTGAGCGCGACGCCCTGCACGCCGCCGCCGGCAGTCGCGCCGGCCCACGCCGAAATCCACGTGGTGAGGATGTCCGCGCAGGCATCGTTGCTCGCGAGCCAGCAGTTATGGCCGCCCGCCACCTTCTGTACCATCCGCGAGTCGCGCGGCGAGGCGAGATTGACGATCGGATTCGCGGCCGAATAGGCCAGATTCACGTCGTCCTGGCGCACGAACTGGGGCGCCTGCCCGCCGGAGACGTGGCACTGGCCGCAACGGTTGCCGGCCTTGAGGTTGTCCCAGACGTTGATCTTGAACGCCTGCACGTCGGCCGTCGCCGGTGCCGGTCCGGAATACGTCGGCGCGGAGCCACCGGAGGTGATCGGATTCTCGGTCGTCTTCGCGCCGCCGCCGCAGGCACTCAGCGCAAGCGCGCACATTGCGACGGCGAGCGCACGGATCGAAGTCAGTCGCGGGTTCTTGAGTTTCATGTGCTGTCCCTCAGTCGCCCATGCAATAGGTGGCAGCCTCGGCGAAGACCTGCTTCAGCCGATAGCCGTTGGACCTGAAGCTGGCGGTCATCGCCTGCACCTGGGCGCGGTCCTGCGCGTCGCTCGGTGCGCGGAAGCAGACGTTCTTGAACACCTTCTGCACCTGGCAGGAGGCGAATGCATCGCTGTGCGCAAGCTCGCGGCCGAGCGACTTGGCGCCGGTGCCCTTGCCCGGGAGCGAGCTGTCCCAGCCGAGCAGCGAGTTGCTGCCCTTGCGCCAGTAGTTGTCCCAGGCGTCGTCGGGCGTGGAGAAGCCCGCCGGGAACGTGTCCTTGTTGTTGAAGTACTTCGGCCGCACGACGCCTGCCGTATAGAGCATGCGTCCCGCGGTCTCGTCGTAGTCGTAGTACGCGAACGCCTGCGTCATCGGGTCCATGCCCGAGTGGCAGGCGATGCAGTTGTTGAGGAACAGGCGGCTGTCGCCGCCGGGGCTGCGGCTCACGTCCTGCCGGATGCGATCCGGTGGCCGGGTGGGGTCCTGCACCTGCTCGAGGTCGGTGCACAGGTGGTTCATCAGCGTGTAGCGGAACATCGCGCGGTTGGTACCGGCGACGAAGAATGCCTGGGCGGCGGCGCGCGAGGTCAGGACGCCGGCAGTCGCTTCGGCGGGGATGCCGTTGGCCGCCGACTGGGTCGTGGCGACCAGGTCGTCCTTGAGGCTCAGGCCCTGCGATTCCAGCGCTGCGTAGTGGTCGTTGCCTGACGGCGAATAGCCCGGCACGCCGAGGCCGCTGCGGCCGACGTACAGGATGTCGTCATAGAGCACGCGGTCGAACGCGACGTCGTCGCGGACCATGCCGATCACCGTCGCCACGTAGTCGTTGAGCGGTGCGAACACCGTCTGGTCGCGATTGGTCCACGGCATCGCGAAGTTCTTGAGCGTCACGTCGTAGAACGCGCGGTGCTGCATGGCCGTATTGGCAGCCTCCGTGGTGCGTCCGGCCGCGATGTCGCCCGCCATCGACGCGAGCACGGCCTCGGTCGGCGGCACGCCCGCCAGTCGATCGTGCATGCGCTTGGCCTGCGAGCGCGCGTCGGCCTGCGCGGCGGCAGGCAGCAGCGCGGTTCCCGCGAGGCAAAGGCAGACGAATGCGCTGCGCCAGGCGCGCGCGAATCGAGTGCTCGAGTCCCAGTTGTGCGGCATCCGCCCCTCCGTATCGGCAATGGTTGACTGCCGTGGCGACGGAATCTGTGCCCTGTCGCCCCTCGGCTCAAAGCGCTGTTCGCGTTTATGCGATGGGACTCACACAACTGGTGCCCCAACGTCACCATGGCTGACGATTTGTGCGAGAAAACAGCCTCGCGGCGGCAACACGTCCGGACTCGCCGTGAGGGAAGACTATGGCAGCACAATCAACCGTGGCCGGCGGACGGCGCCTGCACTACTGGAAACTCGCGTCCTTGTTGCTGGCTGGCGCCGCGTTGGCTGCGTGTACCAGCAGCGATGGCGGCGGCGATGCGAGCCCGAGCGGCGGGCAGTCGCCCGATCCGGTCGTCCTGGATTTTCCGATCGCCTACGTCAAGCGGCCTGTGCCAGCGGAGACCGCGATGGCACCCGACGCGCGCGAGCTGCTGCCGTTCCAGCCGGGCGCAGATCTTTACCTGCGGGACCGGGCATCGCCCACCTCGGCCGAACGCAACCTCACGGCAGAGATCACCAAGGGCAAGGGCGACGTTCGCGACGTCGAGCCGTCGTACGACGGGCGCAAACTCGTGTTTGCTCTGCATGAACCGAACATCGTCGGCGCGGCGCCCGAAGACCAGCCGACCTGGAATATCTGGGAGTACGACCTCGACCTGCAGCAGCTGCGCCGCGTGATCGCTTCGGACACGACTGCGGAGGACGGCCAGGACGTTGCGCCGCATTACCTGCCCGACGGCCGCATCGTTTTTTCGTCGACCCGGCAACGGCAGTCCAAGGCGATCCTGCTCGACGAAGGCAAGCCACAGTTCGAAGCGCAGGACGAGAGCGACAATGAGCACGCCTTCGTGCTGCACGTGATGAATGCGGACGGCTCGGGCATCCGGCAGGTATCGTTCAACCAGAGCCACGACCTCGATCCGGCCGTGCTCGACGACGGCCGCGTCGTCTTCAGCCGCTGGGATCGTGCGCCAGGCCACGACGAGATCAACCTCTACGCGATGCGCCCGGACGGCACGGGGCTCGAACTGCTGTACGGCGCGCACAGCCACGCGACCGGGACGGACGACAGCGAGGTCCACTTCCTCGACCCGAGACCCATGGCCGACGGCCGGCTGCTCGTCCGCGTGCAGCCGTTCGAGGCGCCCGACCTCGGCGGCCAGTTGCTCACAGATCGACGTCGCGAACTACGTCGAGGATGCCCAGCCGACGTTGCCGAACCGCGGCGCGCTGACCGGCCCGGCCCAGGTGCCGTCGACGATCAACGACGTCCGCACCGATCGATGGCCCCTCGCCGGGCGGCCGCTACCTCGCGGGGTTCCCGCTGCGCGACGGCACAGGCCGGCTGCTCCTCACATGGACACAGTGCCGGCTGCTCGAGAGGGCACGACGAAGATCGTGCCATGCACGGCGGATCGCCTCGCGGCGACGGCCGTGACCGTCGCGCCGCCACTCTACGGCGTCTGGATCTACGATCCTACGAGCCGCACGCAGTTGCCGGTCACGAGCCCGGTCGAGGGCACGGTCTACAGCGAGGTCGTCGCATTGCAGTCACTGGCGCTGCCGCCTGTACTCCTCGACCGTGTAGCTGGCGTCGACTACGAGGCGGAACTCGAGTCCGAGGGCGTGGGCATCATCGACGTCCGCAGCGTCTACGACATTGCGGGTGCCGACACCGCCTTCGGCGTCGACACCACATTCGGCGGCATCCCGGTGTTGCGTGACCCGGCGCTCACGACAGCCGCGGCCCGCCCGGTGCGATTCCTGCGCATCGAGAAGGCCGTAAGCCAGCCGGACGAGGACGTCCGCGACTTCGACGCCAGCGCCTTCGGCGTGACACGGGCGTTCGGCATGCGCGAGATCCTCGGTTATGCGCCGGTCGAACCCGACGGCTCGGTCCGCGTCAAGGTGCCGGCGGACGTCGCCTTCACGCTCACGGTGCTCGACGCCGACGGACGTCGCATCGGTCCGCGACACGACTACTGGCTGCAGGTGCGGCCTGGGCAGGAACTGCAGTGCAACGGCTGCCACGACGCCGCGCGCGCAGACTCGCACGGGCGCAGCAACCTCTTCGCCTCGGCCAATCCTGGCGCACCCGGCACTGGCGTCCCGTTCCCGAATAGCAACCCGGCATTCTTCGCCGACTTCGGCGAAACGATGGCGCAGGTTCGCGCGCGCATCAGTTGCCAGACGAATTGCGCCGACCTGCTGCCGTCCACGGCCATCCGCTACGAAGACGTGTGGACTGACCCCGTCGCCGCCGGTCGCGCGCCGGACGCAGCGTTCGCGTACGACTACCTGGACCTCGAGACCCCGGCGCCCACGTCGGCGGACTGCGTGACCTCGTGGCGTGCGGGTTGCCGGATCACGATCCACTACGAGCGCCACATTCATCCGTTGTGGAGCAAGCCGCGCGTGACGCTCGCCGCCGACGGCACCGTGCTGCGCGACGACACCTGCGTCGCATGCCATTCGGCGCGCGCCGCCGACGGCACGACCCGCGTGCCGGCAGCGCAGCTCGAACTGACCGACGGGCCATCGGCCGACGTGCCGACGCAGTTCCAGGCCTACCGTGAACTGCTGGCCACGGACGCGGAACAGGAGGTCGTCAACGGGGCGCTGCAGGATCGACTGGTGCAGACGGGCATCGATCCGGTGACGGGGCTGCCGCAATTCTCGACCGTGCCCGTGGCGCCGTCCCTGCGCGCGGGCAGCGCCGGCGGTTCTGTGAGCTTCTTCTCACTATTCGCCCCCGGCGGCACGCACGCGGGCCGATTGAATCCCGCGGAGTTGAAGCTCGTCTCGGAATGGACCGACATCGGTGCCCAATACTTCAACGACCCATTCCTGGCGCCGCTGAATTGAACCGACTCGCCCTTCGACCACTGCTTGCCTGCTGCCTGGCGCTCCTCGGCGCGAGCCATGCGGCGGACGCGCGCGCCGGGAAGACGCCGGCAACCGTGGTCGTGCAGGACGCCTACGCCGACATGCGCAGCGGCCCCGGCCGTGGTTTTCCGGCCACGTATTCCGTGGAGCGGGACGCCTCGATCCAGCTGCTGCGGCAACGCACGGACTGGATCAAGGTGCGCACCGCGGCAGGCCGCGAAGGCTGGGTGCACCGCTCCCAGCTCGAGCGCACGCTGACCCCGGGCGGCGCGGCAGTGCAGCTCGCGGGACCCTCGCCCGAGGCACGCACCGCACATCACTGGGAGGTCGGGCTCGGCACCGGCGACTTCGGCGGCGCCAACGTCGTCTCGGTCAACGGCGCCTACGCGCTCACGTCGAGCCTGCTGGTGCGCGCCGACGTCAACCACCTGCTCGGCGACTACTCGAACGGCTGGCTCGGCACGGCGGGCATCGCGCACGTCTTCGTGCCGACCTGGCGCGTGTCGCCATTCGTCGGCATCGGCGGCGGCGTCATCAGCATTTCGCCGAAGGCGACCCTGGTGCAGGCCGAAGACCGCACCGACACCACCGCCTACGCCGGATTCGGCGTGCGCGGCTTCCTGACCAACCGCTTCCTGCTGCAGGCCGAGTACCGCAGCTACGTCGTGTTCACCAGCCGCGACGAAAACGAGGAGATCGACGCATGGACCGTGGGCTTCACGTATTTCTTCTGACGGCGCTGGCGACTGTCGCGTCGCCGCCGGGCACCGCCGCCGCGCAATCGGCCGGCGAGCCCGCGGCATTGCCGACGCAGCAGCCGCAGGTCGTCGAGCCCGCCGTCGAGCGGCGTGACGTCGAGCCGGCTGCGATCGACACCGAGAACTTCGAAGCCGGGGCCTTCGTCGGCACGGTCAGCATCGAGGATTTCGGTTCCAGCCTGTTGTACGGCGCGCGGATCGCGTACCACTTCACGGAGGACCTGTTCGCCGAGGCAACCGTGGGTTCGTCCAAGGCCGGCAGGACGAGTTACGAAGAATTGAGCGGATCCGTGGACCTGCTGACCGACAGCGAGCGGCAATTCACCTACTACGACCTTGCCCTCGGCTGGAATGCCCTGCCGGGCGAAGTGTTCTTCGGCGGCAAGCGCGCCATGCCGAGCGCCGTGTACTTCACGCTCGGCGCCGGCAGCACGACATTCGCGGGCGATGACCACTTTACCGTGGCACTGGGCGCCGGCCTGCGCGTGCTCGCCAACGACTGGATCGCCGTGCACCTCGGCGTGCGCGACCACATGTTCAACAGCGACCTGCTGGGCAAGGACAAGCTGACGCAGAACCTGCAGGTCAGCGTCGGCGTCACCGCGTTCTTTTGAGGATCGGACCATGGGAATCACACGTCGACTGCTCGTCGTTTCCTGTCTCGCGCTCGGCATGCCGGCCCTCGCCATGGGTGCGGCAAACCCGGGATCGCCAGCACCGGACTTCAAGCTCGCGGCTCGCGACGGCGGCAACGTGAGTCTCGCCGACCTCAAGGGCCAGGTCGTGATGATCAACTTCTGGGCAACGTGGTGCGGACCTTGCCGGCAGGAGATGCCGCTGTTCGCGCAGCTGCAGTCCAAGTACGAGCCACTGGGCTTCACGCTGCTCGCCGTGAACGTCGAACCCGACAGCGCGGCGGCTGTTACCTGGCTCAAGGGCATGCCGATCACGTTTCCGATCCTGTTCGATACCGACAGCGCCGTGGCGGGCCGCTTCGGCGTCGAAGGCATGCCCAGCACCGTCTTCGTCGACCGCAAAGGCCAGGTGCGCTACGTGCATCGCGGCTACAAGCCGGGCGACGAAGCCAAGTACGCCGACATGATTCGCAGCCTGGTGAAGGAATGACGATGCGCGCGTCCGCCCGACTCGCCCTGCTGCTCGTGCTTGCGGCCGCCTCCAGCGGCTGTTCCAGCGTCGAGCCGTGGGTGAAACCGTATGAACGCCAGTATTTCGCCGACATCATCATGTCTGCGGAACGCGACCCGGTGGCTGCCGCCTACCTCAACCACGTGTTCGAAGCGCGGGAAGGCGCCCGCGGCGCGACCGGCAGCCACGGCGGCGGCTGCGGCTGCAACTGAGGTCACGACGTTGACGACCCTGCGCAGGATTTCCAGGACGACGGCATTCGCCGCGATCGCGCTGCTGGCGAACGGCGTCGCGCAGGCCGCGGTGCTTCCAGACGACCGCGCCGACGTGCTCTATCACCGTTACGACGGCGGCGGCGTCACCATCGACGGCCCGTCGGTACTGCTGCGCAAGAAGTTCGCGGAAAAGTACTCGGTCTCGGCCAACTACTACATGGACATGGTGTCGAGCGCGTCGATCGACGTGATGACGACGGCGAGTCCGTACACGGAAGAGCGCACGCAGGGCGGCCTCTCGTTCGACCTGCTGCAGGGCAAGACCCAGTACAGCGTGAGCTACACGCTGAGCGACGAGAGCGACTACACCGCGAACACGGCTAGCGTCGACCTGAGCCAGGACATCTTCGGCGACCTGGTGACCGTGTCGTTCGGCTTCAGCCAGGGCTGGGACGAGGTGCGCAAGAACGGTGACGACGCGTTCGAAGAAACCGTCGATCGCCGCAGCTACCGCTTCGGCCTGCAGCTGATCGTGACGCCGCGGCTGATGACCGGCCTCAACTACGAAGCGATCACCGACGAGGGGTTCCTCAACAACCCGTATCGTTCCGTGCGCTACCTCGACGAGACGAGCGCGCGCGGGTTCTCGTTCCAGCCCGAGCTGTATCCGCACACCCGCACCAGCAACGCGGTCGCGATCAACGCGCGGTACTTCCTGCCGCACCGCGCCGCGGTCCACGGCGAATACCGCTACTTCACCGACACCTGGGGGATCGATGCCAGCACGGTGTCGATCGGCTACACGCATCCGTGGGGCAAACGCTGGATCTTCGAGGCCGGCTACCGCTGGTACGACCAGTCGGCGGCGGACTTCTATTCAGACCTGTTCCCGCGCGCCGATGCGCAGAACTTCCTCGCGCGCGACAAGGAACTCAGCACGTTCACGAGCCACATGTTCAGCCTGGGCGCGACCTACGAACTGCCCTCGCTCGGCTGGGACCGCCTGCGCAGGTCGACCGTCAACCTGTTCTACGATCGCATCAACTACCAGTACGACGACTTCCGTGACATCACCGCCGGCGGCGCGCCGGGCACCGAGGAGCTATACGGCTTTGACGCCGACGTGTTCCGCCTGTTCGTCTCCGGCTGGTTCTAGCCCGCGCTGCGGGTGACCAACAGCGCGGCGAACCGGTCGGCACTGCCCGGCGCATACGCATAGAACATCGAGGGCTCGGTCATCTCGAGTTCGAGAATGACCGGCGTGCCCCACGTGTCGCGGATCATGTCGAGCCGTACATACAGCGGTCGCTCGAACGGGATTGCGGCGTGGGCCGCGGCCGCCAGCAGCCGCTCGTCATCCGCCGCCTCGCGAGCGCTGATTTCTTCAGGCGCGAACAGCCCCTCGACCAGTCCCGCATCGAGCCGCAGCAGCGGTCCCTTGCGAAACGCATGGCTCGGTACTCCGTCGTAGTAGATGAGCGCGGTCTCGCCGGCCGTCTCGACGCTGGCCAGGTACGGTTGCAGCATGGCGCTGCGGCCTTCCGCCGTGACCAGTCGCGACAGGTGCGCCAGGGCCGGGTCGGCGTCCGATCGCCGGTAGCGCGCAGCATCGCGCGAGCCGGCACCGATCGTCGGTTTCACCACGAACTCGTCAAAGTCGCAGGCGCGACCGACCGAGAGCGAGTCCGGGCCGCCCGCCAGGAACTGCCGCAACGACTGCCCTGGATCAGCGCCCGGTTCAACGTAGCAGGTCGGCACCACCGCCACGCCGGCGCGGTCCAGGTGTTGCAGGTAGTGCTTGTCGGTGTTCCATTCGAGCAGCGCCGGCGGATTGAACAATCGCGTCTGCGCGGCGCAGCGTCGCGCCCACGCGCGGAACTCGGCGATGCGATCGACGTAGTCCCACGTGGACCGCAACACCGCGAGGTCGAACCCGGACCAGTCGACGGCACTGTCGTCCCAGCAGGGCGTCGACACGCTGGCGCCGGCGCGCTGCAGCGCCGCCACCAGCGGCGGCAGGTCCGGGTCGATTGCAAGCGCGTCGCGCGCGGTCACCAGGGCGATGTGCGCCATGTCAATCTCCGTGGGTGAACAGTCGAGTCGTCAGTCGATCGCGGCTTCGATGCGGTCACCGAGCGCGCGCAGCACCGCTAGCCGCGCCCGGCGCTTGTCGTCGGCGGGCACGATCGTCCAGGGCGCATGCCGGGTATCGGTGCGAGCCAGCATGTCCTGCGCAGCGCGCTGGTACGCGGCCCAGTGCTTGCGATTGGCCCAGTCCTCGGGGTCGACCTTGAAGCGCTTGAGCGGATTGCGATCGCGCTCGGCAAAGCGCTCGAGCTGCTCATCGCGGCTCACCGCCAGCCAGAACTTTGCGACGATGACGCGGTGCTCGGCGAGCTGGCGCTCGAACTCGTTGATCTCGTCGTAGGCGCGCTGCCAGTCGGGCGACTGCGCAAGGCCCCGCACCCGCTCGACCAGCACGCGCCCGTACCAGCTGCGATCGAACAGGGTGTAGTGGCCCCGGGGCGGCAGGTGAAACCAGAAACGCCAGAGGTAAGGCCGCGCGAGTTCCTCGGGTGTCGGCGCCGAGATCGGCACGACGCGGAACTGCCGGGCGTCGAGTGCCGCGGTGATACGACGGATCGCGCCGCCCTTGCCGGCGGCGTCCATGCCTTCGAATGCAGCGACGACCGCGTGCCGTTCGAAGCGCTTGCGCCGCGACAGCAGCGCAAGCCTGCCCTGCAGCCGCTCGAGCTGCGCGTCGTACTCTTCGTCGTTCAGCGCGTCGCCTGCCGGTTTCGTCGCGAATCGAGCACGGATGGCAGCGGCCACCACGGTCTTCTTCGGTGCACTCCTGCTGCGCGGGATTGCGTCGTCCGCGTGCTGGATTGCCGCCAGCAACTGCCGCCCCACTTCGAGCGCGCGATGCTGGCTGTCCGTGCCATCCACGACATGCCATGGCGCGAGGGGCTGATCGGTGGCGGCCAGCGTGCGTTCGAAGGCCCGTTCGACCGGCCGGTAGTGGCGCGCCAGCCAGCGGTCTTCCTGCGTCACGCGCCAGCGAGTGGTCTTGTTCGCCTGCAGCCTGGCGAGTCGCTTCTGCTGCGTTGCGGGCGCGACGTGCAGATGCACCTTGCACACCGCCACACCGTCGCGCACCAGCATCTGCTCGAGCTGCCGTACGCGCGCGACGCCCTGCCGCAATTGCGCTGGATTCGACCCGGTCTTCATGCCGAGGCCGGCCGCTCCGAGCAGCAGGTCCTGGTACCAGCCGCCATGCAGGATGGCGATGCGGCCTTTCGGCGGCAGCAGTCGCCAGTAGCGCCAGAGGGTCGGCCGCTCACGCTCGACGTCGTTCGGCGCATGAAAGCCATAGACGGTGGCGAGCTTCGGATCGAGCCAGCCCAGCAATTCGTTGACGACTTCGCTGCGGCCCGCCGCGGGAATGCCCGTCACGATCATCACCACCGCGTGCCTGCGCGACCGACTCAATGTGAACTGCGCATCGAGCAGCTCGTCCTGCAGCCTGGGCAGTGCGTGCTCGTACTCGAGCCGCGTCAGCCGGCGGCCGCTCAGTGCTTCGTGCAGGCTGCGTCTGGTGGCCACGGCACGCCTCAGCGGCGGCGATCCCGGGCGAGCGGTACCTGCTGCGTGACGCAGTGGACGTTGCCCCCGCCGAGCAGGATCTCGCGCCCGGGCACGCCGACGACTTCGCGCTTCGGGAACAGGTCCTGCAGCTTGCGGAGGGCGTCCCGGTCACGGCGCGGATCGAGCAACGGTGCGACGATGCGGCGATTGCCGATGTAGAAATTGACGTAGGAAGCCGCCATGCGGCTGCCCGCAGCGCGCGGTTGCGAGCCTTCGGCGACGTCGACGCCTGCGGCCTCCTCCGCCGTCATGCGCAACGGGCCCGGCTGCTGCAGCTTGTGCACCTTGAAGCGACGGCCGCGAGCGTCACGGGCGTCCGCCAGGCGCTCGTATGCCGCGCGCGAAATCTCGTACTGCGGATCGTTGCGGTCGCTCGTCCACGTCAGCACGACCTCGGCGGGCCGCACGTAGGCGCACAGGTTGTCGACGTGGCCGTCCGTCTCGTCGTGCAGCACGCCTTTGCCCAGCCAGATGACGGCCTCGACGTTCAGGTAACGCTTGAGCTGCGTCTCGATCTGCGCGCGACTGAGACCCGGGTTGCGATTGGGATTGAGCAGGCACTCCTCGGTCGTGATCACCGTGCCCTGCCCGTCCACGTGGATCGAGCCGCCTTCCAGGATAAATGGCGCCCGGTAGCGGTCGCAGCCTTCGATCTCGGTGACTTTCTGCGCCACCGCATCGTCGCGGTCCCAGGGAAAGTAGAGGCCGCCCTGCAGGCCGCCCCACGCGTTGAACTGCCAGTCGACGCCGCGCATGCCGCCGCGGTCGTTGACGACGAACGTCGGCCCGACGTCGCGCATCCACGCATCGTTGCTCGAGATCTCGACGACGCGCACCGGCGACGGCAGCAATCGCCGTGCATTGGCATATTGCGACGCCGAGACGCCGACGGTCACGGGTTCGCTGCCCGCAATGGCAGTCGCGAGTTGCACGAACGCCTGCTGCGCGGGCTTGGCGCCGAGCCGCCAGTTGTCTGGGCGCTCTGGCCACAGCAGCCAGCAGCCCGCGTGCGGCTCGAACTCGCCGGGCATACGGTAGCCGTCGCGGCGCGGGTTGGAATCCAGGGACTTGCTCATGCGTCGATGGTAGCAAACACCGTCAGTCGAGCCTGGTCCGGCGCAGTCGCAGCGCGTTCGAAATCACGCTGACCGAACTCAACGACATCGCGGCCGCGGCGATCCAGGGCGACAGCAACCAGCCGAAGACCGGGTACAGCACGCCGGCCGCGAGCGGCACGCCGAGCGCGTTGTAGCCGAACGCGAACCAGAGGTTCTGGCGCACGTTGTTCATCGTCTTGCCGCTGAGCCTGAACGCGCGAAGCAGGCCCCGCAGGTCGTTGCTCACCAGCACGACGCCCGCCGTCTGCTTGGCCACGTCCGTGCCGGCGCCCATCGCGATGCCGGCGTCGGCCACTGCGAGTGCCGGCGCATCATTGATGCCGTCACCTGCCATCGCAACTACGCAGCCTGCGGTCTGCAGCTGCTGCACCATCTCCGCCTTGCCGGCGGGATCGACGCCGCCATGGAAGTCCTTGATGCCGGCCTGCCCGGCGATCGCACGTGCCGAAGTTACGTGGTCGCCCGAGACGAGCACGACACGCAGGCCGAGGTCCTGCAGGGACTTGACCACGTCCCACGCCTCCGCCTTGAGCGGGTCGGCAAGCGAGATCAGCCCGATCGGGTGGCCATCGACCGCGACGAACACCACGGTCTGCCCATGCTCGCGCAAGTGGCCGGCCTCGGTCACCAGCGAACCGGGATCGATACGCTCCGACTGCAGCAGCGCCTCGGTGCCGACCAGCACTTTGCGCAACTGCACCACGCCCGCGGCGCCCGCGCCCGGATACGCCTCGAAACCGTAGCTGCGGCCCAGGCGCAGGCCGCGACCGAGCGCATGACGCACGATCGCCCGGCCCAGCGGATGCTCACTCGATTGTTCCAGGCTCGCGGCGAACCGGATCAGCTCGTTCTCGGGCACGCCATCGACGGGCAGCACGGTCACGACCTCGGGCCGGCCCTGCGTCAGCGTGCCCGTCTTGTCGAAGACGAGCGTGTCGACGTGCTCGAGCCGCTCGAGGGCGTCCGCATTACGGAACAGCACACCGGCCTGGGCGCCGCGGCCCATCGCGACCGTCATCGACATGGGAGTCGCGAGCCCCAGTGCGCACGGGCACGCAATGATGAGGGTACTCACCGCGACGATGAGCGCGTAGGCGAGCCGCGGCTCCGGCCCGACGCTCAGCCAGACGATCGCAGCGAGGACGGCGACCGCGATGACGGCCGGCACGAACCACGACGACACACGATCGGCCAGCGCCTGCACGGGTGCACGGCTGCGCTGCGCGTCGGCGACGGTCTGCACGATCTGCGCCAGCAGCGTCGCGCCGCCGACCCGGTCGGCGCGCATGACGAAGGCACCCCCGCCATTGACGGTGCCGCCGATCAAGGCATCGCCTGCCGCCTTGTCGACTGGGATCGATTCACCGGTGAGCATGGATTCGTCGACTGCGCCTGCGCCTTCGAGCACCGTGCCATCGACGGGGATTTTTTCGCCCGGCCGCACGCGCAGCGTATCGCCAGCTTGCACGTGCGCCAGTTCGACTTCCGCTTCGCGCCCATCGGGCTCGATCCGGTGTGCCTTGCGCGGCACGAGGTCGAGCAGCGCCCGCAGCGCGGCCCCCGTCTTGGCCCGCGCGCGCAGCTCGAGCACCTGGCCGAGCAGCACGAGCGTGACGATCATCGCCGCGGATTCGAAGTACAGGCCCGTCGACTCGCCGTGCTGAAAAGCATGTGGCACGACCTGCGGGAACATCACCGCCAGCGCGCTGAAGCCGTACGCCACCGCGACGCCGAGCGCGATCAGCGTGAACATGTTGAAGCTGCGGGAGCGCAACGACAGCCAGCCGCGCTGCAGCAGCGGCGCGCCGCACCAGAGCACGACGGGCGTGGCCAGCGCAAACTGCAGCCAGCCGCTGATCGGACCCGTCAGCGCACGCGGCAACTCACCGAGCATGCCGCCCATCGCCAGCGCCAGCAGCGGCACTGTGAATACAGCCGCCCATCCGAACCGCCGCCGCATGTCGACCAGTTCCGGATCGTCACCGGCCGTTGCCACCGGCACGGCGCGCTCGAGCGCCATGCCGCACCTCGGGCAGGCGCCCGGGACGGGACTCTCGACTCCCGGGCACATCGGGCAGACGTAGAGAACTGCACCTGGAGCGAGCGCCCGCGCGACCGGCGCGGCCCCCATGCTCGCTGGGGCGCCGGGCGCGTGACAGCAGGAATGACCTGTGGCAGCCGGCGACTCCGCTAAGGGAGCAGTATCGACGACCGGGCCTGCGGCAGCCTTGCCGCAGCAATCGTGACCGGCGGGATGGGCAGATGGGGAGTCCATCTGCCCATTTTAGTCGCACGAGGACGCTAGTGGTTCCGAATCCATCGGCGACGCAGCGCGCCGCCCAGCCCCAGCAGCATCGCACCGAGCCAGCCGAAGTTGCCGCCGCCACCGCTTGCCGCCGGTGCAGGCGGCGGGAGCTTCGGCGGGGACGGTGGGACACTGATCTGCACGGTCGCCTGCGTAGCGTCGCCTAGCGCAGCGCCACCGGTTGGCGACACAAGTTCGAGTGTGAAGGCCTCCACTTCTTCTGCTGCCCCGTCGGCGACGGTCAACACCTGCAGTTGTTTCCCCCCAATTTCGCCGTCCGCCCACGTCAGCACGACGTCCTGCCAATCCGGGCTCCCAAGATTTCTGAAATCCTGGCCCGGCGTTGCGCTGCCACCCGCCGCGACCCGCACCGTGACGGACACGGCGCCCTGGCTGTAGAAGTTGCGGCTGACCCAGAAGGAAGCCGCACTGCCCTCGGTCACGCTGGGTGTGCCCGCCAGGACTGTGAAATCACCCGCGGGGTAGCTCGCACCGGCAATCTCGACGTCTGCGCCGAAGGCACCGAGCCCTGCGCCACCCTCCGGTGACTCGAGCACGACTTCGAAGAACTCGGGCTTCTCCGCATTCGTATCGGACGCAATTGGCACCAGGATCTCCCGCTCGCCGACATCGCCGTCGGCCCAGGTCAACCGTCCGGTCGTGGCTGCGTAGTCGGCACCCCCGGCCGCGCGTTCGCCTGGCGCGTGTTCCGATCCAGTTGCCGGCGGGACGGGAAAGTCCCGGGTGGCGTACGTCACCGCCACGGTACCCTGACTGCCGCCAGTTCGGCGCACTGTCAGCACGGCTTGCGCGCCCTGCTCAGTCCCGAGAAACCGTTGCTGCTTCATGCTGAGGACGCCGGGGCTGCCGCCAGCGGCATCGCCGCGCAGCCGGGCCACGAATGCGCTGCGTGGCCAGGAACTGTAGTCACTGCCACCAACGACGAGCCCGCCGCCGTCCACGACCTTCATGTCGTTGATGGTGGGGAACGAGGCGCGCCGACTCTTCAAGTCGACACTGGTCGCACCGGCACGGCCGAATGGCGTGTCCAGCGTGCCGTCGGCCAGCAGTCGGACGATCAACGCCCCGGAGAATCCCGCCCGGTCATAGCCCGTCACGAAGATGGAACCTGCCGCGCCTACGGCCAGGGCGGACACGGACTTGAATCGACCAGGTACCACGCTCGCATTGAAACTCGGATCGATCGCGCCATTTGCCAGCAGGCGGCCGATGTAACCATTGGCGTCGCCATCCATGCCCCCGAGCAGGATGCGGCCGTCGGGCTGCACCGCCAGCGACGAGCAGGAGAGTGACCTCCCGCTCGGCAACAGTTGTTTCACAATCCCGCCACTGCCGAACGCGGCATCGGGGACACCGGCACCCGTCAGCCCGATCACGCTGCAGTCCCAGCCCATGTCACCGTCGGGGACCTGCGCAATGATGCGATAGCCATCGGCGGCAGCGCGTGCAATGCGCGCGTTGTACCCGCTGGCTTCGGGACTCTGGTAAGTCCCGCCGGAGCCGAAGCCCGCATCCAACGTGCCGTTCGCCAGCAGCCTCGCGACCAGCAGGCTGTTACCGCGCAGGCCCGCCACGACGATGCGGCCGTCCGGATCGACAATGACCGAATACGCCACCTCGCGGCTTGCGCTGCCGTCGCTGATGACGACGAGCCCGCCGAGGCCGAATTCAGGGTCGAGCGCCCCATCCGGTCGCAGCCTGAAGACCAGCAGTTTTTCCTTGCCGTCCGGCTGCCTCACGGTACCGACGCCGATGACCTTGCCGTCGGGCTGCAAGGTCGTGTCGTAGACGGCCGTGCGTTCCAGCGCAGCGGCAGCGAAGCTTGCATCAGGCGCGCCGTTCGGCAGCAGTCGCCCGACGAAAAATTCGTCGTACGAGCCGTAGTAATCGTATTCGCCGCCGCCGCCGAACAGGACAGAGTCGTCGCTCTGCACGTCGACCGACCAGAGGCTCGAGTAATACTGGGTTGCGATGCTCGATTGCCGCCCGACGTCGCCAAACGACGGATCGAGGTCGCCGGGCGCCGCCGTAGCCGGCGAGCCGGACATGCCGGCTGCGGCCGCCACGGCAGCCGCCTCCAGGCCGACGAGCCGAATGAGGGGTGATTTGCTGCCCTTCGATTTCTTCCTGCGCGTCATGGCGACACTCCTGTGCGGATGAGGTCACGTCCACGACGGTGGTGTCACCGCCGTAGTCGCAACCTGCCACAGAGAAACGTCGCCTGTCCTGAAAGGTTCTGAATCTACGTTGAAGATTCAATGAAGACTTGATGAAGCCCTGTTGTCAGCCCTGCTCGTCCCTGAGCTTCCAGCCGTTCAGCAGCAGGTACAGCGACGGGATGATCACCAGCGTCAGCACCGTGGCCGACACCATGCCGCCGACCATCGGCGCCGCGATGCGCCGCATGACGGCCGCGCCCGTGCCTGATCCCCACATGATGGGCAGCAGGCCGACGATGATCGTGATCACGGTCATCAGCTTTGGCCGCAGACGCAGCAGCGCGCCTTCCACGATCGCCTCGCGCAACTCGCGCCGCGTCGGTTCGCGGTTCTCGGCCGCGGCGCGCGCACGGCGTTCGGCCCACGCATGTTCGAGGTACATGACCATCACCACGCCGGTTTCCGCCGCGACGCCTGCCAGGGCAATGAAACCCACGACCGCCGCGATCGACAGGTCGTAGTCGAGGAAATACAACAGCCAGATGCCGCCGACGAGCGCGAACGGCAGCGTGAACAGGATCAACCCCACGTCGCGGGCATTGCGGAAGTTCAGGTAGAGCAGCAGGACGATGATGCCGAGCGTGAGTGGCACGACGAGCTTCAGGCGCGCGACCGCGCGCTCCAGGTATTCGTACTGCCCGGACCAGCTCAGGCTGTAACCCGCGGGCAGCGTCAGCCCGTCCGCAATTCGCGCTTTTGCATCGTCGACGAAGCCACCGAGGTCGCGACCCTGGATGTCGACAAAGACCCAGCCCGACGGCCGCGCGTTTTCACTGCGGATCATGCCGGGGCCGTCGGCGATCTCGACCCGGGCGACATCCTGCAGCGTCACGTTCGCGCCCGTGGGCGCGACGATCGGCAACTGCCGCAGCTTCTCGAGCGAATCGCGGAAGTCCTGCGGGTAGCGCAGGTTGATCGGGTACCGCTCGAGACCCTCCACGGTGTAGCTCACCGTCATGCCGCCAACGGCGCTGCCGACGATGTCCTGCACGTCCTTGATGTTGAGCCCGTAGCGCCCGGCCGCCACGCGATCGATGTCGATGTCGACGTAACGTCCCGTGGCCGTTCGCTCGGCATAGACGGATGCCGTGCCCGGTACGGCCTTCATGATGGACTCGATCTGCTGGCCGAGCTGCTGGATGGTCGCCAGGTCCGGACCCATGATCTTGATGCCCACGGGCGTGCGGATGCCGGTGGCGAGCATGTCGATGCGGGTCTTGATCGGGTAGCCCCACGCGTTCGACACCCCGGGAAACTTCACCAGCGCGTCGAGTTCCGCCTTGAGCTTCTCCGGCGTCATGCCCGCGCGCCATTGCTCGCGTGGCTTGAGCATGATCGTCGTTTCGAACATCTCGATCGGCGCGGGATCGGTGGCGCTTTCCGCGCGACCGGACTTGCCGAAGACACGTTCGACCTCGGGCACCGTCTTGATCAGGCGGTCGGTCTGCTGCAGCAACGCACGCGCGGCGTCGGTCGAGAGCCCGGGCATCGTCGTCGGCATGTAGAGCAGGTCGCCCTCGTCGAGTTCCGGCATGAATTCGCTGCCGAGCCGCGAGGCAGGCCACAGCGTTGCCAGGATCAGCACTGTTGCCGCCGCCGTCACCGCCCAGGGATGGCGCAACGCGATCTCGAGGAACGGCCGGTACGCAGCCGCCGCAGCGCGGTTCACCGGGTTGGCGTTCTCCGGCCGGATGCGGCCCCGCACCAGGTACCAGATCAGCACCGGCACCAGCGTAATCGACAGCAGCGACGCCGCCACCATCGCGTAGGTCTTGGTGTAGGCGAGCGGCGCGAACAGGCGCCCTTCCTGCGCCTCGAGCGTGAACACCGGCAGGAACGACAGCGCCACGATCATCAGCGAGAAGAACAGCGACGGTCCGACTTCGCGACAGCCGGCGTAGATCGCCTCCATGCGCCGGGATTCGTCCGGCTCGTGCTCGAGCTTCTTGTGCACGTTCTCGATCATCACGATCGCCGCGTCCACCAGCGTGCCGATCGCGATCGCGATGCCGCCGAGCGACATGATGTTGGCGTTGATGCCCTGCGCATTCATCACGATGAACGCCGACGCCACGGCGATCGGCGTGACGATCACGACGATCAGCCCCGAGCGCACGTGGAACAGGAACACGAAGCAGACCAGCGCCACGACCAGGAACTCGTCGAGCAGCTTGCCCTTGAGGTGGTCGACGGCGCGCTGGATCAGCGAGGAACGGTCGTACGTCGTGACGATTTCCACGCCCTCCGGCAGGCCTGCGCGCAGTTCATCGAGCTTTGCCTTGACCCGCACGATGGTGTCGCGCGCGTTGTCGCCGTTGCGCATGACGACCACGCCGCCGACCGCCTCGCCCTCGCCGTCGAGTTCGCCGATGCCCCGGCGCATCTCGGGCCCGAGCCGCACTTCCGCCACGTCGCGCAGCAGCACGGCCGTGCCGCCCTTCGTCGCCATCACCGGGATGCGCTCGAGGTCGTCGATGCTCCTGACATAGCCCGTGGCACGCACCATGTACTCGGCTTCGGCCATCTCGACCACCGAGCCGCCGACTTCCTGGTTGCCCTCGCGGATCGCCTGCTCGACCATCATCAGCGGGATGCCGTAGCCGCGCAGGCGCAGCGGATCCACGACCACCTGGTACTGCTTGACCATGCCGCCGATCGTCGCCACTTCCGCGACGCCGTCGAGCGCCTGCAACTCGAACTTGAGGAACCAGTCCTGCAGGCTGCGCAACTGCGCGAGGTCGTGACCGCCGGTACGGTCGATCAGCGCGTACTGGTAGATCCAGCCCACGCCCGTTGCATCGGGTCCCAGCACGGGCCGCACGCCTTCCGGCAGCCGGGCCGTCGCCTGGCTCAGGTACTCGAGCACGCGCGAACGTGCCCAGTACGGATCCGTGCCATCGGCGAACAGCACGTTGACGAACGAGTCGCCGTAGAACGAGTAGCCGCGCACCGTGGTCGCGCCTGGCACGGAGAGCAGTGCCGTGGTGAGCGGATACGTGACCTGGTCTTCGACCACGCGCGGAGCCTGGCCGGGAAACGGCGTGCGTACGATGACCTGCACGTCGGAAAGGTCGGGCAGCGCGTCGACCGGCGTGCGCAGCACCGCATGCACGCCGATTGCCGTGAGCATGAACGCCAGCAGCAACACCAGCGCCCGGTTCTCGAGCGAAGCACGAATGATCCTGTTGATCATGAGCGTGCCTCAGGGTCCCGCGCTCGGGCCGGGCGGCACCGTGGGCGCCGGCTCGGCCGGGCGGTCATCGAGTCGATCGAGTCCCGCGCCCAGGTTCGCTTCCGAATCGAGCAGGAACTGCGCCGCCACGACGACGCGGTCGCCTTCCTGCAGGCCCTCGCGGATTGCGATGCGGTCGCCGCCTTCGGCGCCCGCGACGACGTTGCGTGACGCGAACCGGCCGTCACCGAGCGCGACCACCACACGGTCGCGCGCGCCGTTGCGGATCACGGCGCTGCGCGGAACGTGCAGTACGGGCTCGCCGTCGGCCGTCACCAGGCTCACTGTCGCCAGCATGTTGGGCCGGACATCCTGCGGCGGCGCATCCAGCACGATGCGAGCACGCACCGTGCGCGTCTCCATGTTGAGTTCCGGGTAGACGTATTCGACGCGACCGGGAATCGGCTCGCCCGGCTGCGACGGGAAACGCACTTCGGCGTGCGTGCCCTGCCGGACCCACGACGACTGCGACTCGGGCACCTCGGCGACGACCCACAGGCTGCCGAGCTCAGTGATCGTCATCGCCGACATCTCGGGCGTAAGCATCGCGCCCTCGCGCGCCTCCAGTTCGGTGATCACGCCCGAGATCGGCGCATGGAACGCAACCTTGCCCGCTGCGCGACCCGACTTCGCAAGCCGCGAGGCGGTGCCCGCATCGAGCCCGACCGCCCGCAAGCGATCGCGCGATGCGTCGATCAGTTCGCGGTTGCCGATCTTGAGCGCGTCGAGGTATTCCTGCTGCACGCTCTCGAGCATCGGCGAATACAGCGTGAAGAGCAGCTGTCCCGCCGTCACCGTCTCGCCCATCGCGCGCACCGAGAGCCCCTCGACCCAGCCTTCGGCGCGCGGGCGCACCTGCTGCACCCTGCGCTCGTCGAACTGCACGTAGCCGACGGTCTGCACGCCGCGCGGGAGGCTGCCGCGCACCACGGGTTCCGTGCGCACGCCGAGATTGTTGATGACCGCCGGCGAGATACGCACCTCACCACCCGCGTCCTCGCGGTAGACCGGCACGTAGTCCATGCCCATTTCATCCTTCGCCGGCGGCGGCTCGACCTTGACCAGCGTCATACCGCAGATCGGGCACACTCCGGGCTCGTCGCGGACGATCTCCGGGTGCATCGGGCACCGGTACCTGGGGTTGGCGTGCTTCAGCGCGTGCTCGGCGAGCGTGTCGTCGGCGGCAGTGCGCACGGGCTCGCTCGGCTGCTGCTTCGAGCAGCCGACGAGGACGAATGCGAGCAGCAGGATGCCGGCGAGGCGGCCCAGTGAGAGGTTCATCGTGCGTCACCTGCAAGGTAGTCGATTTCGTGCTGCGCCAGCGCGCGATCGGCGGCGAGGCGCAGGTGCTTCATCCGGGTTTCGAGCGTGAGCCGGCGGGCCATGACGACCTCGTCGAGCATCGCGCGATTGGAGCGCCAGCCGAGCAGCGCCGCGGTCACCGACTGCTCGGCCAGCGGCAACAGGTCCGTCTCGTAGAAGCGCTCGAGTTCGGCCGTGCGGTGGGCGGTGTTCCACGCCTCCGCCAGCATCGCCTGCATCTCGCGCTGGTGATCGTCGTGCCGTTCGCTGAGGCCCTGCTCGTCCAGCTTCGCAGCGGTTACGGCGCGATCCTGGCGGTCGCCGCGAAAGAGCGGCAGGCCCACCGTGACCATCGCGCTCAGCATGTCCGGGCGCGACATGCCGTCCGGCGCGTTCTGCCGGAAGCCGTAGCTGACGTCGAGCATCCACGCAGGTTTGCGCAGCTCGCGCGCCACGTCTTCCGCGGTGCGCGCGGCGTCGATGCGGCGCATGTAATCGAGTTGCGCCGGATGCCGGGCGAGCCGCGCCTCGAGCGTCGCGAGCGGTTCGAGATCGGCCCGCGGCGAGAGCCCCTCCGGCTGCGCGCGTGCGGCCTCGTCCGCGCCGAGCCAGAACGACAACTGCGAGCGGTACATCGCAGCTTCACGGTCGAGATCGAGCTGCTGTTCGCGCAGCATCGCAGCGTCGAGTCCGGCCTGCAGCACGTCGAGCTGCCTGCCTTCACCCGCTGCGTACCGGGCCCGCGCGGACTGGCGCATCTGCTCGACCCAGCTGGCCTGTTCGACGAGCAGCGCCTGCGCCGCGCCCAGGTAGGCCAGTTGCGTCCAGAGTTTGCGCACATCGCGCCGGACGATCTGCTCGCGGTCGAGCGCGGTCGCGTCCATGGCGGTCGCGAGTTGCTCCATCTGCTTGCGCGAAAGGCGGCGTGACTTGCCGGGCTGGAACTCCTGGACGACGCCCACCTCGAGCATCGTCATGTCCTCGGCGTCGAGGCTGAAGGAATCCACCGGCACGTTGACCGCGCCGACTCGCAGCTGGGGATCCATCAATTCGCCGTCCATGACGGCGCGTTCGCGCATTGCGGCGCCTTGCGCATGCATCTCGCGCAGCATCGCGTCGCGCTCTACCGCGATGCGTTCCGATTCGGCCAGGGTGAGCCCTGCGGCCGTGGCTTGCGACGGCAACAAGTCGCCGGCGAGCGCCAATGCGAGCGCCAGGACGCCCGCGAAGCGATTTAGGGTAAGGAACATGCACGCACTCCGGATGGTCACAGCGCACCGGCGGACGAGCCGCTGGCGGTCAGACGACGACAGGAGTGCGGGCTATTTCAGGAACCGGCAGAAACTGACGGCGAGCGATGTGCTCGGCGCCGGAACGGGGACCAGCGCAGTAATCGAGTCCGCTGCCGATCGCGCCGTATCGGTCGCAACGAAAAGCACGAGCGTCGGCGGCGGTACCAGCAAAGCAGCGGCCAGTCCCACGCGCAAGTCCACTTGCGGGTCATGCGGGAACGAGCAGCGAGCCTGGTCCATGCCCTGTTCCGACTGCGGCGGCGGGCAATACGGGCAGTGCTCACCCGGCGCCATCACCATGCCATCCGGCATGGACGCCATGGACGGTGCCGGATCGATCTTCGCCAAGGCTGCCATCCCCGGCTCGGAATCGAGCGCCATCACGCACGGGGCCGCCGCGATCTGCAGCCACGTCAGGCAGAACGCCGCCAGCACGACCCGCGACAGGGAGCGCTGCTTGCGACGGAACCAGTGGAGGCCTGCGGATTGCATTCCGGACTCGAGCAGAGGGTGCCTGAAACGTACGCTGCTCGGGCAGGCGAGGCAAGCCATGGGCTGCACGGAACCGTCAAAACCTGCGGCAAGTCCTTAATCCCATGCAAGAATCCTGTGATGACCCGCACTCCCATCGCAGCGGCCTGCGCCTCCCTGTCGCTCCCGACCTTCCTGTCCTTCCTGCCCTTCCTGCCCTTCCTGTCCTTCCTGTCCTTCCTGACCTTCCTGACAGGCTGCAGCCGTGAGCCGGTGCCGCCCCAGCCCTGGCTGGGCACGGCGACGCTCGTCGCGACGCCAGCCGCGACCGGCGCGCGCTTCCCGCACCTGGCCACCGACGGCCAGTCGGTCGTGATGAGCTGGCTCGAGCCCGGCCCGGGTGACGAGTTCCGACTGCGTTTCGCCGAGTGGCAACGCGAGCAGCGCTGGGGCACGCCGATCGAAGTCGCGTCGGGCAACGACTGGTTCATCAACTGGGCGGACTTTCCATCGGTCATTCCAGCGAATGACGGGCCCTGGACCGCACACTGGCTGCAGCAGAAGCCAGGCGGCGTGTATGCATACGACGTGATGACTCGCCTCAGCAGCGACGGTGGCCGCACGTGGAGCGAGCCGCGTTCACCGCACGACGATGGCACTGCCACGGAGCACGGCTTCGTCTCGATCGCGAACATCGGCGGCCGCTCCTACGGCGTCTGGCTCGACGGGCGCAAGACCGGCGGCGAAGGTCACGATCATGCTGCGGGAGATCACGCCGCGACTGCCGGCGCGATGACTTTGCGCGGCGCCGCCCTGACGCCCGCGGGTGCGATCAACGGCAGCGAAATCGACGCACGTGTCTGTGACTGCTGCCAGACAGATATGGCAGTAAGCCAGGCCGCGCTGCTCGTGGTGTACCGCAATCGCAGCGAGGACGAGACACGCGACATCCAGGCCGCGCGGCTCGAGAACGGCGTCTGGACGACGCCGGTTACCGTGCATGCCGACAAGTGGCGCATCGACGCGTGCCCGGTCAACGGACCCGCCGTGGCGGCGCGCGGTGCAGCAGTGGCCGTCGCCTGGTTTACCGCCCCGGACCAGCCACGCGTGCGCCTGGCTTTCTCTGCGGACGGCGGGCGGACCTTTGGCCCGCCGCTCGAAGTGGCCAGCGGCAAAGTCGTCGGGCGCGTCGACGTCGTCCTGCTGCAGGACGGGCGCGCCGTGGTCAGCTGGCTTGCCGAAACCGCGAACGGTGCCGTGATCCGCGCGCAACCGTTCAACAGCGCGGGCGCAGCGGATGTCGCCCGGGACATTGCGACAGCCAACATCGGCCGTTCCTCGGGTTTTCCGCAGATGGTCGAGGTGGCTGGCGGCCTGCTGTTCGCGTGGACCGAAAATGGGTCCGTTCCGGCAGTCCGCACGGCCTTCGCGCCGCTGCGCTGACCCGCACGCCCGGTCCCGGCGAGGGGGCCGCTGTGCTAGCATTTCAGCCCCGTTTTCCCACAAAACCAGACCCATCGGAGCCAGGTGATGTCCACCGCGGTCAAGCTCGACGTGCCCACGCAGGGCCAGAAGATCACGATTACGAACGGCAAATTCGATCGTTCCGGACCAGCCCATCATTCCGTTCATCGAAGGCGACGGCACCGGCCCCGACATCTGGCGCGCCTCCGTGCGCGTGCTCGACGCCGCGGTCGCCAAGGCCTACGGCGGCAAGCGCAAGATCCACTGGATGGAGGTCTACGCCGGCCAGAAGGCGAACGACCTTTTCAACACCTGGCTGCCGGACGAAACGGTCGAGGCCTGCCGCGAATACCTGGTTTCCATCAAGGGACCGCTCACCACGCCGATCGGCGGCGGCATCCGCTCGCTGAATGTCGCGCTGCGCCAGATGCTCGACCTCTACGTCTGCCTGCGCCCCGTGCGCTGGTTCGAGGGCGTGCCTTCGCCGGTCAAGAACCCGGGCAAGGTCGACATGGTGATCTTTCGTGAAAACACCGAGGACATCTACGCCGGCATCGAATTCGAGGCGGGCAGCCCAGAGAACGAGAAATTCAAGAAACTGTTCAAGGAAGCCTTCCCGAAGCTCTACGGCAAGATCCGCTTCCCGGACACCTCGGGTATCGGCATCAAGGCCATTTCGCAGGAAGGCACCGAGCGGTTGTTCCGCTCCGCCATCGAGTACGCAATCGTCAACAAGCGCAAGAGCGTGACGATCGTGCACAAGGGCAACATCATGAAGTTCACGGAAGGCGCGTTCCGTAACTGGTGCTACGCGCTCGCCGAGCGCGAGTTTGCGGACCAGACTTATACCTGGGACCAGTGGGAGCGCACCAAGGCCGCCAAGGGCGAGAAGGCCGCGAACGCCGAGCAGGATACGGCGAAGGCCGCCGGCAAGGTCATCATCAAGGACGCCATCGCCGACATCACGCTGCAGCAGGTGCTGACGCGCCCGGAGGAATTCGACGTCATCGCGACGATGAACCTGAACGGCGACTACCTCTCGGACGCGCTCGCGGCGCAGGTAGGCGGCATCGGCATCGCGCCGGGCGGCAACGTCAACTACATGACGGGCCACGCGGTGTTCGAAGCCACGCACGGCACGGCGCCGAAATACGCCAACCTCGACAAGGTCAACCCGGGCTCGGTGATCCTCTCCGGCGAAATGATGCTGCGCTACCTTGGATGGTTCGAGGCAGCGGACGCCATCATCGCCGCGATGGACAAGAGCATCGGCCAGAAGACGGTCACTTACGATTTCGCGCGGCTCATGGCAGGCGCCACCGAGGTCAAGTGCAGCGAATTCGGCGACGTGCTGATCCGCAACCTCTGAGCGGATCCGGGCCGGGCTGGGCGACGCAAGGAACGTTTCGACGATGAACCTGTCCGTCGCACAGCCCTCCTCTCGCGACACGCTGGTCGCCGACTGCGCCCAGCTGCTGGTCGACGCGTTCGCGGACTACAACGAGGAGTTCCGCTCGATCACGCGGCGGGCGCCGCAGCGCTTCGAGGAGCGCGACTGGCGTGCCAGCCAGAAAGATGCCGTGGAGCGCATCGAGCTCTACGACAAGTACGTCACGGGCAGCGTCGAACTCATGCGCCAGCGCCTGGGCGAGGACGTGCACGAGCGCGCCATCTGGTCGAGCGTCAAGCGCAGGTTCGACGAGATCATCGATCCGCTGCCGGACAACGAATTCGCCAAGACGTTTTTCAGCTCGGTCACGCGCAAGACCTTCGGCACGGTCGGCGTCGATCCGGCGGTCGAGTTCATCGCGCTGGACCTCGACCCGCTCGGCAACGTGCACACGCACGTCGAGACCAAGATCTACGCCAACCGCGGCGACTTCGAACTGCTCGCCGAGGAGCTGCTGGCCGATTTCAGCTTCCGTACCCCGTATCGCGACTTCGAGCACAGCGTCAAGATGATCGCCGACGAGGTGAAGGCCCTCGTCAACTCCGGCAAGGAGCGCCGCGCGATCGAATCGGTCGAGGTCATCAAGAAAGTCTTCTACCAGATGACGCGCGCCTACCTCGTCGGCCGCATCAATGGTCGCGGCTGGACGATGCCGTTCGTGGTCTCGCTGCGCAACGGCGACAGTGGCGTGGTGGTCGACGCGATCATGCTCGAGGAAGGCACGGTCAGCGTGCTGTTCAGCTTCACGCGCTCGTATTTCCACGTCGACCTCGCGCACGTCGGCGAAGTCGTCAAGTTCCTGAAGACGATTCTCCCGCTCAAGCGCGTCAGCGAACTGTTCACCGTGCTCGGCCGCGCCAAGCAGGGCAAGACCGAGCGCTACCGCGAGCTGTTCGGCCACCTGCAGCAGTCGGACGACCAGTTCATCGTCGCGCCGGGCGAGCGCGGGCTGGTGATGATCTGCTTCACGCTGCAGTCGTTCGACGTCGTCTTCAAGCTGATCCGCGACAAGTTTCCGTACCAGAAGAACATCCTGCGCGAGGACGTGCTGACCAAGTACGAGCTCGTCTTCAAGCACGATCGTGCCGGCCGCCTGGTGGATGCGCAGGAGTTCAAGCGCATCAAGTTCCCGCGCTCGCGCTTTTCGGCGGGCCTGCTCGAGGAACTGCAGAAGGAGGCCGCGCGCACGGTGCACTTCGAGGGTGACGACGTCATCATCGATCACCTGTACATCGAGCGGCGCATGACGCCGCTCAACCTGTACCTGCGTTCGGCGTCGCGCGAGGACGCCGCGAAGGCAGTGATCGAATACGGCCAGGCCATCCGCGATCTCGCCGTCACCAACATCTTCCCGGGCGACCTGCTGCTGAAGAACTTCGGCGTAACGCGCCACGGCCGCGTGATCTTCTACGACTACGACGAGCTGTGCCTGGTCACGGATTGCCGTTTCCGCGAGATACCGCAGTCGCAGCACGAAGAGGACGACATGCGCGAGGACGCCTGGTTTTACGTCGGCGAGAGCGACGTGTTCCCCGAGACGTTCATCAACTTCCTCGGCTTCGATCCGCAACTGAAGCAGGTGTTCCTCGACGCGCATGCCGAGGTGCTCACCGCCGAATGGTGGCGCGGCATCCAGGAACGCCTGCGCGAAGGCGAGCTGCTCGAGGTCCTGCCGTACCACCGGCACCGCGTCCGGGTCTTCAGCAGCCTGTAGCGCCGGCCTGCGCACGTACTGGACACACCAACAATGAGCACCGCTCAAACCCGCGTGCCGCTGTGGCTCGTCGCCCTGCTTTGCCTCATGGCCTTCGCCTTCCAGGGCACGCGCGGGCTGTGGGAACCCGACGAAGGCCGCTACAGTTCCGGCGGCATCCAGATGGAACAGAGCGGCGACTGGCTCATCCCGACGGTGGATGGCGAGACGCCTCATCTCACCAAGCCGCCGGTGACCTACTGGGCACTTGCCGCGAGTTTCGCGTTGCTGGGGCACGACGAATGGGCGGCGCGACTGCCAAGTGCGCTCGCGTACGTGGGTACCGGCCTGTTGCTGTTCGGGCTTGGCCGCAGGCTGTGCGCGGGAAAGCCCTGGCTGCCCAGCGTCGTGTGGGGCCTGTCATTCGCGCCGGCGATCGCAGCCAACGTCGTTTCCACCGATCCCCTGCTCGTGCTGTTCGAGACAGCCGCGATGTACGCGTTCGTCGAGGCTTGGTCACGGCAGGGTGCAGACGCGCGGCGCTGGTTCGTCTGGATGTGGCTCGCCTGGGGCCTGGCCTTCATGACGAAGGGTCCGCCCGGGCTGCTGCCGCTGCTCGCCATGACGCTGCTGCTGGCGCTGCACGACCGCGCGCGGTTGCGCATGATGTATCTGCCCACAGGGATCGTGGTTTTTCTCGTCGTTGCCTTCACCTGGTTCGGCGTCGTGGTGGCACGGCAACCCGACCGGCTGGGTTACTTTCTCGGGTACGAGGTGTACGACCGCGTCTTCACCGCGGCCCACGACCGCAATTCGCAGTGGTACGGCGCGTTCAAGGTCTACCTGCCGGTCCTGCTGGCAGGCACGCTGCCGTGGCTGGTGTTCTCGCTGACACGCCGCCGGCGGACCGGTGAACGCCTGCCGCACGCTCCGCAGCCGGCTGCGCGAGCGTGACCGGCACTGGTTGCTGCTGTGCTACTGGCTGCTGGTGCCGTTGGCCACCTTCTTCCTGGCTCGTTCGCGCCTGCAGCTCTACGTGCTGCCCCTGTTCGTGCCGATGGCCCTGATGATGGCGCGCCCGCTCGCGCGCTGGCGCTGGCTCGAGGGCCGCCGCGCCATCGTGGTCATCGGCCTCACCGCCCTGGCGCTGCTCGGACTCAAGGCCACGCTGGCTTACTGGCCATCCAACCGCGACTCACGCGCCATGGCCGCGCAGCTGCGTCAGCAGCTGGCGACGCATCCGGCCGACGAGATCATCTTCGTCGGCATGCGCCCCTTCTACGGGCTCAACGTCTACCTGCCGCAGCGCGTCGACGGCCTCGAGATCGACGAACGACGGTTCGACTATTCGACGCACGTGACCCGCGAGGAGTTGTGCGGCGAAATTGCCCGGCGCGAGCGTACGGTGTACCTGCTCAAGCAACGGCTTGTGCCCGATTTCGAGCGTGCCCTGGTCGACTGCGGCCTGCAGCCGGCGCGGCTGGGGTCGGTGCACGCCGACGACAACGACCTGACTCTCATGGCACCGGGCACTGCCACGCGCTGAACCGTTTCGGGCTACGATTGCCGGCACGGTCGGACTGCCGGCCGCCCGCCCGCTGGACCGGCCAGCGTGTTCGTTGGCCAGGGGAGGAAAACGAATGAAGCCGAGGTACGGCCTGGCGAGCTTGCTCGCCGCGATGCAGCTGCTTGCGCTTGGGCCCACGGCGGCCGCGCAGGATTCCAACATCACGCAACCGATCGCGGACCTGGAGCGGCTGCTGGCCGCCGAACCGCTGGTGATCACGCAGGCCGAAATCAGTCGGCCCAAGGCCAAGGGCGACATCACGCTCAGGGCCGACGTCTCGTTCGGCGGCGCACCACCGCTGCGCGTGAAGCTGCGCAAGGCGGAACCCGGCGCCGAAGCGTTCAACAACGTGCCCCGTTACGACCTCGCCGCATACGAACTGCAGAAGCTCTTCATCGATCCAGCCGAATACGTGGTGCCGCCAACTGCGCTGCGCTTCATTCCGCGCGCGGATTTCGCGAAGTACCAGCCCGACGTGGCGCGGACCTTCTCGTCCGCCGACCAGGTACTGGCCGTGCTGCAGTACTGGCTGAGCGACATCGCGGTGATCGCCGACGTCTACAACCCCACCCGCTTCGGCGCCGACCCTCTGTACGCGCGCCACATCGGGCAATTGAACGTGCTCACCTACCTGATCGCACATCGCGATTCGAACGCGGGCAATTTCCTCATCGGCAAGACCCCGACGGGAGCGCGCGTCTTCTCCATCGACCACGGCGTCGCGTTCGCCTCCGAGGACAGCGATCGCGGCGAAGCCTGGAAAGTCATTCGCGTCGACCGCCTCCCGGCCGACACGGTCGCACGACTTCGCACCATCACCGTGCCGGTGCTCGAGCAGCGCCTCGGCGTGCTGGCGCAATGGAAGCTCGAGGGCGACCGGTACGTCCCGGTCGCGCTGGGACCCAACCTCGGGGTCAACCGTGGCGTCCGGCGCGAGGGCAAGGACCTGCAGATGGGCCTGACCCGAAGCGAAATCCTGGCCGTGAACCGACTGCTCACCCGCCTGCTCGAGCGCATCGATGCGGGCGAGATCGCCGTCGTGGCCGCCCCGAACTGAGGAAAGCAGGAATGACAAGGCACCGTCTGCCCGGGTTCGCGCTCGCGTCGCTGCTCGGTCTCGCTGCGATCACTGGCCTCGTCCGGCCGGCACCGGCCGTTGCGCAGGCGGCGCAGGTGCAATGGAGCGGCGTGGAGCGGGTGGTCGCGTTCGCCGACGTGCACGGCGCCTACGCCGAACTGATCACGCTGCTGCGCGAAACCGGCATCGTCGATGCGCAGGACCGCTGGGCAGCCGGACGGTCGCACGTCGTGAGCCTGGGCGACCTGCTCGATCGCGGCGCCGATTCGCGCAAAGTCATGGACCTGCTGATGCGCTTGCAGGGCGAGGCCCAGGCGGCCGGCGGGCGGCTGCACGTCGTGCTCGGCAACCACGAGGCGATGAACGTGCTCGGCGACCTGCGCTACGTCGACCCCGGCGAATTCACCGCGTACACGGACGTCGAATCCGCGACCGAGCGCGCGGACCTGCGCAAGGCCTGGGAGGCGGCACAGGGCGCCGGGTCCGGGCCTGCATTCGACCAGAAGTTTCCGCCTGGCTATTTCGGTCACCGCGCCGCACTGTCGCCCAGGGGCACCTACGGCCAGTGGCTGCTGTCGCTGCCGGTTGCGATCGCGATCAACGACACGCTCTTCATGCACGCCGGGCCCTCCGAACGTCCTGCGCGGCATGAGCCTGCAGGAACTCAACCTGCGCTATCGCACGGCGCTGACCGAATACCTCGGCCTCGCCGACCGGCTCGAGCAGGCCAGGCTGCTGCAGCCCGGCGATGAATTCCACGCCCGCCCGCAGCTGGCGAGGGAGCGCCTCGCGGCGATGACGACGGCCGCGGCCGCGGGCGGCGGGACGACCGATGGTGCACTCGCCGACGCGGTGCAGCGGTTCCAGGCGGCCGACGACGAGCCCCTGCTCTCCCCGGACGGCCCCAACTGGTATCGCGGCGCCGCACTGTGCAACGAGGCAGCGGAAACCGACGTGCTGCACCCCCTGCTGCAGCAGTTCGGGGTAGCGCGACTGGTCGTTGGACACACCCCCACGCGCGACTTGCGGGCGGTCACGCGCTTCGACGGGCGGGTCGTGAAACTCGACGCCGGCATGAACCGCGCGGCCTACAAGGGTCGTGCGGTTGCGCTCTACCTGCCGCCTGCCGGGCCACTCAGCGTGCGTTACGCGGGCGAACCGGACGCCACGCCGTTGCAGCCGGAAGGCCTCTTCGTCGCGCCCAACGAAATCGACGATGCCAGCGTGCTGGCCGCGCTGAGCGACGGTGAGGTGACGGTTGCGGGTCCGCGCGGGCCGAACGAGCTGAACGTCTCGGTGAGTCACGCGGGCAAGCGGATTCCCGCGGTGTTCCAGGTGCGCACGGCAGACGCCGCCCGCAAGGAAGTCGCGGCCTACCGGCTCGATCGCCAACTCGGCCTCGGCATCGTGCCGGTCACGGTCGAGCGTGAGGTGCAGGGACAGCGGGGCGTGCTGCAGGGGCGTCCGCTGAAGTGGGTGACGCAGACCGAGGTGCAGCAACAGCAACTGCGCGGCGGCGGCTGGTGCAGCGCCGAGCCCCAGTTCCAGCTCGTCTATGCGTTCGACACGCTGATCGGCAACGAGGGCCGCGCGCCTGATGCGCTGCTGTTCGATTCCAGCGCCTGGTTCGTCTACGTGACGGCGCACGATCGCGCCTTCGGCTCGACGAAGTCGCTGCCCGCCTACCTCAAGGCGCGCCCGCCCTCGCCGGGTGCCGAGCTTCGGCGCCGTGCCGCGGCGCTGAACGAGGCCAATCTCGCGACGTCGCTCGGCGAACTGGTCGATGCGAAGGGGCGCAAGGCGATACTGCAGCGCCGCGACGCGCTACTGGCGCTGCCTGCGGCGGCGAGTACCGCAGCGCAGAGTCCCTGAAGCAAACGCAGGCACCGTGCAGGCGCCCTGGCGCACCTCGCACGGGAGTCGGCGTCAGGTCGTCACGAACCGTCTGACGACGAACGTGGCGCGCGCCTCGAGCCCGTCGACGTCGCTCGCGATCACCGCGATGCGCAGTTCGTCGATCTGGACGTCGACCGGCACCGTGCCGACGAACGCCCGCTGACGCTCGTCGAACCGCACCCAGCGCGGCAGCGGCTTGCCGTCATCGCAGCAGGCGCGGAGGTTCAGCACGTCGCCGGGATCCGCGTCCCGGAACGTGGCCGGTGAGACCGGGTGCAGGAACGGCTGTCCGGGCGAAAAGACCAGGTCGGGGATGTCCTCGACGGCCTCAGGCGCCACGTTCATGACGTTTTCGAGCGCCTTGCGACTGAAGCCGCGGCCGATCGCCACCGCAAGTGCGATCCACGCGAACGCCAGCACGAGGTTCAGCAGCGCGAAATCTGGCGCCTTCCAGTGCAGGATATTGAGCCCGACGTACACCGCCAGCGCCTGGATGAGGTCGCCGATACGCCAGAAGAAGGTGTCGATGGCGGTCTTGCCGTCGTATTTCGAGTCGCGATCGACCGGCAGGAACAGCGCCTGCCGCGTCGTGTTCATCAGGGAATAATCGATGCTGTTCTCCGCGATCTTGATCAAGCGGATCAGCGTGAAAATCGGCACAAAGCCGCCCAGGATCGGGGCCAGCGCCAGCAGTGCCATAGCCCACCGCCACGACGATCGGATGGATCAGCAGGGCACCACGCACGCCCACGAGCTGGAAGATGCGCGACACGAGGAACAACTGGATGCCGAAGCTGAACAGCGTCACCCAGAACTGGAAGTCGCCGTAGAACGCAGTGATCAGCGAACCCATGTCCAGCGCGCCACCGCTCGCCGCGACGCGCGCCACGGCATCGACCTTGACGTAGTCGGCCAGGATGAACTCGCCCGTGGTGTTGATCCAGTTGAGCAGCACGACGAGCAGCGCGATCAGCAGCAGGTAACGGTCGCGCAGGACCAGGCCGATGCCGCCGAACAGGCGCGGCACCGGTCGGCCGTGTCCGGTCGAGATGGCGCGCGAGCCTTCGGGGACGGCAGCGCGTTCTGGCCCGGCGAGGAACAGCGTGGCGCCGAGGATGCCTGTCGCGAGGAGCATCAGCCCCATCGGCGACAGCGCCGTCACCGCGAGCTGCGTCACCTTCGCGCCGACGAGCGCGCCGAGGTTGGCCCCCAGCATGATCACGACGAACAGGCGCTGGCCGCTCTTCACGTTGAACGAATCCGCGGCGAACGCCCACATCTGCGACACGACCATCAGCCCGTAGATGCTGACCCAGACGTAGAACGGAAACGCGATCGACACGCCCTGATGCGCGAGCGTGGCGAAGAGCGGCATCGTCACCACGAAGAAGATCGTGACCGCGCGCAGCAGCCGCGCACCGTCGAGATGGCGCCGCACCCAGCCATAAAACGGGACCACGAACATCAGCACCAGCGCCGTGATCGCCACGGCGTACGAGCGGGTCTCAGCCGAGAATTTCGTCAGCATGAAGGCTTCGCGCAGCGCCTTCACGACCTGGTACGACGAGAGCAGCAGGAACCCATGCAGGAAGAACAGGAACGCGGCGCGGCCCTCCCCGGGCCGCACGCGCGTGACGAGCGACAGGAATCGTTCGAAGCGGCTGAGTTCGGCGTGGTCGGAGATCAAGCGGTCAACGCCCTCAGCGGCCGACGATGATGAACGGGGTCAAGATCGACACCGGACTCGCAGTGCTTGGCACGGGATGCGTGCTTGACGGAGTACTTGGCGCGACCGTCTCCTTCTGCTTCGTGCCATTGCCCTGCCTTGAGATTCAGCGTGTACTCCCAGGCCATCGCTTCTCCTTTCGTCGAGTCGTTCCAATCCTTGCTTCTCGTCGCCCAGCTCACTTCCCGGAGGGAGTGGTTGCGCTGATCGCAGAGCTGGCCGAACCTGATGCTGGAAATTCTGGTCGGATTGCCAGGCGACCTTGTTGTCGTTGGGTTGGTGGCCACTTGACGACCTCCAGGAACGACATCGCCATCGTCGGCTGGATGGCAATTTCCGTCGGGTTTAGCGGCTGATCCGGTTGAAACGCGATTCGAAATAGCGTACGACGGGGCTGACTTGGCCTGCGCCGGTTGGCCTGCACACCCGGCAAGCATGCCAACGATGCAAGTCAGCATGATTCCGATGCCAAGACGCACCAGTATCGTTTTCATGTTCTCGTCCCCCTTGTTCTGCAATCGTTGCTTCTGATGGCCGATGCGAACCTCACCCGGCGCCGACGGTCCGTTTGAATCCGGCGTCCTGCGCCAGACTGCGGAACTCAGGTGCGGAACGCAACAGGGCCGGCGGGTACCCCATGCGGACAAGTTCGGCAATCGACTTCAGCGCCGTCTGGCGGTCGTCCCGATCCGCGGCTGCGACTCCGATGAAATACTGAACGTAGACCATTTCCGGGCCGCCGCTCAGCGCTTCCGCCAGGTAGCGTTGCGAGCGCTCGTCCTCCCCCAACCGGCCGTAGTAGTAGCCTAGCTGAGCCTTGAGTGTCGGCGTTGCCGGGCGTCGCCACCAGTTCCGACTCCGCCAGCTTGATCGCCCTGCGATAGATCGTCGCAGCTTCGTCGCGGCGGCCTTCGACCTGCCACAAGCGCATCGGCGAGGTTGCCCTGGATCATGTGGTCGTGCTCGCCTAGCGTCGGCCGCACGCTCATAAGCCTGGACGCCAATCGAGAAACGGCCAAGGTAGTAATACGTCGTCGCGAGGTTCGAATACGCATCCTTCGACGGCTCGAGCTGCAGCGACCGGTCGTACGCTGCCAGGGCCCGGTCGAAATCCCCTTCCATCTGCAACGCGGCGCCAAGGTTGCTCCAGGCGAACGCGCTGGACGGTACCAACTCCGTCACCTTGCGCAGGGCAGCCGTCGCTTCGACGATCTTGCCCCGCTGGAACAGGTGGGTCGCGAGCGCCGAATGGGCGCCCCAATAGGCGGGTTCGGCAGTTACCGCCTGTCGGTAGCTCGCCTCCGCCTCGGCTCCTTTGCCAAGTCCCGCCAGCACGTCGCCCAGGCCGATGTACGCGTCGGCATCCCGGGGATTGCGCTCGACCAGGCGGGCATAGACCGTGCGTGCCGATTCGAACTTGCCGGAATGCCAACGCAATGCTCGCGAGCGCCTTTTCCGTCTCGAACGAGGGTTTCGTCCAGCGCAAGGGCCTTGCGACAGACCGTATCCGCGGATGCCAGCGCCGCTGGGTCGCGCGTGCGATCGAACTGCCGGGCATACGTCCGGCAAAGTCCTGCATAGGCTCCGGCGAACTCGGGATCGATGTCGATCGCCGCCTTGAACGACTGTCTCCGCTTGCTGCAGCCGGCTGAGGTCGCCCGGCTGGCGCAGGGCGCCGAGACCGGCCAGGTACGGGTCGATCGCACGCGTGTCGAGTTGATGCTCCTTGCCTGCGTCGCGTCCATGGTCCGTGTCCTTGAGGACGACCTGCAGCGCGTCCGTCACCGAGAGCGCGATGTCGTCCTGCAGCTCCAGGACGTCCCGCCACGCGCGATCGAAATTGCCGGCCCAGACGTGATAACCCGTCGCCGTGTCGATCAACTGCACCGTCACCCGCACGTCGTCGCCATTGCGACGCACGCTGCCTTCGAGCACGTGCCGCACGCCCAGCAACTGGCCGATCTTGCGGACATCGAGGTTCCTGCCCTTGAACTCGAAGGCGGACGTGCGAGCTGCCACGCGCAGTCCCGGTATCTGCGCGAGCTTGGTCGAGAGTTCCTCGCTCAGTCCGTCACCCAGGTAGGAATTCCCGCCACCCGCGCTCATGTCGACCAGGGGCAGCACGGCGATCGAGCGGGGTCCGGGTTCCAGCGGGGGGACGGACTTGGCAGCCGGAGGTCGCAGGGACGTCGAGCGAGCGCCACCAGGCGAAACCCGTCACCGTCGCCATCAGCGCCACGCCCGCGACGATGACAGGCCCGATGGACTGGCGCGGGCGTGGCAACCTGCGCACGACGCCCGCGCCATCGACCCCCGCGTCGAGCACGACGCCTTCCGGCGTGATCTCGTAGGTCCACGCCAGCACCAGGACGATCGGCAGCCCGATCACCGCCAGGATGGTCAATGCCGACATCCACCATTCCGGGAACCGCAGTGGCTCGAACGTGACCTGGGCGACCTGCAGCACGATCCACATGCCGACCAGGTAAGAGGCCGTGACCTTGAAGACGTGCCGGCGCCTGAGTTCCGCGAGCAGGTGCTGTGCGCGGCCGCCGAACGTGGCCTGCGCGGCGTATCCGGACGCAAGGACATCTGGCGCCCTGGCAACCGGCGCCACCTGTTCGAAGTGAGCGATCAGCGCGTACGAGTCGTTGCCGACGCTTGCGATGTAACGCGGATGGCGGGGTTTGTCGCCGAACAGCTCGCGCAACGCGCCAATGGTGTGACGCAGCTTTTCTTCGGCGCCGTGGCGACCGGGCCAGATCTCGTTGCGCAGGGTGCGGTGGTCCACTGCCTCGCCATGCCGCGAGGCCAGGACGATGAGCACTTCGATCTGGTCATCCGTGAGGCTGACGGTCTGGTCGGATTTTGACGCGCGGGATTCCCCGGGCTCTATGAGCCAGTCTCCGACACGGAAACCGTTACGAAGGCCCCCGGCATCCATTGCCAAACGCCATCCCCCGCTTTAGGCGCAGCATAGCAGACCGACCCGCTGCGACTATTCTAGCTCAGGCCGGCTGAGGGCGCTCTCGAGGTCCGCGATGAGGTCGTCGACGTCTTCGAGGCCGATGGACAGTCGCACGGTACCCGGACCGATGTCGGCCCAGCGCTGCTGCTCGGCCGTCAACCGACTTGCGTCCTGCAGGGCCGGGGGTACGACCAGTGACTCGGTCGACCCGAGACTCGCGGCGATCGAGAAAAGATCGAGCCGCTCCGCGAACCGTGTCCCGGCTGTCTCCCCTCCGGCAACGTCGATCGTGACGATGGTGCCGAAATCAGGCATCTGCCGCAGGGCGAGGGCGTGGCCTGGATCACCCGGCAGGCCGGGATAGCGGACGCGCTCGACGCGCGGATGCCCCGCCAGGTGCTCTGCCACGCGCAGGGCACTCCGGCACTGGGCGTCCCAGCGCACGAAATAGGTCTTCATGCCGCGCTGCAACAGAAACGCGGCGTGGGGATCGAGTGTCGGCCCGAGGATCGCCATGTCGCCACGCATCGAGTCGATGAGTTCGGCGCGCCCGATCACGGCGCCGCCCATCACGTCGCCATGCCCGGACGCGTACTTCGTCAGGCTGTGCGCAAACAGGTCGACGTCGAACTGTCCGTGGTTGTGCAAACCCGCGAGCGTGTTGTCGAGCAGGGTCAATGCGCCGTGGCGGCGCGCGATGGAAGTGAGCCGTTCGATGTCGGCGAGCTTGAGCACCGGGTTCGTCGGCGACTCGAACACGACGAGGCGAGTCGGCGTGGCAGCCAGTGCACGATCGAGGCCATCGAGGTCGTCGATCGACAGCATCGTGCTCGTGACGCCGAAGCGGCGCAGCAGGCGGCCGACCAGCGCGCGCGTCGGTGCGTACTGCTCGGCGAAGTGCACCACGTGATCGCCGGACTTGAGCAGCGCAATGAGTGGCATCGCTATCGCCGCGACACCCGATCCGGTGAGCAGGCACGCTTCGCGCCCCTGCAACCCGGCCAGCAGCAGCTCGAGCTGCCGCAGCGTGGGATTCGAGACACGCGAGTAATAGAACCCCTCGCGTTTTCCCTTGAACTGCTCGAGCGTCGCACCGACGTCGTCGAACGTGAACTTCACCGACTGGTAAATCGGCGCGACCAGCGGACGGTTGTCTGCCGGCACCTGCACGACCGGCGGATGCGTGACCAGCGTGCGTTTTCTCATTTCGTGTCCGCCCGCAGTTCGAAATCGTCGGCATCGAGGTGCACGGGAAAATCGCGGCGGAACGTGGCGAGGGACTCGCGGTCCAGCACGACGGTCTCGACGAAGTCGCCGTCGCGGTCGCCGCCGAGCACCTGGCCCAGGAAATCGAGCGCGACGCTGTCGCCGCTATAGCTCGCGCCGTTGCCGTCCTTGCCCACGCGATTGACGCCGACCACGTAGCAGACGTTCTCGATGGCCCGCGCGCGCAGCAGCGCGCTCCAGGCGGAGCGCCGCCGCGATGGCCAGTTGGCGACGTACAGCAGGACGTCGTAGTCGCCGCGACTGCGGCTCCACACCGGGAAACGCAGGTCGTAGCAGACCAATGGGCACAGGCGCCAACCCTTGAGTTCGACGACCAGTCGCTGGTTACCCGAGGCGTAGTGCTCCTGCTCGCGTGCCATGCGGAACAGGTGACGCTTGTCATAGTGCGCGCAGTTGCCGTCGGGGGTCGCCCAGACCAGTCGGTTGTAGTGCCGCCCGCCCTCCTCGACGATCAGGCTGCCGGTGATGGCACAGCCAATCGCGGCTGCCTCTTCGCGCAGCCATCCGACCGTGGCGCCCGCCATCGTCTCCGCGAGCGCGCTGGCCGCCATCGAGAATCCGGTCGTGAACATTTCCGGCAGCACGATCAGGTCGGTGTGCCCGGCCAGTCCGCGAAAATGCGCAGCAATGTTGCGACGGTTGGTGGCGGGATCCTGCCAGGCAAGATCGGTCTGGATCATCGTGACACGCAGGTTTGCAGTCATAGCAACCTCAGTCTGGCAGCGGCCGCATCCAGCGTGGCCTCGTGCTTGGCAAAACAGAACCGGACGATGCGTTCGTTTTTCGCGGCGCTATCCGCTGAAAAGACCGATATCGGGATGGCAGCCACGCCGTGCTGCGCAGTGAGCAGGCGCGCGAACTCGGTATCGGGCAGGTCGCTCACGGACGAGTAGTCGACGAGCTGGAAATACGTGCTGTGCGCGGGCTCGAACCGGAACCGGGTCTGGGCCAGCAGGCCGGCGAAGTGATCGCGCTTGCGCTGGTAGAAGGCCGGCAGTTCACGCGCGTGCTCCGGGCATGAGCGCATGAAGTCTGCGATCGCCGCCTGCAGGGGCGTGGCGACGACGAACTGCACGAACTGATGCACCTTGCGGAACTCCTGCGTCAGCGGCGACGGCGCGATGCAGTAGCCGACCTTCCAGCCCGTCGCGTGAAAAGTCTTGCCGAACGACGACACGACGAGACTGCGCGCGGCCAGTTCGGCGTGCCGCAGCAGGCTTTGATGGCGGCGCCCGTCGAACAGCATGTGCTCGTAGACCTCGTCGGCGAGCACGAAGATACCGGTGCCGCGCAACCGTTCGGCGAGCTGCTCGAGGTCCGCCGGCTCGAGCGTCGCGCCACTCGGGTTGTGCGGAAAGTTGATGACGAGCAGGCGCGTGCGCGGGGTGATCGCATCGCTCAGGCGCTGCCAGTCGATGCCGAAGCCCGGGCGCTGCAGCGGCACGTGCACCGCGCGGCCGCCGGCCAGCTCGACCGCAGGCTCGTACGAATCGTAGGCCGGGTCGAGCAGGATGGCGTCGTCGCCGGCACGGACGATGGCCTGGATGGCACAGAAGAGCGCCTCGGTGCCACCCGAGGTCACCGTGATCTCGTTCTCGGGGTCGACCGTGCGACCGTAGTACTCGGCGACCTTGGCGGCGATCGCTTCGCGCAGACTCTGGCAGGCCGGTCATCGGCGCGTACTGGTTGCCGGCGCCGCCTTTGCGCATGTGGTGACTGGCGAGGTCGAGCAGGCGATCAGGCGGGTCGAAGTCGGGGAAGCCCTGGGAGAGATTGATGGCACCGTGTTCCGCGGCGAGGCGGGACATGACCGTGAATATCGTGGTGCCGACTCGCGGCAACTTGCTGTCGATCGGCGGGTGCATGGGCCGCATTCTAGCAGCGGCCCGGCACCGCTTTATCGGGTCTGGTCAGCCCACTGGCTGACGCGATGGCTGCGGTGGAGCCCATCTTCCGTTCCGGGTCGGGTCCGGGAACACGCCGTGAACTCATCGGGCGAGTAGGTCACGGGGCGGACGGTCGGTGAGGGCGTTCGTTCCGGGTCCTTTCCGGGCGAGCGGAAAGGCAGACACGCTCGCCCGGAAAAGACCCGGAACGAGCGCCCGATCGACCGCGCCTGTGCGAATTCCCGTCAAAGCCCGAGAATTCGCACGGCGCATGCAACGTCGACGCTGTCACACCGCATGACCCGCTGTGGATGGGTCACGACCAGCAAATTCCGTGACTCCGTCACCAAGTCGCGTTGGTGGAACACCGCTCTGATGCGTGCCGTACGCCCAAAGCAATGGGATGGACCCCTCCCCACTCCTACGGCATCGAGTGCCAGACTGGAGGTGTGTAATCACCAGTCACGGAACGAGGAGGGGTCGTCATGAAGCTTACTCGCGTGGGTGTGGATTTGGCCAAGCAGGTCTTCCAGGTGCACGGCGTGGATCGGGCGGAGCGCCCGGCCTGGTGCAAGCGTTTGAAGCGCAGCCGATGGATCGCGGATCTGGAGCGCGACGTCGAGCCAGGCGCCGAGATCGGCATGGAGGCCTGTGGCAGCGCGCATCACTGGGCGCGACTGCTGCAGTGCAAAGGCTATCGGGTGAAGCTGATCGCCCCTCAGTTCGTGAAGCCGTACGTGAAGTCGAACAAGACCGACGCGAACGATGCCGAGGCGATCTGCGAGGCGATGAGCCGGCCGAGCATGCGGTTCGTGGCGGTGAAGACCGTCGAGCAGCAGGATCTGCAAGCGGTGCATCGCGTGCGATCGAGCCTGATCCGGGAGCGGACGGCGAAGGCCAACCAGTTGCGCGGGCTTGTGTACGAGTACGGTCTGGTGGCGCCTCAACAGATCAGCTCCCTGCGGCGAGCGGTGCCGCAATGGCTGGAGGATGCGGAGAATGGCCTGACCGTACGCTTCCGATCGCTGCTGGCCGGCTTGTACCGTGATCTGAAGCAACTCGACGAGCGGGTGCGCGAGCTCGATCAGGAAGTCGCCGCGATCACTCGTGAGCACGAGCCCGTCCGGCGACTCATGCAGATCAACGGCATTGGCCCGTTGATCGCCAGCGCGCTGTACGCGCTGGTCGGCGATGCGAGGCAGTACCGCAACGGTCGTGATCTGGCGGTGGCACTGGGACTGACGCCTCGGCAGCACAGCTCGGGCGGCAAGGAGAAGCTGCTGGGCATCAGCAAACGCGGCGACAAGTACGTGCGCACGCTGCTGATCCACGGCGCACGCTCGGCGTTGCGCACGGCGCCAGGCAGGACGGATCGGATCAGTCGCTGGGCCTTGGCGCTCGCGGAGCGCTCACATCCGAACGTCGCTGTGACGGCGCTCGCCAACAAGACCGCCCGGGTCGCCTGGGCGATGCTGAGGCATGGAGCGAACTATGAACCGGAGCGCGTGGCGGCCTGAGGCCGTGCGTTCCAACTGATCGAGGAGAACATCACCGCGGTTGCGAGCACTCCGAAGGATGGCGAACAGGTCGAACCGGCGTCGACATAACCTGAGAGTGTCTGAGGGCGACAAGCCCGAGAAAGCAATGAGGAGCCGACGCGCGAATAGCCCATCGTGGCCCGACCTCGACTGATCGAGGTCAGACAGAGGCCGGATATACGTGAGCAGTCGTACCTCGTCGCCAGAAAACGGAGTGCTAGCAAAGTGGGGTGGGGTCCATATACAGACATTCAACGGGGAATTTCGACCCATCAGCGACATTGACTGCCCTGAGTTCGTCGCCTCGAAGCAGTCACTCGCGTGGGCCTGCAAGCCCGCGTGCGTGAACATCTTCTCGATCACCGGTTGCTCCAGGATGGCTGCGATGATCTTTAGCTCACCGCCGCAGCTCGGGCAGGGCTCGAGGTCCAGCTCTAACACGCGTTTGAGCAGCCAGGCCCAACTCAGCCGCACCAAATGGTGATGTGTACAGTTTGCCTCGAACTCGGCGGGCTATGTCTGCGTTTGCGGGCTCATCCGGCCCATGCAACACCACCCGTGTGCGCAGCTTGGCGATAGCGGCGCTGTCACCGCTCAATAGATCGCAGTCGAGTCCAAGGATCTATTCAAGAGCGTCGGGTGCCGTGTTCGGGGTGCCAATGCAAGAAAAAAGCATTTGAAAATTCTATCCCCCAAGCACGAATAACCATGGTCGCCCCACGTCGGCGAAGATACTCCTCGTTCTATCGGTAGTGGGCCTGGGAGGCAGACGGACAAGCACGGAATGACCTATCCTTCGCACCCGAGCCGGCGGGCTTTCGTCCCTGCCCAAGAAATGCCGCTGCTGCCGAGCAGTCCGGCGAGATTGGTCCAGCCGCGTTGCCACAGGAGCAGCTTCAACATGCCAAATCTTGAGGGGTTTTTTTCCCGAACCTTCCGACCCTTCTACCTGCTGACCGGTGCGGGAACAGCACTTATAGGGATCTTTGCATTCTTCCCCTCCTGGGCCACGCCAAACATCGCGAGACTTCCCTTTCTGGTTGAATATACGATCATCATCCAGCATTGGGGAATCATGGTCGGGCTCATGGGCCTGTTCATGATGGGCGCGGCGATATTCCCCGAGTGGCGCCTCCCGATCGCTCTCTACAGCGTGCTCGAGAAGGCGTTCATGGTATGGCTCGTGCTTGCCAACGCCAGGCAACCGTTCGCCGCTGGTTTCTGGATTCCATTTGCGATTGATTTCATGGTGGTGGGATACACCATTGGCTATTTTGTGTATTGCGGAGTCGACAGCCCTCGGCGGAAAGAGCCGGACCGACGAGAATGATCAGGCCCCGGTCGCTTCCGGCGCGCGCCCAAAGCACGTGCACTCGCGTCCTCCCGTTTACAGAAATGCGCTTTTGGAAGTCCTTTCCTTCGTTGACTTGGCCCGACGGAACGTCCACCGACTGGCACGGGTCGACGGCAACAACTTCCATGTTCTGAACGCGGCCAGCCGGCTGAAGTGTGAACCGGGAAATGACCCCAGGGTCCGCAGCCGCGCCGTCAGATCAGCCTGGTGCGGAGCTTCTGGTATTCGGCGTCGGTGATCGAGCCCTTCGCCTTCAGTTCGTCGAGCTTCCGGATCTCATCGGCGGCGCTGAAGCCGACGATGTTCCGTATCTCCTCCCGCGCCTTCTCCGCCCGAGCCTGGTTGCGCTCGGCCATGCCGCCGCCCTGGGTGAGCACGTAGGCGAGGACGCCGAGATAGGGAAGGATGATCAGGAAGATTACCCAGATCACCTTGGCCCCGCCCGAGATGTCGTGACGCCGGAAGAGGTCGCTGAACACCGAGATCAGCAGCCAGATCCAGAGCACGAACATGAAAATGACAAACATGTCGACCAGGAACGTCCCGAACGTCACGCCGCCCAGGTGCACTGCTGCTTCTCCGTCCATGTCGCTTCTCCTCGCTATGTGATGTGAAGAACTGTCGCCGGCGCAAGTATAGGACTGATCACTCTTGTCCAAGACCGATGCGTGCACTCTGGGAGCGGGCCTGACGCAGGAGGCGGACTGGGCGGGTGATGGGAATCGAACCCATGCTGGCGGTCGGGCAAAACGCAAGGAATGGCCGCTTCCGGGAAGCTGTCGCTGCGTTCATCAAAGACCGCTCTTGGCCGATATTAACAATTCGCGAACGTCTGCTATTTACGGAACTCGCAGCAAGGACCAACGCGTTTCGGTGACAGAGCCAAGAGCAAAGCCAGGCACGCCGCACGGATTTCGCGCCGAGTCATTGGGTCGCTTGCACCTACGCCCAATGGCCGTGAGGTCGTCGGGCCGCGATTACTCGCGCACCCGACGCGTCGACGGTCTGTCGGCGTGAAACCACGCCCCGAAGCAGAGGATCAAGCCCGCGGATCAGCGCCCCAGCTGAACCGCCGCCATCGCCGCGCCGACGATGCCGGCATCGTTGCCGAAAGCCGCCGGCACGATTTCCGCCCGGCTGCTGAGCAGCGACCCGAAATGCTGCCAGTTCTCGGTGACTCCGCCCCCGATCACGAACACGTCGGGCCACAGCAGCGAGTGGTAAGCCTCGAGCACCTCGTTGACCTCGGCCGCCCACTCCACCCAGTCGAGATCGAGGTCGGCCCGGACTTTCGCGGACGCGCGATGTTCCGCCTCCTTGCCCCGCACCTCGAGGTGACCGAGTTCCGTGTTCGGCAGCAGTCGTCCGTCCACGAACAGCGCCGTGCCGATGCCCGTGCCGAGCGTGATCACCATCACCGTGCCTGCGCGATCACGGCCCGCGCCGAGCGTCATTTCGGCGATGCCTGCCGCATCGGCGTCGTTCAGGAACGCCACCTGCCGCTGCAGTCGCGCCTGCATGTGGCCCTGCACGTTCATGCCGATCCAGCGCTTGTCGATGTTCGCGGCGGTCCATGCCACGCCCTGTTTCGCGACGGCCGGGAACGCGAGCCCCACCGGACCGGACGACGGCAGGTCACGCGCCATCGCGACCAGCAATTCGAGAACGGCCTCGGGGGCCGCGCCCGCAGGCGTGGCGCGCCGCAGCGTCTCGCCCATGACGAACCCCGATTCGATGTGCACCAGGCCAGCCTTGACGAACGAGCCGCCGACGTCGAACGCCAGCCGCAGCGAGGGGTCACCCTCTTTCACGTCGAACTCCTCGGCGTCGAAGCCAAAGTCAAATGTCCGCTTTGCGGGCGGCGGATCGCGACACTCCGGCGGCATGCGCTTCAGCCTTTCTTCAGGCTGTCGATCATCTGCTGGTTGGCGGCCAGCGCCATCTGTGCGTCGCGGTCGCGGATCTTCTGCTGGCGGGACATCACGAATCCGGCGATGAAGACCCCGACGGCCACGATGGCCACCAGGATCGTCGCCAGCGCATTGATGTCCGGACTGACGCCAAGGCGCACTTTCGAGAATATCACCATCGGCAGCGTGCTCGAACCCGGCCCGGCGACGAAGCTGGTGATCACCAGGTCGTCGAGCGACAGCGTGAACGCCAGCAGCCAGCCCGACATCAGCGCCGGGAAGATGATCGGCAACGTGATCAGGAAGAAGACCTTGTGCGGGCGAGCCCCGAGGTCCATCGCCGCCTCCTCGAGCGAGTCGTCCATCTGCGCGAGGCGGGATTGCACGACCACCGTGACGAATGCCATGGTGAACGTGATATGCGCGATGATGATCGTCGTCATGCCGCGTCCCGCCGGCCAGCCGATGATCTGCTCCATCGTCACGAACAGCAGCAGCAGCGAGAGACCGGTGATGACCTCGGGCATGACCAGCGGCGCCGTGGTCAGGCCCGACAGCAGCGTACGCCCCTTGAACGGCCCGAAACGCGCCAGCACCATGCCCGCCAGTGTGCCGAGCGCCACCGCGAGCGTGGCGGAGATGGCCGCCACCTTCAGGCTCAGCCACGCCGCCCCCAGGATCTGCTCGTTCTGCAGCAGCGCGCCGTACCACTTGGTCGAGAACCCGCCCCAGACGGTGACGAGGCGCGACTTGTTGAACGAGTAGACGATCAGCGACCCGATCGGGATGTAGAGAAACGCGAATCCCAGGAACAGGACCAGCGAGCGGAAGATGCTGCGCCCCTGGTTCATCGGTGTAACCCAGCGCCGGCTTCGGCGTCCTGCGCGCGCTGAAAGTACATGATCGGGATGACCAGGAACAGCAGCAGCGCGATTGCGACGGCGCTCGCCACCGGCCAGTCACGGTTGTTGAAGAACTCTGTCCACAGCACCTTGCCGATCATCAGCATGCCAGGGTCGCCGAGCAGCGACGGGATCACGAACTCGCCGACCACCGGGATGAAAACCAGCAGGCACCCCGCGATGATTCCCGGCAGCGACAGCGGCAGCGTCACCTTGTAGAACGACTGCCACGGCTTGCAGCCAAGGTCGGCTGCCGCCTCGAGCAGCGTGAGGTCCATCTTCTCGAGGTTGGCGTACAGCGGCAGGATCATGAACGGCAGGTACGAATAGACGATGCCGAGATAGACCGCGAAGTCCGTCTGCAGCATCTGGATGGGCTGGTCGATGACCCCGATGGACAGCAGGAAGTTGTTGAGCAGGCCGTTGTTCTTGAGGATGCCGATCCAGGCGTACACGCGCAGCAGGAACGAGGTCCAGAACGGCAGGACGATCAGCAGCATCAGGATGTTGCGGACCGAGGGGTTGCTGCGCGCGATCGCGTAGGCGATCGGGTAACCGAGCAGCAGGCAGAACACCGTGGAAACGGCAGCGACCTTGATCGAATTCAGGTACGCGCGCCAGTACAGGTCGTCTTCGACCAGGAACGCGAAGTTGCCGAGGTTGAGCTTGATCTGCAGGATCTTCTCGCCGGTCCAGTGCAGCAGCGGCTCGTACGGCGGCATCGCGATCTGCGAGCTCGAGAAGCTGATCTTGAGCACGATGATGAACGGGATCAGGAAGAAGACCAGCAGCCACAGGTACGGGACTGCCGTCACCAGCGTGCGGCCCCGCGGCAGCCGTCGCGCGAGCCAGCTCCTCATTTGGTGACCACCACGGGGCTTTCCGGGTACCACTGCAGGTAGACGCGCTCGTCCCAGGTGATGCGGTCGTCGGCGTGGCGGTAGGTGTTGGGCTGCGTGACCCGCACGATGCGGCCCGAATCGAGCCGCAGCAGGTAGATCGACATGTCGCCCATGTATGCCATGTCGTGCACCACCGCGGCGACCCAGTTGTCCGCCGCGTCGGGCTTCTCGCGGCTGATCGTGATCTTCTCCGGCCGGATCGCCGCCCAGACCGTGGCGCCGGGCGCCGAGCTCACGCCGTGGTCGACGTAGATCGGGGCCTCGAGCTCGTCGCACTGGATGCGCACGTAGGACGGCTCGTCCTCGATCAGCTTGCCCTCGAACGTGTTGATCGAGCCGATGAACTCGGCGACGAAGCGCGAGTTCGGGTACTCGTAGATCTCGCTCGGCGTGCCCGTCTGGATGATCTCGCCGTGGTTCATCAGGCCGATGCGCGAGGACAGCGTCATGGCCTCCTCCTGGTCGTGCGTGACGACGACGAAGGTTACGCCCAGCGTGTCCTGGATGTTCATGAGCTCGAACTGCGTGTGCTCGCGCAACTTCTTGTCGAGCGCGGCGAGCGGCTCGTCCAGCAGCAGCAGTTTCGGCTTCTTGACCAGCGCCCGCGCGAGCGCCACGCGCTGCCGCTGGCCGCCCGAGAGCTGGTGCGGCTTGCGCTTGCCGAACTGGCCGAGCTTGACCATGTTGAGCATGTCGGCCACGCGCTGCGCGATCTCGTCTTTGCTCAGCCCTTCCTGCTTGAGCCCGAACGCGACGTTCTGCTCGACCGACATGTGCGGGAAAATCGCGTACGACTGGAACATCATGTTGACCGGTCGTTCGTAGGGCGGGATCGCGGTCATGTCGATGCCGTCGATGAAGATGCGGCCCGACGTCGGCCGTTCGAAGCCCGCCAGTATGCGCAGCAGCGTGGTCTTGCCGCAGCCCGACGCGCCGAGCAGGCAGAAGATCTCCTTCTTGTAGATCTCCAGCGAGACGTCGTCGACGGCGATGAAGTCGCCGAACTTCTTGGTCACCTTCTCGATCCGCACGTACGGCGTGGCGTCGGGATCGTTCCAGGGTTCGAACTTCTGCTGCGGTGCGTGCGGTTGGGTGGCCATGGGATCTCTGTCTGGTCCTGGGATTCGACGGCGGTCAGCGGCCGGTCATGAAGCGCGTCCACGTGCGGTTGAGCGCGCGCGTGAACTCCGCCGACTTGGCGAGGCTTGGCTGCAGTCGCGCCTTCACCTCGGGCGTCGGGTAGATGCCCGCGTCGTTGCGCAGGTCTTCGTTGACCAGGGCCGTCGCCGCCGCGTTGGCGTTGGCGAAGTTGACGAAGTCGGAGTTCTTCGCGGCGACCGCTGGCCGCAGCAGGTAGTCGATGAACTTGTGCGCATTATCCTTGTGCGTGGCGTCCGCGGGGATCGCCAGCGTGTCGAACCACATCAGCGCGCCCTCCTGCGGGATCGAGTAGCCGATGTTGAGCGGCTTGCCCGCCTCCGCCGCGCGGTCGCTGGCCTGCAGCACGTCGCCGCTGTAGCCCACGACGACGCAGAGCTCGCCGTTCGCGAGCTGGTCGATGTACTGCGAGCTGTGGATCGTCCGGATGTAAGGCCGGATCTTCATGAGCGCGTCTTCGGCCGCCTTGAGGTCTGCTTCGGATTCGCTGTTGGGATCCTTGCCGAGGTACAGCAGCGCCGTGCCCACCATATCGGTCGGGTCATCGAGCATCGACACGCCGCAGTCCTTGAACCGGGCGAGCACCGCCGGATCGAAGACCAGCTTCCAGCTGTCGAGCGGGGCGTCCGGCATGATGGCCTTGACCTTGTCGGCGTCGTAGCCGATGCCGGTCGTGCCCCACATATAGACGACGGAGTGCTCGTTGCCCGGGTCGTGCCCGGCCGCGCGCTGGGTGAGTTCGGGATCGAGGTTCGCGAGGCCCGGCAGCTTCGACTTGTCGAGCTTGGCGAAGACGCCGGCCTTGACCTGGCGCTCGAGGAAATAGGCGCTCGGCACGACGACGTCGTAGCCTGAATTGCCCGTGAGCAGCTTGGTTTCGAGGACTTCGTTCGAGTCGAAGACGTCGTAGCGGACCTTGATGCCGGTTTCCCGCTCGAACGACTTCACGACCTCCGGGTCGATGTAGTCGGACCAGTTGTAGACGTTGACGACCTGGTCGCCGCCCGTCGCCGCTGGAGTCGCCGTCGGCTCGTCCGCCGTGGGCTGCTTCGAGTTGCCGCAGGCTGTGGTCAGGACGGCAATCGCGGCGCAGGCGGCCACGTGCTTGAGCAAGGTATGCATTCGATCTCCTCGGGCGTGGCCCGGTGCCGCCGGGTCGTCCCCCCACCGGACGGCTTGCTCGGGTTATAGCTCAGCGTGCAGGCAATGTCAGCCTCGCCCTGAAGCGAAACGGGGCGGCCGGACCTTCGATCCGACCGCCCCGCGGGTGGCGTGTGCCCGTCGTCCTACTTGCCGGTCGTGAACCGCGTCCAGGCGCGGTTCAGCAGCCGCGTATATTCGGGTGTCTCGGCCAGGTCCGGGAACAGCTTGGCCTTCACTTCGGCCGAGGGGTAGACGCCCGGGTCGAGCCGGACCTTTTCGTCGATCAGCTCGAACGACGCGGCGTTGCCGTTGGCGTAGTTGACGAAGCTCGAGTTCTTGGCCGCGATCTCGGGGCGCATCATGAAGTTGATGAACGCGTGGGCGTTGTCCGGGTGCTTCGCGTCGGCCGGAATCGCGTACATGTCGAACCAGATGATCGTGCCTTCCTTCGGCACGCTGTACTTGATCACGTTGCCCTGGCCGGCCTCGGCCGCGCGGTCGCGCGCCTGCAGCACGTCGCCGCTCCAGCCGACCGCGACGCAGATCTCGCCGTTGGCGAGCGCGTCGATGTAGTTCGAGCTGTGGATCATGCGGATGTACGGCCGGACCTTCATCAGCACGTCCTCGACCGCCTTCAGGTCGGCCTCGCTCTGGCTGTTGGGGTCCTTGCCGAGGTAGGCGAGTACCACGGCGGAGAGCTCGCTCGGCGCGTCGAGCACGGAGATGCCGCAGTCCTTGAACTTGGCGGCCCACTTCGGATCGAACACCAGGTCCCAGCTGTCCACCGGCGCATTCGGGTCGATCGCCTTGACCTTGCCCTCGTTGTAGCCGATGCCGTCGGTGCCCCAGAACTGGTTCACGGCATGTTCGTTGCCCGGGTCGTGCAGGGCGACGCGCTGCATGATCTCGGTATCCATGTTGCCCCAGTTGCCGAGCTTGCTGCGGTCGAGCTTCATGAAGACGCCCGCCTTGATCTGGCGCTCCATGAACGAAGCAGAGGGCACCACCACGTCGTAGCCAGTGTTGCCGGCGAGCAGCTTGGTCTCGAGGACCTCGTTCGAATCGAAGACGTCGTAGTTGACCTTGATGCCGGTCTCGGCGGTGAACGCCTCGAGCGTCGAGGGGTCGACGTAGTCCGACCAGTTGAAGACGTTGACGACCTTTTCCTCGGTCGACACCGGCGCGGCAGCGGCCGGTGCGGCGCCAGTGTCCGCGGCGGGCGGTGCTGCTTCCTTCTTGCCGCAGCCCACGAGGGCGGTTACGGCCATCAGGCTCAATAGCCCGACACGGATGTTGATGCTCATCTTGGACATACCCCTGTACTTGCTTCGAAGCGCACCGGACGGCACGAGTGTTGCTGTATAGCGAAGATTTTTTTCCGTGGCTAGGGGCAATGCGCTGCGCCGCACTTCGGTGCAACACGGCAAGCGCCCTGCCCCGGTTCCGGGCGTGACCGTTGCGCCTACAGGCGACCCTCGGCGCGGCAGCGGGCGTACGTCAGGTCGAGGCAGCGCCACGCCTTCTCGGCGAGCTCGTCGATCTGTTCGCGATTGATCACGAGCGGCGGCGAAATGATCATCGTGTCCCGGACCGCGCGCATGATCAGGCCGTTTTCGAAGCAGAAGTCGCGGCAGATCGTGCCGACCTCGCCGCGGTTGTCGAAAAACGTCCGCGCGCCCTTGTCCTTGACCAGTTCTAAAGCGCCGATCAGGCCGACCGACCGTGCCTCGCCCACCAGCGGGTGCTCCGAGATGTCGCGCCACTTCCTGGCCAGGTAGGGACCGGTCTCGTCGCGCGTGCGCGGCACGAGGTTTTCCTGCTGGATCAGCGTCAGGTTGACGCTGGCGACGGCGCAGGCCGCCGGATGACCCGAGTAGGTGAAGCCGTGGGCGAACTCGCCGCCCTTGTCGATGATCACGTCGGCCACCCGGTCCGCCACCATGACGCCGCCGATCGGCAGGTAGCCCGACGACAGGCCCTTGGCGATCGTCATGAGGTCCGGCTTGATCCCGAAGTGGTTCGACCCGAACCAGTGACCCGTGCGGCCAAAACCGCAGATGACCTCGTCCGCGACCAGCAGGATGCCGTAACGGTCGCAGATCTTCTGGATTTCGGGCCAATAGGTGTCCGGCGGGATGATCACGCCGCCAGCGCCCTGGATCGGTTCGCCGATGAAGGCAGCGACCCGCTGCGGACCCAGCTCGAGGATCTTCTGCTCGAGCGTATGCGCGATCTTCACGCCGAACTCGGCCGGGCTCAGCCTGCCGCCGTCGCCGTACCAGTACGGCTGCGGGATGTGGACGATGTCCGGGATCGGCAACCCGCCCTGCTCGTGCATGAACCCCATGCCACCGAGGCTCGCGCCGGCCATGGTGCTGCCGTGATAGGCATTCACGCGGCTGATGATCACCTTGCGCTCGGGCTGGCCGAGCAGGTCCCAATAACGGCGCACGAGTCGCACGACCGTGTCGTTGCCTTCCGAACCCGACCCGGTGAAAAACACGCGGTTGAACTGCGGCGGGGTCAGGTCGACGAGCTGCTTCGCCAGTTCGATGGCCGGCGGGTGGGCTGTCTGGAAAAAGCTGTTGTAGTACGGCAGTTCGAGCAGCTGCCGGTAAGCGGCCTCGGCGAGTTCCTTGCGGCCGTACCCCAGGTTGACGCACCAGAGGCCCGCCATGCCGTCGAGCATGCGGTTGCCATCGGAGTCGTACAGGTACACGCCCTCGGCCTTGACGATGACGCGCGAACCCTTCGCGTGCAGGTTCTTGTAGTCGGTGAACGGATGCAGGTAGTGCTGGCGGTCCAGCTCCTGCCATTGGGCCGTGGTGCGGTCGGCGAGGTAGGGCGTGGGGCGCATGGCGGTCACTACTTGAAGAAGGGGATAGGGGTTAGGGGTTAGGGGTTAGTCGGAACATCCCCTAACCCCTTTTTCCTTACACGTTGAGCAGGAGGTGCTCTCGCTCCCAGCTGCTGATGACCTGCAGGAACGTATCCTGCTCGCTTTCCTTCACCGCGGTGTAGGCCAGCACGAAGCGGTCGCCGAGCGTGTCGATCAGCGTCCGGCAGTCGCGCAGCAGCCGCACGGATTCTTCGAGGCTGCGCGGCAGGTTGAACGGCAGGTCGTACGCGCTGCCGGAGACGGGCTCCGACGGCTTCAGGCCCTCCAGCATGCCGAGGTAGCCGCAGGCCAGCGACGCCGCGAGTGCGAGGTACGGATTCGCGTCGGCCCCGGCGAGGCGGTTCTCGACGCGACGGTTGTCCGGGTTCGAGATCGGCACGCGCAGGCCAGCCGTGCGATTGTCGTAGCCCCATTGCGTGTTGATCGGCGCGAGGTGCCGCAGGATGATCCGGCGGAACGAATTCACGTTCGGCGCGAACAGCGCCATCGCGTGCGGCAGGTATTTCTGCAGGCCCGCGATGTGCGAGAAGAACAGCTGGCTCGGATTGCCGTCCTTGTCGCTGAACACGTTCTTGCCGGTCTTCGCGTCGACGATGCTCTGGTGGATGTGCATCGCGCTGCCCGGCTCGCGCGCCATCGGCTTCGCCATGAACGTCGCGTACATCTTGTGGCGGAAGGCCGCCTCGCGCGCCGTGCGCTTGAACATGAACACCTGGTCGGCGAGCGACATCGCATCGCCGTGGATCAGGTTGATCTCCATCTGCGCGGCGCCGTCCTCGTGGATCAGCGTGTCGATCTCGATTTCCTGCGCCTCGCAGAACGCATAGATGTCGTCGAACAGCGGATCGAACTCGTTGACTGCGGCGATGCTGTAAGACTGGCGGCCGATTTCCGGCCGCCCCGAGCGACCCACCGGCGGCTTGAGCGGATAGTCGGCGTCGATGTTCGGCTCGACCAGGTAGAACTCGAGTTCCGGAGCGACGATCGGCTTCCAGCCCTTCTGCGCGTAGAGGTCGAGGATGTGGCGCAGTACGTAGCGCGGCGCCATCGTCACCGGACGGCCGTCCGAGTAATAGCTGTCGTGGATGACCTGTGCGGTCGGCTCGGCAGCCCACGGCACGACCCGCGTCGTCTTCGGGTCGGCTTTCAGCACGATGTCGATTTCCGACGGGCTGATGGCACGGTCGTCGTCCGGGTAATCGCCGGTGACGGTCTGCAGGAAGATGCTCTCGGGCATGCGCATGCCCTCGTCTTCCGCGAACTTCATCGCGGGCATCACCTTGCCGCGCGCGATGCCTGCCATGTCGGGGACTACGGCCTCGACTTCCGAGATGCCGTGTTCCTTGAAAAACTGCTGGATCGGGGTGCTCATGAAAACTACTTCCGTGCGTTGATTCGTGCGCGCGCCGCATCGCCGAACGCGGCGAACATGGCGTGCGAAAAGGGATTCTTCAGGACCTGCCATTCCGGGTGCCACTGCACCGCGAGCGCGAAGCCCGGTGCGTTACGGACACGGAACGCTTCGATCAGCCCGTCGGGGGCACGGGCTTCGATTTCGAGATCACGGCCGAGCGTCTGCACGCCCTGCGCATGCAGCGAGTTGACCATCACCCGCTCCGTGCCCGCGAGTCCGTGCAGGTAGCCGCCGCGCACGAGTTCCACCTCGTGTGCCGGCGCGTACTGGACTTCGAGCGGCTGCGCCTTGTCTTCGCGGTGATCCTGCATGCCCGGCACGTCCTGCACTTTCTGCCAGAGCGTGCCGCCGAACGCGACGTTCATTTCCTGGAAGCCGCGGCAGACGGCGAAGAGCGGGAGGCCCGCCGCGATGGCTCGCGGGATCAGCGGCAGCGTGGTCTCGTCGCGATGCGGGTCGTGCAGCGTGTCCGGATCGCCGGCCGTCCCCGCGTACCGGCGCGGCTCGACGTTGGAAGGACTACCCGTCAGCAGAATGCCGTCCAGCTCGGACAGCAGGTCGTCGAGGTCGCGCTCACCCAGCGAGGGGATGAGGACCGGGATCGCGTCGGCCGCGTCGGCCACGGCAGCGATGTACTTTTCCCCGACGCAGTGGAAGGGGTGCGGGCCCAGGATCCGGCGATCCGCGGGAATACCGATCAATGGTTTGTGGCGAGCCACGTTTAAAATCCTAGACGGCTCTTGGGAGGCCATCATTCGGGGACGGTCCGGATTAAACCACAGCCAAGCTCCTGCCGTCGTCGCGCACCGCAAAAAAAAGGCCAAAAATCAGGCCAAACATGGACTTGGATCGATTCTTGACAGCGGCCGCACGGCTTGCCGGCCAGCGCGGCTAACGGCTATTCTCCTCGCTCCCAGACGGCGCAGCCGTCGCTAAATCCTAAACAACGGGTGTTTCATGGCGCAGTTCGCGGAATTCGGGCCGGCCGCCGCCTGGCTCAAGCGTCATCCGCAGGTACGCTGTGTCGATCTGCTGCTCGCCGACCTCATGGGTATCCCCCGTGGCAAGCGAGTCACGGCTGCCGAGCTCGAAGGCGTGCACGGCACGGGCCTGCTGCTGCCCGGCTCGATGTTCGCACTCGACGTGCTCGGCGCAACCGTGCAGTCCACCGGCCTCGGCTTCGACGAAGGCGACGCCGATCGCGTGTGCCTGCCGGTTGCCGGCACGCTCGTGCCGGTGCCCTGGCTCGGCGAACACGTCGCACAGATGCAGGTCAGCATGTACGAACACGACCGCACGCCGTTCCACGGCGATCCGCGGCACGTGCTCGAGAACGTCGTCGCACGCTTCACCGCCCTCGGGCTGAAGCCCGTGATGGCCGTCGAACTCGAGTTCTACCTCGTCGACTGCGAGCGCACGCCGGAGGGCCACGCGCAGCCGCCACGCCAGCCGCTGACCGGCCGCCGCGAAGTGAAGACGCAGATCAACTCGATGCAGGAGCTGGACGAGTACTCGGCCGTGCTGAGCGCGATCGACGTCGCTGCACGCGAGCAGGATCTTCCGGTCGGCACGGTGCTCGCCGAATACGGCCCCGGCCAGTTCGAAGTGAATTTGCACCACGTCGACGACCCCCTGCTCGCCTGCGATCACGCCATCCGTCTCAAGCGACTGGTGAAGGGGGTGGCGCTCGCCCACGGCATGGAAGCGACATTCATGCCGAAGCCATACCGCGACCACGCCGGCAGCGGCGCTCACCTGCACGTGAGCGTGCTCGATGCGCAGGGCCGCAACATTTTCCAGGCCGAGGAACCCGTCGGCAGCGAACAGCTGCGTCACGCGATCGGCGGGCTGGCCGCGACGATGAACGACGCGATCGCGATCTGCGCCCCGACGGCGAATTCGTACCGGCGCTTCCAGCCCGAGGCCTACGTGCCGCTCAACCCGAGCTGGTCGGTGAACAACCGCGGCGTCGCGTTCCGTGTGCCGCACGGCCCGCCTGCAAGCCGTCGGGTCGAACATCGCATCGCCGGCGCCGATGCCAACCCGTACCTGCTCGCTGCAATCGTGCTCGCCGGCATGCACCTGGGACTCACGCGCAAGCTCGATCCGGGCCCCGTGCTGGCTGGCAACGCGTACCGCGACACCACGCCGACGATCCCGCAGTCTTGGCCGGAAGCGCTCGGCGTTTTCGAGCGCAGCGAATTCGCGCGCGAATACCTGGGCGAGCGCTTCGCGGGCCTGTACGCAGCGACCCGACGCGGCGAGATGCAGGATTTCTTCTCCTACGTGCCGGCCATCGATTACGACTGGTACCTGACCACGAGTTGAAGCCATGCCGGTCGAGCACATCGATTCCTACTACGCCGCTTCGGCGCATCCCGCGCCGAACCGCCCGGCCCTGACAGGCGACGTCGAAGCCGACGTCTGCGTCGTGGGTGGCGGGATCGCAGGCTGCGCGACGGCGCTGTTCCTCGCGGAGCGTGGCTACCGGGTGGTGCTGCTCGAAGGCAATCGCATTGCGTTCGGCGCGTCGGGGCGCAGCGGCGGCCAGGCGATCGTCGGCTACGCATGCAGCCAGGACACGCTGGCCGCACAGGTGGGACCGGCCGACGCGAGGAAGCTGTTCGACATCACCGTGGACGCACTGGACCTGGTCAAGGCACTGGTCGAAAGGCACCGGATCGATTGCGACCTGCACTGGGGACACCTGCACACCGCGATCAAGCCGCGCCAGGAAGCCGACCTGCGGGCTTACCAGGAAGAACTGACGGGCGAGTACGGTTACGCCGGCACGCGCTGGCTCGACCGGGCAGAACTCGGCGAGGTGCTGGACACCGATCGGTACATCGGCGGCCTGCGCGACGATCGCAGCGGCCACCTGCATCCGCTCAACTACACGCTGGGACTAGCGGCCGCCGCCGAAGCGGCCGGCGTGCGGATCTACGAGCAGGCCATGGTCGTGGGCATCGAGCACGGGGCGTCCGCAAAGCTGCGCACGGCCGGCGGACAGTCGGTGCGGGCGCAGCACGTGGCGCTGTGCTGCAACGCCTTCATCGACGAGAGGATCTCGAAAAAGCTGCGCGACCGCATCATGCCGGTCGGCACGTACATCATCGCCACGGAACGCCTCGGGCAGGCGCGCATCGAATCGCTGCTGCGCGAGAACGTCGCCGTGTCGGACGTGAACTTCGTGCTCGACTATTTCCGCCGCTCGGACGACCACCGCCTGCTGTTCGGTGGCCGCGTCAGCTACTCCGGTCGCGACGCGCGCAACACCGCCAGTGCCACGCGCATGCGAATGCTCAATGTCTTCCCGTCGCTCGCCGACGCGAAGATCGACTTCGCGTGGGGCGGTCACGTCGACATCACGATGAGCCGCGCACCGGACTTCGGGCGCATCGCACCCAACGTGTATTACCTGCAGGGTTTCTCGGGACACGGCATCGCGCTGACCGGCATTGCGGGCCAGCTGGTGGCCGAGACGATCGCGGGACAAGCCGAGCGTTTCGATCTCTTCACGAAGCTGCGACACCGCAACTTCCCCGGCGGACCGGCCCTGCGGACGCCGGCGCTCATGCTCGCAATGCTGTGGTTCCGGCTCAAGGACCTGCTCTGATTCCGCTGGTCAGGGCCTGACCTCGAACGAGGACTGCGTGGCCACGGTCACCACCTGCCCTGCCGTCAGCGTCACTTCGCCACCGGTGCCCTTGGCGGCCGCCGTGCCGGCCGCCCCGCCGAGGATACCGCCGACGACCGAGCCATTCTTGTGCGAGACCTGGTGACCGATGATCGCACCGGCAGCCGCACCGCCGACGATCTTGGCGGTGTCCTTGCCGGTCTCACTCTTGCCGAGCTGCGTGAACGGCGCATTGATCGACACGCTCGCGCCATTCGCCGCGACCAGCGAATTGAAGGTCACGCCGAGCGTCGGGGTGCCGCCGATCTTCTTGCTGCCCGAGATGATCTGCGTGATCGAGCCGTGCACGGACGCTCCAGCCTTCGCTGCGCGCCGATCGCCGACCATGAGGTCTGACGCGAGTCGCGCATCGACGCCATCGCCGACCTTGTTCGTCTTGGTACCGACCGGCGAGATCAACTCGACTGCGAGCTGCGTTCCCGCGGGCACGACGATCGGTGTTGCCGGCGCCGCCGGCTGCGGTGCCGCCGCTGCAGTGGCTGTGGCCCCCTTGGCCGCGCCGGCCTTCCTCGCCGCTGCCTTCTTGGCAACCGCCGCTTGCGCGGCTGCAGCTGCCTCCGCCGCCGTTTCGGCATCACGCCTGGCGAGTTCGGCTTCGAGTTCCTTTTGCTTCAGCGCCGTCTCGCGTTCGGCGAGTTCCTTTTCCTTTGCCGCCAGTTCCGCGGCCTTCGCTTCGTCGGCAGCTTGCGCAGCCGCGGCCGCCTGGGCGGCAGCGTCGTCCTGAGTCGTCGCTTGAGCCAAGGGCTCCGGCGTTGCCGCCGGCGGGGTGGACTGACTGCAGCCCGTCATCCCCCAGGCAAGAGTGGCAGCGGACAACAGCAGGATTCGAAGCGTCGAGGCGTGGGGCATGGCGGTCACTGTGTGCGGGGAAGTGAACCCTACGGTACCCGAAACGACGTCCCCTGCGCATGCGGCGTGTCCGAATGAGCACGCGATCACGACACTGCAGCCACAGGCATGCCGACTCGTGGCGGGGGCTCCAGCGTTGCGCTGTCCGACGCTCAGTCCTCGCTACCGGCGACACTGGCCCCGCTCGTGCACGTTTCATGCACGACGACGCGGGCCAGCAGCGGCAGCACGGGCTTGAGTTCCCGCCAGATGTAGCGCGCCAGGTTCTCGCTGGTCGGGTTATCGAGCCCGGGAACGTCGTTGAGATACCGATGGTCCAGCCGCTGGAACAGCGGTTCGAACGCCTGCTTGATCTCGGCAAAGTCCATCACCCAGCCCAGGCGCGGATCAACCGGACCGCTGACGTGCAGTTCGACGCGAAACGAATGCCCGTGAACACGCGCGCACTTGTGCCCCTCCGGGACGTTGGGCAGCCGGTGCGCGCTCTCGAGCGTGAAGGACTTGAAGATTTCCACTGGCCGTCTTCCTCGTCACCTGTGCGCAGATGCAGCGACTTTCGGACGCAGCACGTAGCAAACATGAATCCTGGGGTTGCGCGCGAAGTCCTCGGGGATTGTCGAGCGCGTGATGTCATCCACCTGGAAGCGCTCGAGCGTCGCGCCGTCGAGCTTGAACTTCTGGAAGTTGTTCGAGAACACGATCGTGCCGTCGGGCGACAGCAGTCGTGACGCCGTCGCGAGCAACCAGCCGTGATCCATCTGCACGTCGAACTCTCGCTGCATGCGCTTGGACCGCGAGTGCGTCGGCGGATCGATGAAGATCAGGTCATAGGCCGGCGGGCGGATCTGCTGCGATTGCGCCTCGAGCCACGCCAGGCAATCCGCCTGGATGAACTCGTGCGACGGGCCACGCAGGGCATTGAGATCGAGGTTGCGCAAGGCCCAGTCGAGGTAAGTCTTCGACATGTCGATCGTGGTCGAACCGGTCGCGCCGCCGCCCACCGCGTGGACCGTCGCCGCACCCGTGTACGCGAAGAGGTTCAGGAAGCGCTTGCCCTTCGCCCACTCGCCGAGTCGCATGCGCGTGATGCGATGATCCAGGAACAATCCGGTGTCGAGGTAGTCGGTGAAGTTGACGAGGAAGCGGTAGCGGCCTTCGCGGACGACGTGAAACTGCGCTTCTGCGTCCAGCTTTTCGTACTGCTCCCCGGCCTTCTGCCGCTTGCGGACGCGCAGGAACATGTGCTCCGGCGCAATCTCGAGCACCGACGGAATGGCGGCGAGCGCTTCGTCACGACGGGCGCGCACGGACTCCGGCGCGATGCTCGACGGCGCCGCGTATTCCTGCACGCAGGCCCAGCGCTCGTCGTTGCCGTAGACGTCGATGGCGAACGCGTATTCAGGCATGTCGGCATCGTAGACGCGGAAGCAGGCGACGTCGTTGCGACGCGCCCAGCCGGCGAGTTTCGTGTAGTTCTTCCGCAGACGGTTCGCAAACATCGACGAGCCCGGACGTTCGCGGGCTGCTTCGAGCCGTGCCGCGCGCACCTGCGCCGGATCCGGCTCCTTCGCCGACTCGTCGAGATGAAACCGCAGCAGCCGGCACTCGATCGCCCCGTTGTAGAACGTGTGAGTGCGGTACGCCCGCAGCCCGAGCGCGCGCCCCAGTGGCGGATCGCCGGTGAATACACCCGCTTCCCAGCCCGGAAAGCAGCGCAGCAGCTTGTCGCCCAGATTCGCGTAGAGCGCTTCGATCTGTTCCGGATCGCCGATGCGCACGCCGTACGGCGGGTTCACGACGACGAGACCGGTCGCATGGGTCGTCGCCGACAGGTTCGAGAGATCGCGGCGATCGAACAGCAGGTGGTTGCCGAGCCCGGCCCGGTTCGCGTTGGCGATCGCGGCACGGATCGCAGTCTGGTCGCGATCGCTGCCAGCGCAACGGCCTCCTTCGAGCACTTCGAGCCTGCGCGCGTCCTCTGCGACGGTCCGCAAGGTGTGCCAGAGCTCCTCGTCGTGCTGCAGCCAGCGCTCGAAGCCGAACCGGCGCCGAAGCAATCCAGGCGCAATCCCGGCGGCGATCATCGCGGCTTCGATCACGAGCGTGCCCGAGCCGCACATGGGGTCGTAGAACGCCGCGCCTGCCGCCGCCATCGCCGCCCAGCCCGACCGCAGCAGCAGCGCGGCCGCGAGGTTTTCCTTGAGCGGTGCTTCGACGCCGGTCTGACGATAGCCGCGGCGGTGCAGCGGCTCGCCACTGAGGTCGATGCCGACAGTCACGCGTTCCCTGGCGAAGCGCAGGCTCACGCGCAGGTCGGGCGAGGCCCGATCGACGTCGGGCCGCGCGCCCGTGTGTTCGCGCATCCGGTCCACGATCGCATCCCTGGCGCGCAGCGCCGCGAACTGCGTGTGGCGCAGCCAAGGCGGGGATTCGCCGACGACGTCGACCGCAAACGTGCCGTCCGAGCCCACGTGGCTCTCCCACGGCAACTCGAGCAGTCCCCGATACATCAGGTCGGGATCGCTCGCGCCGATATCGGCCAGCGTCAGCAGCACGCGGCTGGCGGTGCGCGATTGCAGGCATGCGGTGTATGCGCTCGCCAGCGGCCCCTCGAAGCTCACGCCCGCCGGATGTTCACGCACTACGTCCACGCCATGCTGGCGCAGTTCCGCGGACAGCATGTCCGCGACGTTGAGCGGGCAAGCGGCGAAAAAGCGATGGCGCTGGTTCAGGCGCGGTTGTGTCGTTCAAGCGGACTCCCGCCGCGCAGGAAACTGCATCAGGTCGCGGGGCCGCACGTCCTGCAACGCGCGCCCGATGATGCGATAGCTGTCCGCGTCGAACGCCGCATCGCCGGCGGCGCGCAGCAGGGCCTGCACTTCGTCGTCGTCGCGCGCGGTGCCCAGGTGGCGCCAGCGATCGAGCACGTGAATCTGCACACCGGCTGCGGCGGGTGCGGGCTCCCGGATGCCGATGGCGCCAGCAAACGGCCACGGTTTGAACTTCAGCGGCACGAGCGTCATCTGCAACCGCGCATCGTGCAGCGCGCGCGGTTCCCTGCCGATGCAGGCACCGCGACACTTCTTGACCTGGTAGGCGAAACAGCTACCCTCGCCCGATTCCAGACCGAGCAGCTTCAGGCACAGCCCCGCCTCGCGTGCCTTGCCTTCGATCGCACGCCACGCGTCCTTTTCGGTGCGGAACGGCCCGAAGACGGGGTCGGCGTCGAGACCCAGATCGGCGTCCTCGATCGGCAGGACTTCCGGCTGCAAGCCCTGCAGGTCATGGCGCAGGCGGACGACGCAGTCGCCTTGGCTGCGGCGCAGGCGGCGATTGCCTGTCGGCGCGAGTTCCTTCACCAGTCGCGATTCGAGCAGCAGCGCCCCGAGTTCGCCGCCCGTCTCGACCCACTCCACCTGGCGGACCTGCTGCGTGAGTCTCGATTCCTTGCCAGAGCGGTGCTCGGCGGCGAAGTGATCGAACACGCGACTGCGGATATTGCGGCTCTTGCCGACGTACAGCAGCGTGCCGCCTTCGCCACGAAACAAGTACACGCCCGGACATTCCGGCAGGTCGTCGGCGAGTTCCGGCGGCAGGTGCGGCGGTAACCTCGGCTCGCGCAGCGCATGAGTCACCGCAGCGTGCATCGCGTCGACGCCGCGCTGCCGCTCCATCGCCGCCATCAGCGCGGGCAATACCTGCGCGTCACCGAGTGCTCGATGCCGGGCCATGCACGAGAGACCGAAGCGATCCATCAGGGTGTCGAGATTGTGGCGTGCATGCTCCGCATAGAGCGCGCGCGACAGCTTCACGGTGCACAGCACCGGCGCGGCGAACCTGACGCCCAGCCGGCGGAATTCTGCGCGCAGGAAGCCGTAATCGAAACGGGCGTTGTGGGCGACGAACAGCCTGCCCCCGAGCCGGCGCTGCACTTCCTGCGCCACGTCGGCAAACGGCGGCGCGTCCGCTACCATCGAATCGTCGATGCCGGTGAACGCCGCGATCAACGACGGGATCCGGATGCCGGGATGCACCAGCGTGCTCCATTCCTCGATGATCTCGCCGTGCTCGAGCAGCACGATGCCGACTTCGATGACGCGGTGCTGGGCCGCCATCCCGCCCGTGGTCTCGAGATCGACGCAGGCGACGGGACCGCGCAGCGATTGCGCCCGCAGCGCATTGGCGGCTGCGGCGTCAGGCATGCGTTCAGCCCGGGGCACGGCCATCCAGCGACAGGATCGGGTAGTACAGCTCGGGACGCCGGTCGCGGAAGACGCCCCACGCATGCCGTTGCGCGCGCAGCAGGTCGAGATCGAACGTGGCCGTGAGCACGGCTTCCGACTGACGATCGGCCTCCGCCACCTTGCCGCCCGTGGCGTCGGCAATGAACGAAGAACCGTAGAACGTCATCTCGTATTTCTGGCCCCGCTCCACGCCGATTCGGTTGGACGCGACCAGCGGCATGACGTTGGCAGCAGCGTGGCCCTGCATGCAGCGCTGCCAGTGGTCGCGCGAATCGAGGGTCGGGTCCTGCGGCTCGGAGCCGATCGCCGTCGGGTACATGAGGATGTCCGCGCCCATGAGCGCCATGCAGCGCGCAGCTTCGGGGAACCACTGGTCCCAGCAGATGCCGACGCCGATCGTGCCGAAGCGCGTCGTCCAGACGCGGAAGCCAGTGTCGCCCGGCGAGAAATAGAACTTCTCGTGGTAGCCGGGCCCTTCCGGGATGTGCGACTTGCGGTAGATTCCGAGCACCTCGCCATCGGCGTCGACCATGGCGAGCGAGTTGTAGTACGCGTTATTGGCGCGCTCGAACACGCTCACCGGCAGCACCACGCCCAGCTCCTTGGCCAGCGCCTGGAAGTGCCGCACCACCGGGTTGTCAGGCAGCGGGTGTGCCAGTTCGAAGTGACTGGCAAGGTGGTCCTTGCAGAAGTACGGTGTCTCGAAAAGCTCTTGCAGAAGAATTACTTGCGCGCCCTTTGCGGCCGCCTGGCGCACCATCGACTCGGCCCTGGCGATGTTCTCGGCAGGAATCGGCGTGCAGGCGAACTGGGTCGCGGCAACGGTGACTTTCATCGCGGGCTCCGGGGCGTGAAGAGCGGGGAGTCTAACGAAGCCGATCCCCGCCCACCAATCGGCGACAAGCGGGAAAACCCCTGCGGCAGGCGCACCGGGCTCGCGGCCGGCATGACCGTCACTTGAGCGGCGGTATCGCCGCGCGGCGCGCGTGGACGACCAGCTTGACCACGGCCGCGGAGCCGATGCGCATGCGCACGTTGTCGGCGCGGCTGGTGAGAATCACGGGCACGCGGGCACCGAGCACGATACCGGCGCTGTCCGCACCGGCGAAGTACTGGAGTTGCTTGGCCAGCATGTTGCCGGCCTCGATGTTCGGCACCAGCAGGATGTCCGCGCGACCCGCCACCGGCGACTCGATGCTCTTGGTGCGCGCCGCGATCTCGCTGATCGCGTTGTCGAACGCGAGCGGCCCATCGAGAATCGCGCCGCGGATCTGGCCGCGGTCCGCCATCTTGCAGAGTGCTGCAGCGTCGATCGTCGAGGTGATGTCCGGGTTGACCATTTCCACGGCCGACAGGATGGCGACCTTCGGCGTGTCGATGCCGAGATTGCGGGCCAGGTCGATCGCATTCTGCGCGATGTCGGCCTTCTCCCGCAGCGTGGGCTCGATGTTGATCGCGGCGTCGGTCACGAACAGGATGCGGTCGTAGGCCGGCACGTCCATGACGAAGACGTGGCTGACGCGGCGCTCCGTGCGCAGCCCGCCCTGGGCCGAGATGACCGCCGTCATGATCTCGTCCGTGTGCAGGCTGCCCTTCATCAGCGTCTCGACTTCGCCGCTGCGCGCGAGCGCCACCGCGGCGGCGGCCGAGGCATGACTGTGCTCGGTGTCCACCAGCCGAAAACCCGCGAGGTCTTCGCCGAGCGTGCCGGCAAGGGCGCGGATGCGGGCCGACGGGCCGACCAGTACCGGCACGATCAGGTTGCGCCTGGCAGCCTCGAGCGCACCCACCAGCGAGTCCGGGTCGCACGGGTGGGCAACGGCACAGGTGACCGGCGCCAGGGGTTCGCAGCGCTTGAGCAGCCGGTCGAAGACGTCGTTGCGGCGGATCATGAACTCCGGCCGCGCCATCTCCGGGAACGATGCCTTGCGGATGGGCGCCTCGACGATGACGGTGCCGCGGAGCACCGTCTCCCCGGCGGCCTCCACCGTGCAGTCGAACAGCACGCGGCGGTTTTCCGCGGCCTTTTCGCGCACGGTCACGGTCGCGCGGACCAGGTCGCCAACGCGTATGACGCCGTGGAACTCCAGTTGCTGCGACACGATGCGCGTCCCGGGTCCCGGCAGGCGACGCTCCAGCATCCCCGAGATGATGGCCTCGGCCGCCACCGCCTCGACGCAGAACTCGCCTGGTTCGACCGCCGCCGAACCTTCCTCGACGTGGAAAGGCACGACGTCGCCCGAGACCAGCAGCAGCGCCTCGATTTCGGACTGGCCGAGGACTCGCTCGGCACTGGCGGTCGCGCCGACCGCGATCTCCTCGTAGGTGACGTTGCTGTAGCCGCTCATTGCGAGAGGTCGATCCAGGTCGTCTTCAGTTCCGTGTACTTGTCGAACGCGTGCAGCGACTTGTCGCGGCCGGTGCCCGACTGCTTGAAGCCACCGAACGGCACCGTGATGTCGTCCGCGTCGTAGCAGTTGACGTACACCATGCCGGCTCGCAGCGCCTTGGCAATGCGGTGCGCCTTGCCGATGTCTCGCGTCCAGACCGCCGCGGCGAGGCCATACTCCACGCCATTGCCGACCCGCACCGCTTCCTCGGCGTCCTTCACCGTGATGGCGGCCAGCACGGGTCCGAAGATTTCCTCGCGTGCGATGCGCATGTCGGGGCGCACGTCCGCGAACACGGTCGGCTCGACGTAGCACCCGCCGGTGTTCTCGCGCACGCGCTTGCCACCCGCAAGCAGCGACGCGCCTTCGCTGCGGCCTGCGTCGATGTAACCGAGCACGGTCTGCGTCTGGATCTCGTCGACGATCGCCCCCATGCGGGTCGCGGGGTCGAGCGGGTCGCCGGGCGCCATGCCGCGGCTTGCCTCAATGACCTTCTCAAGCACCCGGTCGCGCACGCTTGCCTCGATCACGAGCCGCGAGGCGGCGGTGCACATCTCGCCCTGGTTGAAGAAAATCGCGCCCGCGGCGGTCGCGGCCGCGCGATCGAGGTCAGGGCAATCCGCGAGGATGATGTTGGGCGACTTGCCGCCGCACTCGAGCCAGACACGCTTCATGTTGGACTGGCCGGAGTACTGCAGCATGAGCTTGCCGGTGCGCGTCGATCCGGTGAAGCCGATGCAGTCGACGTCCATGTGCAGCGCCAGCGCCTGGCCGGCCGTGTGGCCGTAGCCCGGCAGCACGTTGAACACGCCGTCGGGAATGCCCGCTTCGGTCGCCAGCGCGGCGAGGCGGATCGCCGTGAGCGGCGACTTCTCGGACGGCTTGAGGATGAAGGAATTGCCGGCCGCGAGCGCCGGCCCGATCTTCCAGGCCGCCATGATCAGCGGGAAGTTCCACGGCACGATCGCGGCCACGACGCCGATCGGCTCGCGCGTGATGAGCGCGAGCTGGTCGTGCGCGGTCGGCGCGACTTCGTCGTACACCTTGTCCACGGCCTCGGCGTACCACGCGATGCAGCGCGCGGTGGCAGGAATATCCACTGCCAGGCTGTCGCCGATCGGCTTGCCCATGTCGAGCGTCTCGAGCAACGCCAGCTCGTCGCGGTGCGCGAGTATCAGTTCGGCGAAACGCTGCAGCACGCGCTTGCGCTCGCGCGGCGGCTGGTGCGCCCACACGCCGCTGTCGAAAGCACGCCTGGCGGCGGCGACCGCCAGCTCGACATCGGCCTGGTCCGTGGACGCGACGCGCGCGATCACGCGGCCGTCGATGGGACTCACGTCGTCGAAGGTTGCCCCGCTCGCGGCGGGCAGGTAGCGGCCATTGATGAAGGCCTGGCCGTTGATCGCAAGCGCGGCGGCGCGGGCGCGCCAGTCCTGGGCGGTGGTCGGGGTGGCATTCATGGTCGGTGGCGACTCCTCGGTTGCCGGCGTCGTTGGTCAGAACGTCGGCGGGGTGCTGGCGGAAATGATCTCGCAGGTCTCGCTGCCCGTGTTGCGGAAGCGGTGCGGGATCGCGCTGGTGAAGTAATACGCGTCGCCGGGTCCGAGCAGGCGCGTCTCGGCACCGACGGTCAGCTCGATGCGGCCGCTCACCACGACGCCGCCCTCCTCGCCCTCGTGCCGCAGCATGTCGGCCCCGGTGTCGGCCCCGGGAGCGTAGTGCTCGTGCAGTACGGCCATGGCACGGTTCGGACGGCGGGCGGCGACGAGCTTGAAGGTGACCGAGCGGTCGCCCATGACCGGCAACTCGTCGCTGCGGAAGAAGACCTGTGGGCTCGCCGAAAAGTCGAGCGTGAAGAAGTCCGCCAGCGACATCGGGATGCCGTCGAGGACCTTCTTGAGCGAACTCACCGACGGGCTGACGCGGTTCTGTTCGATCAGCGAGATGAGGCCATTGGTGACGCCGGCCCGCTTCGCCAGCTCGCGCTGGGACAGGCCGTACATGGTGCGCACGGCCCGCAGGTGGGCACCGACGTCGATGCTGAGCTCGGTCACGGGGTGTTCAATATCCTGCACACATGGGTCAAAAACAGGGCGAATTTCACGGCCAATTGAGCCGAGTGTCAATTTTTCTTATCATCGGCCGGTTACATCACCAAAACCGGGAAACCCGCCATGACCGCCAGTGCCCCGCTGCAGCGCGACGAGATGGAAGCCTTCTGGATGCCGTTCACGGCCAACCGGCAGTTCAAGGCCAACCCCCGCCTGCTGGCGAAGGCCGAAGGCATGCACTACTGGACGCCTGACGGCCGCCAGGTCCTGGATGCCGTCGCCGGCCTGTGGTGCGTGAACGCGGGTCATGGCCGCAGGGAGATCACCGAGGCCGTCAGCAGGCAGATCGCGACGATGGAATACGCGCCGCCGTTCCAGATGGCTCACCCGACGGCGTTCCAGCTGGCCAACGACGTGGCCGGGTGGTTGCCGGACAACCTCGGGCATATCTTCTTCACCAACTCGGGTTCCGAGTCCGTCGATACCGCGCTCAAGATCGCGCTCGCCTATCACCGTGCCCGCGGCGAAGGCTCGCGCACCCGCTTCATCGGCCGCGAGCGCGGCTATCACGGTGTGGGTTTCGGCGGCATCTCGGTCGGCGGCATGGTCAACAACCGCAAGTGGTTCGGCTCGATGCTGCCGGGCGTGGATCACCTGCCGCACACGCACGACCTGTCGAAGAACGCCTATACGCGCGGCGAGCCCGAACACGGCGCCAACCTCGCGGATGAACTCGAGCGCATCGTCGCGCTGCACGACGCCAGCAACATCGCGGCCGTGATCGTCGAGCCGGTCGCGGGCTCGACCGGCGTGCTGATTCCGCCGAAGGGTTACCTCGAGCGCCTGCGCAACATCTGCACCAGGCACGGCATCCTGTTGATCTTCGACGAAGTCATCACCGGCTTCGGTCGCCTGGGCTCGCCGTTCGGGGCGTCGTTCTTCGGCGTCACGCCCGACATGATCACGATGGCCAAGGGACTGACCAACGGCGCGGTGCCGATGGGGGCCGTCGCGGCCAGCGACCAGATCTACGACACGTTCATGCAGGGCCCGGAAGGCGCGATCGAACTCTTCCACGGCTACACGTATTCCGCTCACCCGGTCGCCTGCGCCGCGGGCATCGCCACGCAGGAGATCTACCGCAAGGAAGGCCTGCTCACGCGCGCGAACGACATGGCGGGCTACTGGGCCGATGGCGTGCATTCGCTGAAGGGACTGCCGCACGTCATCGACCTGCGCAACCTCGGCCTGATCGGCGCCGTGGAACTGGATCCGATCGCGGGCAAGCCCGGCCTGCGTGGCTACAACACGTTCGTGCGCGCGTTCGAGCAGGGTCTGCTGTTGCGCGTGACGGGCGACATCATCGCGATGTCACCGCCGCTCATCATCGAGAAGCAGCACATCGACCAGGTGTTCGGGATCCTCGGGGGCGTGCTGAAGGAACTGGGCTGACGCCTTGAAAGAAAACGCCCGGACTCCGCGCGGAGCCGGGCGTTTTTTCGCTGCGCGACGCGTCAGGCGGCGCGCTGGCGCGTTACTCCTTCGACCATGGGAAGCTGGTGGAAACGGAGAAGATCGCCACGCCTTCGCTGCTGTTCACGTCGTCCGGCGTACCGTCCAGCAGGCTCAGGTCGCTGCCGTCGGCGTACTTGAGCCCGAACGTGAAGTTGCTCCAGTCGTAGGTGACGCCGACCGCCCAGTCCATGTAGCTGTCTTCATAGAACAGGTCGATCGCGTCGCCGTCGCTGTAGCCGACGTGTGCGTTCACGCCGAAGTTGGCCGGCAGTTCATACGCTGCGTTGGCTTCGTAGTAGAACGCCGACTCGCCCGAATTGCCGAAGTCGTTCGAGTAATAGACCTTGCCGCTCAGCCAGTTCCAGCCGAGGCCCACGTAAATCTCCGGATAGTCGATGTCATCGGCGCCCGGATAGGCGTAGTAAATGAGGCCCACATCCCAGGTGACGGCATCGCCACCACGGAAACCGGTGTAGATGTCGATTTCGACGTTCTCGTCGCAGCAGTCGCCAAAATCGACGTTGCTGCCCCAGGCGCCGAGGTAGAAGCCGCTTTCATGCGCGTAGTCGATGCCAGCCTGCAACGCAGGGTCCTGCGAGGTCTGGGTGATGCCGCGCCAGTTGTAGTCGCTGACCACCGCCGCATTGCCGGTAACTTCCGCCTGCGCAGCCAATGCGGTCAGCGACAGCGCCACCGCGGCCAGGCCATGGGTCAATTTCATTTCGGGTACCCCTTTGTTGCCTAACAACAACACTTATTTAACGACCATCACCGCAAGTGTAGCAGAGGCGACACGTTTTCAGAACGAACGCCCGCGGCGACGCGGCTCGGCTTCCTGCAGTGCAGGAAGCGTGCCACGCAAAAATGCTTGGATTGGCGCGGGGTTACCCCGGGTCCGTGCACCGGTGAGACGCACCGGGCTGTCCCGGTGCACCTTGTTGGTTCAGGACGATGGCGGCTCGTAGATGGCGTAGAACTTCTGGGCGGGCTCCAGGACCTCCCACAGCCCAGAGAAGCCTGCCGGCATGACGAAGCTGTCGCCCGGCCCGTAGGTCCATTGCCGGCCGTGGTCATCGGTGATGCGGATGCGACCGGCGGTCAGGACGCACAACTCGTTCTCCGTGTAGGTGACCCGCCAGGCCCCGACGCTGCTGCGCCAGATGCCGGCGAAGAACCGGCCGCTGGAGTCCGTGTACGCATTGCGCACGAACTGATCGGGCATCGGACTGCCTGCCGCCAGCCGCGCCGGATCGAGTTCCAGCTTTTCTTCGGTGCCCGAACCGGCGTCGATCTTCACGACCGCGGGGCCGAGGGTTGAGTTCATGCGAGTGCGCTCCTTGGTTCGCTGCGTTACGCGCCACAGGGTAGCAAGCGCCAGCGGGTTGGCGCTCAACGTGCGGGAGGCCTGTGCTCCATCTCGCGCAGTGCCACGACGGACTCGCCTGCCCCGATGCGGCGCAGAGCCTCTGCAAACAGCCCCGATGCCGGCAGGACGACCAGCTTCGCCGCGCCCCCCGGAGGAGGTGCCAGTCGCGTGGGCAGCAGCGTGTCCGTGACGTACAGGCGGTCGGGCCCGTCCGGCCCGAGCAGTCGCTCAGCACCCGGCGCAAACACGCCATGTGTCGCAAAAGCCGTGACCGAAAGCGCGCCCGCCGCGCGGCATGCCCGTACCGCGCGCAGGATCGTGGTGCCGGCACTGACCAGGTCGTCGACCACGACGGCGTGCCGGCCAGCCAGCGGCCCGATGATGAGGTCGCCACTCAACTCGCCGTTGTCGCGGCGCTTCTCGAGAACGGCGAAACCGACGGGCGCGCCCGAGCGTACGGCGACGAGTTCCTGTACGCGCTGCGCACGCTTGGCACCGCCAAAATCCGGCGACACGATGGTCACGGGCTGCCCGCCCGCCTGCTCGACGACTTCGTCCGCAAGCAGCGGCGCGGCCTCGAGCAGGTCGACGCTGCAGCGGAACGCGTTTTCGAACGCCGCGACATTGTGCACGTCCATCACCATCACGTGATCGACGCCCACGGCTTCCAGCAACTGCGCGATGTAACGCGAGTTGACCGGATCACGCTCCTTGGTGCGACGGTCCTTGCGCGAATAGGCGATGTAGGGAAGGCAGGCCGTGACGCGCGCGGCGCCGGCATCTTTCAGTGCCGCGACCAGGAACAGGATGCGGCAGAGACGGTCATTGGCGCTGCCCGCCTCGTCGCCACTCAGCGACTGGATCACGTAGACGACGCGCCCGCGGACGCTGACCAGCGGCCTGGACTTGTGCTCGCCGCCCTCGTAGTCGCGTTCTTCGAGTGGCGCAAGCGGCGCGCCGAGGCACGCTGCGACGCGCTCGCCGAAGGCGCGCGACGCAAGCGGCGCGAACAGCAGCGGCGCAGGGTCGATCACGATTGCAGGGACACTGCGCCGCTCGGGCCGGGCCGGTCAGGCTACCGGTTTTTCGCGCAGCGACGGCTCGCCGCGCAGCACGGACATGCGCTGTTGCAGCTGGCGGCGCGCGGCATCGAACGCATCGCGCAGGACGACGTAGACGTCCTCGTGCCCGTCGCGGTCGGGGCGCTCCATGTCGACGACGACGTCGCCGCCCGGGAGCGAGAGCTGAACCTTGACGTTGAATACCTTGCCCTGGTGGTGGTGCCGATGCGGTGAATCCACCACGACGCGGCAGGACTGGATACGGTCGCTGAAAGTGCCGAGGTGATCCGTGAGCTCGCGCACGCGGGTCTCGACGGCCGGGGAGCTTTCCATGTGCCTGAAAGTGATCTGGACAGGGATTGTCACGATGCTGAGTCCCTCTGTTGGACGGTCCTGGTTGACGATTTCATTGTCGAGCCGTGGGGCCTGCGGACCATCAGTATTGATCGCAGGCATCCGGTGCACATGTGGCAAGAGTACACTGCCGGAAGCGCCCGTCGAGAGCCGAATCTCGCGTGAACGCCGGTCAATTCCAGTCCCCGCTCGATGCCCCTGCGGTCCAGGCTGCCTTCGCCGTCGCGATGCAGGACCCGGCTGCCTATGCGGCGTTGCATGCCGTGCCCGGTCCCGTGACCTGCATCGAGACCCACGTTTCCTGGGTGTTCCTGACCGGGCCCTTCGCCTACAAGGTGAAGAAGCCGCTGCGGCTCAGTTTCATCGACTATTCGACGGCCGAACGTCGTCTTGAATTGTGCCGCGAAGAGCTGCGCTTGAACCGGCGTCACGCACCGGGGCTGTACGTCGACGTCGTGCCGATCACGGGAACGCCCGCTGCACCCCGCGTCGGCGCCACCGACGCCCCGCCTTTCGAGCACGCGCTGCGGATGGTGCAGTTCGATCCGCGGCTCGAACTCACCCAGCTGCTGCAGTCTGGCGACGTCGAGGCGCACGAACTGCAGGAATTTGGCCAGCGCATCGCACGAATGCATGCGACCGCAGCGATCGCGGCCAACGACGGCACGTTCGGCACACCAGGCAGCGCACACCACATCACGCTGGACAACTTCGAGGAAATTGCGCGGGTCCTGCCCGGTCGCGAAGAGGCGCAGTCTGTGGCGCAGTTGCGCGGCCAGGCGCAACGACTGTTCGAAGCCGGCCGGCGGCTGATGGAGCAACGCCGGCAGGACGGCCGAATCCGCGAATGTCACGGTGACCTGCACTGCGGCAACGTAGTGCGCTGGCAAGGGACGCTCGTGGCCTTCGACGGCCTCGAATTCGATCCCGGACTGCGCTTCATCGACGTCGCCAGCGATCTCGCCTTCCTGACGATGGATCTCGCAGTCCATGGCCGCACGGATCTGCGGCGCGAGGCGTTGCAGGCGTGGCTCGAGACGGCCGGCGATTTCGCAGCCGTGGCGCTGCTGCCCTATTTCGAACTCTATCGCGCACTGGTGCGGGCCAAGGTTGCTGCGCTGCGCGGCCAGCAGGCACGCAACACGGCGGCAGGGGCGACAGGTGCCGCGACGCTTGCCCATCAGTATCTCGACTGGGCGGTGTCGCAGATCGACCGGCCACGCCCGCGGCTGGTCGTCATGGCGGGATTCTCCGGGTCTGGAAAGACGTGGCTCGCCCGGCGCATCGCTGCACGCTGCGAAGCATTGGTCGTGCGCTCGGACATCGAGCGCAAGCGACTCGCGGGATTGCAGCCGCTGGACACGTCTGCCTCTGCGCCCGACGCCGGCATCTATTCGCGCGGGTTCAATGCGCGCACGTATGAACGGTTGCGCGATTGCGCTGGGAACTGCCTGCGGGGCCACGAGAGCGTCATCGTGGACGCCGCCAGCCTGCGGCGCGGCGAACGTGAGCTTTTCCTGGTGGCAGGACGTGAGCACGCGGCCGATGTCGCGATCGTCCACTGTGTCGCGCCGCTCGACGTGCTCAAGCGCAGGGTCGCCGGGCGGGTCGCCACCGGCGCCGACGCCTCGGAAGCCACGGTCGCGTTGCTGGATCGACAGCCTTCGTACTGGGAGTCGTTCAGCGGCGACGAACTGCGGCACGTCGTCACGGTCGACACGACCTCGACCGAAGCGATCGAGCGCGCGCTGCGCGGCCTGGCCGACGCCGACTAGCGACAGGCAGCGGCGCCGGTTAGACGCGTCCCGCGTGCCCGCTGGCGCGCTGCCCGCGGTCCACCACCGCGGTCGTCACCAGGTCGGAGCCGACGTTGGTCATGGTGCGCGTCATGTCGAGCAGGCGGTCCACGCCGAGAATGATGCCGATGCCCTCGGGCGGAATGCCGAAGGCGACCAGCAGACCGGCGATCAGTGGCAAAGATCCCCCTGGAATCGCAGCGACGGCCACCGCGCTCAGGACCGACAGGAACACCAGCGTGACCTGCTCGGCGAAACCGAGGTGCACACCGAAGACCTGCGCCACGAACAGCACGACGCAGCCTTCGTAGAGCGCCGTGCCGCTCATGTTCATCGTCGTGCCGAGCGGCATCACGAACCCGGCAGTCGACGGGGCAATGCCCAGTCGCTCACGGCAGGCAGCCAGCGCGGCCGGTAACGTGGCGCTGCTCGAACTCGTCGAGAATGCGGTGACCAGCACGTCCTTGATCTGGACGAAGAACTCGCGCGGATTGCGCCTGGCGAGGAACTTGAGCCAGATCGACATCGTGCCGAACAGGTGCAGCAGCAGCATCGCGCCGCAACCGAGCACGAACAGGCCGAGCGCGATCAGGATGTCGAAGCCGACCTTGACCACCACGCTGAAGATCATCGCCGGCACCGCGTAGGGTGCGAGCTTCAGTGCGAAGTGCACGATGCCGGTCATCAGGTCGCTGACGGTCTCGAGCCCGTCGAGCAGTTTCCTGCGTCGTGCCTCCGGCAGGCCAAGTCCAGCCGCTCCTACCAGGATCGCGAAGACGATGAGCGGCAGCACCTCGCCCAGCATGTTGCGCTGGTTGCCGACGAAGGCGCCGAACAGGTTCTTCGGCATGAACATGTCGACGACCGTCGACGGCGTCACGGCGGGCCGGGCCTCGCTGTTCACGACATGCTGGCCCGCCTGCGAGCTGTATTCCTGCACCAGGCGTTGTGACGTCTCCGGGTCCATGCGGCCGCCCGGATTCAGGATGTTCATCATCAGCAGGCCGAGCGTCGCCGCGATCGCCATGTTGGCGAAGAACAGCGCGAACGTGCGGCCGGCGAGCGGCCCGAGGTCCGCAAGCCCGCCGAGCTGCACCACGCCGCCGGCCAGTGAGGCGAAGACGAGCGGGATCACGACGAAGAAAAGCATGCGCAGGAAGACCTGCCCGAGCGGGTCGAACACGTTGGTCGCCACCCACCTGGCGCCGTCCTGCAGGCCGGGGACGTGGGGGGCGAGGACCAGCACGAGCACGCCGGCGACCGCGCCGTACACCAGCCCCTTCAGGATGCGGTTGGCGAGCCTGGCATCGGTAGCTGCGGACATTGAACCCCTTCCCACGGCGCAAAACGATGGCGCACTTTGTCCGACGCGCCCCGCACTGGCAAGCACGGGACGCACCACAATCGCACAGCGCGACAGTCGTGAATGCCGCCTTTGGTGCACGCAGGCCTGATCGCGGCCCGCGAAAGTGGCCATATTCGTCGAGCGATAGGGGTGATCCGTACCCGGAACCTGCAATGGCACGACGATTGCTTGCAGTCCGACGATGCTCCCTGGCGCCACTCGAGCAAATACGCTACTCCGATGAAGAACCTGAGTCCGGAATACCTCGGATGGCGCACGCTGCCCGGCCTCCTCGGCCGCCATGCGTCGAGCCCGCAATCGGTGCATGCCCTGCTCGGCTACTTTCTCAAGGACCGCAAGTCGCCAACGCCGTTTCCCGGGCGCGACATGCTGGCGAACGAAGGTGTGTTCGACTGGGGTCTGGCGCGGCCGCTCGAGAAAGTGATCGAGAGCGAGGAACACCTGCACGTGCTGCTCGGCATGCCGGAGATTTACCGCCAGAGCGTCGCGGTGGTCGAACCGTGGGCCAGTGTCGGCACCAACCCGCGCGGCGAGCCTGTCCGCGCCTCGAAGAACATCGCTTACATCTGCCAGCAGGTCGCTGACGCGGACACGATCCTGTTCCCGGTGTGGCAGAGCGGCATCCGCAGTCCCGAACGGCTGGCCAACATATTGAGCGCAGGCATCGCCACGATCGTCCAGGGCGGCTGTCCCTCAGTGCACGACGCTGCCAGCTTCGAAGGCGCGAGCGCAGGCCTCGACGACATGCTCGCACTGGTTGACCAGTTGCTGCTGCGCCGCTCGACGGCCAGCGGTCCGAGCATCTTCATCTGCCTCGGCCACCAGCTGGCCGCCGCTTCGCACATCCGCCTGCTGCAACGTGCCGTGCGCGAGATCGGCAAGCTGGCTCGACTGCCACTCGACCCTTCCGGCCGCGTGCTCAACTCGTTGCAGCGCGCGGCCGAACGGATTACGCGCATGGGCGACCAGCTGCAGGTCGTGAAGCAGGGCCAGCCGCGCGCCATCGGCTGGAACGATCCCGATTTCGCAGTCGCCGGCAACGAGAACGTCGAGGTCGGCACGCGCACGCTGCTGCCCTACGTCCGTCGTGACGACGAAACACACATCCCGCGCGAACTGCACGAAATGCACGCGCTGGTCGCGGACGAACTCGAAGGCGTCATCGACCAGGCTCTGTCGCTCGAGCGCGAGATCACGGTCGAGATGTTCCATGCCGACGAGGTGAACGAGGAAGCGGCGCTGTTCGCCAACTGGGCCTACAAGACCCTGCACGACACGATCGTGCCGCTGCGCCACGTGCTGGCGGTGAGCCCGGTCGCGTGGCTGCTCAGCCTGCCGTACGCCGTGGAAATCCTCGGCCAGACCCGGGTCGACGTCCACAGCTGGACCGAGGTCGGCACCACGGCCATTTACTACAAGGACTGGGAAACCCATCGCGTGCGCCGCTCGTTCACGTGCCAGTTCCATCCGGAACTGATGGACGACATCCGCGATATCGGCGGCCGCGTCGGGCCGCGCTATCACGAACTGAAGAATCACGACGGCGTGCGATTGCTGGTCCGCCTGCTCTATCACGGGATGCAGGAGTGAATCGCTTGAACTGATGGGTACCGTACCCAACCCGGAGACGGGACGGGTATTCTCGGCAGCACGGAGACCACGGATGCTGCCGATGACCGCATGCTCGCAGTGCACGACCAAGGGTTCGGTCAACTCGATGCTGACGAGCGCCACCGATCCCAGCGTGGAAGGCTGAGCGTTGGTACCTCCCGGTCTCAATCGGTCGTCGTTGCTCGCTGCAGTGCACGAACTGGCCGCGCGCGACAGGCGTCTCGCACGCATCGTCGACGAGTTCGGCCCGCCTCCGCTCTGGGCGCGGCCACGCGGCTTTCCGACACTGGTGCGGATCATCCTCGAGCAGCAAGTCTCGCTGGCATCGGCCGCGGCGCTCTATGCGAAGCTGGACCGGCACTTCGAGGGCAGGTTGACTCCGGCGCAGGTGTTGGCGCACGGAGAGGCCGCCCTGCTGTCGCTGGGCGTTACCCGGCAGAAGGCACGCTACGTCGTCGAACTCGCGGCACGACTGGCAAGCGGCGCAGTGTCGCTCGAACGCATTGCCCGCATGCCAGACGCGGCTGCGGGCGCGACACTGGTTCAGATTCCAGGCATCGGGCCCTGGACTTCGGGCGTGTACCTGTTGATGGCGCTGCGGCGTCCAGACGTCTGGCCGCCCGGTGACCTCGGTTTGCACAAATCGATGGCAGAAATGCGCGGACTGCGCGTGGTGCCGACGAGCGACGCAGCCGCAGCATTCGCGATGCGCTGGCGTCCGTGGCGCGCAGTGGCGGCGCGGCTGCTGTGGCACTCGTACCTGTCGCGGCGCGCCAAGACCTGGGACCGGCAACCGCCGACCGCCGGTCGCCGGCCCACGTAGCGCACGCGATCGACGTCACCGCGGTTGCCGGCCCCTGCTGCCGGACGGCGTCAGGCTTTCTTGAAGATGCCGAGCGCCCGCAAGATGAAGATCAAGGCAACCGCGCCGATCACCGCGACGATGAATCGAAGGACGCCTCCTGTCGGCGCGAGTCCCAGGGCACCGGCGGCCCAGAAGCCCAGGAAAGAACCCACGATTCCGACCAACACGTTGGCGATCATGCCCATCTGCGCATTGGTCTTCATGACAATGCTTGCGAGCCAACCGACGACGCCACCAATGATCAAGGTAATGAGCCAGCCCATTTCCAGTCCCCCTTCGTAGTTATCGCAACAATTTCCCGGCCATCCCGAGGATGTCATCCAGCGGATTGCCATCGCCATTGAGATCGAGCATCGACGCCAACCCGGGCCCGCCGCCCGTCGTGGAGCCCTGGGCACCACCGCCGAGCATGCCGCCCAGCATGTCTGCGAGCCCGCCGCCACCCGTCTGGGGCGCGGCCGATGCACGGCCCTGCTTGGCCATGTAGCCAGCGACCAGCATCGCCAGTACCGGCAGCATCTTTTTCAGCAGCATCGGATCAAGACCCGTCTGGCCAGCGGCGTTCTGGGCGACCGTGCGGCTTGCGTCGCGGGAGCCGAAGATCTGCCCGAGGATGTCATTGCCAGGGCTCACGTTGGTTGGCTGGGGCGCGAGCACTTCGTCCATCAATCCACCGCCACCGAGCCCGCCCAGCATGCCAATGAGCCCTTCCAGCCCGGCAGGCTGCCCTTGTGTCTGCTTCTTGAAGCCGCCGAGGATTGCCGGCAGCAACGCCGCGGCGCCACTCGCTGCCTGGGACTCGCTGACGCCAAACTCGCGCGCCATCGACTGGATCCCTCCCATCTGCTCGAGCATGTCCATGACCTGCATGATTCGTCCCCCTGAGGCAATTAAGCCCGTCAGTCCAGCAACTCTAGCGGGATATTGCACCCGTTGTCGGCGATTTCTTGCAGCACGGTCTTGTGCAGCCGCATGTTCATCCTGGTTGAATCCCACCATCAGGTCGCCGGGGTAGCCATTGGAGCAGGCTTGATCATGAACTCGGCGCACCGCGGCCCGGACAGCTGAGCCCTGGTATCTTGCCACTACGCCGCTGATGGAGTGAATGCCTGCGGCAGCGCCTGCTTACTGCCCCCCGCCAGCGCCCGCATAATAGGAATGCCCGGACCAGAGGCGACCCTGAATGAATCCTGCAGAGCGTTACCCCGCGGTCTTGCTGTTGGCTTTCGGCGCGATCTGGACCGCCCTGGCCATCGCGCCTTCCTACCGCCAGGACTGGCTGCTCGAGAACGTATTGGTCTTTGTCGCTGTGCCCCTGCTGGCGGCGACGTCACGCTCCCTGCGATTCTCGAACCGCGCCTATACCTGCATGTTCGTTTTTTTCGTGCTGCACGCTGTCGGTGCGCATTACACCTACAGCGAGGTTCCCTGGCGCGAGTGGTTGCACTTGCAGGACGCGGCGGCCGGGCCGGGTCCGGCAAACCGCAACAACTACGATCGCTTCGTGCACTTCAGTTACGGGCTGCTGATGTTCCCGGCGGTGTGGGAACTGTTCGCGGCGCGCGCCAGTCCACAGCGCGTCTGGCGTTACGTCATGCCCGTGAGTTTTCTCATGTCGCACGCGGTCGTCTACGAGTTGATCGAATGGGGCGCCGCGGAATTGTTCGGCGGCGACCTCGGCGTGGCCTACCTCGGGACGCAGGGAGATGTGTGGGACGCCCAGAAAGACATGGGCCTGGCCGTGACCGGCATCCTGGCGGGGTTGCTGCTGACGCTCGCTTTGAGTCCATCGGCGCGTACGTCCGGCGCGCGTCCACGAGCGTCGTCATGACAAACGATGCTTGCGCGTGGATCCAAGCGCTTGAAGCGGTTGGCGGTGCGTTTCACACACCGGGGCTCACCCCCTGCGCCCGCCACGGTCTTACCCTCAGTCCATGATCGACCTCGGGACCATTGCGGGCCTGCATGCCCGCGACCACCAGCTCGCGGCCTACTGCCCGCGCTGCGATGCGTGGCGCGTGTTGCCACTGGATGAGTGGGTCACCCAGGGCAAGGGTTCACTGCGCCTTCCTCTGCGGGTGCGCTGTCGGGACTGCGGCGAAGTGGGTCAGTTGCAGGTGCGCCCGCCGATGCCCCTGCGAAGTTCGACGGGCTGGATCACTCCGCCCTGAGACAAAGACCCCGACGCGGGGCCGTAGTTTGTTGATCGTTGTGGCGCCGACCAGGAATGCTCAGGGAACTCGCGAAACAGCCAGCCTGGCGAGTTCGATCAACGGCTCCTTGCGGTCAACCCGGACCTCGAGCGCAAGCTTGCCGCGCTGCAAGACCACCAGCGAGTACCCGCTGTCAGGCGCACGCGGTTGGACGTAAGCCTCATCGCACGGCCCGGTAACCGACTCCCCGCGCCCTGCACCGCTCTGCGTCTCGAGCAGGGCCTCATGCATGGCTGTCGAGCCGGTTATCGCGACCGCAACCTTGTTCTCGACCATGGGGGGCAATTACGCGGATGGAACTGGCGACGCCGCGTGCCCTGGGGCGTTCGGACCACCGCACGCAATGATGCCCATCACCAGCGCCGTCACACCGATCACTGAACGCATGTCAGAGAGCGTGCGGTACAGCGTTGCAAGGCTCAAGCCGGTCCGTTCAGCCAACGCCGCCATTCCGCCGACAGCATCAGCGACGGTACGCAACGCGACTGGGACGATGTGCGCATTGCCATCCTCCAGCATGGCTTCGATATAGGCCGCAATTTCGCTCTCATCCCGCAGGTGCTCGCCCGCGCGAAACGGCGCGCGAAGAACAGGAACGCGCTGCGGCCCTCGCCGGGCCGTACGCGGGTGAACAGCACGAGCAGGCGCTCGAAGGGACTCAAGCCGGAGTGGTCAGTCAGTATCGGCCAGTGAACCGTGGCGTCTTCATGGGATCGCAATGCCCTTCAGCCCCGGATCGGGCTCGGCGAGCGTTCGCGCGAATCCGTTGTCGATCGCGTGCTTGATGAGCCGCTGCGCCTCGGGCCGGTCGTCCCGGTCGGCCGCGGCCAGCGCCGCGCAGTAGGCGACGAATGGCTGGTCGGGACCGAGTTCGAGGGCGCGCGCAAGATGGCGTCGCGACCGGTCCTGGTCGTCGAGACGGCCGTAGAAGTAACCGAGCAGCGCCCAGGCTTCCGCGTCGGACGCGTCCACCGCGAGCGCCTTCTGCGCAAGAAGCACCGCGCGCCGGTAGTCCTCGCGTGCCGCCGGGCGCCCCTTCGGCAGGTACCACTTGGAATCGCCGCGCCCACCCCAGAGCCGGTGGTCCTCCGGCGCGAGCTCGATGGCCTTGGTGTAGGCCGCGACACCGTCCTCGAAGCGACCGAGATAGTAGTAGAGCGTCCCGAGGTTCGAGTAGGCCGCCCGCGCCGGCTCGATCTGGATCGAACGCTCGAAGGCCGCGGCCGACTGCTGCAGGTCGCCCGCGGCGAGCAACGCGGCACCGAGGTTGTTGTAGGTGGTGGGGTTGCCAGGCGCGAGCTCGGTGGCACGCCGGTAGGCGTCGACAGCCTCGCGATTCCGGGAGACCTGGAACAGGAACGTGCCAAGGCTGTTGTAGGCCTGCCAGAATCCGGGCTCGACGGCGATGGCCTCGCGGAAGCTCCGCTCCGCTTCGTCGGGACGGTTCGATTTCGCCAGCGCCCGGCCGAGGCCGATGTGAACCAGCGCGTCGCGCGGCGAGCGCCGCAGCAGTGAGCGGTAGACCGCCTCCGCCTGCTCCGGCCGCCCGCTCGCAACGTAGAGCCTGCCAAGCGCGAGCTCGGTCTCCTTGAGCGACGGATCGGTCTCCAGCGCCTGGCGGCAGGCGGACTCGGCTGCGTAGACCTGGTCGGTCGCGTTGGTCGCGTCGAACCGTGCGATGGCAATCTCGCACATGCCGGCCTGCGCGCGGGCGAAGCCCGGGTCCTCCTCGAGCGCGCGCCGGAACAGGTCCTCGGCCGCGTCGATGTTCGAGATCGCACTGCCCTTGCGGAGCTGGGAGACGCCCGCGAGATAGAAGTCGTAGGCACGGGGATTCGAGGTCGAGGAGGCACGGATCTGCTGCGCCACCTCGGGTGTCAGCACGGCCTGCAGCTCGCGCGCGATGGCGCCGGAGATGTCCTGCTGGATCGCGATCAGGTCCTGCCAGGGACGGTCGTAGCTCTCGGTCCACGCATGGAAGCCGGTCAGCGCATCGATGAGCTGGGCGGTCACGCGTACGCGCTCGCCCTCGCGTCGTACGCTGCCCTCGAGCACGTAGCGCACGCCGAGCTCCCGACCGATCCTGCGTACGTCGAGGTCCTTGCCCTTGTACGCGAACGCCGAGGTGCGCGCAGCCACGCGCAGCCCCGGCAGCTTGGCCAGGTCACTGGAGAGTTCCTCGCTGAGACCGTCACCGAGGTAACCGGACTCGCCCGAGGGACTCATTTCCGCGAACGGCAGCACGCCGATGGACTGGGGACTCGGATCGAAGCCCGCCTCCCCGGGCTCCCCGGTGCGGTCGATGCTTTGCCACCACGCGTAGCCCGTCACCATCGCCATCAGCACGACGCCCGTCACGACAGCGGGCGCGACTGCCGCACGCTTGCGCGGCAGGCGCAGGCCGCGGCTGCCGTCGTCCTCCCTGACGACACCGTCGGGCGTGATCTCGTACGCCCAGGCCAGTACCGCGACGATCGGCAGGCCGATGATCACGAGGATGGTAAGCGCCGTCAGCCACCACTCGGGAAGATGTAGCGGCTCGAAGATGGTCTCCGCAACCTGCAGCACCAGCCACATCCCGACCAGATAGGCTCCGACCACGCGGAACACGTGGCGCCGCCGCAGCTCCGCGAGCAGTTTCTGCAGGGGCGAGATCCCGGGCGCGACGGGTGCCGACCCGGACTCCGCGGTCGCCATCGGTACCGCGACCGGCGGCGCCAGCGGGGCGACGTGTGCCACCAGCATGAGATCCGTGCGGGCGATGTTCGCGATGTATCGCTGGTCCTGGGGCGAGCCGCCAAGCAGCTCGCGCAGCGAGCGTACCGTCTCGCGCAGCCGGGCATCGGTGCCCGCTTCGGCGGGCCAGACCCGTTCCCTGAGTTCGCGGCGACTCACGGCCCCGCCCTGTTGCAAGGCCAGCGCGGTCAGCAAGGCAAGCTGATCACGTGCGAGCGGATGCCGGCCAGCGGGACCCGTGAGCCGCGCTTCCCGCGGTTCGACGAGCCACTCTCCGAGCCGGAATCCGTCTTGCAGGTCGGTAGCCTCCGTAGCCTCCATTGTTCTCTTGACTGTCCCGCCCGTGCACCCGCGGGCAGGATAGCAGAGCGAATCGTCGCCAACCTTGCCCTCAGGGCATGCGGGCTCAAGCCCTCCCTTCGACCGATATGAGCGTTTGGACGTTCTATCTGCTTCGCACGGGATCGGGCCGGTCGTGAGCGAAGTACGGCATCCGGGTCCGCGGTGATAGTCTCCCCGGCGATGTCGGCCCCAATCCCCGAAGCCGCTTTCCGGTTCAGCGCCTTCATCAGCTACAGCCACCGTGACGAGCGGTGGGCACGCTGGCTGCAGAAAGCGCTGGAAACCTACCGCGTGCCGTCGCACCTCGCGCACCCGGAATGGGGCGTGGCTTCGCGGCGCCTGTCTCCAGTGTTCCGCGATCGCAGCGACTTGCCGAGCGCGACCGACCTGGGCGCCCACATCCGTCAGGCGCTGCAGGATTCGGCCAGCCTCATCGTCATCTGCTCACCCGGCGCAAGCGCCTCGCGGTGGGTCAACGAGGAGATCCGCTACTTCAGGAGTCTCGGCCGCGGCAATCGCACCTTCTGCCTGATCGTGGACGGCGAGCCCAACGCGAGCGGCCTTGCGGGACGGGAGTCGCACGAATGTTTCCCACCCGCCCTGCGCGTCCTCGACGGCGCGGACGACCCCTCGACCGGGCCGCGCCTCGAGCCGGTCGCGGCCGACGTGCGGCCCGGGGGTGACGGAAAGTCCAACGCACGGCTCAAGATCATCGCGGGCCTGCTCGGCGTCGGCTTCGACGTGCTCAAGCAGCGCGACTTGCGGCGGCGCAACCGGCGGCTGGTCCTGGTCACCGCATTCGCGCTTGTCCTGACCGGCGTCGTGACCGCGCTCGCGATCGAGGCCCGCATTGCGCGCAAGGCCGCGGAGCAGAAGCAGAAGCAGGCCGAGGACCTCGTCGCCTTCATGCTGACCGATCTGAACGACCGGCTGCGGGAGGTGCAGAGGCTCGACATACTCGAGGCGGTGGACAATCAGGCGATGGCTTACTTCTCGGCGCTGCCGGTGCACGACGTCACCGACCAGACGCTCGCGTTGCGCAGCAAGGCGCTCCAGAAGATCGGCAACGTGCGTCAGGACGAGGGCCAGCTCGCAGCGGCCCTGGAGTCGTACCTCGCGGCCTCGGAACTGGGCGCTGAACTCCTGCGACGCTCGCCTGATGACCCCGAACGCGAGGCCGCCTACGCCGAGACGCTGAACCACCTGGGCAACGCCCAGTACTTCCAGGGCGATCGCGACCGTGCCCTCGAGAGCTTCACTCGCGCAGCGGCGCTGCTGACGCGAGCTACGGCCACGCGCCCACAGGACGATTGGCTGGAAGTTCTATCCTCGGCCCGCACCAACGCTGGACGGGTACTCGAGACGCGAGGGGAGTTCGAGGCCGCGAGGGCACTCTATGAGTCCGTCCTCTCGACCACCACGATGCTGGCGGCGCGCCAACCGGCCGATATCCGGCGCCAGGCCGACCTCGCGGACGCCCACGACAGCCTCGGCAAGATCGCACTCGAGCAGGGGCAACTCGCGCAGGCCATCGCAGCCTATCGCGACGTGCACCGCATCAAGTCGGAGCTGTTGTCCCGAAGCCCGCAAGACCGCGACGCGGTCGAACGCCTGCTCATCAGCAACGGCATCCTCAGCCGTACGCTGGCCCTGTGCGGCGCCGAAGTCGAGGCGACGAAACACGTTCGCGAGGCCCTCGGCGCCGCGACGACCCTCGTGGACTTCGATGCGAAGCAGGCCGACTGGCGATTCTGGCTGGGCAAGTACGGTCTCCAGCTCGGCGGCATTGCACGCAGTGCGGGCCGCCTGCAGGAGGCCGCGGGCCACGACGGTGAAGCCCTTCGGGTCCTCTCCGAACTCGTCGCGACCGACGGGACCAACAGCGCCTGGCAGCGCGAGCTGGCGAGCGCGCAGGTTGAGTCGGCGCGGCTGCGGCTCGCCCTGGGCGAACCGGCCGAGAGCGAGCGGCTGCTGCAGGCCGCATTCGCGACCCTGACGCAGGAAGACGAAGCCGGGCGGGGGGACCGCAACCTGAGGCTGCTTGAGGCGCAAGCGCACATAGTGCGAGGCCAGCTCGCCGCGCGCCGCAACGAGGGAGCCGAAGCGCGCGAGCACTGGATTCAGGCGCGAGAGTCGATCGCGAACGACGTGCGCATCGGCGCGAACCCGAACTTCCTTTCGGTCTGGGCAAGCGCCCAATTGCTGCTCGGAGAAGCGGGCGCCGCGCGACCTGCGATCGATCAGCTCATGGCGATGGGTTACCACACACCCGATTTCGCAGCCATGCTCGCCGCGGCGAATGCGGCTTACCTGGTGACACCCCACGAAAAACGATGTGTGAACGGTCAGTCATTGTCTACCACTGCGGGAAGAATCCATTAGGCTCACAGCCTCCGTGCGCGGCCTGGGGGATGTTCCCCGCGCCTGCCCGTACGAGATCCAAAGGGGAGTCATTCGATGACAAAGAAGATCAACCTGCCCTGCAACGGCAACGGCGGAAACAATTCGATCAAGAAGGAAGCCGACACCATCACGTTCGAGACCAGTGGCAACTGCACGTTCACCGAATTCAACTTCACTGGAGGCACCGGCAATCCGTACTACCCGCCAGGCTTTTCGAACAAGAGTCCCCTCGATGGCGTCGGCAAGAGCGTTTCCTACTCTTACGACGGGACGGCCATCAAAGACAAATACACGTTCGGTTACGACGTCAAAACGCCCACGATGGGCAACGGGTCGGGGACCATCAAGAACGGCTGATGATCCGCCGGTGGGCCGGCCTGGGCGCCGCCCACTTGCATCAACTGGGTGCGCGCAGCAGCAGGAACTGGACGCCCTGTTGCCGATGCGACCCTGGGCAGGTAGCCAGCCTCGTTGCAGTTAGCCGTGCCGACGTGCGTGCCCAGTCTGCATTCTGGACTTCTGCCGAAAGTACCAAGGTTCCTAAGGTTAGTACTTTCTTCATCTCATCGAGATCGAAAAGCACTTTAAGAGTAAGGAGAAAGTTGGTGGTGAGGGGGACTCCCGAAAAGTCAGGCTAAGTAGCTGATATCGCGCGGACAACGTGCGTCCACTATCGGGACATACCCCCAAAAATACCCCCGCGTTGGTCGCGCTGCCCCCGGTTCTCGCGAGACTTCTTCGGACTTCAACTCAGCCGCTAGAGCTTCGAGTTCATCTGCCATCCGTCGCAGGATCTCAGGTACCTGGGTGACGTTCACGATCAGGAGTCACGCTCGCCGGCCGCCTCCTGCGCCGCGACCAGCAGTTTCTTGAATAGCGCGAACCGCGCCTCCTGATCGCCCCCGATCCGCTCGAGTGCGGCCAGCACGACCGTGCACACAGCATCGCAGAACAAGTCGTCAGCATCGGGGGGGGGTGTCGTCCATGCGCCCAGCCTCGCGCGTCCCAGGCCATCTAGCGACACGAATAATTGCGCGGTTCCCCCAGAAATGCGTTTGCCCGATCGAGCGACCGGATGGCTGGCACCGCTCGCCCCGGCCCTGTCACCCATCGAAGTACCCCCCGGGGGGACGGGGGTAGGCCACAAGTCGGATTGGGTCCCATCCGGGAATATGATTCCCTGCCCATCCGCACACCTGAATTTTTTTCGTAAAATTTTTGCTCAGTAATTTTTTGCTGCCCCGTTGCCCCTGCTTCGCCCAGATGCAGAAACCCCGGCGCGGGGCCGGGAAGAGGTACCGCTCGCCGTCAATGCAGGTCAACGCGTCTTCAATTGGGGAAACTGCTCCCGGATGAACGGCCAATAGCAGTCGGGATCGGACGTCGTGCTTAGCGACTCCACGGCCTCCAGGGCCACCTCATCTTCCGCTGTGACGGAGAAGACCCAACCCGGCGCAGCCTCAACAATCATTGCCTTCATCCTCTGCAGCCCCTTCAACCCCTGGACCTGCACTTCTGCCGTCGCCTCGAATTTGACGCAACTTGGACGCGTTGGCGAATTGCAGGACTCGACTTCGAAGGTTGGCTCAGTGGTGGGCTGGGGCGCTGGCAGGTTTTTGCGCAAATCTCTGAAGTTGTCCTTAAAGGAGCGGATCTTCGCCTCAATCAAGTTGGCGTCCCGCTCGACTCCGAGGTCGTCAGCTGAGTCAGCGCTTTGCCCGAAGGAGTATTGGCGGTCCTTCGAACTGAAGAACCCAGTGACCGGATCGATAGTCCACTGGCCGCTGACAGTGAACGTGTAACAGAGGCGGGACGCGTCGTTATTGAAGTAATACAGCCGCCTAATGACCTGGTCGCGCGCGGAGAAGAAGAGGGCGACCTGCTGCTTGTCGGGACTTAGCCAATATTTGACCTTAACGGGCTTGGTCGCGTCACCAAGAACCGTCACTGAACAGCAGAGCGCCGTCAGGCCGACAAAAAATGAAGCGAATCGCGGTGTCACGGCTCGTCCTCGCAAGAACGCCCCTACGCCTAAATTCCTTACCAAAAATCTCCGCGCTAGAGCGCCCTGCGGTATTCGTACTTCTGCCCTTGCGAACGCGGCTGCGGCAAGCCGTCGCTCGCCCCATGATCGACCTCGGGACCATCGCCGGCCTGCACGAACACCAGCACGAGCTCGCGGCCTACTGCCCTCGCTGCGATGCGTGGCGGTTGCTTGGTGAGATGGTCAGCCAGGGTAAGGGATCGCTGCGCCTTCCGCTTCGAGTGCGCTGCAGGGACTGTGGCGAGGTTGGTCAGCTACAGGTGTGTCCACCGATGCCGATGCGGTCAGGGACAGGTTGGGTGTCGCCCGGATGCAGAAACCCCGGCGCGGGGCCGAATCTCAGTGCGGCCGCCAATCCCGATACTGGACGTTGGCAGGCACTGGAGGAGCTGCACCTCGCGCTCCGCAAACCGCTCCGCCAGCCACTGAAACCACTCCCCGACGGTCTCCCGGCCCGTCTCCCTGCGCTCATCGAAGAAATAACACTGGAGCTTGCGCCAGGACACGACGATCGGACCGCTGAAGAAATCATCCACCAGGTCAATGCTGACTTCGCCACGGAAGACCAGGATGTAAACCGGCGTGCAATTCTGACCAGGTAAACGGGGTAAACCGCGTTCAAAACTGACCACCCCGTACCCTCCCGCAGCCGAACCGGCTGCGCGGGGGAGAACCTGGGGTGTTGTGCGTGGAAACGATCGGCAAGATTCGCCGGCGGCGGCTGGTGCAAGGCGAGTCGATCAGCGCGATCGCGCGCGATCTCGGGCTGTCGCGCAACACGGTCAAGCGGGCGCTGCGGTTCGAGGGCGAGGCGTAGAGTACCGGCGGGCGCACCAGCCGAGACTGAAACTCGGGCCCTACCTCGCGACGCTTGAGAGCTGGCTGGAGGTCGAGGCGACGCTGCCGGCACGAGAGCAGCGCACGGCGCAGCGGTTGTACGAAGCGCTGTGCATCGAGGGCTACACCGGCGCCGTCGATGCCGTGCAGCGGCATGTCCGGGCGTTCGAGCGCCGGCGTCATCCGAGCACCACCGCGTTCATCCCGCAGAGCTTCGCCTCGGGTGAGGCGTACCAGTTCGACTGGAGCCACGAGCACGTCGAGCTCGGCGGCATCGAGAGGTGGTCAAGGTGGCGCACGTGCGGCTGTGTCACAGCCGCGTGTTCTTCCTGGCGTGCGTATCCGCGCGAGAGCCAGGAGATGGTGTTCGACTCGCACGCGCGGGCGTTCGAGTTCTTTGGCGGTGTGCCGCGCCGTGGCATCTACGACAACCTGAAGCCGGCGGTCGATGCGATCTTCGTCGGGCGGGCGCGGCGCTACAACCGTCGCTTCCTGGTGATGTGCAATCACTACCTGATCGAGCCGACAGCGTGCACGCCGGCCTCGGGCTGGGAGAAGGGACAGGTCGAGAACCAGGTCGGCAACGTGCGCGAGTGGCTGTTCACGCCGAAGGTGCGCTGTGCCGATCTCGCGGAACTGAACGCGCACCTGGCGGCGCGCTGCCTGCAGCTCGCACGTGAGCGCGCCCACCCCGAGCAGACGCAGCGCAAGGTCATCGAGCTGTGGGACGAGGAACGCGCGGACTTGCGTGCGATGCCAATCCCGTTCGACGGCTACGCGGAGAAGTCGGGGCTCGTCTCGACGACGTGCCTGGTCGGCTTCGACCGCAACCGCTACAGCGTCGAGTCCCGCTTCGTGCGGCAGGTCGCGACGGTCCGTGCCTACGCCGAGCGCATCGTCATCGTCTGCGGCGGCGAGATCGCGGGCGAGCATCCGCGCTGCTTCGAGCGTGGGCAAACGCTCTACAACCCTTGGCATTACGTCGCGGCACTCGCCCGCAAGCCCGGTGCGCTGCGCAACGGGGCGCCGTTCAAGGACTGGAACCTGCCGGGCTCGATGACGCGGTTGCGCGAGCGCTTGGCCCGCCACGCGGACGGTGACCGCCAGTTCGTCGACATCCTGTCGATGGTCGCGCTCTACGGCCTCGAGGCCGTGAGCGACGCCTGCGCCGTGGCGCTCGAGGAGCAGGTCGTCAGCAGTGCCCACGTGGTGAACCTGCTGCACCGAGCGGCGGCACCGCCGCGGTTGCCGCCGCTGCAGGTGCCGGAGGCGCTGAAGCTCACCGTGGAGCCCGCCGCCAACTGCGAGCGCTACAACCAGCTGCTGCTCGTGCGACCGGCGACGATCGTTCCTGTTGATCCAACCCAAGGAGTATGACGGGGTGCAAGAACAACTGATCGAACGGATGAAGACGCTGCGCCTGCGCGGCATGGCGAACGCGCTGGAGGACAGCCTGACGGCGTTGAGCCAGAAGAAGCTCGCGCCGACCCGCTGGCTGGAGCAGCTGCTGCAGGCGGAGATCGCCGATCGCCAGGCGCGCTCGTATCAGTACCAGCTGCGGCTCGCGAACTTCCCGATGCCGCGGGACCTCGACAGCTTCAACTTCCAGGAATCGAGCGTCAACGAAACGCAGGTCCGCCAGCTCCACACCGGCGAGTACCTGAAGACCGCGCGCAACGTCGTGTTCGTCGGCGGCACCGGTACCGGCAAGACGCACCTGGCCACGGCCCTCGCTCGCGAGGTGGTCCTCAAGGGCCAGCGGGCGCGGTTCTACAGCGTCGTCGATCTGGTCAACCAGCTCGATGCCGAAGAGCGCGAGGGCCGTGCCGGGCGTCTCGCCAACCGGCTGCTCAACCAGAACGCGAGCGTACTCGATGAACTGGGTTACCTGCCGTTCGCACACGATGGCGGTGCGCTGCTGTTCCACCTGATCAGCAAGCTCTACGAACGCGTCTCGCTGATCGTGACGACCAACCTGTCGTTCGGGGAATGGAGCAACGTCTTTGGCGATGCCGAAGATGACGACGGCGCTGCTGGATCGACTCACCCACCGCTGCGAAATCATCGAAACCGGCAACGACAGCTACCGGTTCAAGAAGCGGCAATAGCCCCGAAACCCCTGGTCAATCTTGGACGCCGGTTGCTGGTCAATTTTGCACGCCGGTTGACAACCAGGACGCCGATGCTTTCCCAGGTCGTTGTCATCGCATATACGAGATGGAGGTCCTCGCCAAGACTGCTCTCGATCTGCTCTTTCGACAAACCATCAGGCAACCTGTAGACGAGCACGAGCGCCTTCGCGAACTCCGGCGTCTGAAATGCGTGGAGCAATTCCATCGCCGCCTCGCGATTTCGTTCCTTGCGATACCTCCGCGTCTCGTAGACGGCAAAACCCACACCGACGACCACCGCCGCCGCTTGAACGGCCTGGAACAGCACCTCAGCGTTCATCGCGGACCTCCGCCCCCCTTACTCCGCATGACCGCACTCAGACTACTCCGGTGTTGGTGGCAAGGGTTAGTTCCCGGTCGTTGCGGAGGGTGCCGACCGCTGACCAGTGCTGCCGGTCGCCGAGATGGTCGCCCAGGGTCGCGGGTCGCTGCGCCCGCGGTTCGCGGTGCGTTATCGCGACTGCGGCG
>CAVOWK010000008.1:0-67500 GCA_963700045.1 uncultured Gammaproteobacteria bacterium
AGACGACCTTGCGCAGTTCGACGCGCGAACCCTGCACGAATTGCCACAGCTCGCGACCCTGCGCCGACTGCAGCGCGACGAATATGCCCGCCGCCACCGCGACCAGCACGACCAGCCAGCGCGCCGCCGCCGGGTACTGGTCGAACACGTAGAAGGACGCGACGCCCGCCACGAGGATCGCGACTGCTGCGACGAGCTTTGCTGTGTCCAGCACGCTCGCGCTGCTGGATTGTGCCTGTTCGGTCATTCGCTCACGCCGGGTCCGACCCGTCCTTTGCCGCTGTTTGTCCGCACGCGCCGTCGCTTTCCACTCATCGACTGGCAGGCCAGGAGGGAATCGAACCCCCAACCTGCGGTTTTGGAGACCGCCGCTCTGCCAATTGAGCTACTGGCCTGTGCTTCGCAAACTTCGCCGAAGGACTGAACGAACCCTCTTGGAAACCAGGGGATAGGGGATGGGGGTTGGGGGATAGTCGGAAAGGGCGCGCAGCGCCTCTAACCCCTATCCCCTATCCCCTAACCCCTCACTTGAGGATCTTGGAAACGACGCCGGCGCCGACGGTACGGCCGCCCTCGCGGATGGCGAAGCGCAGGCCTTCCTCCATCGCGATCGGCACGATCAGCTCGATCGTCATCTTGATGTTGTCGCCCGGCATCACCATCTCGACGCCTTCCGGCAACTCCACCGAACCCGTCACGTCCGTCGTGCGGAAGTAGAACTGCGGCCGATAGCCCTTGAAGAACGGCGTGTGACGGCCGCCCTCCTCCTTCGTCAGCACGTACACTTCGCCTTCGAACTTCGTGTGCGGCTTGATCGAACCCGGCTTGCACAGCACCTGCCCGCGCTCGACGTCCTCGCGCTTGGTGCCGCGCAGCAGCACGCCCACGTTGTCGCCCGCCTGCCCCTGGTCGAGCAGCTTGCGGAACATCTCCACGCCCGTGCAGATCGTCTTCACCGTGTCCTTCAGGCCCACGATCTCCACTTCGTCGTTGATCTTGACGATGCCGCGCTCGATGCGCCCCGTCACCACCGTGCCGCGACCCGAAATCGAGAACACGTCTTCCACCGGCATCAGGAACGCGCCGTCAATCGCCCGCTCCGGCACCGGGATGTAGCGGTCCATCTCCTCCACCAGCTTCACCACCGAGGGCACGCCGATCTCGCTCGTGTCGCCCTCGAGCGCCTTCAGCGCCGAACCCTTGATGATCGGCGTGTCGTCGCCCGGGAAGTCGTACTTCGACAGCAGCTCGCGAACTTCCATCTCCACCAGCTCGAGCAGCTCGGCGTCGTCCACCATGTCGGCCTTGTTCAGGTACACGACGATGTAGGGAACGCCCACCTGCCGCGCCAGCAGGATGTGCTCGCGCGTCTGCGGCATCGGGCCGTCGGCCGCCGAGCACACCAGGATCGCGCCGTCCATCTGCGCCGCGCCCGTGATCATGTTCTTCACGTAGTCGGCGTGCCCCGGGCAGTCGACGTGCGCGTAGTGCCGGTTCGGCGACTGGTACTCGACGTGCGCCGTCGAAATCGTGATGCCGCGAGCCTTCTCCTCCGGCGCCTTGTCAATCTGGTCGTACGCCATGAAGGTGCCGCCGTGCGTCTCCGCCATCACCTTCGTCAGCGCTGCCGTCAGCGTCGTCTTGCCATGGTCCACGTGCCCAATCGTGCCCACGTTCACGTGCGGCTTCGTACGCGCAAATTTTTCCTTAGCCACGACCGATTACCTCTAGAAAAACTTCCAACTCTGAATTAAGGGGTTAGGGGATAGGGGTTAGGGGATAGTCGGAAAGGTTCGGTGATAACGGCTGGGTGCGTACTTCGTCGCGACAGCGACGTCCGACTATCCCCTAACCCCTATCCCCTAACCCCTTGTCTATCCCCTAACCCCCTTTTCCCTAGCCCCGCTTGTCTGGAGCCCACGACCGGAATCGAACCGGTGACCTCGTCCTTACCAAGGACGTGCTCTACCGACTGAGCTACGTGGGCCGTCTCTTCAAACTCAAGAACCCGTTCCTCGGCATTCCGGTTGGAGCGGGTGATGGGAATCGAACCCACGTACTCAGCTTGGAAGGCTGAGGTTCTACCATTGAACTACACCCGCATGCGCTCGCCGGTTTCAGGCCGCCAGTCCGGTCGCGAAGACCCACGCCACTCCGCTACTCTCTGGTACTGGTGGAGGGGGAAGGATTCGAACCTTCGAAGGCATAAGCCGGCAGATTTACAGTCTGCTCCCGTTGGCCGCTTGGGTACCCCTCCGCGAACAGAGAGCCGCGTATTCTCGGGGGACCGGGCGGCCGTGTCAATCCAAAACCGTTGCCCGTCCCACTGGAGGACCTGATGGAAACTCGCAAGCTCGGCCGGCAGGGCCTGGAAGTCGCCGCCCTCGGCCTCGGCTGCATGGGAATGAGCGGCATTTACAAGACCGGGGCCGACGCAGCCGAGTGCGAGGCGACCCTGATCGAAGCCGTCGAAGCCGGGGTGACGCTGTTCGACACCGCCGAGATCTATGGGCCGCACACCAACGAAGAGCTGCTCGGGCGGATCCTCGGCGGCTCGCGGCGCGACAAAGTGGTGCTGGCAACCAAGTTCGGCTTCGACCTGACCAGGACGACCGGCTCCAGCTGGGGGCTGGACAGCCGTCCGCAGCACATCCGTGAGGTCGTCGAGCAGTCCCTGCAGCGGCTCAAGACCGACCGGATCGACCTTCTGTACCAGCACCGGGTAGACCCGAAGGTGCCGATCGAGGACGTCGTCGGCACCATGGCGGAGCTGGTCCGCGCCGGCAAGGTGCGGTTCCTGGGGCTGTCGGAGGCCAGCGCCACGACCCTGCGACGGGCCCACGCCGTGCACCCGATCAGCGCCCTCCAGTCCGAATATTCCCTCTTCGAACGAGGGGTTGAGCGCACCGTGCTGCCCACGTGCCGCGAGCTCGGCATCGGCCTGGTGCCCTATTGCCCGCTCGGTCGCGGCTTCCTGGCCGGCCAGCGGACCCGGGCCGAAGAGTATCCCGAGGGGGACTACCGGCGCAGTCACCCCCGACTGCAGGAGCATAATTTCGACGCCAACCTGCAGCTGCTGGAAAAGCTGGAAAGCGTGGCGGCCCGCGCCCGGGCGACTTCCGGCCAGGTCGCACTCGCCTGGCTGCTGGCCCAGGGTCCGGACATCGTCCCGATCTTCGGCACCACGCGCCGCACCCGCCTGCGCGAGAACCTGGCGGCAACCGGGGTCCAGCTGGCTTCCTGCGACCAGTTCCTGCTCGACCAGGTCTTTGCGCCAGGCAACGTCGCGGGCGCGCGTTACCAGCCAGCCGGCATGGCGACTCTCGACCGCGACCCCTGACCGAGGGCGCCGCGGCCCGGCCAGTCGCCGGACCCCCAGCCGTCCGGCCGTGGTCATGCAAGACCGAAATTTTGCGAACATTTTAACACGAATATTTTTTCGTATATTATGCGCCGGCCGTCCCTGCCGTGCGGCCGGCACCCCCTCCTGCCAGGACGCTGCGCACCGCGATGACCGACCTGCTGCTGTTCCCCTTCGCCGACTACTGGTGGTTCTACGCGGGCTTCACGGTGTTCGTGCTGCTCGTGCTTGCGCTCGACCTGGGCGTATTTCACCGCGTCGCGCACGAGGTCAGCGCGCGCGAAGCTGCCACGTGGAGCGTGGTGTGGGTACTGCTCGCGCTCGCCTTCAATTACCTGTTCTACCGCTACATGCTGTGGCACCTGCCGCAGGTGCCTGCGCTCACCGGCCTCGACCACGCCACGCTCGCCCGCGATTCCGCGCTCGAGTTTCTCGCGGGTTATGTCGTCGAAAAGGCACTGGCCGTCGACAACATCTTCGTGTTCGTCGCGGTGTTCTCGTACTTCGCGGTGCCGGCCAGGTACCAGCACCGCGTGCTCTTCTACGGCATCCTGGGCGCGCTGCTCTTCCGGGCGCTGTTCATCTCGCTCGGTTCCGTGCTGATGCAGTACCACTGGATCGTGATCGTATTCGGTGCGTTCCTGATCGCAACCGGGGTCAAGATCCTGTTCCTGCCGGAGAAGCCGCTCGACCCGGAACGCAATCCGATGATCCGCCTGGTGAAGCGGTTCGTGCCCGTGTGGCCGAAGATCGAGGGCGACAGGTTCTGGGTCCGGCACGAGGGCGTGCTCTTCGCCACGCCGCTGTTCGTCGCGCTGGTGTTCATCGAGTTCTCGGACATCATCTTCGCGATCGACTCGGTGCCCGCCATCTTCGCGCTGACCAACGAGCCGATGATCGTGTTCACCTCGAACATATTCGCAATCCTCGGGCTGCGCGCGATGTACTTCCTGCTCGCGAGCGCGGTGCGGTACTTCGGCTACCTCAAGTACGGCCTCGGCCTGATCCTGGTGTTCGTGGGCCTGAAGATGGTCTGGTTGAACCAGGCCTTCGGGGGCAAGTTCCCGATCACGTGGTCGCTCGAACGGAGGCGTCAGGCGCCTGACGGCGTCTGCGCAAAGGCGAGGTCGACGATCTCGACGTCCCCCGGCGCCAGCGGCCGGCCGAGAAACATCGCCCCGACGCGCGCAAAGCGTTCGGGGCCATCGGTCGCGAGCAGCGTGACGTTGCCCGTGGCCTGATCGTGACGCAGCAAGCCGCGCTGCTCCAGTACGTCCGCCAGCGCAACCGCCGTCGTCGCCGCCGAATCGACGATCGCGACAGCGGGTCCCAGTACTTTGTGCAGCGCAGGCGCGAGCACCGGAAAATGCGTGCAGCCGAGCACGAGCGTGTCGGGATGCGCGGCCGCCGCACCCGCGACGAAGATCTCGTCGAGATAGCGGTGAATCACGCCTTCCACGATCGGGCCGTCCGTCCAGCCCTCTTCCGCCAACGCGACGAACAGGGGACAGGCGCGCGCGGTGACCACGACGTCGGGCCGCCTGCGCGTGATCGCTGCCTGGTAGGCGCCGCCGTGCACCGTGCTCTCCGTCGCGAGCACCGCGATGCGCCCGGCACGCGTCGCCCGGCACGCGGCCGCAGCGCCCGGCTCGAGCACGCCGATGACCGGCACCGGGTCGAATTCGTGCGTGAGCGCATCGAGTGCGACGGCCGACGCGGTGTTGCACGCGACGACGAGACATTTCACGCCGCGCTCGTGCAGCAGGCGCGCAGCCTGCAGGGAATACTGACGGATCGACGCCGGACTCTTGGTGCCGTACGGCAGCCGCGCGGTGTCGCCGAGATAGACGAAGTCCTCGCCGGGCAGCCGGTCGAGCAAGGCGCGCAGGACGGTCAACCCACCGACGCCGGAGTCGAATACGCCAATCGGCGAGGAACTCGAAATCGCCTGGTGGCGTTGCCGTTTGCTGCGCATTGGGGTCCATCCCTGCCGACGGTTCGCAGCATAGCTGACGCCGCAATAGACATAACGTCGAGGCACGTGCGATGGCCTCTTCCCTCCTGACCCGGGCCGTGCATAATGGCGCGGCAAGAGCCCGACGCATCGCATAAAAAAAGAGAAGACGCGGAGCCGTGGAGAGAAGACTGACAACGCGCCACCGAGCGCGCACCACCGTGTACGTGCTCCTGCCGGGGAGTCACCGTCGTCTCTGCCGCGCGCGCAACCTGAGCGCCACCGGCGTGTTCGTCGAGACCGGCGACATGGGCCTGCGCAAGGGCCAGACCGTCGAACTCGCATTTGCGATCAGCCTCGGCACCATTACCAAGCTGCATCGCCGCACCGCGATCGTCGCGCACGTTTCGCGCGGCGGCACCGGCCTGATGATGCAGAATCACGGCAGCTGAACGCAGCCCGGCCGGCCCGCCAGCGGCCGGCTTTGCCGGGGTTACGCAACGCGCAGTGCCGTAGGCACTACCCCCGATTCAACGTATCCGCACCGGGCCTAATGTAAGGTTTCGGACCTGTTTCGCTCGGACGAGCGTGAGGCTCACCCGCGCCGCCGCTGCGATGCGTTCGTGCGGCGATGACAACGACGACACCAGACCGGACCGTAGCCGATGCGATCGATCGCGTGCTCGAAGCCGAGCATGCTGCCGCGCTGGCAATTGTCGCAGCCGAGACCGCCGCCCGGTCGAGCATCGATGCAGCACGCGAAAAGCGGCGCGAGATCCTCGAGACGGCACGGCAGCGCGTGATGCGGCTGCACGAGCGGGCGCAGGCGCGCCTCGCGGGACGACTCGCGCAACTGGACGCGAATGCATCCATCGAGACGCTCGACGCGGCCGCACTGGGCGCCGTGGCGGCCGATGCGCTCGCGGCGGTCGCCGAACGGCTGACCACGGATGAGTCGGCGTGAGCGCGGGCAGCGGCCATTTCGCGTACTCCCAGGCCCGTCTGCAGGCGCGTCTTGGCCAAGGCGCCGGTCCCGCCGCCCTGCAGAGCGCGAACGCTGCCCGCGATCTCGCGGCTTTCCTCGGTGCGGTGCGCACCTCTCCGCTGCGACGCTACACGACACGCCTGGCGCCCGGCATGGATCCCCACGAACTGGAGCGGCACCTGCGCTACGAGTGGTCAGCACTCGTCGACGAAGTGGCGCGCTGGCAACCCACGCCCTGGCAGGAAGCCATCCGCTGGCTGCGCTGGCTGCCCTACCTGCCGGCGCTGCAGAAACTCACCCGTGGTGGCCGACCTCTCGCCTGGACTCGAGCAGATCCGGTGCTGGGTCAGATCGTTGCGCTGGATCCCGCGCTGCGTGGCGCAGCACTCGTCGCGTCACCGTTGCAGCCGTTCCGGTCGCTGCACTCGAAGCAGGCGCTGGCGACGTCACGGCAGCCTGGCTCGGCCACTGGCGGACGCTATGGCCCGCCGGCAGTCGCCACGCACCTGCCATGGACCGCATCGCGCGCGATGTCGCATTGCTCGACGCGAAGCTGCGGGAAGCGGTCGGCGGAGACAGCAGGGAGCTGCACCAGGCGTTGTCGCACCGGTTGCTGCGGATCTTTCGCCGTCACCCGCTTTCACCAGCTGCGGCCGTCGCGTACCTGGGCCTCGAAGCGCTCGGACTGCTCGGACTGCGCGGTGGCGTGATGCGTCGCGCCGTCGTCGTGCCGGGGCCCGCATGAGCCTGCGCTCCGCCACCGCCCGCTGGTTCGAACTGCTCACCTCGCGCGAGGAACTCGGCGCAGCCCTCGATTGCCTCGCGCGGACGCGGTCGGTCGAGCTGCAAGCCTACAGTCGTGCCGAATCGCGCCTGCCGCTCGGCGACCTGAAGCGCGTGCTCGACGAGTTCGAATTGCTCGCGCGCCGCTTCCGGCCGTGGTGGCCGGCCGCGCTGCCATGCACGGTGGATGCGGAACACGCACTCCTCGATGCACCGCAGGCCGCGCTCGGCAAACTGCGCACCTGGGCGACTGCGGCGGAGCCGGTCGTCGCGGAACTCGAGGCGCTCGCGCTCGAACGGTCGGAAATCGGCACGCTCGAGCGCTTGTCTGCAATCGCTGGACCGGCACTGCCGCGGCTCGATCGCATGGCGGCGGCCGGACCCGTGCTCGCGAGCCGCATCTACGTGCTGCCGCCCGACACGCCGGCGCTGTCGTTGCCACCGGCTTTGATCCACCAGTTGTGGACACCGGAATCCGGCCGCGAAACTTACCTCCTCGCCGTCGGCCCCGGCGAAGACATGAGCGAACTCGACGCCGCATTGGCGGCGCGCAAGGTGCATCGCGTCGCGATCCCGGCGCACCTGCCGCAGGACCCGGGCGAATTGCGCGCGAACCTGCAGCAACGACGCACGGCACTCGACACCAGGGAATCCTCGGCACGCGCCGCGCTGGCCAGGCTCGACGCAGAGCACGAACTGCCGGCAGCCCTTGGCGAGGTCGCGCTGGCCGCCTGGGTCGTGACGCACGTGCCGGAACTGCCCGTGACGGAGCACTTCGCCTGGATCACCGGTTGGTGCGCGGCGCGTGACGACATCGGACTGCGCGCGGCACTCGACCAGCAAGGCCTGCACTACCTGTTGCGCATGACGGACGCACCGGCTGGGACGGTGGCTCCATCCGTCCTGCGCAACCCGCGCTGGGCGCGTCCGTTCGAAACCATGACTGGCATGATGGGTGTGCCTGCCGCGGGGGACGCGGATCCGAGCCTGCTGGTCGCGATCCTCGCGCCGTTGATGTTCGGCTTCATGTTCGGCGATGTCGCGCAGGGCGCCATCGTCGCACTCGCGGGTTTCTTCCTGGGCAGACGCATGCCTGCGCTGCGCCTGCTGTTGCCGGGCGGACTGGTCGCCATGGCGTTCGGCTTCGCCTTCGGCAGCGTGTTTGCGCGCGAAGACGTGATTCCCGCGCTCTGGCTGCATCCGTTGTCGCAGCCGCTGCCGGTCCTGGCCGTGGCGCTCGGCTTCGGCGTCGTCATCCTCGTGCTCGGTCTGGCGCTCGATGCGCTGCAGTACTTCTGGCGTGGACAGCTGCGGCACTGGTTGTTCTGCGACGCGGGCCTGCTGGTCGCCTACCTCGGACTGGTCGGCGCCGCGATCGACCTGAGCGCCCTGTGGCTGCTGCCGCTCGGCATCGCGTGGTCATTGGCTGGTGCAGCGTTCACCACTCCCGCGGCACGCATCGCGGCCGTGGGGCGCGCTGCGGGCGAATTCGTGGAGCGACTGCTGCAGCTCGGCGTCAACACGGTTTCCTTCGTGCGGGTCGGTGCGTTTGCGCTGGCGCACGCGGGACTGTGCTCGGCCATCGTCGGCATGGCCGAAGCCGCGGGCCCGGGGTACTGGCCGGTCCTGATCATCGGCAACGCCGCAATCATTGCGCTCGAAGGCCTCGTCGTCAGCATCCAGACGACACGCCTCGTGCTGTTCGAATTCTTCATCCGCTTCCTGACGGCGCGCGGCCGACGCTTCGAACCGCTCACGCCGCCGCCGGCTTCGCTTCCCGGAGGCTCGCCATGAAACTGCCCGCACGCTGGATCCTTGCCCTCGCCACGATGACGACGGCAACCGTCGCGGTGGCTACGTTCACACTCATTGCCGCGTGGCCCGCGCTCGCAGCGGAGACGGCTGCCGTCGTGCCACCCGATCCCGACGTACTCCGCTGGGGCTTTGCCTCCGCTGCACTTGCAGCGGGACTCGCGGCGCTTGGCGCGGGCTACGCCGTGGCGCAGGTCGGCACCGCCGCCCTCGGCGCACTTGCCGAGAAACCCGACCTCTTCGGCCGGGTGCTGGTGATCGTCGGACTGGCGGAGGGCATCGCGATCTACGGCCTGATCGTTTCGATCCTGATCCTCAACCGGCTGGGCTGACGTGGCACAGGTCGTCTACATCGGCGGCGAGGCAACGGCGGCGGGCTTCCGGCTCGCCGGCGTCGATACTCGCGTTGCATCGGCGGGCGACGCCGCCGAAACGCTGCGACAGGCCTTCTCCGAACGGCCCGACTGCGTGCTGTTCGATGGCACGCTGGTCGACTATGTACCGGCGGCGGAACTCGAACACGCCCTGGTCGCGCTCTCGCCGCTGTTCGCCGTCATTCCGGATGTCCGCGGACGAGGCACGCCTCCCAGTCTCGCGCGCACGGTACGCAACGCCCTGGGAATCGACTGATGAACGACGTCGAAAGCCTGCTCGAAGCACAAACCACCGCGCTGCTGCGCCGGCTGGGGCGCGAGCAGGAGTCGCGCACCCGGCACATCCGCGACGAAGCCGGGACGCAGGCGGCCGACATCGTGCACAGGGCGAGAGTCGAGGCCAGGACGCGCGTGCACCAGGCCGTGGTCGACACCCGTCGTGAAGACGAAATGGCGCTGGCAAGGCGGCGCGCGGCACGCGACACGCAGGCGCGGCGCAGCCGGCAAGCCACCTTGCGCGAACTGCTCGACCGCGCATGGCAGGCCCTGCCCACCGCATTGCAGTCGCGCTGGCTCGACGCCACCGCGCGTGAGCGCTGGTGCGACGCCGCCTGCGTGTCGGCGAGTCGCAGCCTGCGACATCTGGATCGGCTGCAGGTGGAAGTCGATCCGCAGTGGCTGGCCCATGTCGGCCCGCTCGCGCGGAACCGACTCGAGGGCCCGTCGAAGGTCGACGTCACGGCAACGGACGGCCTGGGCGCCGGGCTCCGCATCCGGGCGGGCGACGCCTGCATCGATGCCACGGTCGCGGGTCTGCTGGCCGCCCGTGAGCGCATTGCCTCCGAGCTGCTCGCCGAGTTCGAGAGCCAAGCCGCGACACGACGGGCGGAGCTCGCTCCATGAGCGAAGCACGGATCACCTGGGTCGGCGGTCCGGTGCTCAAAGCCTGTGCCACGGGGCCCTTCAGCATCTTCGAGGCACTCGCGGTGGGCGAGCGCCGCCTGCTCGGCGAAGTCATCCAGCTGCGTGGCGACGAGCTGGTCGCGCAGGTGTACGAAGACACGACGGGACTCGAGCCCGGCGTGGCCGTGGTCGGACTCGAACGACCGCTGTCCGTGACGCTGGGCCCGAACCTGTTGGGCGGCATCTTCGACGGCCTGCTGCGGCCGTTGTCGGGCGCCACGGATTTTCAGATCCAGCCGGGCGCGACTGCACGCAGCGTCGCGCGGCATCGACTCGAATTCGCCGTACGGAACGGTGACTTATTGAGCGCCGGTGCCGTATTCGCCAGGACAGTCGCGCCGCGGCCGCAGGCGTTGCTGGTGCCGCCGTGGGCCAGCGGGCGCGTGGAAGCGCTGGTCGAACCAGGGGAGCATCGCGACGACGAGACGCTGCTGGTGCTGGTCGACGACACCGGCCGCAGGCACGAACTCACGATGCAGCACGACTGGCCGGTGCGCCGGTCACGACCGGTGCGCGAACGGCTTGGCGTCAACGCGCCGATGATCACGGGCCAGCGCATTCTGGACACGCTTTTCCCCGTCGCGCGCGGTGGACGCGCCGCCCTGCCTGGCGGCTTCGGCACCGGCAAGACGGTGCTGCAGGAGGCGCTCGCCAAGTGGTGTGACGCGGACGTGATCGTGTACGTCGGTTGCGGCGAACGTGGCAACGAAATGGCCGAGGTGCTCGACGAGTTTCCGCAGCTCGAGGATCCGCGCAGCGGACGTCCGCTCGCCGAACGCACGGTCATCATTGCGAACACGTCGAACATGCCGGTCGCGGCGCGCGAGGCGAGCATCTACACCGCGATCACGGTCGCCGAGTACTTCCGTGACCAGGGCCTCAACGTCGCGCTGATGGCGGACTCGACCAGCCGCTGGGCCGAAGCGCTGCGCGAGGTGTCCGGCCGCCTCGGCGAGCTGCCAGGCGAAGCCGGTTATCCCGCGTACCTGAGCTCGCGCCTCGCTGAATTCTACGAACGCGCAGCGCGTGTCACGTCGCTGGCTGGCGCCGAAGGTTCGGTCACGATCATCGGCGCGATCAGCCCGCCGTCCGGCGACTTCTCCGAACCCGTCACGCTGCACACCAAGCGCTACGTGCGTTGCTTCTGGGCCCTCGACCGTCAGCGTGCGCAGGCCCGCTTCTACCCCGCCATTCATCCCCTGCAGTCCTATGGCTCGGACGTGCAGGAACTCGCCGACTGGTGGAAGCGCTCCGGCAATCCCGACTGGCTCGTGCAGCGGCAGCGCGTACTTGAACTGCTCGAGGCGCAGGCACACCTCGAGCGCATGGCGCGCATCGTCGGCCGCGATGCGCTGCCGGCACAGCAGCAGGTGCGGCTGCTCTGCGCGGACCTCGTCAACGAAGGGTTCCTGCGGCAGTCGTCCTTCTCGAAGGTCGACCGCTTCTGCTCGCCTGCGCGGCAGGTCGCCATGCTCTCGGTGCTGCTGCATTTCGCCGATCGCGCCGACGCCGCCGTGGCGGCAGGCGTGCTGCCCGCCCGGCTCGCGGCCATGCCGATGCTGCGGCAATTGCAGAGGCTCGGTGAGGAGTTCAGCGAGGACGACCTGCTGCGTCTGCGGCAACTGCCGCGCCAGATCGATTACGAGTTCGACCAGCTGCAAACGGTGGCCAGTCATGCAGGCTGACCTGCTGCTCGAAAATGCTGTGACCCGCATCGAGGGCCCGTTGCTCTTTGCGCGGCGCGAAGCGCGCGTAGGCCTCAACGCCGCGGTCGAAGTGCTGGCCGGGACTGGCCCGCCAAGGCTAGGGCGCGTGGCCGCGCTCGACGAGACCTCGATGGTGATCGAGGTGCTGGAGTCGACGTCGGGGCTCGCGCTGCGTGGCACGCGCATTCGCCTGCATCCGGAGCCGTTGCTGTTCGGTGTCGGTCCGCATCTGCTCGGCCGCGTGTTCGACAGCGTGGGTCGACCGCTCGACGGCGGGCCGCCCGTGGCTGCACGTTCACGACGCCGCATCGAAGGGCTTGCGATCAATCCGGCCTGGCGCGCCTTGCCGCGGGATTTCATCGAAACCGGCATCGCGACCATCGACGTGATGAACAGTCTCGTGCGCGGACAGAAGCTGCCGCTCTTCTCCGCGGGCGGCCTGCCGCACGACCGGTTGGCCGCAGAGATCGCCCAACGGGCGCGACTGCGCGGAACCCAGGGCGAAGAAAGCTTCGCGGTCGTCTTTGCCGGCATCGGCGTGCCGCACGACACGGCCGAACAGTTCCGGCTCGCGATGGAATCGAGTGGCGCGCTGGGTCACACGGCCATGTTCCTGAATCTCGCGGACGAACCGGGCATGCAGCGCCTGCTTGCCCCGCGCTACGCGCTGACGGCGGCCGAATACCTCGCGTTCGAGGAAGGACGGCACGTGCTGGTCATCCTCACCGACATGACCAACTACTGCGAGGCCCTGCGCGAGGTGTCTGCGAGCCACGGCGAGATCCCGGGTCGCAAGGGTTACCCGGGCTACATGTATTCCGACCTCGCGTCGCTGTACGAACGGGCTGGCTGCATCCGCGGCCGACCGGGCACCTTGACGCAGTTGCCGATCCTCACCATGCCCGGCGACGACATCGGGCACCCGATTCCGGACCTCACGGGGTACATCACCGAAGGCCAGATCGTGCTGGACCGCGAACTCGACCGTCGCGGCATCTACCCGCCGGTGCGAGTGCTGCCGAGCCTGTCGCGGCTGATGGATGCCGGCATCGGCGAAGGGTTTACCGACCCGGACCATCCGGCGCTCGCACACCAGTTGTTCGCCGCCTACGCGCGTGCGTTGCGCGTGCGCGTGCTCGCGAGCGTGATGGGTGAACAGGGCCTGCCCGAATCCGACCGCAGGTTTCTCGCCTTCGGCGAGCGCTTCGAGCGCCAGTTCGTCCACCAGGCCACTGCGCGCACGCTCGAAGAAAGCCTCGAGACTGGCTGGGCCGCCCTGCAGGGCCTGCCGCACGGCGAACTCACGCGTTTGTCGAATGCGCAGATCGGCCGCCACCTGGGCGCCGAAGCGCATGCCTGACAACGGCGAAGTTGCGGCAACGCGGGTTGCGCTGCTCGAGCTGCGCGACGAGCGCCGGCTGGTGCAGGAAGGATACGAACTGCTCGACGAAAAGCGCGTGCTGCTCGCGACCGAGATCCTGCGTGACCTGCGGGCGCACGAAGTCGCGCAGACGACGCTCGACCGGCTCTGGCTCGAGGCTCGCGAGGCGCTGGCGGGCGCGGTCGAAATCCACGGCTTCGAGGACCTCACGGTCGAGCCACCGTGCCTGCTCGACACCGTGCTGTTGCGACAGGCGCAGCGCAGCTTCCTCGGCCTGCGCCTGGCCGACGCCGCGCTCGACGCGGCGCCTTGCGTACCTGCCTCTCCCCCCGTGCGCAGCACGCCGGAACTCAGGCGCTGCGCGGAGGCCTTTCGCCAGCTGGCAGGCGAACTGGTCGCGCAAGCGGCCCGGGCCGCAAACCTGCGCCGGCTGATCGAGGAATACCGCCGGACGGAGCGGCGCGCCCGGGCGCTGGAAAACGTGCTGCTGCCGGAAATCGACCATTCGTTGAAGTTCATCGAGGAACAACTCGACGCCGTTGACCAGGAGGAAGCCGTCCGCGTCCGCAACGCCGCGCGCGGCCGTTGAACCGGCCCGGACGTCGCCGGGCTTGACCTGTGGGGCAGCGGGTCGCTAGCTTGCGGCCTGACCCCGGGAGGACACGCATGATCAAGGACGCCGTTTCACCGCTCGAACCTCGTTACGAGGACCTGGCAGGCGACGGCTTCGGTCGCAAGGCACGCCGGCACTTCCTGGCCACGCGACCCAAGTTCCTGACGGCCTCCGTCCTGCCCGTGCTGGTCGGAACGGCCTGGGGCGCCACGGTCGCCGGTGGACTCGAGCTGGGAGTCGCCCTGCTCGCCCTGCTGGCCACCGCCCTGGTCCATTGCGCCAGCAACGTCATCAACGACGTCGGCGACGACATCACCGGCACGGACCGCGACAACGTCGAATACATCCATCCCTACACGGGCGGCTCGCGGTTCATCACCAACGGCATCATGTCCGTGCAGGAGATGCACCGCTGGGGCTGGATCCTGATCGGCATGGCTTGCGTGCTCGGCCTCGTCCTCGCGCTGCTGAAAGGCCCGATCGTCGTCGCGCTGGGGCTCGCGGGCATCGCCATCGCGTGGCTGTATTCCGCGCCCGCGGTGCAGCTGAGCGGCAAGGGCGTCGGTGAGTTCTTCCTGATGATCGCGTTCGGCGTGCTGCCCGTCTGCGGCGCCGCGTGGCTGCAGAGCGGTGTGTTCGACCTGGGCAGCCTGCTGATCGCGATTCCCGTCGGCATCTGGGTGATGCTGATCCTGTGGATCAACGAAGTGCCGGATCGCAAGGCCGACGCCGCGAACGGCAAGCTGACGCTCGTGGTCCGCCTCGGACTCGACCGCGCGCGCCTCGGCTACCGGCTGCTGCACGTCGCCGCGTTCGCCTCGATCGTCACGCTGGTCGCGATGAGCTCGTTGCCCTGGTGGACCGCGGTCGGAGCAGTCGCCATCCTGGCGGGAGGCTTCAAGGCGGCCGCGGGCATCGGCGAGCAGGTCACGCGCCCAGTGCTGACCAAGAGCATCGAAATGACCATTGGCCTGCAGGCCGTGGGCTCGATCCTGCTGTTCGTCGCCGCGATCTTCTCGCGCTGACCGGGGCATGCCCGCCGCCGGGACCGGCTCACTGCAGCTCGTTTTCGGCGCGAGCGGCTACATCGGCACCCACCTGGTGCCGCGCCTGCTGGCCGCAGGCAGGCGCGTCCGCGCGTCCGCCCGCAACCTCGAGGTACTCGAGGCCCGCGGCTGGCCCGGCGTGGCGTGCGTAGCCGCAGATGCCCTGCAACCAGAAACGCTCGCAGCTGCGCTGCAGGGCGTCGACGTCGCCTATTACCTGGTGCACTCGATGGCCGCAGGCCGCGGCTTCAGTGCATTGGACCGCGAAGCGGCGCGCAATTTCGGGGCGGCCGCGGCCGCGGCCGGGGTGCGCCGCATCGTGTATCTCGGCGGGTTGATCCCCGCGAACGCCCGGTCGGAACACCTGCGCTCTCGCGCGGAAACCGGTGACGTCCTGCGTGCGAGCGGTGTCCCTGTGACCGAACTGCGCGCCGGCATGATCATCGGGCCCGGCTCCGCCGCGTACGAAGTCATCCGCGACCTGGTCAATCACCTGCCCGTCATGGTGACGCCGCGCTGGGTGAAGTCGGTCTCGACGCCGATCGCGCTCGACGACCTGCTCGCCTACCTGGTCGCGGTCGCCGACATCGACGACGCGGCGGGCAAGATCCTCGATGCCGGTGGCCCCGACACCGTGACGTACGAAGCGATCATGCGCTGCTACGGCGACCTGGTAGGACGCCACCCGCTGATCGTGCCGGTGCCGGTGCTGACCCCGCGTCTGTCGTCGTACTGGCTGCGCCTGGTGACGACGGTCCCGGTCGGCATCGCGCAGGCGCTGGTCGAGGGCCTCGAGCACGATTTCGTCGCCCACGACGACGAGCTGCAGCGCCTGGTGCCGCGGGCGCGACTGGGGCTCGCAGACGCGATCCGCGCCGCGATCGAGGCGGACCGGCAGCACGCAGTGATTGCGCGCTGGGTCGAGGGCTCGATCGCCTGCCGCAACTTCCGGCCCGAGTACGCGTTCTATGCCAAGCGCGAAGGCGCGACGGCGCACGGGCGACGTCGACGCGGAGCGGGTGTTCGCCACCGTCTGCACCATCGGGGGCGAGGACGGCTGGTTCTACGCCAACGTCCTGTGGTGGATCCGTGGCGCGATCGACTGGCTGCTGGGTGGACCGAGCTTCCGTCGTGCGCGACGGCACCCGACCGAGCTGCGCGTCGGCGACGTCGTCGACTCGTGGCGAGTGATCGCGCTCGAACCGGGTCGGCGCCTCACGCTGCTGATGGAAATGAAGGCGCCCGGCGCGGGCGTGCTCGAATTCGTGGTGCAGCCACAGGGCACGGGCGCGAGCGTCTCAGCCACGGCCTACTGGCATCCTGCCGGCGTGTGGGGGCTCGTCTACTGGTACGCGCTGATTCCCGCGCACGCGTTCATCTTCCGCGGCCTGACGCGGGCGATCATCAGGCGCGCGAGTCGCTGAATCGGCGTGCCGCCCCCGCGAGGGAGCGGCGGCCTTGCATCACTCTGCCGCCGCCTCGGTCGCCTTGGGGCCGCCGAACCGGTAACTCATCGACAGCGTCACGTAGTTCACGTCGTAGTTGTAGGGGTCGACGCCCAGGCCCAGTACCGTCGGCATGGCCGCAGGCTGCGCGTTGTACGACCAGTCGCTCGTCTTCAGCGTTTCGTACCACCACGTGAGCCTCAGGTCCGTGCGTTCGCTGAACCCATACGTCACCCCGGCCTTGAACGAGCTGAGCTCGCTCTTTACGACGGGGAAGATGCCGGCGCCAGCGCCCGTGATGCGCGTGCGCGAATTGCCCGCGCCGTACGAGTAATCGAGGTTGACGCCGATCTTGTCCGTGAACTGCGCGTTGACTCCCGCGCCGTACGTCTCGAAGTCGTCCTGCACCTGTCCCACCCAGTCGGCCGTCGTGAAGGTGCTGCTGCCTCTCGTGCGCGAGTCGATTTTTTCGCGCCCGAGCGTCGCATAGGCCGCGATCTTCTCGTTGACCGTCCAGTTCAGGTCGACGCCATAACGCCGATCGAGACCTGAATCCAGGCCCAGGTCGGACTGCAGGTAACTGTCGTCGCCGTAAAAAACGCTGGCGCCGAGCGACAGCGGCAGCGATCCGATCGCGACGTTCGTGAGTAACTCGCCGTAGGAACGGTAGCGATAAGCCTGGTTGTACTTGCGCATGAGCGGGTTCTGGCCGAAACCGGCCGCGACGTTCACGTCGTACCTGTCCGGATCGCGCTCCTCGACGCCGCCCTTCGCGACGATCCCGAGGTACCCGCTCGGGCGGAACTGAACGCGGCCCCAGCCGTCGAGTACTTCCTCGCTCGAGACCTCGAGCGCCGAGCCCGTCCGGTCAGTAGTTCGCCACTCGCCACCGACGCCGATGGCGAGGTCATCGTACACGTCGAAGTCGGCCGAGCCGTTCAGTCTTGTGCGTTCATAGCCGTAGACGGCATTCACGCGGTCGGCCACGATCGGGAACAGGTCCGTGTGCACGATCGAGGTGAACGTGCCCTGACGGCTGTCGTTGTCGCGCTCGTCGTAGGCTGCCGATCCACGCAGGCGCAGCCGGTCCATCGGGCGGGCGCTGACCGCAAGATCCGCGCGCGTCACACTGATGTCGCCGTCGAGGTTGTCGAACGGCAGCGCGTCGACCGCGACGTTCGGATTGATCGTGTACGGGTTGAAGCCTGTTTCCTGCGAGCCTTGCCCCATGGCGGCCGACAGCGTGACGGCCGTGTTCCAAGGCAGGCCGAACCAGCCGAACGACACCGCAACCTCGTTGTAGAGGTTGTCGGGCTCGAGCGACATCCGCCCGGCGTCACCGCCGGCGACCGCGGCGTTGAAGGGGTTGTCGAACTGGAAGCCAGCGGCCTTCGTGTCGTAGATCGATGCGAAGTAGCCGAGCTGCGCGAACCAGTGCTTGCCCTGGTAGCGCACATCGGCATTGATGCGATCGGTCGAGTCGTCGATCGGCCGCAGCATCTCGGTCGAGACGCTGCCGAACGAGCCATAGCGCGGTCGCGTGCCGCTGCGCTCGTCACGCTTGTAGTCGAGCCCGAACGTCCATTTGTCGCCGAGGAAGAAGCGGCCGTTCGCGCCGTAGCGGTCGCGATCGTAACCGACGTCCACGGGACGCAGGCTCGTGCCGAGCGCCGTCATGCCCGCCGTGCTGCCGGCGCGCACCCATCCGCCGGGCAGCGACAGGTCGTCGCTGCCGGAGAAAATCGTTTCGCCCGTATCCGAGATGCGGTGCGGGATGCGGTCATACGACAATCCGAACTCATAGGCCCCCTGCTTGCCGCCCTGGACCGAAGCAGCGCGTGAATCGAGGCCGAGATCGAGCAACTCGTAGTCGAGGTGATAACCGGACTCGAGCGCGACGCCGCCTTCGGCGTTCGCCACGACGTACACACCGTCTTCGTCGAGCCCGGTGTAGTCGCCGAACTTTGCGCTCGAATCATCGAGCCAGCCCGCGCCGATTTCAGCTTCGGACGTATAGCCCTGCGCGAACGTGCATTTCTTGCAGGCCCAGGCCGAGGTGTCAGGTGCCGCCGATTCTTCGGCCTGCACGCCCGAGCCCGCCGCGAGCAGGATGGTGGCGACCGCGATCGAAAGTTTGTGGCTGCGTTGTTCCATGGCGGTCACCGTGTCAGCGACGAACCCGAGGGGTGGTTCGATCCGTGCACTTGCGAGTGGCAGTTCATGCAGTTGCCCAGCGCGAGCGCCGTGGCTGGCGCAGCGTTGCCGGGCAGGCCGGATGGCCCGTAACCGAGGCTCGGGTGGCCTTGCTGCGAGTGGCACGACTGGCAGAGCAGCGGGCCGCGCTGCTTGACCATGCCGGGGTTGCTCGAGCCGTGCGGTGCGTGGCAGGTCGAGCAGTCCTCGGTGACCGGCTGGTGTTCCCACAGCATCGGGCCGCGCTTCTCGGCGTGGCATTCGTAGCAGGTGTCGTTCACCGTCGCGCGCACCAGCTGCTTCTGCGCCACCGTGCCGTGCGGAGCATGACAGTCGCTGCAGGCGAGCTTGCCCTGGCGCACCGGATGCGCATAGACCTTCTGGAACTGGCTGCGCTCGGCGACGTGGCACGTGTAGCAAACCTCGGGCTGCGTGGCCCTGGCCAGCACTGCGTCCTTCGCCTTGTGGCTGTCGTGGCATGCGGCGCACGAGACGCTGTTCACGTCGTGCGGACCCATGTGCCAGTTCGCCACCGCCGTCTGCTCGTGACAACCCAGGCACATCGCGTTCTGCACGCCGACAGGCGTATCGGCCGTGCGGCCGAACTTGATCATCGACGGACGCGACTCGCCCTTCTTGACGCGCTTCGCGTGATTGCCGCCTGGACCGTGGCAGGCCTCGCACTGCAAGCCGCCCTTGCCGAACGGCGTGCGTGCGTCGTTCGGCTGCGCGTGCGCGGTGTGGAAGACGTCGTTCACTTCAGGGCCTTCGTGGCAGGTCAGGCAGGTGTCGGCGCCTTTTGCGCTGTACGGCGCACCGGCGTTCGGCGCCTTCTCCGGCACCCCGGCGAACGCGAGCATGGGTCCCAGACCCAGGCCGATGAGCAGCAGTCCTCGTGGGAACGCTTGCGGTAACTTCATGTCGGTGCGTCCGTCTGTATTGGGGTTGCGCGTCAGTTGCTGTTCTGGAACTGGCCGACGCCGTGCGTGACCTTCACGTCGACCGACTTGCCGGGGCCGTGGCAGCTGGCACAGGTTTCGGCAGCGGCTGCGTTGCTGGTGCCGTCGGCGTTCTTCGTCGCGCTGAACGAACCGCCATTCAGCTCGATGTGCTGCTTCGCCTGCGCGGTCGTGTGACACGACGAGCAGATCGCCGCATTCGGCGTGTAAGCGATGTCGTCCACGGGCGATGCCGCATTGGTGCCGCGAGTGATCGAGGTGGCGAACACCTTGGTCGGATCCACCGGGAAGTACGTGTCGGGTTTGTGGCAACCCTCGCAGTTGTTGATCTTGCCCGGATACCTCACCGACGCGAAGTCCAATCCGCCGAAGTCGTACTGCGCCGAGTGAATGCCATGGATCAGCAACTTGAAGTCCCAGGGCCTGCCGGTGCGAGGCGTCGAGCCCGCGGCGATCTCGGGGTTATGGCAGGTCGAGCACAGGTCGGTGTTGTTGTTGCGGTTGTCGCCGTGGAATGAGAGGCTCTGGTGGCAGTCGTTGCAGCGCTGGACGTCCACGATCTCGCGGCGCGACACGGGTACGGCGTCCGTGATCGGGAACACGACACCCGCCGAAGACGTCACACCGATCTCGGCATATTGCGGCGTCGATGTGGCGCTGACGTCGACAATCGTGCGGCCTTCCAGGAACGACTCGCCCGAACCGCCGATGAGCCCCGCCGGCAGCGGCTTCGCCCCCGCCTTGCTGTAGGAGCCGTCGGCATTCAGCGTGGCTGCACCACCCGCCGCGGCGGGTGAGCCCGCTGGTGCGGCCGCCGTGGCCAGGAAGTCGACCTGGATCGGTTGCGCCGGCGTGCTGCCGCTCGCCGGGTTCGTGAAGTTGGTCGTAGTGTAGGCGACGCGTGCGCGCAGCCGCGCCGCCGTCGCATTGCAGGTCGTGGCCGGCGGCACCGGCGTGCACGGGATGACGTTCGTGAACGCCGGGTCCGTGATCTTGTAGGGCGTGCCCGTCGTCGGGTCGCTGACCTTGATGGTGACCAGCGGAAACTCGCCCGGCAGGACCGTGCACGCGGTCGTCGCGGCCGCGCAGGCGGTGGCGCCCGGCGAACCGTCGAGCTTGATGGCCTGCACCTTCACCACTTCGAACTTGAAGCGCTTGGCCGCCTCGTCCTCGGGGATGATGTGCGCCGTCGCGACGCGCAGGTTGCCCACGTCGGAGTTCGGACCGTGGCACGAGGTGCAAGTGTCGTCCGTCGCGGCGACGCCGCCATGATTTTCGCCGGTGACGAAATTGACGTTGTCGTGGCAGGCGGTGCAGGTCGCCGTGTTGACGGTGTACCGCCAGTTGCTGGCCTGCGGTGTGTCGGCGTCGTTTTCCTCGTGGCAGGTCGTGCAGTTGCGCTTGTCCTGCGGATAGACGACCTCGCTGAAGTCGGAAAACGTGTTGCCGCGGCCAAAGATGCCGTAGAAGCCGCCCGCCTCGACGCTCGGCAGCGTCTCGCCGGAGTGGATCTTGTGGATCATCACCTTCAGGTCGATCGAGTTGCCGGACTGCGCGTCGAACGAATACGACTCGTGGCACATCGCGCAGTACTGCAGGTCGAACCGCGCGCCACCGTGCCACGACAGGTTGTCGTGGCACGCGTTGCAGGTGTCGTTGTCGACGATCTCGCGGCCCGACTCGTTGACGGGGAGGTTGGTCGCCGGCGTGAACGTGTAGACGGCGTTGTTGGACGGGATCGCCGGAGTCAGCCGTATCTCGAAGCCGACGCGATGAGGCAGTGAGCCGTCATAGGGAATCTCGGCGTCGTTCTTCACGCTCCTGGCGAACGTGTACGTATAGACGCCGTTCTGCTTGTCCGTCCAGACGCCCGCTGTCGCGGCTTCGGTGTAGCCCTGGTTCGTCGGCCCGGTGCCTGTCACCTTGTCTGCCGGTGTAGGCGCCGGTGTGCCTGGGAACGCATCGGTGCGGCGCGTGATCGCATGCCAGGTGCTCGAGGCGCCGTTCACGGCCGGCTCCAGCCGCGCCAGTACGAAGCTGATGTTGGCGGCAGGCAAGCCCTTGCAGCGCGAAGTTGTTCTCATCGCGCAGGTAGATCTCGACGAATGCCTTGCCGTCGTCCTGCATCGTGACGCGCGTGATCGAAGCCACGATGGTCGTCGCGGAGGTGATTGGAATGGCGGCGCCAGTGCCGGGGCCCGGCGGGAACACCGGATCCGGCGGCGTGGACGTGTCATCCGGCCCGTTGTCGCCGCTGCATCCGGCCAGCCCGATCGCGAGGGCGCCCAGGCCAGCGAGCAGCAGCGTCGTGAAAGGTGTCATGGAACGTCGTGTCATTGCGATTCTTCCGGTCACTGGGTGCACTGGCCGTAAGGCAGCGTGTCGCAGTGCAGTTTCTCGGTGTCAAAGGTCTGGCCCGGGCCGTGGCAGAACGCACAACCTTCCGCGGCTGACGACGGCACCAGCGCCTTGGCAACGCCGAAGCTGCCGCCCTGCGACTGCATGTGGGTCGCAGCCGCGGCCGACGTGTGGCAACCCTTGCAGGTGCCTGCCGTCGCCGAGTCCGCGAGGTCGTCCTTCCACGCGAGCGCCGCCGCATCGTTGGTAAGGGTCGTCCCCGCATCGACCGTGATGGGCAGTGCACTGGTTCGGGCCGCGTAGGCCTTGCCGTCCACGTGGCAGCCGGTGCAGCGAGCGAGGCTCTGCGGATAGGTGACCGCACCAAACGGCACCACGTTGCTCGCATGCAGGTTGTGGATGAAGGCACCCAGGGCCAGCGGACCGAAGGCGTCCGCGCCGAACGTGCCGCCGACGCTGGAGTTATGGCAGACGGTGCAGATGATCGGGTCGCCCGCGCGACTGCCGCCATGCAGGGCCAGGCGCTTGTGGCAGGTTTCGCACTTGGCCTGGTCCACGAGCTGCTCGCGGGCTGCGCCGCCGCCAAAGGCGAACGCACTTTCCGGATAAGCCTCGGAGCCGTCGGGCATGACGCGTCGGCCCTCGAGCACGACCATCAGGCCCTTGCCAAGGGTCGCGTCGTCGAAGCCGGCTGGCAGCACCTGGGCGAGCGTGTAGCTGTAGGTGCCGTTGCCGTTGTCGACGACGCTGGCCATGTTGGCGATCAGGTCGATGACGGTGGCCTCGCCACGGCTGGCCTGGTACTTGTCGCCCGCAACGTCTGCGACGTTGTGGATATCGGCGGTCGACCAGGCAAAGTCGAGCCGCAGCCGGCCCGTGGTGATCGCTTTCACGTTCACGGGCTGGCCGTCCGTGCCGAGGATCTGGAAGGTCACCTTCGGCGCCTGGCCAGCGACCGCGTTGTCGACGCTCAGGATCTTGTACGTGAACAGGCTGCCGTTCTCGATCGCCTTGCGGTCCGGATCCTTCTGGTGCGAGGCGAGGCTGTCGCCGGCCACGCCATCCGCCCGGTGGCAGCCCGCGCACGTGCCGTCAGCGGGCGTGAAACCCGGCGGCAGCAGCGTGCTGGAATGCGTGTACGTGTACGTGTAGAGGCCTGTCGTGGCGCTGGGGCCGGTCTTGTTCAGGCCGGCGTCATGGCAACCACCGCACGCGGCCGCACTCGGATTCGTCTTCCAGTCGTCGCCCTGCGGCATCGACGCGGACTTGACGTGGCAGGTCTCGCAGAAGGAGAGCGGCTGCGGATAGGTCAACTCGCCGGCGTCGAATCGCGCGCCATTGAAGCCATAGACGACGAACGGCTGGCTGCGGTTCTCGCCGCGATGGATCGAGTGCGCCATGTAGGCGAGGTCGACCGATTCACCGGAATCGGGGTCGATCGTCGCCGGGTTGTGGCAGACCGCGCAGTACTCGTTGCTGCGGCGTGGCCCGCCGTGTTCGGCAAAACGCACGTGGCAGGTTTCGCAGTTTTCGGTCGCGGCGATCAGCTTGCTCGAGGTGACGGCGCCGCCGCTCGGCACGAAGTCCTTGAAGGGATTGTCCGGCGCGAGTGCGCGGGCACTGCCCGACAGGTCGAGCGCCACGCTGATGCGGTGCGTCAGGCTGGGCTCATAGGTCACGGCGATTGGCGTCGTGACCGCACCCAGGTCGACCGCCGAGGTGTAGCGGTACCTGCCCGCTCCCAGTTCCTGCCAACCGGCGGCCACGCCGCTCTCGGTGTTCGCCTGCACGGCGCTGGTCAGGACCGGGGTCGGGATGCTGGGCGCAGCGCTGCGGTTGATGTAGCTCTGCCAGCGCGACGGTAAGCCGTTGGCGGCCGGCACCAGCTTGGCCACGCCCAGGCGCAAGGTGGTCGCCGCGAGGCCGAGCACGGCGCCGCCCTTGTCCGTCTTGACCGTGATCTCGATGACGGGCTTATTGCCGGTAATGGCTGCACTGTCGATCGACGCGACCAGCGTCCCGATGTCGGCGATCTGCTGCGCCGTCAGGGTCGACCCGGTACCTACGTTCCTGACGTCGCCACCCAGCGAAATGGGGACATCTGCCGGTCCGGTGGGGCCGGTCGGTCCTGTCTGTCCGGTGTCGCCGCCATCCGGCCCTGCCGGGCCGGCGCCGCCGTCGTTCTCGCAACCCGCAATGCCCATCGAGGCCGTGAGCGCCAGCATGGCGATCAGGGGCAGACGCGACCGCGCATGGGAACGAGCGCTGGAGAATTTCATCACTTGCACCTGACTGTTCTGGAGAACTCCATGACCCCAAGGGTCGGGATCCCGCCATGGCGGGCCGAATCCGGGGTCGCGGGGATAGTATGCAGCTGCAATTTAGACTCGTACTCGTATATCCCCGTATGACCCGCCCCTTGCGTAGTGCCGATACCACGGTTACCGACGGCAGATGGCTATTAGCAAGCTGCAGATTGTCCTTTAGACTCCTGCGCCCAAAGAGTCCCCCGATCCGTCATCTAACTGGAGAATTGCAGTGCTCAAGGCATCCATTGCCAGCGTGCTCGCCCTTGCCGCCGCCGTGTCCGTTTCCGGCTGCAACGGCAAACCTCAGGAAGCAGCCAAGACCGACGCCGCCCCGACAGCGCCGCCCCCGCCGGCCCGGCCGCCATGCCGGCGGATCACCCACAGGCTCGGCCGACCGGCGAAGTCGACCTGACCGGCATTCTGAAGGCCGAAGGCGGCAAGACCGTCGCCGAGGTGTTCGCGGAGAAAGATGCCCTGGCCGGCCAGAAGGTCGCGGTCCGCGGCAAGGTCGTGAAGACCAATGCCGGCATCATGGGCAAGGACTGGGTACATGTCCGCGACGGTTCCGGTGAGGACGGCAAGAACGACCTGACCGTAACAACGACGTCAAAGCCACTGCCGAATGTCGGCGACACGGTGCTCGTTTCCGGCGCAGTGATCCTCGACAAGGATTTCGGCATGGGCTACCAGTACCCCGTGCTGATCGAAGACGCCGAAGTGAAGATCGAAATCACGGCAGCGAAGTAAAGGCGCTGCCGGGATGGCCGGATCTCCGGCCGTCTTGAGGCAGACAGAAAGGCCGGGCATCTCGGACCGTATCAAGACGGCCGGTGAGGCCAGGGTAACCAGGACGCCCCGCTCTGCGGGGCGTTCTCTTTTCGGGGTCCGGATCGCCCAGGCGTGGCGCGAAGTTGCTGTAAGTCCAGCAGCCCCGACCAATCTGACCGCCTGGTCTCCATCGCTGCCAAAAAAAAGGTGGGCCGACAGGCCCACCTCGTAAGAGTCTTTTCTCCCGGGATTGGGGTGGACCCGAAGGCCCACCCCGCTCACCTGGAGGTCAGTCGAACATCAGCTCACTGCGTATCGAGAATGGTCTGACGTCCGTTCTCGAAGGTCTGCGGCGTCCAGCCATTCTGGTACGCATGACCCCGGGCGTCGGTCGTCTGGTGGCAGCTCGTGCAGGCGGCCGCCGAGGCGCCCTGCAGCGTATCGTCGAGCTGGTTCTTCCAGACTGCGCTCGTGCCCGTGCCCGAGTCGATCGCACCGGCGTCGAGCGTGGTCGCCACGGCCTTGCCCTGGTCGGGGATCAGGTCGAAGCCGTCCACGTGGCAGGCCGCGCAGTCGTTCCACAGCCCGCGGATAGGTCGGGTGATACAGGTTGTGCGTCTGGCACGACTGCGTCACCGCAGGATCCGCTCCGAAGACGGTGAAGCCCGTGATCGGCGCAGGAGCCGCTGCGTCGACTGAGCTGCGGCAAGTCGGCGCCCCAGTGGGCCAGTTCGCCGGCGTCGTCCCTTCGGCTGCCCAGGCATAGATGCCGCGGGTCCGATAGATCGCGGTCGTGGCCAAACCCGTGCCCGCCGAGTGAATGGCGTGCAGCATGGTCTTCAGCTCGTACGTCTGGCCAACCTTGCCGTCGTACGCTTCGGACGCGTCCACGCCCATCAGGGTGCGGTTGTTCTGGTCACTCGAGGCCGAGTTGTGGCAGATGATGCACATCGTCACGTTATCAACGCGGGTATTGCCGTGCTGATAGAGCGAGCCGACATGGCACTTCAGGCAATCGCCCGGTGTCGGCGATTTCGCGACGCGGCGTGGTCGCCTTGGCACCCGTGCCCACGACGAACTCGTAGGTCGGGGTCGGGACGCGGACGAACAGCAAGGGGTACGTCCAGTGCTTGGTCGACATGCCTGCCGGGACCGGCAGCTGCGGCTTGCCCTGCAGGGCCACGATGCCCCGTGTGCCGGCCGGGATGGCGGCGTCCACCGGGATGGTCGTGGTCGCCACGTTGGCGGCGCAGACCGTGTTGGTGGTCGACAGGTTCACGGCCGCTGCCTGGCCCGGCGCGTTCGCCTGGCCGAGGACGTAGTCATCGCCCTGCGCGTAGCTGCGCAGCATGCTCAACGTGCCCTCGTTCGCGGTATTCGGCGCATATGGGAAGAACCCCGGCGCGCTATCGGTCACCGTCGTGTTGCAAGGATTCACGGCGACTGCTGCGGAGATCGGACCTGCGCCATCTTGTCGAAGGTGGCTGACCAGCTGATCTTCAGGTTCGTCTTGTCGTCGACGACGCTGTCGATCTTCCAGGTGAACTTCTTGCCCCAGGCTAACGGAGAGGTCTTCGCCGCCGTAGATGATGCCGACGCGTTCGGTCTCGAGCCCGTCGTGGAATTCCGTGACGACGTCCTTGGCAGCTGCAACGCCGGCGGGATTGTGGCAGACCGTGCAGTCCTCGGTCGGGGCGAAGGCTTCGTGGAAGGTCAAGCCGGAGGCCGTGAAGTCCCAGCTGTCCATCGACTGGTGGCAGCTGTAGCAGTTCTCGCCCGAGACCGTCATCGTGTTCGCCGCCGCCAGCGTTGTCGTCGTCTGTCGTGGCAAACGCTGCAGTTGGTCATGTAGGTCGGGTAGCTGACCTCGATGGGGTCTTCACCTGGCAGCGTGAACCCACCGCTCGGCATGTTGTGCGAGTTGTGGATGCCATGAACTAAGTAGACCAAGCTGCAAGTCGTCTGGAGCATTTACCGCGCTGTGGCAGGCCACGCACGGCATCCGCATTGAACGGGTTGTAATGATGGCTAGCTTCCTCGCCCGCGAACGTGCCATGGCAGTTCTGGCACGACTGGTTGCTGACCAGAGCCGGGCGCACGTATGCCGCGTCATCGGCATAGACGCTGGCTCGACGGCGAGGCGTGACACCCGTTGCCGTTTCCAGCCTGAAGTAAACCCTGGCATCGGTGCCGACGAAGCTCGCAGCGCCCGGGATGCGGAGCGTGTATACACCACCCGCAACGCTGTCGAGGACACCAAGAGCGATGCTGGTCGCCGGTTCGGTCGTGCTGTTCTGCCAACGTGTGTAGACAGTATTCGGCGCACCCGTGCCCTGGAGAATGACCGCGCGATTGACGGTCGTGAAACCATCGAAACTCGCGCCATCGAGCTTGAGGTTAAAGGTGACGACAAGGTCACCCCCACTCACCACCGGTGACGGTGGCCGTAAAGGAGACCTCGCGGTCGAGAGCATGCAGTCATCGACAGCGGCCAGCGAGCCGGTGTCATGGCAGACGCCGCAAGACTCTCGCGGCTCGATCTTGGCGACTCCCGCGGGACCCGTGGGACCCGTAGCGCCCGTGGCGCCCGTCGCGCCGGGCGTGCCCGGCGTACCGGCAGGACCAGCGGGGCCAGCGGCCCCGTTCTTGCCATCGTCGCCGGAACAACCGGCCATGCCGGCGCCCAACGCCAATAGCGCAATGAGTGGCACGAATCCACGTGCGCCTCGAAGCCTTGCAAGTCTCATGTTTGACTCCCTCACTCGGCTTGCGCCGAAACGAAAAAACTGGGCAGTGCGTCCAGTCCGAAATTTGTCGGGGGCCATGTTAGGACTCGGGTTGCAAAGCAATAACCTCGGAATACCGAAGTTTTGCTGCGAGTTAGGGAACTTTTCTCCGCGGAACGGCCACCATCTACCGCGTGATGATTCTTGTTCGCATCCGGCGCGAGCTGAGATCAATTCAAGCGACGCACGGCCATCGTGGGGTAGTACCTACGCACCCCGTCGTATTGCGGATGCCCAACTGGCTCGACTATTGATTACTGCGTAGCGCGTCGGCCCCCTGACTCGTCGCGCGATGCATGGCAAGATTCCGCGTCACGGCCATCCCGGCCGGTGAGGGATCACGAGGCATGCCGAGCAGAGACTGGTGGAGTTCGCTGTTTGCCACGATCGATGGCAAGCGCTCGCAGGAGTTCGCACAGTTCCTGACGCCCGACGGCGAATTCCGCTTCGGCAGCCAGCCGTCCGTGCACGGCCAGGCGAACGTGGCCGCATACGTCGAGGCGTTCTTCGGCATGATCGGCGGCAGCCGGCACGAGTTGCTGCGCACCTGGGACGCCGATGGCTCGACGGTGTGCGAAGGGCTCGTCACCTACACGCGGCTCGACGGCTCGCAGGTCACGATCCCGTTCGTCAACGTGTTCTACCTGCGCGGCGACAAGATCGCCCGCTATCTCATCTACATCGACAACGGGCCGCTGTTCGCCGGCGGCTAGCAGATTCGCGGCAGCGGATCGTCCTCGAGTTCTTCGATCACGCGTTCGCCGCCCAGAGGCGTGCGCAGGATGACGCGCTGCGGTTGCTCCTGGATGCGACCGATGATGGCCGCGTCCCTGCCGGAGGGCAGTGCCCGCACGGCCGCAAGAGCCGCCGCGGCCTCGTCTGCGGCAACGATGGCGACGACACGGCCTTCGCAGGCCAGGAAATACGGGTCGTAGCCGAGCATTTCGCACACCGAGCGCACCGAATCGCGCACCGGCACCTGCGTTTCGTCCAGATACACACCGAGTCCCGCCGCCTGCACGATCTCGTGCATGACGGTGGCGATCCCGCCGCGCGTAGGATCGCGCATGAAGCGCAGTCCCTTGCAGCGGGCGAGTTCGAGCGTGATGGGCAGCACGCTGGCCGCGTCGGACTGCAGATCGCCGCGCAGGCCGAACTGCTCGCGGGCGAGCATGACCGCAATGCCGTGATCGCCGACCGGACCACTCACCAGGATGGCGTCGCCTGCGCGGATCTCGCGCATGCCGAGCCGCAGGTTCGGGTTGCGCACGCCGATGCCGCTCGTATTCAGGTAGATGCCGCCGCCTTCGCCGCGACGCACGACCTTGGTGTCGCCGGCCGCGACCACGACGCCGATCTCCTTCGCTGCCTGAGCGATGCCCGCGACGACGCGTTCGAGCACGGCAAACTCGAGACCCTCTTCGAGCAGCACGCCGAGGCTCAGGTACTTCGGCACCGCGCCCGCCACGGCGAGATCGTTGGTCGTGCCATGAACCGCGAGCGAGCCGATATTGCCGCCGGGAAACTCGAGGGGTTGCACGGTGAAACTGTCGGTCGTGAAGGCGAGCTCACCGTCCGCGGCGTTCCACGGCAACACGGCTGCGTCGGACTCCGTGTCGAGCAACGGATTGGCGAGGTGGCGCGCGAAGATCTCGTGGATCAACTCGCGCATGTAGCGCCCGCCGTTGCCGTGCGCCAGCGAGACGTGTGTGTCCTGCATCGTCATCGTCCAACCTCGCGCGCGGGCGTGCGGCCGATGGCCGACAAAGGCACCTTCGCTTCTTCGTTCCAGGTTTCGAGTTCGGCGCGAATGTGCTCGCGCATCTGCTCGCGCACCGAGTTCACCGAGTTGAAGAACTCGGCCATCATCAGCACCCAGCAGTACATTCCGCGCTGGGTCAGGCGGATCGCGTCGGCGTCGTGGCGTGTCGCGCCGATCGCCCGCATCGCGAGCAATTCGGGCGCCATGCGCAGCCAGAATGCCTTGCCGTAGCGCCGCTCGATGTAGTCGCGTCGCAGTTCGCCGCCAAAGAGCCGTACCAGGTAGTCGTAGCGCATCTGCTCCCTGATACCGACCGGCCGGCGCTGCGTGATGCCGCTCTGCCCGCCCTCGATGCGGCGGCAGTAGTGGTTCAGCGAGAACGTCGTCGAGTAGTAGGCGCCACCCACGTAGCTGAATGCGCCACTGCCGACGCCGACGTAATCGTTCTGGTCGATGATGTACTCGTCGAACATGCCCTGGTTGCGGGAGAAGCACCACGCGGACGACGCCTGGTACTCGCCGAGCAGCCGCTGCAGGATCCGCTCGTACATCGGGTGGCGCAGCTTCGGGTCGCTGAGTCCCATGCTCTTTTCCATCTTGTGCCGCGCGGTGGGCGCGGTCATCAGCGGATAGAAAGAGACCTGGTCGACCCGCAGTGCCTGCAGCACGTCAAGATCGTGCTCGAGCATCGCCAGCGTCTGTCCGGGCAGGTTGAAGATCATGTCGACGTTGAGCGTCGGGAAGACGCCTTGCACGGCCGCGAGGCGGCTGCGGATCACCTCGCTGCTGCCGTACTTCTCCAGCCGGTCCATGCCGGCGAGCAAGCCGTCGTCGAAACTCTGCACGCCAACGGAAAGTCGCGTGACGCCGGCGTCGCGATAGCGTCGCAGGTCGTCCGGGTCGAGGTGGTTCGGGTTGGTCTCGATCGAAACCGCGCGCACAGGCGACAGCTCTCGCACGAGCTCCAGCGTTGCGATCAACTCGTCCGCGTTCACCGTCGGTGTTCCGCCCCCGACGTAGACATCGCTGAAGCGAAAGCCCTTCTCGTGATAGAGCCGGATCTCGCGGCGCAGCGCCTCGAAGTAGCGGCCCGTCTTGGCTGGGTTGTAGCGGACGCGATGGAACGAGCAGAACGGGCACAGCACTTCGCAGAAAGGCACGTGCACGTAGAGCTGGCAGGGCGCCACGGGCGCAGCCGGCATCACCTCGGCCGACTCGTCTTCGGTGAAACGCATCGCCTGCGAATACTCGTGTCGCAGGACGGCAAGGAACGGGCGTTCGAACCAGAGCATGAGACGGAGTCTAGTCGTTTCGGCCGATGAAGTCGGCGACCTGCCCATAGCTCAGGCCACCGTCGTTGCACGGCAGTTGCACGGGCAGGAGGACCTCGAAACCGCGCGACGACAAACCGGCAAGGGCGGCTTCCGTCAAGCGTCGATTCTGGAACACGCCCCCCGTCAGGCCCACGACCGACGTGCCGGACTGGTCGCGGAGCCGTTCCGCGACCTGCACGATTCCGTCGGCAAGGGACGCGTGTACCGCGCCGGCGCGGTCTGCCCTGTCGGCAGCGGTGGTCGGGGGAAACTGCAGCAGCCAGTCGACCAGCGGCGCCCAATCGAGCTCGAGTCGTCCCTCGGCGGCCGACCGGAGCTCTAACCGCGGAAACGCGGCGGGCTCGCGCGCGATGGCCTCGAGCCACATCGGCCCCTGCCCTTCGAAGCTCGTCTCACCCAGGCCGAGGATGATGGCCGAGGCGGCATCGAACAGGCGGCCGGCAGCACTCGACTGAGGTGAATTCACGCGCCGTTTCCAGGCATCGCGGACGATCGGGTCCGGCACCTCGACGGGACAGTCGCGTTCGAGTTCCCAGCACACGGCGGCTGCACTGCGCCACGGTGCACGGCCGGCACGGTCGCCGCCCGGCAGGCGGAACGGCCGCAGGTGCGCAGCACGCTGCCAATGCCCCGGCGTGCCGAGGAAGGTCTCGCCACCCCAGAGCGTGCCGTCGTCGCCGAGCCCGACCCCGTCCCAGGCGAAAACGATCGCCGGCGCATCAAACTTGCCGTGTTCGGTGACCAGTGCCGACGCGTGCGCGCGGTGGTGCTGCACCGTCTCGTGCGCCAGGCCGCTCGCTCGCGCCCAGCGTGTCGTCGCGTAGTCGGGGTGTGCGTCGCTCAGGACGATTGCGGCGCGCACGTCGTAGAGTCGTTGCAGGTCCGCCGCCACCTGCGCGAACACCTGCTCGCTGCGCAGCGTGCCCATGTCCCCGACATGGGGCGATACGACGACGCGCCTTTCCCAGGCCAGCGCCACCGTCGTCTTCAGGTGGCCGCCGACGGCCAGCAACGGCCGTGGCACTGCACGCGGCAGTTCCAGTTCCAGCGGCGCAATGCCGCGCCCCAGGCGGATGGGACGCGCACGGCCCGCAATGACGCGCACGACGGAGTCATCCGCAGGCCGTGCGATCAGGCGATCGTGGTGCAGGAAGGCGTCGGCAACCCGGGCGAGACGCTCCTGTGCTTCGGTCGCAGACGTCAGCACCGGTTCGCCGCTGACGTTGCCGGACGTCGCGACCAGTGGTCCACCGAAGTCTTCCAGCAGCAACTGGTGCAGCGGGCTGTAGGGCAGGAAGACACCGATCTCGGCGAGGCCCGGTGCGATGTTCGGCGCAAGCCTGGTGGGCGGACCAGTGCGCAACAGCACGATCGAACGCGCCGGGTCGAGCAAGGCTTCACGTGCGGCAGGTTCCGGATCGAACTCGTCGCGGACGACCTGCAGTCCGTCCAGGCCGCGCCACGGATACATCACCGCGAGCGGCTTGTCCGGGCGGTGCTTGCGCTCGCGCAGTCGCGCCACGGCTGCCTCGCTGCGCGCGTCGCACATCAGGTGATAGCCACCGATACCCTTGACGGCCAGCACGCGACCGTCACGCAACACCGCCACGGCGGCAGCGAGCGCCTTGTCGTCGCCCACCCCGGGATTCTCTGCGCCGGGGGACACGAACTCCAGGTGCGGCCCGCACACGGGACAGGCCACGGGCTCCGCATGAAAGCGCCGATCGAGCGGGTCTTCGTATTCCCTGCGGCACGCCTCGCACAACGGAAACGCGCGCATCGTGGTGTTGGGCCGGTCGTACGGCAGCGCCTCGATCAGCGTGTACCGCGGCCCGCACTGCGTGCAGTTGATGAAGGCGTACCGATGACGGCGATTACCCGGGTCTGCCAGCTCCGCGAGGCAATCAGGACAGCAGAAGAAATCCGGCGGCACCGAAATCTGCGGATGCAGCGCCGCACTGCTGGAGGCGATGTGAAAACCAGGTTCGGCGGGAGCATCGACGGCCGCCTGCCCCGCAAGCACCGGACGCGCGAGTGGCGGCGCCCGCTCGATCACGTCACGCGCAAAGCGCTCGATCGTCGCGACCGGACCGTGCAGCACGACTTCGACCTCGCCGCGCAGGTTGCGCACGAAGCCGTCGAGGCCGAGTTCATGCGCAAGCCGGTACACGAACGGACGGAAGCCCACGCCCTGCACGCGGCCCGTCAGCAGCAGCCGTCGCGTGACTACGGCCGGTGCCGGTTGCGCCATCCTGCCCTGCTGCCGTACGTCGTCAGGCTTCTTGAGCCTTGCGGCCAGCCCAGACGTTTTCGCGGACGCCGTCGGCCCACCAGATGCGGCACGCGCCTTCGTCGGACACCATGCACGGCCCGATCGGATGTCGCGGCGTGCAGGCGGCGCCATAGAGCCGGCATTCGTTCGGATAGATGCGGCCGAGCACGACCCTGGCGCAGTCGCAGCCCGGCGGCATTTCGCCGGCGCGCTTGCGCGACATCTCGGTGTACGAAGGCAACTGCACGCGCGAATCGTTCATTGCATGCTGCGGCTTGAGCACGTAGCCCGACGCCGGGATCGGCCCGATGCCGCGCCAGTTGCCGTCGTTGATGTCCATCGTCTCGTCGATGTAGCGCTTCGCGGTGGCGTTGCCGCCCGGCCGCACGACCTGCGGATAGCAGTTGTCGAGGAAGCACCTGCCCTCGAGCTTCTGCCGCAGCACCGAATACAGTGCGGCGAGCAACGAGTCCGGCGCAAAGCCCGCGACCGCCGTGGGAATGCCGTGCTGCTGCGGAACGAACTCCCATTCCTCGGGACCCATCACCGTCGCGACGTGACCAGGTGCGATCAGCGCCTCGAACCCCGGCTCGCCGGAGCCGAGCAGCATCTCGACGGCGGGCCACGTGCGGCGTCCGGACATCAGGAACAGCAGGTTCGTGGGCGCGCCTTGTGCCAGCAGGGCTGCCGCCGGTGCCGTCGTCGTTTCGAAACCCGCGGCCAGGAACACGACCTTGCGCGTCGGATTCTCGCGCGCAATCTTCGCGGCCTCGAGCGGGCTCGCGATCGGACGCACGTCGGCGCCCGCCGCCTTGGCCTGCTCGAGCGAGCGCGGCTCACTCTTTGGCGCGTTGACCGGGACGCGCAGCATGTCGCCGTAGGCCACGAGGATCACGCCCTCGTGCAGGGCAAGCTGGATTGCCTCGTAGATGTCTTCTTCAGGACAGATGCAGACCGGGCAACCCGGGCCGGGTACGAGTTCGATGTTCGACGGGATCGCCTTGCGCAGGCCCGCGGTCGTGATCGACCGTTCGTGACCACCACAGACGTTCATCACCTTGATCCTGGGTGGCAGCGGCAACGCGCGGATGCGCTCGAGCCATTCGGCGGCAGTGGTCATCCTCCCCCCTTGCGGCTCAGGCCGCGGCTGCACGGCGCGCAGCAACCTCACTGCGCAGCCAGCCGAGCCAGGCGTCGAAGCCCGGCCCGCCACGTCGCGTGAGCTCGATGATGTCGCCACGGAATCCCACCTGGCGCAGCGAGTCGCGCGCACGCTCGACGCTGAATTCCTCGATGTGCGGCAGCAGGTCGACCTTGGTGATCAGCGCGAGGTCCGCACCGCGGAACATCACCGGGTACTTGGCCGGCTTGTCGTCGCCTTCGGGCACCGACAGCAGCGTGAGGTTGCGGTGCACGCCGAGGTCGAAGCTCGCGGGACACACCAGGTTGCCGACGTTTTCGACAAACAGCACGTCGAGGCCGTCGAGCGGCAGGTGGTCCAGCGCGTCGTGCACCATCTGCGCGTCGAGGTGGCACGCGTTGCCCGTCGTGATCTGGATGGCAGGAACGCCGCATGCGCGAATGCGCGCCGCATCGTTCTCCGTCGCGAGGTCGCCTTCGATCACGGCGATGCGGATTTCACCGTGCAGGGCCTTGATCGTCGCCTCGAGCAGCGAGGTCTTGCCGGAGCCCGGCGAAGACATCAGGTTGACCGCGAGCACGCCGTGGCCATCGAAGTGGGTGCGGTTGTGTGCCGCGACCCTGTCGTTCTCGTCGAGGATCGCGGTGATGACCTCGATCGATTCGATGTGACCCTTGCCAGCCGGTTGCGCCGCGAAAGGCGCGCGGGTGGCCGCGGGACCGAGTGAACATCCGCAATCCCGGCACATCAGCGTGACCTCGTCTTCATGCTTTGACCGTCTTCAATGGACGGGTTCGTCGGCCGTTTCGATTTCGACCCGTTGCAGCAGCATTTCCTCGCCGGCAATCACGTCGACGTGCCAGTCGTTGCAGCTGCCGCAGAGCAGGCGGTTCGACGCAGCCTCGGTCTCGGCGTGGCAGGTGCGGCAACGGACGCGCACCGGCACGGTCACGACCACCAGCTTTGCCTCCTCCGCCACCGTCCCGGCCGCGGCGAGCGGATACGCATGCTCGAGCAGCTGCGGCTCCACGCCGGACAACGGCCCGACGGACACCGTGATCGAGAGGATCCGGCGCGCCGCATTGTCGCGGGCCACGCGTTCGACCTGCTCGATCAGCGCCTGGCAGATCGCGAGCTCATGCATGCTCGAGGACTTCTTCGAAGAGGTCCCACGTGATACGGGCCTCCTCCTCGCTGATCTTCTGGATGGCGTAGCCGACGTGGATCAGCACGTGGTCGCCCACCTCGATGGGCTCGCCCTGCAACATGAACAGGCTCACCTCGCGCTCGATGCCCTTGGCTTCGCAGGTCGCGGTGAAACCGTCGATGTGGGTGATCTTCATTGGAACGGCCAGGCACATGTCGTCTCACCCCGTGCTGCGGACCCCGCAACGTGTACGCGAGGCTCGCAAACGCCCCACGCCTACAAGAATAGGTAATTGCACTGACTGCGGCTTCGCCGCATCAGAACGGCCGCCGAGCGGCGCGTCACGCGGAGCATAGACCACCCTGCCGGGCCGGTCGATTCCGGCCGCCGCCGGAGCGGGGCGCTGTGCGGATCGCACGGCAAAGCCCGCCCTGGATCTGGGAAATCCGCGATCGCATTTCGCCCGCCTTGTGACATCCTTCGCCAGCCCCGCACCGGGGTCACAGCATGAGTGTGGGTAGCGATGACGAACCGAACGGCACTGGTTGGGATTGGTTGTGTTGGCCTTGCTGGCAGCGTGCTCGAAGCAGGCGCCCCCGCCGGCACCGGCCGCTGCGGACGACGCAGAGTCAACGCCGGCCGCCGCTGTGCAGCCGCAGCCGGCCCCAACCTACGACAGCGCCAAGGTGGCCGAGATGGCGACTGGCATGCTGGTCATGATCGACGACGCGCCGCAATGCCAGGCTTTCCGCGACCAGCTGCAGGCCCTTGCCAACGCGCCCGCGGGCTCGCCACCGTCGGTGGCGCCGAGCGCGATCGTCGCGCAGGCGAACGCAGCGGGTTGCGCGAAGAAGAAGTACGGCGAGTAGCGACCGCTCGATTCAACGCCCGCCTGGCGTGGCGACGTCCACCGAGAGGGTGAACGTCCGGGCTTCCGTCCGGCGCAGGGCGCCGACGCCTACGACCTGCCGCGAGATCTCCTCGCCGCGTTCGTTGCGGATCGAGAGCACCACCGAGTATTCCCAGTCGCCGCCACGCTCCGAATGCCGGAGCGTGCCTTCGACGTTCAGCGCTGAAAACTTCGGCGTTGCGTCGGACGCGGCTTTGGACCCCGCGCCGAACTGCAGGTGATGGCGGCACTGCGGGCAGATCAGCGCGCTTTCCAGGATCGTTGCCTTGCAGTGCGGACAAGAGCGCGTCTTGCCCACACTGCCTGGCAATCCTGTGCGTCCCGTGATCATCCGCTGGCCGCGCGCGGCGCGCGGCTACTTCGCCGATTCCGGCCAGCCGAAGTCGGCGTTGCCGCGCATGCGCGAGCCCGCCGCAACCGTCAGCACGGCCGCCTTCACGTCGCCGTTGATGACGCCGGTTTCGAGCAGCTCGACGCGCGAGCTGGCCTGGACGTTGCCGTGCACCTCGCCGCTCACGATGACCGTGGCCGCAGCGATCTGGCCGGTGACGTGTGCACCCTGTTCGATCGTCACGTTGCCCTGCACGTTGACGTCGCCCTTGAATCGTCCAGCGATGCGGACGTGGCCAGCGCCTTCGATCTTGCCTTCGATGGTGACGTCGGCCGCGATCAGCGACTCTTTCGCGCTGCCCACGGCAGCCGGGGCCGCACGCTCGGCACGTCGCGCCGGTTCCCCCGCAGAGGAGGAAGCAGCGGGGACCGGAGTCGCTACCGAACGCATGGCCGGTTCGGCGGCCAACGCGGCTGCCCCATCGGAACCGGGCATCGACGGATCTTTAGTCGGGTCTTTCCAGAGCGCCATGGCCTTTCCTCGTGTGTATCTGCTCGATGTGGTGCCGGCTGAGGGATTCGAACCCCCGACCCCCTGATTACAAATCAGGTGCACTACCAGCTGTGCTAAGCCGGCCCGGTCCGCAAGGGGATCGGGATTCTACCTTAACCTGCGCCGCCTGCTCCGGCAGGCACACTTGCCGGGTTTGCGGGGGCCGTCACGTCGCCATCCGGGCCGGGAGCCGGGCACGCCCTCATGTCGTAGGGTACGCCGCCCTCCGGCTGCGCGCCCAGCGCCTCGAGCGACGGCAGGCCGCCGTTCGCCTGTCGATCGATGTCGAGCCAGAGTACTTCCAGCAACCGCAGGCGATCGCTCGTTTCCGCCGTGAAGCCGGCCTGCTGCACCATGGCGGAGACCTCCGCCGCGCGACGCGGGTCGGAAAAGACCCCCACCGAAACCGTATTGTCCGGCTCGCCCTCCGCCAGGACGTAGGCGTCGCCGAATCCGGCTGCCCGCAGTGCAGCCAGCGCGTTGGTTGCATCGGCGGGAGTGGCCAGGTTCGGCACACGCACCCAGTAGCCGACCCGTACTTCGTCCTGCGACACACGGCGGCGGCTCGTGAACCCGAGCCGCTCGAGTTGCGCGCTGGCCGCGGCCGCGTGAGCCGGATCGATGAAGGGGCCAATGCTCACGCAGGTAGCGGCAAGCAGGCCAGAGCCGGACGAGTCAGCGGCGGAGGTGGCGGTCGCATTCGGTGCTTCGGCACGCAGACGGATGGGCTGCAGTTCGCGCCCGCCGGTTGCCGGCACGTTGATCGTCGCGGGCGTCTCCGGCACGACCCAGCGGGTCCAGGCCAGGAACAGCACGTTGGCGAGCAGCAGAAGAAGGAACAGGACGCGCACAGGACCGCCGGGTGGGTTCGACTGCGGCGGATGTTAACAAATCAAAAACAGAAGGCCCGGCCGCACGGCGACCGGGCCCTCGTTCGTGTGCCGCGCGCGTTACTTGCCGGCGGCCATGTAGGCGGCGAGATCGGCGACCTCCGCATCGGTCAGTTTCAGCGCCTCCTTGTGCTTCTGCGTGCCGGCCACGATCTTCTTGAGCGATTCGGTCAACGCCGCAGCGCTCTCACCCTCGAAATCCGCCACTTCGTGGCATTCGGCACAGGCGGCCGCGAACTTCGCCTTGCCTGCCGCAGCGTCGGCACTCGCGGTCGTGCTGAAGCCGGCAACGGCACAGGTGGCGACGGACAAGGCAAGAGTACGCAGAATTTTCATCGGATCCTCCTCTGGAAGCACCGGGAATCGGGGCTGGATGACGCAGAAATGATAGCGGTCCGGGGACGAAATGCAGACTGTGAATACCGCAACGCAACAAATCAAGAAGCCCGGCCTCAACCCGAATCCGGGCCTCGCAAAGCGAGCCCCGGCAGCTTATCTGCCGCCGGTCATGTAGGCCGCGACGTCAGCGATCTGCGCGTCGGTCAGCGTCAGCGCCTTCTTGTGCTTCTGCGTGCCGGCGACGATCTGCTTGAGCGTGCCCCGCAGTGCGGCCGCGTCCTCGCCTTCGAAGTCGGCAACATCGTGGCACTCGGCGCAGACCGCCGTGAACGTGGCCTTGCCGGCCGTGGCATCCGCATGCACCGCGGAACCGAAGCCCGCGAGCATGGCAAAAGCACCCGTCAAGACGACCAAGCGGCTGATTCTAATCAAGTTATCTCCTGGTTGCCCGGCAAGACCCCGGCACGACACAGACCCGGCGCGCCTGTTGGCTGAGACGACAGGACACCCTGTCACCCCGATTGGACAACAGCCGCCAGTCACCGTTCAAGCGTTGCGTCCACGATACGCGCCAGACCACGCAGGACGAGGTCCGGCACCCGCTCGTACGTGGCAAGTACGTATGGCAGCACTTCGTCCACCGCCCCGCCGGTGCAATACAGGCGCGGCACGGAGTGAGTTCGCCGCGCCAGTTCGGCGCAGGTGCGATCGACGAGCGCCGCCAGCGCAACGCGGCAGCCGCGCTCGATGGCATCGCGGGTATTGTCGGCGAACAGCTGGGCGCCACCGGCAGGGCTGGCGGCCGTGAACGCAGCCAGGTTGCTCGTCCCGGCATGCAGCGATCGCACCATCAACTGCGGCCCGGGCACGATGAATCCGCCGAGATGCTGGCCTGAGGCGTCGACGGCGTCGAGGGTCGCTGCCGTACCGACGTCGACCACGCAGCACGTACCCTGCGCGAGGTGATAGGCGCCGATTACCGCGACCCAGCGGTCGACGCCGAGCAGCCCCGGCTCGGGATACGCATTGCGAACGCCCGCCAGCGCAGCCGTCGACGCGACGAAATCCACGCGCATCGTGCCGGCTTTGCGGGCCGCCGCTTCGAGTGCGCGCCGGCTGTCACCGCCGGCGACGGTCGCTGCGAGCACACGCTCGACGGGCGGTCCGTCGAACAGCTCCTGCTGCCAATCGACCGCTGACCATTGCGCATACCCGGCCGCACGTTGCGGCGACAGCCGGCCGTCGACCTGTGTCGCCCACTTCACGCGTGTGTTGCCGATGTCGACGAGCAGGATCATTCGACCCCCGCCTTCGCCTGCAGCGACCGGCGCAGGCTGACGTCGCCTGCGTGCACTCGCTCGATGACGCCGCCCGGGATTTCGACTCGCAGCGCACCTTCGGCATCTGCTCCGCGGGCGATGCCCGCCATCGGGCCGTCGTGGCGCAGCACGGTGACCGGCGCATCACGCAGCGAGTCGAAGGCCGCCCAGTCGCCGGCGAACGATGCGAAGCCCGAGCGCGAGAATTCGGCCAGGCCCGCGAGCATGCGGCCGGAGACGCGCGCCGCCGTGTCGAGGCGAGGCGGCGGATTGCCGCCGCACGCGGTTGCGAGGTCAGTGACCGGCGTGGCGAGTGGACTCTGGAGCGCAACGCGAGCGGCCTCGGGCAGCGCCAGGTTCAATCCCAGTCCGGCGACCACGTACGCCGGCCCGCCCGCTTCGGAGCGCATCTGCAGCAGCAGGCCGCCGAGCTTGGAGTGGCGATGCACGATGTCGTTGGGCCATTTCAGCTGCACGTCCGCCGCTCCGAGTTCGCGCAGCACGCGCACTACACAGACGCCCAGCGCGAGACCGAGCGCCGACAGGTCCGCCGGCATTTCCGCGAAGGTCCAACCAATCGAGAATGTGAGCCCGGATCCGAACGGCGCGAGCCACTCGCGCCCGCGCCGCCCGCGTCCCGCCGTCTGCAGTTCCGCGAACACGAGGCGCGGCGCCATGGGCGCTGGTGCCACGGCAGCGTGCAGGTACTCGTTGGTCGAACCGAGTTCGAAGAACACTTCGCTGGCCGCCGGCAGCTCGATGCCCGCGACGGCTGCGCTCCGCCGCAGCGACTGCAGGTCGAGCAATTCGACGGGCTGTTCGAGCTGATAACCGCGGCGCTCGTGACTCGCGACGGCGACGCCGCGTTCGCGCAGTTCGGCCACGATCTTCCAGACTGCGGCGCGGGTTACACCGAGGCCGGCCGCGAGCCGCTCACCCGAGTGCATCTCACCATCCGCGAGCAGGCGCACCAGGCGCTCGGCGCTTGCGTTCATCGCGGCCGCAGCAGCCAGAGACGGCGCGCGCGGTTCTCGATCCCCTCGCGCATCCGCTGCACGTTCGAGCGATGAGTGAAGACGATGAACGCCGCCATCGCGAGACCGAAGACCACCAGCGGCGTGCTGCGCGGCTCGACGTATGAAAAATACAATGGCAGCGTTGCCGTGCCGAGCATCGTACCCAGACCCACGTAGCCCGTGAGCAGCACGGTCGCGAGCCACACCAGCAGCACCGGCGCCAGCGCCATCGGCGCCAGCACGGCCACGGCGCCGATCAACGTTGCCGCGCCCTTGCCACCGCGAAACTCGTACCAGACGGGATAGACGTGGCCGAACACCACGGCCGCCGCGCAAACCACCGCCAGCCATTCACGATCCACGTCCGGATCGATGCCGAGGCCCGGCAGCTCGAGGCCGGGCAACCAGCCGACGGCAAGCAGGGCCTTGCCGACGTCGACGACGATCACGCCGAGCGCGAAAGCCCAGCCCTGGGTGCGCAGCGCATTGGTGCCGCCGGCGTTGCCGCTGCCCTGCGTGCGGATGTCTACGCCGCGCAGGGCGCCGAGCAGCAGGCTGCCGATCAACGACCCCAGCAGGTAGGCGCCGAGGGCCTTGAAACCGAGTTCGAGCACGTTGCGTTCTCTCCGCGCGACGCGGCGATTCTAGCATCCGGTCCCGCGCGGTCGCGGAGTCAGTGCGGCAGGAACACCTCGGCGAGCATGCAACGGACGGACCCGCCGCCGAGCGTTTCGATCGTCGGGATCGGCGCCGCCACGATGCGATTCACCGTCGCGGCAAGTCGTTCGATCGCCGCCGGTCCGAACGACGGCATGCGCGGTCGCAGACATCGCCAGCACGCTGCCCGAATCGGCCGCGCGCAGTTCGAGCACATTGCCCGCGAAACCGGCCATCTGCAGGGCATCGATGATTTCGACGTGGCGGCCCGCGGCCGCGAGGCTCGACAGGACCCGCTCGCGGTCACGCGCATCGATGGCGCTGGCGGCGACCACGCAGCAGCGCGAGCCGACGGCCAGCATCACGTTGGTGTGATAGATCGGGACACCCGCGGCGTCGGTGGCCGTGAACACGCACGGCGCGTAACCGAGTTCGTCGCACAGTTCGGCCAGGGGCTCCGGATGAGTGCGCGGCGACAGGCAGGCGTATGCAATGTGCCGCACGTGATCGAAGACGATGCTGCCCGTGCCCTCGAGGAACCGGCCGTGCAACTCGTGCTGCGTGAGGTCGAGCAGGCGGTGGATCCTGCGTCCGCTCCCGGTGGCGAGCCCCGTAATCAGTTCCAGGCGACGTTCCAGTCGTCGGTTGCGCGCGAGCATCGGATACAGCACGACGGTGCCGTCGGCATGCAGGCTCACCCAGTTGTTCGGAAAAATGGCGTCCGGGCACACCGGTGTCGCGACGTCGGCGGCAACCGACACGGCAATGCCCGCCGCACGCAACTGCAGCGCGAGGGCATCGAATTCCGCGCGGGCACGCTCATTCGCTGCACCGGCCAGGCCGGGCTCGTCCCGCTGGAAGCGATTGCTCGCCTGCGTCTGGGGATTCCAGCCGAAACTTGCGGGCCGCACCATCAGCACGGCGTCGGCGGTCTGCGCGTCCGCGGTCGCATGCCCGAGCACCTGCAAGCCAAATACCCCTCGATCCGCCGGATAAGTTTCCTTGCCGTGAATCATCGCATTCATGCGGCCGCGACGAACGCGCGACGGGCCTGTTGGAGGGGCGCAGGGCATATAGCGGGTTTCCCTTGTTGCGAACGAATCTCATTAAGGACAGACTGCGGTCCTCCGATCCAGGTACCCCATTCCGCAATGCCCCCCGTCAGTCTGGCCACGCTGCGCAAAGGCGCCCGGGGCGTGGTCATCGATGTGCGCGACGACGCGCAGAGCCTCGGCGACGAGGCTCAGTCCACCGTGAGCCGGCGGCTGCTCGAACTCGGTTTCGTGCCGGGCGAGTCGTTCGAGGTGATCGGGGAAATCTGGCCCGGCGGCGATCCGATCGCCGTGCGCCTCGGCAACACGACCTTCGCGCTGCGAAGGCGTGAAGCGGCCGCCGTGATGGTCGAGCCCGCGGTCGTCGGGGTCGCCCCGTGAACAGCCAGACCGCGACGCTCGATCCCATGCGGCTTGCCCTCGTCGGCGTGCCCAACTGCGGCAAGACGGCGTTGTTCAACCGCCTGACCGGCAGCCGCCAGCGTGTTGCGAACTACGCCGGTGTCACCGTCGAGCGCAAGGAAGGCTCGTTCACCGGCCCGGCCAGGCAGCGCCTGTACAAGGTGCTCGACCTGCCCGGCGCGTACAGCCTCACACCGACGACGCTCGACGAAGCGATCACGCGCGATTTCCTGCTCGGGCGGCTCGCGGACGAACCGCCGCCGGAATTCGTGGTGTGCGTGGTGGACGCGACCAACCTGCGGCTCAACCTGCGCCTCGTGCTCGAACTGCGCGACCTCGGCGTGCCGATGGTCGTCGCCCTCAACATGAGCGACCTCGCAACGGACCGCGGTTACCAGCTCGATCGTGCGCGGCTCGAGCAGGAACTCGGCGTGCCGGTCGTCGAGACCGTTGCCGTGGACCACGACGGGGTGCGCCTGCTCGTCGACAAGCTCGAGACCTTGCCGCATCCGGGAGCACGCGGTCCCGTCACCTGGCGCGAGTCGACCTTCGACGAGATCCAGCGCACGCAGCGCGACGTGCGCCGTATCCTGCAGGCGATCGGTTACACGGAACCCGTGCGCAAGCGGGCGCTCATGCGTCTCGATGCGCTCGTCATGCACCCGCTCGCCGGCCCCGCGATCCTGGCAACGATCCTCTTCTTCGTGTTCCAGGCGGTCTTCAGCTGGGCCGCCGTCCCGATGGAACTCATCGATGGCGGCGTGGGTGCGCTCGGTACTTGGGTGCAACAGTCATTGCCCGATGGCGCGCTGCGCAGCCTGCTCGTCGACGGCGTCGTTGCGGGTGTCGGCAGCGTGCTCGTGTTCCTGCCGCAGATCCTGATCCTGTTCTTCTTCATCCTCGCGCTCGAGGACAGCGGTTACCTGCCGCGGGCGGCCTACCTGCTCGACCGGCTGATGGGGTCCGTCGGCCTCTCCGGGCGCGCGTTCATTCCGCTGCTGTCGAGCTTTGCCTGCGCGGTGCCGGGCATCATGGCCACGCGCACCATCCCGAACCTGCGCGACCGCATGGCGACGATCATGATCGCGCCGCTGATGACGTGCTCGGCCCGGCTGCCGGTCTACGCGCTGGTGATCGCGGCCTTCATTCCGTCGCAGCCCGTGGGCCCGTTCAACCTGCAGGGCCTGGTGCTGTTCACGCTGTACTTCGCGGGCATCATCGCCGCCATGGCGGTGGCGTTCCTGCTCAAGCGCACGGCACTCAAGACCGCGTATCACCCGTTGCTGCTCGAACTGCCCGAGTACCACTGGCCGCACCTCAACAACCTCGCCATCGGGCTGTGGGAGCGCACCAAGGTGTTCCTGCAGCGCGTGGGCACCATCATCCTGGCGCTGATGATCGTGCTCTGGTTCCTGAGCACGTACCCGGCCCCGCCGCCCGGCGCCGAAGGTCCCGCGATCGTCCACAGCTTCGCCGGCATGATCGGACGCGCGCTCGAGGTCGTGTTTGCGCCAATCGGCTTCAACTGGCAGATTTCGCTGGCACTCGTCCCCGGTCTTGCCGCGCGTGAGGTGGCGGTGGGTGCGCTCGGCACCGTGTACTCGCTGTCGAACGATGGCGACGTCGCCGGGACCCTTGTGCCGATGATCACGCAGACCTGGAGCCTGGCGACGGCGCTGTCACTGCTTGCGTGGTACGTCTTCGCGCCGCAGTGCCTGTCGACGCTGGTCGTGGTCAAGCGCGAGACGAACTCCTGGCGGTACCCGATCGCGATGGCCGCTTACCTGTTCGCGCTGGCCTATCTGGCATCGTTCGTGACGTACCGCGTCGCGAGCGCCCTGCTGGGTTGAACGGGAGGACGTCCCGATGCTCGAATCGATCCTCGTGGGACTGATCGTCGTGGCGGCCTCTGCTTACGCGGCCTGGGCGCTGACGCCGGCCGTGTCACGCAACCGCTTTGCGGCGCGGCTCGCACACGGCCTGGGCGGTCCAGGGGCCTCCGGCGTGCGCGGCCGGGTGGCAACCTGGCTGCAGCGGCTGGCCAAGGCGCCCGCAGGCGGCTGCAGCGACTGCCCCGCCAATACGCTGACGCCCGCCGAGCGGGCGCAACAGCAAGAGCAGGGGAAATCGGCGCCCGTCGACAGGCAAATGCCCTGATGTAACCGACCCGTGCCTGCCTGACTGTCGTTGCAACTGCGGTAAATGCGTGCAGCCCCTTCGGGCACTTATGCGGTGAAATTCGCGCGTGCCCCGCGGTTTGCGGGGTGCGACGCACGCGCGAGCGAAAAAACGCCCCATGCGCCGTCCCTTGATGGGAGCTTCAGCATGTTTCGCAACGGTCGCCTCCTCTCCTCCCTCGCGTCTTCCATGCTCCTGTTCGCACTGGCTGGCCCGCTGCCCGCCGGCGCGCAGGAAGCAGCGGTAGCATTGCCGACCACCACCGCAGCCGACGCGGCGGCGGTCGAGCCGGCAATCCCGAACTCGAGGTGTTTCAACTGCCACGACGATGCCGAGATGAAGGACGAGGCCGGCAAGTCAGTGGCCGTGCTTGAGGCCCAGTTCGCGGTCTCGGCGCACAAGAAGCTCGATTGCGTCGGGTGCCACACGGCGGCCCTGGGCGTGAAGCATAAAGGCAAGCGCCAGCCACTCGGACCCGTGTCCTTCGACGTGTGCATGGAATGCCACGAGGACGAGATCACGCCTTTCCAGGGCAGCGTCCACGCCAGGGTCAAGGGTGGCAAGCCCGTAACGTGCGAGGGCTGCCACGGCAACGTGCACACCTTCGTCCGCAGCAACAACCCGGCTGCGGCGATGGCGCCGCTCAACCAGGTTCGCAACTGCGGCGTCTGTCACGAAGACATGATGGAGGGCTATCTCTCCAGCGTGCACGCCAGGTCCCTGTTCGTCTCGGGTCTTACGGATGCCGCGCCCTCGTGCAGCGACTGCCACGGCAGCCACGACATCCAGCGGCACGACGCCGCCGGCGCGCGCACCTCGCACAAGATGAGCCCCGAGACCTGCGGCGAATGCCACAAGGGCATCCTCAAGGAGTGGGACGAGAGCGCGCACGGCGCGTTGTGGCGGGAAGGCAAGGACGGCCCGGTCTGCAGCACCTGCCACCAGGCGCACGCAATCCAGGACCCGACGACCGTCGCGATGCGGACCCATATGCCGAGCGACTGCGGCAGCTGCCACGCGGACCTCTACAAGTCGTTCCACGACAGCTTCCATGGCAAATCGACCGCGGTCGGCCGGCGCCAGGCAGCGATGTGCTCGGACTGCCACACGCCGCACCACAACCTGCCGGCGAGCGACCCACGCTCGTCTGTCCACCCGGACAACCTGGCCAAGACCTGCGGTGCCAGCAATTGCCACGTCGGCCACGAGGTCAACGCCTCGTTCCTGACCTTCATGCCGCACAGCGATCCGATGGACGCTGAGCAGAACCCCTGGGTGCACTACATCTACCTGTTCATGACGCTGCTGCTGCTCGGCGTGTTCGGATTCTTCGGCCTGCATGCACTGCTCTGGCTGCAACGCACGCTGGTCGGCCGCCTGCGCGGCGAGTTCAAGGTCGAGCACTTCGGGCCCGGGCCGTACGTGCGCCGGTTCACGACCACGCAGATGTGGCTGCATGTCTCGATCATCCTGAGCTTCCTGTTGCTCTCGGTGACCGGCCTGCCGCTCAAGTTCGCGGCGGCCCCGTGGGCGCCGGGCCTGATGACAGCGCTCGGCGGACCTGAGATCGCGAGCTTCCTGCACCGCTTCGCAGCGATCGTCACGTTCGGCTACTTCGCCGTGCACCTGTCGATGCTGTTCCGCGACGTCGTGCTGAAGAAGCAGAGAGGCTTCTTCTGGGGCTGGCGCTCGATGACGCCGAACCTCAAGGACGTCCAGGACCTGTGGGCGAACCTGAAGTACTTCCTGTATCTCGGCCCGCGCCCCGAGCTCGACCGCTGGGCGTACTGGGAGAAGTTCGATTACCTGGCGGTGTTCTGGGGCGTCGGCATGATCGGCGTCTCGGGCTTGATGCTGTGGTATCCCGACTTCTTCACACAGTTCCTGCCGGGTTGGGCACTGAACGCCGCCTACATCATCCACAGCGACGAAGCCCTGCTCGCCACGGGCTTCATCTTCCTGTTCCACTTCTTCCACACGCACCTGCGTCCCGAGAGCTTCCCGATGGATCCGGTGATCTTCACGGGCAGCATGCCGCTGCATCGCTTCAAGGAAGACCGGCCGCTGGAGTATCAGCGCATGGTGGAGACCAACACGCTGGAGCAGCACTTCGTGCCGGCGCCAACCAAGGCGCAGATACAGGTGGCGCACGTGTTCGGCTTCACCGCCGTCGCGATCGGCGTGTGGCTGGCGTTCCTGATCTTCAGGGCGCTCGCCAGCGGTGCGATGCATCTGTTCTAGCGGCGCAATCGTGCATCGCTGCCGGCCGGCGGAATGTCCCGCCGGCCGGCCGTCGTATCGATTGGTGATGAGCACGGCCCGGAGATATGCTTGCGCCTGGAAGCAAGGCTGGGCGCGCGTCACCGGCGTTTGTGGACAACGAACAACCAGATAACAGGGTCGGGCTCAATTCATGATCAAGCATTTCTTCGCGGCAATCACCGGCAACATCATCAGCCTCATCGGCACGCTGATGATGGTGGTGAGCCTGCTGTTCATCCTGGCACTGCTGGTGATGCAGGCGATGGGCTTCCAGGGCGGTGCCTACCTCGGCATCGTGACATTCGTCGTGCTGCCGATGATGTTCCTCGCCGGCACCTTCACGGTCCCCCTGGGCATCTGGCTGAAAAAGCGTCGCGACGCGAAAGCCGCTGCCGAGGGCAAGCCCGTCGGTCACCTGCCGGTCATCGACCTCAACAGGGAAAGCACTCGCGGCGTGCTGCTCGGTTTCATAGCGCTGGCGGTGCCGGTCATCGCTCTCGCGGCCGGCCTGACCTTCAAGGCCGTCCATTACATGGACTCGACCGAGTTTTGCGGCATGGCGTGCCATCAGGTCATGGAGCCGGAGCACACCGCCTTCCAGCGCTCGCCGCACGTTCGCGTCGGCTGCGCCGGCTGCCACATCGGCCCGGGCGCGCAGTGGTTTGTGAAAGCCAAGATATCCGGTTCGTGGCAGCTGATCGCGGTCGCCTTCGACCTGTACCCGCGGCCGATCCCGACGCCGGTGCACTCGCTGCGCCCTGCCAACGGCACCTGCGAACAGTGCCACTGGCCGACCAAGTTCGTGGGCGAACGGCTCAAGGTCCGCACGCATTACGCGGAGGACGAAGCCAACACGGAAATGAAGACGGCGCTGATGGTCAAGGTGGGTGGCAAACAGGCGGGCCAGTCACAGGGAATCCACTGGCATGTCGACCCGAACCACCAGGTCCGCTACCGGGCCGACCCGACCCGCGAAACCATGTACGAGGTCGAGCTGACGGACCTGGCCGAGGGGGGCACGAAGAAGCTGTTCAAGGGCGAGAAGGCGGCTCCCGAGGGCACCGAATGGCGCACCATGGATTGCGTCGACTGCCACAATCGCGCCTCGCACATCTATCGCAGCCCGGAGTTCGAGGTCGACCTCGCACTGGAGGAAGGCCGCATCGACCGCTCACTGCCGTACATCCGGCGGGAAGGCCTGCGAATCATCACGGAGAAGGAATACGCGTCGCACGCCGAGGCACGCGACGGCATCGCGGCCGCCGTGAAGGCGTTCTACGTGCAGAGTTATCCCGACCTCGCTGGCACGCCAGCCGTCGAGCAGGCTGGCAAGGCGCTCGGCGACGCGTACGCGTGGAACAATTTCCCGCACATGAAAGTGAAGTGGAACACCTACCCGAACCACGTCGGGCACCAGGAGTCGCCGGGTTGCTTCCGCTGTCACGACAACAAGCACAAGACGGACGACGGCGCGAAGATCGGCAAGAAGTGCAGCACGTGCCACAACATCGTGGCCGAGGAGGAGAGCAACTCCCCGCTGCTGCAGGAACTCGGCCTGCAGGAGGCGCCGCCTGAGCCGGCGCCGGCCGCGGAAGCCGCGGCAACCGAAGCTGCGGCAACCCCGACCACCTGAGCACCTGCAACGAGGTGCGAATGATCAGACCCCGGTCAGGTGGCCGGGGTCTTTTCTTTGCAGACGGACGCTGACGCAGGCCGGGCGCGGGCCCTACTTGAGCTTTGCGTAATACGCCGCCAGGTCGGCAATCTGCGCGGCACTGACCTTTTTCGCCTCCTTGATCATCTTGGGGTTCTTGGTGCGGGTCCCGTTCTGGTATTCCTGCATCGCCTTGGTGAATTTTTCCACGGACATTCCGGCAATGGCCGGATAGTCATCGTCGCCGGCGCCGTCGTCGCCATGACAGTCGATGCAACTCTCCTCCGCCAGCGCCTTGCCCGCGGCAACGTCCGCGGCATGGGCTGGAGCAGCAAGCAGCGCCAGGGCAGCGAGCATCACCGATAGCATTGATTCGTTTCATCACGTAGATCCTCGTAGTACTTCCCAGTTGGTCAAGGCCCGGTCTCAACTCCCGGTCGGCGAGTGACTCTCCATCCAGCGCGGCGGCAGCAGCCGGTACAGCACGGTCAGTATGATGAACGGCAGCGCAAGAAGCATCAGCGCCGTCATCAGGCTTTCGATGCCGGTCAATCTCCATCTTGTAGGCCATGAGCCCGCGAAAGCTCTTCGAAAAGAGCTGGCCGCCGATCACCACGTTCCAGCGCATGCTGAAGATCCCCACCAGGATCAGCAGCGACGAGGTGAAATACAGCAGCCGGCGCAGGTCCTCGTTGACGCGCGCGATGCGGACAGAAGGCGATAATCAGGAGCGGCAGCAGCATGCCGAGCAACAGCTGCACGATGACCATGCTCGGTGAACAGCCTCGAGGACACCAGCTGCGTCAGGATGCCGATCGACTCTTCGCTCTGATAGATACGGTGGATGTAGTCCAGCGCCTCCAACGCGAAGTCGACGATGATCGCCACCAGCAGGAACTGCCCGATCTTGTCTAGGCAGCGCATGTCGAGCTTCTCGTTGCGCAGCAGGCTGACCAGTATGTAGAGGAACATCACCATCGCGATGCCCGAGACGATCGCCGACATCAGGAACACGATCGGCATGAGCACGCTGCCCCACCATGGGTTGGCTTTGACCGAGCCGAAGATGAACCCGACGTAACCGTGCAGCAGGAATGCGGACGGAATGCCTATGATCGTGACGAACTTGCTGGCCTTCTTGTCGAAGGCCAGCGCCTCGGGGCTCAGATCCTTCGAGAACAGCGACAGGGCGCCGTATATCCACCTCATAACGGCCCTTGGCCCGCTGCGCCATCAGGATCATCTGCGCCCGGTACTCGAACCAGATCTCGATCAGCAGGATGCCGAGCAGGTACCAGAGATACACGAATCCGAACATTGCCATCGCCGACGTCGGCTGCGGCGTCATGAATATCTCGTAGGCACGCTCCGGGTGCCCCAGGTGCAGCTGCAGCGGCATCCCGCCACCAGCATGAACGCGAGCGCGGTCAGCAGCGCGAGCCGGTAGATGGGCTGCACCTCCACGACGTTGAACACCTTGACCAGCGACGCGAGGATGAAGGCGCCGGCGACGATGCCCGTGATGTAGGGATACACCACGATCAGGATCGCCCATTGGGTCTCTACTTCATTCGGGTAGATGAACCCGACCACCTGGCTGAGCTGGTGGCTCAACTGCTGGTAGAGGCTCTCGGGGATGGCGCTGCTCATCGCACTTCTCCGTCGAGCTTGGCGTAGAGCACCTTGGGCTCGGTGTTGAGGTCCGGCTTGAGCACACTGATCGGGTTGACGCGATGGAAGCGCACCAGGCGATCCGCCCTGCCCTTCAGGTCGCCGAAGATGCGTGCCTCGGTCGGGCAGACTTCGACACAGGCTGGCAGCAGGCCCTCGGTGATGCGGTGGTAGCAGAACGTGCACTTGTCCGCGGTGCCTGTCTTCGGGTTCAGGTAGCGCGCCCCGTACGGGCAGGCCTGGATGCAGTATCGGCAGCCGATGCAGCGCTTCGCGTCCACGAGCACCACGCCGTCCTGCGTCTGGAAAGTCGCGCCCACCGGGCAGACCTGGACGCACGGCGGGTGCGCGCACTGGTTGCACAGCTTCGGCACGAAGAACGTGCGCACGACGGTCGGGTCCTCGGGCGCCGCCTGTTCCGGCGGCCCGCGCGCGTGCTGATGCACTCGACGGTGGTCTCGCCGTTCTGGCGAATCTGGTAGCGCTCGATCCACGTGCGGAAGAAGAACGGTTCCTCCGGCACGTCGTTCTCGGCCTTGCAGGCCTCGACGCAACGGTTGCAGCCGATGCACTTGTCGACGTCGATGCCCATGCCGTACCAGTGCCTTGTGGCGTCGTAGTCCGGCGGCGTCTTCGCGGGTTCCGCCTTCCCCTCGGCCTCGGTCGCCAGTGCCTGCAGCGTTGCCGCGGCCGGGAAGAAGAGGATCGCGTCCTTGAGGAAATCGCGCTTGTTCATTTGCGTCCCTCGGGCAAGTGGGGGTAGTGGCACTCCCAGCACATGTAGGTGCCGCCGTGCCTGGCGAGATCGATCATGGCCTTCGAGGCGGCCGGGTCCGTTGAGCCGGCCACGTGGCAGGGGGCACACATCTCGCGGCTGTCGGGCTTGGTCGGCAGGGCCACGGCGTGGCTCGGTCATGTGCCGCTCGTCGACCGTATGGCAACTGGAGCACTCACCAGCGCATGCGTGGACAAGGCCTTGGTGCGCTCGATGCGGCCGTGGCAACCCCCGCACTCCTCGGCGTCTTCGGCGGCACGGGATCGTGCGCCTCGTGGCAGGACAGGCACTTCTTGCGTGGCTTGTGCTGCTGGGGGTCGACCTGCGGGAAACCGTTGGGACGTGACGGCGTCGTAGGCGTGGCAGCCCAGGCAGAACTCCCGTTCGCGCGGCCGGGGCGGCTTGCTGAGCGTTCTCGTCCGTCGCGTGGGCAGCCGCGGGACCGTGGCAGTTCTCACAGCCGACCTTGCGGTGGGCGCCCGCCGTATTTAGTTCCTGGAACTGTTCCTCGTGGCACTCACGGCAGGCCGCGACTCCCGCATGGTGCAGCGGCTTGGCCATCTCCCGCACGACCGTGGCCGCCTGATGCGGCTCAGCGCGAGAACATCGACGGCGGAAGAATCACGAAACGCAGCAACAGGACCATTGCCACGATGGCGGCGATGACGATGCCGAGACGCGTCACCTGCTCAGGTAATTTCACGGATCAGTCCCCCACTGCTTGAGCCATGCCCGGGGTCACGCGGGCTTTGTCGCCGCCACGGCGCAGGCGCGGCGCGATGATGAGTGCGGCACCGTAGAGCGCCAGCGCGATGAACAGCGTCGCCGGTCGCGAGAACTTGAAGTCCTGCGCAACCATCTTCAGGCCGATCACGACCAGGAGTGGATAGACCAGCCACGTCCACTCGCGGAATCGCGCCTGACGACCGGCCCACGCAATCGCCAGCGCAGCCACGGCGAGCACTGCAGTGCGCAATGTGGCGAGCGCGCCGAGGTCCACGCTGCGATCGGCCAGCCCGGCTGCGACCGGAGCGAGCACGCCAATCACCGCGCCACAGGCAACCCAGACGAGAACCACGACGACAATGAGCCTCAACCCGCTGGCCAGTACGCCACCGTCTGGATCAGGTCGAGCCGCTGCCAACCATGCCGACAGCGCGCCCGCGAACAGCGTGACGATCATCACGGCACTGGGTAGCAACCAGGGCCCGACGGGGTTGACTGCCAGCGCCCACGCGCCGTATCGCAGTGCCTGTGACGCGACGCTGGCCGCGACGACGTAGGCCGCGCCATGGAGCAGCAGGTACAGCCGGCCGGTGCGAGACCACATTCCGGCGGCAATCACCGCTAACACCGCGAATACCACGGCAATCCAATGCTCACGAGCCACGAGAGCGAGGCCGGCCACGACCAGCACGAGCGCGAGCGACGAGTAGAAGTACTGGTTCCGCTCGAAGTCCCGGCGTCCTTCAATGAACACGAAAGTCACGACGTAGCATGCGGTCCCAATGGCCAGGCTGATCACTCCGATCGCAGCCGGCAGTACTCCGGTGGCTTGCGTCAGCATGATGGTCCCGACGAATGCAATGATCAGCGCGGCCGCCACTTGCACGATTTCGAACAGGGCAATGCTGCGGCCGCGGATTAGCGTGCGCACGGCGACACTGACGAAGTAGGCCGCGAGCAGCGACCATTGCAGCATCAAGGCGATGCGGTACGCGTCGAGGTGTTCTGGAGTCAGTGCACGCAACGTCACACCAACGACGACCGCGTCTGCCACCAGTGCCACAGGCCAGCGGATCCCCGTCCAGCCGCGCGAGTAGCCCAGCCACAGCGTCGTCACTCCGAGGACGATCAGGTAAAGGCCGATCGGGACGATGACCCCGGTCCTGGCCAGCAGCACGAGGCTGGTCGGCAGGGCTGCGAGGATCGCGACCCACGCGATGGCGCGCAGGCGCTGGCGCCACCCGACGAGCAGCATGGCCACGGTCAGGATCAACAGGCCCAGGGTGCTGCCCTCACCAGTCAGCACTTTGAACCGGGTCGTCGCCTCGACCAGCAGCGGGAACATGACCATGGCCGCGGCAAGCGCATGGACCACGGAGCTCGATGCCAGTCCAAGTCGACCCGCGCGGTCGGCGAGGACGAGCCAGATCAGCCCGTATGCGAACGCCAGGGCGATGCCGACCTGTGGCGAAAGCAGGCCCGCTTCCGTCATCGCACGCAGAAAAAATCCACCTGCGAGAACGAGGAAGAGTCGGCCGACGAGGGAAAGGACGGCGATCGGATCGTACGGGTCCCGCTTCGCCCGGCCAGGTGACTCGTCTATCGGCCGTGGTTGCGCAGGCAACCCGGCAGGAGCATCGGCCGCGACGCTCGCAACAGCAGGAGGCGCCGCTTCCAGGACGTCGATCCGTTGTTTGAGCGACTCGACCGTGGACCGCAGTTGCTCGACAGTAGATTCGAGACGGGCGAGACGATCGCCCATGACGTCACCCCACTGCTCACCGGCTGAAAAATTGAAGGCTTTTCCGAGTCCAGCTCGCGGCCTGCCCGCGAAACTCCTGCTGCTGCCGGATGACAACATCGTGCAGCGCAACAATTCATGAGGGCTTGCGCGTAGAAATCGCTGCAACTGCGCAGCTGCGAAGACGAGCGGACAGGGGGCGGACGCAGTCGGTGCCTGGCCTGTCCGGACGTGCTGCACTGTGCGATGCTCGCGCGCCTCATGCCCCTGCTGACGCTTATCGACGCCGAACTCGCCTTCGGCACCCACCCCCTCCTCGACCGCGCCGAGTTCAGTCTCGAACCGGGCGAACGGATCGGGCTGATCGGCCGCAACGGCACCGGCAAGTCGTCGCTGCTGGAAGTGATCGCGGGCCGGATCGCCCTCGACGACGGCGAACTGCAGAAGTCCGGCGGAGTGCGCGTGGTATCGATCCGCCAGGAACCCGAGCTGCCGGCCGCGCCGAGCCTGCGGGAATCCCTTGCACTCTGGGCCGAGCTGGACTCGATCGAAGACGATCGTGTGCGCTGGCGTGTGGACGCGCGAATCGTCGAGTACCTGCATCGCTTCGGGCTGGAAGGCACGGCGACCACCGCAGGCCTCTCCGGCGGCGAGCGCAAGCGTGCCGCACTGGCGGGTGCCTTTGCCCTCGAGCCCGACGTGATGCTGCTGGACGAACCCACCAACCACCTCGACATCGACGGCATCGAACGGCTCGAGGATCTGCTGATCGCGGGCAGCCCGGCAGCCATCGTCGTCACTCACGACCGCTCCTTCCTCGACCGGGTCGCCACCCGCATCGTCGAGCTCGATCGCGGGATGCTGCGTTCGTACCCGGGAAATTCGCCGCTTACGAGCGGCGCAAGGCGGAGCAACTGGCCGAGGAAGCCGTGCTCAAGCGCAAGTTCGACAAGTTCTGGGCGCAGGAAGAAGTCTGGATCCGCAAGGGCGTCGAGGCGCGACGCACTCGCAACGAAGGCCGCGTCAAGCGATTGGAGCAGTTGCGGCGCGAGCGCGATGCGCGGCGCGAGCGGCTCGGCAACGTGAAACTCAACGTGGATTCCGGCGAGCGCTCAGGCAAGCTGGTCGCGGAATTACGCAACGTCACCAAGGCATTCGACGGTCGAGCCGTGGTGCGCGACCTCGATCTGCGGGTGATGCGCGGCGACCGCCTCGGACTCATCGGCCCGAACGGCGCCGGCAAGTCGACGCTGCTCAAGCTCATTCTGGGCACGCTGGAACCCGACGCTGGCGAAGTCCGGTTCGGCTCGCAGGTCAGCGTCGCCTACTTCGACCAGTTGCGCGCGCAGCTCGATCTCGATGCCACGGTGGCCGGCACCGTCAGCCCCAACTCCGACTGGGTCGGCGAAGGCGAGCAGCGCCGGCACGTGATCAGTTATCTCGGCGATTTCCTGTTTCCGGCGCAACGCGCGGAATCCCCCGTACGCATGCTCTCCGGTGGCGAGCGCAACCGTCTGCTGCTGGCACGGCTCTTCGCACGGCCGGCGAACGTGCTGGTCATGGACGAACCCACCAACGACCTCGACATCGAATCGCTGGAGCTGCTGGAGCAGACGCTGCAGGACTACTCCGGCACGTTGCTGCTGGTGAGCCATGACCGCACGTTCCTCGACAACGTGGTGACCCAGGTACTTGCGCCGCTGGGCGACGGCCGCTGGCGCGAATACGTGGGCGGCTACAGCGACTGGCTGCGGCAACGCCCCGCGCTGCCCACGACGGCGGACGAGCAAGACCCGTCGCCCCAGCCCTCTCCCGCCAGGGCCGGAGAGGGAAGGCCCGCGGGCGAGGTGGCGAAGAAGACGCCAGTGAAGATGAGCTACAAGGAAACCCGGGAGCTGGAGCAGTTGCCGCTGCAGATCGAAGCGCTCGAAGCCGAACAGCGCGCGTTGACCGGGGCGATGAGCGGGCCCGAGTACCACAGGCGAGGCGGCGAGCAGATGCGCAAGGACGCCGCTCGTGCGACGGCAATCGAGCAGGCACTGGAGGTTGCGTTCGAGCGGTGGGCGGAGCTCGACGCGAAGAAGAACGCCAGCGGCCGCGGGTGAGCCGGCCGCCGGGCACCGGTTCCGCTCGTTGTCAGCGCGGCATGGTCAATGCTGCAGCCACTGCAGCTGCCAGAGGTCCTTGCCCGTCGCCATGAGGATGGGACGCAGCGCGAGCTGCCCGGATTTCCCGAGGCTGCGCTCGAGATAGCGCAATTCTTCGATCTGCGCCTTCAGCTCGTCGTCGAACGGCGGCTCGTCGAAGCCGCTTTCCCGCAGCATCAGCACACCCTTGGCACGCAAGGCGAGTTCGCAGTGCAGGCGCAGGTAACACAGCATGTCCGCGAGAACCGGGCCGTCGAACTTGTCCTGCAGCGAGTGCACGTAGCGCCCGGCGTGCGAATCGAGGAACTCGCCGGCGTTGATCGTCTCGATCAGCTGCACGTCGGAGTCGAGGTCCGACTCGAGCCAGTCCCGCAGCGCTTTTTCGCTGTTCTCGAACGCGAAGTAAATGAGCGGCGGCAGCAGCATGAGCACGCCCAGGGTCGCGAACACCGGACGCACCAGCAGCGTGTTGTAGACACCGTGCAGGATCACGGCGCCGACCAGGCCGGGCAGGAAGACACGCAGCCACCTGTCGGGGAAGCGTTCGGCCTGCGACACCGCGACGATGGCGAACACGGCGGTGGCGCCGCCGTGCATGATTGCCGTGCCGAAGCCGCGGATGACCTGTACCGCAGGATGCGTTTCGGGCCGCATCATCAGGAAATAAAGGTTCTCGAACAGGGCGAATCCCGTCCCGACGGCGAATCCGTAGATCGCGGCATCCACCAGCATGCCGACGCGGCGGGTGCGGATCAGGTAGACGATCAGCGCGGCCTTGAGCGACTCCTCGAGCCACGGCGAGATCCAGCGCGAATACGGCACGTAGCCGATGTCGATGCGATCGAGCAGGAAGCCGTTGATCCAGTAGCCGGCAAACGCGGCGAGCATGCCGGCCGCGGCGGCGATCATGATCGCCTTCGCGCGCACGACCTTGAAGCTGTCGAAATAGATCAGGGCGCCCAGGAACACGAGCACGGGCAGCAGCGCCATCGTGCCGCGGAGGATCCACTGCAGGATCATGCGCGGCGAGCCCCGACGCAGTGATGGGCGCCTCAGAGCACCTTGAGCGACAGCATGATCTCGTCCTCACCCTGGCCGTCACCTTCGAATCCCCTGGCATAGCCCAGGGACAGCATCATCGGCAGTCGGTTGAGGACGTGCAACTGCAGGTCGAACTGCACGCCGACATTGAACGCCTCGACCTTGTCCCGCGGCGAGTCGGGGTTGGTCACGAGCGCGGTGCTGAAGAGGGCCGAACGGATCCAGCTGCCATAGAAGCCGGGGCTGCCCAGGGCCTCGAATCGGATCGGGGGCAGGTTCAGTTCAAGCATGCCTTTGACGAAGGAACGCCCGTTCAGCGCGTCGATCTCGAACCCCGGCATGCTGAGCAATTCCCGATAGCGCTGGGCCTCGCCATTGTCGACGTAGTTGTTGCGGAACCCGCCGAAGTAGGCATTGGCCAGCGGATCCTCGACCTCGCCCGACGCCACGCCGGCGCCGGTGCGGATCCAGACCGAGGTGTGGTCGAAAGGCAGCGGCCAGCCGATGTCGAAGGTGCCGAACAGGCTCGGCGTGATGTCGCTTTGAGCATGGTAGGCGTGGGTAAGGATCGACCACAGGATGCCGGTCTCGTCATCGACGCTGCCGACGGAAGAGCGCGGAAACCGGTAGACCAGTCCTATCTCCGCCTCGCCGAGCTGGTCGGTCGGGGACTCGACGTTCTGGAAGCCGGGCAGCGTGTCGAGCTCGCCGAAATAAGCGACCTTGGCAACCAGGTTCAGCGTCTCCGGCGGCTCGTAGAGCAGCGGATGCTCGTAGGAGACGAAGCCGCTGTACCCCTTGTGGCTGCGCTTGGTCGGACCGAACAAGTCGAAGAAATCGGCTGGATTCCAGCGCAGGCCCGCAGTCCACAGGTAGTGCCTGTAGACCAGCGACGCGTGCAGTCGCTCGTCGGACTCCAACTCGTCGTCCGGGCTGTAGCTGACCGTGAGGTTCACGTTGTCGAAGCCGATCGGGTCACTGAATCGCGCGAAGGCGCCGAAGGCCACCGAGTCCTTGTAACCCTCGACGATCGGAACCAGCGATTCGAGCGACATCTCGCGCTGCGGATGGTAGGGCGCGTCGCGACGGACGCTCGCCTGGTAATCCACCTGGCTCGGCGGACCGGCGCCCCACAGCTGCACGATGGGGTGCGTCGTGGCGATCGCCTCGCCGAGGAAGCGGATCGCACTGAGGTCCTCGGTGGGCTGGGGCTCGATGGTCGCCGGCACGAATCCCTCGGCCGCGTAGTGAAAGACGATCAACCGTTTGTCGTCGAGCAGCAGCGGCCGGAAGAAGCCGACTTCCGCGTTGCTCAATGCCTCGAGTTTTTCCGTGGCGAGTTCGTACCGGTAGATGTTGGACACTCCGGTGTAATACGAGCTGCCGTACAGGTAGCGGCCGTCGGGAGAAAACGTGAAGCCTTCGGGCAGCGCGGTGCCAAGTTCGAACTTGTGCAATGGCGTCGGGTCGCCCGCCATCAGCTTCTCGGCGCTCATCACGCGCAGTTGCATCACCTGCACACCGGAGCGCTCGACGTCGGGGGCCGCCATCGACAGCGACACGAGCTTGCCATCCGGCGAGACGTCGAGGTCGAACGGCACTTCACCGAACGGATAGACGTGGAGGGTCTGCCATTCCTTGTAGGGATATGGGATGCGCACCACCATCACGAAGCCGTTGTTGGTGCGCAGGCCCCAGAGCGAACGGTCCACCGGGTTGTAGGCGAGATCGCCGATGCGAGCCGCTGAAAACAGTTCGCGCGTCGCGCCAGTCTTGAGGTCGTACTCGTTGAGGTTGCGATAGGTGAGGTTGTCGGTCGTGTAGAACAGCTTCTCGCCCTGCGGATCGTAGGCGAGCGACGCAACACGATACGAAACGGCCCCTTCGATTTCGGCGAGTTCGGTGACCGCACCCGTCGCCACGTCGATGCTGACCAGGTGCGGCACGCGGCCGGCGTAGCGAACCGCTGCATACAGCCTGGTCTGGTCCTGGCTCAGGTACGAACGCGAGATCGCGCCGAGCCCGCGGCGCGCGATTTCCTTGTACGGCGTGATCGGGTGCTCGCGCACGGACTTCAGGTTGGCTTCCTGGAACTCGTGCTCCCAGCGGATCCAGTCCTGCCAGGCCTCCGTCAGCGGCTTGCCGTAGACGCGCTCGAAATCGCGCACGTAATAGCTTTCGGTGCCGTCCGCGCGCCGCAGCCAGTCAATCAGTTTCTCGGGCGTGTACTGCAGCGCGAGGTAACTCATGAAGCGCGTGCCGTAGAGGTACGCATTCGCGCCGGACTGAAAATCCACTTCGGTGCCCTTGGAGACGAGACCCAACGGGTCATAGAAGGTGGCCTGGTCGCGCACCATCGCGCGGAAAACCATTTCGTCATAGCCGCCCTGCGCACGACCGAGTCCGCCGCCATACCAGGTCTCCATGAAGACGGCACTGCCTTCCTGGTACCAGCGCGGCGTGGAGGCTCGCGGGTTGGTGAGGTAGTTGTAGAGAATGGTTTCGGGGTGTTCTGCAGAGGGCGCGACCTTGCCGCCCAGCCAGCGGCGCGCCGTCTTGTCCGCGCCACTCGCCTGGTCGCCGACGACGGTGTGCACCAGCTCGTGGTTCGACAGCGTGTAGACACGCTCGCCCGGGCTGAAGGTTTCGAACGACAGCACGGGCGGTGCCACGTCGATGAAGATGCGATTGCGGGGCGCGCCGAGGATCGCGGTTGCATTGCCGCGGTCGCCGAAGTCCTGCAACAGGATCGAAACCTTGCCGTCCGGCTGGTAGCCGAACAGTTTCTTCTGCGCGTTGAGGCTGTTCAGAAAACTCTGGGTGACATAGGGCGCGAGAGACGTACCCGACGGATCGAAGTAGACGACCTGGAGCTCGTCGGTCTCGACGATCTTGAGGTCCTGAGCCAACGTCTGCCCCGCACAGGCGAGGGCCGCCATGACGACGGAGGCAGCCAGCGCAAGATGCCCCCGCATCCGGCGCGTTAGTGTTCTCATGACCGCCGCCCCCATTGCGGCGCGACTCCGCGCGCACGCCCCCGAAATGAAAAAAGCGGACCCTTCCCGAGGAAGGGCCCGCTCTCGATCACGTCAGCCCTGCGGAATGCAGGGCACCAGACTCAATGCTTGGATGCACCGGAGGCGCCAGCAGCACCTGCCGCGCCAGCCGCACCGGCCGCGCCAGCCGCACCTGCCGCGCCAGCCGCACCGGCCGCACCCGCTGCGCCAGCGGCACCGGCTGCGCCAGCGGCACCGGCGCGCCGCGCGCCAGCGGCACCGGCCGCGCCAGCAGCACCCTTAGCACCGGCAGCCCCCGCCGCGCCTGCCGCGCCAGCGGCACCGGCCGCGCCAGCAGCACCCTTAGCACCGGCAGCGCCTGCCGCACCGGCTGCACCAGCAGCACCAGCAGCACCGGCAGCACCCTTAGCACCGGCAGCGCCTGCCGCACCGGCTGCACCAGCAGCACCAGCAGCACCAGCAGCACCCTTGCCGCACCGGCAGCACCAGCCGCACCAGCCGCACCGGCAGCACCAGCCGCCATGCCAGCAGCCGCGCCCGCCGCACCGGCAGCACCAGCCGCCATGCCCGCAGCGCCAGCTGCACCGGCCGCGCCAGCTGCACCGGCCGCACCAGCAGCACCGGCCGCCAGCCAGCCGCGCCGGCCGCACCGGCAGCACCAGCCGCCATGCCCGCAGCGCCAGCTGCACCGGCCGCGCCAGCCGCACCGGCCGCGCCAGCAGCACCGGCCGCGCCAGCAGCACCGGCCGCGCCGTTAACTCCATTCGCGATGTTCACGCCCGACTGCGTCGCCGTCGAATCACCGAGGATCGTTGCCCCGCCGCCGTCCGCGCGGAAACGCTTGGCCGGGACGATCGTGCCCGACGCGTCTTCGCTGGCAGGCGGATAGTCGAGGGCAATCATGCCCACCACGCCGATCACGGCGAGCGCGCCGCCGGCGACCCAGAACTTCCGCGAATTCCCTTGATTGGCCATGAGTCTCTTCCCCTGCAGTAGCCCGGAAGTCCGGGCGTTGTTTGTTGAACTACAACTTCAAGTACCACGCTCGCCGCCTAAAGTTGGCGACGGCCCAAAAAGATCAGCTTCCCGATTCAGTGCCCCGAGCCGATGCGCAGGTTGCCGCGCTGCAACACTTTTTCCGTCGTATCGTCGACGACCTGCACTTCTACCCAGCCGCCTTCATGCAAGCGCGTGACGATCGAAACCGGCTGACTGGACTTGAGCGACGTCACGACCTGCGGCGAATCGGCCGCACCCGTGAGCGTGATCGAGCCGCGGACCTGGTCGAGGTTTACGATCATCCGCGCCTCGGCATGCGTGGCATCGGCGATCGTGCCAGCAAGCTGCCCAGCGCCGAACTCCGTCGAGTCGAGTTTGCCGAACTGAAAGGCCAGCGCGCTGACCAGCAGACCGCCGCCGAAGGCAGCGGCATAACGCAGCAGCGGACGGCTGGTGAAGGCAGCGCGGTTGAGTCCGTGGGATTTCGGCGCGGCCACGGGCAGGCCCGACACGATGGCCTCGTGCAGGCCCGCAGGGATTTCTGCCCGCGGCATCTCATCGAGTGCGCGGCAGGTCTGCATCAAGCCGTCGCGCAGCGCGCGCACGGACGGATCGGCGAGCAGCAAGCGGTTGAGCTCGGCACGCTGCGCGCCGGTGAGCACGCCGTCGATTTCGGCGTTGATCAGTTCGAGCGTGGTGTCCTGGCCGGTCATTCCGACGCCCATCCCCTGGTTTCCATCGCCGTCCTGAGCAGCTGGCGGGCGCTGAACAGGCGCGATTTGACGGTCTTCTCAGGCAGTTCGAGGATGGCAGCCATGTCTTCGTAGCTGCAGTCCATGAAGTGCCGCAGCACGATCACGGCGCGGTATTCGGTACGGAGACTCATGATCGCAGCCGCCATGCCGTCGCTGAGCTGGCGCTGGTCGAAGACGCCCTCGGGGCCGGGCGTGCCATCGGGCGTCTCGAAATCGAGAGCCGCGGTGGGCTTCCGGCGCTGCAGGGACTTGATCGATTCATTGAGCGCAATCCGGTAGATCCAGCTGTAGAACTTGTGCGACGGGTCGTACTCGCCCAGGTGCTCGTACACCTTGAGGAACACCGTCTGCGAGACGTCCCGGGCCTCTTCGCGATCGTGCAGCATGCGCAACGCCGCGTTGAAGACCGTCTTCTCGTGCCGCCGGACCAGGGCTTCAAAGGCCCGCGGCTCCCCGCTGCACGTACGCCTGACCAGTGCGCTGTCGCTCTCGTCGTTCATAAATACCGACGGACGTCCGGAAAGTTGGTCAGGAAACCTGTCCATCGGCTGCTAACTGCCGGCCGGGACGATTTCGAAGATCCGGTCGAACCCCGCGTACTTGAAGATGTCGCGGATGTGCTTGTTGGCATTGATGAGCCGCAGGCCCTGCCCCGACGCCATCACGCGCTTCTGTGTCTTGAGCAGGACGCCGAGACCGGCGCTGGACACGTAGTCGAGTCCGGCCAGGTCGACCACGCGCGGTGCAGCGATGCCATCCATGAACTGCAGCGCTTTGTCGCACTGGGCCGCATCCAGCCGCCCGGTCATGATGACTTCGCCCTGCTCGCCCAATCGAATCTCGAACATCCAGTCTCACCCTGCCTCGAGCAACTTGGTAAACGTGATCGTGCTGCGGCGCTCCGCATACTCGTACTGCAGCGTGTCCGCCATCTGCTGCACCAGGTGCAGTCCGAGCCCGCCCGCCTGGCGCTCCGACAGCGGCCTGGTCGTGTCCACCGTGGGCGCGTGGGTGACATCGAACGAGTCGACGTCGAAAGCGGTGATCCGCACGGTGAGCTGCTCGGGCGTGTGGCCGAGGCTCAAGGAAATGTCGTGCGTGCTCTCCGCGTTGTACTTCATGAAATTCGTGAACAACTCCTCGATGATGAAGCACACCGGCATGTGCAGTTCCGTGTCGAGCGAGCGTGCCGCGATGAAATCGCCGACGAATCGGAAGATGCCCTCGAGCGAATCCAGCGAGCGCGGGAAGTAGCGCTGAATCGTAGTGCGGCCGGCCGTCTCGCCGCGGCGTGCGAGCAGCACGATCGTGATGTCGTCGCCCTGCGGATGGCCGTCGGCAAACACGTGCACCGCCTGCAGCAGCCGCGCAAGCAGGTCGGACATCGAGCCCTCGTGGCGCGTGCGCAGCACCTGCTCGACGCCTGCCGTGCCGAACATCGTGCCTGCCGGGTTCTCGCATTCGAACACGCCGTCGGTGATCAGGCCGAGGATGTCGCCCGGCGCGAGCTCGATCTGGTGCGGCGGATCGACCTCGGGAAACTTCATGAACCCGAGCGGAAATGTCGTCGGCGAAAGCCAGCGGCAGGCGCCGGTCGCGGCCTGGAAATGCAGCAGCGGACCCTGGCCCGCGGCGTGGTAATCAACCTTGTGCGCGACCGTGTCGAGCACGCCGAAAAACGCCGTGACGAAGTGCTCTTCCGGCAGGTCCTCGACCAGCTGGTTGTTGACCTGGGCGAAGATCGCGTCGAGATCGGCGCCGAGCCGCAACGCGACGCGCAGCATGCCGGTCATCTGCGTGGCGCTGAGTGCCGGCCCGATGCCATGACCGCTCGCATCGCCAAGCAACAGGAAAAGTCGCCGCTCGTCGAGCGGCACCAGGTCGAACGTGTCGCCGCCAGTCTGGTCTGCAGGGCAGAACTGCCCGGCCATGTCGTAATCCGCAAGCCGCGGCATCTCCGACGGCAGCGTGCTCATCTGGATCTCGCGCGCGAGCTTGATCTCGCGGTCCAGTTTTTCGGCCTGCGCCAGGGACCGCGACATGCGCTCGCGCTGGATGAAGACCACGCACTGCGCCGCGAGCGTCTCGGCTATGCGCTCGTCTTCGGTGGAAAAGGCGCCTTTTTCGCTGTCGACGACCTGCAGCACGCCAACCAGCTGGGAACGCTCGACGAGCGGCACCGACAGCATGCAGCGAACGTCGTTGTCGACGTCGAGGTCGACGGCCGGATCGAACAGCGGTTCGCATCTGCAGTCCGGAACGTTGATGACCTGGCGCGAGCGGGCCGTCAGCCCGAGAACGCCCTGCGACAGGCTGGCACGAATGGGCGGGGCACCCGGCGGTCCACCGGTGAGAACGAGCACGCCCTGCTCGGGCTCGAACAGCCAGACAGTGGCTCGTTCGCCCCGCAGCACGCTGCGCGCAGCCTCGCCGATTTCGGCAAGCACTTCGGCCAATTCGAACGGGGCGGCGAGCTTGCGCGTGACCTCGAGGATCTGCAGCAGCGCTTCCGCACGTAGTCCGACGGACGCCGTCGTCTCTGGGTGCACCGGCTCCCCTTTCTTGTTCCCAAGCCCGTTACCCGAGGCCGGAGTGTGCCTGCGATGCATTCAATCTGCACGTTTATGGCGCTGCAGCACGGTCGGCGGCACCGCATGGCCGCGAATGCACGCTTTACCGCAAGCTCCGCGCGCTCGAGGCGTGACTGGCGTGACGACTCGAGTGGAATCCGCACCGGGTGAAAGGTCTGAAAAAGAAAAACCCCCGGCAGGTTGCCCTGTCGGGGGTTTTGTTTGAGAGCCTGGCAGTGACCTACTCTTGCATGGTCGAAGACCAAACTACCATCGGCGCAGAGCGTTTTCACTTCCGAGTTCGGAAAGGGATCGGGTGGTTCCCGCTCGCTATGGCCGCCAGGCAAACCGGCTCATGCACCGCGCTTGCGCGCGGGCACAGAATTCGAATCGGGGTATGACGCGAGCGTGTCGCTTTCGAAGCGATAACAGTCGCTGATGATCTTCAGTCACACGCCAAGGGTTCGGAACCAGGTTCCAGACCGATTGGGTGTTATATGGTCAAGCCGCACGGGCAATTAGTACTGGTTAGCTAAATGCATTACTGCACGTACACACCCAGCCTATCAACGTCGTAGTCTTCGACGGCCCTTTAGAGACTTCGAGAGTCTAGGGAGAACTAATCTTGGGGGGGGCTTCCCGCTTAGATGCTTTCAGCGGTTATCCCGTCCGTATATAGCTACCCGGCAGTGCCACTGGCGTGACAACCGGAACACCAGAGATACGTCCACTCCGGTCCTCTCGTACTAGGAGCAGCTCACCCTCAATTCTCCAACGCCCACGGCAGATAGGGACCGAACTGTCTCACGACGTTCTGAACCCAGCTCGCGTACCACTTTAAATGGCGAACAGCCATACCCTTGGGACCTGCTACAGCCCCAGGATGTGATGAGCCGACATCGAGGTGCCAAACTCCTCCGTCGATGTGGACTCTTGGGAGGAATAAGCCTGTTATCCCCGGAGTACCTTTTATCCGTTAAGCGATGGCCCTTCCATACAGAACCACCGGATCACTAAGACCTACTTTCGTATCTGCTCGACCTGTCCGTCTCGCAGTTAAGCACGCTTATGCCTTTGCACTCTAGAGCGCGATGACCGACCGCGCTGAGCGTACCTTTGCACTCCTCCGTTACTCTTTGGGAGGAGACCGCCCCAGTCAAACTACCCACCATACACGGTCCCCGACCCGGATTACGGGCCTAGGTTAGAAGTCCGAACATTTCAGGGTGGTATTTCAAGGTTGGCTCCATGCGAACTAGCGTCCACACTTCGCAGCCTCCCACCTATCCTACACAGAAAGGTTCAAAATTCAGTGTAAAGCTATAGTAAAGGTTCACGGGGTCTTTCCGTCTTGCCGCGGGTACGCCGCATCTTCACAGCGATTTCAACTTCACTGAGTCTCGGGTCGAGACAGTGTGGCTATCATTACTCCATTCGTGCAGGTCGGAACTTACCCGACAAGGAATTTCGCTACCTTAGGACCGTTATAGTTACGGCCGCCGTTTACCGGGGCTTCGATCAAGAGCTTCGCCTTGCGGCTGACCCCATCACTTAACCTTCCGGCACCGGGCAGGAGTCACACCCTATACATCCACTTTCGTGTTAGCAGAGTGCTGTGTTTTTGATAAACAGTTGCAGCCACCGATTACCTGCGACCTTCATTCGCTCCAGGAGCAAGTCCTTTCACGATCGAAGGCATACCTTCTTCCGAAGTTACGGTATCAATTTGCAGAGTTCCTTAACCCGAGTTCTCTCAAGCGCCTTAGCAGATTGTCTGCCCACCCACCAGTGTCGGTTTGCGGTACGGTCTGTTGTTACCTGAAGCTTAGAGGCTTTTCCTGGAAGCGTGGCATCGAGCACTTCAGTCCACGTGGGACCTCGTCATCACATCTCGGAATTGAACCACCGGATTTGCCTGGCGGTCCTTCCTACTTGCTTAAACCGGACTTCTCCGGCTGCTGTAGCCTTCTCCGTCACCCCATCGCAGCAACACCAGGTACGGGAATATTGACCCGTTTTCCATCGACTACGCCTTTCGGCCTCGCCTTAGGTACCGACTCACCCTGCTCCGATTAACGTTGAGCAGGAAACCTTGGGTTTACGGCGTGCGAGTTTTTCACTCGCATTAACGTTACTCATGTCAGCATTCGCACTTCTGATACCTCCAGCACACCTCGCAGTGCACCTTCGCAGGCTTACAGAACGCTCCCCTACCACCCACCCTTACGGATGGATCCGCAGCTTCGGCTCATGGCTTGAGCCCCGTTATATCTTCCGCGCAGGCCGACTAGACCAGTGAGCTATTACGCTTTCTTTAAAGGATGGCTGCTTCTAAGCCAACCTCCTGGCTGTCTATGCCTTCCCACATCGTTCACCACTTAGCCATGAATTGGGGGCCTTAGCTGGCGGTCTGGGTTATTTCCCTCTTCACGACGGACGTTAGCACCCGCCGTGTGTCTCCCGTGCGTTGACTTCCTGGTATTCGGAGTTTGCATAGGTTTGCTAAGCCGGGATGGCCCGCTAGCCTAAACAGTGCTCTACCCCCAGGAGTCCTACACGAGGCACTACCTAAATAGCTTTCGGGGAGAACCAGCTATCGCCGGCCTTGATTAGCCTTTCACTCCTATCCACACCTCATCGCCTACTTTTGCAACAGTAGAGCGTTCGGGCCTCCAGTAGGTATTACCCTGCCTTCACCCTGGACATGGATAGATCGACCGGCTTCGGGTCTATTCCCAGCGACTAAAACGCCCATTTAGGACTCGGTTTCCCTACGCCTCCCCTATTCGGTTAGGCTCGCCACTGAAAATAACTCGCTGACCCATTATACAAAAGGTACGCCGTCACCCCTTGCGGGGCTCCGACTGCTTGTACGTACGCGGTTTCAGGTTCTATTTCACTCCCCTCTCCGGGGTTCTTTTCGCCTTTCCCTCACGGTACTGGTTCACTATCGGTCGGTAGGTAGTATTTAGCCTTGGAGGATGGTCCCCCCATCTTCAGACAGGATTACACGTGTCCCGCCCTACTCTCTGTCGACCCTCAAA
>CAVOWK010000008.1:70000-162067 GCA_963700045.1 uncultured Gammaproteobacteria bacterium
ACTCACAAACGATCGACGCGAGTCCCCACACAAATTACCTGTTTCGATTTTTAAAGAACGCCCTCGGAACCAGCCGAGGTGAGCCGCCTATTATGCGGCTGTTTCCGTTGCTGTCAACACCTTCGAAATGTTTTTTCGTCGGGTTTTTTCAGCTGGTCACCGAAGCCCGGAGGCTGGGTGACTGCGGAGGGGCGCGAAGTATAGCTCTGAACGAAGGGTCGTCAACACTTGCGGCAGATATTTTTTCCGCGCCTGCGCAGACCCAGCGTACGCCCTTCCGGTCAACCTCAGGAACCGGGCGAAATTGCGAGCGTGACGCGTGCGAGGCGACGCTTGCCGACCTGGAAAACATGCGTATTTCCTGCGGCAAACCTGCGCGCCGCATCTTCCACGCGCTCGCCGTCCACGCGCACGGCACCCTGCTTGACTTGCCGCATGGCTTCGCTCGTGCTCGGCACCAGCTGCGCGGCTTTGAGTACGTGCGCGAGGCCCATGCCCTCGGCACCGACCTGCAGCGTGACCTCGGTTACCTCCTCGGGCAGCGCGCCCTGCTGGAAGCGCGCGATGAATTCGTCGCGGGCCCGGTTGCCCGCCCCAGGCCCGTGGAACCGATCGACGATTTCCACGCCCAGCTCGAACTTTGCGTCCCGGGGGTTGGCGCCGCCTGCGCACGCCTGTTTCAGCCGTCCGATCTCGGCATTGGTGCGGAACGACAGCAGGTCGAACCAGCGCCACATCAGGTCGTCGGAGACCGACATCAGCTTGCCGAACATCTGGTCGGCGGGCTCGGCAATGCCGATGTAGTTGCCGAGTGATTTCGACATCTTGTTGACGCCGTCGAGTCCCTCCAGCAGCGGCATCGTCAGCACGACCTGCGGCTCCTGGCCGTACGCCTCCTGCAGCTGCCGGCCCACGAGCAGGTTGAATTTCTGGTCGGTGCCACCGAGTTCGACGTCGGCCCGCAGGGCCACCGAGTCGTAGCCCTGCACGAGCGGGTACAGGAATTCGTGAATGGCGATCGCCTGGCCGGACTTATAGCGCTTCGAGAAATCGTCGCGCTCGAGCATACGGGCCACGGTGTGCTTCGCCGCCAGCTGGATCATGCCCGCCGAACCCATGGCGTTCATCCAGGTCGAATTGAACTCGACGCGGGTGAGCGCCGGGTCCAGGATCTTGAAAATCTGGGCCTGGTAAGTCTCGGCGTTCGCCTTGATTTCGTCGGGCGTCAGGGGCGGCCGGGTGGCGTTACGCCCGGTCGGGTCACCGATCAGTCCCGTGAAATCGCCGATCAGGAAGATGACGTCGTGACCGAGGCGCTGGAACATGGCCATCCGGTTGATCAGCACCGTGTGGCCGAGGTGCAGGTCCGGCGCCGTCGGGTCGAATCCCGCCTTGACCCGGAGAGGCTTGCCGCGAGCCAGCTTCTTCAGCAGGTCGGCCTCCAGCAGCACCTCGGCAGCGCCGCGGCGCAGTTCGGCCAGTTGTTGGTCGGCAGGCAGCATCGATCGGCACGCTCCAGGCGGTATCGCAGTGCAAGGCGCGGGACTGTAGGGGTTGCTGCTCGTGCAGGCAACGTCACGGACAAGGTGAGGGCCGTCACAGTCCGTACATCTTCTCCGCAAGACTCTGTACAAGTTGAGAAAAGTGGCTGCGCAACGGTTGACTCGTGGCGCCCGCGCAACTACTTTACCGGCCTTGCTCAATGGGGGTGACCATTGCAACCGTCTGATTTTCCAATGCCGGCGCGCACGCAAGCGTCGGACCGGGTCGGTGGGTCCACGCGCCGGCGCAGGCTGGCCGGAACCAGCCTGCCGCTGGTCGCCGCGGTCGCCGGCATCCTTGCGCTCGCTTCCTGGCCACGCCAGGAAGCCCCGACGTCGGTCGACCTGACGGCGCTCGTGGCCTCGCGGTCGGCCGAGCCCACCACCGTGACGGCCATCGACGAAGACTTCCCGGCGAACGTCGAATACACGGTCCAGCGCAATGACACGCTCGACCAGATCTTCCGTTCCGTCGGCATCGACATGGCGGCGCTCGCCGAGCTGCGCCAGCGTCCGGAAGTCCGCCGCGCGCTGGATATCGTGCGGCCGGGCGACACCATCACGTTCACCCACGTCGACGGCGCGCTGCAGTCGCTGAACCGCCAGATCAGCAACACGCTGACGCTGTCGGTCGCGCGTTCGGACGACGGCTTTGCCGTGAATTACATCGAGAACCCGCTCGAGACCGAGATCGTCGGCCGCAGCGCGCAGATCACCTCCTCGCTCTTCGCGGCTGGCCAGCAAGCCGGCATGTCGGCCGAGACGATCATGACGCTCGCCAACCAGATCTTCGGCTGGGACATCGACTTCGCGCTCGACCTGCGCGAGGGTGACGCATTCAGCGTGCTGTACGAGCAGAAGTTCCAGGACGGCGAATACGTGAACGATGGGCGCGTGCTCGCGGCCGAATTCGTCAACCAGGGCAAGACGCACCGGGCCGTGTGGTTCCAGTCGCAGGACGGCGAGGTGCAGGGTTACTTCACGCCCGAAGGCAAGGGCATGCGCAAGGCTTTCCTGCGCGCGCCGCTCGACTTCACGCGCGTGAGCTCGGTCTTCAATCCGCGCCGCAAGCACCCGATCAGCGGCGTCGTGCGCGCCCACAAGGGCGTCGATTACGCCGCGTCGACGGGCACGCCCATCTGGGCGGCCGGCGATGGCCGCATCCAGTTTGCCGGTCGCAAGGGCGGGTACGGCAACGTCGTGACCATCGATCACGGCAAGGGCATCAGCACGGTCTACGGCCACATGTCGCGCTTCGGCAAGTCGGCGCGCGTCGGCCGCAGCGTGAAGCAGGGCGACATCATCGGTTACGTCGGCATGACCGGCGCGGCCACGGGTCCGCACCTGCACTACGAGTACCGGGTCAAAGGCGTGCACAAGAACCCGGCCACGATCCCGATGCCGCGCACGGAGATTCCGGCGGGTTACCTGGCGGAATTCCGCAGCCAGAGCGAATCCGAGTTCGCGAAACTGCAGCTCACCAGCGGCCAGGGCGCCGTCACCCGGGTCGCGAGCCGCTGATCAAGCAGCCAGCTTGAGCCTGACGCCGGCGGCTTCGAGGTAACCGGCTTCCTGCTCGAGATCGATGGCGGTGAGCGGATGCTCGTCGAGCCAGCCGCGCGGAAACGTCAGCTCCACGCTTTTTCCCTTTGCCGCCAGCCGGATGTCGGGCAGCGAACGCGGCCCGCGCCCGCGGTGCAGCAGCACCGCGAGCCGCAACAGCACGATCAGGTACAACGCCTTCAGGTGCCAGGGCGGCATCAGGTCGTCGAGCGCGGTCAGCAGCAGCTTGCGCCGGTGACCACCGACGATGGCCGCGAGCAGTTGCTGCTCGTGGCTCGGAAAGCCGGGCAAGTCCGCATGCTGCAGCAGGTAGGCGCCGTGCCGCTGATACTGCGAATGCGCGATGTCGAGCCCGACCTCGTGCAGGCGCGCCGCCCAGCCGAGCATCGGTTCGGCGAGCGGATCGTCCAGGCCCCAGTCGTCACGCGCCTGCCGCAGGAAGGCGAGCGCAGTCGCCTCGATGCGATCTGCCTGCGCGGTATCGACGTGGAAGCGCCCTTCCATCGCGCGCACGCTGCGCACTCGTGCGTCTTCGTCGGTGAGACGCCCGAGCAGGTCATACAGCAATCCTTCACGCAGCGCTCCGTCTGCAATCCGCATCGTGTCGATGCCGAGCCGGTCGAACACCTCGAGCAGGATGGCGAGGCCGCCCGGCAGCACCTCCAGCCGCTCGGGCGACAGGCCCGGCAGTCTGAGCCGCGAAGTCTGGCCGGCGCGCAACGTTTCCTGCAACAGCCACTCGAGACCCGCCCGGTCGACATGCGTCGCCGCCGGCTCGCGCGCCTGCAGCGTGTCGGCCACGGCGCGCAAAGTGCCGGAGGCGCCATACGCGATGTCCCACTCGGAACGCTTGAAGCGATTGATGACCGGCTCGAGTTCCAGGTGCGCGGCGGTGCGCGCACGCTTCATGCGCTTTTCGGTGATCTCGCCGTCGGCAAAAAAGCGCGCGCTGAAGCTGACGCAACCCATGTACAGGCTCTCGAGTCGCTTGGCCGAGAGACCCTCGCCGATGATGAGTTCGGTGCTGCCGCCGCCGATGTCGACGACGAGGCGGTGACCGCCTTCGTTCGGCGTCGTGTGCGCGACGCCGAGATGGATCAGGCGCGCTTCTTCGACGCCCGAGATGATTTCGATGGGATGACCGAGTGCGTCGCGGGCACGCTCGAGGAACACCCCGCGACGCTTGGCCTTGCGCAGGGTGTTGGTGCCGACGACGCGAACGCTCTCCGCACGCATGTCGCGCAGGCGCTGGCCAAAGCGTTCGAGGCATTGCAGCGCGCGCTGCGTCGATTCGCGGCTGAGGCGGCCTTGTTCATCGAGACCCGCGGCGAGACGAACCATCTCCCGCAGGCGGTCGAGCACGATGAGCTGCCCGTGGTTGTAACGGGCGACGATCATGTGAAAGCTGTTCGAGCCGAGATCCACCGCCGCAAGGACGTCCGGCACCCGGTGCGGCACGGCGGCGTTTCAGCTCGTCAGGCGGAGAAGGACGAACCGCAGCCGCAGGTGGTCTGGGCGTTCGGATTGCGGATCACGAACTGTGCGCCTTCGAGGTCTTCGCGATAATCGATCTCGGCGCCGGTCAGGTACTGGAAACTCATCGGGTCGACGAGCAGGCGCACACCCTGGTTCTCGACGCAGGTATCGCCGTCTTCCTCGTTCTCGTCGAACGTGAACCCGTACTGGAAGCCGGAGCAGCCGCCACCGGAGACGAATACCCGCAACTTGAGGTTGGGGTTGCCTTCCTCGCGGATCAGCTCGCTCACCTTGGCGGCCGCCGAGTCCGTAAAGATCAGCAGGGTGGCGTCGGCCGTCTCGTTCAGCGCAGTGGCTTCTGTCATGGATGCTCCGTGCGTCGTCGCAGGCGGTCGAATCTGGGGGCGGATTTTAGCTTACCAATCCCCCGCCTCATAGCGCGGCGACCGGCTGGCCTGAGACTTTCCAGGTAAACGTCTGCTGCACCGGCGCGCGGAGCTTGCTCGAACGCACCCGGACTTCGGTCTGGAACGGCTCGAAACCCTCCGGCAGGACGACAGTCTGCTCGATCGTCTGGAAATATCGAAACGAGAACGGGAGTTCTGCCCGCGGCTTGCCGAGCAGGTCGCCGACGGAAAAGCGGGCTGGCACGTCGTCCTTGACCCCGAGCAACGTGATCTGGGCGAGGCCCGCAGCGATGCTTTCGTGCCGCATCGCCTGGACGAGCGTGAGCTTGATCTGCACCTCGCGCGGCGCGACACCCGGCAGAACCTCGAAGCGCTGGATGCGCAGGCCCTGGATGCCGTCAGCCGGCGCGACGATGCTGCGATAGAAGGCCAGGTCGTCGCTTTGTCGCGCCAGCTGCGATTGCAGGTCACCGAGCGTGGTCTCGACCTGCCCATACGCGTCGCGGTCGAGGCGCCGCGCCATTTCAAGCTCGGCTACCCGCGCATGCAGCTGCTTGTTCTCGCGTTCGAGTCGTTGTTCCTGGTCTTCGACGACTGCACGCTTTGCGGCCTCGCCCGACACCCCGTGCCCCGAGGAACGCTGGCCGAGCCCGAAGCCGACCCAGCCCGCCAGCGCCGCGAATAATGCGGATGCGACTGCAGCGTAGAGCACACGGAGTCGAGCCCTCGGCATCTCGGCCACATCGGTCACGGTTCGGAACCTTCGGGTGCGCTTGCCGCGACCGAGGCATCCGTCATGGCCTCATCGTTCGCGGCCGGTTGCGGGCCACTGTCCGTCCGCCGGCGACGGCGGGGCGACCGCGGCTGCGGCCGCGGCGCGCGCAGCATTGCGTCGGTCAGCCAGTCGGGGCGCGGCGGCGGACCTTCGGCGAATGCCTGCTCGCCCAGCTCCTGCAACGCGCGCACGTAGACCGCACGCTTGAAATAGATGACTTCACGCACCGGCGCCCAGTAATCGACCCAGCGCCCCCGGTCGAATTCGGGCTCGGTGGTCGCCTCGAAATTGAAGCGGGAGTCATCACCCAGCATCCGCAGCAGGAACCACCGTTGCTTCTGGCCGATGCAGACCGGGTTGCCGCGACGGCGCACGTACTGCTGCGGCAGCCGGTAGCGGAGCCAGCGGCTGGTGCTGGCGACGAGTTCGACGTCGCTGCGTTCGAGCCCGATTTCCTCGTGCAGCTCGCGATAAAGCGCCGCTTCCGGCTGCTCGTTGCGCAGGACTCCGCCCTGCGGAAACTGCCAGCCACGACCATCCCGCCGGCCGCCCAGGAACAGCTCGCCCCCGTCGCGCATCAGGACGATGCCGACGTTGGCGCGAAATCCCTGGCTGTCGATGTAATCGCTCATGGCCTGTGTAAAGTCCGGCTGCGGTTGATTTTTTCACATTGGCGGCAGCCGCACAAAAACATCACGCAGTCACCGCCCGGCTTGTGGCCCCGCCCCCGCTTCCCTAACCTTGCCCCAACTCGCGGGGGCCGCTTGCACAGACTTCCTCTCATTCCGACGTTCGTCGCGCTCGGCGCGGCGACCGTCCTGCTGCTTTTGCTGTCGCTGATGCTCGGCAGCGTGCACCTGGAGCCAGCGGCCGTGTGGCACGCCGTCTGGGACTCCGAGCCCTCGTTGGCGCGTGACGTCGTCATGGACCTGCGCCTGCCCCGCGCGCTCACTGCTTTCGCCGTGGGCGGACTGCTTGGGCTCGCGGGCGGCCTCCTGCAGGTCCTGCTGCGCAATCCGCTGGCGGATCCCTACGTGCTCGGCGTGTCTGGTGGCGCATCCGTCACGGCGTTGCTGGCGCTGATGGCCGGCATGTCCGTCGTCATGGTCGACGCGGCGGCGGGCGCCGGAGCGCTGGCCGCGTGCGCACTGGTCTTTGCGCTTGCGCAGGGCCGCGGCGGCTGGACCCCGACACGCCTGCTGCTGACGGGCGTCGTCGTCGCCGCCGGTGCGGGCTCCATCGTCAGCCTGCTGCTGGCGATGAGTGACGACACCCGGCTGCGCGGCATGGTGTTCTGGCTGCTCGGCGACTTGACCCGCGGCGACCGCTGGGGCTGGCTGCTGACCCTGCTCGCTGCCGCGACGCTCCTCTGCATCGCGCTCGGCCGGCCGTTGAACGTACTGGCGCGCGGGGAAACGATCGCCGCGAGCGTCGGACTCGACGTGCGGCGTGTGCGCAGCATCGTGTTCGTGCTGAGTTCACTGCTCACCGGCTGTGCCGTGAGCACCGCAGGCAGCATCGGCTTCGTCGGGCTGGTCACGCCGCACCTTGTGCGTCTCGCGCTCGGCAATGACCAGCGCATCGTGCTCGCCGGCTCCGCACTGCTCGGTGGCCTGGTGCTGATGACGGCCGACCTCGCGTCGCGACTGCTGCTTGCGCCGAGGCAATTGCCGGTCGGCGCACTCACCGCCCTGGTCGGCGTGCCGATCTTCCTGTTGCTGATGCTGCGCCAGCGAAACTAGCTGGCGACGCAGCGATCGCCACCGGCGCGTTTCGCCTGGTGCAACGCTGCCTGCGCACGCGACAGCCACTCGTCGGCGATCGCCTTGCGATCCATTCCCGCCACGAGCGCCGCCGGATCCAGTCCGGCGATCCCGATCGAGACCCGCACCGCTTCCAGCCTGCCGGGCGCAGCGACGATCGGCGCCGCCCGCACGGCAGCAAGAATGCGTTCCGCCAGCCGCGTCGCGGACTGCGGCGGCGTCGCGGGCAGCAATGCCGCGAACTCGTCGTCACCGATGTGCGCGAAGGAATCGCTCGCCCGCACCTGCGCATCGATGATGCCGCCCACCTCGAACAGGACGGCATCGCCCGCCGCGACTCCGTGCTGTTCGTTGAGGCGGCCGAGGCCGTCGACATCGATCACGATGCAGGAAGCCGGCCTGGAGTCCCGCACGCTGGCGGCCGCCTGCTCCCGCAAGCGCGCCAGGAAGTAGTGCCGGCTGTTCCAGCCCGTGAGTGGATCCACGACGCCGGCGTGCAGCAGGCGCGCGCGCTGCAACTGCCGCTCGGCACTGGCCAGCGCCTGGGCACCGATGTGATCGAGCCAGGCAGGCTCGAGCGCAGTGAGCGCAGCGGGGCCGTGGTGGCTGCCGACGTTGTAGACGCCGGTCAGCCCGCCACTGTGTGGCAGCGGCAGCAGGGCCAGGTGCGTGCAGCCGGCCTCGGCCGCGATCAGCAATCCGTGATCGGCGGGGTGGTAAGGTCCTGACCAGGGCGCATGCAGCGTGCCGTACCCCGGCGCGACGCCGGCGAGACTGTCGACGAACCGCAGTCCGGGCCACGCGTCGGGCTGTTTGCCTCCCCCGGCAGCCAGTCGCCGCAGTTCGTGCCGGGGATCGAGCAGCAGCAGCACGCCGGTCAGCGACTCGCCGTCTGCGGCGGGCGGCTGCGCCAGCCTCGCCGCGAGCTGGTCGAGCGAGCGCACGGCCATGAGGCCGTTCGACCAGGCCAGCACCTGCTGCAACGGGATGGCGCGGTCGCTCATCGCTCAGCGACTCGCCTCGTCGCGCGCGGCTTGCCGCACGCGGAGGTATTCGTTGCCTCGCTGCATCATGGCGATGAAGGCTGCCGCGTCACCCTCATGAACCGCGCGGCACAGGCGATTGACCGCAGCCTGCAAGGCATTCAGCGATTCCACGCCGTAGTCGTTCAGGCTCTGGATCTCGAAATACAGTTCGGGGTTCTCGGCCGCGACGCGAGTCGCGACGTCGAGCTGCGCGTCGAACGTCGTGCTCGACATGCGCGCAAGCCTTGGCGCGGCTTCACCGCTCTCTGCGAGCGCCGTGAAGAACGCGATGTTGAGCGCATGCGAGAGACCGAGCACGAAAGCAATGAGACGGTCGTGCTCGTCGAGTCCCATGACGACGAGATCGGCCATCGTCGAACCGAACAGGGCACGCGCTTCCGCGAGTGCCGCCGCATCGCCAAGGTCGATGAAGATCACGTGCCGGCCCGACAGCAGCTCGGTGTCCGGACCGAACATCGGGTGCACCGACGTCACGTGACAGCCGGCGGCACGCAGCTGCTCGAGTCCCGAGCGCAGCGGCGTCTTCAGCGAACCGATGTCGAACACGATGCCGTGCGGCCGCCGCCCTGCCAGTTCCGCCAGCACTTCGTTCGCGATCCGGATCGGCGTGGCCACGACGATGATGTCGTGATGCAGGTCGGAGGTCTTCCAGTCGGCGACGTAGTCGTAACCGGCCACCTCGCCCGAAGGATCGGCCACCGTGACCGCAAAGCCTTGCGCCGCAAGAAAATCCGCCATCCAGTGACCCATCTTGCCGCTGCCGCCGATGACCAGCGCGCTGCGTCCCGAGCCCCGGCCCTGCGACGCGACCCGCGCCCGTTCCTGCGTGGTGAGCGAGCCGCGTATCAACGACTGCAGCAGTGATTCCGCGAGCGCCGGCGAAACGCCGAGTGCCTCCGCGTCACGGCGCGCCTTCAGCAGCACCTCACGCTCGCGGCGGAAGTCGCGCGTCGGCTGGCCGGCCGAACGCTTGACTTCGGCGATCTGCTTGCCGAGGGTCTGTCGCTCGGCGACGAGTTGCAGCAGTTCACGGTCGATGACGTCGAGCCGGGCGCGGAGTTCTTCGAGGGATTTCATGCAGTCACGGTGCTGATGGACGGTTCCTTTTACCGGTCCGACGGCTCGCGCCGCAAGAGATCGCACGGGCGCTGGGGCATAATCGCCATTCCACGCCAGCTGGACGACGCCGACGATGCTTCACTCCGGAACACTGCCCACGACCCTGCCCCAGGATCCGATGCCGGTCTTCGAGGGCTGGTATCGCGAGGCACGCGAACAGAAGGTGCAACCCAACCCGGACTCGATGGTGCTCGCATCGGCCTCGCCGGACGGCACGCCGGCGGCGCGCGTCGTGCTGTGCAAGAAGGTCGTCGCGGACCCGGGTTATGTCGTCTTCTTCACCAACTACGAGAGCCGCAAGGGCCATGAACTCGCGGCGAACCCGCGCGTCGCCGGCGTGCTGCACTGGGACTCGATGAGCCGGCAGGTCCGTCTCGAAGGCCGCGTGGTGTTCTGCCCGCCCGCGGAAAGCGATGCGTATTTCTCGTCGCGAGCGATCGACAGCCGCATCGGCGCGTGGGCCAGCCTGCAGAGCCAGCCGCTCGATTCGCGGGCCACGTTGCTGAAGCGGGTCGCAGTCGAAGCCGCCCGTCACGGCACGGCGCCAACTCGCCCGCCGCACTGGGGCGGATACCACTTCTGGCTGGAAGCCGTCGAACTGTGGTGTGAAGGCGCTTTTCGCGTCCATGACCGCGCGCGCTGGACTCGTACGCTGGAGCCTTCGGGCACCCAGGCTTTTGCGCCGGGGCCGTGGCAGGCCACGCGCCTCTATCCCTGATTCCGCCAGCGCCCGGACGCCGTCACCTTGGCCGCACGCACCTTCCTCGGCACGCTGCGGCTCGCGATCCTGGTCGCGGTCCTGCTCTTCGTCGCGCTCGGTGCCTGGCTCGACCGCGCGCGCAGCCGTGACTGGAACGACACGCTGCGCGTCACGGTGTACCCGATCAGCGGCTCGGCGGATGCCGCTGTCCACGCTTACACAGCAGCATTGCAGGCGGGAGATTTCGCGGACGTGGAATCATTCTTCGTCGACGAAGCAGCGGGTCACGGCATCGCGCTCGAGCAACCCGTGCGGATCCGTGTTTCGCACGCCGCGAAGGAGTTGCCGCCGGCGTTGCCTGATCGGCCCGGGCCGCTCACGATTGCGCTCTGGAGCCTGCGCCTCCGTTACTTCGCCGCCCGGACTGCCTGGAACGATCCTTTGCCTGCGCCCGACATTCAGGTTTTCGCGCTCTATTCGCCGCTCGGACCGGGTTCCGTGGCGATGCCGGATTCCGTGGGCCTCAGCAAGGGGCTCATCGCGTTGGCGCACTTGTATGGCGACGCGGCTGCCGCCGGCAGCAACCAGGTGGTCCTGGTCCACGAGGTGCTGCACACGCTGGGCGCCACGGACAAATATGATCTCGCGACGGGACAGCCGCTGACGCCGGCGGGGCTCGGCGAGCCGGACCGGCAGCCGCTGTACCCGCAGGATTTCGGCGAAATCATGGCGGGCCGTATCGCGGCCAGCGCACACGATGCGGTCATCGCCGATAGCCTCGAGCAGATGCTGGTTGGCCCCGTGACCGCGCTCGAGATCGGGTGGCCGCCATGACGGGTCAATCCGTCCTGGCTTGCGCTGCAGTCACCGTCGAAGTACCCGGCCGTACACTCGTGCGCGACCTGACGCTCGACCTGCCGGCCGGCAGGTTGCTGGTCGTGCTGGGTCGCAACGGTTCGGGCAAGAGTTCGACGCTGCACACGCTCGCCGGCCTTCGACCACCCGCTTGCGGCGAGGTGCTGGTTGAGGGGCGAAACGTCAACGCGTGGCCGCGCCGCGAACTCGCGCGTACGCTGGGGTTGCTACCGCAACTGGTCGACGATCCGTTTCCAGCAACGGCGCTCGAGGCCGTGCTCGTCGGGCGTCACCCGCACCTCGATTTCTGGGCCTGGGAAAGCACCGACGACCGTGCGGCCGCACGACGCGCACTGGCTGCGGTCGATCTCGACGGCCTCGAGCAACGGGACATCGCGACGCTGTCGGGCGGTGAGCGGCGACGGCTCTCGATCGCCACGATCCTCGCCCAGGATCCGACCGTCTTCCTGCTCGACGAACCTATACACCAGCTGGATCCGCAACATCAGCTCGAGGTGCTGCGGATATTCCGGCGCCTCGCGGACGCTGGCCGGACCGTGGTCGTCAGCCTGCACGACATCGGTCTTGCCGCACGCTTCGCCGATTCGGCTTTGCTGTTGTTCGGTGATGGCCGCTGGCATTGCGGCCCCTGCGACGAGGCGCTCACCGAGCACTCCATCGGCGAGCTCTACGGCATCCCCGTGCGCGAATTGCGCTGGGAACACGGCCGGACGTTCGTCGCTGCCTGAGCCGCTGCAACGCCGTGGTCAGTGCGGGACCGCCTTGGAAAAGACGTTGAGCACGATGACCCCGGCGACTATCAGGCCGAGACCGATGATCGCTGCCGCATCGAGGGCCTGTCCGTACAGCAGCCAGGCCACAAGTGTGATGAGCACGATGCCCACGCCCGACCAGATCGCGTATGCCACGCCGACGGGAACCGTCTGCAGCGCGAGCGACAGGGAATAGAAGGCGATGCCGTAGCCGATCACGACCACGGCCGACGCACCCAGGCGCGAAAACCCAGCCGACGCCTGCAGCGCCGAGGTTGCAATCACCTCGGCGACGATTGCGATGACCAGATATGTCCACGCCTGCATCGGGTTGATCGCCGACATCAGTCGCTCACTCAGGTGAGCGGAATTTCGCGGCCGTGCGCCGCGAGCCACGCCGCAAAACTCTGCAGTTGCGGGTTGATCGAGCGCGTGAACTCGACGCTGCGCGCACGGCAGAAATCGGCGCTGAAGTCATGATTGAACTGGAACATGTTGCCGAGGTCTTCCGCGCCGGGGAAACCCAGGCCGCGATAGACGTCGAACGGCACGTCCTGGTGCAGGACCTCGCGGCCGAGCGCGCGCGTGAGCCCGGCCGCCATCTGCGCGCCGGTGAGGTGTTCGCCCGCAATGCCCACGGTACGGCCAGCGAACTCGTTGCCGCGCTTGAAGATCCCATGCGCACAACGACCGATGTCGTCGGCCGCGATGCCTGGCAAAGGCCTGGTGCCCATCGGCAATGCGAAGTACAGCTTGCCGTCGGGACCGGTCCTGGGGCCCATGCCGAAGTGGATCAGGTTGTCCCAGTAAAACGACGTCAGCAGGCACGTGGTCGGCACGCCCGTCCCGCGGAAGTAGTCGTCCGCCTCGCCCTTCACGTCGAAGTGCGGCACCTTGTACTTGCCCATGAGCGTCGGCATGCGCGCATCATCGAGCTTGACGAAGCGTCGCGAGTCCTCGAGCGTGGACCAGACTACGTGCTGCACGCCCGCCTGCTTCGCGGCGTCGGCCAGCGCATGGGCTTCGGCCCGTTCCTGGTCCGGCGAAAAGTGGTTCCAGAAGAACGTCACGCAATACGCGCCATAGGCGCCGTCGAACGCACGCGCCACGGCCGCCTGGTCGGCGATATCCGCTGCGACGACCTCGGCGCCGGCAGCCGCGAGTGCGCGCGCCTTCGGCGCGTCCGGGTCACGCGTGATGGCGCGCACGGCGAATTCACGGTCGGGGTCCGCAAGGATCGACCGCACGAGTCCGCCGCCTTGCGCGCCGGTCGCACCTGCCACCGCAATGATCTTCTTCGTCATTTTTCAATCCCCCGTGTCCTGCGTGATCAGGAATAGATCGCGTCGTAGATCGATTGATGCAGCCTGCCGTTCGTCGCGAGCACACCGGTGCTCTGTGGCGTGAACGGTCGTCCCTCGAGATCGGTGAATCTGCCGCCTGCGGCTTCGACGATCACGGCGCAGGCGCCGACGTCGAGGATGTTGACGTCCGATTCGACGACGGCATCGATGCGGCCCGATGCCAGCAGGTGGTATTGCAGGAAATCACCGTAACCGCGAATGCGGCTCAGCCGGCCGACGAGCCTGCCGAACGCGGGCCAGCGCGGTCCAGTCGCCAGCGATTTCAGGTTGCCGGTCGAGAGCGCTGCGTTCTCGATCGTGTCGATGCTGCTGACGCGCAGTGGTTGCTCGTTCAGCCAGGCGCCGACACCGATCTCGCCGTAGGCGAGTTCGCCATAGACCGGCGCCGAGGACACGCCGACGATCAGCCGGCCCTTGTGCATCAGCGCGATCTGCGTCGAGAACATCGGATATTCGCGCACGAACGCCTTGGTGCCGTCGATCGGATCGACGAACCAGACGTAGTCCGCGTCGAGTGCCGTGGTGCCCGTCTCTTCGCCGTGGAAACCGTGTGCCGGAAACCTCGCGGCGAGCAGCGAGCGGATCGCCTTCTCGGTCTCGACGTCGGCCTCGGTCACCGGCGACTTGTCGGCCTTGATCGTGATCTTGAGGTTGCGCTGGTAGTAGTGACGAACGACGTCGTCGGCAGCGCGGGCTGCCTCCAGTGCTGCGGCAAGGAATTCAGAATGCGGCATGGCAACGATCCCGATGACGAGTCGGCATAGTACCGCGCCTTTCTTGACATCACCCCCCGCCTTGCCTACCGTGCTGCTTCCGACAGGTGATCCCGCGAGCGCAGGCTCAGGGAGAACGGGAAGCCGGTCAGATTCCGGCGCTGCCCCCGCAACGGTAGTCGAGTAAAGCCACATCACCCGGTCCGCAAGGTCCGGCACCCACTGCGCGAAGGCGCGGGAAGGGGATGCAGGCAGGGCCCGCAAGCCCGCTCGAGAGCCCGGAGACCGGCCCGTCGATCGAGACCAGCGTCGCGGTGGGCGAGCGGCCGGAACTCGGGCGGCCCTTCGTTCAGCGGCGACCGCCCCCGATCCGCCACACGCCATGCCGTTGCTGGATTTTTGTTTCGCGTCCTCGAGGACGCATGCACGGGGTGTGGCAAGACAATGGCCAGTTCCAAGTCCGCGTTTTCCACGCGGCAGAGTCTCCTGCGTATTTCCATCCATGGCCTGCGGGGCGTCGCGACCCTGCTGGCGGCCGTCGTCACGACGACCAGCCGCGCCGACGATGCCCAGCCCGAGATGAACGTGGTCGTCACGGCGACCCGCGTGCCGACGCCCGCCGACGAGGTGCTGGCGCCTGTCGTCGTGATCGACCGCGCAACGATCGAACGCAGCAACGCCGGCGATGCCGCAGAGCTGCTGCGGTTCCATGCCGGTCTCGACATCGCAAGCAACGGCGGACCCGGCCAGCCGACGGCGATGTTCATTCGCGGCGCCGAGAGCAACCAGGCGCTGGTGCTGGTCGACGGCATCCGCATCAATCCAGGCACCATCGGCCTGCCCGGCCTGCAGAATATCCGCCCCGACATGATCGAGCGCATCGAAGTCGTGAAAGGCCCGCGCTCCGCACTGTGGGGCAGCGATGCGATTGGCGGCGTGGTCAACGTCGTGACCCGTCGCGGCTCGCAGGACGGCTGGATCACGGAAGCCGGCTACGGCGCTTACGACACGAGACGCGCCAGTCTCAACGGTGGTGTCGACCTCGGGCAGTCCGCGGCACTCGATGTCGGTGTTTCGTGGACGGACAGCGACGGATTCCCGACCCGTACGACCGACGACATCGACCGCGGCTACGACAACCTGAGCGCGAACGTCGCGCTGCGCGCCGACGTTGGTGCGGCCGAAGTCACGGTCCAGCACTGGCGTACGGCAGGCACGTCGGAGTATTCCGATTTCTTCCTGACGCCGGTCGACCAGGACTACGTCACGTCGACCACGGCGGCCGAGCTGCGCCTGCCGGCCGGCGCGGCAGGCGAGGTTCGCGTCTCGGTCAACCACCTCGAGGACGAGATCCAGCAGAACCAGTCGCCCGATTTCCTCGAGACCGAGCGGAATACCCTGGACGCCCAGTACGACTGGAAGCTGTCGGAGGTGCACGGGCTCGGCGTCGGCGCGATGTATGCGCGCGAGCGCGCGAGCAGCGAATCGTTCGGCGAGGGCTTCAAGTCGGATACCGACACGGTCAACGTCTATGTGCAGGACCGGATCTCGGTCGGGCCACATCTTGCGATGCTGGCGCTCGGCTACACCGATCACGAGACGGCAGGTTCCGAGGTCACGTGGAACGCCGAGTACGGCTACGCCTTCAATGCCCAGCGCACGCGCGTCTACGGCCTGGCCGGCAGCGGCTTCCGGGCCCCCGACGCGACGGATCGCTTTGGCTACGGCGGCAACCCCGACCTGAAGCCGGAGCGCTCGCAGAACTACGAAATCGGCGTGAAGCATGCGCTGACACCGCGGCAGTCGCTGACGATCTCCGCCTTCCACACCGACATCGAGGACCTGATCGACTTCACCGTGCTGTCGTACGATCCGTTCGAGGGCATCAACGAGAACGTCGCCGAGGCGCGCGTCGAGGGCATCGAAGCATCGTGGGTGTACGCCGGCTCGCTCTGGCAGGCCCGCGTGGAAGCGATTTACCAGGACCCGCGGGACCGCGCCGACGATTCACGGTTACTGCGCCGCGCGCAGGAGAGCCTCACGGTCGGCCTGACGCGTGCATTCGGCCCGGTGCTGTTCGGCCTCGACGTGCTCGCCACCGGCGACCGCAAGGACTTCGGCTTTCCACAGGACGTGACGCTCGACGGCTACGTGCTCGCGAACCTGACCGCCCAATGGCATGTCTCGCCGAGCCTGTCGCTGATCGCTCGGGTGGAGAACCTGCTGGACGAGGACTACGAACTCGCCGACACGTACAATACGGCGGACCGCGGTCTGTACGTGTCGATGCGTTACGCCCCGGGGGCGGGCAACAGAGGCAAGTAGCAGTCATGGGGCACCGACTCAGCAAGATCTACACACGGACCGGCGACGACGGCAGCACGGGCCTCGGCGACGGGATGCGGGTGCCAAAGGAACACCTGCGGGTCGAGGCCTATGGCACGGTCGACGAGGCGAACAGCGCGATCGGCGTGGTGCTCGCGGTGCCGGGCCTGCCCGACGCCGTGCAGGCGACGCTGACCGAAATCCAGCACGACCTGTTCGACCTCGGTGGCGAACTCTGCATTCCCGGTCATCGTGCGATCACTGCCGCGTACGTGGATCGGCTTGAACAGTCGCTCGATGCGTTCAACGACGGACTGCCGCCGCTCAAGGACTTCATCCTGCCGGGCGGCGGCCAGGCGGCCTCCGCGTGCCACCTTGCCCGGACGGTCGCGCGTCGCGCAGAGCGGCGCGTGTGGGCGCTCGCCCGTGCCGAGTTCGTCGCACCCGAGGTCCCGCAGTACCTCAATCGGTTGTCGGACCTGTTGTTCGTGATCGCGCGCGTGCTGGCTCGGCACGAACATGGCAGTGAAGTGCTTTGGCGGCGGCGGTAGCCGCGCCTTGATCTGTGGCCGCCCAGGTGCTTCGATGTTCCTGCAGGACTTGAGATCAGCGGCCCACAACTGCATAAGACGGCCCGCGGCTGCGATTGTCCGGATGCGAGCGGAAGACACGCCGTGAATACGTCCCTGTAGGCTCGCGCGCGACGTCCATGTCGCGCGACGGTCTTCAGCTCGCATCCGGACAATTGCATCCGTTGATGCTGTTGCCACTGAACGATCGACGGCGCCGACAGGTCGCGGTCTGCAGCATTAGCAGGATTCGGCGCGATCACGACCTCGTGACGCCGCGTTTTCCAATTCGCCAACGTCAACGCTCAACGCTGTTGTCGGCGTCGAGCGGCACGCGGACGCCCACCGAGTCGCGCCAACCCAATAAGTCGCAGCGAAAGCGAAGTCGCGAACTCGATGCGCAGCGCGTCCGCTTCCGAAGAGTTCCGGGAGACTGTCGCGCGCCATGGACGGCGCGCGCAAGCCTACAGGGACGTACTTGCGGCGTGTCTCCCGGAACTCTCCGGAAGCGGGCGCGTTCGCGCCTCAGAGCTAAAGACCAGCATTCGAGACTACGGTGCCGACGCCAGGCGTGAGCGGGCCCGCTCGAGCGCCGAGCAGGTCACCTCGACGCCCTGCGCCAGCCGCGGCGACGCCCGGGTCACCAGGTCCGACGACAGCTTGAACACGTTGCCCGATCGCACCGCTTGCATGCGCGGCCACTGGCTCCAGAGTTCGAGCGGCCTGGCGATCGTGTCGTCCGTGCTCAGGATCACCTGCGGGTCGGCGGCGAGCACCGCTTCCGCCGCAATCGGCGGTGCCAGCTGCGGCAGGTCTGCAAACACGTTGCGGCCACCGCACAGCACGACGATTTCGCTGATCACGTGCCGGCCGTTCACGGTGTAGATCGGCTCGTCGTCGATCTGTATGAACACGCTGAGCGGCGGTCGCTGCGCATACCTCGCGCGCTGCCGTGCCACTCGGGTCTCGAAGTCGCGCGCGGTTCTCTCGGCCACCGGCAGCGTGCCCGCAAGCCGGCCCACCTGACGCAACGCGCGCGGCACGTCCGCGAGGCTCTGCGTCGGCACTTCGACGATGTTGAGCCCGAGCGAGCGCAGTCGCGAGATCGTCGTTGCGGGCGTCCCTGTGGGCCAGACCAGCACCACGTCGGGCCGCAGCTCGAGCACTCGCTCGGGATCCACGCGCCACGCATCGCCCACGCGCGGCACCGCTTGTGCCGCCGCGGGGTAATCGCTGAATTCGACCGTGCCGACCAGCAGAGATCCCGCGCCGGCCGCATACGCGATCTCGGTGAGATTCGGAGCCAGGCTGATGAGACGCGGCCTGTGCGGCGCAATCGCCTTTGCATCATTGGCGACGACCCTCGGTGCGAACGCGACTGGCAGGACGGCCGCGGCCAGCAGCAGGGCTGCGCCGAACGGCGAAAAGCGTCGTCGCGGCGACCGCAGGACGGTCGCAAGGATGCCGGTAAGGGTCATGCGCATTCGATCCGGGCAGCTCAGACAGCGGCGCCCGTGATGACGAGGAGCGCGATCACGGCCACCCAGATCCAGAGCGAGCGCTGCACGATCCGCCAGGCACCACGCGCCGTCGCGACGTCGAGCTTGTCCGGGTTCACAGAGGCCAGGCTGGGTTGCAGTGAACCCTTGCCCACGCGCGCCAGCAGATCCTCGCTGCGATCGAGCACGCCCGTCGCCGGACCCACGCGCTCGACTGCCGAGCGCCAGTTGCCCACCGCATCCTCGAAACTCCCGGCGAGCGCATACGCCAGCGCCGTGAGTCGCGCCGGCAACCACGACAGCACGCCATGGACGAATGCCAGGACGCTGCCGAGATCCCCGCGGATCCGCGGCACACCCTGGCGCGCAGCCTCGAACGCGGCACGCCGCCGCAACATGTCGCTGACCCGGTAGAGCCACGCGCCGCCGGCCCCGAGCACCATGAACCAGAAGACCACGCCGAAGATACGGTTGTTGGCCTGGATGAAGATCGCCTCTTCCACCGCTTCGCGAACGCCAAGGCCGAGCGGCGTCGGGCTCGACTCCAGCAATTCCTTGCCGCGAAGCAGGGCTTCGTCGCGATCATGGCGCTCGAGGGCCGCAGCGTAGTCGTCGACTTCGTCCTGCAGGTCGCGCGGACCGAAGGCGAACAGCAGGACGAAGACGGCGAACGCGAACTGCAGCAGGCCAAGCAGGTGCGGATCGAGCCAGCGCGCCAGCAGCAGCACGGGCACCACGGGCAGCGCGATCAGGCCACACGCGGCAAGCACTACCGGCAACCCGGTCTGTCCCGCCAGCGCGCTATCGGCCCAGTCGAAATACGGATCGAGCCACCGCCACTCGCGCAGGTGCAGCAGGTGCGTGAGGCCCCGCTCGCAGACAAGCGCGAACAGCAGCGCGAGCAGGCTCATGCCGGCGCGACCTCGAGTTCGAATTGCACCAGCGACCGCAGCCGCGGCCAGTCGAAGGCCGGACCCGGATCCGACTTGCGGCCAGGCGCGATGTCGCTGTGACCGACGACGCGGTCGGGCGTGAGGCGCGGGTAACTGCGGCAAAGCACGGCGATCACCCGGGCGAGCATTGCATACTGCGTTGACTCGTAGGGTGAATGATCGGCGCCTTCGAGTTCGATCCCGATCGAAAAATCATTGCAGCGCTCGCGCCCGGCCCACGATGACGCGCCGGCATGCCAGGCCCGGAGCTGGAACGGGACGTATTGCACGATCTCGCCGCTGCGCCGGATCAGCAGGTGGGAGGACACCCGCAGGTCAGCCACCGCGGCGAAATACGGGTGGACGTCGGGCGGGAGCACGTTGGTGAACAACTGGTCGATCCAAGGTCCGCCGAACTCGCCGGGTGGCAGGCTGATGCCGTGCACGACGATGAGATCCGGCTCGACGCCCTGCGGCCGTTCGTCGCAGTTCGGCGAAGGCAGCTGGCGGGCCAGCTCGAGCAGGCCGCGATCCGTGTCGATCGCGAAGCGTGCGGCCGGTAGATTCGCAGGGCGTTGTCGTCGCATCACCCACATGATGCCCTAAAATCCCTCCATGACGTCCAGCCCGCCCGACCGCCCCCTGCATCCGCTCGCCGAACGCGACCTGCGCGTCGTCTGGCACCCCTGCACGCAGATGAAGGACCACGAGTGGTTGCCGCTGACCCCGATCGAGCGGGGCGAAGGGGTCTGGCTCTATGGCTACGACGGCCGGCGCTACCTCGATGCCATCAGCTCCTGGTGGGTCAACCTGTTCGGCCACGCCAACCCTCGCATCAACGCGGCCATCACCGCCCAGCTCGGCAAACTCGAGCACGTGATCCTGGCGGGATTCACCCACGAGCCTGCGGTGCAGCTGGCCGAACGGCTCACCCGCCTCGCACCGCCCGGCCTGACGCGTTGCTTCTACGCGGACAATGGCTCGAGCGCGATCGAAGTCGCGCTCAAGATGAGCTTTCACTACTGGCGCAACCAGGGCCGGTCGCGCAAGCAGCGCTTCATCACCCTGTCGAACAGCTACCACGGCGAGACGCTCGGTGCGCTGGCCGTTGGCCACGTCGATCTGTACCGCGAGATCTACCAGCCGCTGCTGATGGAGGTGATGATCGCGCCCTCGCCCGACGCCTATGCGCGCGAAGCGGGCGAGACCGCCGAGGACTGCGCGCGCCGTGCCATCGCCGGGATGGACGAGCTGCTGGCGCAACATGCAGACGAAACGTGCGCGGTGATCGTCGAACCGCTGGTGCAATGCGCGGCCGGCATGCGGATGCATGCGCCGCTGTACCTGCGACTGCTGCGCGAAACCTGCGACCGGCACGGCGTGCACCTGATCGCCGACGAAATCGCGGTCGGCTTCGGCCGCACCGGCACGCTGTTCGCCTGCGAGCAGGCCGGCATCACGCCGGATTTCATCTGCCTGTCGAAGGGACTCACCGGTGGCTACCTGCCGCTCTCGGCGGTGCTGACCAACGAGAACGTCTACGGCGCCTTCTACGACGAATACGCGGGGCAACGCGCCTTCCTGCATTCGCACAGCTACACCGGCAACGCGCTCGCCTGCTCGGCGGCGCTCGCCACGCTCGACATTTTCGCCAGCGACGGCGTGATCGAGCGCAATCGCGCCCTCGCCGCCCATCTCGGCCGCCGGGCCTGCGAACTGCTCGGTGAACTGGAGCACGTGGCCGAAGTCCGCCAGTGCGGCATGATCGTCGCAGCCGAACTCGCCCGCGGCGCCGACCGCAACAGTCCGTTCGACTGGCGTGAGCGCCGCGGCTTGCGCGTCTACCGCCACGGCCTCGAGCACGAGGCGCTGCTGCGTCCGATCGGCAATGTCGTCTACTTCATGCCTCCGTACGTGATCACTCCCGGCGAAATCGACGCGCTGGTGCTCACGGCCCGGGACGGCATCGTGGCGGCCACATGCGATTGACGCGCGTCTTCGTCGATTCGCCGCTGACGCCCGATGCAGACGTGCGCCTGCCCGATGCGGCGGCCAACCACGTCGGCCGCGTGCTGCGGCTGCGTGCAGGTGCGGCGATCGTGGCGTTCGACGGCAGCGGCAACGACTACCGCTGTGAAATCCTCGCGGTCAAAGGCGATGAAGTGCGCGTACGCGTGGGGCCGCGTTCGACGGGACTGCCCGAATCGCCCCTGCGTATCACGCTGGTGCAGGCCGTCTCGCGCGGCGAACGCATGGACTGGACGCTGCAGAAGGCGACCGAACTCGGCGTGCGCACGATCATTCCGGTGCTCTCCGCGCGCAGCGTCGTGCGCCTCGACGACAGCCAGGCGGAGAAGAAGCTGCGGCACTGGCAGGCCATCGTCGCGGGGGCCTGCGAGCAGTGCGGGCGCAGCGTCGTGCCGGAAATCCGCCAGCCCCAGGAACTGTCGCGATACCTGGCGTCGTCCACCCGCGAAGGACAGCGTTTCGTATTGAGCCCGACCGGGCCCGCCTCGCTGGCCGGCCTGACCAGCGTGGGCGCGCGCGTCGAACTGCTGATCGGGCCGGAGGGCGGACTCGACGACGCCGAACTCGAACGCGCGGCCGCGTCGGGTTACGCGCCTGTTCGGCTCGGCCCCCGTGTGCTGCGCACGGAAACGGCAGGCATCGTCGCATTGACGGTGCTGCAGGCGACGTGGGGCGATCTGGTCTAGCAGACGCAAGCCGGGCTCAGCCGATTCGTGACACACGGCGTCCAGCTCATCCTGGTGCCGTCCCTGCGACCAGGGAAGCTCTGCACAGGTCTGCATGGGCGCGACCGAGTGCAATTTTCGTCGCGGGCGCGAAGCGAAGACGGAGTGGATGTCGATCCACGACCGAGGAGCGCCAAAGCCCGCGGCGAAAATCGCCCGGTCCCCAAGGGGTTACGCGCGTGAAGGCGCAGCACGTCGTTGCTCGCCTTGCCCATGGAACGACTATGGGGCGGCCGCTCGCGCCTCATGCAGACCTGTGCAGAGCTTCCCTAGGCGCGGGTCTCTTCGGCGATCATGCCTTCGAGCTGCTCGAAGTCCGGAATGAGCGGCGCCTCGTTGACCATCTTCACCTGCCCGATCACGGGCATGCGTTCGCCGAAGCTGCGCGAGTCGTCGGCATGGACGACGTCCGACGTCAGCCGCACGAGTTGTGGAAAGCCCTGCGTCAGCACGGCGAAATTGCCACCAGCCTGGTTCGTGATTCCCTGCATGACGACGATACGGGTGCGGCCGCTCGTGCGCGGCAATGCCTTGCCGCAGGTGGCCTCGAAAGACACCAGCGGGACGCGACGGCCACCCCATGCGATCGTGCCGAGGTACCACGGCGGTGCCCCGTCCATCGGGGTGGGCGCCTGGTAGTTGATGACCTCGGTGACGCACGAGCGGGGCAGCAGCAGGCGATCGTCCGCCAGCGGCACCAGCAGGCAATAGATCTCGTGCTCGGCGCCAGCACTGCCGCTGCCGGTCATCGTCGATGTGCCGGATCCCATGCTCACGCTCCTGTCCCCGTCTGCGGCCCCTTCACGGCAGCCTCCGTCGCGCGAGCACGAGTGGCTCGATCGCGTCCAGCAACTGGCTTTCCTGGTACGGTTTGCCGAGGTAATCGTCCACACCCAGTTCGATCGCCCGGGCACGGTGCTTGTCGCCTACTCGCGACGTGATCATGATGATCGGGACGTCGGCGAGCCGCGCATCGCTGCGCACGTGCGCTGCGACCTCGTAGCCGTCCATGCGCGGCATTTCGATGTCGAGCAGGATCACGTCGGGCACGTGCTCCTGCAGCAGGGACAGCGCTTCCACGCCGTCCTTCGCGGTGAGCACGCGCATGCCATTGCGCTCGAGCAGGCGCTGCGTGACGCGACGCACCGTGATCGAATCGTCGACCACCATCGCGAAAATGCGGTCGTCGTGCACCGAGCGCGCGGAGTCGGCCGAGCGGGCTCGCCACTCGGAACGGACCAGCGTGCCCATGTCGAGGATGACGACGATGCGGCCGTCGCCGAGGATAGTCGCGCCGGAAATGCCACGGATACCCGCGATCTGCGGCCCGACGGGCTTGACGACGATTTCGCGGCTGCCGATCAGTTCGTCCAGCACCAGCGCCGTCGAATGCTCGCCGGCGCGCACCAGGATGACGGGCAGCGCCACATCGGTCTCCGGGAGGATCGAGGGCCCGCTGCCGACGAACACGCCCAGGTGCTGGAACCGGTACGGGTGGCCGCCGTAATCGAACGTGGCCGGCTCCTCGTCCAGGTGGCGCTGAATTTCGCTGCGCGTAAGGCGTGCAACGCCTTCGACCGTGGCCATCGGCAGCGCGAACAGTTCGTCATGAGCCCGCACGATCAGCGCCTGCGTGATTGCGAGCGTGAATGGCAAGCGGATCGTGAAGCGAGCCCCCGCGCCGCGCTTCGATTCGATGAACAGCGCACCGCCGAGCTTCTTGATCTCGGTGGCGACGACGTCCATGCCGACCCCGCGGCCAGCCTGTTGCGTCAGGCGATCTGCCGTGCTGAATCCAGGCTCGAGGATCAGCTGCAGCGACTCCTCGTCGGTGAGATCCATGCCGGGCTGCAGCAGGCCCATCTGCCGCGCCTTCGCATGGATGGCCGCGACATTGAGGCCGGCGCCGTCGTCCTCGACGGTGATCACCACCTCGGCACCCTCGCGCTGCACCTTCAGCGTGACGTGACCCGTCTCGGGCTTGCCGACGGCGACCCGCTCCGCCGGTGATTCGAGGCCGTGGACCACCGCATTGCGCAGCATGTGCTCGAACGGCGGCAGCATGCGCTCGAGCACCTGCCGGTCGAGCTCGCCGGACGCGCCTTCCACGATCAGCTCGGCCTTCTTGCCCGCTTCGGTCGCGGCCTGCCGCAGCAGTCGGGTGAGACGATGCACGTGCCGCTGGAACGGCACCATGCGCGTGCGCATCAGCCCGTTCTGGACTTCGGTGACGACGCGACCCTGCTGCTGCAGCAGGTTCTGCGTGTCCCGGTTGAGCTGGGCAAGCAGCCCCTCGATGCTGGCGACGTCACTGACGGACTCGGCCAGGGCGCGCGAGAGCTGCTGAATGTTCGAATACCGATCGAGTTCGAGCGGGTCGAAATCGGTGCGCTGCACCTGGTCGTCCGTCTGGTGCTTGTGCAGGATCTGCGCCTCGGTCTCCATCTCGAGCTTGCGCAGCTGTTCGCGCAGTCGTGTGACCGTGCGGTCGAGCTCGGCGAGGTTGAACTCGATCGAGGTCATCTGCTGCTCGATGCGCGCGCGGAAGATGCTCACTTCGCCCGCATTGTTCAGCAGGTCGTCGAGCAGGTCCGCGTCGACACGCGCCAGTTCGCCGCGCTCCGCCGGCGCGACGGGCTCGCGCCCCGGCAACACCGGCGTGTGCGCCGTTGCAGCGACCTCGTACGTGGCCGGCAACTGCGACGGGGTCGGCACCACGAAACGCGCAGGTGCGACAGGCGCTGCGACTGCGGCAGCCACTGCCGGCAGCTCGGCCGGCAGCTCGGCCGGTTGCGCGCGCTCGATGGCAGCGGTCGGCTCTGCCATCGGCGGCTCGCTTTCTGCGGCAACCACCGGGGCCGCTGCAGGCGGTTCGACCGCCTCCGCGACAACGAACGGCTCCGCGGGCGCCTCGATGGCGGGCGCGGCCGGAATCGGCTCGACCAGCGGCGTCTCGAGCACGATCGCTTCGACCGGCACCTCGGCTGCCGCTTCGGGTTCGACTGCGACGTATTCGATGGCCGCGGGCGTCCCGATTGCGACTTCGATGAGCTCGGCCGGCGGCGTGATCGGCGCGGCCGCCGGCGCCGGCTCCACGGGTGCGACAGTCGCTGGCACCGCTGCCAGCGCCCGGATCTGCAGGATGAGATCCCGGGCCGACGGCAGGCGCTGGCCCGAGTTGGCCATCTCGCGCATCCGGTGCAACTCGTCGAGCGAACTTTGCAGCACGTCAAACGCAGCGGCATCGGCCGTCGACGCGCCCGCTTCGATCGCGGCCAGGAACGATTCGACCTCGTGACTCAGGTCGCCCATGGCGCGGATGCCCGCCATGCGGGCGCCGCCCTTGAGCGTGTGCAGCAGTCGCTTGAACTCGGTGACCTGCGCGTAGTCCGCTCGATCGGCCCGCCAGCGTCCGAACGCGGCCTCGGATTGTTCGAGCAGCTCGGTCGCTTCCTCGCCAAAGATCGCCGCGATGTCCGCGTCGAAGTCCTCGCCAAAGCCGGGCTCGTCGTCCTCCGGCACTGGCAGGTTGACCGGCGGCGCGGGCGGTTCGGCCGGCGCGACTGGCGCCAGATCCAGCCTCGCGGCCAACGCTTCGTGCGGAGCCGTGTGGTCGATGTCCGGTTCGTACGAACGCAGCGCGTCGTCGGTCATTTGCGGCAGCGCCGGGTCCGTAAGCTCCTCGGCCGACATTGCCGCGGCATCGTCGATGATCACGGACAGGTCCGGCGCGGCCGGCATGCCCGGCTGCCAGGACTGCGCGAGCGTTCGTTCCGCAGCATCGGCAAGCCGCGCGAGCTCCGCGTCGAGCTGCAGGTCCAGCGCCAGCCAACCTGCCGTCAGGCGCGTCTGCTCGGGGAAGAAACCCGTGTTCTCATCGACGTGCTCGGACACTGTCTCGAGCAACCGCACGGTCTCGTGCAGCAACTCGAGCGCGTCACTGCTCATGCCGTGGCCGTTGTCGAAGAGCTTGCGGACGTAATGCTCCATCGGCTCGGCGACCTTGATGCCCTGGCGCGCACCCGCCGTCTTGGCGATGCCGCTGAGCGTATGGCAGGCGCGATAGAGCGCTTCCGTAACCAGGTGCGGCGCGACGCCGCGGGCGCAACGCTCGAGGAACTGGCGCACGACCAGGATATGGCCGGCGGTTTCCTTGCGGAAAATTTCGCGCAGCACCGGATCCATGACCGCCTCTTCCAGCGGAGCTGCCGCAGTCGCGGCCTCTCGCTCTTCCGCAGCGGTCGGCGCTGGCGGGGGCGCAGGCACTGCGGTAGCCGGCAGCGCCGGCCCTTCCCGGCCCGACAGCGCGTCGGCTCGCGTCATGATCGCGGCGATGTCGATACTGGCCAATTCACCGCCGTCGATCTCGTCGATGAGCTGCGGCATGGCCGCGACCGCGTCGCGCACGATGGACACGATGTCCGGCGAACGCAGCAGCGTCTGGCTGATCACGCGATTCAGCAGCGACTCGATGCTCCAGGAGAACTCGCTGATCCGTTGCGCGCCGACCATGCGCCCGCTGCCCTTCAGCGTGTGGAAAGCGCGACGCAGGTCGCGCAGGGCTGCGGCGTCCTGCGGGTTCTGTTCCCACTGCGGGTACAGCACGGCGAGTCGCGACGCGTTCTCGCGCGCCTCCTCCACGAACAGCTGCAGGAATTCCGGGTCGGTGCTCGTGACCGCGACCGGCGCAGGCAATGATGGCCGGGCTGCCGCAGCGGGCGCAGGGGCTGCGGTCGCCGTGGCAGGCGCAGCAACCTGTTCGTCCACGGGCTTCGTCTCGCGCAGCGGAATCACGCGCGCAAGCGAGGGTTCCAGCTCGGCAAGACGCGCTTCGGCAGCATCGAGCATCTGCCACTGGTCGGCACGCCCGGCCTGCAGCGTTTCCATGTAGTACTCGACGGCAACCACCGCATCGGCCAGCCGCTCGAGGCGGGGCGGGCTCAGCGACTGCTCGTCGGGACGCACGATCGTGCCCAGCGCGCGACCGACTCGTTCCATCACTTCGACCGCACGCTGCCTGCCCAGCATCAGCAGTCCAGCCGTGATCCCGCGCACGAGCTGCGGCACCTGGTCGAGTCCCTGCGCCTCGGCGGGCGCCGACAGGGAATGCGTCACCGCCTCCTTGATCCGCGCCATGTTGACGATGCATTCGCGCAGCACGGCTTCCTGCACGAGGCGGAACTCCTCGTCCGTCGGCTCGCCCGGCGAATCGCCGGACGCGGCTTCGGGCAGGATCAACCGCACGAGTTGCGCGTCGAGGCTGTCTTCGACGGCAATCAGGGCCGCCGCGATGCTGAGCAGCGCCGTGTCGTCCGGCGGAATGCGGCGTTCGACGATCGCCTTCAGCGAATCGAGTTCGCCCTCGACGCGCGCGCGCAGCGCTCCCAGCCCGAGCACGCCGAGCGTGTCGCTGATCTTGCGCAGCATCTCGAGCTGCGGCTGCAGGTCGTCCACGTGCGTGGCGCCCTTGCGGACGAAGATGTCGAGGACATCCTTGACGCGTGTCAGGTCCTCGCGGATGGCAGCGGCAACGGTGCGCATCAGCCGCACGCTCGGTGCAGACAGCGCTTCCGCTGCGTCCGTCGCGACCACATCGGCGGCGGCCACCATGTCGTGCAGACCGAACGACTCGCGCACCGCTGCGACGCGCTCGCCGGCCTCGGTGCTTTGCGCGACGTAGTACAGCAGGTTATTGAGCACTTCGGCCGGCGGCGCAGCGGCGTAGCGCTGCTCGCCTTCCTGCAGGCGCTTCAGCTCGCGGTCGACGTGACCGAGCACGCGCTTGACCGACACGTTCGGCTCGACACCGCCGGCCTGCAGCGCTTCGAGCAGTGCACCGACGACCCACCACAGCTGGAACAGCGGTTGCGTCGAGGCCGCCTGCTCGAACTGCATGGCGATTTCAGACAGATGGTGCAGGTTCTCGGCCGTCTGTTCGCCACGAATCCAGCCGAGCAGGGCGATCTGGAAGCGCGGACGCAACCGCTTGGCGAGTTCCGCCACTTCACGGTCGCCGACGAACGGCGACGACGGCCGCGGCTGTTCGTCCGAACGCAGGTTGAGCAGCAGCAAAGTGCCTTCGGACAGCAACGCACCGCCACGAACGGCGCGCAGGTCGTTGAGCAACGGCAGCAGCACGAGCGGCAGGTCGCGCGCGCCGGTCGCGACGCGTTCCACGTACGACGGCAGCTGCTCCATCGCCCGGATCAACGCGTCGAGACCGTCCGAATCCGCCCTGCCCTCGCCGGAATGTGCGTCGACGTAGCGGGCCACGAATTCCATTTCCTCGGCCAGCAACGCACCGCCGTAGACCTCGGCGAGGCGCAGCGCGCCGCGGGCCAGGTGGATGTGCGCAGCGAAGCGATGCAGCGCGCCCCGGTCGTCGGGACGCTCGGCAAACGCCTCGAGCGCCACGCGCGCTTCATTGAGCTCCGACGCGATTTCGCGCGAGATCACCTGCAACGAGGCGTGGGCCTCGTCGACCGTGGCGAGCGGCAGCGGATCCTGGTTCACGCTTGGCGGTCCGGTTGATCAGCCAGCAAGGTTGCCGACGCGACGGATGCGATCCGTGCCCGGTTCCGCCGCTGCAGGGGGCTCATCTGGCTTGAGCGCGGGAAACTCGCCCGACAGGCCGGTCATCATCGAGCCGGGCAACCGGAAGCCGGTCACCGACTTGCGCAACTGGGCCGCGAGCTCGGCGAGCTTGCCGATCGACGTGGACGTGGCCGTGGTGCTCTCGGCCGTCTGCGAGCTGATTTCGCGCAGCACCTGCATGTTGCGCGAGATGCTCTGGGACACGCCGGCCTGCTGGCGCGAGCTGGCGGAGATGTTCTGCACGAGGCTCGCGATCTGGTTCGAGACCTGCTCGATCTCCTCGAGCGCGGCCCCCGCATTCTCGGCGAGCAGCGCGCCGCCCACGACGTCGGTCGTGGTGCGCTCCATCGACACCACGGCCTCGTTCGTGTCGGCCTGGATCGTGCGCACGAGCACTTCGATCTGCTTGGTCGCGGTGGCCGCACGCTCGGCCAGCCGCTGGACTTCGTCGGCCACGACGGCGAAGCCGCGACCCGCCTCACCCGCCATCGACGCCTGGATCGAGGCGTTGAGCGCGAGGATGTTCGTCTGCTCGGCAATGTCGTTGATCAGCTCGACGATGTTGCCGATCTCCTGCGAGCTTTCGCCGAGGCGCTTGATGCGCTTGGAGGTCTCCTGGATGTTCTCGCGAATCGCGTTCATGCCGGTGATCGTGCGGCGCACGGCGTCGCCGCCCTTGTGCGCGACATCCACCGAGTGACGGGCGACGTCGGATGAACGCTCGGCGTTGCCGGACACCTCCTCGGTCGAGGCAGCCATGGCCGCGATCGACTCCGAAGCGGCGCCGATCTGCTTGGACTGCGCTGCCGAGGCCTTGGCCAGGTGCGTCGAGAGCGCCTGCGTCTGGCGCGTTGCACCATCGAGCTTGACGGCCGAATCATTGATCGTGACGACGAGCTCACGCAACGCTTCGATCGCGTAGTTGATCGAGTCTGCAATCGCACCGGTGATGTCTTCGGTGACCGTGGCCTGCACGGTGAGGTCGCCATCGGCAAGACTCGACAACTCATCGAGCAGGCGCAGGATTGCCTGCTGGTTGCGCTCGTTCTGGCGCGTCTGGAATTCCGCAGCGTCACGCAGGACCGCGAGTTCGCGCTGCAGCCAGAAGGCAGTGCCGAGCGTCAGCAGCGTGATCGCGATGAACAGCAGCGGCAGCCAGGGGCTGGCAAAGAGACGGGCGTATCCGGTCGCGCCGGTTGCCTCGAGTCCGGCAAGACCAGCACTGAGGTCCGCGCCGGTCTCGGTCAGCGCGTTGCGCGCCGCCTGCATCTGTTCGAGCTGGTCGGCGAGCCTGATCACGGCACGGACCTGCTCGGCTTCGGCGCCGAACGCGACCGCCAGTGCGTTCGCAGGACCGGCCGCGTCGCCGACTGCCGCAGCGATTCCGAGCGTATTGGCCTGGCCGTTCACGCCAGCCGTGACCTGCGCCATGAATTCGAGACTGTCGGTGAGGCGGCGCGACGCCGCCTCGACCGCAGCCGTGCCGTCGGCAAGCGCAGTGAGATCCTGGTCGATCGCCTGCGCGCGCAGTTCGAAACGCTCGAAGTTGCGACTCACGGCATCGGGACGGCCGGGGCCCATCGCCTTCAGCACACCGGCTGCCGTCGACAGCAACAGCGGCGTGGCCTCGCGCACGCTTGCTGCAGCCTTCTGCGCCTGCAGCGCGGCAGCGCGGCCATCCAGCACTGCCTGCGACTGCTCGAGCAGTGCGGGCCAGCCGCGCTCGCTGCCGAGCACGCGGGCGCTCGGCGACGACAACAGGCCGACCGCGGACTTGCCGGCATCGATCTCGTCGATCACCCGTTCGAGCCGGGTGCGCGAGGCCGCCAGCGCGTCGAACGCCGGGGCGGAACCACGGACCGCGGCGCCTGCCTGCAATGGAATGTTCTGCGCGATTGCCGTAAGAGACGACATGTGCTCCCGCAGCTGTGCCTGCTGCTGCATCGCGCGGCCGGAAAGCAGCAAGGCCGCCGCGGCCAGCAGCGCCGCGACGAACGCCACGCCGAGCAGCATGGGCTGCAGGCGGGCGGCGTCGATTCGATTGGTCATGTCGTCACCATCTCTTGTCGGATCGGGCCGACGGCTCAGGACGCCGCGGCCTGCAGGAACTGTGGGCTTTCGAGCAGCGCGCGCACGCTGAACACCGGCCAGACCTCGGCCCCGCGCCGGAACGCGCCGGCCAGGTAGCGCTCGCAGCGCAGCAGGGTTGGCGGCAGGTCGGCCGAGAATTCGCTTTCGTAGAAGCGGCGGAAACCCATCACCTCGTCGACGACGAGGCCGGCGGGAACTTCGCGGTGGTTGGCGAGCAGCACGCGGCTCGAACGGGTAACCGAGGTTGCGCCCGCGCCGAGGAACGCGCGCAGGTCGATGACTGGCAGCAGCTGTCCGCGAACGTTCGACAGGCCACGAATCCACGGCTTGGCGCCCGGCACGCGAGTGACCGAGGCCGGGTACGCAAGCACCTCGCGCGTTTCTTCCCGTGCGAGCAGGAACGCTTCGCCGCCGAGGCGAAACGCGACGCCGACCCATTCCGCGCCGGCCGCAATCGACTCGGGCTGTCCCTGCGCGGCTGCACGGGCGCGACGGTCGATCTCCCGCAGCAGCTCGAACGGGCGTTCGCGCAGCGAACGCAGGGCCATGACACCTGGCTGCATGTCAGGGGGCAAGGGCCGCCTGCGCCACTCGCACCAGCTGGTCCGTGGCGACGGGTTTAACGAGATAGTCGACGGCACCCTGGCGCAGGCCCCAGACGCGATCGGATTCCTGCGCTTTCGAGGTGACCATGATGACCGGGATCGTGCGCGTGGACGGGTCGTTGGCCAGTTCGCGCGTGGCCTGGAACCCGTTGACGCCCGGCATCACGATGTCCATCAGGATCAGGTCGGGGTGCAGTTCGCGCGCGAGCCGCAGCCCTTCGCCGCCGTCGGCCGCGGCAGCCGTCGTGAAGCCGTGCTGCTCGAGTGCCTGTTGCATGACGTGAACGTCGGTCGGTGAATCGTCCACGATCAGTACGAGTGCCACAGTCAGTATCCTCCGCGAGCCGCGCTCAGGCGCGATGGACGTGAGTCTCGATCGCGCTCAGCAGTTCTTCGCGCGTGAACGGCTTGGTCAGGTAATGCTCCGAACCCACGATGCGGCCGCGGGCCCGGTCGAAGAGCCCGTCCTTGCTCGACAACATGATCACCGGGATGCTCTTGAAGACCTTGTTGTGCTTGATCAGCGAACAGGTCTGGTAGCCGTCCAGGCGCGGCATCATGATGTCCACGAACACGATGTCCGGCTGATGATCGGCGACCTTGGACAGGGCGTCGAAGCCGTCCACGGCGGTGAAGACCTCGCAACCCTCCCGCGCCAGCAGGGTTTCGGCCGTCCGCCGGATGGTCTTGCTGTCGTCGATGACCAGCACCTTGAGGCCAGCCAGCCTTGGCCGACTGTTGCTGGCAGCCGTGTTTTCCATACGGTCGAAACCTCGGGGTCGAGTGTGCGTGCGTGCGAGTGCGACGCTATGCGCGAGGCCGCCGCTCGCGAGGGCGTTTTAACATATTGGCCACCCCCCTGCCATTGGCGGCTTTCGATACCATGACACCCATCACAGTCATCTGCCCCGAGGCCGCCGCCCGCGCGGAGTCCGCATGTCCCTGAAACCCCTGCGCATCGCCGTCGTCATGGATCCGATCGAGGACATCAAGCCCCGCAAGGACACGACGCTGGCGATGCTGCTCGCCGCGCAGCGTCGCGGCTGGGAACTCCATTACCTGGAGCTGTCCGGAATCTGGCTGCGCGACGGCGTCGCCCTGGGTCGTGCGCACCCGATCGGCGTCCGCAGCCACGACACGGACTGGTTCACGCGCGGCACGGCCGTGGTGACCCGGCTCGGTGACTTCGACGCGATCCTGATGCGCAAGGATCCACCTTTCGACACCGAATACATCTATTCGACCTACATCCTCGAGCGGGCCGAGCTGCAGGGCGCGCTGGTCGTCAACCGGCCGCAGGGCCTGCGCGACATGAACGAAAAGGTCTACACGGCCTGGTTTCCGCAGTGTTGCGCACCCACCCTGATCACGCGCGACATGGCCGACATGCACGCGTTCCTCAAGGAACACGGCCGCGCAGTCTGCAAGCCCCTCTACGGCATGGGCGGCCGTTCGATCTTCGTGGTCGACGCCGGCGACAAGAATGCGAACGTGATCTTCGAAACGCTCACCGAGTACGGCACGCGCTACGCGATTGTGCAACGCTACATCCCGGACATCGTGACGACCGGCGATTCGAGGGTGATCCTGGTGGACGGCGAACCCGTGCCCTATGCGCTCGCGCGCATTCCGACCGACGCGGACAACCGCGGCAACCTGGCCGCTGGCGCCAGGGGCGTCGGCCGCCCGCTCGACGAGCGCGACCGCTGGCTGGCCGCCGAGATCGGCCCGACGCTGCGCGACCGGGGCATGCTGTTCGTGGGCCTCGACGTGATCGGCGGCTTCGTCACCGAGATCAACGTGACCAGCCCGACCGGCGTGCGCGAGATCGACAAGCAGTTCGGCACCGACATCGCCGGCTCACTGATGGATGCGATCGCGCGCCGTGTCGCGACCCGCGGCAGGCTGCGTTGACGACCCCGGACATCCTCCGCAGGAGCCGCGATCCCACCGGGGACCGCCTGGCCACCGCCATCTTCCTGGCGGCCCTGGTCCATGGACTCGTCATCCTGGGTGTGCGCTTCAGCGCCCCACCCGTGCCGGACAACACCCTGCCCACGCTCGAGGTGCTGCTGGTCCCGGCCGGGCCGGACGATCCGCAGGCGAACCTCGAGGCGGCCTATATCGCGCAGCGCACGCAGCAAGGTACCGGAACCGGCATGGAGGCCGGGCGAGCCTCGCTGCCCGAAGCGCGGCCGGAGCAGGAAGCGGTGCCGAACGCTCCCGCCTCGGACCAGGAAGAGCAGGCCCGGCTCGCCGAACCCGAGGGCGCAGTGTCGGTGCTCGCGCGACGCGCGCTGGAGGCCGAGCGGCTTGCCACTGGTGCGGAGCCGCGAGAGGAGCCGCCGGTGTTCCATGCCAGCCCGTCGCCGGCCGCGCCGACCGTTGGCCTGAATGCCTCGGTCGCCGACCGCGACCTGCGCCTGCGCGGCCAGCTGTCGGTGGACGGCAAACTCCTCGCCAATACGCGTGAATCCGCCATCGCCGCCTACCTGGACGGCTGGAAACGCAGGATCGAGCGCGTCGGCACCGTCAATTTCCCGAACGAAGCCAGGCGTCGGCAACTGTCGGGCAATCCCGTGCTGGAAGTGGCGATCCGTGCCAACGGCACGCTCGAATCGGTGGTCGTGCGGCGCACGAGCGGCCACCGCGAACTGGACAACGCCGCCGTCGGCATCGTGCGCCTCGCGGCGCCGTTTGAACCCTTCCCGAGCGCCTTGCGCGAGCGCTACCCCGTACTCCGCTTCGCCTACGAGTGGCAGTTCATCAACGGGCAGCTCGGCGGCGCCGGCGCAGTCTTCACCTCCGGCCCATAGCACGATACTGTCTCCCCGTGGCCGCTTACCTCACCAACCAGTTCCTGATCGCCATGCCCGCCATGGACGACCCGAACTTCGCCCAGACTGTGACGCTGGTGTGCGAGCACAGCGAGCGCGGCGCGCTTGGCATCGTCATCAACCGCACGCTGCCGATCACGTTCGGTGAGGTCTTCCAGCAGCTCGACCTGGATTTCTCGCGCTCGCGCGTCAGCGACCAGCCGGTGCTGCGGGGCGGCCCGGTGCAGACGGAACGCGGCTTCGTGCTGCATTCCCCGGCGGACAGATATGAATCGTCGCTGGCATTCTCGGAACGCATGCACCTGACCACCTCGCGCGACATCCTCGATGCCCTCGCTGCCGGTGAAGGCCCGAGCAGCGCCGTCATCGCGCTGGGTTATGCGGGCTGGGACTCCGGCCAGCTCGAGGACGAGATGGCGCGCAATGCCTGGCTCTCGGTCGATGCGAACGAGCGCGTGCTGTTCGCGACGCCCATCGAGCAGCGCTGGAGCGCGGCTGCCCGGTTGCTGGGCGTCGACCTGCTCTCCCTCAGCAGCGACGCGGGCCACGCCTGATTCCGACTCACGCAGACGATCCGCCGCCGCCTGCCACCCACGGCGGTCACCCGTCGTCGGGCGAGGTCGTGCTGGCGTTCGATTTCGGCACCCGCCGCATCGGGGTCGCGGTCGGGCAGACGATGACCGGGTCGGCCACGGCCGTCGGCACCCTGCCCGCCCGCAATGGAGCGCCGGACTGGCCCGCCGTCGATACGTGCATCGCCCAATGGGCCCCGACCCGGCTGCTGGTCGGGCTCCCCTATAATATGGACGACTCGGACACCACCACGACGGCGACCTGCCGCGCCTTTGGCGAAAAACTCGCGCGACGCTCAGGGCTGCCGGTCGACTACGTGGACGAGCGCCTGACGTCCAATGCCGCTTACGACGAGTTGCGCAACGAGCGCCGCTCCGGGACGCGCGCGCGACGCATCCGTCCCGAGGACATCGATGCGAACGCGGCGCGGCTGATCCTGCTGACCTGGATGGGCACGCCTTGAAGACTGACACCGGCCGAGACCTGCAGCGCGACCATGCCGGCCGCCTGCGCCACCTGCTCACGCTCGAAGGCCTCGCGCGTGACGAGATCGTGCACCTGCTCGACCTCGCGCAGTTCTACGTGCGTGAACCTGGCGACCTGCCGGCCCGCGACGGCGCGCTGCTCGGCCGCACGGTGGCGAACCTGTTCTTCGAGCCGAGCACGCGCACGCGCGTCTCGTTCGAACTCGCCGCCACGCGCCTCGGCGCGGACGTGGTCAACCTCGACCTGCACTCATCCTCGCGCGTGAAGGGCGAGACCGTGCTCGACACCATTTACACGCTGCAGGCGATGATGGTGGACGTGTTCGTGATGCGCGACTCCGAGCCCGGCCTGCCGGCCTTCGTCGCGGGCCACGTGCAGCCCCACGTCAGCGTGCTGAACGCGGGCGAGGCGCACGTCTCGCATCCAACGCAGGGACTGCTGGACGTGCTGACCATCCGCCAGCGCAAGGGCGACCTGAAGAACCTGTGCGTCGCGATCGTGGGCGACATCAGCCATTCCCGAGTCGCGCGTTCGACCGCGACCGCGCTGCAGACCCTCGGCGTCGGCGAACTGCGCTTCGTGTCCCCGGCGAGCCTTGCCCCCGAGGCGGACGAGTTCCCGGGCGCGAAACGCTGCACGTCGCTCGAGGACGGGATCCGCGGCGCCGACGTCATCATGGCACTGCGCATCCAGAAGGAGCGCATGGACCAGTCGCAGATCCCGGACGTCGACGCGTTCCTGCGCGAATGGGGCATCACCGAACGCAGCATCCAGCTCGCGCAGAAAGACTGCGTGGTGCTGCACCCAGGCCCGATGAACCGTGGCGTCGAGATCACGAGCGGGATTGCCGACGGGCCGCACTCCGCGATCCAGCAGCAGGTCCGCAACGGGGTCGCCGTGCGCATGGCCGTGCTCGCGACGATCGTCCGCAACGTGCAGGTCCGCAACGTGCAGGCCGGCAGGCGCGAGGTCTGATGCAGATGGGCAACTCCGTTCCCGGCACCTGCACCATCGACGCGCCGGGCCGCAGCCGTGGCGCGCCCGCAGAGCAGCGCACGCACCGCGACTCGATCTTCGTCGAGGACGGCAAACTGCTGTCGCAGCAGGAATACCCGGGCAAGCAGTTCGTGATCCGCATCCAGGCGCCGAAGTGCGCGGCGGCAGCGGTGCCCGGCAGCTTCGCGCACCTGACGTGCGACCGGGAGCGCCCGATGCGCCGGCCGCTGTCGATCATGCGCGTCGATGCGAAGGCGGGCTGGATCGAGATCCTCTACAAGATCGTTGGCCCCGGACTCGAGGCGCTCTCGCAGCAGCCCGTCGGCGCGACGATCAGCGTGCTGGGCCCGATCGGCCACGGCTTCGTCGCGCATCCCGAGCGACCACGGACGCTGCTCGTGGGTGGGGGCGTCGGCATCCCACCCATGGTGTTCCTGGCGGAATCGCTGCGGACTCGCCGTGACGAGGCGTCCTGGCAGCCGCTCGTGCTGATGGGCTCCGAGATCGAGTTTCCGTTCCGCGCCAGACCGTCGCAGATCCTGGTGCCGGGCGTGCCGAACGCGGCGATCGCGTGCATGCCGTTGCTCGACGACTGGGGCATCGCCAGCCGGCTCGCCAGCTTCGGCGACTTCCCGGGCTGCTTCCACGGCTACGTGACAGACCTCGCGGCGCAGTGGCTGTCATCGCTCGACGCCCGGGCGCTCGCGGAAGTCGAAATGTTCGCGTGCGGACCCACCCCGATGCTGCAGGCCACGGCGCGCGTGGCGCGCAAGTTCGGCGTGCCGTGCCAGGTGTCGCTCGAGGAGTTCATGGCCTGCGCGGTCGGTGGTTGCGCCGGTTGTGCCGTGCCGGTCGTCCAGCCGGATGGATCGCTCGCGATGAAACGCGTCTGCGTCGACGGACCGGTATTCGACGCGAATGCGGTGTTTCCGCCGGCGGCTTCCTAGCGCTGCTTCCGGAGTCCGAGACTCTCGATCATGGCGATTGCTGGCGTCCGATCCGGCTTGTCCTGGCGGGAGCGGAAAGGCAAACACGCTCCCGCCAGGACAAGCCGGATCGGTCGCTCGACACGCAGCGCCTGAGCGGGTTCTCGGGCTCGCCCGAGAACCTCGCACGGCGCACGTAACCTGCGCGGAAGCTGACCATCGCGCGTCGAACCATCCCCAGCCGGGGGAGGTGCGCGACCCAAACTCCAATTCGACTGTCTAGCTGAGTACTGTGGTGTTTGCGGAATGTGCATCAACACGCAGGCTGTGTCACCGATTCGTATCGGTGACCGCGCCGACGCCGTCCTGCAAGCAGACGCTCACCGGGCGAGAACGACCCATTGCTGAAGTTCATGCCGTCGAATCGCTGGCCGCAAAGCTGACATTGCCGACACTTCGGACTGCCGTACGATCGGCCCAGGTCGAACTCCTGCAGGGCCGACATCGAAGCAGCGGCATCCGTGCCGACCGGCAAGCGGACCGGCAGATCCTTGGCTGGTTAGCGCACGGCTGCTCGCGCAGACGCCAGGGCCGGCACGAGCCGGTCGCGCCATACGCGGTAGCCAGCCTCGCTCGGGTGCAAGCCGTCAACGAAGAGCCGGGGATCCTGCTTTCCTAGAGCGTCGACGAAAGCGGGATACAGATCCAGCCAGGTCGTGAAACCGGCGAACTCGGTGCTCCTGGCCAGCGCTGCCAGGCGCAAATTCACCGGCCTCACGACCGCGTCGTCCCTGGAGGGCTCCGACGTGGGCAGGATCGATTGCAGGACGATCCGCGCGCCAGGCTTGCGCGCGTGCAGCGAGCGCATCACCGCTAGCACGCCTTCGAACACGCTGTCGGCTACCGGCATCTCGGGTGCGTAGGAGTTGTTGATGCCGACCATCAGCACGAAGAACTCGGGTGCCAACTCTGGGGCGTCCAGTTGGCCGAGGCCACCCTGCGCCTTCGGCAGGATTCGGAAGAGCAGGTGCTCCGTGCGGTCGCCCGAGATACCGATATTCAGCGCTAGGTTCTGCGGCACGGCGCCGCCGAAGGACTCTTCCCAGACGCGGCGGCCGTGCATCCGGCCCGGAATCCACGGGTCGTCGCCAAGCAGCCAGAAATCGGTGATCGAGTCACCGACGAACACGAGCTTTACGGCGCGCAGGCTCGCGGTGTCAGAGACCTGCGCTGCGATGACGGCCTGTCGCTGCTGCCAATACTCGACACGGGCCGTGGGCTGCGTCGAGGAGAAGTCGCGGGCGGCGGCTGCGCCGTGCAGGGCAAGGCTCGCGAGTGCGGCGAGGGCTCCAGCCAGAACGCGTCCGATCAGAGTCATGGTCATCGGTTGTCTCCGTCGAAAAGGTCGGCCGGGTCGCACCACTGCACATCAGGCTCAGCGCACAAGCGCCCACGGCTCGCGCCACCCCGACTTCAATACCCGCTCGACGCACCCGCTCGTTCGGATCGACTATGCCGCAACCTCAGTCCACAATCCGGTTGCGGATCACGCCGAGCGCATCGGCGCGGATCACGACCTCGTCCCCCGGCCGCAGGTACACCCAGGGATTCCAAAGATTGTGCGGCTTGAATATCACGCCGGCCGGCGTGCCGGAGAATATCACCGTGCCCGCCGGAATCTTTCCTGCGGCATCGAGCAAGCGCACGTCGCCTTTATGGTTCCGAAAAGCCCAGTCTTTGCGTCGGAAGATCTCGGTCAGGATTTCACTCGGCCCCCACGCCATATGTCCGGCCGAGTCTTGCTGGCGCAGGCGACCGTTCAGGTAGAGCCGCAGGGTGATCTGCTTGTAGAAGGAATCCAGATCGCGCGGAATTACCAGCAGTGGGCCCACCACGGCAAAGCCCTCCCGACTCTTGCCGTCGACGAAACCCGTCGTCCCCATCGGCGCGCCGCGGCGGTAGTGGCGCACGAGCGTCCAGCGGTCCGTGAGTTCATTGCACAGCACCAACCCCATCGTTCGCGGCGCGGGCGCCGGCCCTGCGATGTCCTCCAGCGATACCAACCCCAGTTCGCCCTCATAGTCGAGAAGTACCGAGGGCTTCCTGCTCACGGCGCTGGAGAAGTGCGTCGGCTGCGCGACGCTTCGGGAACACAAACGGCTTCTCCTCGACGTGTGACTCGCGCGCATGCTCCGGGTAGCTGGCTCCGATTCCTATGTTGGCTTCGCGCCCCTCGAACGGCACCTCGAGCTTCGCCACGTCCACTGTCACCGGCGCGCCGCCTGCCGCCTGGGCCATCGCGTCGTAGCCGAACTCGTGGAACAGTCCGAGCGCATCAGCCCCCGGACGGTCGAAGTGGGCCGTAAGGTCCACGCCGACAATCGCATTTGCTGCGTAGCTGCGTACAAGCAGGATCCGCGGCCTGCCCTGCTCGCGATACCGTGCAAGTGTCAGCGCCTGATCCACAGGCGCAATCGAAACGCCAGTTGCCATGGCGGGATCGAGCGTATCCGTGAACAGCGGGCGTGACAGGTAAACGCTGGTGAGCAATGCTCCAAGCACCAGCAGGCAGAAGCCAGCCACCAGCGATTGATGGAATGTCGTCATTGGGTGAGTCTGGTTTCTCTGCTGGTGGGGCGTCAGCCCGGCGCGATGGCCGCTATCGGGAAGACAGTCTGACGCCGCCTACGCCCGCTCTTGGCCGGTGTGCGACATCGGCGAATGACTGCTTTCTACTGGAACTTGCGGCAGGAGCCAACACGTTTCGGTAACAAAGCGGATAACTGCTGCCATGCGCAAGCCACAGTCGTTGCGGTGTGGCGGGGTGAGTTCGCGGCCCGCTTGAGGGCCTGACTCTTCAAGCCAGGCAGCAACACGTTGAGGTGGCGATTGTCGACGATGCATGCGCCGTGCGAGCGGAATCGACGGCGGTGATGCCGGGTCTTTGGCAATGGTCGACGTCGATTGCGGTCGCTCAGGCGCCGACGACTCTACCAAAATTGATCCTGGCCTCGAGTTCATGCGCGGCCCGCCCGAACGACAGGCTGATCGGTTCGAACCTGGAACGCATGCCAATGCGTGTCGTTCGCAGGCACGAAAACCACGGTTGATATTCCCCCGCCGTGCCGTCCAACTGACACAAACAACAGTTCGACGAAAGCGGGGCGAAATGCCGAGCCAAACCTTGTTAAAGAGTGCAGCGCTGAGTGCCGCTGCGTTGTTCGTGCTGGTCGGCTGCGGCGGTGGCGGCGGCTCGTCTGGCGGATCGGACGGCGGAGGTGGTGGCGGCGGCGGCACCGGACAGACCCCGGCGTACAAGATCCTCGCCACCAACGATCTCGGCATGCACTGCGTGGACGCGGACTTCTCGGTTTTCTCGATCCTCCCGCCCTACAACGTCGTCAATGCGCAGGTGATCCGCACCGACTCGACCGGCAGGCCTGCGCTCGTGAACGACAGCGCCGTGACGCTGAACTACTCGGCCATCGCCGACGCGAACGGATCGATCAACAGCCGCAGCGTCGGCAAGACCAATTTCTGGCAATACGCCGCGCGGGCCTACGGGGCGAATCTCGCTCCGGGCCAGGGCCTGAAGGGCCTGTACATGCCGGCCGATGCGACGACGGCGCAACAGACCTCGTTCGCATGGAAGACCACGAGCGGACTTTTCAAGGCCGAGGGCATTCCCATCATCCCGACGGACGACGCCGGCCACAGCAACCGGTATCCCCTGATGCGGCTGACGGCGGCCGACAAGTCGAGCAGCCAGAACGTGGCGACGCTCGACATCGTGCTGCCGGTGTCCGAGGAAACGACCTGTCGCGATTGCCACGCCACCGGCGGCCCGGCCGCGAAAGGGAGCAGCATCGCGTGGTCGACCAACACCGACGTCGAAGTCCAGTCGCGCGAAAACATCCTCCTGCTGCATGACAGCCGCATGGGCACACAGCTGATGGCGTCGAAACCGGTGCTGTGCGCGGGTTGCCACTACTCCGCCGCGCTCGACCTGGCTGGCACTGGCCCCGCGGGCGCACAGCTGGGCCGTCCGACGATGTCGGCGGCGATGCACGCCTACCACAGCGACAAGATGGTGACGGCTGCAGGCGTGCCACTGGCCGATCGCTTCGTGGTGCAGGGCGGTGTGCCGCCCTCTCCGGAAACGCAGGCCTGCTACCTCTGCCACCCGGGCAAGTCCACGCAGTGCCTGCGCGGCGCCATGACCGATGCCGTCACTTGCCAGAACTGCCACGGCGGGATGACCGCCGTCGGCGGCGCCGCGGCCCTGGCAGCCGGCGGCAGCATCGACGGACAGAACGACGGCAAGGCGCGACGGCCCTGGATGGACCTGCCACGCTGCCAGTCCTGCCATACCGGCGACGCATCGAGCCACCTGACCCTTGCCGACGCCTCGCTGATGGCGAGCGACGGACTGCGAACGCTGGTCGCGTTCAACACCACCGACGCGGCCGCTTCGCCGCGTCTGGCCTCGAACAGCCGCTTTGCCGAGAATTCAAATGCGCTGTTCCGCTACAGCAAGGGTCATGGAGGAGTGGCGTGCGAGGGTTGCCACAACAGCACGCACGCCATCTGGCCCAACCCGGCGGACCTGCACAACGACAACGTCGCGGCGAAGCAGTTGCAAGGCCACTCTGGCACGATCACGGAATGCACGACGTGCCACGGTGCAGGCGCGCTCTCGCTGTCACTCGGCGGCCCGCACGGCATGCACGTCGTTGCCGACTCGCGCTGGACCAAAGGCGGTCACTCATCACTGGCAAAGCAGAATCGCCAGGCCTGCGCGGCCTGCCACGGCACCACTTTCCGCGGCACGGCGCTCTCGCGCACGGCGGCGCAACGGGACTGGGGTTCGCGCACGGTGGCCAAGGGCACCGCGATCGGCTGCTACGACTGCCACAACGGGCCGAACGGCGGCGACTGACGCGGGGATTGAGCAGACGCGCGTTTCGGGTTCCCCTCGGGAACGCCTGTCTGCCTTTCCGCGTTCCCGAGGGGAACCCGGAAGGCACGTCCCGCTCGACCCGCCAAGGCGCCGCAGCGATCGCGACTCAACCGAAGTTGATCTTGGCCTCGAGGTTGGTGCGCGAGTCGGCGTTCGAAATCGCCTCCTCGAGCGTGACCTTGCCCTGCTTGTACAGCTCGTAGAGCGCGATGTCGAAGCTCTGCACGCCCTTCTCGCTGCTGCGAATCAGCGATTCCTTGACGCCGATGACGTCGCCCTTCTTGATCAGCTCCTGCACGTGCGGCGTGTTGAGCAGCACTTCAAGGGCGGCGCAGCGCTTGCCGTCCTTGCCCATGACCAGGCGCTGCGAAAGGATCGCCTTCAGGTACTGCGACAGGTCGAGGAAGATCTGCGAGTGCTGGTCGCGCGGGAACATGTTGATGATGCGGTCGAGCGTCTCGGCCGCGTTGTTCGCATGCAGCGTCGCGAGGCACAGGTGGCCCGTGCCCGCGAACGTCAGCGCGTATTCCATCGACTCACGGTCACGGATTTCACCGATCAGGATCACATCCGGCGCGGCGCGCATCGCGCTGCGCAACGCGCGATGGAACGACTTCGTGTCGAGCCCCACCTCGCGCTGGTTGACGATCGACTTCTTGTTCCGGTGCAGGAACTCGATCGGGTCCTCGACCGTCAGGATGTGGTCGGACGAGGTCTCGTTGCGGAAATTGAGCATGGCCGCGAGCGAGGTCGACTTGCCCGAGCCCGTGGCGCCCACCATGAGCACCAGTCCGCGCTTGATCATGACCAGGTCCTTCATGATCATCGGCAGGCCGAGTTCCTCGAGCGACGGCATGTCGGCGGTGATGTAGCGCAGCACCATGGCGGGGTTGCCGCGCTGATGGAAGACCGCGATGCGGAAGCGCCCGAGGCCCGGCTCGGAGATCGCGAAGTCGATCTCCAGCTCCTGCTGGAAGTAGTCGATCTGCTCCTGGTTCATCAGGCCGTAGGCGGCCTGGCGCACCTGCTCTGCCGTCAGCACCTGCTTGTTGACAGGGACGATCTTGCCCTCGATCTTGATCTTGATCGGGGCGTTCGAGCTGAAGAACAGGTCGGAAGCCTTCTTCGCGACCATCAGCTTGAACAGCGGCTTGGTATTCAGCACGAAGCTGCGGGCCGTGTCCACGCCCACCAGGCCGCCGTCGTCCAGCATCCGCTCGTGCGGTGGCGTGGCCGCCTCGGCTTCGGGGGATTCGGCCGCCATCATTCCTCTTCCTCGAGGATCTTGAGCGCGCCGGTCTCGTCGAGGTGAGCCGACCTTTCGCGCTTGCTCTCGAGCTTGATACGCAGCCGGATCTCGTTCTTGGAGTCGGCGTTGCGCAGCGCCTCTTCGTACGAGATGGTGCCCGTCTCGAACAGTTCGAACAGCGCCTGGTCGAAGGTCTTCATGCCGAGCCGGTTCGACTTGGCCATGATCTCCTTGATGGCACTGACCTCGCCGCGGAAGATCAGGTCGGCGATCAAGGGCGTGTTCAGCATCACTTCCATCGCGGCGATGCGCCCCTTGCCCGCCTCGCGCGGGATCAGGCGCTGCGCGATCATGGCCCGGATGTTCAGCGAAAGGTCCATCAGCAACTGCTCGCGCCGGTCCTCCGGGAAGAAGTTGATGATGCGGTCCATCGCCTGGTTGGCGCTGTTGGCGTGCAGCGTCGCCAGCACCAGGTGGCCGGTCTCGGCGAACTGGATGCCGTATTCCATCGTTTCGCGGTCGCGGATTTCGCCGATCAGGATCACGTCGGGCGCCTGGCGCAACGTATTCTTGAGCGCCATGTGCCAGCTTTCGGTATCGACGCCCACCTCGCGCTGCGTCACGACGCAGTTGCGGTGGGTGTGGACGTACTCGATCGGGTCCTCGATCGTGATGATGTGGCCGCGGGTCTTGTCGTTGCGGTAGTCCAGCATCGCGGCCAGCGAAGTCGACTTGCCCGAGCCGGTCGCGCCGACGAGGATGCACAGGCCGCGCTTCGACAGCACGATTTCCTTGAGAATCGGCGGCAGCTCCAGCTCGTCGACCGTCGGCACCTTGATGTTGATGGTGCGCAGCACCGCGCCGGTGAGCCCCATCTGCACGAAGGCGCTGACGCGGAAGCGGCCGATGCCCGGCGGCGCGATCGCGAAATTGCATTCGCGCGTCGCGTCGAACTCCTTGGTCTGGCGGTCGTTCATGATCGCGCGCACGAGCAACTGCGCCTGCTCCGGAGTCAGCGGCTGGTTGGTCTGCGGCTTGATCTCGCCGTCGATCTTGATCGCCGGCGGGAAGCCGGCGGTGATGAACAGGTCGGAACCGTCGCGCTCGACCATTCGGCGCAGCAGGTCCTGCATGAGCTTGATGCTGGTATCACGATCCATGGTGTTCCCTCAGGCGCCGGTGCTGCAGCGGTGGCCGGCGCCCGCGGCGCCGGCGCTGCGCAGCCCGCCGTCTAGAAGTCCTCCTTGTTCTGCGCGCGGAACCGCGCCTCTTCCTTGGTGATCAGGCCTTTCTGCAGCAACTCCTTCAGGCACTGGTCCAGCGTCTGCATGCCGTTCTGCTGGCCGGTCTGGATCGCCGAATACATCTGCGCGATCTTGCCCTCGCGGATCAGGTTACGGATCGCGGGCGTGCCGATCATGATCTCGTGCGCAGCGATGCGGCCGCCGCCGATGCGCTTCAGCAACGTCTGCGAGATGACGGCGCGCAGCGATTCGGACAGCATTGCACGGACCATCTCCTTTTCCGCCGCCGGGAACACGTCCACGACGCGGTCGATGGTCTTCGCGGCAGAACTCGTGTGCAGCGTGCCGAACACGAGGTGGCCCGTCTCGGCGCCGGTCAGCGCGAGGCGGATCGTCTCGAGGTCGCGCATTTCGCCGACCAGGATGACGTCGGGGTCCTCGCGCAGCGCCGAGCGCAAAGCCTCGCTGAAGCCGAGCGTGTCGCGGTGAACTTCGCGCTGGTTCATCAGGCAGCGCTTGGACTCGTGCACGAACTCGATCGGATCCTCGATCGTGATGATGTGGTCCGGCCGGTTGTCGTTGACGTAGTTGATCATCGCGGCGAGCGTCGTCGACTTGCCCGAGCCGGTGGGGCCGGTGACGAGCACCAGGCCGCGCGGCTGCATCGCGATGTCCTTGAATATCTTCGGTGCGTTCAGGTCGTCGAGCGACAGCACCACCGAGGGGATGTTGCGGAACACGGCGGCCGCGCCGCGGTTCTGGTTGAACGCGTTGACGCGGAAGCGCGCGAGCTTCGGAATTTCAAACGAAAAGTCCGTCTCGTAGAACTCTTCGTAGGCCTTCCGTTGCTTGTCATTCATGATGTCGTACACCATGCTGTGCACTTCCTTGTGCGTCAGCGGCGGCATGTTGATCCGCTTCATGTCGCCATCGACGCGGATCATGGGCGGCACGCCCGACGACAGGTGCAGGTCGGAGGCTTTGTTCTTGACGGCAAATGCCAGCAGCTGGGCAATGTCCACGGCCATCGTATCGGCTCCCTCTTGCCTGCGAGCCGCATCCGGAACCGGACGGGTCTTGCGGGCCGGCAAAGTATAGATCAGCCCCTCGGACCCTAATATGTTAACCGCTCCGCAGTTCTCACCTGCAGCACTGCAATCGGTGCGTACTCGCATCGTCCGGGCCGCCGAACGCGCAGGCCGGGACCCGGGTTCGGTACGGCTGCTGGCGGTCAGCAAGCAGCAGCCCGCGGCGCTGGTGCGGGCGGCGGCGACGGCCGGACAAACCGAATTCGGCGAGAACTACGTCCAGGAAGGGATCGACAAGGTCGCCGCGCTTGCCGACGTGCCGGGTCTCGCCTGGCACTTCATCGGCCAACTGCAGGGCAACAAGACACGCGAAGTCGCCGGATGCTTCGACTGGGTGCACACCGTGGATCGCGAGCGGATCGCTTCGCGGCTGAGCGCCCAGCGACCACGCGATGCGGCGCCACTGCAGGTGCTGCTGCAGGTCAGGCTGGCCGACGAACCCGGCAAGGGCGGGGTCGCTCCGGCGGCAGCACCCGCACTTGCGGAGGCGGTCGCTGTCCTGCCCCGGCTGCAGTTGCGGGGACTGATGTGCATTCCGCCGCCCGCGGCGGGCCTGGAGGCCCAGCGGCAACCGTTCCGGCAGTTGCGCGAGTTGCTGGAGTCACTCAACGCGGCCGGCCACGCCCTCGACACCCTGTCGATGGGCATGAGTGACGACCTCGAAGCGGCCGTACTCGAAGGCGCGACGATCGTCCGCGTCGGCACTGCCATTTTCGGACGCCGCCCGGGCTGACCGCGGCAGCAGGAGCACGCACAGCATGACCAATCGCATCGCTTTCGTAGGTGGCGGCAACATGGCGACCGGCCTGATCGGCGGCCTCATCGCGCGCGGCACGCCGCCCTCCTCGATCGTGGTCGCCGATCCGGAGGCCTCGCAGCGGTCGCGCCTCGAGCACGATTACGGTGTCGCGACGGTGGCCGATGCACCGTCAGCCGTCACCGGCGCCCGCACCGTCGTGCTCGCGGTGAAGCCACAGCAGATGGCGCAGGTCGCCCGCTCGATCGCGGGCCAGGTCGCGGCCTCCGGCGCGCTCGTCATTTCGGTGGCCGCCGGAATCCGGTTGCAGGACATCGCGCGCTGGCTGGGCCCAGGCGTGCCGCTGATTCGCACGATGCCGAATCGACCCGCGCTGATCGGCGCGGGCATTACGGCGCTGTATGCCATGCCCGGCGTCGACGCAGCGTCGCGCCAGACAGCCGAGACGATCCTGGCCGCCTGCGGGCCGACCGTCTGGGTCCCCGACGAACTGCAGCTCGACGTCGTCACCGCCGTGTCCGGCAGTGGTCCGGCGTATTTCTTCCTGTTGATCGAATGCCTGGAAGCAGCTGGCATCCAGCTCGGACTCGATCCAGTGACGGCGCGCAAACTCGCAGTCGAAACGGCGCGTGGTTCGGGCCAGATGGCGGCCGAAGCCACCGAACCACCGGCTGAATTGCGCGCCCAGGTGACTTCCAAGGGTGGTACGACGGCTGCCGCGCTCGATGTGCTCGAAGCAGCCGGCGTGCGTGGTATTTTTGCGGCGGCAGTGGCGGCCGGCGCGCGCCGGTCCACCGCGCTCGCGCAGGAATTCGGCACGCTCTGATACCCACCCGAACCGGAACTTCACATGCAGGCCCTGCACTTCATTCTCTCCGCGCTGTTCACGCTGGTCGTGATCGCATTCCTGCTGCGCGTGCTGATGCCGCTCGTCCGCGCCGACTTCCGCAACCCGTTCGGCGAGGCGGTATTGAAGGTCACGAACCCGCTGGTGCTGCCACTGCGCAAGGTCATGCCGCCCGGCAAGCGCCTCGATCCGTCATCGGTCGTTGCGCTGCTGATCGTGCAGTTCGCGGGCACCGCGCTGCTCCGCGGCGTGGCGGGCGGCGGCTTCGGACTGGAATCGATCCTGCGGGGCGGTGTCTACGGCCTGCTGCAGACCGTGCTGCAGTTCTATTTCTTCGCGGTGCTGCTGTATGCGTTGCTCAGCTGGTTCGCGGGCGCGGCCTACAGCCCGGCTGCGCAGATCCTGAGCAAGTTGGTGGAGCCGCTGCTCATGCCGATTCGCCGCGTCGTCCCGCCGCTGGGCGGACTCGACCTGTCGGCGGTCTTCCTGCTGATCGCGCTGCAGGCGCTGCAGATCCTGCTGCGATGAGCAGAGCGGTGTTTCGTACCAGTCAGGCTGCATGACCGAGCCGCTACGCCGCGACGGGACAGACTGGGTGCTCGACGTTCGCGTTCAGCCGCGAGCATCGCGCACGGAATTTGCTGGTCTTTTCGGCGACCGTCTCAAGGTCCGGCTCAATGCACCCCCCGTCGATGGCCGCGCGAACATGGCATTGCTCGCCTTCATTGCCGAAGCATGCGCACTGCCCAGGTCCCGCGTGTCGCTGGATGCCGGCCAGACCGGGCGCGACAAACGCGTGCGTCTGCACGGGGTGCGGCAGATACCTGCCGCACTGCAGGGCGCCCTCTCGGCCGCACGGCCAGGCTGACGCGCCGTTCGCGGGCGGTGCTCTGCTGGGACGTCCTGTTACGCTCACGACGAAACCGGCGTTATAGTCGGCCGCGCTCGACTGCGTCGGACCCGTGCCCTGCGCCACCCTCACGCGAAGTTCGGGAGGAACCTGCAATGCCCACGCCAGACACCGGGATTCAAAGCTTTTTTTCATCGCCTCGCCGTTGCACGGCAAGCGTGCTGCTGGCCGCCGCCGGCGTGCTTCTGGTGGCGGGTTGCGGCGCGGACATCGGCCGGCAACCGCAAACCGCGCGCCCGACCGAAGACACGCAGAAGGATTTCGACGGCCTCGAAGTCCACTACAACGCGATCCGGACGGATCAGCTGACGCCGGCAGTGGCCCGTGCCTATGGCATCGAACGCAGCCCGGCACGAGTGCTGCTGAACGTGGCGATGCTCACCAAGACGCCTGGCGGCGCGGCCAAACCCGTCGATGGCACGGTGTCGGCCTCCGTGCACAACCTGAACGGGCAGCTGAAAAGCCTCGCGATGCGGCGCGTGCAGGAAGGGGCGGCCGTGTATTTCATCGGCGAGGTTGGCATCAGCGGCAACGAGATCCTGGTCTTCAACATCGACGTCGAGCCGGTCGCGGGCGGCGGACGTCGCTCGGTGCAGTTCAAGCGCGAGTTCTTCGGCGACTGATTCACCGCAGCACTAAAAAAATCGGGAAAAAACACATTCAATGTATTAACAAGCCTAGTTTTCATGGTATTTTTCGCGTGCTGACAGACTAACCAAGGGCCGGCGGCCCGCAGCACAACTAGGAGATACATCAAGATGGCAGCCAAGAAGAGCTCTGCTCCGACCAAGTCCGACATCCTCGCGCACGTCTCGAAGGACACGGGCCTGTCGAAGAAGCAGGTGAGCTCGGTTTTCGAATCGCTCAACACCGTGATCAAGAAGAGCCTGAAGAGCCACGGCATCTTCACGCTCCCGGGTCTCGCCAAGATGAAGGTCGTCAAGAAGCCCGCCACCAAGGCGCGCGAGGGCGTGAACCCCTTCACCGGCGAAAAGATGGTCTTCAAGGCCAAGCCGGCCAGCAAGAAGGTCCGCGTGATGCCGCTCAAGAACCTCAAGGGGTTCGTGAACTGAGCGCGAGCTGACCGAAGCGATTTTTCGCTGATGACGCCGGGGTGCTCGCGCACCCCGGCGTTTTTTTTGGTGGTTTCACGGCCGCCGCAGCGATATTTTCAGGCGTCGAGCAGGAAGGCGAGCACACCGGAGCGCAGCTCGCCGAGCTTGCCGTGGAAGAAGTGCTCGGCGCCCGCGATCACCGCCAACTCAGGTTCGGGCGCAAAGCTGCGCGCCCACGAGCGCACGGCTTCGATGTCGATGAGTTCGTCGTGGTCGCCCTGCACGATCAGCCATGGACAGTCCGGACGCCGCACGGGTTCGGTGATGATGCGGCCTACCGGTGGCGCGATCGTCACGAGCTTCGCCGGCCGTGCGCCGCGTGCCGCCGCCTGCAGGGCGGTCGCCGCACCGAACGAGAACCCCCCGAGCCACAGCGCGTCGCAGTCGAAGTGCCGGCGCGTCCACTCGGTCACGGCGAGCGCATCCTCGAGTTCACCAACGCCCCGGTCGTGCTGGCCTTCGCTGGCACCCACGCCACGGAAATTGAAACGCACCGTCGCCGCCCCGGCCTCCTGCATGGCACGGGCCACGGTATGCACGACCTTGTTCTGCATCGTGCCGCCGAACAGCGGATGCGGGTGGCAGACGACGCCGACGACCCGGCGGGTCGCCCCGGCTGGCAGCGGATCTTCGACGCGCGCTTCGATGGCGCCTGCCGGACCGGCAATCCGGACGGCCACCGGCGCGGGCGGGCGAAACGGTTCAGCGGTGTCAGTCGAACCTGCGGGCAATGACGGCATCCGGGCGCTGGGAAACGGGGCTGCAGTGTGCCAGAACGCTGCCGGTCCGCCGCCGGGCCATGGCAGAATCAGACGCAGGCAAGCCAAGGAGTGACCCGCAGTGCACCTGTTGTCTTCGAGCTTCGTACACGGCCAGCGGATCCCCGAGGAGTTCGCGTTCTGCGCCCCCGATCCGGCACAGCACGTCCGCATGAGCGGCAACCGCAACCCGCACTTGCGCTGGACGGGTGTGCCCTCGACGGCGAAATCGCTGGTTCTGCTGTGCGTCGACGTCGACGTGCCGACCCGCGGGGACGACGTGAACAAAGAGGGCCGCAGCGTGCCGGCCAATCTGCCGCGAACCAGTTTCTGGCATTGGGTCGTGGTCGACATTGCACCGTCGGTCAGCGAAATTCCGGCTGGTTTCGCCAGCGATGGCGCGACTGCGCGCGGCAAGCGCGAACCACGCGGTCCCAGCGGATCACGCCAGGGGCTGAACGACTACACGCTCTGGTTTGCCGGCGACAAGGACATGGCAGGACAGTACTTCGGCTACGACGGCCCCTGCCCGCCGTGGAACGACACGCTGCTGCATCACTATCATTTCACGCTGTATGCGATCGACCTCGCGCGCTGTCCGATCGAAGGTGCGTTCACGGGTCAGCAGGTGAAGGACGCCATCGCCCGGCACGTGCTGGCCGAAGCCACGCTCACCGGCACGTATTCGCTGAACCCCGCCGTGAAATGACGCGGTCGTGGCGTCAGCGCGGCGGCTGGACTGCCAGCAGTTCGACGTCGAACACGAGCGTTGAGCCCGGTGGGATCACGCCACCGGCGCCGCGGTCGCCGTAGGCCAGCGCCGACGGGATCTCGAGCCGCCGCTGGCCACCGGCCTGCATGCCGGCCACGCCCTGGTCCCAGCCGGCAATGACCTGCTTCTGACCCAGCACGAAGCTGAACGGCCGTCCGCTCTTGCGCGAGCTGTCGAACTCGGCGCCCTTCCTGTCCGGGCGAGTGTGGTCGTACAGCCAGCCGGTGTAATGCACGGTGACCTTCGAGCCCGGTGTCGCCACGGCGCCCTGGCCGACAACCAGTTCCGTGACTTCGAGCGCAGCCAGCCGGTCGGCTGGCGCAATCGCCGGCGGGGGCGGACGCGTGCAACCCGCGAGCATCCCGCAGGCCAGCACGACGGCAGCAACCGGCAGGGACAGGGTGGCAAAATTCCGGCGCATGCGTCAGTCCTTCTTCTTGAATTCGAGCGCAGCCGAGTTGACGCAGTAGCGCAGCCCGGTGGGTTGCGGGCCGTCCTCGAACACGTGGCCGAGGTGCGCGCCGCAGTTCGCACAAGTGACCTCGGTCCGCACCATGCCGTGGCTGACGTCGCGGTGCGTTTCGACACGGTCGCCCGCGAGCGGTAGCCAGAACGACGGCCAGCCGGAGCCGGAATCGTACTTCGTCTCTGACGCAAACAGCGCGGCATCGCACACGACGCAGGTGTATATGCCCTGGTCCTTGTTGTGCAGAAAGCGGCCGGTGAAGGCCCGTTCGGTGCCCTTGTGCTGGGTGACCTGGAACTGCTCGTCGCTCAGTCGCGCGCGCAGCTCATCCTCGCCGGGTGGGCGCTTGTCGTGTCCAGTCATTGCAGGAATCCCCGCGTCAGGGTGCGGCGAGCAGATCCGGCGGGCCGAGCAGCAGGAGCGCGCCGACGCCCGCGGCGAATACCACGACGAGCAGCACGGTGATGATCACCGACGGTGCCTGCAGGCGGAAGACGTCCGTGAGGTCGTCCAGGTCGTCGAGCCACTTGAGCAGTCGTTCCATGGAATTCGGGGCGGGGGCAGACTCTAATCGAAAAGACCGGGTTATTGCGATGCCAGGAATCCTGCATCACCACGCGGCCGGTGCCGCACGGTCGTGCGAACGTTTACTTGGCCTTGTCGAAGGCCCCACGCGCCTTGTCGGCCCAGCTCTTGTAGCTCGCGATGCTGCCGAGAGACTTGCTGATCACGGCCTGCCGTGACGGCGGGGCCGGCTGCCGGACTCGGTCCAGCCAGTCGTTGTAGGCGTCCCAACCGTCCGTGGCCGCACCAAACTTGTTTGCGCCACGCCGTGGGCCGACCTCGTTCGCCGTCAACGGACGCTCCGGGGGGCGAGACTTGTCGCGCGGCGGCACGCGCGTGCCGACGGGATGTTCCGGCTTGCGCTCAGACATTGCGGTTTTTCACTGGTGCCACGATGGCTGCACGGTACCGAAGCGCCCCGCCAGCGTCCGGTACTGGGTCACAGTCTGCGACCTCACCCGCTGCGCCGGGGGGCGCGGCAAGGCATCAGGCGACGATGCGATAGCAGGGCTGGTACTCGCCCGAGAGCTTCATGCGGCGCTGCCGCACGAACGATGCGAGCAGCGCGTCGAGTGGCTGCAGCAGTTCGGCATCGCCATGCAGCTCGAACGGGCCGTGCTCGTCGATCAACCGCAGCCCGGTCTCCTTGACGTTGCCGGCGACGATACCCGAGAACGCACGCCGCAGTTCCGCCGCCAGCTGGTGCGGCGGCGCATCGCGATGCAGCTTGAGTCCTGCCATGGTCGCGTGCGTGGGTTCGAACGGCTGCTGCAGATCGTGCGAGATGCGCAACAGCCAGTTGAAGTTGTAGGCGTCCTTGGCGCGGCGGCGGTATTCGCGCACGGCGGCCATGCCACGCAGCATCTCGCGTGCCACCTCGGCCGGATCGCCCACGATGATTCGATAGCACTGGCGCACGCGCTCGCCGAGCGTGCCGACCAGGAACGCGTCGACCTGGTGCCAGTATTCCTCGCTGCCGCGGGGCCCGGTGAACACGACGGGAAACGGCTGCGGCTCGTTCTGCGGGTCGAGCAGGATGCCGACGAGATACAGGATTTCCTCGGCGGTGCCGGCACCGCCTGGGAACACGACGATGCCGTGGCCGATGCGGACGAATGCTTCGAGGCGCTTCTCGATGTCCGGCAGGATGGCGAGCTGGTTGACGATCGCGTTCGGCGGCTCGGCCGCGACGATGCCCGGCTCGGTCAGGCCGATGTAGCGGCCCGACGGGATGCGTTGCTTGGCATGGCCGATCGTCGCGCCTTTCATCGGACCCTTCATTGCGCCCGGCCCGCAGCCCGTGCAGACGTTGAGCCCGCGCAGGCCGAGTTCGTAGCCCACGAGCTTGGTGTAATCGTACTCGTCGCGGCCGATCGAGTGTCCGCCCCAGCACACGACGATGTCGGGCCGCGCGCGCGGTTGCAGCAGGCCCGCATTGCGCAGCACGCGGTACACGGCGTTGGTGATGCCGGCGGACTCGCGCAGCTCGACGCTGCCGTGCTCGTAGACTTCGCCGTGGATGTAGAGGATGTCGCGCAGCACCGCGAACAGGTGCTCCTGGATGCCGCGGATCATGCGGCCGTCGACGAACGCCGCGGCCGGCGCATTGTGCAGTTCGAGCTTGATGCCCCAGGCCTGCCGCACGATGTCGATGTCGAAATCGGCATAGCGGTCGAAGATCGCGCGGGCGTCGTCGGTCTCGCCCCCGCTGTTCAGGACGGCGAGCGAGCAGCGGCGATACAGCGGGTAGAGGCCGCCACGCGAGCTGTCGAGCAGCCGGTCGACCTCCATCTGCGACAGGTTCTCGAGGCTGCCGGTCGGCGTGACACGCGCGTCGACGAAATTGTCGTCCTCGGTCGGCCCCGCCGGAATGGCGACCTCGGCCCGCTTCATCATCATTTCCGGATTTCGATCGGGATCCCGGCCGTCGTCCGCAGCCAGACGTCGACCATGTCGGCGTTGCTCAGTGCGATGCAGCCATCGGTCCAGTCGCGTGTCGCGTAGTGCTCGAGGGGTCGCTTCGGTTCATTCGGCTGGCCATGGATCATGATCAGCCCGCCGGGCGCATACCCGCTTTCGTTTGCGACCGCCGCGTCCTCACGATTCGGGTATGAGATCTTGATCGAGAGGAAGAACTCGCTCTTCGGGTTGCGAAAGACGAGTTCGTAGTTGCCCTCGGGCGTGCGGAAATCGCCTTCGCGCTGCTTGTGGCCGTAAGGATTCAGCCCGAGCTTGATCGGGTACTCGGCGATCACGCGACCGCGGCGGAGCAGGCGCAACACGCGCTCGTGCTTGATCACGAGGACCTTGTCGGCCATCTCGAAGGCTGACGCCGAGCCCGCGCCGTAATTCGCGCTGGCGGCCGGCGGCGCAGGCAGCGACGGCGCACTACCGCTCACCGAACTGAACCCCCCGCTGCCCGTGCTGAACGCGCTGCTGGCGGCAGCGGGCGGCGCAGCGGGCGGCGCAGCGGAGCCTGGCACGGGCGCGGCAGGTGTCGGGACGGCCGGCGACACGGAGCCCGCATGGGTCGGCCGCGAGGGCATTGCTGGCGCAGCGGCGGCCAACGTGCCGCCGAAGGCGGGTGGCGGTGGCGCGGCACTGGCGAGGATCGGTACGTTGTCGGCCGCGACCGGGACCTGCGCGGATGGAGCATTGACTCTCGGCAGCGTGCTGTTCGGGACGCTGGTCGCATCGCCGACGGCGCCTTGCGGCGGCACGACCGTGGCCTTGGACGTTCCGCTCGATACGGAGCTGAACCCTTGTGCGTGCGTCGCAACGAACGGTGTCGCCAATGCCGTGGCAAGCGCAAGGGCGGAAAGGAAATGGTGCAATCGAATCGGGAATGCTGTCATCGCGCGGCGATTTTATCGCTCTTCGGGCGTTTTTGCTGTGAGTTCTCTCACGCTGCCGATTTTGTACGCGTCGACGCGCGTGACGAACCATTACGTCGTGGACGCACGGGCGGCTGCTTGCTGACGTCGGTCCGTACTCCCACTGCTGCCCGCATCATGCGGCGGAACGACGGGCATTCCATGTGACTCGGCGCGGGGCAGACGGCAGCGTGCCGCAACCCGTCCCGCATCGAACTCAACTGCTGGATCGTGCGGTCGAGTTCATCGGCCTTGGTCGCCAGCGTCTTCCGGTCGATCTTCGGACGCCCGTCCGGCGTGAACATGCGGGCGATCTCCTCGAGCGAAAAGCCGGCCGCCTGCCCCAGTGCGATCAACGCCAGTCGTTCCAGCACGCGTGCGTCGAACAACCGCCGCAGGCCCCGCCTCCCGACCGAGGCGATCAGGCCTTTCTCCTCGTAGTAACGCAGCGCCGAGGCCGGCACGCCGGACTGCTGCGCCACCGCGGCAATGTCCAGGTATCGCATCCGCTTGACCTCAAGTTGACTTCAAGTGGCACAGTGCCACCTGCGCCGCTCAATGGCAAGCAAAGGGAGACAGGAAATGGACTATCTCGTGTACGCGCTGGTGATCGGCGTGGGAGCCACGGTCCTGGTGGACCTCTGGGCGATCGCCCGCAAACGCGCCTTCGACACCCCGTTACCCAACTACGGGCTGGTGGGGCGCTGGTTCGCTCATCTCGCTCGCGGTCGCTTGCGCCACCAGTCGATCGCAGCCACCCCAGCCGTACAGGGCGAGCACGTCATCGGCTGGGTCGCCCACTACGTCATTGGTGTCGCGTTCGCTGGCCTGCTGCTTGCCGTGTGGGGCCTGGCGTGGGTCCGCCAGCCAACGCTTGGGCCGGCACTGCTCGTCGGGATCGGCACCGTGGCGGCGCCCTTCCTGGTGATGCAACCCGGCATGGGCGCCGGCGTAGCCGCCAGCCGCACCCCTCGCCCTGCCACTGCGCGACTGCAGAGCCTCGTCACACACACGATCTTCGGACTGGGACTCTATGTCGCCGGCTGGATCGCCCGATTTTTCCAGTTGTCGTGAACGCGGCAACACCGCACGAACGCCAATGCAATCAGCCATCACTGCAGGAGAATGAAATGCGTATTCCCGCTCGTTTTGCACCCATCGTCTTCGGCGCCCTGCTCTCGGCAATCATGGTCGCCATCGTCTCTGCCTTCGTCCTGGCCACCGCCAGGGGCCTGGACCCGGGATTCACGGCGCAATGGTTGAAGAGTTGCGCGACGACGTGGCCGGTTGCCTTTCCGACCGTGACGATCGTCGCGCCCTGGGTGCGTCGACTCGTTGCGCTCGTGACCGGCTAGCAGCAGCGCACACGATTATTCTCATTTTCGTCTCGTCGGCGCGGCCGTCGCAGCTGCGCAGCGACAGGTCGTCAGTGCAACACGTACGGTGGCGTACAGACGCTGAGCAGGATTGCGCACATGAAAGCATTCGTGCAGTCGGCCATGGGCCGTGCAGGACATCGGCGATGCGCCGGCCAAACAACCGGGGGATGCGCATTGCATTCATCCCCTCAAGGGAAACTCGGAGCCATGGGCACCACAATCAAGTCACGCCTTTCCACCGCATTCCTCATCGTCGTTGCGATATTGGTGCCCGTCGGTGGCGCGATGGCTGACGCGACACCGATGAATGGCGGAATGATGGGAAATGGACACTGGTACGGCACCAGCGGCGTGTGGCTGCCGGTGCTCGCCATCGTCGTCGTGGGCGCCGTGCTGTTCGCGCTCCTCCGCCGAAGACGATAGTGCTGGCGTCCAGCGGACGCCGATGTCGGACACGTGAATCAATTCAACCCAGAAGGAAGCACCAGCTTGAAAACCTCAATACGTGTTGCCGCGGTCGTAACCTGCCTCCTGGCGGTGCCGATGGCCTCCGCGCAGGACCAGGCCGCACCAGCGAAGCCCGCGATGAGCATGCCGATGGATGCGCAAATGTCCCAGATGCACACGAACATGACGTTGATGCAGTCGCAGATGGACACGATCCACGCAACGACTGACCCGAAGGAACGCCAGAAGCTGATGCAGGCGCACATGCAGACGATGCAGGAAAGCATGGCGATGATGCGCAGCATGAGCAAACCGATGCCGATGGGTGGAGGCCAGGGCGGCGGCATGGACATGGGCGGCGAGAAAGACAAGCCCGGTGACAAGGGCATGATGGGTGGCGACATGATGAAGCACCACCAGATGATGGAAGAACGCATGGGCATGATGCAGACGATGATGGAGCAGATGCTGCAGCACCAGCAGGCGATGGAGTCTATCCCCGCCAAATAGCCGTGCCGTCCGATACCTCGGTTGATCGAGGTGTCGTGCGCGTTGCCGAACAGAAAAAAGGGCGGGGACTTTCGTCCTCGCCCTTGCTCGACATCTCCATCCTGGAGTCGGGTTAGTCTCTTCTGCTCAACCGTCTCAGGCGACCAGGCGGCTCAGCCGCACTTCGAATCGCCGCAATTCAGGCAGGTCATGCAGCCGTCCATCATGACGACGGCCGCAGTGCTGCATTTCAGGCACAACTGCGCACCCTGCGGGTAGTCGGCCTTGGCGAAAGCGTCCTGCTGCTTCTGCTGCGCCTCGTATTCGCGGCGCTTGTCCTCGATCAGCTTGAGCCGATGCTCGTCCATCTCGGGTTTGCGCAGCAGGCCGATCTTCTGCATGTGCTTTTCGATCACGTGGCCGAGCTCGGCGATGATCGACGGCATGAACTTGCCGCCGGCCTGCCAGTAGCCGCCGCGCGGGTCGAACACGGCCTTCAGCTCTTCGACCATGAACGTGACGTCGCCGCCCTTGCGGAACACCGCCGAGATGATGCGCGTCAGCGCGACGATCCACTGGTAGTGGTCGAGGTTCTTCGAGTTGATGAAGATCTCGAACGGCCGGCGCGATTCGTGCACCGTGCCTTCGTTCAGCAGGATGTCGTTGATGGTCACGTACATCGCGTGATCCGACACCGGCGTCTTGATCTTGTAGGTGGACCCGATCAGTTCCTCCGGACGCTCGAGCTTCTCGTGCATCCAGATGACGTTGGCATTGCGGGGATCGACGACCGGCTCTTTTGCCTTCGCTGCAGCCTCGGCCTCCGCCTTTTCCTTCTCGCCGGGCTTCACCACCCGGACCTTCGTGATCTTCTTCTCGATCCTGTGCGCGCTCATCGCTTGAACTCCTTGCGGGCCGCCCGCGCTTTGCAACGCGCGGCGACCGGCCGAACTGGCCTCAGAACTTGCCGTAGTAGCCTTCTTTCAGGGCGTCGTAGAGGTTGGCGGCGGTGTGCATCTCACCGTCGTACTCCAGCTGCTCGTCGCCCTTGACCTCGACCTCGGTGCCGTCCTCGAGCGTGAACACGTAGGTCGTGTTCTTGAGGTCCTCTTCCTTGACCAGCACGCCCTGGAACGCCTCGGGGTTGAAGCGGAAGGTCGTGCAGCCCTTGAGGCCCTGCTCGTGCGCGTAGAGGTAGATGTCCTTGAAGTCTTCGTAGTTGTAGTCCGTCGGCACGTTCGCGGTCTTCGAGATCGACGAGTCGATCCACTTCTGCGAGGCCGCCTGGATGTCGACGTGCTCGCGCGGCGTGATGTCGTCCGCCGTCGTGAAGTATTCCGGCAGCTTGTCCGCCGCGGTCGTGCCGCCCGGGATCGCGTTCGGATTGATCAGCTCGCGGTAGGCCAGCAGCTCGAACGAGAAGACGTCGATCTTCTCCTTCGACTTCTTGCCTTCACGGATCACGTTGCGGAAATAGTGATGCGCGAACGACGGCTCGATGCCGTTCGAGGCGTTGTTGGCGAGCGAGAGTGAAATCGTGCCCGTGGGCGCGATGGAACTGTGGTGCGTGAAGCGCGCACCCTTCTGCGCCAGCCTGTCGACGAGTTCCGGCGCGACCTCGGCCACGCGCTGCATGTAGCGGCTGTAGCGCGCGTGCAGGACGCGGCCCGGCAGCCGGTCGCCGGCCTTGATGCCGTCGCGGACCATCTCCGGGCGCTTGCGCAGCATCTCGGCGGTGACGACGAACTCTTCCGTCATGATCGGCGCGGGACCTTTTTCTTCGGCGAGGGCGAGACCCGCTTCCCAGCCGGCGATCGCCAGCTCCTTCGAGACACGCTCGGTGAAGCCGACCGCCTCGCGCGAACCGTACTTCATGCGCAGCATCGTGATGGTCGAGCCGAGCCCGAGGAAACCCATGCCGTGACGACGCTTGCGCGTGATCTCGTTGCGCTGCTGCTCGAGCGGCAGGCCATTGATCTCGACCACGTTGTCGAGCATGCGCGTGAAGACGCGCACGACCTGCCGGTATTCCTCCCAGTCGAACCGCGCTTCGTCCGTGAACGGATCGCGCACGAAATTGGTGAGGTTGATCGAGCCGAGCAGGCACGAGCCATACGGCGGCAACGGCTGCTCGCCACACGGGTTGGTGGCGCGGATCGTCTCGCACCACCAGTTGTTGTTCATCTCGTTGACGCGGTCGATCAGCACGAAGCCGGGTTCGGCAAAGTCGTAGGTGGAGGACATGATCACGTCCCACATGCGCTTCGCGGGCAGGGTCTTGTAGACCTTGCACAGCACCAGGCCTGCTTCGTTGCGGACGTAGTTGGACGCATCCGGCCATTCGCGCCACAGGAACTTGCCCTGGTCGGAAGTGTCTTCGCCGACGATTTCAGCGGCACGGACGGGGAAGGCAAGGCGCCAGACCTTGTCCTCACGCACCGCCTGCATGAACTCGTCGGTGACCAGCAGCGACAGGTTGAACTGGCGCAACCGGCCAGCCTCGCGCTTGGAACGGATGAATTCCATCGCGTCGGGATGGCCGATGTCGAACGTGCCCATCTGCGCGCCGCGGCGACCGCCAGCCGACGACACGGTGAAGCACATCTTGTCGTAGATATCCATGAACGAGAGCGGGCCCGAGGTATAGGCGCCCGCACCCGACACGTAAGCGCCACGCGGACGCAGCGTCGAGAACTCGTAGCCGATGCCGCAGCCGGCCTTCAGCGTCAGGCCGGCCTCGTGCACCTTGCCGAGGATGTCGTCCATCGAGTCGCGGATGGTGCCCGACACGGTGCAGTTGATCGTCGAAGTGGCAGGCTTGTGCTCCTTCGCGCCGGCGTTCGAGGTCACGCGACCGGCCGGGATCGCGCCACGGCGCAACGCCCACAGGAACTGCTCGTTCCAGGTCTCGCGGACCTCGGGCGCCTCGACGTCGGCCAGGGCCCGGGCAACGCGCTTGTACGTGTCGTCCATCGAGCGGTCGATCGGTGTCCCGTCCTTGGCAGACAGGCGGTATTTCTTGTCCCAGATGTCGAGCGACGCTTCCTGGAACGGGATGCTGCGCGCATCAGTTGAATGCAATTTCACGGCGGTGCTCATTGCGGCAACACGGCTCCCCGGCTCACGGCGGCTGCAGAAAAAATGAAAATACTCCCCCTCGGATCGCTGCTCCCGCCACGGACGACGAAAACTGCAAAAGCCGACCGACCCCGGTGCGCGGTCCGCTCGGAGTGCCTGGGAAATCCCCTGCAGGACACTCGTGCCGGACACAACATCTAGGGTCAGGGGGGCAAGACTATGCACCGTCCGAACGCCAGTCAACTGCTGATTTCGCTCCGCTGCGGCGGCCCGGCGTGAAGTTTTTTCATTTGTAATTCATGCGCTTATGAATCCACCGCTGAAATCTCGGGGGATGCCCGAATCGACTTTCCCGTCAAGGGGAATTTTGCGACTGGAACACAACATCTTGTGTTCAACGGTTTGCACCGGGAACGCACCGCCCCCGCACACCCTATCCACAGGCTTGCGCACATGCCCGGTCGGCGCTTCCCGCGGAACTCGGCGCGAGGTTGGCAGTCCGAAGCGTGACCGGCCGGAGCTGAAGGCAAAAACGCTCCTGCTAGACTCCGCGCCGTTTTCGGCGGAAACACCCGCAGATATCCAGGAACCCATAGCCCATGAAGCTTCCCTTGAGCCTCGCCACTTTCCTGCTCGCCGCATGGACCTCGGTGGCAGGCGCGCAGCTCCCCGCCACCGTCGGCGAGACCCCGGTGCCTTCGCTGGCCCCGATGTTGAAGCGCGTCACCCCGGCCGTCGTGAACATCGCGACCCGCGGCACCGTCGAAGAACAGAACCCGCTGATGAACGACCCTTTCTTCCGTCGTTTTTTCGACGTGCCGAACCAGCCGCGGCAGCGTGAATTCCAGAGCGCCGGCTCGGGCGTGATCGTCGACGCGAAGAACGGCTACATCATCACCAACGCGCACGTCGTCGAGAACGCCACGGACATCACCGTGCAGCTGCTCGACGGCCGTTCGCTGAAGGCGAAGGTCGTCGGCACCGATCCCGGCTCCGACGTCGCGGTGCTCAAGGTCCAGGCCGCCAACCTCGTCGACCTGCCGATCGCCGATTCCGATCGCGCGGAAGTCGGCGATTTCGTCGTCGCCATCGGCAACCCGTTCGGCCTCGGCCACACCGTCACATCCGGCATCGTGAGCGCGCTCGGTCGCTCCGGCATCAACCCGGAAGGCTACGAGGACTTCATCCAGACGGACGCGTCGATCAACCCGGGCAATTCCGGCGGCGCGCTCGTGAACCTCGGCGGCCAGCTCGTCGGCATCAATTCCGCGATCCTTTCGCGCACCGGCGGCAACATCGGCATCGGTTTCGCGATCCCGGCGAACATGATGAAGATCGTGATGAACCAGCTGATCAAGTACGGCGCCGTGAAGCGCGGCGTGCTCGGCGTGAACATCCAGACGCTGGCGCCCGAGATCGCGCAGAGCATGGACCTGCCGGATACCACGCAGGGTGCGCTGGTGTCACAGGTCGTCGAAGGTTCGCCGGCCGAGAAGGCGGGCGTCAAGGCGGGCGACGTCATCACCGCCGTCAACGGCCGCCCGGTGAAGGACGCGGGCAGCCTGCGTAACTCGATCGGCCTGCTCAGCATCGGCGAAAAAGTGGACCTCTCGCTGCTGCGCGACGGCAAGCCGCGCCGCGTGACCGCCACGGTCAGCGAACGTGACGCAACGGCCGAAGCCAAGGCGGCCGGCGCGCATTCCGGCCTCGATGGCGCGGACATCACTGACGGCCCGAACGGCGTGCTGATCCGCGTGGTCGCGGAGGGCAGTCCTGCGGCGCAGCGTGGCCTGCGCGCCAACGACGTGATCCTCGCGGTGGGCCGCGTGCGCGTCGCCAGCGTGGCGGAGTTCCGCAAGGCCACCGAAGGCCTGGAGGCGTTCGTGCTGCAGATACGCCGCGGCAATGCGATGCTCGTGATCCCGATCCGCTGAGCCGGCAGTTCACGTCCCACGAGGTCGCAGCACATGTCATTGCAGGTCTGCGTCCTCGGCGGGACGGGTTTCATCGGGCAGGAAATCGTGGCGCGGCTCGGCGCAGCCGGTCACGACGTGAAGGTGCTGACGCGCAACCCCGCGCGGCACCGGGAGTTGGCGGTCCTGCCGTCGGTGCGGTTCGTCCGCGCCGACGTGCATGACGAACAGCGGCTCGCGGACGAGTTCCAGGGCTGCGATGCCGTCATCAACCTGGTCGGCATCCTCAACGAGACGAAGCTCGGACGCGGCAACGGCGCCCAGTTTCGCCACGTGCACAGCGAGCTGCCGCAGAAATGCGTGCGCGCCTGCCGTGCCGCCGGCGTCCGGCGCTACCTGCACATGAGCGGCCTGAAGGCCGATTCAAAGCGTGGCCCGAGTCACTATCTGACCTCGAAAGGGCTCGCCGAGGATTACATCCGCGAGCACTGCGCCACGGGGCGACCGGAATACGTGATCTTTCAGCCCTCCGTGGTCTTCGGGCCGGGCGATGCGTTCATCAACAACTTCGCCGGCATCCTGAGAATCACGCCGGGCATGCTGCCGCTGGCTTGCGCCGATGCGAATTTCGCGCCGGTCTACGTCGGCGACGTGGCCGCTGCGTTCGTCACGTGCCTGGAACGAAAGGACGCCGTGGGCCGCACCTTCCAGTTGTGCGGCCCTGACGTGATGTCGCTCGGCGACATCGTGCGGCTGACGGCCCGCTGCCTCGGCCTCAGACGCGTCGTGATTCCCCTGCCGCGCGCAGTCTCGCGCGTGCAGGCAGCGATCATGGACTTCGTCCCGGGCAAGCCGTTCTCGACCGACAATTTCCTGTCCGCCACGCTCGACTCCACGTGCGACTGCGATGGCCTCGCGGAACTCGGCATCGAGCGGACGGCGATGCGCAGCGTGTTGCCGCGCTACCTGCAGGCGCGCTGACTCTCAGCGCGCCGTGCCGAGTGGCGCGCCACACAGCTGGGCGTGGCGCGCCTGCACGTCGAGCCCACCGGTCGATTCGACCGTGGCATAGAACGCAGGCAGCGAGCCCGCCGCCTGCAACTTGTGCCACAGGCCCGGCACGCAATCCTCGTAAGTCGCGACTGCCGCCAGGTGCGCATTGTTGAGCGTGCGCGCAAACCAGCCGTCGTATCCGGCATACCCGCCCCAGCGCGCACGCAGCTGCTCGTAGCGGAACTCGAGCCGGCCGAATTCGCGCTGTTTCTCGATGCGCATGGTGTCGGGCGGCGCGCCCGAGGCATAGAGCTGCGCGAGCCGGCCGCGTGCGTCGCGCAGCAGCGCTGCAAAATCCTTTTGTCGCGCCACCGCGGCTTCGTGCGCGCCGATCTCGCCCGCCCTGCCCTGGTGCAGCAGCCAGCGGCGGATGCCTTCGTCCTCGACGACGCTCGCGAACGCCTCGTTCACCGCGCTGTCGCCGGCGAAGTAGAGCCGCTCGTGCGCGAGTTCGTGAAAGATCGTGCCGACGAGACGCGTGTCGCGCCAGCCGAGCATCGAACCGAACACCGGATCCGGCAGGTGGCCCAGCGTGGAGTATGTCGGGACGCCCTCCACACTGACGTCATGACCGCGCAACGACAGCTTGCGGCCGTAGGAGCGCGCCTTTTCCTCGTTGAAATAGCCGCGGTACGCGATGCAGCCCGTGACCGGAAAGCACCAGCGGCGCGGGTCGACCGAGAATTCCGGCGTGGCGACCACGTTGTGCACGACGTAAGGACGACCCATGTCCGCGTACTTGCGATAGCTCTTGCCGTCGTGCAGCGCGAGTTCGTCGATCGCGAAGGCGCGTGCTGCCTCGACGAGCTGCAGTCTTGCCTTCGTCTTTGCGGGTGTCGATGGGTCCGCCAGCACATGCGCAATCGGTTCGCTGCGACGGATCACCTCGGCCTGGCCGCTTGCTGCCTGCATGACGTAGCAGCCGCTCAGCGCGAGTGCTGCGCTGGCGATCGCGACGATTCGCAGGCGATGAGTGAGCATGCGGTGAGCTTAGCGAAGCTGCCCGGGTGCGCGTAGCGTAGATCGCGAGAACTGCGCAGGAAGTGGCGAGTCGACTGCATCGCAGGCGGTCGATCCGGGGCTTTTCCCGGAGCTTGGAAAGGCAGACATGTGCTGGTTGCAGGCGACCGATCCGGCGCCTGAGCGGCTTTTCCGCAAGAGCGGAAAAGCTCGCACGGCGCACGCAGCGTTGAGAGCGCCGGACCGCAGCTTTGAACCGCATTGTTCCGATCACGTACCGCGATCTCCGTGCTGATCAGCCGGCCACTCCGATCTACCATCGTCAGGCTGCATGCGCCGTGCGAGTCGTCGGGCATGGGATGTTGCCCCGTCCTGGTCAATGCTGTATCGCCCGACGAGTCGCTCAGGCGCGTGACGCCGGGGCGGGATTCGGTTTCGATTCCGACGGCCGTGTCTGCCTTTCCGGGCGTCGGAATCGAAACCGAATTCCAGCCCCCGGCACCCACGCCTCGTAGCGAACTCGGCTACGATTCAGCAATGAAAACCTACCTGGTCGGCGGCGCCGTGCGCGACGCGCTGCTCGGACGGCCCTTCAGCGAACGCGACTACGTGGTCGTCGGCGCCCGACCCGACGACCTGCTCGCGCTCGGCTACCGTCCCGTCGGCAAGGACTTCCCCGTCTTCCTGCATCCGCAAAGCGGCGACCAGTACGCGCTCGCGCGGACCGAACGCAAGACCGGTGCCGGCTACTACGGCTTCGCCACGCGCTTCTCGCCCGACGTGACGCTCGAGGAGGACCTCGCGCGGCGTGACCTCACCATCAACGCGATGGCGCGATCGATCGAAAGCGACGATTGCGGCGGCGACATCGTCGACCCGTACGGTGGCCGCCGTGACCTCGAGGCTCGTGTCCTGCGCCACGTCTCACCCGCCTTTGTCGAAGACCCGTTGCGCGTGCTGCGTGTCGCGCGTTTCGCCGCGCGCTTCGCGCCGCTCGGCTTCACGATCGCGCCCGAGACCATGCAGCTGATGCAGGACATCGTGCGCTCCGGCGAATTGCGGGCCCTGGTGGCCGAACGCGTCTGGGTCGAAACCGAGCGCGCCCTGGGCGAGAAGACCCCGGCGGTCTACTTCGAGGTGCTGCGCCAGTGCGGTGCGCTCGCGGAGCTGTTGCCGGAGATCGATTGCCTGTTCGGCGTGCCGCAACCCGAGCAGTGGCATCCCGAGATCGACACCGGCATCCACACGCTGCAGGTGCTGGACGTCGCGTGCGAACTGTCGAGTGAAACGACGGTGCGCTTTGCCGCGCTCGTGCACGACCTCGGCAAGGGCGTCACGCCGCGCGACCAGTGGCCGAGGCATGTCGGTCACGAACAAGCGGGCGTCCGCGTCATCGGCCAGATGTGCGAGCGGCTCAAGGTGCCCACCGAACACCGCGAGCTGGGACAACTCGTGTCCCGCGAACACCAGCGCATCCATCGTGCGGCCGAGCTGCGGGATACGACCGTGCTCGAGGTGCTGGAGGCCGCCGATGCGTTTCGTCGCCCCGAGCGTTTCGACAAGTTGCTGCTCGCCTGCGAGGCGGACGCACGTGGACGCGGCCCGGAGTTGCGGGCGCAGCCCTATCCCCAGGCCCAGTCGTTTCGCGACTGCTTCCGTGCTGCGGCAGCAGTCAAGCTCGACGTCGACGTGATGCAGCAGCTGGCCGGGCCCGCCATTGCGCAGGCGCTGCGCGTTGCCCGGGTCGAGGCGATCAGCAACGTCCGGAGGCGCTGAGCACGCTCGACGCCCTGCTACAGCGAGTGACGCAGGTCCCGCGTCGCAAAGCCTCGCAGCGGCGAATCGTAATCCTTCGACAGCGCGATGACCTTGAAACGCTCGCCCATTTCGCCCGGCAGCGAGAGCACCATCGCCTGGCGTGACAGGTTCAGGCGCTGGACCAGTTCGAGACCCTCGACGTTGGCGACGAAATCGCCAAGGCCGCAACCGATCAGGAAGTGCGCCTGCGTCGTGTAACCGGCAACTTCGCAACCCGCGCCTTGCGCCGCTTCGGCAACGGCCGTGAAATCGACCCAGGCGGTGATGTCCTGCAGGCCGACGCGAGTGAGCGCGTCCTCGTGGAAACGGTGTCGAAAGTGACAGAGCAACGTGCCGCGCGTGCGCTCGGCGGAGTAGTACTCGCGCCGCGGCAGGCCGTAGTCGACGAACAGCAGGACACCGCGCTCGAGCGAATACGCGATCGACTCGAACCAGGGAGCCAGGCCGGTGCACACCTCGGATTCGTACCCGTCCGGCAACCTGTTGCCGATGTCCGCTTCGATCCTGCGCACTGCCGCGACCAGGCGCGATGCCGCGCGCACTTCGGCCAGCTGCAGTTGACCGAACTCAGAACTCACGCCGAGCGCATTGACCTCGCCACTGCGAAGCGCGAAGCGCTCGATCGTCAGTGCGTCGAGCACCTCGTTTGCCAGGATCATGCCGGTGAAAGGCACTTCGGGCAGGGAGTCGAGCCACCGCACGCGCGGCAGGAGGTGCGGGACGATCTGCGCCAGGGTGTCGCGCTGGCGTTCGCGCAGGTCCGCGCTGAGATCGAGAATCCAGTATTCGGCCGGCAACGCGCCCTGCCGCTCGAGTTCGGCAAGCAGCTCCGCAGCCATCGCACCGGAACCCGCCCCCAGTTCGAGCAGGCGCGATTCAGGCCCCAGCTCCTGCAGCACCTCGGCGCACTGCAGCGCCAGGCAGCGGCTGAACACCGGGGCCACCTCGGGCGCCGTGATGAAATCGCCCGCCGCACCGAACTTGCGCGCGCCGGCGCTGTAATAGCCGAGGCCCGGCTCATAAAGTGCCAGCTGCATGAACCGCTCGAAGCCGATCCAGCCACCGTCGGCCACGATGACCGCATGGATGCGCTCCATGAGCGCTGCGCTGTGCGCCGCTTCCTCGGGAGTCAACTCGGGCAGGTCCAGGGGTACGGTCATCGGTGGCCGAATCCTTTCTCGCGGACAGCCCGCTGCGACTGCGGTATCTTGCCATCGGGCACGCGCAGCGAGGGACTCCGACGCGCGCTCCCACCCACGACATTGCACCGATGCGCGAACCCATGAGCAACGCTGCCGACTTTCCGCTGGCTGGACGCTGCGCGCTGGTGACGGGCGGCGCTCGCCGGCTGGGTGAAGCGATCGTGCGCAGGCTGCACGCTGGTGGTGCGTCGGTCGCCGTGCATCACCGCACGTCGGGTGGCGAGGCCGACAACCTCATCAGCGAGCTCAATGCGATACGAGCCGGGTCCGCCGCGGCCTTCGCCTGCGACCTGCTCGAAGTCGAAGCGCTGCCCGCACTCATCGCGGACGTGGTTGCCCGGTTTGGCCGGCTCGACATCCTGGTCAACAATGCGTCGAGCTTCATGCCGACGCCCGTCGGCACGATCACGGCGGCGCAATTCGACGACCTCGTCGGCACCAACCTGCGGGCGCCGCTGTTCCTGTCGCAGGCCGCCGCACCTGCACTGCGCAGGACTCGCGGCCTGATCCTGAACCTCGCGGACATCCACGGCATGCGGCCATTGCGGGCGCACCCGGTCTACTCGGCTGCCAAGGCCGGCCTGATCATGCTGACGAAATCGCTCGCGCGCGAACTCGGTCCCGACGTGCGGGTGAATGCGATTGCGCCCGGTCCAGTGCTGTGGCCCGAGGGCGGGCTCGACCCGGCCCTGCAGGACGAAATCGTTGCGAAGACCGCCCTGAAGCGCACCGGCTCGCCGGAAGACATCGCGCGCGCCGCCTTTTTCTTCGCGGCGGAAGCGCCCTACGTCACCGGCCAGATCCTCGCGATCGACGGCGGACGCAGCATCTGAACTGCCTTGCTGCACGAACAGCCCGCGGGGCGTCATGCTTTGTCGCCGCGCGCGGCCATCCACGCCAACTCCACCGGCCGCATCGCGTGCGCTGCCTGCGTCGCCTGCATGTCCCGCCACAGCTCACGCAGCGTGCGCCGCTCGATCGGGTGCACGGTCTCCGGCGCGATCTCCGCCGCCGGGCCCAGCATGTAGGGCCGCTTGAGCAGGTCCGGCCGCGGCAGCGTGAGCCCCGGCTCGGCGCAAACCGTGTCGCCGAACAAGAGGATGTCGAGGTCCATCGTGCGTGGCGCCCACTTCGGTGCCTGGCGCTCGCGCCCGCACGCGGTCTCGGCCGCGTGCAGCCGTTCGAGCACCTGGTGCACCGTCAGGCCGGTCTGGAAGCCGGCCACGAGGTTGATGAAATCGTCGCCATCGAAGCCGACGGCGGCATTGGCATACGCGCGGGACACGGTCAGCGGGGCGAAATGCCGGTCGAGCACGTCGAGTGCGCGACGCAGGTTCGCGAGCGGCGCGACGTTGCTGCCCGCCGCGACCAGGACCGTCGTGTTGCTCACGGCGCCGGGTAGTCTGCGCGTCGACGCTCGATGACGATGCCGACGTCACGGGAGCCGCGCAGCGCGCCTTGCTTGTTCAGGCGAATCTTGACTGCTGGCACGTCGAATTCCGTGAGGATGATCTGCGCAATGCGGTCGATCAGCGTCTCGACCAGCTGGAACTCCGACTCGCTCACGAACTGCAACAGCCGCTTCGACACCTTCTTGTAGTCGAGCGTGTCGTCGATGTGATCGCTCGCGGCGGCCTTGCGGATGTCGGTGGACATCTCCAGGTCGATCACGACCTTCTGCTTGACCTTCCGCTCCCAGTCCCAGATGCCGATGATGCATTCGGCGGTGAGGCCCGTCAGAAAAATGGTGTCCATCGTTGCCGTCTGTTCGCTCGGGCGGGCTGGTCGGTTCGATTCTGTCGTGCGGTCGTGCAGTCCGCCCGCCGTCACGCGGCAGGCGACGGCGGGACCAGGTCCGTCATCGGCCACCGTGCGCGGGCACGGATCGAGAAGTCGTCGCGTTCGCCTGCGGCAAGCCGCAGTTGACCCAGCAGCGCGATCATCGCCGCGTTGTCGGTGCAGAACTCGGCGCGAGGATAGACGACCCGGACCCCCTGCCGCTCGCCCATCGCAAGCATCCGGGCACGCAGCCGCCGGTTGGCGCCCACTCCGCCCGCCACGACCAGCGTCGAGGTGCCGGTGGCATCGATGGCCCGCTGGCATTTGATCACGAGCGTATCCACCACGGCCTCCTCGAACCCCCGGGCCGCGTCGGCTCGCGCCTGCGGGTCGAGTTCGCCGCGGTTTCGCAGCGCCACGACGACGGCGGTCTTGAGGCCGCTGAACGAGAAATCGAGGCCTGGACGCTCGGTCAGCGGCCGCGGGAAGCGGAACACGTCGGGCCGGCCCTGCTCGGCCAGCGCGGCGAGTTGCGGCCCGCCGGGGTAGCCCAGGCCGAGCAGCTTCGCCGTCTTGTCGAAGGCCTCGCCTGCCGCGTCGTCGAGCGAACTTCCCAGGAGTTCGTACCGGCCGACCCCTTCCACGCGGGCGAGCAACGTGTGCCCGCCCGAGACCAGCAGGGCGACGAACGGGAACTGCGGCGGCTCCGGCTCGAGCAGGGGCGCCAGCAAGTGCCCTTCCATGTGGTGAACCCCGATGCAGGGCAGGTCCCAGGCGTAGGCGAGGCTGCGGGCGACGGCGGCACCCACCAGCAGCGCGCCCACCAGGCCGGGTCCGCTGGTGTAGGCGATGCCGTCGATCATCGCGCGGCCACCGCCCTGGTCGACCGTTTTTTCTAACAATGGCAACAACTTACGCAGGTGATCGCGCGAGGCGAGCTCCGGCACCACGCCCCCATAGGCCGCGTGCAGCGCCACCTGGCTGTACAGCTCGTGCGCAAGCAAGCCGTCCTTGCCGTCGTAAACGGCGGCGGCGGTCTCGTCGCAGGAAGTCTCGATCCCCAGCACCCGCATGTGGTCGGCTCGCTGTACTTTTTGCAATTCCCCGCCGCGATCTCTAGAATTCGCGGTCCCTTACCGGCCGTGCGTCCCTTGGGTCCCGGCTGGCTGTCCAACAACGCTTCGATGACTGGCGCCCAGGCCACTGGCCGGCCGGCCAGCCGTTTTGACCGATTGACGAGGTTTCGATGCCCAGCGTCCGCATCCGTGAGAACGAATACTTCGATGCCGCCCTGCGCCGCTTCAAGCGTGCGTGCGAAAAGGCCGGCGTGCTGACGGAACTTCGTCGCCGCGAATTCTACGAGAAGCCGACGCAGGAGCGTAAGCGCAAGAAGGCGGCCGCCGTGAAGCGCCACCAGAAGCGCAGCACGCGCGATTTCTCCTCGGCGCCCCGCGTCCGCAGTTTCTGATCCGATTGCCCGATCGACCGCTCGCCTGGTTGATCGAGCCCTCCGGTCGCGACGCCAGCACACCACGATGACCACTGCCTCCCTCAAGGAGCGGATCACCGAGGACATGAAGTCCGCCATGCGCGCGGGCGAGAAAGAGCGTCTCGGCACCATCCGCATGCTGCAGGCGGCCATCAAGCAGCGCGAAGTGGACGAACGCATCTCGCTCGACGACGCGCAGGTGCTGTCGGTCATCGAAAAGATGCTCAAGCAGCGCAAGGAATCGATCGCCCAGTTCGAACAGGGCGGACGCGCTGATCTCGCGGCCAGGGAACAGGCCGAAATCGAACTGCTGACGGTCTACCTGCCCGCGCAGCTCGCCGACGCCGAAGTCGACGCCCTGATCAAGGATGCCATCGCGTCCACCGGTGCCGCGTCCGTGAAGGACATGGGCAAGGTGATGGCGATCGTGAAGGCGAAGGCTGCCGGGCGGACCGACATGGGCGCGGCCAGCGCCCGCATCAAGGCGGCGCTCTCCGCCTGATCCGGCTGCGTGCCGGTGCGCCTCGGTTGGGCGCCTTTCACTTTGTTTGTTCTTGTCGCGCTGCGCGTTTTCGCGCGACCAGGCGCGTTTGGCGCGCGGAGCCGAGGCCGGGGTTTGGAGCTCTTTTCCGCGCCCGGAAAGGCAGACACGGGCGCGGAAAAGAGCTCCAAACCCCGACCTTCGGTACGGCGCCTGAGCGTCTCGATCGGGCGGGAAGCACAGCCGACAAGTACAAACTGCAGATCGCGCCCGACGAGACGCACGGCGCATGCAGCCGGATAGAAGCGTCGAAGCCGCTTGATGCGGGAACCAAAGGTTCTGGCACGCGGCCACCATTACGTTGGGCGTCGCATTGGCGCCGTTCACATTGGGTGTGGCGCTGGTGCCGTTCGCAACGGCGGAGATCGGCCTCGCATGTGGGCACCGGCATCGGTCGGTAGCGATATTTCGGGGTGCGGTCCTTGACGCCGCTTGCACCGTGCGAGTTTTCGGGCCCGGCCGAAAACTCGCTCAGGTGCGTCGCATCAGGCGGTCGATTCGGTTCTCCTTCCGGCGGGCGTGTCTGCCTTTCCGCCCGCCGGAAGGAGAACCGAATCGACTGCCCGCTCCAATCTCCTGAACATAGGCCAGGCCGGCAGAAAAGCCGCTCTTGCGAGCGCCCACCGGCACCCCCACTATCGCTAACCGACCCGACGCCGAATCCGCACCGTGGCCCGCATCCCCCAGCATTTCATCGACGAACTCGTCGCCCGCACCGACATCATCGAGGTGATCGGCAGCCGCGTGCAGTTGAAGAAAGCCGGTCGCGAGTACAAGGCCTGCTGCCCGTTTCACGACGAAAAAACGCCGTCGTTCTGGGTCAGCGTCGACAAGCAGTTCTATCACTGCTTCGGCTGCGGCGCCCACGGCACCGTGCTCGGCTTCGTCATGGACTACGATCACCTCGGCTTCATCGAGGCGGTCGAAGACCTCGCTGCGCGAGCCGGCCTCGAAGTGCCGCGCGAAGGCGGCGCGGCAGCAGGCCCGGCCAACCCGCACGACGAACTCTACGTGGCGATGGAACGCGCCGCGCTCTACTTCCGCCAGTGCCTGAGCGGCGATTCGCGCGCACGCGACTACGTCAAGCGACGCGGACTCGACGCCGACGCCTTGCAGAAGTTCGGCATCGGTTACGCCGCGGCGCGCTGGGATGGCTTGCTCGAGCGGTATGGCGGCACCGAGGACGAACGACACGTGCTGCTGCGCGCGGGCCTCATCATCGAACGCCAGCCACAGCAGGACACGACGGCCTCACCCGCGACCGACACCTCCTCGACTGCCGGCGCCAGCAGCAGCTACTCGCGCGAGCGCGGGTTCTACGACCGCTTCCGCGACCGCCTCATGTTCCCGATCCGCGACACGCGCGGCCGCACGATCGGTTTCGGCGGACGTGTGCTCGATCAAGGCGAACCGAAGTACCTGAACTCGCCGGAGACCGAGCTCTTCCACAAAGGCCGCGAACTGTACGGCCTGTACGAAGCGCGCCAGGCAACACGCAGCCTGCAGCGGCTGCTGGTGGTCGAGGGCTACATGGACGTCGTCAGCCTGCACCAGGCCGGCATCACCTACGCGGTCGCAACGCTCGGCACGTCGACGACGCCCGAGCACCTGCTACGCATCTTCCGTCTCGTCGGCGAAGTGGTGTTCTGCTTCGACGGTGACCGGGCCGGCCGTGCGGCGGCCTGGCGTGCTCTCGAAAACGCCGTTGCGGAAGTGAAGCAGGGTCGGCAGGTGCGGTTCCTGTTCCTGCCGGACGGCCATGACCCCGACACGCTCGTGCGCGAAGAGGGCAAAGACGCATTCGAGGCGCGCGTCGCCGGCGCGATGCCGCTCTCGCAGTACCTGATCCGTGAATTGTCGTCGCGGGTCGAGACGGGCAGCGTCGACGGCCGGGCCAAGCTGGTAGAGCTGGCGCGGCCACTGGTGCGCAGGATTCCGTCCGACGTCTACCGCGAACTGTTGCTCAATCAACTGGCGGAAGTCGTCGGCATGTCCCCTGCCCGACTCAATGAAATGCTGGGCAGTGCAGCCTCGGACATGCAGACCGGAGCCGGACCGGCGCGCGCCCCAGCCTCGTCGACCGGCTCGTATTCCGAAAGAAATTCAAGCGGTTATGAGCGCCCAAGCGGTCTGGGCGGGGCGCGGTTCGGGGCCTCGCATGCCTCCGCCCCGGGACGCGGTACCCTGATCCGGCAGGCAGTCATGTTGCTCGTGCACCACCCAGCCTCCGCGACGGCCATCAGCGGACCGCAGATCGACGCCGTGGCGGCCATCGACCGGCCCGGAATCCCGCTGCTGGCGGAGCTGTTGACCCAGCTGCGGGAAGACCCTCCGGCCAGCACGGCGGCGGTTCTGGAGCGTTGGCGCGACCGGCCCGAACAGGGCTCGCTGGCCAAGCTGGCCGCGGCGGTCTGCCTGGCGCCGGATGCCGTGGGCGCCGCCGCGGAACTGAAATCGGCCCTGAACCGTCTGATCGTCGAGGAATCCCCGGTCCGGCGGCTCGACGAGCTGATGGCCAAGGCCCGCGATTCGTCGCTGGACGACGCCGAAAAGCTGGAGCTGCAGGGGCTGCTCCAGGCCCGGAGCCCGACGGCTCGCAAGCCCCCCGAAGCCCCTCGATAGTCGGGCAAGGTCTGTCCCCGGCATGGTAGAATTCCGCTCTTTTTTAGACTCCCCGTGAGGCGTCCCATCTTGAGCAAGACGACGGCACGCAAACCGGCCAGGAAGCACCCCGCCAGCAAGTCCGCGCCGGCGGCCAAAGCCAAGGCTGCACTGACCCGAAAGGCAGCGGCGCCTGCCAAGGCCAAGCCGGCGGTGAAGAAGGCGGCGAAGACTGCGGCCAAGCCCGCCAGAGCCCTCAAGCCGATGGCCAGCCCGCGCAAAGTCGCTGCTGCTGCACCGGTGAAGGCGGGACGCAAACCCGTGGCGTCGACGAAGTCCACGCCCGCGAAGCACCACGCGCCGGTGAAGGCTGCGCCCGCGCCGGTTGCCGTCAAGCACGTTGCCGCCAAGCACGTCGTCCCCGCCGCGCCGGCCAAGGCTGCCAAGGGTGCGTTGCCGGCCAAGGCTGTCGCGTCAGTGTCCGCGGCCAAGCCGGCGACTGCCGCGCCGGTCGTCGCCGTCGCGAAAGAAAAGCCCGGGAAGGCCGGCCGCAAGGCAGGCAAGGAAAAAGCCGAAAAGATTGAGATCAAGCTGACTGCCAGCACGCCGGAAGATCGCCAGTCGCAGCTCAAGCTGCTGATCGCGCGCGGCAAGGAGCAGAGCTTCCTGACCTACGCCGAAGTCAACGACCACCTGCCGTCCGAGATCGTCGATCCGGAACAGATCGAAGACATCGTGCAGATGATCAACGACATGGGCATCCCGGTGTATGAGAAGGCACCGGACGCCGAAGCGCTGCTGATGCGCGAGACGGTCGTTGCCGACGAAGAGGCGGCTGAGGAAGCCGCGCAGGCGCTCGCCACCACCGTCGACGCCGAGTTCGGCCGCACCACCGACCCGGTCCGCATGTACATGCGCGAGATGGGCACGGTCGAGCTGCTCACGCGTGAAGGCGAGATCGCGATCGCGAAGCGCATCGAGGAAGGCCTCGATTCCGTGCGTCGTGCGCTGTCGCACTATCCGCCGACCTTCGACTACATCCTGCGCGCCTACGAGCCGCTGAAGTCGGGAACGGGCCGCCTGGTCGACATCATCGTCGGCTTCGTCGACCCGAACGCGCCGGACGTGATCGCCGAGCCGATCAACCCGAAGCTCGCTGCAAAGGCAGCCCCGGAAGCCGAAATTGAGGAAGAGGCTGCCGAAGGCGAAGCAACGGAAGAAGAAGAAGCGCTCGAGACCGGCCCGGACCCGGAAGAGGCCGCGCGTCGCTTCGCCTCGCTCGGCAAGGTCTACGCGCAGGTCATGAAGTCGCTCGAGGATAAGGGCAGCAAGGATCCGAAGACGGTCAAGCTGCGCAAGAAGCTCGCCGAAGAGTTCATGGAACTCAAGCTCTCGCCCAAGATGTTCGAGCAGCTCATCACGCAGCTGCGCGAGCACCTGAACGAGATCCGCTCGATCGAGAAGGCGATCATGCTGCGCTGCGTCCGCGACGCCGGCATGCCGCGCTCGGACTTCATCGAGACTTTTCCGCGCAACGAGACCAACCTCGCCTGGCTCGACAAGCACGTGCGGGCGAAGCGCAAGCACTCGGCCGCGCTCGGCAAGTTCCGCGAGGAGATCGAGCGCGAGCAGAACCGGCTCGCCCTGAGCGAGAAGCGCGCCCGCCTGTCGATCGCCGAGATCAAGGAGATCAACCGTGAGATCGCCGTCGGCGAGGCGCAGGCCCGTCGCGCGAAGAAGGAGATGGTCGAGGCCAACCTCCGGCTCGTGATCTCGATCGCGAAGAAATACACGAACCGCGGCCTGCAGTTCCTGGACCTCATCCAGGAAGGCAACATCGGCCTGATGAAGGCCGTGGACAAGTTCGAGTACCGCCGCGGCTACAAGTTCTCGACCTATGCCACGTGGTGGATCCGCCAGGCGATCACGCGCTCGATCGCCGACCAGGCGCGCACCATCCGCATCCCGGTGCACATGATCGAGACCATCAACAAGCTCAACCGCATTTCGCGGCAGATGCTGCAGGAAATGGGTCGCGAGCCGACGCCGGAAGAGCTGGCAGTGCGCATGGAGATGCCGGAAGACAAGGTCCGCAAGGTCCTCAAGATCGCGAAGGAGCCCATCTCGATGGAGACTCCGATCGGCGACGACGAGGATTCGCACCTGGGCGACTTCATCGAGGACACCTCGGTGGAATCCCCGATCGAGTCGGCGACCACGGAATCGCTGCGTGAAACCACGCACTCGGTGCTGGCCGGCCTGACGCCGCGCGAAGCCAAGGTGCTGCGCATGCGCTTCGGTATCGACATGACGACGGACCACACGCTCGAGGAAGTGGGCAAGCAGTTCGACGTCACGCGCGAGCGCATCCGCCAGATCGAGGCCAAGGCGCTGCGGAAGCTGCGGCATCCGAGCCGCAGCGAGCAGCTGCGGAGCTTCCTCGAGGATTGACCTCCCTCACCTCTCCCGCCAAAGCAGGAGAGGTGGGCGCGTCAGCGCCGGGTGAGGGTTTCCGAAAACCCCCTCCACTCTCGTGGCAGGGGGTTTTTCTTTGGTGCAGGAGCCTAGTCCCGCCGGATGCGATGTAAAACATCCTTTACATTCGTGCGCCCGCATGTTAAACATGTTTTACATGTAATGCAGGAGTCGCGCGATGTCAGAGCATGAAAAGGCAGCCTGGTGGTCGATCGGTGCGACAGTGCTGATCTGGCTGTTCCTCGCCATGCGCTTCACCGACGGTGGCCGCATCGTCGAACTGCCGGCCAGCCTGGCGCTGGCAACCTACATCGAGATGATCGTGCTGTGGATCGTCGCAGCGATCGTGCCGGCGGTGATGGCCGCGAAGAATCCGGCAGGGCAGGTGAAGGACGAGCGCGACCGTGCGATCGACGCAATGGGAGATCGCTGGGAAGGCTACGTGGTGGTGATCGCGATCAACGTGCTGGTTGTCCACCTGCTTGCCCGCGGCTTGTTCGCTGACCGTACTCCGAGCGTGCCGCTCCCGGACCTCGGCTCCACGACGGCGTTGATCTTTGCGTTGCTGACGACGCTGTTCCTGGCCGAGGCGGTCAAGCAGGCGGTCGTGCTCTGGCAGTACCGCCGGTGACGGTCGGGCGCGGGCGCGTGACCAACAACGTGCGTCGCCTGCGCGAGGCCGCGGCCATGACGCAGGCGGAACTCGGCGAACGCGTCGGAGCGACGCGGCAGACGATCATCGCCATCGAGGCGGAGAAGTACGCACCCTCGCTGGAACTGGCGTTCAAGCTGGCACGCGTGTTCCTGCGGCCGGTCGACGAGGTCTTCCGTTTCCACGCCGACGGCTGACTCAGGCGGGTGGCTGCTGCTCGGAGTGGATCAGGCTGTGCTCGCGCGTATCGCGCAGCCGGAAAGTCGCGACTATTCCCACGACCATCATTCCCGACACGAGCCAGAAGAACGCGGTCTCGTGCCCGATCTGTTTCAGGTACAGCGCAGCCGTCTCGGCGTTGCCGCCGAAGATCGCCTGGGCGATTGCATAGGGCACGGCGACGCCCAGTGCGCGCACGTGCACCGGGTAGAGTTCCGCCTTGAAGATGGCGCTCAGCCCGCAGTAGCCCGACAACAGGACCAGCGGTACCAGTCCCAGGAAGTACGCCGTCACGGCGCTGCTGGCGGTCGAGATCGCGCTGAGGATCGGCACGCTGACGAGCGCAAGTCCTGCATATGACGCGAGCAGCGTGCGCCGATGCCCGACCCGGTCGGCGAGCCAGCCGGCGAGCGGCGGCAGGAACATGAATGTCGCGAGCAGCAGCGTCACTACCTGGGACGCCACGGGCTTCGAGAACCCCGCGCTGTTGATCAGCAACTTCTGCATGTAGGCCGTGTAGGTGTAGAAGCCGAGTCCGCCGGCGGCCGTCAACGCCATGACCGTCAGGGTCTCCTTCGGGTACCGGGTGAACAGGGCCCACGCCTGGCCTCGCTCCCCGTCCGGCGCGGCCGCGTGCGTGAACGAACGGGTCTCGTGGATGCCCCGGCGGATCCACCACACGATGACTGCCAGTGCCGCGCCGACCGCGAACGGAATCCGCCAGCCCCATTCGTACAGCTGCTGCTCCGTGAGCATACGCTGCAGCAGGACCAGCAACAGCAACGCTGCCAGCTGGCCGCCCGTGAGCGTGACGTAGAGAAACCCAGACCAGAAGCCACGCCGGGTTCGTTCCGCCATCTCGCTGATGTACGTCGCAGACGCACCGTACTCACCACCCACCGACAGGCCCTGCAGCAGGCGCGCGACCAGCAGCAACGCCGGCGACAACACGCCGAGTCCGGTTGGGATCAGCGTGATCATCAGCGATCCGCCGCACATCATCGCCACGGACAGAGTGAGCGCCGCGCGGCGACCGGCGCGGTCGGCATAGCTGCCGAACAGCAGCGCACCCAGCGGTCGCGCGATGAAGCCGACGGCAAAAATGGCCGCTGCGCCGAGCAATTGCGCCGTCTGGTCGCCTGCGGGGAAGAACGCACGTGAAAAATAGATGGCGAAGGCCGAGTACGCGAACCAGTCGAACCACTCGACGAAATTGCCGGCCGAGCCGCCAAGGATGTTCTTGAGTCGACGCGCCGGAGTCATCGTCGTCACCCCGCCCGGAGGCGCGACGTGCCGGGTCACTGCGTCGCCGCCGCGGGCGATTCGGCTGCGGGCGTCCTCGCCGCAGCGAAGTAGTCCGCCGCACCGTCGTGCAACGGGATCGTCACGCCGGCCAGCGCGCGTTCGCGCGACAGCCGCGAAGCACTGGCGCCACGGTCGGCCCCGAGTCCGCTCGTGAACAGGAAATCGAGCACCTGCTTCACCGAAGCGTCCGGCACCGAATCGCTCGCCACCAGCAACGCCGTGGCGGCAAGCGTGTCGACGGCGCCCTGCTGCAGGCCGTAGGTGCGATCGGGGATCGCGAGGGGCACGAGGCCCGGCACCGACTCCGACACGCGTGTCATTGCGTCCGCTTCGAGCGGCAGCAAAGTCATCGGCACCTGTGCCGCCGCCGTCGCGAGCTGGCGCCACGGAGCGGACACGACCTCGACGACTGCGTCGATCTGTCCGTCCGCCAGCAGCTGCAACGCTTCCTGCGGGCTGCGGGCGTCCACGATCGCGTAGTCACCGTGGTCGAGGTCGTGCGCGCGCAGCACCTGCATCGCGGTCTGTCGCGTACCGGAACCACGGCTGCCGACGGCAATGCGCTTGCCTCGCAGGTCGCTCACAGAGTGGATCGCGTCGGCATCGTCACCGCGGATGACGACATGCACGGGCTCCGGGAAGAGCGCTGCCACGGCGCGCAGGTGCCGCAGCGGACCGTAGGTGGCGAAGGCGCCCTGCCCGGTGACTGCTGCGGCAGCGACGTCGCTCTGCACCAACGCGTACCGGGCCTCGCCGGAATCGATCATGAGTGCATTGGCCACGCTGCCGTGTGTGTTGGCGTGCGAGACGGACCACGACGCGCCCCGAGGTCGCAGCGATTCGATGAAGCGCGCGTATTCGCCACCCGCGGGACCGGAGGCCACGAGGAGACCCTGCTCACCTCGACTGAGCCGGAGCTTGATGTTCTGCAGCGCCTGGTCGAGTTCTTCGGTGATGATGGCGTCGTCCACGTCGTGCAGTCCCGGCGTCGTATTGACGATACCCGCGAGTCGCTGGATCAGGTCCGTCGATTTCACGGGGCCGCTGACGTTGACGGCCGGCTTCGCGGCAGCCGGGGGCAGTAGCGACGCCTGCCACGCGTCGTCCGTGCGGCGATAGACCATTGACCCGTACGCGCGCATTTCCGCACCCGCGGCCATGCGTCCCGCGCCGAGCCCGATGACACCTTGATCCGTAGCGCCAAGCGCGTTGGCGACGAGTTCGGGGCTGAGGCCATTCCAGTCGGATGGATCGTACGGCGCCGTGAACGCGAGCACCGCGTTGTAGTAGACGATCGCCTGCGACCTGCCATCTTGCGCACGGACGAGAGGCGCACTGCCCTGCCGCCGCAACGACTTGACCTCGAGAACCCGGCTGCCGAACAGCGTGTCGAGCTGCGCCTGCACGTCGCTCTGCAATCCGGCCGCGTCCGGTCCGCGTCCGCAGCCGGCGAGTGCCAGCGTGGCCGCGAGCAGCAGCAATTCACGCCAGAACGAGCGCACCGTCAGAACCCCAGCCCGGGCAGCGCGAAGTACGCCTGCAGCACGAGCGCGTTGGCGATGTCGGCGAAGAACGCGCCCACGATCGGGATCAACAGGAACGCAAGGGGTGCCGGGCCATGGCGCTGTGTCAGCGTCTGCATCACCGACATCGCGACCGCCGTAGTCGCCAGGCCGGCCGCAATGTGACCGCCGGCGACCACCGCAGCGTCGTAGTCGTTGCCCATGGCGCGCCCAGTGATGAAGTACGCGAAGGCCGCGGTGATCAGGGCGTTCACTACGATGATCAGCATCATCGGGCCCGCCAGCGTGGCAAGGTCGAGGACGCGCATCGACATCAGCGCCATGATCAGAAACAGCGAGAGCGACACTCCACCGACGGCCTGCGCGGCACGGTCATTGATGCCATCGATCCGCAACAGCGTCGCGAGGTTGCGCACGACCATGCCGACCAGCAGCGCCCACAGGAAGTCGGGCAGCAGGATACCGGTGCCTTTCATCAGCGCGTGCACCTCGTGCGCCACTCCGATGCAGGCGAGGCACACCAGCAGCACGAACAGCAACTGCTCGGTGGTGATCGGCATGAAGAACGGGTCTTCCTGTGGCACTGCAGCCGCGGGCGGTTTACCAGAAGCGGTCGTCGCCCGTGCCCGGGCGCGCCGCATCAGGCGCTCGGCAACTGGTCCTGACAACAAGCTGCCCAGGATGAGCCCTGCCGTCGCGGCAGCCATGCCGAGTTCCATCGCGCCTTGCAGATTCCGTGTCTCGCCGAAGCTCGCGGCATACGCGGCAGCCGTGCCGTGACCGCCCGTGAGCGAGATCGATCCACCGAGCAGCCCGACCAGCGGATGCAGGTCGAGCAGCCGCGCCATCAACAGGCCGACGGCGTTCTGCAGGGTCATGAGCGCCACGAACAGGGCCAGCAGGATCACGAGCTTCCTGCCGCCACGGGCGAGCGAACGGACGTCGGCACCCAGGCCCAGCGTCGCGAAGAACGCGAGCAGCAAGGGGTCCTTCAGTGTCTCGTCCATCGTGAAGTCGACTGGGACGACGAGACCCGCGAGAGCGAGGGCGACGGCAAACAGGAAGCCGCCGACGACCGGCACCGGAATGCTGTAGCGCTGCAGCACGGTCGATTGCCGCACGATCAGCTGCCCGACGAAGAACAACGCAGTCGCCAGCGCGAGCGTCGCGAACAGGTTGAGGTTGAGCGTCACGCGGGCCGGGCTGCCTCTTTGCTTAGCGAGCGATCGTACCGGCTCCGACCGTGCGTTCAAAGTCGGCATCGGCAGTCGCGAGGTCAGTGGCGCAGAAGCCCAGGTCGCGCAGCAACCCGTCGTTGAGCCGATAGACCCAGGCGTGCACGGTGAGCGGTCGCCCCTGCTCCCAGGCCTGTTGCACGATCGTCGTGCGGCACACGCGGTTGGCCTGGAACAGCACGTTGAGTTCGCACAACCGATCGGCGCGTTCGAGGTCGGTAGGCAATTTCGCCAGTTGCGGCGCGTACGCCCGGGCGATGTCGCGGATCGGCAGCAGCCAGTTGTCGACGAGACCCAGCGGCCGCTGCTCGTAGGCGGCAATCACGCCACCGCAGCCATAGTGCCCGCAGACGATGACGTGCTCGATGCCGAGCACGTCGAGCGCGTACTGCAGCACCGAGAGGCAGCTGAAATCGTTGTGGAACACCAGGTTCGCGACGTTGCGGTGCACGAACAATTCACCCGGCGCGAGACCCACGATCTCGTTGGCGGGCACGCGACTGTCGGAGCAACCGATCCAGAGATACCGCGGCGACTGCTGCGACGAGAGCTCGCCGAAGAAGCCCGGATGGCGCTGCTCCGTGGCAGCGGCCCAGCGGCGATTGCTGGCAAAGAGTTCCGGCAACTTGTTCAAAGGCGCAGACCTTCGGCGAACGATGCGACGAGTCTAGCAAGCATGCAGCGCGGCCGGTGGACCGGCGGTGCCGCGTGCAGGCTGACGCCCTGGAAGACTTTGTGCTGAACCATGCGCACGTTGACCTGCGCGCGTGTCGCGGTTAGGTTGCGCATCGACTAACTCGACTGACTGACTCGAAATCACAAGGATTGAGAACCATGGCAGCAAAGAAGAAGGCCGCGAAGAAGAAGACCATCCGTCGCACGACGCTGCGCAGCTCGAAGGGCACCAAGCTCTACGCAGTGCGCGCCGCCGACGGCACGTTCAAGGACATACAGACCTACAAGCGCGCGCACTCGGCGGACATCCGCAAGAGCGCGAAGGCAGAGGTGACGAAGAAGGCAGCCAAGAAGAAGGCAGCCGCCAAAAAGAAAGCTCCGGCCAGGAAAAAGGCCGCGGCGAAGAAGAAGTGATTGCAAGGGGCACCCGACAACAGGTGCCCCTTTTTCCATCCGCGGAATCCCGGCGGTTGCCGGCTGCACTGCGGCGTCTGGTAACCTGCGCAGCGTGCTGCTGCTCCGCAACGCCGACGTCTTTTCGCCCCGTCCCCTGGGGCTGCAGTCCCTGCTGATCGGCGGCGGCACCGTGCTCTGGATGGGCCCCGGCAAGGACCTCCCCGCTCTGCCTGCCGCGCTCGCCGCAGGCGTGACCGAAATCGATCTCGCGGGACTGCGCCTGATTCCCGGCCTCATCGACGGCCACGTACACGTCACGGGCGGTGGCGGCGAAGCGGGCTTCAAGACCCGGGTACCGGCGGTGCCGCTGACGCGCTACACGCTGGCCGGCGTCACGACCGTTGTCGGACTCCTCGGCACGGACGACGTGACGCGCGGGCCGCGCGACCTGCTCGCGCAGATTTATGCTCTGCGCGAGGAAGGCCTCAACGCGTTCGGCTACGCCGGCGGCTATCACGTCCCCCTCGCGACCCTGACGGACAGCGTGCGTGGCGACCTGGTGCTGCTCGAGCCGTTGCTCGGGATCGGTGAACTTGCTATCAGCGACCACCGCTCTAGCCAGCCGACCTTCGATGAGATTCTCCGTCTCGCCGCTGATGCCCACGTGTCCGGCCTCATGACCGGCAAGGCCGGCGTGCTGCACCTGCACCTGGGCGATGGTCCTCGTGGTCTCGATTTCGTGCGTCGTGCGCTGGGCGAGAGCGAAATCCCGGCGCGCGTGTTCAACCCGACCCACGTCAACCGTCGCAAGGCATTGTTCGACGAAGCCGTCGCCCTGGCCAGGGACGGTTGTTTCGTCGACCTGACCGCCTTCCCGGTCGAGGATGGCGAGGATGCCTGGAGTGCAGCCGAGGGCCTGCAGCGCTACCTGGCGAGCGGGGCTCCGGCGGACCGGGTCACGATCAGTTCCGACGCCGGCGGCTGCCTGCCCTGCTTCGACGCGGAGGGTCGTGTCAGCAGCATGGACGTGGGCCACTCGGGTGCCCTGCTCGACACGCTGCGGGTCCTGCTGGACGGCGGCATGCCGCTCGAGACAGCCCTGCCCGCCCTCACAGCGAATCCGGCCCGCCTGCTGCGCCTGGCCGGGAAGGGCCGGGTCGAAACGGGGGCCGATGCCGATCTCGTTGCATTGGACGCGACAGGCGGCGCGCATACGGTCATTATTCGCGGGGAAATCCACGTCCGGGACGGTCACGCCGTCCGGCGGGGAACGTTCGAGAATCGCTAGGAGCGCAACGTTGCCGAGCATCGTCCCCGAAGGCGGAACCCGCGGCTGGATCATCCCGATCGGCGGTGCCGAGAACAAAGAGAACGACCGCCACATCCTCGAGCGGTTCGTGCACGTGTCGGGCGGCCGCGACGCCGACATCGTCGTGATCCCGACCGCAAGCCGGCTCACCGAGACCGGGCCACGCTACGAGAAACTGTTTTGCAACCTCGGCGCCGCTCGCGTCACGTCGATGGACTTCGATACGCGCCGCGATTGCCATGAGCCTGGCCGCCTGCAGCGGCTCGAAGCGGCGACCGGCATCTTCTTCACCGGCGGCAACCAGCTGCGCATTTCGACGCTGCTCGGCGGCACGCCCGTCGCCAAGCTCATCCGCCTGCGCAACGCCAACGGCGTGACTGTCGGCGGCACCAGTGCAGGCGCAAGCATCCTGAGCGAGCACATGATCGCTTTCGGCGACGAAGGCTCCTCGGTGATCTCCGGCAGCGTACGGCTCGCCCCGGGCCTCGGGCTCACCAACCGCTTCATCATCGACCAGCATTTCCGTCAGCGCGACCGGCTCGGCCGCCTGCTCACGGCGCTGGCCTACAACCCGTTCGCGGTCGGCATCGGCCTCGACGAGGACACGGCGGCTTTCATCGGCCCCGACGAAACCGTCGAGGTGGAAGGCAGCGGTGGCGTCACGATCGTCGACGCGAGCGACGTCTCGTTCTCGTCGATGGATGCGGTGAGCGAAGGACAGCCGGTGTGCCTGCTGGGCCTCAAGCTGCACATCCTCGTCGCCGGCGCGACCTTCAACCTGCACACGCGGCTGGCGCAGGCTGGATCGCTCATCGTTCCGAAAGAATAGGGTTTCATCGACAGGGAGGAAGCCGGGAATGCGCATCCTGGACCGGTCCGTTTACGTCGGACCTTCGCTTTACGCACATTTTCCCGTCATCCGGCTCGAACTCGACCTGGGCGAACTCGAGCACTGGCCCACGGTCCGGCTCGGCAACACCTTCGTCGACGGACTCGCGGGCGCGCTCCCCGGCCTCGCCGAACACGGCTGCTCTTATCGCGAGCCGGGCGGCTTCTTCCGCCGCATGCGCGAAGACGAAGGCACCTGGCTCGGCCACGTGCTCGAACACGTCGCGATCGAACTGCAGAACATCGCGGGTGAGAACGTCACTTTCGGCAAGACGCGCAGCGCCAGCGCGCCGGGCGTCTACACAGTCGTCTACGAATACGCGCAACGTGACGAGGGCATTGCCGCCGGCGAACTCGCGCTGCGGCTGCTGTGCTCCCTGCTGCCCGACGCGATCCGCCCTGCAGACAGCGTACCCGAAGGCTGGAACTGGCCCGAAGCGCGCGACGAGTTCATCCGCTTCGCGCAACGGCGTGCGCTCGGCCCATCGACGGCGTCGCTCGTGCGGGCCGCCGAAGCACGCGGCATCCCCTGGCTGCGACTGAATGACCAGTCCCTGGTGCAGCTCGGGCATGGTCGCTACCAGCAGCGGATCCAGGCAACCGTCACCGGCCGCACGTCGCACATCGCGGTCGAGCTCGCGAGCGACAAGGAAGAGACCAACAAGATTCTCGCGACGCTGGGCCTGCCGGTGCCGCAGCAGGAACTGGTGCAGACCGAGGGCCAGGCGGCTCGCGCTGCGCGGCGCATCGGCTACCCGGTCGTGACCAAGCCGTACAACGGCAACCACGGTCGCGGCATTTCGATCAAGCTCATGACGGAAGAAGAAGTCGTGCAGGGGTTCCGGATCGCGAAGGAGCATTCGCGTTCCGTGATCGTCGAGACCTACCTCGAAGGCGACGACCACCGCCTGCTGGTCGTGAACGGCGAACTCATCGCGGCCACGCGTCGCACGCCGGGCCACGTCGTCGGCGACGGCGCCAGGAACATCGTCGACCTGATCGATGTCGTGAACCAGGATCCGCGCCGCGGCGTCGGCCATGAGAAGGTACTGACGCGCCTAGAGCTCGACGCGCAGGCGCTCAAGATGCTGGAGAAGGCCGGCATGACGCCGGAGTCGATTCCGGAGCCGGGCCAGGTCGTCTTCCTGCGCTCCACCGCGAACCTGTCGACGGGCGGGACGGCGACCGACGTCACCGACGTCATCCATCCGGACAATCGCGAAATGGCAGTGCGCGCCGTGCAGGCGGTGGGCCTCGACGTCGGCGGCGTCGACTTTCTTTCGACGGACATCACCGAGAGCTATCGCAAGATCGGCGGCGGCATCTGCGAAGTGAACGCAGCGCCGGGCTTCCGCATGCACGTGGCGCCGAGCGAAGGCACGCCGCGTGACGCCGCGGGCCCGGTCATCGACATGCTGTTCCCGACGGGCTCGCCGACGCGGGTGCCGATCGCGGCGCTTACCGGCACCAACGGCAAGACCACCACGGCACGCATGCTCGCGCACATCACCAAGATGGCGGGCTACACGCCGGGACTCACCACGACCGACGGCGTCTACATCGACGGCCAGCGCACGGTGCAGGGCGACATGACCGGGCCGGTGTCGGCGCGCATGGTGCTCGCCGATCCGCAGATCGACATCGCGATCCTCGAAACCGCGCGTGGCGGACTGCTGCGTGCGGGCATGGGCGTACCCGAAGTGAACGTCGGCGCCGTGCTCAACGTGCAGTCGGATCACCTTGGCCTCAAGGGCATCGACACGCTCGACCAGCTGGCCGAGGTGAAGCGCGTCGTGATCGAAGTGGCGAAGGACTGTGCCGTGCTGAACGCCGACGATCCGCTCGTGCTCAAGATGTCGGGTTACACCGAGGCCAGGAGCATCTGCTACGTCACCGTGAACCCGCAGCACGGACTGGTGCGCGAGCACATCCGTGCCGGGGGCCGCGCCTGCGCGCTCGAGGCTGGCGTCAACGGCCAGATGATCACGCTGTACGACCGCAGCAGCCACATTCCGCTGGTGTGGACGCACCTGATTCCGGCGACGCTCGAAGGCCGCGCGATGCACAACGTGCAGAACGCGATGTTCGCCGCGGCGATGGCGTATTCGCTCGGCATCAAGCTCGATGCCATCCGCCACGGCCTGCGCACGTTCGACTCGACGTTCTTCCAGGCGCCGGGCCGCATGAACGTGTTCAACGAACACCCGTTCAAGGTGCTGTTCGATTACGGTCACAACGCACACGCGGTCGCCGCGATGGCCGACCTCGCGCAGCGCCTGGACGTCACTGGGCGTCGCATCGTCGTGCTCGCCGGCCCGGGCGACCGCCGCGACGAAGATCTGCGCGCGATCGCCGATGCCGTGGCTGGCCGCTTCGATCATTATATCTGCCGGCGCGACGACAGCCTGCGCGACCGCGCGCCGGACGAAGTGCCGAAGCTGCAGTCAGCACAGCTGCAGTCTCGTGGCGTGCCGGCCTCGGCGATCTCGATCATTCCCGACGAACAGGAAGCGATCGACGCCGCGCTCGCCATGGGCCAGCCCGGCGACCTGTTGCTGATCTTCGCCGATGCGCTGATCCGGTCGTGGAAGCAGATCACCAAGTTTCGCTCCGCCACGTCGCCGGCCCCGGGTTCAGCGCTGACGATGGCGGGTGAAGCCACGCCGGGCGCGGGCGAAGTCTCCGGTATCGGCGGCTTCATGGCGGTCGACAGTCCGGCGCCGATGCCTGACATCCAGGACCTGACCCGCACGACGAGCGAGGCCGTGCGCAAGCCGGCGCCGCGGCCCGCTGCCGCGGAACCCATGGACGTCGTCGGCACGCACGAAGCCGGCGAACTCACCGAGCAACTCATGCCCGGCGTGATCCGTGACGAACGCGGTGTGTGGATCGCGCCGGAGACGGAAGACTGAACGCCGAACACCCACTGCCCCTCGACGATTCGCGTCGACTGATGGGCGGGAACCTGTTCTTCGTCGGCACGGGCGCCGTGCTGGAAACGGTCGGCGTCGAGATCGACGATGCGCTGCTGTCCGGCTGGCGCGCGCGGGTCGAACGAGCCCGGCGGCACCTGGGCTGGGACCGGTCCACGCCGGGTTCGCCACTGGCACCCGCCATCGTCGCGCGACGACACGCGACGGGTGTGTCGCTCGCGCTGCAGGCGCCGGTGGACCAGCTCTTCACGGCGACCGAATTGAATGAATGGGCGCTGTGCGCGACGGTGTTCGAGCGCGATCCGGTGCGCTGGGCCAACGTCACCGTCGACCTGCTGGCGGACTACCTCGAGGACGCCAACGATCCGGCCGATGTCATTCCACCGGTACTGGAGGAACACGCCGCACTGTCCAGACTGGCCGTGCGCGCGGCAAGCGAACGGCGACCCGACGTCGTCTCGCTGATCGAGGCCGCCTGCGCGCGGCGCGTCAGTCACTTGCTCGACGAAGCGACCCTGACGCTGGGTGCCGGCAAGGGCTGCCGGAGCTGGGCGCTCGATGCGCTCCCTGCCACCGACACGGTGCCATGGGCGTCACTGCACGGCATCCCGACCGCGGCCATCACCGGATCGAACGGCAAGACCACCACCGTGCGACTCGTCGCTGCCTGCGCGCGCGCCAATGGCTGGTGCGACGGCTTCAATTGCACGGATGGGGTCTTCATCGACCGCACGGCGGTGGCGTCTGGCGATTACTCCGGCCCGGCAGGAACCCGCCTCGTGCTTCGCAACACGAACGTCGAAGCAGCGGTCCTCGAAACGGCGCGCGGCGGAATCCTGCGCCGCGGACTCGCTGCAGACCACGCGGACGTGGCCATCGTCACCAACATCAGTCCCGATCATTTCGGCGAGTACGGCATCGACGACCTCGACGGTCTCGCGGACGTAAAGCTGAGCATCGCCCACCTGCTCGATCGCGAGGGGCTGCTGGTCCTGAATGCGGACGACGCACTGCTCTGCGCCAAGAGCGGTGTGCTGCGGCAACGACTGGGCTGGCAGCCGACGCTCGGCTGGTTTGCGCGCAGTTACGATCATCCGGCACTCGTGCAGCATCGTGCCCTGCCAGGCGTGACAGCGGGTGTTCGCGCCGGACACCTGTGGCTGTCGTCAGGCAACGGCGAACACGACCTGGGCGCCGTCAACGACATGCCGCTGACGGTCGATGGAACCGCAACCTACAACGTCGAGAATCTCGCGGGCGCGGCGCTTGTCGCAACGAAACTCGGCGTGCCGCCGGCAACCATCGCGCAGGTGTTTGCAACATTCGGTCGCGACCTCGCCGACAACGCGGGACGCCTCATGCGCTTCGACATCGGCGGCGTGAAGATCATCCTGGATTACGCCCACAATCCGGACGGCTTGCGCGGCGTGATGCGGGTGGCGCAGCAACTTCGTGCACGTGACGGGCGCATCGGCATGCTGCTCGGCCACGCGGGCAACCGGCTCGACGCCGACATCGAGGAACTCGCTCTCGTTGCGACCGAGTTCGGTCCCGACCTGATCGTGGTGAAAGAAGATGAAGGCCACCTGCGCGGGCGGCAGCCGGGCGAGGTGCCCGCGATCATCCAGAACGCACTGTTGAAAACCGGCATGCCGCTGGCCGCCGTACCGATCTGTCCATCGGAAGTCGATGCGGCGCTGATGGCGCTCGAGTGGGCGCGCCCCGGGGACGCGCTGGTGCTGCTCATTCATTCGAGTCCGGCCCGCATACGCATGCTGGAAATCCTGCAGGCCCGGCGCGACGCCTAGAGACGGCTGGCACCCTTCAGTCCCGGCCAGGGCCGGATGTGGCCGCCGATCAGCGTGAGCTCTTCTGCCAGCTCGCCGAGCGCAAGCAGCGCGCGCGTCGCGCAGGCGCGCGTGCAGAGGCTCGACACGGTCCGCCACGCATCGCCGAACAGGCCGGCCTGCAGACAGGCGATGGCATGCAGTGTCGATGCTTCCAGTGCGTTGATGCGCCAGCAACCCATTCGCGATGCCGGTGACGACGGCAGCGGTGCGCCATGGACGATGGCGACATAGCTGCGCAACACCGATGACACTGTGCCCAGCCCGGCGCGATCGAACGACTCCTGCAGGCAATCGAGCCCGAAGTCCGGATCGTCGTGTACCGACGACTCCCAGCGGATGGCCCACACGAGGAAGCGCTCGGCCCCCGTCAGGTCGCAGACGCTGAGACCCTCGCAGCTCTTGAGGCTATCGAGGGAGACGGAGCCTGCGGGGGATGATGCGTCGAAGGTCATGTCGAATCATTCCTTCAAATGCGAATGATTCTTATTAATATCTAAAGAACTCCCAAACACCAGCCTGCCGGTCCCGGGGGTGCCGCCGTCACTGCGGGTGGGCAGCCTTCCAGTCCATGGCGCGTCGCACTCGCCGCTCGACGGAGGGGTGCGTGTAGAACAGCATTTCCTGCAGCCTGCTCGGCCGCGGGTAACGATACTCGGCCGTCTTCACCAGCGCGGACGCCAGCGCGTCGGGCAGGTTCACTGTCTCGAGCGAGTACTGGTCAGCCTCGTTCTCGCCCTTGCGGATCGTGCCGTTCACGATCGGCTGCGCGAACAGCAGCAACAACGACACCATGAACACCAGCACCGGCAGCCCCGTGGGGTCGCCAATCGAGGCGTTGCTGCCGAACGCGCGTGCGAACCACGGAAACGTGCGGTCCGCAACGAAGAAGAACAGCACCGCCAGCACCGACAGCAGGATCACCGTGCGCCAGACATGCCCGAGCACGTAGTGCCCGATCTCGTGACCCGTGACGGCCTTCACTTCGTCGAGCGATGCGCCCTTGAACGCAATGTCGGAAATCGCGATGCGTGCCGAGCCTGCAATGCCAGAGACGTTGGCGGTGAAGTTGTTCGACTGGCGTGAACCGTCGTATACGAACAGACGGTCTTCGGGCACGCCAGCCTGCTTCGCCATCACGACGAGCGCATCACGCACTTCACCCGCAGGCACGGACTTGTAGTCGTTGAACAGCGGCTCGATGAAGACCGGGCCCGCCAGCAGAAAGATCGACAGCGCAACCGCCGTGAGTCCGCCCGACCACACCCACCAGAACCTGCCGGCCCGACGCATCAGCGCGTACACGCCGACGAAGAACAAACCGACGAGCACGGCGAAAATGGCGACGCTGAGGGCCGACTGGCCGAGGAAGTCGCCGATCGGCTGGCTGGTGCGACCGTAACCGAGTTCGCGCCACCACTCCTGGTACAGCGTCCAAGGCAGCGAGATCAGGTTCGCAACGAGGAAGTACGCCGCGGCAATCACGAACGCCTTGATATTGGCCCCACGCGCGCCGAACTTCGCGTTGACACGATCGAGCACGCCGGAGCGCACGATCAGCCACGCGACGAGCGCCGACACCAGCAGGTTCCACAGCAGCAGCCAGTGATTGCCGACCGTGTACGCCGCGGCCTTGGCCAGCGCATCCGCGCCGAGTGAATCAATGTACGCGGCGGTCGCAGCTTGCGGATCGAAGGACATGGAAACCCCGGACTGGGAGAGAAGTGGTGGGCCCGCCGTCCAACGCCAAGGTGGACCAAGCAACTGATTCAACCTGCTGGTAACGGGCAAGGTTATCAGCCTTACGGCCGAAGCTGACCGCACATTGGTCGCCCTGCTGCCGGATTACATCGGACTGCGCTGGGAGCCTGGCCATGAAGGGGGCGCCGCCGATCAGGGCGGGGCAACCGGTCCAAAAGCCTGCAGCAGCATTCCGGTCAGCTCGTGCATGCCGCCGAGCGGCGTACGTGGCGGCTCCAGCCCCGCGACGAATCCCTGTTCGACGAAGCGCTGCAGCAGTTGCGGATCCGACGAGATCACGTGCACCGGAACGTCCCAGGACACGCCCTCGCCGCTGACGTTCGCCGTCGGCTGATGGTCGCCGACCAGCAAGTACACCGTGTCGCGTGGCCTTGGTTGACGCAGGTAGCCGCCGATCCAGCGGTAGGTGTAGTCCACCAGTCGCACGTAGACCGGCATCATGTCGATCCAGTCCACGGGACGGGCCATTTCGCGTTTCACATCGGCCTCATCGAAGGGCTGCTCGCCCAGCACGCGCTGCCAGTCCGGCTGGTACGGAGGCACCCGGATGAACGGCACGTGCGTGCTGATCGTCGCCGCGAACACGAAGCGCGGCGGTGTCCGGGCATCGCGCGGATACAGCTGTTCGAAGCGGGCAAAACTGAACTGGTCGGGAATCTTCCACCAGTTGTCGAACGTCGGCCCGCGGTAGTCGAGCGAACGCCCCTCGACGTACTGGTCGTAGCCGTACCAGGCGCGTTCCGGCCAGTCCCACGAGACCGACGGATAGAACCCGAACGTCTCGTAGCCGTGCGCGCGGAAGACGCTGATCAGCGTCGGGCGGGTCGTAGTGAGCAGCAGGTCGTGGCGACGCGGGTCCGAGAGGTCGATGCCCGAAAGCAGGGATACATGTGCGAGATCGGAGCCGCCGCCGATCGTGGGCGAGCGCACGAATGCCGACACCACCTGCAGGCCCGCGGCCGCGATGTCCGCAGCCAGGCGGTCGCGCGCCGGCCCGAGCACGCGCACTGCGCGCTCGTCGTCATGGACGACGGCACCGACGGACTCCAGGAAAACGAGGTACACGTCCCGGCCATGCAGGCCGTCGAGCGCGCGCGGATTCGCACTCGCCAGCGCGCCGTCCACGACCGAGGTCGCCGGCAAGGCACGGGCCATGTGCTCCGGTGAAGCCGCGGCGGCGAGCAGGTGGAGCTGGTGCAAATAGGTCGGCAGCACG
>CAVOWK010000009.1:0-59224 GCA_963700045.1 uncultured Gammaproteobacteria bacterium
GCGCCCTGCGGCTGTCTGACGACGCAGTCAGCGCACGCGCCCCTCGGCAATCTCATTGAGCCCGGCTCCATCCACGACCCGCAGCGCCCGGTAAGCCTGCTCGACCAGGCCTCGTTCTTCGAAGCGCCGCAGGATCTGCAGCAGGGTCGTCCGCGAGACGTTGACCAGCGTCGCGAATTCATCCTGGGTGATGTGAACCGACCGTCCCTCGGGACGGGAACGCCGCGGAAACTGCAGTCCTGCGACACGCAGCAGCGTGCACGCGCAGCGGCGGTCGTTGTCCTGGATCAACGAATCGGCGTAGCCCGAGATCGCGATGTCCCCGTACTCGAGGGTCGCGCGGGCGATGAACTGCCACCACTCCGGTCGCTCGCGCAGCAGTTCCTGCATTGCGCGCCACGGCACGCAGGCGAGCAGGACATTCATTCGGGCCACCGTCGTGACACGCAGCGGCTGTCCGCGGACGGCGGCGCCGTAGCCGATCCACGAGCCCTCGTGCCAGAGGTGCAGCATCGGGTTGTCGCCCGCACCGTACCTCGAATAGATCTCGACGACCCGTCGACGATGCCGCTGGGGTCCGTCTGGACATCGCTCGCGCTGTAGATGGGCTGCCCGGCCGTGACCTCGCGCCACTCGCAGCGCGACAGGACTGCCTGCTGGAACTCCGGCGCGGCGCTTCCGAACCAGCCCTCGTTCTCCGTGAGGACCGCGCAGCGCTCGGCAAGGGGCATCGGTTTCATGTGGGCGCCATCGGCTCCAATTGCACGATCCGCGCAATCTTCGGCGGCACGATCCATAGAATCAAGAATGACTGCCCGCCCGCCCGGGGCCAACGGCAGGAAGCACCGAAAGCAGGAGGAGATAGCCGATGGACGCCGCGCGCTTTTCAGTTCCACGATTGTCGCGTTTGCGACGCTCACCTCCGGGTCCGCGGCCGCCGCCGAGCCGCCGCCACGTCCGGCCAAGTACGAGGTCCGTTCTCGGCGCCGCAAAACTTCATTGACCATGCCCGATTCTTCACAGAAGAGACGATCCAGGTCGGGCCCTACAAGATCTGGAACTTCAACACGCCGAACCGTGGCTTCGGCAACGTCATCGTCGTCGAAGGTGACAAGGAACTGGTGGTGATCGACACGACGACTCGGTCGAGCATGCGAAGGTCGCCGCAGGTCGCCTGCGTCAGATGACTGACAAGCCGGTCGCCGCGGTGATCTACACCCATCACCACGTCGACCACATCAACGGAACGACGGCATTCATCAGTCGCGAGGATGCCGCGAGTGGCCGCGTCAAGGTCATCGCCGCCGATAATTCCTGAGGGAGGCGGCGCTCGAGAATGCCGTGGTGGGGCCGATCATGGGTCTGCGCGCCGGCTACATGTACGGGGCGCTCCGCCGCCGGACGCGGAAGGCGAGCACTTCCACATTGGTTGTTGCGGCTTCAACCCGCTGGGGAGTTCCGGCTACATCGAGCCCAACACGTTCGTGCCGATGGACCGCGAGACGGAAATGACGCTCGCTGGCTTTCGTTTCGTTTTCTTCGCGACCGGTGGAGAATCCGCCAGCCACATGGGAATCTACCTGCCGGACCAGAAGGTCCTGTTCTCGGGGGACGAGATCCAGGGGCCGACCTTTCCGCAACTCCACTCGCTGCGCGGCACGCGGCCGCGCGACATCGAGCGCTGGTTTGGTGCGATCGACCGGATGCGCGGCTGGGACGTCGAGTACCTGGTGCCCAGCCACGGGCAGATCATCGAGGGTAAGGCCGAGGTCAGCAAGGTGCTGACCTACTACCGGGACGCCATGCAGTACGTCCACGACCAGAGCGTGCGGCTGATCAACATGGGCTTCACGCCCGACGAAATTGCCGAGACGGTCAAGTTGCCGACCTCGGTCGTGATCGAGCCCTGGACCACCGAGTACTACGGCAACGTCGATGTCAGCGTACGCAACGTGTACGGTGGCTACATCAGCTGGTGGAACGGCGATCCTGCGGAGTTGCGGCCGACGCCGCGCATGGAGCGTGCCCGCCGCACGGTCGAGATGATGGGCGGGCGCGACAAGGTGTTCGCGACCGCCGAGAAGGCGTTCTTCGACGGCGACGCGCAGTGGGCGGCCGAACTCACGACGCCGCTCATCCGGCTGAACAAGGAGGACTGGCCCGCGCGTCAGCTCAAGGCCGCGGCGCTGCGCGTGATCGGCTACAAGCAGACGAGCAGCAGCCTGCGCGGCTTCTACCTGACAGGCGCCCGCGAACTGGACGGCCTCGTCGATCCGGCCGCCGTGCAGCGCAAGATCACGCAGCAGATCTTCAATCTTGACGACGCTCCGACGTCGATGGTCCTCGAGAACCTGCGCTTCGCGGTCAACCCGGAGCGCGCGAACGGCAAGCAGTTGACGGTGGGCTACCAGTTCGCCGACACGGGCGAGTCCTTCACGCTGCAACTGCGCAACAGCGTGCTGGAGATCACCCCGTCGCTCCCGGATCGCACCGCTCCCGTCGTTCAACTGACCCGTGCATTCGGCAACAGGATTCTCAGGGGCGAGGAGACCTTGCAGTCCGGAATGGATAGCGGCGCGATCACCGTCCGCGGCAACCCGGCCGAAGTGAAGGCGCTGCACTCGGTCTTCGACCGGCCGCAGGAGCTGCCCACCCGAACATCGCGCTGCGGTGATTCGCGATTCGCAGGCGATGCAACCAGTGGACAGGAGAGTGAGATGATCAACCGACGCAAACTGCTGCAGACGCTGCCTGCGGCCGGCCTGCTGGCCGCGGCCGGGCCGCTGGCGGGTCGCGACGTCCACGCAAGCGCCTCTTCGCCACCGGCGCCGTCAGCGGATATCGACAAGTTCCAGTGGCGCGCCATCGAGGCCATGATCTGGGGAATGCCCGCCGTCAACCTGGAGCTGATGCGTCAGGCGATGCTCGAAGGTGACCCAGGGACGGACCAACCTGATCCTCTACTGGTCGGAGCTGCTCGACTGGAAGTGCCAGACGCTGACGCCTAACTCGGACGTGATCTACCTGAAGCCGTTCTTCGACACGAGCGAGGCCGGACCGATCGTGATCGAGATCCCGCCCGCGGACGACGGGGTGATCAACGGCACCCTGATGGACGCCTGGCAGTCGCCACTCGAGGACGTGGGACCCGCGGGCCTCGATGGCGGCGCGGGCGGGCGCTATCTCATCCTGCCGCCCGGTTATGACGCGCCGGTGCCGCCCGGATACTACGTGTTCCGGCCCGCGACTTACAGCGGCTACGGGCTGCTTCCGCTCGATCCTGCGCAGCGGAAGCGCCTCCGACCTCGCGAAGGCCGTCGAGTACGGCCGGCGGATCCGCCTGTACCCGCTCGCGGCCGCCGGCAACTCGCCCCAACCACGTTCGTCGACGCGCAAGGAACGCTCTTCGACTCGACGATCCCGTACGACGCGCGCTACTACGAGCACCTCGCGAGGGTGGTCGAGAAGGAGCCGTGGCTCCAGCGCGACCGCGCGATGATCGACACGCTGCGCACGATCGGCATCGAGAAGGGCAAGCCTTTTGCGCCGGACGAAACGCAACGCCAGCAACTCGAAGCTGCGGCGGCGCGGGCGCACGCGCTGCTCGATGGTCAGTTCGAGCGACCTGTTCGATACCCCGTTCTGGCCCGGCACCCGTTGGGCCTTCGTGGCATCGCAAGACCTGGCGGCCGAGTTGACGCAGGATTTCCCCGATCCGAACCGCTATGCGCGGGACGAGCGCGGACTGCTGTTCACGTACATCTTCTTCGCGCCGCGGCGGTTGGGCAGGGGCCAGTTCTGGTTGATGAGTCACCAGGACTCGACCGGTGCCGCGCTCGAAGGCGGCAAGAGCTACCGCCTGCGTGTTCCGCCCAACGTTCCGATCCGACAGTACTGGTCGATGACGGCCTACGATCGACAGACACATGCGTTCATTCGCGAGGTCTCCGCGACCAGCCGCTCGTCACAGACGCCGGGTCTGCGGGTGAACCGAGACGGCTCCGTCGATCTCTGGCTGGGTCCGACGCCGCCGAAAGGCTGGGAGCGCAACTGGCTGCCGACCGACCCGAAGCCGCCGGTTCGAATTGATGGCCCGCTTCTACGGCCCCGAGCCGGCGCTGTTCGACCAGAGCTGGAGGCTGCTGGACGTCGAGCGCATGGCCTAGGCAGCATCGGCGAACATGCTCGCGGGTCGCGTCCACGGTGCGGAATCTGGGGCCGCCTGGTGATTCGGCGGCCCTTTTCACACGCCAATCACACGCGAGATATCGCTGACGGTAAGTGATTGATCTCGCGAGCGGAGCCAGGCGACTTACGTGGGTTCGATTCCCATCACCCGCTCCATTCTCCCGCCAGGCTGAGGCATCGTCAGCCAAGTCCAGCCAGATCAACCTCCAGAGTCGCAGGGCGTTCTGTTGCGCTCAACGCTGGCGGGCGCTGGCTGATGCTGGCGTGGTAATCACACGCAGGAACGGCCGCTTACCACTCCAACCGGCCCAACTTCGCCGTGGAAGCGGACGTTCGCGACCGGGTACGATCGGCCAGAAGCAGTCCTTGGCAACGGCATACTCATGTCGAGGCAATTTCCAGGCCTGACAACAGAAGCAAGCCGAATCCCATGTTGGCGAAGACGTGGGCGAAGATGGATGGTGCGAGGCGACCGGTGGACAAGAACAGCGCACCCCAGATCATCCCAAGGACGAAGGTGTGAATGAGGTAGATCGGCGTGCCGACATGCCAGAGCGCGAAGGCCAAGGCACTCACAGGAAGAAGCATGATCTTCGGGAGCGGGTCGCCGATCCGGACGGACCCCGGAAATAGATTTCTTCGCAGATGCCGGGGATCAATGCCCCAACCGTAGCGAAATAGATGTGAAAGTGCGCGGGAAAGTCGCCCAGGCGAGGAACGGGCAGCGCGGAGGACGCTACGCGCAGAGAGACAACCGTAATCAAGATTGACAGCGCTCCCACGAGCGCTCCAACACCCAAGTCGCGCCCAATGGTCTTTCTGCTGAAACCGACCAGCGGGCCAATCCCGATTCCACCGAGTCTCAACCTGAGGAGCGCCAGCAACCCCAGGAACAACGGAAACGCCGGACTGATCAGCGCGATGTTCTGCAGCATCCATTCGGGAGCGTCGGCCGGACTGCCAAACACAGTCGTCAAGGCCCACAGGAGGATGGTGGACTGGTTGGCGGCGATGCCATACGCCAGGACGGCCCAGCCCACGACCTCAAGTCTTCGAAGCTGCCACATAGTCGGAGTTTCCACAGCGAGGGCGACACGCAAGCATAACGCCGAGAGCCACTCCTGCAGGAAACTCGCCAGCATGGGTGCATTCGTAATCACCGGAGACCATGCACCGGCGGATCGATTGGCAATCAACGCGCAAGATTAACGGGAGGATTCGCTAACGCCCGGCTGACCGCTCAGGGTCGACAGCCGAAGTCGCATGACCGCTTTCGGGAGCGGTAAGATCGGCCAGGAGCGGTCGTTTGCCTCCCGCCAAATTCCGGCGCCACGCCTCGTGATAGTCTCGATTGCCATCGCATCACTCCGGTTGATTGCTGCGAGACCTCAGCGGGGGGGGCTAGAAGCGGCGGGGGACGGCATGGAAGCAATAAGGGCCCTGTATCTGTTGGGGATCGCCTTTGCCGGGACGGTCCAGGCGGAGTCCGGCCGGCCTGCGCTCGACGAAGTCGTCGTCACGGCGCGCCGGATCGAGGAGCGACTCGTCGACGTGCCGCTCAGCGTCACCGTCATCGACGGCTTGCGGCTCGACGAGTTCGCGGTCACGCGCTGGGAAGACCTGACGCTACCCGGCATCAAGATCGGGCCTGCCGGGCTGCTCGACGTGCTGTCGATTCGCGGCATTGCGTCCGGACTGAACTTCGGGTTCGAACAGTCCGCGCCGGTGTTTGTCGACGGCATCTGGTTCGGCAGTTCACGTTCATCGAGGTCGGGATTCGTCGACATTGAACGCATCGAGATTCTGAAGGGCCCGCAGCCGACGCACTTCGGCAAGAACGCGATCGCAGGCGCATTCGGCGTCGTCACGCGCAAGCCACAGCCGCAGTTCGAGGCTTCGGTTGACGCTTATTACGAGTTCGAGCACGAGGAAACGGCGATCACCGGTGTCGTCAACGTGCCACTCGGCGAAACCCTGGCCGCGCGCGTCGCCGGCAGATGGCGCGAACTCGACGGCTACATGATGAATACCCCCGATGGGCGGCGTTCTCCGCAGCAGCGCGACGAACTCGGGCGCCTGGCGCTGCGCTGGACGCTGCTCGATGAACTGGTCCTAGATGGCAAACTAGAGTATTCGAACAACACGACGCGCGGGTTCTACACGCAATACGTGCGTTGCGTGCCGCAGGCCTTCACGACGCCTCGGCTGTTGAATCCGGCATACGAAGACTGCCGCATGGACGACGCGCGTGCATTCCGCTACGACCCGGCGGCGTTCGGCGCGGCGCTCGGCATCTTTGAGGACCCGTCCCGACCGGGCGAACTGTTCGAAAACGAGCTGTTGTCAGGTCTGGTGTCCGGAACCTGGGCACTGTCCCGCGATGCCGAGCTGGCGTTCGTCATCGGGTACTACGACCAGGACTTCCACGCGCAGGCCAAGCCGGACCATTCGTGGAACCAGCGCATGCTCGCCGCCTGGGAGGACTCGGGTCGCCTGTTCAGCCAGGAAGTGCGCGTCCGCTCGCTGCAGGAGGGGCGCTGGTCCTGGATGGTCGGTGCTTATCATGAGCAGGGAGTGCGAGACAACGCACCGTTCGCGCAGGTTGCGCTGCAGGCGCCGGCGAACCAGGCCATCGTGACGAATTCGCTGCAGGACAGCGATTCGTGGTCGGTGTTCGGCGAGGCCGCAGTGCAGGCTTTCGACGATTTGACGCTGCGCCTCGCAGCCCGCTACACGGACGCCAGCCGCGATTTCGATGCGGATCGCACCGTCTATCAGTTGTCCCCGAATTCGGCTGCACCGGGCCCGGACCCGTGGAGCTTCGCAGTGCCTGTGACCCTCACACGCAGCGCATTCGTGGCGACCCGGCAGTCCGGCAGCGACGACGAGCTGACACCGGCCGCGACGATTGAGTGGCGCCCGGCCAGGGACCAGTTCTACTACGTGAGCTGGCGGGAGGGATTCAAGGCCGGCGGGTTCAACTCGTTTCTCAGCGTCCCCGTCGACCAGCTTGGATTCGGCCCGGAGTCGGTCGACTACCTCGAGGCCGGGCTAAAGCTGACGCTGGCCGACGGCGCCGCCCGGCTCGACATCGCGGTGTTCGACGGCGACTACAGCGACCTGCAGGTCGCGGTCCTCGACCCTGTGTCCGGGCTATCGCCGGTTCGAAATGCCGCGGCGGCCGAGTCGCGGGGAGTCGACCTCGCATTCGACTGGGCGTTTCGCGAAGGCTGGCAGCTCGGGCTGTCGCTCGGCTGGCTCGATGCGACCTACGGACGATTCGAGAATCAAGGCTGTTACCTGACGCCGGCGCAGACCATTGCGCAGGGATGCGTGCGCATCGGCGGTGCGCCATTGCCGCCGAGTGCGACCGTCTGCATCGGCAACCAAGGCGTCTTCTGCGCGCAGGACATGAGCGGCTTCGCAACCTCGTTCGCACCCGAGTGGTCGGGCACGACCTCGCTCGAGTATCGGCGCGCACTGTCGGGCGAATGGCCGGGTCTGCCACTGACACTCCGGGCGCGCGTCGACCTGATGGCAACCGAGGAGTTCTACACGACCGTCAACGGCGCCCCGGGATCGAAGCAGCCGTCCTATGCCAAGCTCGACGCGAGGCTGGCCATCGGCCATGCCGACGGGCGCTGGGAAGTGGCGCTGGTCGGGCGCAACCTGACCGACGAGTTGTATGCCGTCTGGTACGAGCCGCTGGTCGCTGCCGGCCCGAACACCGGCTACTTCGCGACCACGGCGCGCACGCGGCAACTGGGCCTGCAGCTGCGCGTCAGCTATTGACGCTGACGCTATCGGGCGGAGACCAGCCCTACTGCAGGAAATCCGGGCGGATGCCGCGCTTGTCCCAATAGTCGACCAGCCCCATCTGCTGCATGAGCGGCATGAATCGCGGGTCGCTGCGCATGGCGGCTGCAGTGGGTGTGAACAGCATATTGGTCTTGCGCCTGCGCTGGTCCTGGATCATCGGCTGGCCTGGTCGCCAGCTGACGGCGGCAATGATCGGCCCCTGTTCCAGGTAATAGGCGCGCGCCAGATCGAATGCCTGGTCGGTCGCGCCCAGGTGATTGAGCAGCATCATGCCGTTGACGACCGCCGCAACGCTGCGCGACACACCGGCCATCACCTGGTCCACCGCGGCGCGGACGGCTGCCGGGTGTTTCGTGTTGGCCGCAGTAAGTGCGGCGCGTAGCGTCTCGATGATCGGCGGCGGCAGCGCGGGGCGAGCCGCTGCATCATCGATCTGGGCCAGCGCTCGGTCGTAGCGCCTGGTTCCGGCCAGCAGCCAGAGCCGCCCGAACCACACGCCGTAGTGCCTCGGCCACATCTCCATGGCCCGGCTGGCGACGCGGTCCGCTTCCTCGATGCGGTCGAGGAACCAGAGGCTGTAGATCAGCAGGTATTGCACACTGGCATCGAAGGGAGCGCTGGGTGCAAAGGCGACCCGTGTCAGTCCGCTTTCGCGCATCCGCCCGACGGCGCCCAGCATGAACGTGCGCGAATCCTGTGTGATGACGTGCCCGGGATGCCTGGCAAGGACTGCATCGAAGCGGCGTTCGGCGGCCAGCCAGTCGCCGAAATAGGGAATGGCAAGTGCACGGGCTGACTTTGCGTCAGCGTTCGCAGGATCCAGCGCCAGTGCGCGCCCGGCGGCCTTGTCGATCACGGCCGTCGATGAAATGACCGCATCCGGAGCGGCATGCTGGTCCGCCCGAGCGTGAACGAGCGCCAGCAGGCCCCATGCACCTGCGTCGTCCGGTGTGATGGTCAACGCGCGCTCGATCAGGGATATGGCTTCGCGGTTCGCGTCGGGTGTTCCAGGCCGCAGGGCGACTCGAGCCTCTTCGACGAGCCGCGTCGATTCCGGGTTGGCCGTCGGCGCGCTAAACCTCCACCAGGCGAGCCCGCCTGCCGACACTACGGCGGCACCACCCGCCAGCAGCCACCGGCGCGAAACACGGGGTGGCTCGGGCGTTGCCGATGCAACAGCCTGTGGCAATGCCAGGGGTTCCGCGCCCCCCGCCGCCTCGGGTGCCACCGCAGATTCCGGGCCCGCGGCCGGCTTGAGCCGATAGCCGATGCGCGGAATGGTCTCGATGGCGAATGTACCGCCCGCTGCGGCCGCTGCCTTGCGCAGTCCGCCGATCACCCGATGCACGGCATCGTCGCCCACCACCACGCCGGGCCAACAGCGTTTCAGGAGTTCGTCGCGACTGAGGACGGCTCCGTCGGCGTCGACGAAGGTAAGCAGGACCTCCATCACGCGACGCTCGAGCGGCACCGTCGCAGCGGGACCCTCCAGCAAAAGACGCGACGGGAATACCCGGGTGCCGCCGAGATCGAAGTCGGGGCGCTTGGCAAGCGGGAGCGGCGACTCGTCGAAGGAAGCCATCGGATCGCTCCTGACCAGACGCATCGGAGATACATCGGACAAGGATCAACTCTCCATCATTCACGCCAGAGGACGTTGCCGTCAGCGTCAGCCCGCCGGGAACGCGAGCTGCACGGACTCTAGCATCGAAGCGCGATGGTTCGGAAGCAGAGGCGGCCTTGAGGCAAAGCCGGGGAGGGCCCGGCAAACGCAACAACCTGGAGGACGACAATGTTTCAGACAACAACTGCAAAGCGGGCCATCGGCCTGGCCATCGCACTCGCGCTCACAACGGTCGCCGGACCGGTCGCGGCCGAAGGAGTGGACCCCTCCGAGACGCGGCCACCGTCCGTGCTGGTGGGGACGTGGCTCGTGACCAACACTCCCTACAGCTGCAGCACCGGGCAGGTGTTCCCCCAGTTCGCCAGGCCGCAGCTGGTCACCTTCGGCGAGGGAGGGACGGTGGTCGAGGGTTCGGGCAGTCCGGACTTCCAGCCGGGCCAGCGCAGCCCCGGGCACGGTTACTGGGTGCGGACGGGGCGGCATTCGTTCAATGCGGCTCTTGAGGCGTTCATCCTGTTCACGAGCGTTGTCACGCCGCCGGCTACGCCACGCTACGTTCGCGGCATGCAGCGGTTCGACTACGGCATCGAAATCGTAGATGTCGATCACTGGTCGAGCGATACGGCGGTCACGTTCACCGACGTTGCAGGTGCCACGGTCCCGCCCTCGGGGTGCGCCACGACAACGGCCGAGCGCATGCAGTAGCGCAATCGCCCCCGGGGCCGGCGCATAGGCGCCGGTCCCGCGCGGGCAAGACAGCAGCCGCGGCCTTGAGGCAGAGCCAGAGGGGTCCGGCAAACGCAAGGATCAGGAGGACGACGATGGAATGCGAACGTAACGATCGATGGTTCGTCTACAACACCGCTCAATGCACGCGATGGCTTTGCCTACTGGTGCTGGCGGGCATCGGCATGTACGCGGGAGTCGTGGTAGCCGCGCCCGGAGACCTGGACCCGGGCTTCGGCGACCATGGCCGCGTTCAATTGCCATTTGACGGCGGTGACGACTTGTATGTGGCACGGGCAGGGCCAGCAATCGTCCAGCAGTCCGACGGGCGAGTGCTGGTCGCTCGTACCGACCGGGCAGGCAGCGACGGCATTGACTCGGAGGTCGCCGTCGCTCGCCTGCTGCCCGACGGCACCCTGGACCCGGAATTTGGAATCGGCGGCTTCGTTCGCCTGCGATTCCGCGGGGCCGAGGCCGCAGGGGTGGGCGGCTTGGCGCTGCTTCCCGACGGGCGCCTTGTAGTCGTCGGGTACTCGATCAAGGCGTGGTTGGAAGGCGGTATGGGACAGTATCCCGACCTCGATACCGGACTGGCGCTCGTTCGAACCGATGGTTCGCTGGATCCCGACGGGTTCGGCAACGGCGGCAGACTGGCGCTGGACCTTTCCGCAGCAGGACGGTCCGATTACGCCGTCGCAACCGTCGCGCTCGAGGACGGACGCATCGTCGTGGCTGGAACTGCAGAAAGTAGCAGCGGGGCACGATTCTTCATGGTGCGTATGACGACGCAGGGAAACCTGGATCCATCCTTCGGCGAGCGCGATGGCTTCGCTTGGGTCGGTTCGATCACGCAACCAAGTGGATTTCACAGAACCGCAAGCGGGCAGTTCGTGGCGTGCGGGACCTGGCTCCCCAGCTCCGCGCCCGAAGGCCATATAGCCAGGTTCGATTCAGCCGGGGACCTCGTTGGCGAGACGAGCCTGGCGTCAACAGGCATCGAGTACTTGACCGCTTGCACGCCCGGAAAGGACGGCAGCGTAGTGGTCGGCGGATACGGTCGTACCGGCACCTGGCTCGGACGAGTGGGTGTCGACAGCCGGCTTGATTCGGCATTTGGCGAACAATCAGGTCGAACGCCAATTGACTGCGTCAGTTGTGGCATTTGGGATGGACTCGGGTACCCCGCCGTGCCAACGGATATCGCAATTTCGGCGGACGGTCGACTGACCGTAGCCTTTGACGGCTTCGGTTGGGGGCACCTCGCCATGCTGCGTTTCGCGCCCGACGGCAGAATGGACACTGGATCGCCACGTTGGATGACCGACCGCTTTTACGACATGGGCTGGCGGGAACTGTCACCGTCGGCCGGCGCCTCGAAGCTATTGCCGACAAAGGAGGGCGACCAACTCGCCGTTGTCGCTGGTTCGAATAACACGACGGTCCTGCGGCTAAAGGGGGCGGAAGGTCCCGGTGCGAGTGTCATTGGCTTGCTTGGGGAATTCACTCAGCAGTCCGAGTCCGACAGCAGGGGCCTGTTGGTGTGTCGTAGTGGCAGCATCGAGGGCGTGGTCTCCGTGAACGCCGCGACTCGCGACGATACCGCGCAGAGCCCGGATGATTATGTTGCCTTCTCCACCGTCGTCAGTTGGGGCGACGGCGAGACCGGATGCAAGGCGATTCCAATCACGGTCAAGGTCGACGATCGGTCGGAACCGATCGAATCACTATGGGTCGAGCTCACCAATGCGGTAGGTGCGGGGCTCGGCATGGATAAGGCGCGGCTTTATATCGCCGACGTCCAGGCGCTGGCGCCTCCGCCGCCGCGCGGCAGCAGCGCCAGAGCCATCGACGCGTGGCGACTCGAACCGAGGTGGAGGCGGCGCTGCAGGTTCAGGCCTGTTAGTGATATTGGCGGCGCTTGCCTGCTTCCGACGCCGCGCGCAGAGACTGGTCCACGGCATCGAGATCGAGACGAGAACGAGCGTATGCGATAGCGTGCATGCTCAGGACCGGCGCGTAAGCGCCGGTCCTTGCGGGCGCTTTTGTTGAAGCCAGGGAGCGAGGCCGGATATGGCTAAGTTGTTTGTTGATCGCCCGGTTTGCGAGTCAGACGCAGATGCAATCAGCACATTGATTTATCCGTTACTGCGCTACCGCGCACCCGTAACTGTAGATCCGCCCCCAGAGTCTTTCTTGGCCGAGTTCGCACCGCAGGCAATTCGGTCTCACATTACTGATGGTCACCACAGCTATTTGGTCGCTAGGTTTGAAGATCAGTTAATCGGGGTACTTGGTGTTCGAGACAACCGGCATTTGCTTCATTTGTTTGTCGCGGAACCATACCAACGCCGGGGTATCGCGCGCACGCTGTGGAATCATGCCAAAGCAGACGCGTTGAAGACTGAGGATGAGATCGACATGTTGGTGCGCTCCTCAGTCTATGCTGTGCCTGTATATGAGCGATTTGGTTTCACCGCCTGTGGTCGCCGCGTCGACGAGCCAGGGGTTTCGTATGTGCCGATGCGCCAAGTAATTCGACGATCAGGGTGACTGCCTCAGGCCGATGTTCCGCTTCGCACGTGCGGATTCGGGTCATGCTCACGAGACTTCTCAAACCATGAAGATCGCCGTCTTCGGCAAGCCAGGTGGCGGTAAGTCGACCTTGGCCGGGCAGATCGCAACAACTGCCAGTTTGCCTCTGCAACAGTTGGACCTTCTTCAGTATGAAAAAGGTGGCGCCAAAGTTCAGGACGAAGAATTCCTACAGCGGCTCACCGAGGCCCTGGCTCGGGAACGGTGGGTCGTCGACGGGTTCGGCACCCCGCAGGCATTCGAAGCAATGCTGCGTGCAGCTGATGTGCTGGTCTACGTCGAGCGATCCACGCTGACGCATTATTGGTGGGTCACCAAACGATTCCTCAAAAGTTCGTTCGTAAAGCCTCTCGGCTGGCCGGAAGGTAGCCCGATGCTGAAATCGACGCTCAGCAGCTATCGCTTTCTAAGGTTGTCAGATCGGTTCTGGAATACCTCCTTCAAAGCAAAGTTGCTGGCGCTACGGCCTGGCAAACGCGTGTATGTGGTCCGCAGACAGTCAGACGTGAGTTCGCTACTGATTGAGCTCGAGCAACACACGCCCAGCGGTGAGGTTTGATCGCTCGACTCGGCGAATCGCCCCACGCAGAACGGTTCGGCCATTCACGAAACTGGCGAGCGTTCGTCCTGCTCAGGGCTTAACTTGCGCATCCGTCGAGCAACTTGAGGCGCTGTGAACTTCCGCTTCGGGTCGTGAGCCGCCGGTCGCGTAGCGGTAAGATCGGCCAGGAGCAGACATTCGTTCGGTGTCTGAAAGCCGGGGGAAACGCAAACCGTGGTCATCCTCAGTACGGAACGTCTTCTGCTGCGCCACTTTCAGCCTGAGGACCTAGAGCCACTGTATGCGCTCTATCGCGATCCGGAGGTCAGGAAGTACTTTCCGGACGGAACTCGAACCTATCAGGAAACCGAAGAGGAACTCGAATGGTTCGTACGTGGCCACCCAGATGATCCCGAACTGGGCTTGTGGGCTGCTATTGACCGACAAACCGGTGAGTTTCTGGGTCGGTGCGGATTGCTGCCATGGTTCATCGAGGGCGCTGATGAGGTTGAACTCGCCTTCATGATCAGGAAAGAACGCTGGCGTCAGGGCCTGGCCACCGAGGCTGCGCGAGGCATCATCCGCCATGCAGGTGACGTACTTCATCTGCGTCGTCTGATTTGCCTCGTCATGCCTGGCAATGCAGCTTCAATCGGTGTGGCTAAAAAAGTTGGCATGGAGTTCGAGCGTGAGTTCACCGAGCATTTTGGCCCGTGTCACTTGTATGCTCTGAGCCTGCGAGCACAGTGAGTATTGCTGTCGCTGAACCGGCCGCGCTGTTACCTGCCCGCGGGTTGGCACAAAGTTCCAACGGATACATTGGGGCGCGCCGAACTTCTGCTGTGGGTTGTGGATTCACCGATCGACGCAACACATTGCCAAACATCTGCCGGTGTCTCAAGTCGAGCGTCTGCCTGGGCGTCTTCAACCCCCATTCTCTCTCTAATAACAGATCCATCCCTTTAGGAAGTACTACTACACCTTTGTTTCTCTTCCCCCCTTCCTCACCACCGTCGTGAGCCGCCGGTCGCGTAGCGGTAAGATCGGCCAGGAGCGGCCCGTCGCGCCCGCGACTCACTCGCCGCAATAGCGGACGTTTGATGGCACGGTGCTCAGCGCCCTCCCGCGTGCAGCGGCACCGCCAGCGCATCGTCCAGCGGACTGAGGACGCCCGTACCCCGATTCAAGACCTGCGTATAGATTTTGGATAACTCGAAACCCGGTTCTGGCTAGATTGCACTTTTATCTCGATAAAACAGGCCACCAATGCAAGACGAAGATTTCTGCCTAGTGTCCGTTGCCACCTTTAGTAGGTTGGCTGATCTCTACGCCGAGAAGTACTTTCACTTGGACATGTATGACCGGTATCTGGAGCAATTCGTGAAACGAATCGAGCCGCAGGGCGCGAGCGTCATTGATGTGGCGTGCGGACCGGGCAATGTCTCAGCCTATTTGGCGAAGGTTAGACCGGACCTCAAGCTGATCGGCGTTGATCTGGCGGAAGGAATGGTTAAGCAGGCCAGGCTTAGGGTCCCGTCCGCGGAGTTCTTGGTTAAGGACTGTCGGCACATCGGCGAACTTGAGCATGTATTTGATGCATCTGCTTTTGCTTTCGGCTTGAGCTACCTGACTGACGACGACGCGAATCGGTTTTTCAGTTCGCTCAACGCCATTCTGGCTGATTCAGCCATACTGTACCTCTCCACGATCACGGGTGAACCTAGTTCGTCCGGGTTTGAAACATCGAGTAGTGGAGATAGGGTTTACATCAAGTATCGAAGCGTTGGCGATGTGGTTTCAATGGTTGAGCGAGCGGGGTACAGGGTCGATTCTTGGGAAGTGATATCAAGTCCTGCCAATGCATCGAAGCCGACGCAGGACCTCATTCTCATTGCACAGCGAGTCGGCGGCGGCTGAGCTCAGACATTGAGCGTCGCCTCGCAGATCGCCTCGGCATCGTTCGCGTCGGTCTTGTTCGACTTCACGTACGGCTTCACGAACTGCGGGGCGATCAGCTTCACCCGATAGCCTTTGCACTGCAGCAGTCGCGCCCAGTGATGCGCGCTGCCACAGGCCTCCATGCCGATCTCGGCGCCTGGCTCGACGTCGCGCTCCAGATCCGCGATCCATCGGCTGCGCTTCAAACGCTTGCACCAGGCCGGGCGCTCCGCCCGATCCACGCCGTGCACCTGGAAGACCTGCTTGGCCAAATCCACACCCACGCGAGTAAGCTTCATGACGACCCCTCCTCGTTCCGTGACTGGTGATTACACACCTCCAGTCTGGCACTCGATGCCGTAGGAGTGGGGAGGGGTCCATCCCATTGCTTTGCAGTGCCGCGAACTTCCGCTGCGGGTCGAGGCCGTGTGAAAACGCTGGCGGCAATGGTCTTATGACGCGAACCGGCGAAGGGACGCGAGCGAGCGTCACGCCCTCATCGCCGCGATCAGCGGCTGCACGCCGAGGATCTGCATCACTCGCTTCAGGTTGTATGCCAGAACCTGCAAGCTCATCTCCGTTCGCACTTTCGGCAACGTCCTCGTCAGGAAGTGCGTCGCGCCCATCCACGATTTGAGCGTCCCGAACGTGTGCTCCACGGTCTGGCGGCGCAGCCGTCCGGCCTGCGGCATGCCGTCGATGCGTCGTTGCATCCGCTCGACCACGTCTTCGTGCTCCCAGCGGTTGATGCGTCGGCAGGTATCGGTCGTGCAGGCGCTGCGGAGAGGGCACTGCGGGCAAGCGGTCGACCAGTACCGGTGGATCGTCATGCCGTGCTGGATCGAGGTGCACCGCCGCGTGGCGTACTTGCCCGCCGGGCAACGGTATCGATCGCGCTTTGCCTCGTAGTGGAAGTCACGCTTGTCGAAGCGCCCGGTGGTCGCCGAGTTCCTGGTGAGCGGCTTCGGCACGAGCGCCTTGATCTGCGCCTGCTCGCACTTGAGGATCTCTTCGCCGCTGAAGTAGCCGCGGTCGGCGAGCACGGTCAGGTCCTGCGTGCCGAGCGTCTCCTGCGTCCGCTGCGCCATCGGGCTCAGCTGGTTGCGATCGTGGCCTTCGTTGCCAACCTCGTGCGTCACGATCAGATGGTGCTTGGTGTCGACGGCGGCCTGCACGTTGTAGCCCACCATCCCCGTGCCGCGGCCGCTGGTGGCCATCGAGCGCGCATCGGGGTCGGTCAGTGAGATCTGCTGATCCGGCGTGGCTTCGAGCTGGCGGCCGATCGCCTCCAGCCTCTTCATCTGCGAACGCACCGTCGCGAGCTTCTCCTTGAGGTGCTCGACCCGCTCTTCAGGCACAAGTGATGGGTCCCGGTCTGCGCGATCGAGGTCGGCGAGGTAGCGGGCGATGCTCTGGTCGAGCTGCTGTTGGCGGGCCTTGAGCTTGTGCGGCGTGAAGTTCTTGTCGCGGTTGTTCACCGCCTTGAACTTGCTGCCGTCGATCGCCACCAGCGCCTGCTCGAACAGACCGATCTCCCGACACAGCTGCACGAACTGGCGGCAGGCCCGGCGGATGCCAGGGCCGTTGTCGCGGCGGAAGTCGGCGATCGTCTTGAAGTCCGGGGCGAGCCGCCCGGTGAGCCAGATCAGTTCAAGGTTGCGCTGCGCCTCGCGCTCCAGGCGCCGGCTCGAGGGCAGGCGGTTGAGGTAGCCGTAAACGTAGATCTTGAGCAGCGTGCCGGGGTGGTACGCAGGTCGGCCTGTGGCCGCAGGCTCGGCACCCTCAAAGCCGAGCTTCGCCAGGTCGAGCTCATCGACAAACGCGTCGACTGCACGCACCGGGTTGTCCTCGGCGATCCAATCGTCCAGACGCTCCGGGAACAGTGTGGCCTGCGTTCGGCTCTCACTTTCGATGAACCGCTTCATCGTGCACCCCCTGGTGTGGCACGATGATATTCGCACAAATCAGGCCGTCGTTTTCACACGGCCTCGGTCGATTCTCCCCGTACGCCGTCCGCTTTCGGGAACGGCAAGAGCGGCCACGAGCGGTGCTTTCACGCTATCCACCGCGACTTGACAGTATACGGCAATGCCGTATATTCGGTAGATGCTCAGCTTCATCGAGACCCGGGCGTTTACGAAGCTTGTGCTCGAATATCTGACCGACGCCGAGTACGCGGCACTGCAACTCGCGTTGATGGCCAACCCGGAGGCTGGGCCGGTAATTTCAGGTTCTGGCGGAGTACGCAAACTGCGCTGGGCGGCTCCAGGTCGAGGCAAACGCGGCGGATACCGCATCATCTATTACGTGCGTCGTGCGGGGGGAGTGATCTGGATGCTGACGATGTACCCAAAGAACGTGGCCGACAGCATTCCGGCACACGTTTTACGCCAAATCCGCGAGGAAGTGGACGATGACTAAGGCGAAGCGAAACATTGGTCAAGAGATACTGGATGGGCTCCGTGAGTTGAAGCGTGGTGAAGTCAGTCGCGTCATCAATGTTCCGGACGTGGCCTCGATCCGCGAAAAGACGGGGCTTTCGCAGTCCCGCTTTGCCGCTCTGCTGGGCGTTTCCGTCCGAACATTGCAGGACTGGGAGCAAGGGCGTCGTGCGCCGTCAGGCGCGGCTCGCACGTTGTTACTCGTCGCCGATAGGAATCCGCACGCACTTCTCGATGTCGCATAAGCTCTGGGGCAGAACGGCAACAGTGGGTCGTTATCCCCCAGTGACCGTCGGCTTTCGGCGTAGGGCAAGCATCAAGACGAGCTCCACCAACACGGCATGGTGGCTAAGCGATGGAAATTGCCGGTTGGGAATCATCGGCATGCGCTCATGCAATGTGACCGCGTCGACGTTGCTTGCGCCGTGCGAATTCTCGGGCTTTGACGGGAATTCGCACAGGCGCGGTCGATCAGGCGTTCGTTCCGGGTCTTTTCCGGGCGAGCGTGTCTGCCTTTCCGCTCGCCCGGAAAAGACCCGGAACGGGCGCCCTCACCTACCGTCCGCCCTGTGTCGTCTTCTCGCCCGACGCGAAGCGACCATGCCGCAGGAAATGCCCCACCTGCGCGGCGACGTCGTTCGCGAACAGCATCCCGACATGACTGTGCGGCAGCACGATGTGGTCGTTGAGGCCGGGAATCACGGTCTCGCTCACCGCCACGGTGCCGTCATTGTCATCATCGAAGTGCGCGAAGAATTGGCCGGTGCCGAGACGCCGCGTCCCGGCGATGGCGCCGAGCGAGCGCCCGCAGTCGCCAGGCCAGCAACGACCGCAGGGCTGAGCCAGTTCGCTAAGTGCGTGCGGCCCGACCAGCGGGCGCAGCATGGAGATCCGCCCCACTCCGCTCGCAGCGCGACTGCCATTCAGTGGTGAGCCCAGGAGCACCGCATTGCCGGGCAGGTCGCGCATACCCTGCTCGAGCGCGCGATAGACGATCGCGCCGCCGAGGCTGTGGCCTACGAAGTGGACTCGGCCCGTGCCCGCCGCAAGCTGATGAGCGAATTCAGCGAGCTCCGCCACGATCTCGTCGACGTTGCCGTGCATGGTCGGGTACGAGAACACGTGCGCGTCGAAGCCGTGCCTCGCCTGCAGGCGCTGGCGCAGCACCCCGAACTCGAGCCCGGTCATCCACAGGCCGTGAACGAGGATGACCGGCTCGCGCGCTTCCGCCATCACTCCTTGACGGGCAGCTTGACGCGAATGTGCAGGTCGCGCAGCTGCTGCTCCGAGACCTCGGTTGGGGCGTCGGTCAGCGGGCAGGTGGCGTTCTGCGTCTTCGGGAACGCAATGACGTCACGGATCGAGTCCGCGCCGGCCATCAACATCGCCAGTCGATCGAGGCCGAACGCGATGCCGCCGTGCGGCGGCGCGCCGAACTTGAGCGCGTCGAGCAGGAAGCCGAACTTCTTTTCGGCCTCCTCGGCGCCGATACCCAGCATCTCGAACACGGTCGACTGCATCTCGTTGCGATGGATACGCACCGAGCCGCCGCCGATCTCCGAGCCGTTCAGCACCATGTCGTAGGCGCGCGCGAGCGCCTGGCCCGGGTTCGCCTTGAGTGCGGCCGGATCGTCGTTGACCGGCGACGTGAACGGGTGGTGCATCGCCGCCCAGCGCTTCGAGTCCGGGTCCCACTCAAACATCGGGAAGTCGACGACCCAGAGCGGCGCCCAGCCTGCGGCGACGAGGCCAAGGTCCTGCCCGACCTTCAGGCGCAGCGCGCCGATCGCGTCGTTGACGACCTTGGCCTTGTCCGCACCGAAGAAAACCAGGTCGCCAGTCTGCGCTCCCGTGCGCTGCATCAGGCCCGCCACCGCAGCGTCCGACAGGAACTTGAGGATCGGCGACTGCAGGCCGTCGCGGCCCTTCGCCGCGTCGTTGACCTTCACGTACGCAAGGCCCTTCGCGCCGTAGCGCGCGACGAACGCGGCGTAGTCGTCGATCTGCTTGCGCGAGAGCTTCTCGCCGCCCTGCGGCACGCGCAGCGCAGCGACGCGGCCTTCCGGATCCGCGGACGGACCGGAGAACACCTTGAACTCGCAGTCCTTGACCAGGTCGGCGACGTCGACGAGTTCGAGCGAGAGGCGCAGGTCCGGCTTGTCGGAAGCGTAACGGCGCATGGCCTCGGCGTAGGTCATGCGCGGGAACGGATCCGGCAGCGACTGCCCGAGCACGTCCTTGAACAGCTTGCGGACCAGGGCTTCCATCAGCCCCATGATGTCGTCGCGCGTCAGGAACGAAGTCTCGACGTCGAGCTGGGTGAACTCTGGCTGCCGGTCGGCGCGCAGGTCCTCGTCGCGGAAGCAGCGCACGATCTGGTAGTAGCGGTCGAAGCCCGACATCATCAGCAGCTGCTTGAAGATCTGCGGCGACTGCGGCAGCGCGAAGAACTTGCCCGGCTGCGTGCGGCTCGGCACGAGGTAGTCGCGCGCGCCCTCCGGCGTCGCCTTGGTCAGCATCGGCGTCTCGACGTCGATGAAACCGTGGCCGTCGAGGTAGTCGCGCATCGCGCGCGTCACCGCATGTCGCAGCCGCAGGCGCTTCTGCATCACGTCGCGGCGCAGGTCGATGTAACGGTACTTGAGCCGCGTCTCTTCCTTCACGTCCTCGTCGAGCTGGAACGGGATCGGCTCGGAGCGGTTGAGCACCTCGATGCCGCGCGCGAGCAACTCGACCTGGCCCGAGGCGAGGTTCGCGTTGGCGGTGCCTGCAGGGCGCGGCCGGACGAGACCTGTCACCTTGATCACCCACTCGCCGCGCAGCCGCTCGGCCTCGCCAAAGACGTCGGCCGCGTCCGGGTCGAAGACCACCTGCAGCAGCCCGTCGCGGTCGCGCAGGTCGACGAAGATCACGCCGCCATGGTCGCGACGACGATGGACCCAGCCGGCCACTTCGACCGTGGATCCGACGAGGCGCTCGTTGACGTCGCCGCAGTAATGGGTGCGCATGGGCATGGGGAAATCCCGTCAAAAAGGGGTGCCGGGGACCGGCCCGGGCCGATCCTCAACGCTGAGCCGGAGAATGTTACGGAGAGGGTTGTTGCGGCGCAAGATCGGCCGCGACCGGCTTGTTTTGCCACTTGGGCACGACGACGCCCAGCGTCAGCAGCATCTTGAACGCGTCGTCCACCGTCATGTCGAGGCGGACCACCTCGTCGCGGGGCACGAGCGACGATGAATCCCGTGGTGGGGTTCGGCGTGGTAGGTACGAAGACGCAGACGACGTCCTGCTCGGTCTTGGCCTGGACTTCCTCAAGTTCCTCGGACGTGATGAACCCCACGCTGAAGATGCCCCTGCGCGGGAACTCGACCATGACCACCTGCTTGAACGACTTGCCCTTGTCGGTCAGCACGGTCTCGCTGAACGTCTTGGCGCCGCCGTAGACGGAGCCGATCACCGGGATGCGCCGCACCAGGTCCTCGAAACCCGCGATTATCCGCCCGCCAAAAAGGTTGCGGACCACGACGCCCGTGGCGACCAGCAGCATGAACGACAGGATGATGCCGACGCCGGGGACGTATTGGCCGACCAGCGCCTCGGGCCGCCAGGGCGGCGGCAACAGCACCAGCGACTGGTCGAGGATGCGCGACAGGAAGCGGATGACCCAGACGGTCACCATGACGGGGATCCAGATCAGGAGACCCGCGATCAGGTGATTGCGCAAGCGGCGCGCAAAGTTGCCGCGACCGCCCTTGCCGTTGCCCGTGCCTTCGTCGTCACCGGTCGATGTCAGATCAGCCACTCTGTTCACTCCGCCGCGGGCCACCGGCCCGGCTCGATTCAGCGTTTCCGGACGGGCTTTTTCGATGCGGGTTTCTTCGCAGCCGGCTTCGGTCTCGCGACGGGCTTCTTCACCGCGACGCTCTTCCTGGTCGATACTGACTCTCGCTTCGGCTCGGGTTTCGCCTCCGGTTTCGACTCGGCCTTCTTTTCAGCCTTGTCGCTCGCCACCGCCGTCGACGCAGTCTCGGCGGGCGGGGCGTCGTCTTTGCCGGCCAGGTTGCGCTTGCCCTCCTTGTCCGACTTGAAATCCGTCTCGTACCAGCCGCTGCCCGCGAGGCGGAACATCGGCGCCGACATGAGGCGCAGCAGCGTGTGCTTGCCGCATTCGGGACACTCACGCAGCGGCTTGTCGGAGAACTTCTGCAGCGCCTCCAGGTGGTGGTGGCACTTCTGGCACTGGTATTCGTAGATCGGCATGGTCGGTCCGGCGCGGGAAAACGTGGCCTAGGGTAGTTGAAACAGCCGCGGATTATACCGGGACGGCGACGCGCTCGAACGCGAGATCGCCGTCCTTGACCGTCACCCGGATCGTGTCGCCCGGCTCGAAGTCGCCGCGCAGGATGCGCTGCGCCAGCGGGTTCTCGAGCTGGTGCTGGATCGCGCGCTTCAGCGGCCGCGCCCCGTACACGGGGTCGAACCCCGCCTCGCCGAGCAGGTCGCGCGCGGCATCGTCCAGTTCCAGGCCCATGTCGCGCTCGACCAGGCGCCGGCGCAGGTAGCTCAGCTGGATGTCGACGATCTCGCGGATGTGCTCCTTGCCCAGCGGGTGGAACACGACGACCTCGTCCACGCGGTTGATGAACTCGGGACGGAAGTGCTGGCCGACGATCTCCATCACCGCCGACTTCATGCGTGCGTAATTCACCTCGCCCGCCATCTCCTGGATCACGTTCGAGCCCAGGTTCGAGGTCATGATCACGACCGAGTTGCGGAAGTCCACGGTGCGGCCCTGGCCGTCCGTGAGACGCCCGTCGTCGAGCACCTGCAGCAGCACGTTGAACACGTCCGGGTGTGCCTTCTCGACTTCGTCGAGCAGGATCACGGCGTAAGGACGGCGGCGTACGGCCTCCGTCAGGTAACCGCCCTCCTCGTAACCCACGTATCCCGGCGGCGCGCCGATCAGACGCGCGACGGAATGCTTCTCCATGAACTCCGACATGTCGATGCGCACCATCGACTCTTCCGTGTCGAACAGGAATTCGGCGAGCGCCTTGCACAGCTCGGTCTTGCCCACGCCCGTGGGTCCGAGGAACAGGAACGAGCCGTTCGGACGATTCGGATCGGAGAGGCCGGCGCGCGAACGGCGGATCGCATCCGAGACCGCCTTGACCGCCTCGTCCTGGCCGACGACGCGCTTCGCCAGCGCCTCTTCCATGCGCAGCAGCTTTTCGCGCTCGCCTTCGAGCATCTTCGAGACCGGAATGCCGGTCCACTTCGACACGACTTCGGCGATTTCCTCTTCGGTCACCTTGTTGCGGACCAGCGTCGGGGCTTTCGATTCGCCTTCCTGCGCCGCCTTGAGCCGCTTCTCCAGTTCCGGAATCTTGCCGTACTGCAGTTCGGACATGCGGGCGAGGTCACCGGCACGGCGCGCGGTCTCGAACGCCTGCCGCGCATCCTCGAGTTCCTGCGTGATCTGCGCGGCACCCTGCGCCGATGCCTTTTCAGCTTTCCAGATTTCCTCGAAGTCGGCGTACTCCTTGCCGAGCTCGCCCAACTGCTCGTCGAGCGCCTCGAGACGCTTCTTCGACGCGTCGTCCTTCTCTTTCTTGAGCGCCTCGCGCTCCATCTTGAGCTGGATGATGCGGCGGTCGAGCCGGTCCATCTCCTCCGGCTTCGAGTCCATTTCCATGCGGATGCGCGACGCGGCCTCGTCGATCAGGTCGATCGCCTTGTCGGGCAACTGCCGGTCGGTGATGTAGCGGTGCGAGAGCGTGGCCGCGGCGACGATCGCCGGGTCCGTGATCTCGACCTTGTGGTGGACCGCATAGCGTTCCTTCAGGCCGCGCAGGATCGCGATCGTGTCCTCGACCGAGGGCTCGTCGACCAGCACTTTCTGGAAGCGGCGCTCGAGCGCCTTGTCCTTCTCGACGTACTTGCGGTACTCGTCGAGCGTAGTGGCGCCGACGCAATGCAGCTCGCCGCGCGCGAGCGCGGGCTTCAGCATGTTGCCGGCATCCATCGAGCCTTCGGCCTTGCCGGCGCCGACCATCGTGTGCAGCTCGTCGATGAACAGGATGACCCGGCCTTCCTGCTTGGCGAGATCGCTCAGCACGCCCTTGAGGCGCTCTTCGAATTCGCCGCGGAACTTCGAGCCCGCGATCAGCGCGCCCATGTCGAGCGAGAGGATGCGCTTGTCGCGCAGGCTCTCGGGGACTTCCTTGTTGATGATGCGCAGCGCCAGGCCTTCGACGATCGCGGTCTTGCCTACGCCCGGCTCGCCGATCAGCACGGGGTTGTTCTTGGTGCGACGCTGCAGTACCTGGATCGTGCGGCGGATTTCGTCGTCACGGCCGATGACCGGATCGAGCTTGCCCTGCTCCGCGCGCTCGGTGAGATCGATCGTGAATTTCTCGAGCGCGCCCCGCTGTTCCTCGACGTTGGGATCGTCGACCTTGCTGCCGCCCCGGATCTCGTCGATCGCACGCTCGATCGCGGCCTTCTGCACGCCCGCGTCCTTGAGGATCCTGGCGAGCGGACCCTTGTCCTCCAGCGCGGCCAGGATGAAGAGCTCGCTGGTGATGTACTGGTCACCGCGCTTCTGCGCGACCTTGTCGGTGAGGTTCAGCAGCCGCGCGAGATCGTTCGAAAGGTGCACCTCGCCGCCGGTACCCTCCACTTTGGGCAGCCGGTCGAGCGCTTCACGCAGCTGCGAGCGCAGCGTATTGATGTTGGCACCGCACTTGTCGAGCAACGGCCGCACGGTGCCGCCCTGCTGGTCCAGCAGGGCTTGCATCAGGTGCACGGGCTCGATGATCTGGTGGTCGCGGCCCAGGGCGAGCGACTGCGATTCCTGCAGCGCGGCCTGGAGCTTGGTGGTGAATTTGTCTTGGCGCATGGGGGCTCTGTCCGTGGGACGGTATGCGCCCAGAAGTGGGGCCGGACCCGCGAGATAAAAGGGGTGGGGAAGGGGGGAGGAAGGGAAGGAAGGACAGGAAGTGGTCGGAAGGGAGTTCCGGAACGCCTTCCTCCCTGCCTGCCCTTCCGGGCCTTCCTGCCCTTCCTCCCCTTCCTGCCCTTTCCCTTCCCTTTCCTGCCCTTCCTAGTGCATGCCTTGGTGCGTCAGGTACACCAGCGCCACCCCCAGGGCGATGAACAGCACCTGGCCCAGGCTCGCACGCATGTCCACGCGGCGGTGCAGTCCGGGGATGAGATCGGCCACGGCCACGTAGATGAAGCTCGAAGCCGCCAGGGCCAGCGCGTAGGGCAGGAAATCCATCGCCGTATTGAGCGCGTAATACGCGATGACGCCGCCCACCACGGAGGTGAGGCTCGAGACCAGGTTCAGGGTCATCGCCCGGGCGCGGCTGAAGCCACCATGGAGCAGGATCGCCAGATCGCCCACTTCCTGCGGGATTTCGTGGGCGAACACGGCAAGCGCCGTGACGATGCCGAGCTGCGGGTTGGTCATGAACGCCGCTGCCACGAGCACGCCATCGAGCAGGTTGTGGAACGTGTCGCCGGCCAGGATCAGGTTGGCCGATGCCCGGTCACGGACGTCGTGACTCGGCGAGTGCATCTCGCAGGGATCGTCGTGGCAATGTCGCCAGAGCACGAACTTCTCGAGCAGGAAAAACAGCAGGATGCCGCACAGGAGCGCGAGGCCGATCCGATGACCCGACCCGGAACCGGCCACTTCGAGCGCATGCGGAATCAATCCGAGGAACGCGGCGCCGAGCAACGTCCCGGTCGCGAAGCTGACGAGGTGGGGCAGCATGGCCGTGCGCCAGCGCGCATCGAGCGCCAGGAACACGCCGGCCGCGAGGGCGCTCAACGCTCCGCTCAGCGCCGTGAACACGACGATCAGGGTCAGGCTGCTCAAGGGTCGTACTGCCGCGTGCCGAGCCGGGAATGCCCGTCAGGTTAGCACGCGCACTGCGTCGGAATCGGCGGGGACGCCGGACGCGAGCCACGCCAGCGTCGCCATGCGGCCGGTCCGGCCGCCGTCGCGCCGGAAGGAAAAAAATTCCGCGGCCTCCCGCTGCGTGCAGCGCCCGCCGCCACTGAGGCGATGGACGCCGACACGGGCCAGCGCGCGGCGCGCCAGGCAATACAAGTCGGCCTGGAAGCGGCCCGTCTCGTTGCGCACGAACGCAGCCTCGTTCGCGGCATCGCGCGCGATGAAAGCATCGCGCACCTCGGTCCCGACTTCAAACGCAGCCGGCCCGATCGCCGGTCCGAGCCAGGCCACGAGCTGTGCAGGATCCACTTGCAGCGCGGCCACGGTGGCTTCGAGCACACCGCCGACGAGTCCGCGCCAACCCGCATGCGCCACACCGATTCGTGTGCCCGCGCGATCTGCGAACACGACCGGCAGGCAGTCGGCCGTCATCACCACGCAGACGCGGCCGGGCCCGAAAGCCACGGCGGCATCCGCACGCGGCGGCACAGCCCCGGCCAGAGCCGGCCCGGGATGTTCAACGACTCGGCTGCCGTGCACTTGCTCGAGCCAGAGCGGTTCCGACGGCAACTTCGCTGCGGCTCGCAGCAACGCGCGGTTCGCACGCACGTGCTCCGGATCGTCACCGACGTGCTGTGCGAGGTTGAAGCTCGCGTAAGGCTGCACGCTCAGGCCGCCGCCGCGCAGCGTCGAGAGCGCATGCACGTTCGGCGCGACGTCCCAGTCGGGCGTCAGCCATGAACCTTGCGACGAAGACACGCCTTGCGTCATGCCTTGGCGGCGGCGAGGTCCGCAGCGAGCACCGCAAGGAGTCCCAGCATGTCCCCGGGCAACGGCGCCTGCGCTTCGAGTGGCTTGCCCGTCACGGGATGCGCCAGTTGCAGCTTCGCAGCGTGCAGTGCCTGGCGCGGGAATTCACGCAACGCGGTGCGCAACTCCTCAGTCGCGCCCTTCGGCAGCGCGAGCCGGCCGCCGTACACGCGGTCGCCGACGATCGGGTAATTGACGTGCGCGAGGTGCACGCGGATCTGGTGAGTGCGACCGGTTTCGAGCTGCACACGGACGTGCGTGTGCGCACGGAAGCGCCGGATCACGCGGTAATGCGTGACGGCATCGCGACCGCCATCACGGATCGCCATGCGCACGCGGTCCGTCGGGTGCCGGTCGATCGGCGCGTCGATCGTGCCGCCGGCCGTCATCACGCCCCGGCAGATGGCTTCGTATTCGCGGTGGATCTCGCGCGCTTCGAGCATCCGCACCAGCGCAGTGTGCGCCTTGAGCGAACGGGCCACGATCAGCAATCCGCTGGTGTCCTTGTCGAGCCGGTGCACGATGCCGGCGCGCGGTAACTTGCCGAGTTCGGGGTCGCGCGACAACAGCGCGTTCTGCAGCGTCTGGTCGGGGTTACCGGCGCCTGGATGCACGACCAGTCCGGCGGGTTTGTCGACGATGAAGACGTGCTTGTCCTCGTACGCCATGAGGAGCGGGATGGCCTGGGCCTCCGCGGCCGAGTCCTCGGTCACGGTCCCGGCAACGGTGACCGTTTCACCGCCGTTGACCTTGTCCCTGGGGCGGCGAACGGATCCGTCGACGAGCACTTCACCGGCCTCGATCCACGTCTTCAGGCGGCTGCGGGAGTAGTCGGGCAGCAGGCGGGCGAGTGCCTGGTCGAGCCGCTGGCCCGCTTCGGCGTCGGGAATCTGCAGGCTGAGTTGAACGGTTGAGGTCGGCATGGGGTCGAATTCTATATACTTCACGCCCTTCCGCAGGGCTTGACCCAGGATCCCCGCATGGCTGCTGCCTTTTCCCGACGTCTACTCGCCTCGGCTCTGCTCGCTTTGGCCCTCCTGGGCACCGGCGGCTGCAGCAGCCTCAAGTTCTGGGACAAGGACAAGGGGGACAAGGTCATCGAGGGCTCGCCGGAGCAGCTCTATCGGGACGCGATCAAGGACATCAAGAACAACAACTACCCGAGCGCGATCCAGCGCTACGAAATGCTCGAGGCCCGCTACCCATTCAGCGAGCAGGCCAAGCAGGGCCAGCTGGACCTGATCTACGCGTACTACAAGAACCGGTCGGCCGACGCGGCGATCGACCAGGCGGACCAGTTCATCCGCGAAAACCCGACACATCCGCGAGTCGACTACGCCTATTACGTCCGCGGCCTGGTGTATTTCGAGTCGGGAGCCAACTGGCTCGAGCGCAAGTTCAAGGCCGACATCGCCAAGCGCCCGCCGCACGAAGCAAGCAAGTCGTTCCAGTCCTTCCAGGTGCTGGTGCAGCAGTACCCGAAGAGCCCGTACTCGGCCGATGCCCGCCAGCGCATGATTTTCCTGCGCAACCGGCTGGCCGATTACGAGATCGCGGTGGCGCGCTTCTACCTCAAGCGTGGCGCCTACGTGGGAGCTGCCAATCGCGCCAAGGGCGTCATCACGGGCTACGACGGCGCGCCGGCCGTGGACGACGCACTCAAGATCCTGGCGGCTGCGTACCGCAAGCTGGAGCTCGAAGACCTGGCGCAGGTCGCAGACAACGTCCGTAAGGCTAATGCATATACCGTTCCCGATCAGATGACCCTCAGCGGCACCGCGGCCGCTGGAACGGAACGCGGGCGACAAGGTGGCGGCGGATGGCACTCGAGGTGCGCAGGCCGAGCGGGAAGCCCGTCGGCGATCGCTGCTGGAAGTTCTCCGGAACTGAGAGGCTTGCTCAGCCCGCAAGCCTTCATGTCCCAAGGGCCAGATGCCTTCAGTCGGTCTTCCCGATCAGGTGACGCAGCCGAGCCAGCCTGGGCGTAACGACGGGAATGGTCAGCATCGTGCTGCCCACGGCCATCAACAGCAGTGCCGTGAACGTCGAAGCGGTGATCACTCCCTTGTCCAGCAGGATGTTGGCAAAAATGATCATGATCAGCGCCTTGGTCTGCAGTAGCCAGCCGATCAGGCCCGCCTCCCCCGGCTGCCAGCGCAGCACGCGCCCAGCCACGCTCGTCCCGATGAGCTTGCCGCCGATGGATGCCACCAGCAGCATCGCCGCCGCCAGGAAGACCTGGGCGCCGCCCACCTGCCATTCCGTGCGCAAACCCGTGCTGAGGAAGAACACGGGCATCATGACCAGCAGGACGTTGTGCCGGATCGAATCGAGCCGGTCCCGGTCGAACCAGTCGCGGTCGATGGCAGCACCTGCCAGGAACGCCCCGACCATGAAGTGCAGGCCTGACCAGTCCGCGCCCAGCCCGCACAGCGCCAGCCAGATCAGCGCGACATACCAGCGATCGCGCTCATCCAGCCGCTGCATCAGGTGGCGGAAGCCGAATGCCGCGACGACGAACGCGACGAGAAAGCCAGCCTGCCGGCCGACGCGGTTCCAGTCCATGAGGATCAGTGCGAGCACTCCCCAGATGGCGATGTCGTCCATGCTCGCGTAACGCAGGATGCGCTGGCCGAGCGCGGTGCGCAGCACGCCGAGCTTTTCGAGGAACAGCACCAGGATCGGCAGCGCCGTCACCGCGCAGGCCATGCCCACGCCAACGATGAATTGCCAGGTGTGGGCGCTGCGGACCGATCCAGCCGGGAAACAGGGCCAGGACCGCTGGCGGCGACGCTGCCCGTCAGCAACGGGACGCCGAGTGCGAGACCGGCGGCAGTGCTGCTCTCTCGCCGATGCTCCCATGCGTGCTTCAGATCGAGCTCGATGCCCGCCAGCAGCACGAAGCACATCACGGCCCACCAGGCGAGGCCGTTCAAGGACTGCACCACCGCAGGGTTGAAGACGAAGCGGTAGTACTCGGGAAAGACCGCCCCGAGGATGCCGGGCCCGAGCACGATCCCCGTGACGATCTGTACCACGACGAGGGGCGCGAAGTACTCCGTGCGGCCGAGTCTCCAGACGAGGTACGGCAGCGCGAAGATCAGCACCATCGCGACCAGGAAGATTTCAGACGTGTTCACGGCTTCGAGGCCACTGCGACGGGCGGCAGGGTTCCCGGCCGCGTGACGTAGAACGGAATGTTCGCGTGACCGGCGCTGCCGGACCCGTCGTGCACGTCGACAAACAGTCGGTAGGCACCGGGCCGGCGAGGAGCCGTGAAGGACGGCTTGGCGCCATCGGCAGCGTCCATTCTCAGACGCACGGTTGGCGGCATCGGCTCGTCGTCCCCGCCGTCCTCCTTCACGACGATTTCGCGCGTGACGTGCCAGGAGTAGCTCAGCTTGCCTCCCTCGGGATCAGTCGCCGCGACGCTTGCGGCGACCCGCTGCCCCGGAGCGACAACCACGCTTTCGGTCGCGCGCTTTGCATCGAGTTCGAGGGCCTCGACGCGCGGTGCACGGTTGGTGGGCCAGGCGCCGGTCCACGCGAACTGCATGAAATCGACGGCTTCTGTCGCGGACCCATCGGCGAGGAACATGCCGTACCAGGTGGGCGTGCGCTCCTGCTTCTGGCCCCACAGAAAGACATAGTCGCCGATCAGCCGCTGGTCACCGGAAGCGATGACCGTTTCCCAGGCTTTGCGATAGGACGCGGCCTTTTCGCTGCTGGTGTGCTCGATGGGCGCGCCCCAGGTCGTCTTGTCGACCTCCCAATGCCCCGTCGCGCCCCACTCCGTCACCATGTAGGGCTTGCGGAAATTCGCCTCCGCCAGGTAGCGGGGCAGGTTCACGATGTCCCCGTACATCTGGATGCCGATGAAATCGAGATCCGGCGCGCGCGTTTCGATCAGCGTGGCCAATTCGGCGCTGAAGCCTGACAGGGCCGTGGTCGTCGGATGGTTCGGGTCGACCTGGTGGATCATCTTCGAGATGTCGTTGATGGCATCGAAGACCTTCGGATTCTTGAAGCGCAGGTTCGCTTCGTTGCCGATGATCCACGCCAGCAGCGCCGGATGATCCTTGTACTTCAGCACCTCGCGACGTGCGTACTCCAATTGCTTCGCAACCGCCTTCTCGTCGTCGTAGTCGAACTTGAGGCGCTCCCGGCCGATCTCGATGCACATCGCGACGGTCAGGCCGTGTCGCGCCGCTTCGTCAAGCACCTCGCGGCCGCTCTTCTGGCCGTTCTCGGTGCGCCACGTGCGGAAGGAATTGCCGCCGTGGGTGGCCAATGCCGCGACACTGCCGAACTCGAGGCCTGCACCTTTGACCTGATATGGCCTGCCGTCGCGCAGCAGCACGAACTTCGTGCCGTCGCGCACGACGCGGACCGGCACGGCGCCAGCCGCTGCAGGCTCACGCGCAGACACACTGCCCGCGCACAAGGTCAGCAGCGCGAACACCAGGCAACCAATGCGCGACGTGCTCATGCGACACCCCGCTGCTTCACGCTGAGCTCTGCTTCGAGGGCCTCCAGGCTCTTGCCTTTCGTCTCTGGCAGCAGCTTCATCACGAGCGGAAGCCCCACCAGGGCGAACGCCGCATAGATCAGGAAGGTCTTCGAGTTGCCGAGGTTCTGCAGTTGCCACGGGAACACCAGCTGCACGCCGAAACTCACCGCGGAGTTGATCAGCCCCACGAACGAAATCGCAATGCCGCGCATGCGGTTAGAGAACAGTTCGGAGAACAGCACCCACATCACGGGACCCAGCGACATGGCGAAGCTGGCGACGAAGGCCAGGATGCCGATCAGGATGAGCGCGGGATTGATGCTGATCGCCGCGGTCAACAGGTCGGCCTCGTGCGCCTTGTAGGAGGCGCCGCCCAGCGCTGCGACGGCTGCCGTCCGGAACGCGGTATCGCTCGTGAACGTCTGGCCGACCAGTGGTGCGAGCTCCGTCGCATCGATCTTCTGCGACAGACCCGCCACGTCGTCGTCACGAATGGTGTAGTTGGCCGAACCGAATCCATAGGAAAGCAGCAGCATGCTCGCGGCGATGCCTGCCAGCCCGGCGATCAGCAAAGGCCGCCGACCGAGACGATCGATCAGGCTGATGGCCAGCACGGTAAAGACCAGGTTGATCAGGCCGACGAAGATCGCCTGCATGAATGCAGCGTCGGTCCCGACGCCGGACTGCTGGAAGATCATCGGCGCGTAGAAGAACACGGCGTTGATACCTGTGATCTGCTGCAGCACCGCGACGAGAATCCCGAGCGTCAGCACGCGCCGCATGGACGGCCGGAACAGTTCGCCGAGAGACGCTTCTTCTTCGTGCGTCGCCAGCGCGTTCTTGACGGCGAGCAATTCGACGTCAGCCTGCGCAGGTCCGATCGCCCGGGCGAGCACATCGCGTGCGGCCGCGTCCTTGCCATGCATCGCAAGCCAGCGCGGACTCTCCGGGACCATGTACAGAGCGATCAGATAGAGGATTGCCGGCAATGCCTCGATGCCGAGCATCCAGCGCCAGTTCCAGCGAGCGAGGCCCAGCAGCTCGACCCACGCCTGGTCGCTGTCGCCGAGGCTCAGGATCAGGTAGTTGCTGAAGAACGCGGCCGAGATGCCGATCACGATGTTGAGCTGGTTGAACGACACCATGCGTCCACGCAGGTGCGCGGGCGCGAGCTCCGCGATGTACATCGGCGCGATGATGAGCGCGGCGCCCACGCCGAGACCGCCCACCAGCCGCGCCACGACCAGCGTGAGGAAATCCGGGGCGACGGCCGAAGCGATGGCCGACAGCGCGAACAGCACAGCCGCGATCTTCAGCACGGGCAGGCGCCCGATTCGATCGCTGAGCGGGCCCGCCAACATCATCGCAAGCGTCGCGGTGAGCGTCAGCGAAGCAACGGCCCAGCCGAGCTGGATCTTCGAGAGTTGGAATTCGGTCTCGATGAAAGGCACGACCCCGGAAATGACCGAGACGTCGAACCCCATGAGAAAACCGCCCAACGCTACGATCAGCGCCGTCCTGACCGTATAGAACGTAGTTGCTTCCACAATCCCCCCGCCCGCAGTTGTTTGTTCAGTTGATTGTTCAGTTGGCTGTCAGTTCGAAGTCCGCGCGCAGGTCAGCCGTGGAACTGCCGCCGATCCACGCATGGAACGCCCCCGGCTCGGTCGCACGCGTCATGTTCCTGCCGTAGAAGGCCAGGTCGTCGGCCGACAATTGAAACGAGACTTCCCGGCTCTCGCCGGGCTTGAGATGAACCCGCCGGAAGCCTTTCAACTCCCTGACGGGTCGCGTGACGCTGCCCACGATGTCCTGTACGTACAACTGCGCCACTTCGTCTGCCGCCACCTTGCCCACGTTGGTGACGACGGCACGAACCGTCACGGGCACGCCGATGCGCGCGCGCGACGGCGTGACCCTGATGTCCGAATAGGCGAAGCTCGTGTACGACAAACCGTACCCGAACGGATAGAGCGGCTCGTAGCCCGCGTCCAGGTACCAGGACTTGTTCTTCAACCCCGTCTGGTTCGTGCGCACCTTGATGTCGTCGATGTGCACGAAGGTATCCGGCAGCGGCGGCTTGCCGGTATTGCGATGGGCGTAGTAGATCGGCAGTTGCCCGACCACGCGCGGGAACGTCACCGGCAATTTTCCTGAAGGCGATTCATTGCCGAACAGGATGTCGGCGATCGCAGGACCCGCCATGGACCCGGGATGCCACGCGTACACCACTGCGTCGGCGTCGGCGAGGATCGGTTCGATCGTGAGCGGCCGGCCGGCGAGAATCACGACGATCACCGGCTTGCCGGCGATCTTGACCGCGCGGACGAGGTCCATCTGGTTGCCGGGCAGGTCGATGTTCGCCCGCGAGTGCGCTTCACCGGAAAGAATCGATTCTTCGCCGAGGAACAGTACCGCCGCGTCCGAACTGCTGGCCGCGGCCACGGCATCGGCAAATGCAGTGGTCGTCCGGCTGCGCGTCGTTTCCATGGCGCGCACGTGGCGGATGGTGACGTGCGGGCCGGCCATTTCCCGGATGGCCCGCAAAGGCGTGCGGCTCAGCGCAGTGTCGCCATCGTAGATCCACGTGCCGAGTTGCTCGTAATCGTCATCGGCCATCGGCCCGATCACCGCGAGCGAGCGCAGCGACGCGCGCGGGAGTGGCAGCACTTCATTGCGATTCTGCAGCAACACGAGGCTTTGCGTCGTGAGCTTCTTTGCGAGTGCCAGGTTCTGCTCGCTCGCCACTGCCGGGAACGCAGCGGGGTCCGTGACCGTGCGCTCGAACAGTCCCAGCCGGAATTTCACGCGCAGCACGTTGCGCACCGCCGTATCGAGCGTGGCCTGGTCGATGCGTTGCTCGACCAGCAACTCTGCCAGGTGATCGCGGTAGGTCGTGCTCGCCATCTCCATGTCGACGCCGGCACTCAGCGCCTCGAACGCGGCGTCTTTCTTACTGGCGGCAAAGCCATGCACGATCATGTCGACGATCGATTCCCAGTCACTGACGACGAGGCCGGGAAATTTCCATTCGTCACGCAGCACGGTCCGCATCAGGAACCGGTTGCCCGAAGCAGGGACGCCATTGACGTCGCTGAAGGCGGCCATGAAGGTGGCAACGCCCGCATCGACCGCAGCCTTGAAGGGCGGCATGTAAACATTCCGCAGGTCGATTTCGGGAATCCCGACGTAGCCGTAGTCACGCCCGCCTTCGCTCGCCCCGTAGCCGACGAAGTGCTTGGCGCAGGCCGCGATCGCACCCGGCCGTGACAATTCGTCGCCCTGGAAGCCGCGGATCGAAGCGACGCCAAGCACCGCCGAGAGATAGGTATCCTCGCCGAAACTCTCGGCGATGCGCCCCCAGCGCGGGTCGCGCGAGACGTCGATCATCGGCGCAAACGTCCAGTTCACCCCCGATGCCGCGGCCTCCAGCGCCGCCATGCGCGCCCCCTGCTCGACGAGTTCGGGATTCCAGGCCGCCGCCTGGCCGAGGGGAATCGGCAGCACGGTCTTGAAGCCGTGGATGACGTCGCGCCCCATCAGTAAAGGGATGCCGAGGCGGGTCTCCTGCACGGCGACGCGCTGCAGCTCGTTCACGGTCGCGACGTCGACCGCATTGAGCACCGAGCCCACCATGCCGGCCTTGACCGCCGCGCGCAGCTTGTCCGACATCTTGCCTTCGTCGGCATTCAGCTGTGCCAGCTGGCCGATCTTCTCCTCGACCGTCATCTGGCTGAGTAGCCGTTCGACGCGCGCGTCGATCGAAGCACGGCTCGCCTCGGCGCGCGCGGCCGTGTTCACGCATGCCAGCAGGATCATCGTGCACAGCAGCGACGCAGCGCACCGGCCAAGAGCGGAAGTCGCCGTCAAGACTTCGCCCTGCAGTAGTGATCGATGAAACGCTGGTGCTCCGGCAGTTGCTCCACCAGCCGTTGCGCGGCGTCGTGAATGCCGGCCAGGAAGCGCTCCAGTTCCTCGTCGTCCATCATGTTGACGATCGGGTGGTACTGTTCGGGCACGACTCCCTGGCCCAGCATCACCTGGATCCACGAGTTCTCGCCGAACAGCTCCGTTGGCACCTTGAAGACCCGCCCGGCCTGCCGGAACAGCTCGATGCGATGCCTGAGAGTCTGGGGTATCTCCATCGAACGACAGTGGCGCCAGAACGGCGAGTCCGTGCGTTCGGTGACGTGGTAGTGAAGGATGATGAAGTCGCGGACGTTCTCGATCTCGAAGCTCATCTGCTTGTTGAACTCGTCCACGTCCGGCTGCCGGATGCCGTCGTAGGGGAACATCTGCATGAGCCTGATCACGCTGCGCTGGATCAGGTGGATACTGGTGGACTCGAGCGGCTCGATGAAGCCGGATGACAGCCCCACGGCCACGCAATTGCGGTACCAGTGTCGGCGTCGCTGGCCTGCGCTGAAACGGATCACGCGCGGCTCGGTGAGCGCCTTGCCTTCGATGTTGCCCAGCAGCTTGTCGATGGCCTGCTGGTCGGTCCAGTGGTCGCGGCTGAAGACGACGCCGTTGCCCACCCGGTGCTGCAGGGGAATGCGCCACTGCCAGCCCGCCTCGTGCGCAATGGAGCGCGTGTACGGGATCGGCGGACCGACCGACTCGGTCTGCACCGCTACCGCGCTGTTGCAGGGCAGCCAGTGCGTCCAGTCTTCGTAGCCTGCTTTCAGCGTCTGTTCGATCAGTAGACCGCGAAAGCCCGTGCAGTCGATGAACAGGTCGCCGTCGATCTGCACGCCGGAATCAAGCTCGAGGGAGGTGATGAAACCGCTCTCCCCGTCCCGGAGAACCTGCCTGATCTGGCCCTCCTGCCGCCGCACCCCATGCTCCTCGGCCATCTTGCGCAGGAACTGGGCGTACAACGATGCATCGATGTGGTAGGCATAGTTCAAGCCCTGGTTTGGCAGCACGGCAAACCGGTTACGCTTGGCCGCCACCCACTCCTTGCAGTACTCGCCGAACTCGCGGCTGATGCCCATCTTGCGGCCCTTCAGCCAGAAGTGCTGGAAGCCCGCGGCCCAGCAGTCCTTGCCGGTCCACCCGAACGAGTGGATGTAGTCCTGGCCCAGATCACGCCAGTTCTCGAACGAGATGCCCAGCTTGAAGGTCCCCTGGACCGCCGCAAGGAACTCCTGTTCCTTGATCTTGAGGAGTTCGTGGAAGGTCAGCAGCGTCGGGATCGTGGCCTCGCCGACGCCGACGGTGCCAATGGCATCGGACTCGACCAGGGTGATGTCCAGCGTGCGGCCGAGCAGCTTCGACAGCGCCGCCGCGGCCATCCATCCAGCCGTGCCACCACCGGCAATGACGACCCTGTGGATCTTCCTGTTCTGCACAAGCTTGCTCCCGAGTTTCCTGCCAGCGTCTCAGCGGTTAAGTCGATTCAGCAGTTCGGCGCGCAACTTGCGGGCCGAGGAGTCATCGAGCGGCGCCAGGCAACCGCGTCCGGACTCCGGAATGTGCGCGTACACGGACTCGTCCGCGTCGAACACGTAGTGATCGAACAGCGCGCGCCAGGCGACCTTCTGCCGGTCCGGCAGGTCCCGCAAGGCGAGGATCGCGTGCATCAGGGCCGTCGTCGGCGAACCCATTGCCGGCGGCGAAGTGCACCACCAGTAGTTCACCAACAGGTTGAACGATGACATCGACTCGACGTGGTGCCACCACATGCTCGGCACGAAGAGCGCATCGCCCGGCTCCATCTCCGCCACCTGCGCCGACGCAAGCGCCTCGGCAAACCTCGGGTAACGACCCAGGTCGGGTTGCGAGAAGTCCACGAGACTGATTGCCTGGCCGGAGGGCGTCCTGTCGAGCGGGCCCACGTAGAGGTTCCCGACCTGGTCCGGCGGGAAGAGCGTGAATCGACGGCGGCCCGCCACCACGCAGGCCAGGTTGTCGGGGAAGTCGTAGTGCGCGGAGATACGCGTCCGGCTGCCAAGCCAGAAACTGGCCAGCGCGTCGCGTGCGGGCAGTGTCACGTCATTCTGTGCGCGGAACCCCGGCAGCCATCGGTCCACGGGCGTCGATCCCACGTAGATCGCTGAGGCTGCTCCGCCACGCTCCTGCTCGGCCAGTTTCTGCAGCACCTGGCCGAGGTGGGCCGAGCCGCTCTTGAAGTTGAAGCCCGTGAAGTCCTCGTTGTAGAAAAAACGTCCGTCGATGTCGGCGTCGCCGACATAGACGGTCACCGGCTGCTCGACCCAGAACCCGGACAGGTACCGCGCCGCCGCTGCCAGCGACTGGCTGCAGGCCGCAACCGCCGGCCAGCTTGCGACCAGGCCCTTCAGCAGCAGCGGGACATTCGATTCGAAGACCCGTGCGGGAATCTCGCCGGGACTGCATCCCTCGAGTATCTCCACCGCTGCAGGCACCGGTAGCGCCGTCATGCCTCAACCCTTCAGTCTGGCGTTCTTCATCTCGACGAGCGTGCGGACGTTCGTCGTCGAGGCGAGGATCATGAACAGCGGCATCAGGAAACCGCTCCTGCTCAGCTGGCCAAGTGCCTCGTCCGAAAGGCCCCGCATTTTTTCCTCGTCAATCGCGAAGAAGCCCAGGAGCTGGTTGCGGCTGCCATCCGCGAGCACGATGTCGAAGGTCACGTTCTCGATCAGTCCATGCTCCTGCAGTGCCTGGACAAACTTCCTGTTCAGCTCGCCACCGTGGTACAGGGTCTCGAGGAGCGTTGCCATCTCCTCCAGGAACGGCGTCCGGCCGCCGAGCGGCTGGAACAGCGGTTCGCCACGCTCCATGTTGACCCGCGGGTGCGCCATGTCCAGCGACAGCAACCTGCGCTTCTCGCCTTCGCCCTGCTTGGTCGAGGCCTCGAAACCGATCAGGAATGGCTGCCGGCGGATCATTGCCGGCACGTAGCGCGCGTGCCAGCCGGAATCGTCGAGGAAAAGATTCTCGCCGGCCTCGAAGCCGAACAGCGCGACCGGATACAGCTCGCCGCGCTGGTCGCGGTGCAACAGGATCGGATAGAACGCCTGCACGCTGCGAAACTCGAACGGGAAGATCATGGTGAACATCACGGCGTCGCCATACTGTGCGGACCGCTCGGTGATGATCCGGGTGTCCTTGTGGTCGACGTTGTTCAGCAGTGCGAAGTTGCTCAAGACGGCTCCAGCAGGGTCAGGCGACGCCGCGCATCGGCAGCAGGGAATTGAGGAGATCGCGATTGGTCGGCAGCAGGTTGCGCATCTGGCGAGCCTTCTCGGCGCTGGCCTGCAGCACGCGTCCGACCCGCTCGCGATCGCGGAGCAGCGCCGCGCCGCGGGTCGCCCGCAGCGCCGGACGAAAGCCCATGCCATACAGCACGTACTGATAGCTTGCCGACGGAAACAGTTCGTCCACCCGCGGCGCATCGTCGTGCCATGGGGCTTGCTGTTGCCACAGCAGCAGCTTGTCCCGCAGCGAGTCGGGGCAGGACACGGGGTCGCGGCACGCGCGCCAGTAGTCGCTGTCGTCGCGCTGGCTGAGCACGTAATGCAGCTTCAGGAACTCGATGACGCGCTGCCAGTGATAGGCCATCTTCTCGTTGAAGCGCCTGGCAACGACCGTCATCGTCTCGCGGTTCACCGGCAGCTGGCGGCTGATGATGGTCGCTGACTGCTCGATCAGGGCCAGTGCCGAAGCCTCCAGGGGCTCGATGAAACCGCCCGACAGCCCGACGGCAACGCAGTTGCCGATCCAGAACTGACGCCGATAGCCCGGCTCGAATCGAATCTGGCGGAAACCAAGCCGGTCGAGGTCCGTCTGTGGCGAGACCCTCGCGATGTAGTCGCGCAGCGTCGCCAGCGCCTCCGACTCGCTCGTGTGGGCGCTGGAATACACGTGGCCAACCCCGCGCCGGGTCTGCAAACCGATATCCCAGATCCAGCCGGAGGACACGGCCGTCGCGCAGGTCACCGAGGCAATGGGCTGGTCTGCATCCGCATAGGGGACCTGCACCGCAATCGCCGTGTCGTTGAACAGGATCTCCTTCACCGACACAAATGCGGCCTCAGGCTGCCGGCCGATGAGCAGGGCTCGTTGGCCCGTGCAATCCACGAACAGTTCGCCGGCCAGACGCTGCCCCGTGGTCAGTACTACGGCAGCGATGCTGCCGTCGGCCGCGGACTCGACCCGTTCAACGTTGCCGGAGACGTACTGGACACCCAGCCGGGTGACTGCATGCTGATGCAGCAGCCGGGCAAATTTGCCAGCATCGAAGTGATAGCCGTAGTTGACGTTGAACGCGTATTCGGGAGTCGCGGACTGCTTGGGTGCCAACCCGGCCGCGATGATCATCGCCTGCGGCGTCACGAATTCGGCAAAGGGGCCCGCGACTTCCGCGGCCAGCCAGTGCTCGGCCAGGTTCAGCGTCGCGTACTCCGCCGGCAGGCTGAAGGGGTGCAGGTACTGGCAGTCGTCGCCTTGCCTGGACCAGCCGGTGAACCGCGTTCCCTGCTTGAAACTCGCCTCGCACTGGCGCACCAGGTCAGCCTCGGCCAGGCCGATCTTCTGCAGGGTCTGGCGCATCGACGGCCAGGTTCCCTCGCCGACGCCGATGATCGGGATGTCTGGCGATTCCACGAGGACGACCTCGGGCGCGTGGTCGGACTCGCGGTTCTCGGCGGCGATCAGGCTGGCGGTGAGCCACCCGGCTGTACCGCCCCCGACGACAACGATCTTGCGTACCGCGTCCTGCACCGCCTCAATCCCCCCTGACGCCCGAGGCAGGGCAAGCATCCGCCCTCCCGTTGCGACGACCAGAAAAAAAGCTGCCCCGTGAGGGGCAGCTTCGTACCGATGCCAGCCCGGTCGAGCTCAGAACTTGTACCTGACGCCCACGTTGTACCGCGTTCCCAACTGGGTCGCAAACAGCGCCTGATCCTTGTCGCGACCGTAGACGTAGGCGGTCTCGTTGGACAGGTTCAGGATGTCTACGAAAGTGGTCAGCGAGTCGCCGAAGAACGTGTAGCTGGCGCTGAGGTCCAGCTGCCCATAGGCGGCCACGTAAGTCGGTGGACCCGCCCCGACGTTGGTCTGGCCGGTCCCGGACAGGAAGTCGTCGCGCCAGTTGTACGCCAGGCGGACACTGATCGCGTTCTTCTCGTAGTAACCCACCAGGTTCGCACTGTCGCTCAGCCCTGTGATCACGAACTGCGTCGAAAGATTGCAGTTCGGCTGCTCGCAGCGCAAGTTGTCGTAACTGACGTCGCCATTGACCAAGGTGGCGTTGGCGATCACGCCAAAGCCCGAGTCGCCGAAGTTATGCTGGATCACGAACTCCAGGCCGTCCACCTCGGCCTCCTCGATGTTGACCGGAACAGAGAGATTGAACGGCGACACCGGATCCCGCCCGGCGACGCCGGTGATGGTTCCAGCCACCGCGTCTACGCCCGGGGCGTTCGGGCGATTCGCGAGGATCCAGCTGTAAAGCACACCGCCATCGGAGCTGCCCGTCGCCGCACGAGCCTCGTCACCCAGTGGCCCCAACGCCGGGTGCGGCAGGTTGCCCGCCGTGGAGTCCACCGACCCCGTGCCGATGAAGTTCTGCACTTTCTTCAGGAAGTACCCGCCCGCGATGTAACTGCCATTGCCGTAGTACCACTCGACCGACATGTCGAGGTTGTCGGACACGTACGGCAGCAGTTCAGGGTTGCCACTCCTGCCCGTGCCCCCCGTGATGCGCACCGGCGAGTCGAGGGTCAGGCCGCCCTGGATGTCCTGGAAACCCGGCCGCGCGAGTGTGCGACTCAGCGAGGTGCGGGCCTTGACCGTGTCGGTCAGGTCGATGCTGAAGTCGAAGTTCGGCAAGAAGTAGTCGTAGTCGCCCTTGCCCTGCGTGTAGGTCTGTCCCTGGGACTGCAGCGACAGCTCGTTGCCCGCCACCCACACCAGGCCGGTGTAGTTCGGTGACAGCGCGTCGGAGACGACGTCGGTCTGCTCGTAACGCAGGCCGAGCCTCATGTTGACCGGCCTGCCGTCCGCCTCCGTCTCCAGGTTCAGCTGCGCGTAGGCCGACCGTGTCTCTTCGTTGGTCAGGCGGTCGTACTGCAGGGTGTCCGTCGGGCACAGCCCCGTGCCGCACGGCCCAAAATCACCGCTGCCAGGCGCGAACAGGGGCGCATCTCCGGAAGCGATCAGGGCCTCGGTGCGCGCGATCAGCGCAGCCATGTCATAGGTGTAGAAGTCGGACTGGCGGCGCGAGTCATTGCCCCCGGGGACCTGGTTGAACGAATTCCCCAGGTTGGCTGGCGACATCAGGTCCGCGATGGCCCCGCGCTGCGTGACGCCACCCCAGGCATCGCGCTGCACGACGGCACCCGCGGCGCGGTTGTCCAGGTCGGTGAACTGCAGGCCGAAGTCGACGCTCTTGACGAAGCTGGTGTCGAATTCGAAGTTGCCCGACAGCCGGCCCTGGCTGATGTCCATCTCCGAGAAGTTGTTCGTGAACACGCTGCCGGTGACGATCATGTCGTCCGGGGACAACGGGTCGGACAGCCCCAACTGGAGGACCGGCATTCTTTCGTTCCCGAAGTAGCCGGTGGTGCGGTTGCGCGTGAACGCCGCGATGGCCAACAGCGCCGAGCTGCCATAGGGGCTGTTGGGGCGGTTTTCGGCCGATGAATCGTGGTAGTCGAGTTCCAGCGACAGGCGGTCGTTGACCTCCCACTCCAGATTGAAGCCGAGCGATTTGTTCTCGTTCTTGAAGGCATCGCTGCCTGCGCCCATCGCAAAGTCGGAGTTGGTCGAGTTCTCGGTGTAAGACACCGGAGTGGCATTCGGACCATCGGTCCACAGGGTCTCCTGTCCGCCGAAATTGAACCAGGCCGACAGGTTGTTGTAGGTGCGGTCCAGCTCCAGCTCGGAGTACGTGTAGTCGAGGGTAGCCGTGACGTTTTCCACCGGCCGGAACTGGAGGGTCAACTGGCCATTGGTGCGGGTGCGGTCGTAATCGGCCAGCTCGTAACCAATGACCTGCGGGACCGAGTAAATGTCCCCCGGACCGGGCCGGTTTTGCTGATTGGGGTCACCCGCCGGCGGGATTCCGCCCCACTCGGACGGGCCCTGACCGCACCAGCAGTTGTCGGTCTCGCCGCTGAAGGTACGCCAGCCGCCGACGCTCGCCGTGGCACTGCCGCTCTCGCGCTCCTGACGGACCAACGTCAGGGCCACGCCGATCCGGTCGTCCATGAAGGTGTCCGAGATCAGGCCGGACAGTTCGGGCGTAACGTTGGTGCTGCTCAGGTTACTGCGCGAATCGTCGTACATGCCGCTGGCGGATACCGTCGCCCGGAACCCCGGCGTGTCCAGCGGACGCGTCGTGTTGATGTTGATCGTGGCGCCGATGCCGCCGGTCGGGACGTCAGCCCTGCCGGTCTTGAACACCTCGACGCTCGCAATTCCTTCCGAAGCAAGGTCGCCAAAGTCGAACGACCGGCCCAGGCCGCTGTTCGTCGGCATCTGGCGGCCGTTGAGTGTCACCAGGTTGAAGTCGGGACCGAAGCCGCGAACGGTGACCTTCGCTCCCTCGCCACGCGTGCGGTCGATGGACACGCCAGTGATGCGCTGCAGCGACTCGGCCAGGTTCGAGTCCGGAAAATTGCCCATGTCCTGGGCGGTGATGGCGTCCACGACGCCGAAGGAATTCCGCTTCAGGTCCATCGAAGCCTCGAGGCTGGCGCGGATGCCCGTAACGACGATCTCTTCGAGCTCGGCGGGTTGCTCGTCGGCCGTCTGCGCAAACCCGGGCGACAGCGTCGAGAGGCCGAGGGCCAGTGCGATTCCGCGCGCCAGAGGCGTCTTTTGAAAGGTCGGCTTGTGCATTTGATCCCCCAATTTGAATTTCCGCCCGAGGCCGCCAACTACCCTGCCGCGAATCGGCTGAATTCGGCTCTCGTCTCGTTCATTCCCCCAGGCATTCGACTTTCCCACTGCGGGACTGCCCAGCCTGACAGCGCTGTCAGGTGCCCTTATAATCAGGATTGACAACGCTGTCAATAATATTGGTTGTCATTTAGTATCGTGTCCGGCAATGCCGCTCAGACCGGTGACGAACACCTCAGGCACCTGTTCTGACTCAAGAGTAAAAGGGATGCCCGTCATGACGATCGACGTCCAAGGGGCCGCGCGGATTGATCCAACTCGTGCCGGATGCACCGCAATGAGACCGAACGAACCGGGAGATGCGGCCGGCATGGCGCGCACGGATGCGGTCGTCGGAGAATTCGTCGACGTCGACGGCGAGCGGTACTACGTCATTCGCAATGTCGACCGGATGCCGCCGTTCTTTGTCAGCGTTGTTTCAAGCGCCGACCACTGGCTCTTCGTCTCTTCGGCCGGAGGCCTGACCGCCGGCCGCGTTTCGCCGCAAATCGCCTTGTTTCCTTACCTCCCCGTCGACAGGATTCACGAAAGCAATCCGCACACCGGCTGCAAGACGATCCTGCGGGTCGGCCTGCACGGCCAGCAGGTCATCTGGGAGCCATTCAACCGGGAGCACGATGGCCGCTTCGCGACCAGCCGCAATCTTTACAAGAGCGTCCTGGGCAACAAGCTCTGCTTCGAGGAGGTCAATCATGACCTGGCCCTCGCCTTCCGCTACACGTGGGCCACGAGCGACCGGTATGGTTTCGTACGCCTGTGCCAGCTGCAGAACCTCAGGGACGAGCCGTTGCCGGTCGAGCTCGTCGATGGCCTGCAGAACATCGTCCCTGCGGGCACGCCGTTGCTCGTCCAGACGAATACGAGCAACCTCGTGGACGCGTACAAGTGGACCGAACTCGACGCGGGTACCGGGCTGGCGATGTACGCGCTTTGCTCCAGGATCTCGGACCGCGCCGAACCGTCCGAGTCCCTGAGGGCCCATGTCGTCTACGGCCTCGGCCTGGACGCGCCCACGGTGCTGCTCTCGTCGCTGCAACTCAACGATTTTCGGCTCGGCAAGTCCGTGTTACAGGAAGAGCGCAAGCGCGGCATCCGCGGCGCCTATTTCCTCGGAACCAGCTTCGTGCTGGCGGGTTGCGGGTCACAACGGTGGCAGATCGTGGCCGATGTCGGGCGAAGCCAGGGCCAGGTGCTCGACATCATCCGGCACCTCGCGGACCCGGCCGCTGCGGCACAGGCTGTGGGGCGTTCCGTCGACGCTGGCAGCGATGAACTGGCGCGCATCATGGCCGCCGCAGACGGGTTCCAGTCCGCTGCCGAGGAGTCCGTGACGGCGCATCACTACGCCAACGTGCTGTTCAATGTCCTCCGCGGCGGAATCTTCCACGATCAGTACCGGGTGCCGACCGCCGATTTCGCCAGGAGCGTCCGCCACTTCAATGCGCGCGTTTACGAACGACACCGCAGGCTGCTTGAAGGCCTCGACGAGACGCTCGCGATGGAGGACCTGCTGGCAGCCGTGCAACGTACCGGCGACCCGCAGCTGGAAAGGCTCTGCCATGAGTACCTCCCGATCACCTTCGGTCGCCGTCACGGCGATCCGAGTCGCCCTTGGAACTTCTTTTCGATCAAGCTCAAGGACGCTCGCGGTGAACCGTTGTTGTCCTATGAAGGCAACTGGCGGGACATCTTCCAGAACTGGGAGGCGCTGACATTCAGTTTCCCGGAGTTCATCGAGTACGTCATCGCCAAGTTCGTCAATGCTTCGACCGTGGATGGCTACAACCCGTATCGCATCACCCGGGAGGGAATCGACTGGGAGGTCGAGGAACCCGAAAACCCATGGAGTCACATCGGCTACTGGGGCGACCACCAGATCATCTATCTGCTGAAATTCCTGGAGCAATCCAGGCAGTTTCATCCGGCCCGCCTCAGCGCGCTCCTGCACCGACCCATCTTCAGCTATGCAAACGTGCCGTATCGCATCAGGAGCTTCGCTGAACTCGTCGCGGACCCGAAGAGAACGGTGGACTTTGACTGCGTGCTCGCAGCTCGAATCGCCGATCGCGTCGCCGCGATCGGCGCGGACGGCAAGCTGATTCTCGAGCGCGGCGGAGACGTCTACCAGGTCAACCTGCTGGAGAAGCTGCTGGTGCCCTTGCTGGCCAAGCTCGGCAATCTCGTCGTCGATGGCGGGATCTGGCTCAGCACGCAGCGACCGGAGTGGAACGACGCGAATAACGCCTTGGTCGGTCATGGCGTCTCGATGGTCACTCTGTACTACATGCGCCGCTACGTGCACTTCCTGCAGGAGCTGCTGGCCGGGGAACAGGGTCCTGTCGAGTTGTCGTCAGAAGTCAGCGACTGGCTGGCAGACACGGCCACCGCGCTCGCCAACATCCGCCCGCTCCTGGAGAACGACCGTATTGGCCCGGACCAGCGTTGGCACTCGATGCAGGAACTGGGCCTGGCGGCGAGCCGCTACAGGCTGTCGGTGTACCGCGACCATCCCTTTTCCGGGAAGGTGGAACGACCGCTCGGGCAGGTCAAGGACCTGCTTGAGGACACCCTCGCGGCGATCGATCACAGCATCCGCAGCAACCGTCGCGAGAATGGCACGTACGGCGCGTACAACCTGCTGGACCTGAGGGCGGATGAGGTCGGCGTCGATCCGCTGTATCTCATGCTCGAGGGGCAGGTCGCCGCGCTCAGCTCCGGCGCGATCGCGCCGCAAACGGCTGCGGCGCTGGTAGAGACCCTGTTCGGCAGCGACATCTACCGGGCCGATCAGCGCTCTTTCATGCTGTATCCGGACCGTCCGCTGCCGGGCTTTCTCGAGAAGAACCGCATCCCGGCCGACGCAGTCGAGGAGCTCGTCCTGTTGCGGCGCATGATCGCTGCCAACGATGACCGGATCGTCGCGCGCGACGCCGACGGCTGTTATCGCTTCAATGCCGACTTCACGAACGTCGGCGATCTGGAGGCGCAGCTCGATGCTTTGTCCGGGCTCTACGGCGACGAAGTCGAGGCCGCGCGTGGGCCGCTGCGCACCCTGTATGAAAGGGTGTTCAGGCACCGGGAATTTACCGGTCGTTCAGGGAGCATGTTCGGCTTCGAGGGACTCGGTTGCATCTACTGGCACATGGTGTCGAAGCTGCTGCTCGCGCTGCAGGAGAATTTCTTCGCGGCGCTCGACGGCAATGCAGGGGCGGAGATCTGCCAGCGCCTCGGCGGCTTGTACTACCGGGTACGCGAAGGCATCGGCTTCAATAAGACGCCAACCGAGTATGGAGCGTTCCCGACTGACCCCTATTCGCATACACCCGGGCACGGCGGCGCCCAGCAGCCAGGGATGACCGGCCAGGTCAAGGAAGAAGTGTTGTCCCGCTTTGGCGAACTGGGCGTGCGGGTCGCCGGCGGCGAAGTCCGCTTTGATCCCAGGCTGCTTCGCGCACGCGAATTCTCCTCCGAGACGCGCCGGTTCCGATTCCTCGACATCCATGGCCAATGGCAGGAACTGACGGTTCCTGCGTCGGGGCTCGCCTTCACCTGGTGCCAGGTCCCGATCGTTTATCGATTGCGCAGCGAAGGCCGTCCAGCGTTGTCAATTACGCGGCAGGACGGCAGCATTCAGACTCTGTCGCAGCTGTCGCTGCCGGCGTCCGAGAGTTCGGAGCTGTTCCGGCGCAGCGGCCACATACGCCAGATTTCGCTGGATATCCCCGGGGAAGCTTTGTTGGGAATCTGACCGCGCCGTCCACTTCGCATGCATTTGCCGCGCGATTCCTGTCAAGTGCTCATGCAGCAAGAAGAACGAAACCTTATGCAAAGAGCGACCATAAACGACGTTGCAGGACTCGCCGGAGTATCGATCAAGACGGTCTCGCGCGTCGTCAACCGGGAACCCAACGTCCGCGACGCGACCCGGGCCAAGGTCGTCAGGGCGATCGCCGAGCTGAATTACCATCCCAACCTGTCAGCACGAAATCTTGCGAGCCAGCGGGCCCGCCTGATCGCACTGATCTACGACGATCCCGCTTCCTATGAGAATGCGAGCTTTGGTTACGTCATCCGGATGCAGACGGGTGCCCTGTCGGCGTGCCGGACCGCGGACTACAGGCTGGTCATCTACCCTTGCGATATTCGCAGAACCACAGTCGGCGCAGAGCTGAAAGAGATGCTCGAACACGCGCGGCCCCAGGGCGTGGTGCTGGCCGCGCCTTTGTCGAACATGCCGCATGTAGTGCGCGCGATCATCTCGAGCGGGACACCGATGGTCCGTCTTTCGCCAGGCACGCAGGGCGGCAAACAGTACTCGGTGGCAACCAATGATCGCGAGATCAGCGCGGAGATGACCCGCTACCTCGCGTCCCTGGGGCACCGGAAGATCGCCTTCATCAAGGGGCATCCAAGCCACAGGGCGGTCGCAAACCGCTATTCCGGGTACCTGGATGGCCTGAAACAGGGCGGCCTGGAGTTCGCGGAGCGGCTGGTCGAGAACGGTGACAACTCGTTTGCCTCCGGTGAGGCCGTGGGTGAAAGACTCATCAGGCTCGAGGATCCGCCGACAGCAATTTTCGCGGCCAACGACGACATGGCGGCCGGCGTGATCCGCGCAGCCAAGCTGCTCGGAGTCGACGTACCCGGACAGTTGTCCGTTGCGGGCTGCGATGACATCTCACTCGCCTGCCAGCTGTGCCCGACGCTCACGACCATCCGGCAACCGCTGTCGAGCATGGCCGAGCGCGCAGCGCTGGTCCTCATCGATAACGCCCAGGAGGAGTCGCCGTTGCAGGGAGCGGAAATCATTCCTGCCACGATCGAGATCCGGGAGTCCACCGGACCGGTGCCCGGCTGACGCGCAATCGCGTGGATACCGGGACGATGCAACGGACCCGCCACCCGGTCGGGCAGCGGCCACAGGCGGGACGTTCAGCAGGCGCAACGTACTGATTCCGGGCGCAAATGCGTCATGGTGGTGCGGCAACGGGCGCAATCGTCCGATTGTCGCCAATACCCGACACCCGGCGACCCGCACGCCATGTTGCGCCGCACCTAGAATCGCGGCTCTTCGCGCGGGTGGTGCATGAAAAAGCTGTCGGGTTTCCTGATCGTCGTCCTGTTTGCCATGCTGACCGTGGCCGCGTGGGGCTACGCCAATCGACCGACGTCCGAGCCGGCCCTGCCGCGCGTCATCCATGGGTTCGCCTTCCAGCCGTACCAGAAGGACCAGGACGCGATCGCGGGCGAGGACCCGACCCCGGCGCAGATCGACGCGGACCTGAAGCTGCTGGCCGGCACGACCCGCGCCGTCCGCACCTACAGCTCGATCGGCACCCTGGGAGAGATCCCGGCGCTCGCCCGCAAGCACGGGCTCAAGGTGATGCTCGGCAGCTGGATCGACTCGGACCGCGAGCGCAACGACCGCGAGGTCGAGGCGGCAATCCGGCTCGCCAACGCCAACCGCAACGTCACGCGTATCCTCGTCGGCAACGAAGTCGTCCTGCGTGGCGACCTGCCGGTCGAGGATCTCATCGCGCACCTTGACCGCGTCCGAGCCGCAACCAAGCAGCCGGTGAGCACCGCCGAGCCCTGGCACGTCTGGATCAAGCATCCGGAGCTCGTCGCGCACGTCGACTTCATCACCGTGCACATGCTGCCGTATTGGGAAGGCGTCGAAGTCGAAGCCGCCGTCGGTTACGTCGTCGCCAAGCTCGGCGAGGTCCGCAACGCGTTTCCCGGCAAGCCGATCGTGATCGGTGAAGTGGGCTGGCCGAGCGAAGGCCGCACGCGCGAATCCGCCGTCGCGACCACCGCGAACGAAGCGCTGTTCCTGCGTCGGTTCCTTGCCTACGCCGAACAGCAGCGGCTCGAGTACTTCGTGATGGAAGCGTTCGATCAACCGTGGAAAGCGGCTGCCGAAGGCAAGGTGGGCGCGTACTGGGGCGTGTACGACGCGGATCGCCAGCAGAAGTTCGAATTCCGCGCGCCGATCGTGCGGGTGCCGCACTGGCACGTGCTCGCTGCCGCGTCGGTCCTTGCAGCGGCGTTCATGCTGTGGCTGTTCTATTTCCACAGCCACACACTGCGCAACCGGGGCCGCAGCTTCCTGGCCGTAGTCGTGTATTCCACGGCGACGCTGCTCGTGTGGACGATCTACGACTTCTCGCAGCAGTACCTGACGGTAAGCAGCGTGCTGGTCGGTGCCGTGCTGATGGTCGGCATGCTGGGCGTCGTCGCCGTGCTGTTCGCGGAAGCGCACGAGTGGGCCGAAGCACGCTGGGTGACGACGCATGACCGTCTGCTGCGACCGGCCAAAGTCGCGGACGCCGAATTGCCACGAGTCTCCATCCACGTGCCGGCCTACAACGAGCCGCCGGACATGCTGATCGAGACCCTGGACTCCCTCGCTGCCCTCGATTACCCGGACTTCGAGGTCCTGGTCATCGACAACAACACGCGGGACGAGTCCGTGTGGCGGCCCGTCGAGGCGCACTGCGCGAAGCTCGGCGCCCGTTTCCGTTTCTTCCACGTCGCGCCGCTCGACGGCTTCAAGGCAGGCGCGCTCAATTTCGCGCTGCGCCACACGTCGCCCGACGCCACCGTGGTCGCCGTGATCGATGCCGACTACGTGGTGCGCAAGGAATGGTTGCGTGACCTCGCGCCCGCTTTCGCCAACCCGCGCACGGGCGTGGTCCAGGCGCCGCAGGATTACCGCGACGCGGCCGAGAGCGCCTTCAAGGCGATGTGCCACGCGGAGTACCGCGGCTTCTTCCACATCGGCATGGTCACGCGCAACCAACGCAACGCAATCATCCAGCACGGCACGATGACGATGGTGCGCCGCGAACTGCTGGAGCGCATCGGCTGGTCGGAGTGGTGCATCACCGAGGACGCCGAACTCGGCCTGCGCATCCTGGACGAGGGGTACGCGACGACGTACATCGCACGCAGCTACGGTCGCGGGCTGATGCCGGACACGTTCCTCGATTTCAAGAAACAGCGTTCGCGCTGGGCTTTCGGCGCCATGCAGATCCTGCGCCGTCACTTCGATGCGCTGATCCACGGGCGCGACACGGGCCTGACCTCGGGCCAGCGCTACCACTTCGTGGCAGGCTGGCTGCCCTGGCTCGCCGACGGCTTCAACCTGCTGGTGAACCTGGCCGCACTCGTCTGGTCCCTGGTGATGGTGCTCTTCCCACGCCACATCGAGCCGCCGCTGATGCTGTTCTCGGTGCTGCCGCTGTCGCTGTTCCTGTTCAAGCTCGTCAAGCTGCTGCACCTCTACCGGGCACGGGTGGGTGCGACGTTCACCCAGACCATCGCCGCGGCGATCGCCGGGCTCGGCCTGTCGCACACGGTCGGTTCAGCGATGCTGAGCGGCTTCGTCAACAAGGACCGTCCGTTCTTCCGGACCCCGAAGCGGACGAACCGCCACGCGTGGCTGCAGTCGCTGGCGGCAGCGCGCGAGGAAGCGGTCCTGATGTGCGGATTGTGGGTCGCCGCGTTTGCGGTGAGCAGCATTCCGCAGATGGACGGCGACCAGCCGGGACTCGTCGGCAGCCCTGACCTGACGGTCTGGGTCACCGTGCTGCTCGTGCAATCCATCCCCTACGCGGCCGCGGTCGTCGTTTCGCTGGTCAGCAGCCTGCAACTGCGTGGCGACTGGATCGGCGAAGCGCGCGATCCGGTGTTCGAGGAAGCCGCTGCAGTCCTTGAACCCGGCCTGGATGCCGTCGCAACCGGTACATCCACGCTACCCGTCGGGACGCGGCCGCGTAACAATGGCGGTGCCGTTCCGGCCACTGCCAAGTTCGATTCCGCTAAGTGAACCTGCCCACCACCGACCCTCACTTCCAGACCGACTCCGCGACTGCACCGCACGCAGCAGACCTCGATCCGCCGCCGCGGCTGCGCGAAATTCCGTACAACTACACGTCCTTCTCGGACCGCGAGATCGTGATCCGCCTGCTCGGCGCCTCGGGCTGGGCACTGCTCGACGATCTCCGCGCCGAGCGTCGCACCGGACGCTCGGCACGCATGCTGTATGAAGTGCTCGGCGACATCTGGGTCGTCCGGCGCAACCCGTACCTGGAACAGGACCTGCTCGACAACCCGCAGCGGCGCGACCTGCTGGTCGAGGCGCTGCATCACCGGCTGGCCGATATCGAAAAGCGCCGCGACACCAGCGACGCGGCGCGCGACGCCAAGGTCGGCAAGCTGCTCGATTTTGCGCGCGCCGCCGTCCTCGATTTCGCGGATTCGTTCGCCAGGGTCGACGCGCTGCGGCGCAGGGCACGCAAGGCGTTCGCCTCGCATACCCATGACGACAACGTCTGCTTCGACGCGTACGCCCGCGTTGCGCACGCGACCGATGCGACCGACTGGCGGGTCGAAACACCCTTCGTCGTGCTTGCACCCGACACCGAGGACGAGATCCCTGGACTCGTGCGCGCCTGCATCGAGTCCGGCCTGACCGTCATTCCGCGCGGCGGCGGTACCGGCTACACCGGCAGCGCCGTTCCGCTCACGCCGTTCGCCGCCGTCATCAACACCGAAAAACTCGAGCGCATCGGCAACGTCGAGCCGCAGTCGCTGCCGGGAGTCGACGGCCACGTACCGACACTCTTCACCGAAGCAGGGGTCGTGACGCGTCGCGTCGAGGAAGCTGCACACCATGCGGGCTTCGTGTTCGCCGTCGACCCCACCTCCGCCGATGCCTCTGTCGTCGGTGGCAACATCGCGATGAATGCCGGCGGCAAGAAGGCGGTGCTGTGGGGCACCGCGCTCGACAACCTCGCGTGGTGGCGCATGGTCGACCCCGAGGGCAACTGGCTCGAGGTGTCGCGGATCGGCCATAACCGCGGCAGGATTCACGACGCGCCGGTCGCGACTTTCGAGCTGACCTGGAAAGACGGGCGTCATTCACCAGGCGTCGCGAAGGTGCTGCGCACGGAACGGCTCGAGCTTCCCGGATCGATTTTTCGCAAGACCGGCCTGGGCAAGGACGTCACCGACAAGTTCCTCGGCGGCCTGCCCGGCATCCAGAAAGAGGGGTGCGACGGCATCATCACCTCCGCGCGCTGGGTCGTGCACCGGATGCCGGCGCACATCCGCACGGTGTGTCTCGAGTTCTTCGGCCAGGCACGCGAGGCGATTCCCGCGATCGTCGAGATTCGCGACGAACTCACGCGGCAGGGACGCGCGGGCGGCGTGCAACTGGCAGGCCTCGAGCATCTCGACGAGCGCTACCTGAAGGCCGTCGGCTACACGACCAAGTCCAAGCGCGGCGCGCTGCCCAAGATGGTGCTGCTCGGCGACATCGTCGGCGACGACGAAGCCGCCGTGTCGCGCTGTGCCTCGGACGTGGTACGCATTGCCAATGCGCGCCACGGCGAGGGCTTCATCGCCGCTGGCGCGGAGGCACGCAAGGCCTTCTGGCGCGACCGCGCGAAAACCGCCGCCATCGCCCGCCACACCAACGCCTTCAAGATCAACGAAGACGTCGTGATCCCGCTCGAGCGCCTCGGCGAATACACGGACGCGATCGAGCGCATCAACATCGAGTACTCGCTCGCCAACAAGCTGCAGCTGCTCGACGCGCTCGAGGCGTACCTGCTGGGCGAACCGAAGCTCGGCAAGACCGGCGACGCCGACATCGACCGCATGCCGCGCGATGAAGTGCTTGGCACCCGGCTTGGCCAGGCCCTGGATGCCATCACGCAGGTTCGCGAACGCTGGTCGTGGTACGCGAAGAGCATGGACCGACCGCTCGCTGACGCGCTCGAGGACTTGCGCCGACTCGGGCTCGAAGAGATTGCGACTGCGGCCACTCGACGCAGCGCCGGCGAACCTGGCCTGAAGGTATTCGACCTGCTGCAGGACAGGACGATCCGCGCGTCCTGGAAGCACGAGTTGCGCAGCCAGCTCACGCGCATTTTCGCCGGCGGCCCGTTCGTACCGCTGCTGGCGGAACTCGGGGATATCCACCGGCGCGTGCTGCATGGGCGCGTGTTCGTCGCGCTGCACATGCACGCCGGCGACGGCAACGTCCACACCAACATCCCGGTCAATTCCGACGACTACGAGATGCTGCAGGCGGCCAACCGCGCCGTCGGCCGCATCATGCGGATAGCCCGTGAACTTGGCGGCGTGATTTCCGGCGAGCACGGCATCGGCATCACCAAGCTCGAGTACCTGACGGCCGACGAGACGCGCGACTTCGAGGAGTACAAGCGGCGCGTCGACCCGGAAGGCCATTTCAATGCCGGCAAGCTGCTGCCGGGTGCCGACCTGCGCAATGCGTATACGCCCAGCTTCAACCTGCTCGGCCACGAATCGCTGATCATGCAGCAGTCGGACATCGCGCAGATCAGCGACGCGATCAAGGATTGCCTGCGCTGCGGCAAGTGCAAGCCCGTCTGCAGCACCCACGTGCCGGGCGCGAACCTGCTCTATTCGCCGCGCAACAAGATCCTGGCGACCTCGATGTTGATCGAGGCGTTCCTGTACGAGGAGCAGACGCGCCGGGGCATCTCGATCCAGCACTGGGACGCCTTCGGCGACGTCGCTGATCACTGCACCGTCTGCCACAAGTGCGAGACGCCCTGCCCCGTCGACATCGACTTCGGCGACGTCTCGATGGCCATGCGCGACGTGCTGCGACGCCTGGGCAACCAGCGCGTCAATCCTGCGAAGTCGGCTGCCATGTTCTTCCTGAACACGAACGACCCGGGCACGATCAAGCTGACGCGCAAGCTCATGATCGACTGGGGCTACAAGGCGCAGCGTCTCGGCCACCGGACGCTCGGCAAGCTCGGCGCCGCCCAGACGAAGCGCCCGCCGGCCACGACCGGCGGGAGGCCGCCGTTGCGCGAGCAGGTGATCCACTTCATCAACAAGAAAATGCCGGGCGGGCTGCCGCGGAAGACGGCACGCGCGCTGCTCGATGTCGAGGATCGCAACTATGTGCCGATCATCCGCGATCCGGTGCGGACGACCGGCGATTCGGAGGCCGTGTTCTATTTCCCGGGTTGCGGCTCGGAACGCCTCTTCTCGCAGGTGGGACTCGCGACGCAGGCCATGCTCTGGCACGCCGGCGTGCAGACGGTGCTGCCGCCGGGGTACCTCTGCTGCGGCTATCCGCAGCGTGGCGCCGGGCAGTTCGACCAGGCCGAGAAGATCATCACGGACAACCGGGTCCTGTTCCATCGCGTGGCGAATACGCTGAACTACCTCGACATCAAGACCGTCGTGGTGAGCTGCGGCACCTGCCACGACCAGCTGCAGGGCTACGAGTTCGACCAGATCTTCCCGGGCTCGCGCATCCTCGACATCCACGAGTTCCTGCTCGAGAAGGGCATCCGGCTCGGGAAAGCGACGGGCGTGCGTTACATGTATCACGACCCGTGTCATTCACCGATGAAGACGCACGACGCGCTCAAGGTCGTCAACACACTGCTGGCGGCCGGCACGAACGACAGGATCGAGAAGAATGACCGCTGTTGCGGCGAGTCGGGCACGTTCGCGGTCGCTCGGCCGGACATCGCCACCCAGGTGCGGTTCCGCAAGCAGCGCGAGATGGAGGCAGGCGCCGCGAAGCTTCGTGGCGATGGCTTCCGCGGCGACGTGAAGGTGCTGACCTCCTGCCCGTCGTGCCTGCAGGGCCTGTCGCGGTACGATGGCGACGCAGGCACCGGCGCCGACTACATCGTGGTCGAGATGGCGCGGCACCTGCTGGGTCCCGCCTGGCTCGAAACCTACGTGCAGCGGGCCAGCGCGGGCGGCATCGAACGGGTCCTCGTCTGAGTTGAACGGAGCCCGGGCGCTGCGATCTGCATAACGACAACGGGCGCAGCGCATGAACTGGCCAGGACTCTTCGACCGCACCCGCGGTGACTTCAAACGACGCCTGCGCGTCGTAATCGCCTGGCAGCTGCTGGTGCAGTTGTTCGGGTTTGTCGCGCTTGCCCCGCTCGCCAGCTGGCTCGCCGATCGCGTCGTCGCCCGCTCCGGGTCCGACGTGATCAGCAATTTCGACATTGCCGGCTTCGTGCTGTCGCCGCCAGGCGCCGTCTTCGTACTGCTGGTCGTGGGAGTTGCGATCAGCTTCCAGATCTCACAACTCGCCGGCTATGCCTGGATCTCGGGGCATGCCATCGGGCAACGCCCGGTCACGCTGTGGGGAACGATCGGCGCCGTGGCGAACAAGCTTCGATTGCTGGTGCTGCTCGGCGGCCGCATGTTCGCTCGGGTGGTGCTGCTGGCATTGCCATTCCTTGCGATCATCGCAATCGTCTGGTTCACGACGCTCGCCGGGCGCGACGTCAACTACTACCTGTCGGAAACGCCGCCGGAATGGCGCCGCGCGTTGCTGGCAGCGGGCATCGCCGGCGCGGGGTTCGCGTTCGTGGTGCTGGCGCAGTTCGCACGCTGGATTTTCGCGATGCCGATCGCGATGTTCCACGCCCTGAAGCCAGCCGACGTGCTGCTCGCGAGCGAGCGCATGCTCGAGGGACGACTGCTGCAGTCGATCACGCCGCTGCTGCTGTGGTGGTTGTGCCTGGCATCGCTCGCCGCTGTCTGCCTGCGCGTCGGACGTTACCTTACCGGCTTTGCGCTGAGCTGGGCCGGCGTCGACCCGCAGCGCGTCCTGCCGCTGGTCGCGCTCTTCATGGCCGTGACCATCGCCTTCAGCTTCATCTACGCGACGCTGCAGTTCGCGGGTCACCAGTTCCTGGCGACCCGCATGTACGCCGAGCGGCGTGAAGCACCGATCCTGCTCCAGGCACCGGCAGACTCGGTCGCCGATGCGACGGGTGCACGCGTGGGTCGACCGCTCCTGCTGGCCGCGCTGGTCGTCGCGGCGCTGGCCGCACTCGCGATGATTTTCCTGCTGCAACGCCTGGACGTGCGTGAGGACGTCGCCGTGACGGCTCATCGCGGCGCCTCGATGCGGGCGCCGGAGAATTCGCTGGCCGCTTTCCGCGAAGCGTACGAGGCTGGCGCCCACTTCGTCGAACTCGACGTGCAGCGCACGCGCGACGGCGCGATCGTCGTGATCCACGACGGCGACCTGCTGCGCATGGGCGGCGACCCGCGCAAGGTGAAGGACCTGACGCTCGCCGAGATCCAGGCGATCGACATTGGCAGCAAGCGCGGACAGCAGTACGCGGGTGAGCGCGTACCGACGCTGGCCGAAGTGATCGATTACGCCCGTGGCAGGTTCCGCATCAACATCGAGCTGAAATACAACGTGCCGGACCCGCAGCTGGCGGCGGCGGTCGTCGACCTGCTGCGTGAAGTCCGGTTCCTCGACCAGGTCGTGATCACCTCGCTCGACCACTCATCGCTGCAGCAGGTCGAACGGCTGCAGCCGAGCCTCGAGACCGGCTTGATCGTGACGGCGGCGGTCGGCAACGTCATCAAGACCGATACCGACTTCGTCAGCCTGAATTCCGCACGCGCGACCGCGAGCCTCGTGGGCCAGGCCAGGGCCGCCGGCAAGAAGGTCCACGTCTGGACCGTGAACAAGCCCGAGGTGATGCTGCGCATGATCGAGCGCGACGTCGATAACATCATCACGGACGATCCGGCCTCGCTGGTGCGCGTCATGCACGACCGCAGCGGGCTCACGCCGCAGGAGCAGGTGGGCCTGCGCCTGCGCGTGCTGTTCACGGAATCGCCACCCGAGCTGGAGGATGCGAGCTCGGTCCCCGCGCTATGAGCCCGACCGGTTGCAGCCACCCTCAGAACCGGACGCTGAGCCCCAGCAGGCCTTCCGCCTGGAAGAACGTGCTGCCCGAGGATCGCAGGAGGCAGCCGGCCCCCTCCGCATCGCTGACGCAGAACAGGCTCGAATCGGAATCGAGCAGCGTCAGGTAGCCACGCACGCCCAGGTTGAGCGAGACGTTGTCATTGAACGGAATGCGGAAGCCGCCGCCAATGCTGCCCGAAAACCTGGTCTCGGAGTCGTAGGCGCCGCTGTCCGGCTCCATCAGCGTCGCGCCGATCGTGAGCGACAGGTAAGGCATGAAGTGATCGCTGTCCTGCGGAAAAAAGGCGGTGCCGCCGAACTGCAGGTAGTCGACGCGCAGGTCGACACGGTCAAGCAACGGGTCCGTCGAGTCGAAGCTCGTCGTCTGCGTCGAATAGAGCAGTTCATAGAAGGACCGGTCATCACGATACAGCCCGAGATCGAGCCCGAAGCTCACGCCGGCGTCGAGGTCCACCGAACTGCTGGTGCCGTCCGCGGCCGTGACGTCGAAACCACCACCCATTCGACCACCAACGAAAGGCGTGAATTCAAAGCGTGGCGAGTCGGCCTGCGCCGCCAGCGGCGCGGCGAACAGCGTGGCCATTGCCAGCAGCGGTACCCAAGACAACCTGGTGGACAAATTCATGCGGTGCTCCCGGTCTTCGAGGCCCCCATTCTAGTGGGACGCGACGTAGCGGCGTCCGGTGTTTCCACAGCCGGGGCGATACCGGCCGCTGCTACACTCGTCGCCATGGGCTTCGGCGGAGACAAGCGATGAACGACCTGCAACAGACGCTGCGCGACCTGCACCGCGAGTTGGCGGACGACCCGCAACTCGACCCGCAACAGCGTGCGCTGCTCGAGGCGGCGCTGGCGGATATCCAGCGGGCACTGGCGCCGCAGGGCCAGGCCGGCTCCGTTCAGGAGCTTGCGCCAGCCGACGCGCTTGAAAACGCCGCGGTGCGCCTCGAAACGGAACACCCTGGGCTGGCCGGCGCCGTCCGCGCCTTCGTCGACGCGCTCGCCAAGGCCGGTATCTGAAGTGCCAGAATTACCTGATTTATAAGCAGTTTTTGTACATTTCGACAACGATCAGGCAGGCATGTCTGGTATCATTGCGACTGGTCTCCTGACTGCATTTCCCAACGTGACCGCCAACACGCAAATCGAAGACTCCGAACCGTTCGACCAGGCCTTCAGTCGTGCCGTCGACCTCGGCAACCAGATCGCGGACGGCGACGACAAAGCCGACTTGTGGGACATCGCGGATGGCCTGCTTGCGGGAGCCGTGCAGTATTGGCTGTACACGCGCCAGCCCTGCGGCGACCCCCGTTGCGAGGACTGCCTGGCGATCGGCACCGCCGACGCCCGCATGGCCGAATTGCGCCGGCTGGTCGAACAGTTCTCGGCCGAGAGCCAGTACTTCCACGCACCGACCGACTCGAACGTTGGACGCGCCTGAGGCGCGGTCCCGCGCATGACGGGCTCGTGACCGACACGAGGACAGACGTTAATTTGCGCGCACGCGCGACGAATCGCGCACGACATCCACCAGCGCTGACCCGAGCATGGCCTTCCGGTCCATGGAGGGTTCACCGTGACACATCCTGCCGTCCGCCTGCTCCTCGCTGCACAGGCGATACTCGTGCTGCCCACGTCACCGCACGCCGCCAACACGCTGCTGTTGCCAGCCGTCGATAGTCCGACGGGGGGTGGTGGCACCGTCGTGCTCGAGCCGGTCACGCCGCGCGCGCGGCAGCTGCCGACTGTCGATGGTCCGCCGGGGGGCGGCGGTGCCGTCGTGCTCGAGCCGGTCAAGCCACGCGCGCAACCGACACGCCGGCTCGTCTACAGTTGCGTCGCGCCAGGCCTGGTCACGTTTTCTGACCGTCCGTGCGGCCCCCTGCCGGAAGTGCGCGAACTGAAGGTGGGCGCGGCGCCCGCGGCAGCTGGAGCGTCGCCGGAGCTCCGCGACGCCAGGCAGCCATCGGCGGCGAGCCGCAGAAATCTGGCCGGGCGCGAGGATGTCGACCCCGACTCTGCGCAAGAGGAACACGCGGCGACCTGCCAGAGACTGCAGGCGACGCTCGACAGCCTCGATTCGCGCATGCGGACCGGCTACTGGGCGCGCGAGGCCGGCAGGCTGTGGGATCGCTGGCGTGAAGCGAAGGCCCGCCTGCACGATGCGGACTGTTGAGGCGTCCCGTGTAAAATGAGGCACTCCCCGCCTGCCAGGTGACCCGCATGACGACCTCGCCCACGTTGCTTTCTCGCCTGTTGATAGTCTCCTGTGCGGGCATCGCATTGATCGCAGCCCTGGGCTGCCAGCGCAAGGAAGCGCCCGTGGCCGATACCGCCGCGGACGCAAAGCCGGCGGCTTCCGTCCCCGCAACCGCGCCGGCACCAACGCCCGCGGCGGACGAA
>CAVOWK010000010.1:0-82286 GCA_963700045.1 uncultured Gammaproteobacteria bacterium
TGGTGGTGAGGGGGAGAATCGAACTCCCGACCTAGGGGTTATGAATCCCTCGCTCTAACCGTCTGAGCTACCTCACCACGAGGTTCGGGTCGCGGCCGGACAGGATGCGGGCCGCTGGGGACCGCGAATTGTCCGTAGGGGCGGGCTCCGCGTCAAGTTGAGGGACGGCTTTCGGCAGGTGCCGCCAGCGAGGCATCGTGCGAAACTTGGGCGTAGAACAAAAGGTCATCCGTCCGGAGGACACCGCCGTGAAGCACCCCTCGACCAGCATGCAGCGTTTACTTGTGACCAGCGCCCTCCTGTCTGCCGTGTGTGCGCCTGCTGTTCGGGCACAACAGCCTGCGCCGGCCCGCCCGCCCGACAAGCCCCCGATTTCCCAGGGCTGGATCGACATCGCCACGTTCGCATCCCCCGGCGGCATGGGCGGCATCGCCGGCATGATGATGGGTGGCGGTGGCGGCGACACGCCGATGTCGGCACTGTTCGGCGGCAAGAAGAAAGGGTAACCAGTTCGGGCTGACGCGCGCGGGCGGCAGCGGCAGCTACGTCGACGTGACGCTGCGCACCAGCCGCAACCCGAGCCTCGCCGAGGCCCTGCAGGCCGTGCCCCCGGGCAGCAAGCTCGAGCCGACGCTGCAACTCAAGGTACTGCCCCAGGCCAAGCCGGTACCCACCGACCGCGGCGACGACACGATCGAAGAGCCGACCGAGCAACCCAAGGGCAAGATCAAGCTGTACTGGGGTTGCGGCACGGCCATCCGGCCGGGGCAACCGAAGGTCGTGGACTTCGAGACGAGCACGATCAAGGAATTTGGAGACATCTTCAAAGGCCGGCGCGCCACGCAACGCGGCACGCATTCTGCACCGGGGCGTCCCGTCTGGCCGAATCCCACCGACAACCGCCTCGTGCCCGATGGCGCATCGCTCGCAGGAGCGCATGCGTTCAGCGGCGAGGGCGTGCCTGAAAGCTTCAAGTTCACGCTGCCGCCGGCGCAGGACATCATGCCGCCGATTTCCCTGCAGCAAGCGCAGGCCGAAGGCGTGACGCAGCTCAGCTGGCAAGCGCTGCCCACGGCCCGTGGCTACTTCATCGCGGCAATGGGCGGCAAGGGCGACGAATCCGGCGACGGAGCCGAAATGACGCTGTGGACGTCGAGCGAACTGCCGGACTCCGGCTTCGGCCTGGTCGACTACCAGACCAACAAGTCGGTCGACCAGTGGCTGAAGGAAAAAGTGCTGCTGCCACCGACGACGACCCGTTGCGACGTGCCGAAGGGCATCTTCGGCGATGGCGAGGAACCGTCGGGTGCGATGCTGCGCATGATTGCCTATGGCACGGAACTCAACCTGTCCCATCCGCCGCGCCCGACCGACCCGAAGATTGCCTATGAGCCCGAATGGGCGCTGAAGGTGCGCGTGAAGTCGGTGGCGTTCACGATGCTGGGCATGCCCGCAATGGGCGGCGGCGGCGGCGCGGCCGAGGACGGCTCCGCGGCCGGCGGTGAAGGCTCGTCGAGCGATGGCACGTCGCCCGAGCAGCCGAAGAAGAAAAAGAAGTTCGGCTTGAAGGACGCGCTGGACGCCGTCAAGGACGCCGTGCCGCATTGAGGCGCGGCCCGGTCGCGCGGCAGCCATGGCGCGCGATCCGGTATGTCATGGCGCGCGCGTGTCTGCCTTTCCAAGCGCGACAGGACATGCCGGATTGAAAGCCTGGTTGCCGCGACGAGCGAGCCGGACTAGACGTTGAAGCGGAAGTGCATGACGTCGCCTTCGCGGACGACGTACTCCTTGCCCTCGAGCCGCATCTTGCCCGCCTCTTTTGCGCCCTGCTCACCCTTGCAGGCGATGAAGTCGTTGTAGGCGATCACTTCGGCGCGGATGAAGCCCTTTTCGAAATCCGTGTGGATCTCGCCGGCCGCCTGCGGCGCGTGCGCGCCGACGTGCGTGGTCCAGGCGCGTACTTCCTTCACACCCGCGGTGAAGAACGTCAACAGCCCTAGCAGGTGATACGCGGCGCGGATCACGCGATCGAGGCCGGGCTCGTGCAGGCCCAGCTCCTCGAGGAACGCCATGCGATCGCCTGGGTCGAGCTGCGCAATTTCCGCCTCGATCGCCGCGCACACGGGGACGACATCCGCGCCTTCGGTCGCGGCGCGTTCGCGCACGGCATCCAGGTACGGATTGTTCTCGAAGCCGCCCTCGGCCACGTTGGCCACGTACATCAGCGGCTTGAGCGTGATCAGGTGGTATTCGCGCAGGAGGGGACGCTCGGCGATCGGGTCCAGCGGCAGCGTGCGCGCCGGCTTGCCCGCGTCGAGATGATCCTGCATGCGCTTCAGCACGTCGCGCAGGCGCACGGCGTCCTTGTCGCCGGCCTTGGCATCCTTCTCAGCGCGGCGGTGCGCACGCTCGACGGTGTCGAGATCGGCGAGCGCGAGTTCGGTGTTGATCACGTCGATGTCGCTGACCGGGTCGATCCTGCCCGCTACGTGCACGATGTCGTCGTTGACGAAACAGCGCACCACGTGCGCGATGGCGTCGGTCTCGCGGATGTGCGCGAGGAACTTGTTGCCGAGGCCTTCGCCTTTCGATGCACCGGCCACGAGGCCCGCGATGTCGACGAATTCGACGGTGGTTGGCAGGATCTTTTCGGGCTTGACGATCGCGGCGAGCGCCTGCAGGCGCAGGTCCGGCACCGGCACGACACCCACGTTCGGGTCGATCGTGCAGAACGGATAGTTCGCGGCCGCTGCGTTCTGCGCCTGCGTGACCGCATTGAAGAGCGTCGACTTGCCCACGTTGGGAAGACCGACGATGCCGCACTTGATGCCCATTTTCGTATTGTTACTCGCTGATCGCTTTCGTATGGAGGCGGTTCATCGCCTTCTCGGCGCCGTCGCGCAGCAGCACGGCGAGCGAGTCGAGACCGGCATCGATTGCGTCGACGATGGCGTTTTCCTCGGCCGGCCGCGCGCGCTGCAGCACGTAATCGATGACTTGTGACTTGTCGCCCGGATGTCCGACTCCGAGACGCAACCGCCAGAAATCGGCACCGCAGTGGGTGATGGCGTCGCGCAGGCCGTTGTGACCGCCGTGGCCGCCGCCGAGCTTGAGTCGCGCGACGCCGCACGGCAGGTCGAGATCGTCGTGCACGACGAGCACTGCCGACACGGGCGCCTTGATGTAGTCCATCAACGCGCGGATCGAAAGGCCGCTGCGGTTCATGTACGTCTGCGGCTTCAGCAGCACCAGCTCCGTGCCCTCGACGACCACCTTGGCGATCTCGCCCTGGTAGCGCGCATGCGCACGAAACTGCACGCCTTGCCGATAGGCAAGCGCGTCGACGAACCAGAATCCCGCGTTGTGGCGCGTGAGCCGGTGTTCGGGTCCCGGATTACCGAGCCCGACCACGATCTGCAGCGGTGTGCCGGCCATGATGATCGTTCTGCCTGGAGAAAAACGAAAATCGGGCCGCCCCGTGCAGGGCGGCCCGCTCTCTCCGACCGCATTGCTGCGGCCGGAGCGTTCGCGTTACTTCTTGGCGTCCTTCTTGGCTTCAGCAGGCTTTGCCGCCGCCGGCTTGGCCGCCGCTGCCGCGCCCGCCGCAGGAGCCGCCGCAGGAGCGGCACCCGCTGCCGCCTCGACGCCTGCCGCTGCTTCCGGTTCTTCGGCTGCGCGCGCGTGGTGGATCGAGACGATCGGCGCGTTGCGACCGTGCGTCAACTCGGGGATCTCGACGCCGGCCGGCACCTTGAGATCGGCGAGGTACAGCATCTGGTTCAGGTCGACGGCCGACAGGTCGACTTCGACGAACTCCGGCAGGTCCTTCGGCAAGCAGGTGATCTCGACTTCGTTGCGCAGGTGCGAAACGACGCCGCCCTTCTTGACGCCCGGCGAGCCGGCCTCGCCCTTGAAGTGCAGCGGGATCGTGATGCGGATCTTCTCGTCGTCGAGGACGCGCTGCAGGTCGATGTGGACGATTGCGTTCTTCGCCGGGTGACGCTGCACGTCCTTGAGGATCGCCGCCTGGTTCAGTTCGCCGACCTTCAGGTTGATGATCGTCGAGTAGAAGCGCTCGTTGTCGAGCAGCAGCAGCAGCCTGGTGTGATCGAGCGACAGCGCGCGCGGATCACGGTGGCCACCGTAGAGGATGGCCGGGACCTTGTTCGCGTGACGCAGGCGGCGGCTCGCACCTTTGCCCTGCGCGTCACGGAACTCGGCGACGAGTTCGAATGCGGTTTTCATAAGCATCTCCAATTGACAACAACAAGCCGTCGAGTCCGCGACCAGTACTCGACGACACCAGCAAAGGGGTTAGGGGATGGGGGTTGGGGGATAGTCGAACCCAGGAGCGGCTGCGCCGCCTCGCGTGAGCATTCTGCGCGCACTGCGCGTTCCGACTATCCCCCAACCCCCATCCCCTATCCCCTTTTCAATCCAGATACAGCGAACTCACCGACTCTTCATCCCGGATTCGACGCATCGTCTCGGCCAGCAGGCCCGCGACCGACAGCTGGCGGATCTTGCGGCACGCCAGCGCGTTCTCACGCAGCGGGATCGTGTCCGTCACCACCAGCTCGTCGAGCGCCGAGGCCTCGATGCGGTCCACCGCGGGGCCTGAAAGCACCGGGTGGGTGATGTAGGCCGCAACGCGCTTCGCGCCATGGTCCTTCAACGCCTTCGCCGCCTGGCACAGCGTGCCCGCGGTATCCACCATGTCGTCGACGAGGACGCAGCTCTTGCCCTCGACCTCGCCGATGATGTTCATCACTTCCGACACGTTGGCCCGCGGGCGGCGCTTGTCGATGATCGCGAGGTCCGCGTCGTCGAGGCGCTTCGCGATCGCTCGTGCGCGCACCACGCCACCGACGTCCGGCGACACCACCACCAGGTCGGCGTACTTCTGCCGCCACACCTCGCCAAGCAGCACCGGCGACGAGTACACGTTGTCCACGGGGATGTCGAAGAACCCCTGGATCTGGTCCGCGTGCAGGTCGACCGTCAGCATCCGATGCACACCCACGCCGGCGACCATGTTGGCCACCACCTTTGCCGTGATCGCGACGCGCGTGGCGCGCGGACGTCGATCCTGGCGGGCGTAGCCGAAATACGGCATCACCGCGGTGATGCGGGCGGCCGAAGCGCGCCGGCACGCATCCACCATCAACAGCAGTTCCATCAAGTGGTCGTTCGCCGGCGGGCACGTCGACTGCAGGATGAAGACGTCGCGCCCGCGCACGTTCTCCATCAGCTCGACCGTGACTTCGCCGTCGCTGAAACGACCAACGTGGGCACGGCCCAGCGGCACCTGCAGGTATCGCGCGATGTCCTGCGCGAGCTGCGGGTTCGCGTTGCCCGTGAACACCGCCATCATGGGGCCGTCCATCTACGTGCCTCTCCCGTAATCCCGGTTGGCTGGGGTGGAAGGATTCGAACCTCCGAATGGCGGGATCAAAACCCGCTGCCTTACCACTTGGCGACACCCCAACGCATTCGTTGCCCAAGCCCGTCGTCGTACCGCCCTCGCGCCGTCACCAACTGCATCAGCCCGGCCCGAACTGGCGCTCGAACTGCAAACGCGCAGTGAGCGGCGACTGGTTGAGGCCGTGCGTAACCCATCCCCGCCACTCGCCTGGCTTGTCCGCGAGCACAGCGGCCGCATGCGTCGCATCAGTCATCGGTGCGAAGACACAGGAGCCGGTGCCCGTGAGTCGTGCGGGTCCGTGGCGACCGAGCCAGTCGAGCGCGCCCGCGACAACCGGGTACCGACGCCGGACCACGGGTTCGCAATCGTTCCGACCGCCGGTCTGCAGGAAGCCGGCAATTGTGATGACCGGAGAATCCCTTGTCAATTCAGGGGCTTTGAAGACTTCGGCCGTGCTGATGGTGACCCCGGGCTGCAGCAGCAGGTAGACCGGCTCCGGGAAGTCGACCGGCACCAGGCGTTCACCCACGCCCTCGGCCCAGGCCGCGTGGCCATGCACGAACACAGGAACGTCGGCGCCAAGGCCCAAGCCGAGCTCGGCCAGTCGTTCGGCACTGAAGCCAGTTCCCCATAATTGGTTCAATGCGACGAGGACAGTGGCGGCATCTGAGCTTCCACCTCCCACCCCACCACCCATCGGGAGCGCTTTCTCGACCTCGATCGCCACTCCCTGCCTGAGGGGCACCCCGGCTTCCGTCGCGGCAGCGGCCAGGCAACGGGCGGCTCGCACGACGAGGTCGTCCTCGGCTGCGACCCCAGGGAGAGCGCCTAACCTTTCAATGACGCCGGGCGGGCGCTGGAAAAAGTGAATCGAGTCCGACAGGTCGATGAACTGAAACGCGGTCTGCAGCTCGTGATAGCCGTCAGAGCGGCGCCCCACGACGTGCAGGAACAGGTTCAGCTTGCCCGGCGCGGGCCACGACGCGGGGTGTCCCAGCGAGCGGTTCATGGAGCCGGCAGGATCCAGTCGTCGACGATGATCCTCACCCGCGCCCCGTTTGTCGTTGCCGTCAGGCGTGCCGGCAGGCTCCAACCCGCCTGGGATGTCAGCTCCTCATAACTGACGACCCAGCCGCCCTGGACAAACCCAGGTACCGAACCCGAGCTGGTTTGCACGGGCCCGCTGCCCGGACCTTCGGGTGCCGGCCCACCGAGCATCCAGTAACGCAGTTCGGCCAGGGGCAGCTTCACGCCGAGTCGGCGCTCGAGTTCGGCCCGCGCCGCCTCGCCATTGAGGGGCTGACCTGCGCCGTCAGACAGTTCGATCGTCGTGCCGTCCGTGACCAGCGCCAATCCACCCGCACCCAACGGCCCGCGCAAGGTGAGCTCGGTGCGCTCGGAGCGCTGCTGCCAGACGAAGCTGCCGCTGCCGCCTTCCCCTTGCGCAGCGAGGGCGATGCGTCCCTTGGCGATCCATTGCGTGAGTTGCCCGGGGTCGGCCGGGCGCGAATCGGACGGGCCGCCGACGGGCGTCGTCGCACAGCCTGTCACGAACAGCGCACAAGCCAGGGCCGCGAACGACGGACGCATGCGCAACATGTGCCTGCCCGTGGCTCAGGGACCGGCGCGCTCGATCCGCGTGCGCAGTTTCTCGTTCGCGGGCGCTTTCTCGAGCGCCGCTTTCCACGTGGCGCGGGCCGCCTTCTGGTCGCCCATCGCCCACTGCACTTCGCCGATGTGCAGGTCGATCTCCGGGTCGGCGCCCGACTCGTTGGCACGCTGCAGGTGGTCGAGCGCCGCGGGGTAATTGCCTTCCTTGTACAGCAGCCAACCCATGCTATCGAGCGTGGCCGCGTTGTCGGGCGACTGGGCCAGTGCAGCCGTGAGGAGCTCGCGCGCCTCGGGCAGGTTCCTGCCGCTGTCGGCCAGCGTGTAGCCGAGCGCGTTCTGCACGTGGGCATCGCCGGGACGTTCGGCAAGCAACGCGCGCAGGTCGCGGACAGCGGCGTCTTCCTTGCCCGTGCGCTCGAGGAAGAACGCCCGGTTCAGCCGCAGCTCGAGCGCGTCCGGATACCGCGCGAGGCCTTCCTCGAACACCTGCGCCGCGCGGCGCGTGTCGCCGCGATACTCCAGCAGGCCTGCCTTCGCCGAAAAGACGGCGGGCGCCAGCTGCGGCTGCGTGCGGGCGAGCTCGTCGAGGTGAGTGACGCCGGCGTCGGTACCCGACTGCTCGGCCTTGATGCGCGCCACTCGCTGCTGTGCCGCGAGATTGTAGTCGCCGCCGGCAACGCGCGAGTAATAGCGCAAGGCACGGTCCGTGTCCTTGCGCCGCTCGGCAATCACGCCGAGGAAATACAATGCCTCATACGACTGGGCGCCCGTAGCCAGCAGGTTTTCGAACTGCACCGACGCCGCGTCGAGGTTGTCGGCATCGAGTTCCATCGCACCCAGCGTGCGGATCGCTCCCGGCACCACGGTCTTGCCGGTGGTGTAGGGCGTGAGCATTGCCCTCGCCTCCTGGTCACGGCCCGTCGCCGACAGCAGCAGCGCGTACTCGAGGTGCGTGCCGACATCGGAATCCGGTGCGGTGACGAGGTCGCGCGCGATGGCGAGACCCTCGTCGTCCTTGCCGGTCGCAATCAGCGTGCGCGCGCGCAGCATCTTCGCGGGCTTCCAGAACGGCGCCTTGGCCACGGCCGTCTCCGCGGATTTCCCGGCGACCGCGAAATTGTCGGCCCGCAGGGCTGCGCTGCCGTAGGCGTAGTGCCCCTCACCGACGCCGGGGTGCCGGGCCGAGAGGCGCCGGAAGAGTTCCATGACGTCGGTCGCGACACCTTCGTCGCCGATCACGGGCAGCAACGCCAGGAACCCCGCGGCCGGGCTGATGTAGACGGTGTCGAGCAGGTAACCGAACTGTGCTTCCGCGTCATCGAGCCGATGCAGCTTGAGTGCGACGATGCCAGCGTAGCGATGCGCGTTCTCGCTGGTCGGGTTGATCTCCAGCCAGCGGTCGGCGGCCAGCGCAGCCTCCCGCAGCTGGGTGTGATCGAACGCGGCGCGCGTGGCCTGTTCGGCGATCATCTCGTCGTCGGAGCGCTGGGCGGCCTCGCGGTACATCCGCGCGCCGGCCGGATACTCGCCCCGGTCGAACGCGGCTTCTGCTCCGGCCAGGCGGGCTTCGGGCAAGATTTCATCGCCCGCGTCACCGGGGCTGGCGGTGTCCGTCGCGGCGCAAGCCACGAGCAAACCGAGGAAGATCGCGCCGAGGGCGCTACGGCAGACACGGATAATGCGGATTGGCATGGCATCGGCACTATAGCCGAAGCTCACCGCAGCTTGTGTTGCGGGGTCCGTTCACCCAGAATTTCGCGTCTTTCCAGCCCAGGTCCCGGATGTCTCTCGTCGTCGTCGGCATCAACCACCGCACCGCTCCGGTCGAAGTCCGTGAGCGCGTGGTCTTCGAGCCGGCTCGCATCCCGGAAGCGTTGCAGCAACTGCGAAACCTGCCGGACGTCCAGGAGACTGTCATCGTCTCGACGTGCAACCGGACCGAGCTCTATTGCGTCGCCGAGAATCTCGGCCAGGCCGAACTCGGGGAGTGGCTGCAGCGGTACCACGGACTCGGCGTGCCGTTGCACCACAGTCTCTATCACCACGACGAGGACAAGGCCGTCAATCACGCGTTCTCGGTGGCGTCGGGCCTCGACTCGATGGTGCTCGGCGAGCCGCAGATCCTCGGCCAGCTCAAGGATGCCTACCGGCTCGCGCAGGAAGCGGGCACCACCGGCCCGGTGCTGAACCGCCTGTTCCAGTCCGCGTTCTCGGTAGCAAAGCGAGTGCGCACCGAAACCAAGATCGGCGCCAACGCCGTATCCGTGGCCTCGGCCGCCGTGGCGATGGCGCGCACCGTTTTCGCGAGCTTCGACAACCGGACTGCGCTCCTGGTGGGCGCAGGCGAGACCGTTGCGCTCGCGGCAAGGCACCTGTACGCCGATGGCCTGCGCCGGATGATCATCGCCAACCGCAGCGTCGACCGTGCGCGCGAACTGGCCGCCGAATTCCACGGATTCGCGATCGGCCTCGACGAGATTCCCAACCACCTGAAGGAAGCCGACATCGTCGTCGCTTCCACGGCCGCCCCGCACTCGATCATCACGCGACACATGACGGAGCAGGCGCTGCGCGCGCGCAAGCGCCGCCCGATGTTCATGGTGGACATCGCGGTGCCGCGCGACATCGACGCCGACGTGGCCGAACTCGAGGACGTCTACCTGTTCACGGTCGACGACCTGCAGTCGGTCGTCAACGAAAACCTCGAGGGGCGCCGCCAGGCTGCGCGGGAAGCCGGCGCACTGATCGACGCCGAGGTCGAGCGTTTCGTGCATCTGCTGCGCACGCGCGACGCCGCGCCGCTCATCCGCCGCCTGCGCGAGGACGCGGACCGCACGCGCCAGCGCACGCTCGAACAGGCGCGGTTGATGCTCGCCCACGGCAAGAGCCAGGACGAGGTCCTGAGCTTTCTCGCCAATACGCTCACCAACCGGCTCATCCACGCACCCAGCCAGCGGCTGCGCGACGCGGCGGAGACCGGCGACGGCGAGATCATCGAGACGATCGCCGACATCTACCGGCTCGATCAGCCGCACGATTGATGAAAGATTCGATCCGACGCCGTCTCGAGAGGACGGTCGAGCGTTTCGAGGAAGTGGGCGCGCTGCTCGCCGATCCCGGCGTGATTGCGAAACAGGGCCAGTTCCGCGACCTCTCGATGGAATACTCGCGGCTCGAGCCCGTTGCGCAGCGGTTCAGCGAATTTTCCCGGCTTGAAGGCGAACTGCGTGCTGCGGAGGAAATGGCGTCCGGCGCCGACGTCGAGATGCGCGAACTGGCAGCGGATGAAGCCCGCGAACTGCGCGAGCGGATCGACGCGGAAGGCCTCGAACTCACGCGCCTGCTCGTCCCGAAGGATCCGCGCGACGACTCCAACATATTCCTGGAAATCCGCGCCGGCACCGGGGGTGACGAAGCCGCGATTTTCGCCGGCGACCTGTTCCGCATGTATTCGCGCTATGCCGAGCGGCAGGGCTGGAAGGTCGAAGTGCTGAGCGAAAGCGCGGGCGAGCACGGCGGCTACAAGGAAATCATCAGCCGTGTCGTGGGCCGCGGTGCGTACTCGAAGCTCAAGTTCGAATCGGGCGCGCACCGCGTGCAGCGCGTGCCGGCCACGGAAGCACAGGGCCGCATCCACACCTCGGCGTGCACGGTCGCGATCCTGCCGGAACTCGAGGAGATCGAGGACCTGCCGATCAATCCCGCCGAACTGCGCGTCGACACGTTCCGCGCCTCGGGTGCTGGCGGCCAGCACGTCAACAAGACCGATTCGGCCATCCGCATCACTCACCTCCCGACGGGTGTCGTAGTGGAGTGCCAGGACGAACGCTCGCAGCACAAGAACCGCTCGCGCGCGATGTCGCTGCTGCGGGCGCGCCTGCTGGAAGCGCAACGGCAGAAGCAGTCGGCGCAGCAGGCGCAGGAGCGCAAGCTGCAGGTGGGCACGGGCGACCGCTCCGAGCGGATCCGCACCTACAACTATCCGCAGGGGCGCGTGACGGACCACCGCATCAACCTGACGCTGTACCAGCTGCCCTCGGTCATGGAAGGCGCCCTCGCCGACGTGATCGGCCCGCTGCAGCAGGAATGGCAGGCAGAGCAGCTGGCGCAGCTGGAGTGATCGCTGGTCGCCAGCCACACATCGCATGGCTACCGAAGTCTCCCGGCTGATCGACGAAGGCATTGCGCGCCTGCCGCGGGTCGCGGACGACCCACGGCACGAAGCCGAGATCCTGCTTGCCGCCGCGCTCGGCAAGTCGCGCGCCTGGATCATGGCCCACCCCGAGGAACGCATCCTCGACTGCGAAGCTACGGACCGCTATGAGGCCTATGTCACGCGGCGCTCGCACGGCGAACCGGTGGCCTACGTCCTCGGCGAGAAGGAATTCTGGTCGCTGCCGCTCGAGGTCACGCCGGACGTGCTCATTCCACGACCCGAGACCGAACTCGTCGTCGAAGTCGCCCTGACCCACCTCCCGCGCGACCAGGACGCGCGGGTGCTGGACCTCGCTGCGGGCAGCGGTGCGATTGCACTGGCTCTTGCCAGCGAACTGCCACGCACCAAGGTCGTTGGCACGGACATCTCCGCGGCGGCCACCGCCGTGGCGCGGCGCAACGCGCGACGACTCGGCCTCGCCAACGTGCAGTTCAGGACGGGCAACTGGTTCGATCCGGTCGCGGAGGAACGGTTCGACCTGATCGCCAGCAATCCTCCGTACATCGCCGAATCCGACGATCGCGTCGAACCAGCCGTGCGCCGCTTCGAACCGCACGGTGCGTTGTTCGGGGGGACGGACGGGCTCGAGGCATTGCGGGAGATCACCGGCACGGCGGGCGATCACCTGTCGCCAGGAGGTTGGCTGGTCGTCGAGCACGGGGACCGGCAGGGCCTCGCCGTACACGAACTGCTGCGTGCGGCGGGGTTCGCCGACGTCACGACCCACCAGGATCTGGCCGGTCTTGACCGCTGCACCGCAGGCCGCTGGCCGGGACGCCCTGGTAGCGTGACATCGAGCCGCCGCCCGTTCACTATGCGCACCCACTTTCGTTCCACTTTTCGCAGGCAGGTCACGCAGCCATGATCCGATTCGAAACTTCGCTCGGCGCGTTCACGATCGAACTCTTCGACAAGGACGCACCCGTCACGGTGCAGAACTTCCTCGACTACGTGGACGCCGGTCATTTCGACGGCACCGTCTTCCATCGCGTGATCCCGGGCTTCGTCGTGCAGGGCGGCGGCATGACCGAGGACATGAAGCAGAAGTCGACGCGCGCGCCGATCAAGAACGAAGCCGACAACGGCGTCAAGAACCGGCGCGGCACGCTGTCCATGGCGCGCACCAACGATCCGCACAGCGCCACCTCGCAGTTCTTCATCAACCTGGTCGACAACTCCAACCTCGACCCGGGTCGCGGCGGCGCCGGCTATGCCGTGTTCGGCTGCGTTTCCGAGGGCATGCCGGTGATCGACGCCATGGCCAAGGTCAAGACGGGCCGGCGCGGCATGCACGACGACGTGCCGGTCGAGCCGATCAAGGTCGTCAGCGCGAAACGCGTCACCGCCGCGCAGTAATCCACGCAGCATTCCGCACCCTCCTCCGGGGCAACACGCATGGCGAAACGTCGGCGCGGGCTGGCGGGCCGGATCCTGCGCGGCCTGCTGTTCGCAGGGCTCGCCTGGGCGGCACTGACGCTGGTCACCGTGGTCGCGTTCCGCTGGCTCGACCCACCGTTCACGACCTTCATGCTCACGGACCGTGTGGGCGCGCTGTTCTCGCGCGAGAAAGGCTACGATTTCAGTCACGACTGGGTCGACTGGGACCAGATCTCGAAGTACGCCGCCGTCGCGGTGATCGCCGCCGAGGACCAGAAGTTTCCCCACCACCGCGGGTTCGACTTCAAGCAGATCGACAAGGCGCTGGCGGACCGGGAACGCGGCCGCCGCGTGCGCGGCGCCAGCACGATCTCGCAGCAGGTGGCCAAGAACATCTTCCTGTGGCGCGGGCAGAGCTGGTTCCGCAAGGGTCTCGAGGCTGGCATTACCGTGCTGATCGAGACCTTCTGGAGCAAACAGCGCATCCTCGAGGTCTACCTGAACATCGCCGAGTTCGGGCGTGGCACGTACGGCGTACAGGCCGCCAGCCGCCGCTATTTCCACAAGGACGCGGCGAACCTGACTCGTTCGGAGGCCGCGCTGCTCGCGGCAGTTCTGCCTGCTCCCACGCGCTTCAAGGCCGCGGCGCCGTCGAACTACGTCAGGAAGCGACAGGCCTGGATCCAGCGGCAGATGTACGCGCTCGGCGGAACGTCCTATCTGGCGGAGTTGCGCTGACGGCGGCAAGCTTGGGCTGCCAGCACGAAACGATGCCAGCCGGAGACACCGCATGACCGAGGCAACGGAAGCACGCCGCACCCACATCGCGATCATCGGCGCCGGGCATTCAGGCCTGTGCATGGGAATGCGCCTCAAGCAGGCCGGCCTGCACGATTTCGTGATCCTCGAAAAGGCCGCCACGCTCGGCGGCACGTGGCGCGACAACACCTACCCCGGCGCGTCCTGTGACGCGCCCTCGTTCCTGTACAGCTTCTCGTTCGCGCAGAAGACCGACTGGAGCCGGCGTTTCGCCTGGCAGTCCGAGCTGCTCGGTTACTCGACCGAACTCGCCATCAAGCACGGCTTGCTGCCGCACTGCCGCTTCAACGCAGAAGTCACGCGGATCGCGTATGACGAGACCGGCAACACGTGGGCGCTGGCTTGCGCGGACGGCACCGAGATCGTCGCAGACTTCGTGATCGCGGGCGTCGGGCAGCTCAATCGGCCGTCCACGCCGGCGATTGCCGGCCAGTCCGCCTTCGCCGGCACGCAGTTTCATTCGGCGCAGTGGAACCATGCCGTTGATCTTGCGGGCAAGCGCATTGCCGTGATCGGCAACGCCGCGAGCGCCGTCCAGTTCGTGCCGCAGATCGCACCGCTCGCGTCGAAGCTCACGATCTTCCAGCGCTCGGCCAACTGGCTGATGCCGCGCAAGGACCGCCTCTATGCATCGCGTACGCAGCGGTTGCTCACACGGTTCCCCGGTCTCGCCCGGCTGTACCACGACGCGCAGTGGCTCTTCTTCGGCGAGATGCAGCTCACGCCGCTGATGAAGCAGGTGAAACCAGTGCAAGCGCTCGCGCGCTGGAAGTCGCTCGCGCACCTGCGCCGCCAGGTCAAGGATCCCGCCCTGCGCGCGAAGCTCGTGCCGGGCTATCCAATCGGCGCCAAACGCGTGCTGTTCAACGACGATTACTACCCGGCGCTGTCGCGGCCGAATGTCGAACTCGTGACGGACGCCATCGAGCGCATCGAGCCGGAGGGCGTGCGCTCAAGGACGGGGCAGCTGTATTCCGCCGACGTCATCATCTACGCGACGGGATTCAAGAGCACCGACTTCCTCGCCCCGATGCAGATCACCGGCCGCGGCGGGCTCGACCTGAAGCAGGAATGGTCCAAGGGCGCGCGTGCGTACCTCGGGGTCACGGTCACCGGCTTCCCGAATTTCTTCATGCTGTACGGCCCCAATACCAACCTGGGTCACAACAGCATCCTGGTCATGATCGAGGCGCAGGTGGGTTACATCCTGGACGCGCTTGCGAAAATGAAGTCTCGAGGCGTCAAGCGCATCGACGTCAAGCGCGACGTGCTGGAGGCCTACAACCGCAGCCTGCAGCAGGATCTCGCCAAGTCCGTGTGGGCCACCACCGGCGCCAGCTGGTACAAGCTCGCCGACGGCACCATCACCAACAACTGGCCGCACAGCACGATTCGCTACCAGCGCCTGCTGCGCGAGGCGAGGCTCGAGGATTACGACACATGACGAAGATTGCGTTGCGCTTGACCGTGGCGCTGCTGAACCTGCCGCTGCTGACCTCGACCGTCATACAGGCCGCGACGCCGGCAAGGATCGAACAGGCGACGGACGCGCCAGTAAAGAACGTGCCCGGAAAGTACCTCATCGACCCGCAGCGCCTGTCGGACATCACGCGAACCTTGTCGTCCGACGAGTTCGAAGGGCGCGCGCCGGGCACGCCGGGCGAGACGAAAACCATCGCTTACCTCGTCGAGCAATTCAAAACCGTGGGTCTCGAGCCGGCCGGACCGGATGGCTCCTATGTCCAGGTCGTGCCGCTCGTGCGCACGCAGGTGCCGGCAGATGCGTCCATGAGCGTTACCGTGGCCAGCACGCGGCGCGCGCTGGTGCAGCAACAGGACATGGCCGCCCTCGCCCTGCGTCCTGTTGATCGCGTGCGCATAGAGAATGCGCCGCTGGTTTTCGTCGGCTATGGCGTCAGCGCGCCGGAGCGCGGCTGGGACGACTACAAGGACGTCGACCTGCGCGGCAAGGTTGCCGTGTACCTCGTCAACGACCCGGACTTCGAAGCCATTCCGGGTGAGGACGCGTACGGCAAGTTCGGCGGCAAAGCGGCCACTTACTACGCGCGGTGGACGTACAAGTACGAGGAAGCGGCGCGGCGCGGTGCGATCGCTGCGCTGATCGTGCACGAGACGGAAGCCGCGGCGTATGGCTGGAACACGGCGATCGCGCCGAACGGCGAAGGCTACGACATCGTGCGAGCCGATCCCGCGAAGGAAAAGCTGCTGCTGCAGTCGTGGCTGCATCGGGACGCGGCGGTCGAGATTCTGCGCGGCGCGGGCCTCGATTTCGAAGTGCTGAAGAAGAGTGCGCGCAGCAAGGCATTCCAACCCATCGAGTTGCGGGATTCGACGTTCGCGGCGGATTTCCCGCTCGCCCATGCTCGCATCGACAGCCACAACGTGATTGGCAGGATCACCGGCGGGCGGTATCCGAACGAAAGCATCATGGTCGGCGGACACTGGGACGCGTACGGCAGCGGCGAGCCCGACGCCAACGGCCTGCGATTCCGCGCGGGCGCGCTCGACGATGCCATCGGCATGGCCGGCGCGATCGAAATCGCGCGCGCATTCAAGCAAGGCCCGCGTCCGGAGCGCACGATCGTGTTCTCGGCATGGACCGCCGAAGAACGCGGGTTACTGGGATCCGAATACTACGCGGACCACCCATGGCTGCCGCTCGAGACCACCGTCGCCAATTTCACGATGGACGTGCTGCAGCCGAACGGCCTCGCGCGCGACATCGTGCTGGTCGGCGCCGGCCAGAACGAGCTTGATTCACTGCTGACGCAAGAAGCCGCCGGCCAGGGCCGCGTCGTTACGCCAGACGCTAAGCCTGAACGTGGCCTCGCCTTCCGTGCCGATCACTTCCCGTTCGCCAGGCGTGGCGTGCCCACGTTGCTGTTGATGGGTATCGGCGGCGGCCACGACCTCGTCAACGGCGGCCGCGAAGCAGGCGACCGCTGGGTCGCCGAATTCACGGCGAAGTGCTACCACCAGGCCTGCGACCGCTGGAGCGCGACCTGGGACCTGAGCGGCGCGGCCCAGGACGTCACGCTCGTCTACCAGATGGCCGGGCAGCTCGCGTATTCGCGCGCGTGGCCGCAGTGGAACCCGGGCAGCGAGTTCAAGGCGGTGCGGGATACGAGCGCGGCGCAAAGGCGGTAGGCAGGCGCGTGGAGTTGCCAATGGGCAGCCTGGTACGCGGCAGCAGCGCCAGGACCGTGCGGGTGGCACTTGCGGTCACGGGGCAAGGGCGCCGACTCAATCGAGCAGCGAGATGGGTGCCAGGCCTTCGATGTACATCATTCCGTTCTCGATCCGAACGTGATTCTCGCTTCTGACTTCGTGATCGAATCGGTACACGATCCTGGCGGTTCCCTCGGTCAACGCCTGGTCCCAGGCCACGGCCTTCTGTACGACAGCTTCATTGCGTTGACGCCATGCTGCCAGCGCGCGACCACCGTGCCGCTGCTCGAGCCGCTGCAAGGCGATCCCCGGCGACATGATCGTCGCGGTGGCGTTGTTGCCGCCAAAGCCCTTGGAATTCAAGAAGGACACATCCCAGTCCGTGGGAGAGCGACTTAGTGGCCTTGGTGAAAGCCGCAGGTGATCGCGTTCGACGTCGGCAGCAACCTCGTCGATCGTCGCGATGCCGGGCAGGATGCCGTGCTCGAACACGCCGAGAGTCGAAGCGAGCTGATCACCGCCTGCCGCCGCCATGGTATGGCCCACGAAGCACTTGATTGCTGCCACCGGCCAGTTCTCTATGCCGAATGCGGTGGCGACCCGATTCAGGATCTGGGACTCGGTGGTCCGGTTCTGCGGAGTGCCGGTGCCGTGCGCCTGCACGAAACTGCGGTGGCGTATCGACTCCTCGCCAAAGTCCCGCATCGCACGAGCCACGGCCTTGGCGAACGTAATGTAGTTGCCAACGCCGGGTGACGAGATCGACTTCTTGTAGCCGTCGGCCTGCACCTGGACATCGGTTACTGCGCCGAAAATGACCGCACCGAGCTCGACGGCAAGCGCGTCGTCGAGCAGCACGACGAACTGCGCGCCCTCGGCGATGGTGAAACCGCTGTTCTCGGCAAAGGGCCGGCAGGCGCGGCGGAGGTCGGGTTCAGTCACGCCCCTGCGCCGGTCCAGGTTGAGCAACGCCTGGTCCGTTCCCAGGGCCCCCATCGTCGCGAGGCCCTCGATCACATCCGCGCAAAGCGGCGCCTCAGCACCACCGACCAGGGCAACACGTGATCGGCCGGATACGATGTCGAACATCCCGTGCCGAAGGTTGTAGAGGAAGGTCGCGCAGGCGCCCATGTTGTGACCCGTCTGGCCGACGCTGCCGAGCAGGTAGGCATTGACGAAGTCCGCGGGCATCTGTGCCAGACCCATGGGCACCTGCTTCGACGTGGGTCGCAGGCCGCGGTAGCGGGATGAGAGCAAACCGCCATTGCCCTCCTGGTCAAGCTGCCCCATGGCGCTGCCGGCGTACACGCTGACTCGATCCGGCGGCACGTGCTGCATCAGCGTGCCCCAGTCGATGCCCAGCGAACCGAGTGCGTCGTTCGCTGCAAAGAGCGCGATCTGGACCGCCCTGGGGTGACCGCGGCCCGGGTAGAGCGACTTGGGATCGAAACCGGTAGGAAGCTGGCCGGCGGCACTGACTTCCAGCGCCCGCGTCACGGGCAAGAAGACTTCGGCCTCCTCCGGCACACTGATGCGAACACGACCGGCGACGCTCTCGCCAATAATCCAGCCTGCCGGCAGGCTATCGGGCAGGTCTCGCGGAGATACGAGGAACGAGACAGGCCCTTGTCCGGGTGTCACGCGGGCTTTGCAGTTCCACGCCACGTTCTTCGGGTCGAGGAGTTCCGGCTCGAGGCCACGCACCAGCGTGTGCTCGAGGACGTAGTCGCGCTTTTCGGCGTCGATCTGCCCCTTGAGGCCCATCAGACCCGCCAGGCTGCGAATCGTCCCGGCCGTCAGGCCCTGCTCCAGGACGTCGATGATCGAGCGCCGGTAACCGTGATGAGATGAACTCCGTCCCGCCGCATTGATGCCGCCGATGCCGGCTATGACCGCCAGTGATTTCGTCACTCAGGGACCCTTCCAGCCAGGAGAAGTCGACCAACGCCAGCTGTATTCTAGACATGACTCTCCGCAGGCAGTCATGTCGTTGCGACATGTCACTGTTCAAGGCCGATAGCCCGGCCCGCGGACGACTCGCCCAGGCTTTGCGCCCGTGTGCTCGCCGTTCCGAATCACCGGCACGCCGTTGACCAGCACGTGCTCGATGCCCACGGCGTACTGCTTCGGGGCATCGAACGTCGCCTTGTCCGCGATGGTCGCCGGGTCGAACACAACGACGTCCGCGTAGCAGTTCACGTCGAGGCAACCGCGGTCCTGCAGCTTCCAGTTCGTCGCCGGCAGCCGCGTTAGGCGACGAATCGCTTCCTCGAGCGGCATCAGCTTTTCATCACGCGAATACTTGCCGAGCAGGCGCGCGAAGTTGCCGTACGCGCGCGGGTGCGTGCTCGACTTCATGAACACGCCCTCCGGCGCCAGCGCTTCGGCGTCGGAACCGAGGCTGACCCACGGCTGCGACAGCCCGAGCTTGACGTTGTCCTCGCTCATCAGGAAATAGACCGTCTGCACGCGTGAGTTGTCCTCGATCACGAGATCGACGATCGTGTCCTCGGCGCTCGTGCCGCGCATCTTCATCACGTCCGCCAGCGTCTTGCCGGTGAGCGGCTTGAGTGCGGGGTTCTTGAAGCCGACGAACAGCACGCGGTCGGGCGAACCCGCCGTGCGGAAGAGGTTCTCCTCCCCGGCGGGCGGATTGCGGATTTCCGCGATCACGCGTGCACGCTGCTGCGGATCCTTCAACCGCGCGACCCACGCGTCGAGTCCACCTGCCTGCACCCACAACGGCATCGCGGCATCGAGGCCGGTCGATCCGGCGGTGTAGGTGTACATGTTCGCGCTCACCGCCACGCCCTGCCGGCGAGCCTCCTCGATCTTTGCGATCGCGCGCCCCATGTTGCCCCAGTTGGCCTCGCCGGCCGCCTTCAGGTGATACGCCTCGCCGTGCCCACCCGCGGCACGTGTGATCTCGATCAGTTCGTCGATCGCCGCCTCGAGCCCGTAACTTTCGTTGCGCACGTGCGAGATGTACCCGCCGCCCGACTCTGCAGCAGCTTTGGCGAGCGCGATCAGTTCGGGCGTCTCGGCAAAGAATGCCGGCGCATAGATCAGCGAACTGCCGACGCCAAGCGCGCCTTCGCGCATGGCCTGCCGCACGAGGTCCTGCATGCGAGCCAGCTCGGCCGGCGTGGGGTCACGATCGTCTTCACCGAGCACGAACACGCGCACGCTCGTCGCACCGACGAACGACGCCACGTTCGGCGAGATGCCACGACGCACGAGCGAATCGAGAAACTCGCCGAGCGTCGTCCAGTCGATCGGGTACTTGATGTCGCCCTGGTGCTGGAGGATGTCGGCCTTCATCGCGTCGTTGAGCGGCCCGCCGGACTCGCCCTCGCCCATGATCTCGAGCGTGACCCCTTGCTTGAGGTCGCTCATGCCGCGGCCGTCGGCGATCAGCGAGAGGTTGGCCCACGACAGCACGTTGATGAAGCCAGGCGCGACGGCCTTGCCGCTCGCGTCGATCTCGGTCGCCGCCCTGGCACCGGAGAGGTCGCCGACCGAGGCGACGCGGTCACCACGAATGCCGACATCCGCGCGCCGTCCGGGCGTGCCGGAGCCATCGAAGAGCGTGCCGTTGCGGACGATGAGGTCGTAGGTGTCGGCAGCCTGGGTTGCCGTCGCTGCTGCCGGGGTGGGCCGAGGTGAGCCTGCGCAACCTGCCAGAACCGCTGCACAGACGAGCGCGGACGCGACCGAAGAGCGACGCATGGTGTTCACTGGAGTTCCCCGGAAGCGGACGGCAGAAACGGACACTTGCAGTTGCGGGTGGGTCGCAAGTCGAGCTCAGACTCCAATCGCGGCGGCGCGACCGGCCGGCGCACGAACTCCGAGCGCATGGCAGATGGCCACGGTCAGCTCGGCGCGGTTCAGCGTGTAGAAGTGGAACTCCCTCACCCCGTTCTGCTCCAGGCGCTTGACCTGCTCGATCGCGCAGCTGGCCGCGATCAGCCGGCGCGTTTCCGGATCGTCCTCGAGCCCGTCGAAGCGGTGCACGAGCCAGTCCGGCACGCTGGTGCCACAGCGCTTGGCGAACCTCAGCATGTGCGGGAAACGCGTGATCGGCAGGATGCCCGGCACGATCTCGGCAGCGATGCCAGCCGCCGCGCACTGGTCGCGGAAGCGCAGGAAGACGTCGGTGTCGAAGAAGAACTGCGTGATCGCCCGGCTGGCGCCCGCATCGACCTTGGCGCGCAGGTTGTCGAGGTCGAATTTCGCGCTCGGCGCCTCCGGGTGCACCTCCGGGTACGCCGCCACCGAAATGTCGAAGTTGCCGACGCTGTGCAACCCGCGCACCAGGTCGACTGCGTATGCGAATCCCTCCGGATGCGGGCGGTACGTCGCCTGGCCGGGCGGCATGTCGCCGCGCAGCGCCACGAGGTGGCGCACCCCCATGTCCCAGTAGCCGCGTGCAATGTCGAGAATCTCGCCAGCGGGCGCGCCGACACAGGTCAGATGCGGCGCCGGGGTCAACGCAGTCTCGCGGAGTATGCGCGCAACGACATTGTGGGTGCGTTCGCGCGTGGACCCGTCGGCGCCGTAGGTCACGGAAACGAACCGCGGCTGCAGCGGCGCGAGCCGCTGGATCGACTCCCAGAGCAGCTGCTCCATGCCATCGTCGTTGGGCGGGAAGAACTCGAACGAAACGGCAGGCGTGCCGCGGGTGACGGATTTATCTGCAGTCGCGGCCATCATGGCAATGTCTTTTCCTGGAGTCGCAGCCGCCATTTTCACTGTTTCGCATCATAAAGTCCCCTGCCGGCTGCGACGGCAGGGGCCGGGAACGTCAGTGCACGCCCGTTGCAGCGGGACCCGGCCCGGCGAAGAGTGCAACGCAGTCGACCGCATCCAGGCGATAGGCGCGGCTGCAGAATTCGCAACGCACCTCGACCTGGCCGAATTCCTCGACCATCGAGTCGACTTCGTCGCGGCCCAGTGCCCGCAACATGTTCTCGACGCGTTCGCGCGAGCAGCGGCAGCGGAAGAACACGGGGGTCGACTCGAACATCCGCACGTCGTCTTCACTGAACAGCCGATGCAGCAGCTTCTGGTCGTCGAGCTCGGCGAGTTCCTCCCCGGTGACCGTGTCTGCCACCAGCTGCACACGACGCCATGCGTCTTCGACCTCGTCCTCCGACACGGTGCCGGCGCCCGACTCCAGCACCCCCGTCGGCCTGGCGGTGACCGGCAATCGTTGCAGCAACAGTCCGGCGACGTTCTCGCCATCCGCATGCAGCCAGAGCCGCGTGGGCAGCTGCTCGGAGCTCTCGAAGTATTCGCGCAGGCACTCGCTCATCGACGCGCCGGCGAGCGGCACGACACCCTGGTAGCGATTCGCCGCGCCTTCGTTCTCGACCGTCACCGTGAGCGTGCCGTCACCCGACAGTTCGCGCAGGTCCCCGGAGGCGGGCGGCTCACGGAACCGCGCGACGGCACGCAGGGCGAGCCCATCCGTGCATTCGACGACCATCAGGTGCATGGGCCCTGCCCCGCGCAGCTGCAGCGTCAGCAACCCGTGGAACTTGAGCGTCGACGCAAGCAATCCCGCTGCGGCTACCGCCTCACCGAGGGTATCGCGCACCTGCTCAGGGTAGTCGTGGTGTTCCATCATGGCTTTCCACGCCGGCCCCAGATGCACGAGCTGCCCGCGGAACGGATACCGCTCGAAGACGAACCGGCGCAGCGTGTCGACTTCCGCCATCGAGCGATCAGGCCACTCGAACCGGGATTTTCAACGTGCGGATCTTCTCCGACCATGCGGCCGGCGCAGTGTCGTGCACCGACGTGCCCTGCGCGTCGACCGCGACGGTGACCGGCATGTCCTTCACGTCGAACTCGTAGATCGCTTCCATGCCCAGTTCTTCGAACGCGACCACGCGCGCCGCGCGGATCGCCTTCGACACGAGGTAGGCTGCGCCGCCCACTGCCATCAGGTAAGCCGCCCGGTGCTTCCTGATGGACTCGATCGCGACCGGGCCACGCTCCGACTTGCCGATCATCACCAGCAGGCCGGTCTTCTCGAGCATCATGTCCGTGAACTTGTCCATGCGTGTCGCGGTCGTCGGACCCGCGGGACCCACGACTTCGTCGCGCACCGGATCGACCGGGCCGACGTAGTAGATCGCGCGGTTCGTGAAATCGACGCCAGGCGGCAGGCCCTGCCCGCTCGCGAACAAGTCGGCGATGCGCTTGTGCGCAGCATCGCGTCCAGTGAGCATCTTGCCGTTCAGCAGCAGCGTCTCGCCCGGCTTCCAGCTCGCCACTTCTGCGCGCGTGAGCGTGTCGAGGTCGACCCGTTTCGAGCTGCTTCCTGCCGTCCAGGTGACCTTGGGCCACCGCTCCAGCGACGGCGGCTCGAGCACGGCGGGTCCGCTGCCATCGAGCACGAAGTGCGCGTGGCGCGTGGCGGCGCAGTTCGGGATCATCGCCACCGGCTTCGACGCGGCGTGCGTCGGGAACAGCTTGAGCTTGACGTCGAGCACGGTCGTGAGCCCGCCGAGGCCCTGCGCGCCGATACCGAGCGCGTTGACCTTCTCGTACAGCTCGATGCGCAGTTCGTCGGCCTGGTCGCGCGGTCCGCGCTCCAGCAGTTCGTGCATGTCGAGCGGCTCCATCAGCGATTCCTTCGCCAGCAGCATGGCTTTCTCGGCCGTGCCGCCTACGCCGATGCCGAGCATGCCGGGTGGACACCAGCCGGCACCCATCGTCGGCACGGTCTTCAGCACCCAGTCCACGATCGAGTCGCTCGGGTTGAGCATCACGAACTTCGACTTGTTCTCCGAGCCGCCGCCCTTCGCCGCGACGGTCACCTCGACCTCCTCGCCCGGCACGAGCTCGACGTGGAACACGGCAGGCGAGTTGTCCCTGGTGTTCCTGCGCGCAAACAATGGGTCGTCGACGACCGATGCGCGCAGCTTGTTGTCGGGATGGTTGTACGCGAGGCGAACGCCATCGTTGATCATGTCGGCCAGGCTGCGCCTGGTTCCCCAGCGCACGTCCATGCCCACCTTGAGGAACATGTTGACGATGCCGGTGTCCTGGCAGATGGGACGCTTGCCCTCGGCGCACATGCGCGAGTTCGTCAGGATCTGTGCGATCGCGTCCTTTGCCGCCGGCGACTGCTCACGCTCATAGGCGCGCCCCAGGTGCTCGATGTAGTCGAGCGGGTGGTAATAGGAAATGAATTGCAGCGCGTCGGCGACGCTCTGGATGAAGTCGTCCTCGCGGATCACGGTCATGGCTGCAGAACCAGGGGTTAGGGGATGGGGGTTGGGGGATAGGCGGAAGTGCTGCGCACCCTTTCTCAGCCGGATAGCTTCTTCTTGAGCAAGTCGTTGAGCTGCGCCGGGTTGGCCTTGCCACCGGTCGCCTTCATGACCTGGCCGACGAAGAAACCGAACAGCTTGTCCTTGCCCGAACGGTAGTCCGCGAGCTGCCCCGGGTTTTTCGCCATGACGTCGTCGATGGCCGACTCGATCGCCGACGTGTCGGTGATCTGCCGCAGGCCCTTGGCCTCGATGATCTCGTCTGCGCCTTTGCCGTCCGACCACATCGCCTCGAAGACTTCCTTGGCGATCTTGCCGGAAATCGTGTTGTCCTGGATGCGTGCCAGCAGGACTGCCAACGCGTCGGCACTGACACGGCTCTGCGCGATGTCGAGGGCGTCCTTGTTGAGCGCGCCCGCGAGGTCGCCCATGACCCAGTTGGCCGCAAGCTTGGGCTGGCCGCCGAGCTTGCGCACCACGGTCTCGTAGTAGCCCGCGAGTTCACGGCTCGATGTCAGCACGCCGGCGTCGTACTCGGAGAGGCCATGATCGCGCACGAACCGCGCCGCCTTTTCGTCCGGCAGCTCGGGCATCGTGGCCCGAACCTGCTCGATCGTCGCTTCGTCGATCACGAGTGGCAGCAGGTCGGGGTCCGGGAAGTAGCGGTAGTCGTTCGCCTCTTCCTTCGAGCGCATCGAGCGCGTCTCGCCCTTGTCGGCATCGTACAGGCGCGTTTCCTGCTTCACCTTGCCGCCGCCCTCGAGCAGCTCGATCTGGCGCTCGACTTCGTAATTGATGGCGCGCTCGACGAAGCGGAACGAGTTGACGTTCTTGATCTCGGCGCGGGTGCCGAACTCGGCCTGGCCGACAGGGCGCACGGAGACGTTCGCGTCACAACGGAACGAGCCTTCCTGCATGTTGCCGTCGCAGATCTCGAGGTAGCGGACCAGCGTGTGGATCTTCTTCAGGTACGCGATGGCTTCCCGGGCCGAGCGCATGTCCGGCTCGGACACGATCTCGAGCAGCGGCGTGCCGGCGCGGTTCAGGTCGATGCCCGACAACCCGTGGAAGTCCTCGTGCAGCGACTTGCCCGCATCTTCTTCGAGGTGCGCGCGCGTGATGCCGATCGTCTTGCGCGTGCCATCCTCGAGCACGATCTCGAGCGAGCCGTCCTCGACCACCGGCCGCTCGTACTGGCTGATCTGGTAACCCTTCGGCAGGTCCGGGTAGAAGTAGTTCTTGCGCGCGAAAATCGAGCGACGCGAGATCTTCGAACCCGTCGCGACTCCGAAGCGGATCGCCATGCGCACGGCCTCACCGTTCAGCACGGGCAGCACGCCCGGGTACCCGAGGTCGACGAGGTTGGCCTGCGTGTTCGGCTCCGCCCCATAGGCGGTGGCGGATCCCGAAAAGATCTTGCTGCGCGTGGCGAGCTGCGCGTGGATCTCGAGGCCGATGACGGTTTCCCAGTTCATAGGTAGGGGTTAGGGGATGGGGGTTGGGGGATAGTCGGAAGTGACCGCCAGTGGTTGGTGATTAGTGAAGGAACGCGAGGTCGGTCGAATGACTGCACTTTGCATGCTCGCATGATGGTCATCGCAGTCACCTCCTCACTAACCCCTATCCCCTAACCCCTAACCCCTGGCGCAGAGCGCCTAGGCATAGCCTGGCGCGACGCGCCGGTGCCAGTCGGTGTGCTGCTGGTACTGGTGCGACACCGCGAGCAGCCGCGATTCGCCGAAGTGCGGACCGACGAGTTGCAGGCCCACGGGCAGGTCCTTGCCGCCTTCGTTGACGAAGCCGCAGGGGATCGAGATGCCCGGCAGGCCCGCCAGGTTGGCAGCGATCGAGTAGATGTCGTTGAGGTACATCGCGATCGGGTCGCTGGTCTTGGCGCCCAGTTCGAACGCGGCGGTCGGTGACGTCGGGCTCAGCACCACGTCCACTTCGTTGAAAGCGCGCGCGAAGTCCGCGGCGATCAATGCGCGGCACTTCTGCGCCTGCAGGTAGTACGCGTCGTAGTAGCCGGCCGACAGCACGTACGTGCCGGTCATGATGCGGCGCTTCACTTCGGCGCCGAAGCCTTCGCCGCGCGAACGCTTGTACAGGTCGAGCAGGTCCTTCGGCTGCTCGCAGCGATGGCCGAAGCGCACGCCGTCGAAGCGCGACAGGTTCGACGAACACTCGGCCGGCGCCACGACGTAGTACGTCGGTACGGAGAGCGGCAGGCTCGGCAGGCTCACGTCCTTGATGACGGCGCCCTCCTGCTGCAGCTGTTCGATTGCCGCGCGCACGCACTTCTCTACCGCTGGATCGAGGCCAGCGCCGAAGAATTCGCGAATGATGCCGACACGCAAGCCCTTGAGCGGCTGGTTGAGCTCGGCCGCGTAGTTCGGTACCGGGCGATCGACACTCGTGGAGTCGTTGGGATCGAAGCCCGACATGGCCTCGAGCAGCAGGGCGGCGTCCTCGGCCGATCGCGCCAGCACCCCGGCCTGGTCGAGGCTCGAGGCGAACGCGATCATGCCGTAGCGCGACACGCGGCCGTACGTCGGCTTGATGCCCGTGAGGTTGGTGAGCGCCGCCGGCTGGCGGATCGAGCCACCGGTGTCGGTGCCCGTGGCGGCAGGCGCGATGCAGGCCGCCACCGCGGCGGCAGAGCCACCCGACGAACCGCCCGGTACGCGCTTGAGGTCCCACGGGTTCCTGACAGGCCCGAAGAAGCTCGTCTCGTTCGACGAACCCATCGCGAACTCGTCCATGTTGGTCTTGCCGAGCAGCACTGTGCCCGCGGCACGCCAGCGCGCAACGACTGTCGCGTCATACGGCGCGATGAAACTGGACAGCATCCTCGACGAGCACGTGGTGCGGATACCGTCGGTGCAGAAGATGTCCTTGTGCGCGACCGGCACGCCCGTCAGCGGGCCGCCCTCGCCCTTTGCCAGTGTCTCGTCCGCGGCCCGGGCGTCGGCCAGGGCGCGATCGGCCGTCACCGTGACAAACGCGTTGAGCTCGGGCCCGAGGCGTTCGATGCGGCCGAGGAAATGCAGCGTCAGGTCGAGGCTGGAGAACTTACGGGCGCGGAGGCCGGCGGCGAGTTCCGAAACGGTCAGTGTGTGCATGGGTCGTTTACGGCGAAAAGGCTGGAAAAAGTGCCAGGGTTCACGGTCCCGGCGCGAAACCGTGCGACGGCGCCGGGAAATGGCACGATCACGGTCGCTGCGTCACTCGATGACCTTGGGCACGAGGTAAAGGCCGGCGGCAACGCTCGGCGCGTTCTGCTGGAACTTCTCGCGCTGATCGGTCTCTGAGACCGCATCGGGGCGCAACCGCTGGACCTGGTCGGCAAGCGGGTGCGCCATGGGCTCGACGCCGGCCGTTTCGGCCGCCGCGAGCTGTTCGACGAAGTCGATGATGCGCGAGAGGCTGTCGACGTACACGGGCATCTGCGCCTCGGTGATCTCGAGGCGTGCGAGGTGGGCGATCCCCTCGACCTGGGTGCGTGTCAGGCTCATCTGGAAATGCTCGAAAGGACTGGAAAAAACAGTCACAAATCATACACGCGACCTTGTGGAATGTCGTGACTATGGTTAAATTGCCGCGATTTAGCGCAAGGCAGCGCTCCCCTCCTTCTTCCGCGAATCCTAAATGTTCAAGAAACTCCGGGGCTACTTCTCCAACGACCTCTCGATCGACCTTGGCACGGCCAATACGCTGATCTATGTCCGCGGCAAAGGCATCGTGCTGAACGAGCCGTCCGTCGTCGCCATCCGCGAGGAACCCTCCCGCGGCGGCAAGAAAATCGAGGCCGTCGGCACCGAGGCCAAGAACATGCTCGGCCGCACGCCGGGCAACATCACGGCCATCCGCCCGATGAAGGACGGCGTCATCGCCGACTTCACCATCACCGAGAAGATGCTGCAGTTCTTCATCGAGAAGGTGCACGGCAATCGCATGATCCGCCCCAGCCCGCGCGTGCTGGTGTGCGTGCCGTATGGCTCGACGCAGGTCGAGCGCCGGGCGATCCAGGAATCCGCCGAGGGTGCAGGCGCCCGCTGGGTGCGCCTGATCGAAGAACCCATGGCGGCCGCCGTCGGCGCCGGCATGCCGGTGCACGAGGCCCGCGGCTCGATGGTGCTGGACATCGGCGGCGGCACGTCCGAAGTGGCGGTCATTTCGCTGAATGGCATCGTCTACGCGGCCTCGGTCCGCATCGGCGGCGACCGGTTTGACGAAGCCATCATCAACTACGTGCGCCGCAACTACGGCATCCTGATCGGCGAAGCCACGTCCGAGCGCATCAAGATCGAGATCGGCTCGGCCTACCCCGGCCAGCACGTCAAGGAAATCTCGGTCAAGGGCCGCAACCTCTCCGAGGGCGTCCCGCGCAGCTTTACGCTCAACTCCAACGAAATCCTCGAGGCACTGCAGGAACCGCTGCAGGGCATCGTCGGCGCGGTCAAGGCCGCGCTCGAGCAGACCCCGCCGGAACTCGGTTCGGACGTCGCCGAACGCGGCATCGTCCTCACGGGCGGCGGTGCGCTGCTGCGTGACATCGACAAGCTGCTCATGGAAGAGACGGGCCTGCCGGTGGTGGTCGCCGAAGATCCGCTCACCTGCGTGGCGCGCGGCGGCGGCAAGATGCTGGAGCTGATCGACGAGCACGGTCCGGGCCTGTTCGGCCTGGATTGATCGCGACCCTTCCCGGCCCCCGTGGTCGAGCTTTCGCACGACTCCCGCCCGATCATCGGCCGCGGACCGCCGCTGACCGCGTATTTCCTTGCGCTGGCGGCGATCTCGGTCGGGCTGATGGTGGCTGACCAGCGCTACCACCAGATCGACCGCATCCGTGAATCGCTCAGCAGGGTCATCTATCCGGTGCAGCGCGCGGTCGATTTCCCCTTCCGCGCGACGGACTGGGTGACGGGGTCCTTCGCCGACCGCAGCCGCCTGCGGCAGGAAAACCTCGCGCTCACCGCCCGGCTGCGCCTGGCCAACCTGCAGCTGCAGCGGTTCGCGGTGCTGGAGGAAGAAAACCGGCGCCTGCGCGAAATGCGCGCGAACAGCGCGGGCATCGCCGAAAAAGTGCTGGTCGCCTCCATCCTCAACGTCGACCTCGATCCTTTCCGGCACCGCGTGCTGCTCGACAAGGGCGCGGCCGATGGCGTGTTCAAGGACCAGGCCGTGCTCGACGGCGACGGCATCTTCGGCCAGGTTTCGAAGGTCAACGCCTCCACGGCCGAGGTCATCCTGATCAGCGACGCCGAGCATGCGATCCCGGTGCAGTCCAACCGCAGCGGCGTACGCACGATTGCCGTCGGCACCGGCGACCAGAACAAGCTGTCGTTGCCGTTCGTGACCGTCGAATCCGACCTGCAGGCGGGCGACCTGTTGCTCTCCACCGGGATGGGCGGCGTGTTCCCGCCGGGCTACCCGGTGGCGCAGGTATCGAAGGTGAAGCGCGCCGGCAGCACGTTCGCGCTGGTCGAAGCCAAACCCACGGCCAGGCTGGACCAGGCGCGCGAAGTGCTGCTGGTCTGGTTCAAGCCGCGGGTCGAACCCGCCGCCGCTGCAGCTACTGCACAACCTGTGCCGTCGGGCACCCCGGCTGACGTGCCTGCAACGGCTGCGCCTGCGCCTGCGACGGCGCCATCGCCTGAGACGATCACGCCGCCAGCGCAGGCAGGTGGCGAATGAGGCCGATGAGCATGTTCGCCCGCCGACTGCTCTACTGGATCAGCATGGCTGCCGGTCTCGTGCTCGCGATCGTGCCGCTGCCGGGTTGGCTCGATCCGTTCCGGCCCGATCTCGCGCTGCTCGCGATGATCTATTTCGTACTGACCAGTCCGCGCATCGCGGGGCTCGGCTATGCGTGGCTGTCGGGGCTTTTCCTCGACGTGTTGCGCGGCATGGTGCTCGGCCAGCACGCGCTCGGCTTCCTCGTCGTGGGTTACCTCACGCACAAGCTGCAGTTGCGCATGCGCATGTTCCCGATCGTGCAGCAGGCAGTGATCGTCATGCTGCTGCTCGGCCTGTACCACTTCCTGATGTTCTGGATCGACGGCCTCACCGGCCATGGTTTCACGGGGTGGGTACGCTGGCTGCCGGTGCTTTCGGGCGCATTGCTCTGGCCGCTGGTGGTTGCGCTGGGCGACTCGCTCACGCGCCGCTCGTCCTGAGCGCAGGAGCGCGATGGCCCGCAACTCCCGGCTCAAGGATCATCACGCCGAACAGCGCTTGTTCGGCCGCCGCGTCGTCGCCGCCTCGTTCGTCATCATGGTCCTGCTCGGTGCGTTGTTTGCCCGCCTCTTCTACCTGCAGGTGGTCAGGCACGACTACTTCAGCGAACTGTCGCAGGGCAACCGCATCCGCATCGAACCGATCCCGCCCCCGCGCGGCCTCCTGCTCGATCGCGCAGGCGAACCCCTCGCGCTCAATCGCCCGGCGTACCAGCTGGAACTCACGCGTGAGCAGACCCCCGACGTCGACGACACGCTGGCCCGGCTCGTGGCGCTCGGCCTGCTGCCCGCCGAAGACGTGGCGCGGACCAGGCGCGCGATCATGGCGCGGCGCGCGTTCGACGCCGTGCCGGTCCGCCTGCAGCTGTCCGAGGAGGAACTCGCGCGCTTCGCCGTGCATCGACCCGACTTCCCGGGCGTCGAGATCCGTCCGCGGCTGACGCGGCTCTATCCGCACGCGGGCGTGGGCGTGCACGCGCTCGGTTATGTCGGTGCGATCAGCGAACAGGACCAGCAACGCATCGACGTCTCGAAGTACTCGGGCACGACGCTGATCGGCAAGCTCGGCATCGAGCGCAATTACGAGGAGCTGCTGCATGGCGAGACCGGTTACCAGCAACTCCTGGTCAATGCGCAGGGTCGTCGCGTCGACCGTGTCGGCGTCAAGGCGCCGGACCTGCAACGCAAGGAGCCGATCGCCGGCAACGACCTGTACCTCACGATCGACCACAAGCTGCAGCAGGTGGCCGAGGCGGCGCTCGGCGCGCAGCGGGCAGCGGTCGTCGCGATCGACCCCCGCAACGGGGACGTTCTCGCCTTCGTCAGCACGCCGACGTTCGATCCCAACGGCTTTGCGCGCGGCCTTACGGTGCCCGAATACCGCGCGCTGGCGGACAACATCGACAAGCCCCTGATCGACCGTGCGCTGCGCGGTGTCTATCCACCGGGTTCCACGATCAAGCCGTTCGTCGCACTGGCCGCGCTGCAGTATGGCGTCATGGCGGCGGAGGACACGCGCTACTGCCGCGGTGTCTGGCAGTTCCCGAACTCGAGCCGCAAGTTCCGCGACTGGAAGAAGCAGGGTCACGGCTCCGTCGACATGCACAAGGCGATTGCACAGTCGTGCGATACGTATTTCTACGGCGTGTCCGACCAGATCGGCATCGACCGCCTGCACGACTTCCTGATCCAGTTCGGACTCGGCGAGAAGACGGGCATCGACGTGCTGGGCGAACGCTCGGGACTGGTCCCGTCGCAGGCCTGGAAGAAGAAGGCATTCAAGAAGAAGGAACTGCAGGTGTGGTTCCCGGGCGAGACGGTCATCGCCGGCATCGGCCAGGGATACATGCTGACGACGCCGCTGCAACTCGCGCATGCGACCGCGACGCTCGCGATGCGCGGCAAGGGGTTCCAGCCTCGCCTCGTCCGCGCCGTGCGCGACTCCCGCACGGGCGCCGTCGCGACGCTGCCGCCCCGCCCGCTGCCCGACGTGAAAGTCGACGATCCCAGCTACTGGGACACCATCATCGGCGGCATGGTCGGCGTGGTGAGCCCCGGCGGCACCGCGGTCCGCGTGCAGGCCGGCGCTCCCTACAAGGTCGCTGGCAAGACCGGCACCGCGCAGGTCTTCTCCATCGGCCAGAACGAGAAATACAACGAATCGCAGGTGTCCGAGCGTCTGCGCGACCACGCGCTGTTCATCGCGTTCGCGCCGGTCGACGATCCGAAGATTGCGATCGCCGTGGTGGTCGAGAATGGCCGTCATGGCGGCAGCACGGCGGGGCCCATTGCGCGAGCGGTGTTCGACGCCTACCTGCTGCCGCGCGAGGCAGCACAGGCGGCGGCTCCAACCACGCCGCCGACCGCAGGAGGCATGGACGAATGAGGACAGAAATCGCCGGCCCCGGGCACTCGAGCCGTGCCCAGCGTACGTTCACGCTGACGGGGCGCCTGCTCGACGCCCTGCACATCGACGGGCCGCTGCTGCTGAGCGTGCTGGCCGTCTGTGCCGCCGGCCTGATCGTGCTCTACAGCGCGGCAGGCGAGGACGTGCGGGTCTTCCTCGGCCAGGCGGCGCGCGTCGGACTCGGCCTCGGCGTGCTGACGATCGTCGCCCAGATTCCACCGCGGGTGATGCGGATCGGCGCGCCGTTCCTCTACGGCCTGGGCCTGCTGCTGCTGGTCGCCGTCGCCGTGGCAGGCGACGTCGCGATGGGTGCGCAGCGCTGGCTCGACCTCGGATTCATCCGGTTCCAGCCGTCCGAGATCATGAAGATTGCGGTACCCCTGTGTTGCGCCTGGTACCTGCACGAGAGACCGTTGCCGCCCGACTTCACGACGCTGGTCATCGTGGCGCTGATCGTGCTGGTGCCGACGCTGCTGATCGCCGAGCAGCCCGACCTTGGCACTGCGCTGCTGGTGGCGGCAGGTGGCGGGCTCGTCATCCTGCTCGCGGGACTGCAACTGCGGTACATCCTGGGATTGGGCGCCGTGATCGCGGCAGCCATCCCGGTGGTCTGGAAGTTCCTGCTGCACGATTACCAGCGCCAGCGCGTGCTGACGTTCCTGAACCCGCAGAACGACCCGCTCGGAGCCGGCTACCACACGATCCAGTCGCAGATTGCGATCGGCTCGGGCGGAATCTTCGGCAAAGGCTTCATGAACGGCAGCCAGGCGCAGCTCGAGTTCCTGCCTGAGCGCTCGACCGACTTCATCTTCGCCGTGATCGGCGAGGAATGGGGCCTCGTCGGCTGCATCGTGCTGATGGCACTGTATCTGCTCGTCATCGGTCGCGGTCTCTACATCGCGACACAGGCACAGGACACGTTCACCCGCCTGACGGCTGGCAGTCTCACGCTGCTGTTCTCGGTATACGCGTTCGTCAACAGCGGCATGGTCGCGGGACTGTTGCCCGTCGTCGGCGTGCCGCTGCCGCTCGTCAGTTACGGCGGCACGTCGTTGGTGACCCTCATGGCAGGGTTCGGTATCCTCATGGCAGTCCACTCCCGCCGCAAACTGGTCTCAACGTGACACGGCAACTTTTCTCCCGGCGGGCCACCGGCCCCTGCCGCTGCATCGCCCGCCCCTTTGCGCTTGCGCTCGCGCTTGCGCTCGGCCACGCGCAGGCTGTGCATGCCCAGGCATTCGATCCCGCGCGCGCCGACATCGGCGCCTTCATTGCCAGCGTCGGCAAGAAGCACGGCTTCGAGGCAGAGCCGCTCGTCGCGCTGTTCGCACAGGTCGAATCGAAGCCTGCGATCCTGCAGGCGATCGCGAAGCCGGCCGAGCGCACGCTGGCGTGGGACGAGTACCGGCCCAAGTTCCTGATCGAGCGTCGCATCGCGCGTGGCGCCGAGGTCCACGGCCTGAAGCAGGCCGAACTCGTGCGGGCCGCGGCCGCAAGCGGCGTCCCCGTCGACATCCTGCTCGGCATCGTCGGCGTCGAAACATTCTTCGGCGAGAACGTCGGCAAGTACCGCGTGATCGACGCGCTCTCGACGCTCGCCTTCGATTACCCGCCCCGCCAGGCGTTCTTCAGCAGCGAACTCGAGCAATACCTCGTGATGGCCCGCGAGGAAGGTCTCGACCCGCTCGCACCGGTCGGCTCCTACGCGGGCGCCATGGGACTGCCGCAGTTCATGCCCAGCAGCTTCCGCAACTACGCGGTCGACGGCGACGCGGACGGCAAGCGCGACCTCTGGAACGACTGGGCCGACGTATTTTCGAGCGTCGGCAACTACCTCAAGGTGCACGGCTGGCGCGCGGGCGAACCGGTCCTGGCGGTAGCCGACGCCAGCAGCGCCAACCTGGAGGGCCTCGGCGAGAAGCTGGCGCTGACGGAAACCGTGGGTTCGTTGCGGGCGCGCGGCGTCAAGTTCGAGACGAGCCTGCCTGCGGACGCACCGGCGATGCTGGTCGCGCTCAAGGTGGCGGGCGGAACCGAATACCGCGTCGGCTTCACCAATTTCTATGCGATCACGCGCTACAACCGCAGTCACATGTATGCGAGCGCCGTCAGCGACCTGGCGGACGCCATCGGCGCCAGGCGCTCAGGGCTGCCGTTGCCAGCGGACGGCGGGTACGTCGCCCCCGCACCGACGCAGCCGCCTGCGCCGTCGACCGGATGGTCGACGACGACATCCGGCACCTGAACCTACCACTCCACCCTAAACCTATGGTTCCGACGCAGAAATGAAGCTCAAGCCGACCCTGTTTACCCTGGCGCTCGTCGCCGGCCTCGCTCTTGCCGGTTGCGGTTCCGACAACAAGGATGCCGCCGCCCCGGATACCGCCAGTGACGCTGCAACGGCAGTGGCTCCTGCAACCACCGCAGCGCCCGCCACGGCGTTGCCACCCCCGCCGCAACTCAATGCCCGCAGCTTCATCGTCATCGACCACGAAAGCGGTCGCGTGCTCGCGGCGTTCGAACCCGATGCACGCCAGGAACCGGCGAGCCTGACCAAGCTGATGACAGCCTACGTCGTGTTCCATTCGCTCAAGGAAGGCCGCATCAAGCTCGGGGACATGGTCACGGTGAGTGAAAACGCCTGGCGGCAGGCGGCGCCGAAGCTCGGCGGCTCAGCCATGTACATCGAGGTCGGCACGCAGGTCTCGGTCGAGAATCTGCTGCAGGGCATGATCGTGCAGTCGGGTAACGACGCGACGGTAGCGCTCGCCGAGCACGTGGCCGGCAACGAAGCCACCTTTGTGCAGATGATGAACACCTTCGCGAAGCGGCTCGGCCTCACGGGCACGCACTTCACCGATGCCGCGGGCATGCCCAACCCGGAGCAGTACATCACGGCGCGGGACGCGGCGCTGCTCGCGAACGCGCTGATCCACGAATTCCCCGAGTACTACAAGTGGTACTCGCAGAAGGAGTTCACCTGGAACGATATCACGCAGCAGAACCGCAATGGCCTGCTGTGGCGCGACCCGACGGTAGACGGAGTCAAGACCGGCCACACGAAGTCCGCGGGCTACTGCCTGGTCACCTCCGCGAAGCGCGGCGACATGCGGCTGGTCTCCGCCGTGATGGGCACGGATTCCATGCGTGCCCGCGAGGAAGCGAGCTCCGCGTTGCTCAACTATGGCTTCAACTTCTTCGAGACCAAGCGCATTTACGCGGCCGGCCAGCCGCTCACCACGATGCGCGTCTGGAAGGGCAAGCAGGACGAGGTCGGCCTGACAGTCGGTCGCGACCTCTACGTCACCAACCAGCGCGGTCACGTGAGCTCGGTGAAGGCGGACTTCGAGCTGCCGGAGACGCTGATCGCGCCACTCGCGAAGAACAAGCCGGTCGGCAAGGCCAAGGTCGTCGTCGACGGCCAGACGATCGCGACCTACGATCTCTTCCCGGCGGCGGACGTCCCCGCAGCCGGCTTCTTCGGCCGCGCCTGGGACAGCCTGCGGCTGCTGTTCCACTGACGGAGCAGCAGCGATGGCAGATCCGTATCCCACCTGCTGGCTGAACGGCGAGTACCTGCCGCTGGCCGAGGCACGAATCTCGCCGCTCGACCGCGGCTTCCTCTTCGCGGACGGCGCCTATGAAGTGGTGCCGGTGCATCGGGGGCGGCCGTTCAGGATGCGCCAGCATCTCGAACGCTTCGACCGCAGCCTGGCGGAACTGCGCATCCGCAATCCGCTGCCGCTGGCGGGCTGGGTCGAGGTGACGAACACGCTGGTCGCCGCGGCCAACGCAACCGAGCTGCTGGTCTACCTGCAGGTGACGCGCGGCATGGAATACGGCCGCAACCACCTGTTTCCGCCCGCGACGGTCGCACCAACGGGATTCGCATTCGTCAGCCCGTACCCGCAACCGGCGCAGGCGCTGCTCGAACGCGGCCTCGCCGGCGTCACGCTCGAGGACACGCGCTGGGCGCGTTGCGACATCAAGTCGGTCGCGCTGCTCGCAAACGTGCTGCTGCGCCAGGAAGCACAGGACAAGGGCGGTTCCGAAGCCATCCTCACCCGGGATGGGAGGGTGACCGAAGGCTCCTCCAGCACGGTCTTTATCGTGCGCGACGGCAGACTGGTCACGCCACCCAACGACCACAGCATCCTGCCGGGCACCTCGCGTGATGCGGTGATCGAACTCGCGGCGGGTTGGCTGCCAGTCGAGATCCGCACGTTCAGCGTCGACGAAATGCGCTCGGCGTCCGAAGTCTGGATCGCGTCTGCGGGTCGCGGCGTGCTGCCTGTCACCTCGGTGGACGGCAAGGCCGTCGGCACCGGGGCACCGGGCGCGACGTGGCTGTCGATGTATGCACGGCTGCAGCAGCACCTCGACGCGATCGCCGCACGGCCGCCACTGGTGGACGCGTGAGTGGTTCGCCGCCCGGGCCCGAGGAAACGCTGCTCAAGTTTCCCACCGATTTCCCGGTGAAGATCATGGGCCAGGCGTCGGACGATTTCCGCAGCCTCGTCATGGGGATCGTGACGCGGCATTTCGGCACGCTCGAACCGGACCGCATCGAAGAGCGGCCCAGCAGCAACGGCAAGTACCTGTCGATCACGGTGACGGTGGTCGCCACCAGCAAGGCCCAGCTCGACGCGCTCTACATGGAGCTGACGTCCTGCAGCCAGGTGCTCGTCGCACTCTGACGCTCCGCCTGGGCGCCGAACCCCAGCGCACGCAGCAGCTGCGGCGCCAGCACCTCGCTCACTTCGCGTACGCTGGCAGGGCCGCCCAGGTCACGGAGCTGTGTCATCTGCAGCCCGGCATGGCCACAGGGATTGATGCGCGCGAACGGTTCGAGGTCCATCGCGACATTGAGGGCCAGCCCGTGGTACGAACGGCCGCGGCGGATGCGCAGCCCGACACTCGCGAGCTTGCTCTCGCCGACATACACGCCGGGTGCGTCGCGCTTGCCATAGGCCTCCACGCCCCACTGCGCGACGGTCGCGACGATGGCGCGTTCAATGCCCTCGACGAGCGCACGCACGCCGAGGCCGAGCCGCGCAAGGTCCAGCAACGGATAGACGACGAGTTGCCCGGGCCCGTGGTAGGTGACCTGTCCGCCGCGGTCGATGTCGACGACGGGAATGTCGCCAGGCGCGAGCAGGTGCACCGCCTTGGCGTTCATGCCCATCGTGAAGACAGGTGGGTGCTCGAGAAACCAGATCTCGTCCGCTGTGGCAGCCGTGGCCTCGTCGGTGCGGCGCTGCATGGCGCGCCACGTCGGTTCGTAGTCGACGCGGCCGAGCCACTTCAGCGCCGGTGTCGACAAGGCCGGCGGCACGCGCCGCGCATCGGTCGAGGCGTCGCGTTCAGCCACGCCTGGCCAGCCCACCTTCGGCGAGGCCTGCGTTGTTTCGCGCCAGCGCCTGCTCGGCGCGGTAACTCGAACGCACGAGCGGCCCCGACACGCATTCGACGAAACCGAGCCCGAGCGCGTGCTGGCGATGCCGCTCGAATTCCGCGGGGGTCACGAAGCGTTCGACCGCCAGGTGATTCACCGTCGGTCGCAGGTACTGGCCAAGCGTGAGCAGGTCCACGCCGGCGGCGCGCAGGTCGCGCATCGTCTCGAGGATCTCGTCGTCCGTTTCACCGAGGCCGAGCATCAGGCTGGTCTTCACCAGCACGTCGCCCTGCTCGCTGCGATGCCGGCTGGCGTGCGCGAGCACGGCCAGCGTCTGTTCGTAGGACGCGCGCGGATCACGCACGGGATGCGTCAGGCGACGCACGGTCTCGACGTTCTGCGCGAAGACGTCGAGTCCGCTGTCGACGACCGTCGCGACGTCGGTCATCACGCCCTGAAAATCGGGCGTCAGCGCTTCGACTGCGGTTGCCGGATTGAGGCGCTTGATCTCGCGCACGCACGCGGCGAAGTGCGCGGCGCCGCCATCGGGCAGGTCGTCGCGATTCACCGACGTCAGTACCACGTACTTGAGCTGCATCAGCTGCACGGTACGCGCGGCATTGGCGGGTTCGTCGGCATCGAGCCAGCCACGCGGGTTGCCGGTATCGACGGCGCAGAAGCGGCACGCGCGCGTGCAGACCTCGCCCATCAACATGATCGTGGCGGTGCCCGCATTCCAGCATTCGCCGATGTTTGGGCACCTCGCTTCCTCGCAAACGGTGGCAAGGCGGTGTTCACGCACGGTCTGCTTGACCGTTTCGAAGCCGCGACCCGCCGGCATCGGTGCCCGCAGCCAGCCGGGTTTGCGGCCCGCAGGCGTCGGCGGCGCGCTCGCAGCGGCGGCCTTGATGCCGTCACGGATCGCCGTAAACCCTTGGGCCGTTTGGTATTTTTCGCCGCTCGAGGCCGCGGTCTTGGCGCCTGGAACGACCGGGATGCCTTTGAACTCGCTCATGGGCGGGCATTGTACTTGCGGCGCGTTGGCGCGTCCGCGACGTTCACGAACGCAGTCGCGCGTTCAACGCAGCGAGCCGCTCCGCCGTGCCGATGTCGAGCCAGTCACCCTCGAACACTTCCACGCTGACGCGCCCGTTGACGGCCGCTGTACGCAGCAGCGGCGCGAGCTTGAAGCTGCCGTCCGCGCAACCGTTGAACAGCGACGGGTGATACACGCCGAGTCCAGAGAACGTGCATTTCGGCAGCGCCGCGATCCTGCGCGCCACGGACGTGTCTGCCGCCGCTCCCGGCACGGGCTCGACCATGCGTCCCGCGTCGAACGCGAAATCGCCCTGGCGATTGTGCTCGGGATTCGGCACCAGCACGAGGTGCGCCTGGTCCTTGCCCGGCAGTCCATGCGCGTACTTCTCGCGCAGGTCAGCGAAGGGATACTGCATCCAGACGTCGCCGTTCAGCACGACGAACGGCTCGACGCCCATCGGGCACAGCAACGGCAACGCACGGAAGATGCCGCCGCCCGTCTCGAGCGGCTCCGGACGCTCCGCGCTGTAGTCGATTTTCAGGCCGTAGCGCGAACCGTCGCCGAGCGCCGCCGGAATCTGCTCGCCGAGCCATGACAGGTTGACGACGACTTCGCTGAACCCGGCCGTCGCCAGCGCATAGAGGTGATGCTCGATCAGCGCCATGCCACCCACGTCGAGCAGCGGCTTCGGACGACTGAGCGTGAGCGGCCGCATGCGCTCGCCCTTCCCCGCCGCGAGGATCATCGCTTTCAACGCGCGTTGCCCTCGAGCCCGGCAATCACCGCGGGCAGGACACGCGTCCCGACCAGCTCGCCGAGTTCAGCGAAATCCGCGTGCCGCGCGCACGAGTCCACCGCGTACTGCAGCGTGCGCGGAATGTCGGCCAGGTACCCGGACTTGCCGTCCCGGTGAAAGAGTCGCGCGAAGATGCCGCCGACCTTGAGGTGGCGCTGCACACCCATGAGGTCGAACCAGCGCAGGAACTGCGCTTCGTCACGGCCTGCCGCCAGCCCGGCTGCGAGCGCGAGGCGGCGGAACTCCATTGCCCAGCCGACTACGCGCTCCTGCGGCCAGGCGATGTAACTGTCGCGCAGCAGCGAGACGAGATCGTACGTGAGGCCGCCGCGCACCGCGTCCTGGAAATCGATGATGCCGGGATTGGCCTCCGGGCAGACCATGAGGTTGCGCGAGTGATAGTCGCGATGCACGAACACCTGCGGCTGCTCCAGTGCGTTGGCGACCAGCGCAGTCATCGCCTGCTGCAGCACCTGCCTTTCGCGTGGACTCAACTCCAACGACAGGTGCCGCTGCAGCAGCCAGTCGGGAAAGAGACTCATCTCGAAACGCAGCAGCTTCTCGTCGTACGGCGGCAGTTGCGCGGCGGCCTGCGCGCCGCGTGCCTGCATCTGGACCAGCGCCGCCAGCGCGTCGGCATACAGCGGATCGGCCTGGCCCGGCCTGGTGAGCTCCGGCAGGTACATCGTCGTGCCGAGGTCGGTCAGCAGCAGGAATCCGTCCCGTTCCGATCGTTGCAGGATGCGCGGCGCGTGCACGCCGATCTCCTGCAGCATGGCGGCAACGCGCAGGTATGGCCCGACGTCTTCCTTGCCGGGAGGCGCGTCCATGACGACCAGCGAGGCCTGCCCCGCGCGCGTCACGCGGAAATAACGGCGGAAACTGGCGTCAGCGGACGCCGGCGCAATGCCGTACTGGCGCATGCCGAGGTCCCGTTCGAGCCACTGGCGCAGCAACTCGAGACGCGGATCGTCCTGGCCCGTGGGCGACGGATGCGGGCGTGATTCGTTCAAGCGGGGACCCCGGCTGGGCTGGAATACGGGCAGGCAATAGTCGGATGCGGCGATTCGCGCGCAATTATAATCGTGCGGATGACGACGCCGTGCTCTGGTTCCCCGCGCCTGCAGCAGGTGCTGCAGGCCACCCTGCGGAGGGCGGCGGCCTGCGCATGGCTCGGGGCCGCGACCGCCCAGGCGCAGGAGCCGTCGCCGGTGCCGGCACCCGCGCAGGCGGCGGCTGTCGCCGAACCGGCACGCGGCGACAGGTGCGCCGTCCAATCCGTCATCGACCCGCGCATCGAGGAACTGCTCCAGTCCGATCCGGACGACCCGCAGATCCACGTCACGAGCAATACCGGCGAACTCGGCCGCGCCGGCGATGCAGAACTGCGCGGCAACGTGCAGATCCGCATGGGCCAGCGCCTGCTGACGGCCGACCAGGCCACGATCAATGCCGAACGACGCAGCGTCGAACTGACCGGCGACATCGAATACCTCGACCCGCAGATGCACGTGCGCGGCAAGGGCGGCTCGTTCCAGGAAGGCGGCGTGGGCAATTTCGAAGGCGCCGAATTCGAACTGCGCGAACAGTCGGTGCGGGGCGCGGCGGCGAATGCACGATTCAGGCAATCTGGTCAGATCGGTCTCGAGGGCGTGCGCTACACGGCCTGCCCCCCGGGCAACGAGGACTGGAGCCTCGCCGCCGGCGCCATCGAGATCGACCAGAAGACCCTGATCGGCACCGGGCGCGACGTGCGCGTCGAATTCCTCGGCGTGCCGGTGTTCTACACGCCGTGGATCTCGTTTCCCGTCGGTGACCAGCGCAAGTCCGGCCTGCTGTTCCCGACGATCGGCAGCGGCAGCCGCACCGGCACGCAGATTGCCGTGCCCTACTACTGGAACCTGGCCGAGAACTACGACGCCACGCTCACGTCGCGCTGGTATTCGTCGCGCGGTGTCCGGCTCGATCCGGAGCTGCGCTACCTGAGCGAACGCAGCCGCAGCCAGCTCAACGTCGAATACCTGGTCCACGACCAGGAAACCGGCGAAGCGCGCGGCGTCATCGACTGGCGCCACGTCACGCGCTTTGCGCCCCGCACCCGGCTGCTGATCGACGCGACCGACGTGAGCGACAACGACTATTTCGAGGACTTCGGCGTCGGCTTCGAGGGCACGAGCGTCCAGTTCGTCAATCGTTACATCGAGCTGCGGCACGACATCGCCGCATGGACGCTCAATGCCCGCGCGCAGGGCTACCAGGTCATCGACAACACGCTGGCCGCGGCGGACGAGCCCTACCGCATCGCGCCACAGCTGTCGGCGCTCGGGCGCTGGCGCGATTTCGCGGGTGGCCTGTCGGGCTCCTTGTTCGCCGAAGCGACCAATTTCCAGCGCGAGCTCGGACCCCAGGGGGTCCGGCTCGACGCCGAACCGTCGCTCGAATGGCGCGTCGACCGCAACGGTGGTTTCTTCGCGGCGGGCGCGGCTTACCGCTACACGCAATACCTGCTGGACGAGGTCGCGCCGGGTGCCGACGATGCACCGGATCGCTCGCTGCCGTCGGCCAGCCTCGACGCGGGCTTCACCATGGAACGTGCGTCGGGCTCGCAAGGCAAGCGCATTCAGACGCTCGAGCCGCGGATGCTGTACCTGTACGTGCCGTACAAGAACCAGGATGACCTGCCGGTTTTCGATACCGGCATTCCCGACCTGAACCTCGTGCAGTTGTTCCGCACCAACCGTTATGTGGGCCCGGACCGGATCGGGGACGCGAACCAGGTCAGCGTCGGCGTCACCACCCGCCTGCTCGACTCGAGCCGCGGTCGCCAGTACCTGAGTGCCACGCTGGGGCAGGCGTTCTACTTCCAGGACCCGCGCGTCGCGCTGCCGGACGAGCCCGTGCGCGATCGCTCGACGTCCGACGTCGTGGCCGAGGTCGAGCTCAACGCGTACAAGAGCTGGAACGCACGCTTTGCCTACCAGTGGAACCCGGACGAGACCCAGGGCGAGCGTTCCGAGACCTTCGTGCAGTACAACCCGACGCCGGGCCGGGTGATCAACGCGGGTTACCGGTTCCGGCGCGACCTGCTCGAGCAGGTCGACGTGTCGGGCGCCTGGCCGATCAACAACCAGTGGCGCGGCTTCGCGCGCTTCGTCTACTCGCTGCAGGAAGAGAACACGCTCGACCAGTTCCTGGGCCTCGAGTATTCGTCATGCTGCTGGGCCGTTCGCGTGATCGGGCGACGCTTCATCTCCAGCCGCTCGGGAGCTGCCGAAACGTCGATCGGCCTGCAGCTGGAACTGAAGGGTTTGTCCAGTGTCGGAGTCGACAACGAAGCTTTCCTGCGCGAAGCGATTCGGGGATACTCCTCGCCTGCGTCCGCGCCCCGACTCTGAGATGCCCTTGAAATATAAGCAGTTTTTCGGCGTAGCCGTCCTGTTGTTCGCCGCCGTGGGCACCGTCCACGCCCAGTCCAATGACCTGAGCTCGTCCGGCGTGCTGCTGGACCGGGTCGCCGCCGTCGTCAACGACGGCCTCGTGCTGCGCAGCGAGGTCGAAAGGCAGATGTCCACGGTCAGCGCGCGCATCCAGCAGTCGGGCCAGCAGCTGCCGCCGCGCAACGTCCTGCGCCAGCAGGTGCTCGAGCGCCTCGTGCTGCAGGAGCTGCAGATGCAGCGCGCCGAGCGCCTCGGCCTGAAGATCTCGGACGAGATGGTGAACAACGCGCTCACCGACGTCGCCGCGCGCAACAACATCAAGTTCAGCGACATGCCGGCCACGCTCGAGGCCCAGGGCATCAACTATCGCGACTACCGCGACGAAGTCCGCCGCGAGATGACGCTGCAGGCGCTGCGCCAGCGCGACGTGCTCGCGCGCGTGTACGTGTCGCCGCGCGAAGTCGAGCAATGCATCGCGAAGCGCAATGCCGCGCCCGGCGCCGACAACGAGTTCAACCTGGCGCACATCCTGGTCGCCATTCCGGGCACGGCGGACGAGAAACAGATCGCGGAGCGGACCTCGCGCGCGCAGGCCGTTTACGAACGCGCGAAGAAGAGCGAAGACTTCGCGCAACTGGCCATCACCTATTCCGATTCCGGCACCGCGCTCGAAGGCGGTGCGCTCGGCTGGCGCAAGGCGGGGCAGTTGCCCTCGTTCGTCGCCGACATCATCCCCACCCTGCAGGCCGGTGAAGTGACGCAGCCGATCCGCACGCCCAGCGGCCTGCACATCTTCAAGGTGCTCGAGATCCGCGGTGGCCAGGCGCCGGCGCTGGTGTCGCAGGTGCATGCCCGGCACATACTGATTAAGCCCACGGAAGTGATGGACGACGAGACCGTGCGACAGAAGCTCACGCAGATCCGCGACCGCGTCCTGAAGGGCGAGAGTTTCGAAGCGGTCGCCTCGGTCACGTCCGAAGACCCGGGTTCGGCCGCAACGGGCGGCGACCTCGGCTGGGCTGGACCTGGCAGCTTCGTGCCCGAGTTCGAAAAACAGCTGGATGCACTCGCCGAAAACGAGATCAGTCCGCCGTTCCGCACGCAGTTCGGCTGGCACATCGTGCAGTTGCTCGGTCGCCGCACCTACGACGCAACCGAGGACATGACACGCAACCGTTGCGTCAGCCAGCTGCGCGAAGCGCGTGCGGACGAGGAAACGGAAATCTGGCTGCGCCGGCTGCGCGACGAAGCGTTCGTCGAATACCGGATGTGAGCACCGCGGGCCGATCGCGCCGTTCGACGGCGCTGAGCAGCGTCGCCGTCACGACCGGCGAACCGGCAGGCATCGGCCCGGATCTCTGCACCGAGCTGGTCGACATGGCACCGCGGGGCTGCCGTGTCGTCCTGATCGGTGACCGCTCCCTGTTCGGCCGCGCGCGACCGCGCAGCGCCCGCAAGCTCAAACTGCCGGACTTCAATGCGATGAGCCGGCCACGAGCCGGCGTCGAACTGCTGCACGTGCCGCTGGCGGAACCGGCACGACCCGGCATCCTGACGACTGCAAACGCGCGTTACGTGCTCGAGACGCTCGATGTCGCCATCGGCGGCTGCGCCGCGGGTGCGTTCCAGGCGATCGTGACGGCGCCCGTGCAGAAATCGATCATCAACGAAGCCGGCGTCCCGTTCAGCGGGCACACGGAGTACCTCGCCAGACGCACTGGCGTGCGCCTGCCCGTGATGCTGCTGGTCGGCGGCGGGTTGCGCGTCGCACTCGCGACCACGCACCTGCCGCTGCGGAAAGTGAGCGCAGCCATCACGCCGTCGCGACTCGAGACCGTGCTGCGCATCGTGGCGGGCGACCTGCAGTCGATGTTCGGCCTGCGGCGGCCACGACTCCTGGTGCTCGGCCTGAACCCGCACGCCGGCGAAGGCGGTCACCTCGGGCGCGAGGAAATCGAGGTGATCGAGCCGACACTGGCGGCCCTGCGCGGCGAAGGTTTCGACCTGGTCGGCCCGGTTCCGGCCGACACTGCGTTCGTGCCGCACCGGCTCAAGGGCATCGACGCCGTCGTCGCCATGTTCCACGACCAGGGCCTGCCGGTGCTGAAGCACGCGAGCTTCGGCCATGCCGTCAACGTCACGCTCGGCCTGCCGCTCGTGCGCACGTCCGTCGATCACGGCACGGCGCTCGACCTTGCCGGGACGCGCAAAGCCGATCCCGGCAGCCTGCAGGCCGCGTTTGCGCTTGCGCTCGAACTGAGCCAGCGCGCGCGGCGCCGGGCATCGCACTGGTGAAGCACGGTCACGCCAAGAAGCGCTACGGACAGCACTTCCTGCACGACCCCGGCACGATCGACCGGATCGTGCGCGCCATCGACCCGCGTCCGGGCGATCGCCTCGTGGAAGTCGGTCCCGGCCGCGGCGCCATCACGGCACCGGTCCTGGCGCTGGCAGGCAGGCTCGACGTGGTCGAGATCGATCGCGACGTCGTGCCGCCGCTGCAGGCGCATTGCCGGGGACGCGGGGATCTGCACGTCCACCTGGCCGACGCGCTCGAGTTCGACTTTCGCGCGCTGCGCGGCGACGGACCGAAGCTGCGCCTGATCGGCAACCTGCCATACAACGTTTCGACGCCGCTGCTTTTCCACTTCATCTCGCAGCTCGACGCCTTCGCCGACATGCACTTCATGCTGCAGAAGGAGGTGGTCGTACGCATGGCGGCCGCGCCCGGCTCGGGCGATTATGGCCGGCTCACGGTGATGCTCGCGCCACATGTCAAAGTGGAACGGCTTTTCGACATCGGCGCCGGCGCATTCAAACCGGCACCCCAGGTCACCTCGACGTTCTTCGCGCTGACCCCGCATGCCACGCCGCCGTTCGAAATAGCCGACCAGGCCGCGTTCGCGGCCCTGGTGGCGGCCGCTTTCTCGAAGCGCCGCAAGACGTTGCGCAATGCGCTGATGGGCCTGCTCGACGTGGAGGGGATCGTGGCCGCGGGCGTGGATCCCGGGGCGCGGGCGGAAACGCTCGCTCCGGCCCGGTTTGCCGCCCTGGCGAGCCAATGGGTCGCCCGGCGAGGGGACTCGCTCGGCGTTATTCCGGCAGAATGATTCCGGATTGGTAGCCCCTCCGGCGCCGCCTATAATCTTCCCTGGACCGCTTTTCGCACCGGAACCACGCGTTCCACGGAGCACACCATGCGCGAATACAAGAAGATCCTGCTCGCTGTGGACATCACCGAAGGCAGCGAGAAGATCGCCGAGCGGGCGCGTGACGTCGCCGAGCGTTACGGGGCCGAAGTCATCCTGCTGCACGTCGTGGAATACGTTCCCGTCGAACCGATGGGCGAGGCTTTGCTGCCGGCCGTGCAGATCGAAGGCGAACTGATCGAACGCGCGACCAAGCGCATCGCCGAGCTCGCGCAGAAGACCGGCCTCGAGAAGGCGGAGCGCATCGTGCAGGCCGGCAACATCAAGGCCGAGCTCGTGCGCGTCGCCATGGACCGCGGTGTCGACCTGATCGTGCTCGGCAGCCGCGAACGCCACGGCCTGTCGATCATGTTCAACCAGACCGAGGACACGATCCTGCATGCGGCACCGTGTGACGTGCTCGCCGTGCGCTGGAAAAAGACATGACGACGGCCGAGGCGAATCGCATCCGCGTCGACGTCAGCACGAACTACGTAGAGGACCAGTCGAACCCGGGCGAGGGCCGGTTCGTGTTCGCGTACACGATCACGATCCGCAACGAAGGGACGAAGCCGGCCCGCCTCGTGACGCGCCACTGGCTCATCACCGACGCCAACGGCAAGGTGCAGGAGGTGGTCGGCGACGGCGTCGTCGGCGAACAGCCGCACCTGCAGCCGGGCCAGGGGTTCCGGTATTCCAGCGGCGCCATCCTCGAGACGCCGGTCGGCGCGATGCAGGGCAAGTACCACATGGTCGCGGACGACGGCGAGCAGTTCGACGCACCGATCGCGCCGTTCCGGCTCGCCATGCCGGGCGTGCTGCACTGACGACGGCTCGATGGCCGTCTTTGCGATCGGCGACGTCCAGGGCTGCAAGGACGAGCTGGACACTCTCCTCGACCGCCTGCGGTTCGACGCGTCGTGCGACCGGCTCTGGTTCGTCGGCGACCTCGTCAACCGCGGACCGCGTTCGCTCGACACACTGCGCTTCGTCAAGTCACTCGGCGACGCCGCCATCACCATCCTCGGCAATCACGACCTGCACCTGCTCGCCCTCGCACGCGGCGGCGCGGATTGGCGCGACCGCGATGCAGGACTGCGTCCCATCCTCGACGCGCCGGACGCCGACGAACTGCTCGACTGGCTGCAGGCGCGTCCGCTGCTGCATCACGACGCGCGCCTTGGCATCTCGTTGCTGCACGCGGGCCTGCCGCCGCAGTGGAACCTGCAGACGGCAGCAGACTGCGCGGGCGAGGTGCAACGCCAGCTGAGCGGCGAAAGGGCCGGGCAGCTCTACGAACGCATGTACGGCAACGAGCCGGACACCTGGCGGGACGACCTCGACGGCTGGGACCGCCTCCGCTTTACGATCAACGCTTTCACGCGACTGCGCGTGTGCGATGTCGAAACGGGCCGCATGGTGCTCAAGTTCAAGGGCGCGCCTGCAGCCGCACCGCGGGGTACGCAGCCGTGGTTTCGCATTCGCTGGCGGAAATCCGCCGGTGAACGACTCGTTTTCGGCCACTGGTCCGCCATGGGCTACGTGGACGAAGATCACGCGCTCGGCCTCGACACGGGATGCGTCTGGGGGGGCACGCTGACCGGGCGGCGCATCGACGTGCCCGACGCCCTACCGGTGCAGGTGGCGAACCAGACCGGCGGACTGCCGCTCGAGGAATGAGTCGCGGGGCCTGCTTCAGGGTTGCGCGGGCTCGGCGACCGCTGCCGGCTTCGCGTGCAGCGATTCGAGCTTGAGGTGGACTGCGCCGAACTGCGACGTCCGCGGCATGCACGCCAGTGACGAGCCGGGTGCTTCGCGAATCCCCAGCGGCTCCAGGACCTGCGGCAGCAATTGCTGGAAAAGTTCGCAGTCGCCGTCATCGATGCGACCGATGCGCCGGCCCGTGAACTCGACGATGCGGCGCTCAGCCGGGAACTGCGCCGTCGCCACGTCGACCGCCGTCCCCTTGCCCTGGGTCCTGGCGACCAGCTCACGCTTCGATTTTTCCGCCTCGAGCTGCGCCAGCAGTTCCGGCGTGGCCTCGGTGGGAACAGCCACCTTGATGCGCGCCGTCGGCATCAGCTGGACGCCAGTGCCGTCGAGACAGTTGACCCGCACCCAGGGCTCCGGGCGGGCGCCAAGCTCCGTCAGGATGTACGCGATCTTGTTGTCCAGCCCGCCGCACGCGTAGTAGGTGCCGCGGCCGAAATAGGTGAAGGTGAATTCGTGCTCCGTCCAGACCGCATTGACGGTCGGGGCAACCTCGCTTCGGCTGGCGTCCGCTGCCGTCTGTGCCCTGGCAGGCACCCCGACACCCGCCGCGGCGAATGCCAGCGCCAGCAGGGCCGGACCGATGCGGAGTCTGCGTCGTGTCATGGAGCCTAATTTATACTCGGACCATGCAGTCTTTGACACCGTTCAACCTCCGGCAGTGGATCGACGCGCACCGGGCCGAGCTGCGCCCGCCCGTCTGCAACAAGCAGGTGTTCGAACAGGGTGAGTTCATCATCATGGTGGTTGGCGGCCCGAACGCCCGCCACGACTACCACGACGACCCAGGCGAGGAATTCTTCTACCAGCTCGAGGGCGACATGCTGCTGCGGACGGTCCAGGACGGCAGGCGAGTGGACATCCCCATCCGCGAAGGCGACGTGCTGCTGCTGCCCGCCCATGTACCGCACTCTCCGCAGCGTTTCGCCGATACCGTCGGGCTCGTCGTGGAGCGCAAGCGCCGCCCCGGCGAAGCCGACGGCTTCCTCTGGTACTGCGAACGTTGCGACGCGCGCCTTTACAGCGAATACCTGCAGATCACCGACATCGAAACGCAGCTGCCGCCGGTCTTCGAACGGTTCTGGTCGAATCCCGAACACACGGTCTGCCGCGACTGCGGCAGCTCACTGAGGAAGTGACCACTTGAACGGCCTCGAGTTCACTGCCGGCGGCCGGCGTTGGCGTGCGGACGTCACCGCGCCCGCGGATCTCGCCATCGTGCTCGAGTTCAATGGCGCGCAGCCGAGCTTCTTCGTCGCCACGCCGGCCTCGAGCGAACCCCTGCGGATCGGTAGCTTCACGGGCAGCGTCGCCAGCGGCGCCAGCTGCAATTGCGCCGTGCATGCGCTGGCCCCGCATTGCCACGGCACCCACACCGAGTGCATCGGGCACGTCACGCGCAACCCGGTCACGATCGCGAGCCTGACACCCGTGGCGCCCTCTGTCGCACTGGTCGTCTCGGTCCGGCCGGAGCCGCTCGGCGCGGCAGCGGCTGCCCTGCAGGGCGATCACGCCGCAGCGGATGACCTCGTGATCCGCCGGGCCGCACTTGCAGCCGCGGCCTCGGCATGGCTTGCTGCCCCATGCACGGCAGTGGTGATTCGCACACTGCCGAACGGGGCCGACAAACGGCACCGCGCCTATTCCGGCTCACCGAGTCCGGCGCCGTATTTCCTGCCCGATGCCATGCGGTGGCTGGTCGAGCGCGGGGTCACCTCGCTCGTGGTCGACCTGCCTAGCCTCGACCGCGCCGACGACGGTGGCCGGCTCGCGGCGCATCGCGAATACTGGGGACTGCCCCCGGGTGCCGACGATGCGGCGCAGGCAACGCGCAGCCAGGCGCTCGTCACCGAACTCGCCTACGTGCCGGACTCGGTGCCTGACGGACTGTACCTGCTCGATCTGCAGGTACCCGCCTTCGGCTCCGATGCGGCGCCGAGCCGTCCCGTGCTGTATCCGTTGCTGTCGATTCCTGGAGACGCGACGTGAGGCTCGACCGGGAGCACGCGCACGCGCTCGATGCCGGGGATGCGCTCGCGGCCTGGCACGACCGCTTCATCCTGCCGCGCGAGGTGGCCAGCGGCCGCGAACTCGTCTACCTGTGCGGGCACTCGCTGGGCGCGCAACCCGTGCTGGCCACCGAGTACGTCGAGGACGTGATGCGCGACTGGCGCTCACTCGCGGTCGAAGGACACTTCACCGGACGTCATCCGTGGCTGACGTACCACGAGCGGCTCGCACCCGCGCTGGCCACGCTGGTCGGGGCCGAGCCGGCCGAAGTCATCGCGATGAACACGCTCACGGCCAACCTGCACCTGATGCTGGTGAGCTTCTACCGGCCGTCTGGCACGCGCCGCGCAATCCTGATGGAACGCTCGGCGTTTCCCTCCGATCGCCACGCCGTCGAATCGCAGGTGCGCTTCCACGGCCTCGACCCGGCGCAGGACCTGATCGAGATCGCACCGCGCGACGGCGAAGACCTGCTGCGCACCGAAGACATCGTCGCGACAATCGAGCGAGAGAGCGCGCGGATCGCCACGATCCTGCTGCCAGGAGTGCAGTACCTGACAGGCCAGGTGCTCGACGTCGAGGCAATCACGGCCGCGGGACGTGCCGCGGGCTGCATCGTCGGCTGGGATCTCGCGCACGCCGTTGGCAACGTGCCGGTCTCGCTGCATGACGCGGGCGCGGACTTTGCCGTGTGGTGCAACTACAAGTACCTGAACGGCGGCCCGGGTGCCGTGGGCGGTGCGTTCGTGCATGCGCGCCACGCAACCGACACGTCGTTGCCGCGCTTCGCCGGCTGGTGGGGCCACGACCAGGCCACGCGCTTCCTGATGGCGCCCGAGTTCAATCCCACGCCGGGCGCGGCAGGCTGGCAGCTCAGCAATCCGCCGATACTCGCCATGGCGCCGCTAGCGGCGTCGCTCGAGCACTTTGCCGCGGCCGGCCTGCCGGCTCTGCGCCAGAAGTCGGTCGCCTTGACGGGATACTTCGAACGCCTGGTGCAGGCGCGACTTGCGGGGCACGTCGAGATCATCACGCCCTCCGATCCACGGGCGCGCGGCGCCGCGTTGTCGCTGCGACTGGTCGGGCTCACGCGCGATCGCGCACGCGCGGTCTTCGACGGCCTGCGACGGCGATCCATCCTGCCTGACTGGCGCGAGCCGGACGTGATCCGAGCCGCGCCGGTGCCCTTCTACAATCGCTTCGACGACGTCTGGCGCTGCGTGGATGCGCTGCACGCGGAACTCCGGGAGTGAAGCGATCGGTCACGATCCTGGGCGCAGGCCTCTCCGGCGCGCTGATGGCCATCTACCTCGCACGGCAAGGCCGGCAGGTGCAGGTGCTCGAACGCCGCCCGGACCTGCGCAAGGTCGACATGGATGCAGGCCGCTCCATCAACCTGGCGCTTGCGGATCGCGGCATCCATGCGCTGCGCGAGGCCGGCGTGTTCGAGGACGTCGAACCGTTGCTGATCCCGATGCGGGGTCGCACGCTGCACGCACCCGACGGTTCCCTCACGTTCGCGCCCTATGGCCAGCGGCCGCACGAAGTCATTCATTCCGTCTCACGGCCGGGCCTGAACCGCGCCCTGCTCGATCACGCGCAGCGTCACTACGGCATCGAGCCACGGTTCCTGCAGGCGGCACGCACGCTCGATTTCGAGCGCGACGAACTCGTCATGCTCGACGAAGTATCGGGCAACACGTACACGCAGCCGCTCGCACCGCTGATCGCCGCCGACGGCGCGGGTTCCATCGTGCGACGCGCGATGACCGGCCAGCTCGGCGTGCGCGTCGTCGAGGACATGCTCGAGCACGGCTACAAGGAGCTCACGCTGCCGGCCGGGCCTGGCGGCTCGCACCGCATCGAGCGCAATGCGCTGCACATCTGGCCGCGCGGCGGCTTCATGCTGATCGCGCTGCCGAACGTCGGCGGCAGCTTCACCGTCACACTGTTCCTTGCGCTGAAAGGTGGCGCGGAGAGCTTCGCTGCACTGGACAGCCGCGAGAACATCGATGCGTTCTTCACCAGGCATTTCCCCGACGTCGTGCCGCTGATGCCGGGACTCGCCCGCGAATTCCTCGAAAATCCCGTCGGCCGCATGGGCACGGTCCACGCGGACGCGTGGTCGGCCGGCGAGGCCGCCGTGCTGCTCGGCGATGCCGCACATGCGATCGTGCCGTTCCACGGCCAGGGCATGAATGCTTGCTTCGAGGACTGCTTCGAACTCGATCGCCTGCTGCGCTCAGCCGGCGACTGGAAGTCCGCATTCGAGACGTTCTTCCAGTTGCGCAAGCCCGACACCGATGCGATCGCCGCGATGGCCCTCGAGAACTTCCTCGAGATGCGGGATACGGTCCGCGACCCCAAGTTCATGCTGCGCAAGGAACTGAGCTTCGAGCTCGAGCGGCGTCACCCGGAACGCTTCATTCCGCGCTATTCGATGGTGATGTTCCATCACGAAATCCCGTACCACGTCGCCTTCGAGCGCGGGAAAAGGCAGGTCGACGTGCTGACACGCCTCACGACGACGGCAGATTCAGTGGCGGATATCCCGACTGCGCAGATGGACGCGCTGGTGACCGGGCTGCTTGATCCGCTCCCGGTCTCGCCTGCCGGGGGGCATTGAGTCCCAGTCGGCGCGGCGACGGTTCCGGCCGCCGCCCGGCCGCGACACACGCGTTGTGCGGTGGACGCCCCATCACTATGCTGCCGCTGCACAACAATCGGGAGTCTCGCCATGTCCCGCCTGCTCGGCGCCCTGACCACCGCGCTCCTGGCCTGCGCCTGCGTCCTGCCGAGCCCCGCGTTGGCGGCGGACCCACCTGCCGCACAGACGGCGCCGATCGCAGTACCGCAGCCCACTGAATGCCCAAGTGGCACCAGTTCGAGCCGCGAGTACGCGTTCAGCTTGATGGGCAATCGCGCGGGCTACCAGACGGTCTGCCTGCAGGCCGACGGCACCCGCATCGTCCATTTCGCGTTCAACGATCGGGGCCGTGGTCCGGCGCTGGCATCGAGGATCCAGCTCGATGCGAAGGGCATCCCCGTGGCCATTGCGACCGATGGCAATGACTACCTCAAGAGCCCGGTGGCCGAACGCTTCACGCGCGCGGCCGGCACCGCCACCTGGCAGAACAAGGTCGAAAGCGGCACCCAGGCCGTCACAGGCGCAGCGTTCTACGTCAGCCAGTCCGGATCGTTCGAGGAAATCGGCCTGCTGGCTCGCGCTCTGCGCGAGGCGCCGGGTCGCAAGCTGCCCTTGCTGCCACAGGGTGAGGCAGACCTGCAGCAGCTGTCGCAACTGAAGATCGGCAACGGCGAATCTTCCCGCCAGGTCAGCCTGTATTCGATCAGCGGCTTGGGATTCCAGCCCTCCAGTCTCTGGCTCGACGAGAATGGCGAGTTGTTTGCGACGTTCGACGGCTTTTCGACGCTCGTGCGCGAAGGCTGGCAGGACTCGCTCGCCGCGATGCGCGCAGAGCAGGACGCGCAGGAGGCGAGCCGGCGCACGGCACAGGTACGCGCGCTGCGGCGTGAACCATCCGGTCCGGTCGTGATCGAGCACGCCAACCTGTTCGATTCCGAGCACATGACGATGCGTCCCGGCACCACCGTCATTTTCGCGCAGCAACGCATCGTCGCCGTCGGTCCCGACGGCACGCTGCCGATCCCCGCAACTGCCGAACGCATCGATGCGGCGGGTCGCGCACTGCTGCCCGGCCTCTGGGACATGCATGCTCACCCGGACCTCGACAGCGGACCGCTGTTCCTGGCCGCTGGAGTCACGAGCATTCGTGACATGGCCGCCGAACCCGACAAGCCCGCGCTGCTGCGCGTGTTCGACACCAACGAAGCCATCGGTCCGCGAGTGGCCTACGCCGGCATCATCGACGGACGCGGGCCGTTCCAGGGGCCGACCAAGATGCTCGTCAGCGACGAGGCCGAAGCCCGCAAGGCCGTGCAGGCCATGAATGCTGCCGGCTTCGGGCTGGTCAAGATCTACAGTTCGATGGATCCGAAGCTGGTGCCGGCCATCGCGGACGAGGCGCACAAGACAGGCATGCGGGTCGGCGGTCACGTCCCCGCGTTCATGACCGCCGAACAAGCCGTGCTCGCCGGGTACGACGAGATCCAGCACATGAACATGGTGTTTCTGAACTTCCTGTTCGACAAGGTGCAGGACACGCGCACGCCGGCGCGCTTCACGGCCGTCGCGGAGAACGCGGCCAGCGTCGATCCGCAATCGGCACGCGTGCAGGCCTTCCTGCAGCTGCTCAAGCAGCGTCACGTGACGCTGGACCCGACGCTCGTCACGTTCGAGAGCCTCTTTACCGATCGCCCGGGCGTGGTCGGCGCGGGTCTGGCGGCCGTGGCCGATCGCATGCCGCCGCTCGTCCGGCGCGGCCTGCTCGAAGGTGGCTTGCCTGTCCCTGACGGCAAGGATGCAAGCTACCGGCAGGCGCTGACCCAGATGCAACGCATGCTGATGGCCGTACGCAGCGCGGGCGTGCCCTTCGTCGCAGGCACGGATGCGCTGCCCGGTTTCATGCTGCCGCGTGAACTCGAACTGTACGTCGAGGCAGGTGTGCCGGCCCTGGAAGTGTTGCGCATCGCCACGCTGGATGCGGCCCGACTGGCCGGCCGCGAGCGTGAACTGGGCTCGATTGCGCCGGGCAAACTGGCCGACATGATCCTCGTCGACGGCGACCCAAGCCGCGACGTAGGCGAAGTGCGGCGCCTGCGCCTCGTCATCAAGGACGGCGCACTGTTCGATCCCGACGCCCTGTGCCGGGCACTCGGCATCCAGCCCGTCGCGGCGACGGGCCGATGAACATGATTTCGCGCACGCGACGCATGCTGCTCGCAGCTTCCGGCCTGGCGTTCGGGCTCGCGGTCCTGCCGCGATCGTCGCCGGCCGCGAACGGCAAGTGGCACCGATATTCGCGCGCTGTCGTGATCGATGGACTTGGCGGCCCCGGCGGCCACGCCACCGAGGACGGCTCGGAGCTGACGACCAACGAGGTCGACGACATCAGGGCATCGGGCATGACGTGCCTGCACCTCACCGTCGGCGAAGTGGGCACGATGCCGCCCGACGAGGCCTACCAGAAGGCCGTCGCGTCAATCGCGCGCTGGGAAGCCGAAGTCGACCGCTACCCGGCGACCGTGGTCCGCGTGCGCTCGGTCGCCGATATCCATGCAGCGAAAGGCAGCGGACGCACCGGGCTGATGTACGGTTTCCAGGACGGGGTGTGCTTCGAGACTGACCTCGACCGGCTCGAGACGTTTCATCGGCTCGGCATCCGCGTGATCCAGCCGACCTACAACCGGCGCAACCGGCTCGGCGATGGTTGCATGGAGCCGTCCGACGCGGGACTCAGCAACACCGGGCACGAGGCGGTGGAGCGCATGAACGCGCTGGGAATCCTCGTCGACGCGAGTCACTGCGGCCGCGTCACCGCGGCCAATGCTATCCGTCACTCGACGCGCCCCGTCGCATTCACCCACACGGGCTGTGCGGCACTCGCCGATCACCCGCGCAATCGCACCGACGCCGAGCTGCGCGCGGTAGCAAACAAGGGCGGTGTGTCCGGCATCTATGTCATGCCGTACCTGTCGGGCGGCAAGCAACCCACCGCCGACGACGTCGTGCGTCACGTCGAGCACGCGGTGAATGTCGCGGGCGAGGAACACGTCTCGATCGGTACGGACGGCACGCTCTCGGCCGTCGCTCTGACGCCTGAGTTCGTGCAGTCGTTTTCTGCAAACGTCGCCCGCCGCAAGGCAGCCGGCATCGCGGCGCCGCAGGAATCCGCGGACGGCTACCTGTTCGCGAACGACCTCAACACGCCGCGGCGCTTTGAACAGCTGGCGGACCGTCTCAGCCTGCGCGGCCATTCGGACGACAGGATCGAAAAGATCCTGGGCACCAACCTGCTGCGCGTGTTCGACGCGGCGTGGGACGGCTGACTCCCGCAACGATGCTGACCTGCTCCCACCGCCCGCCCTGCCCGGGCTGCCCGCGCTTCGGTGAGCCGGGCATCGCTGCCGAGGCGCTCGCAGCGCTGGACTCGCTGGCCCGCGCCCACGACTTGCCGGCGGTTTCCGTGGTGTCGGGCGCCCTGCAGGGATTTCGTTTGCGTGCGCGCCTGGCCATTCGTGGTCGGCTCGGCGCGCCCAAGCTCGGCATGTTCGAACTAGGCACGCATCGAGTGGTGCACATCCCGAACTGCGTCGTGCAGCATCCGTTGATCAACCGCGCTGCTGGCGTGGTGCGACGCGCGCTCGTCGATGCAGGGATCGCTCCCTACGCCGAGAGCGTCCATCGCGGCCTCGCCCGTTACCTGCAGGTCGTGGTGGAGCGCAGCTCGGGGAGCGCGCAAATCGTGATTGTCGGCAACAGCCCGACGCTCGAGCCGTTCACCCGTTGCTTTGAGCTGATTCGCGACCGGCTCGGCGACGAACTGCACAGCCTGTGGTTCAACGCCCAGTGCGAGCGGACCAACACGATCCTGGGACGCGAGTTCACGCGCTGGAGCGGTCCGCCGAGCGTCGTCGAACGCTTCGGTGGAGCGGCTGTGCATTACCCACCCGGCGCGTTCGGTCAGAACAACCTCGACATCGCGGAGCGCATCGTCGAACACGTACGCGAGCAGGTGCCTGCGGGGGCACGCATCGCCGAGTTCTATGCGGGTGTCGGCGCGATCGGGCTTTCGGTGCTGCCGCGCGTCAGTCACCTGCGCATGAACGAAGTGAGCCCGCAGTCACTGCAGGGCCTGGCGCTCGGACTCGATGCACTGGCGCCGGCCGAGCGGGACAAGATCGAGGTGATTGCCGGCTCCGCCGGAACGATGGTCTCTGCGGCACTGGATGCCGACGTCGTGATCGCCGATCCGCCGCGCAAGGGACTGGATCGCGAACTCCTGGAACACCTGGTCGCCGATCCGCCCGAACGATTCGTGTACGTGAGCTGCGGGCTCGAGTCGTTTCTCGCCGACACGGCCCGGCTGACCTCAGGCGGCGCGATGCGGCTGAGCGATCTGCGGGCGTTCAACCTGATGCCGTATACGGAACACGTCGAAACCGTTGCCTGCTTCGAACGGACCTGACGTTTCCCAGCGCGCTGCAGGAACTCCGGCGGGGGGAACCCAAGCCGGCAGGGAAGCTGTGGGCGGCCGGCGTGAAGCACACGGCGCATGTCTACCCGAAAACACAGCACGGGTTCCACAACGACACGACGCCGCGCTACGACGGCGCCGAGCGGAACCCAGACCGGATCCCGTGCGGTGGTCACGACACCTCTCGACTACTTGGCGAGCGCGCGCAGCGCGTTGCGGTACTTGCGGCGCGTCTGCCCAAACGCTTCCATCGCCGCGTCGAAGGCGGGATCGAACGGGGTCAGGTGCGGGCCATCGCCGTCGACGACGTAATGCAAGGTGTCGTCTTCGCCGACGTGCAGTTGATCTGCCGCTTCCTTTAGATCGATCTTGATCAGGCCTGTACGCACCCTGACACTTTGCGCAACTGGGTTAGTCTTGGCCAGGGGTTGGCTTGGAGGGTTTGCCGATCATGACTTCGCAGCGATGCTCACCCAGGTCCGTAAACCGGGGCTCACCTGTGGGCGAGCGGGTGGCCATGTCGGCTAATCGCAGCCCGGGACCGCTGTCGCGCCTGCTCGATGCCTCGATCCTGCTGTCCTTCGATCGGACCGGGTATCGGCGGCACGCCGCCGGCTTCAACCCGACGGATCTGCAGGTGGATCTGGCGGGGCGAGTGTGTCTCGTGACGGGTGCCAACTCAGGGATCGGCTTTGAAACCTCGCTCGCGCTCGCCGCGCGGGGTGGCCGCGTGTGGATGCTGTGTCGCCATCGGGAACGTGGCCGGGCCGCGGTCCGCGCGGTGCGGGCCCGGACGGGGTCGCGACGAGTGCATCTGGGCGTGATCGATGTTTCGGATACGGCGTCGATCCGGCGCTTCGTGCGCAGCCTCAAGGATCCGGTGGTCGACGTGATCGTGCACAACGCCGGCGTCCTGCCCGACGAGCGTACGGAGTCTGCCGACGGGCACGAGCTCACCTTTGCCACGCACGTGCTCGGGCCGTGGCTGCTCACGACCCAGTTGCTGCCGCGGCTGCGCAAGTCGCGCGACGCTCGCGTCGTGTTTGTCTCCTCGGGCGGCATGTACACGCAAGCGCTCTCGTTGCGCGACTGGGAATGGCGCGATCGCCCCTATGACGGTGTCGTGGCCTATGCGCAGACGAAGCGGATGCAGGTGGTGCTTGCCGAACTGCTCGCCGCTGAACTCGAAGACAGCGGCATCTGCGTCAACGCCATGCATCCCGGATGGGCGGACACACCGGCCGTCCGTACGTCCCTGCCCCGCTTCTGGAACGTCATGCGGCGCATGTTACGGACCCCGGCGGAAGGCGCTGACACGGTGGTGTGGCTCGCCGCGAGTCCGGCGGCTCGCGGCCAGAGCGGGCGCTTCTGGTTTGACCGCCAGCCGCGCTCCACTCATCTGCTGCCCTGGACCCGCGAGCGCCGCCAGCAGCGGCAGGCCCTGCGGAGACTGTGCGAACAGTTGACCTGATGGCCGAAGCTCCGCTGGCGCCCTGACAAATTCGCCGCGAGCGCTGGGCAGACAGGTCCGCGCCGATGGTGTGCACGGCCGCCCCTGCCCTTGCGCGCTGCTCGCGCGTGTTACCAGGGGATCGACGTGCCCTTGAAGTCGTAGAAGCGGCCCGTGTCGCTCGGTCCGAGCTGCTCGATCACGGCGATGAGTCCGCCGACGCTTTCCTGCGGGGAATAGGTGGCACTGGCGCCACCCATGTCGGTGCGTACCCAGCCCGGGTGCAGCACGACGCAGATGAACCCGTCTGGCGCCAGTTCCGCGCTCAAGGTCTTGTTGATCTGGTTCAGTGCCGCCTTGCTTGCCCGGTAGGCGTACCAGCGGCCGCTCGAGTCCGCGATGCTGCCGAGCTGCGAGGATAGGTTGACGATGGTCCGGCGCTTGCCGGCGCGCAGGTTCGGCAGCAGCGCCTGGGTGACGCGCAGCGGGCCGAGGGCGTTCACCGCCAGCGTCTGCTCCATCACGGCGAAGTCGACGGTGTCTACGGTCACGTCGTTGGGGTCGAACACGCCGGCGTTGTTCAGCAGAATGTCGATAGCCACCCCGTGCAGGCGACGCGCGAGGGCCGCGACGCTCGCCGCGTCCGTGACGTGGAGCGGCTCGACGCGATCCGCAACCGCGGACAACTCGCTGGCGTCGGCAGGATCACGAACGGTACCGATAACCTGGTAGCCCTTGGCGGCGAACTGCCGGGCGCACTCCAGGCCGATGCCGCGGTTGGCGCCGGTGATCAGCACGGTGATGGGCGTGGCGGCGGCGACCATGCCGGCGATCGTGACAGAAAAGACAGTGCGCGCAATGACGAGTCATCGCTGGCTGAAGCGAGGGCAGTTCTCCCCTGCCCTGCTCGGTGTCCGCGGGACGGTCAGTGTTTCTTGTGCGAACCGTCGCAGAACGGTTGCTGCGCGCTCTTGCCGCAGGCACACCACCAATAGGTCTTGCCGGCCTCGACGTCGACGGCGATCGGTGCCTTGGCGGCGATGGTGGGTTCGCTCATGTCTCAGTCTCCTTGGGAATCGGTGCGCCCTGAGGCACATGCTAGCAGCGGTTGCGCGGGCGGATCGGCCTGGAATTGGCCGAACTTCGGAACTACGGGAGCGACTCCTCCGTGGATATTCACAATGATGATCGCGACATTTGGACGCTTGATGATTGGGAAATGCGAGCCGGACCCAAGATCGCAGCAGGCGATCACGCAGGTCTCCGCACCGTTTCTGGTCCGCGCCGCGCCCTGCCCTGCCGGTCGGCTGCGTCCGGCGCCTTACGGGCCCGTTCGCAACGCCTTGCCCAGCAGGCGCAGCAGCCACGCGCTGGTGGCAAAGACGGCCGGCAACAGCAGAACAAACACCGCGAATGCCACGGGCGCTGCAATCAGCAACGGGGCCGCGGTGTCGTGATTGTCGTAGCTTGAAAAAATGCGATCGAAGGCTGCGCCCGCGGCTTGCCAGGCGACCGGGACAGCGATCGCCGCCGCGGCGACGAGTTGAATGATCGACCGGCCTGCGTTGCCGACCGATTCACCGGTGTGGCGATTCCGGTGGTGCCGGCGGAACGCCCAGGCGGCGACGCCGATGACCAGCACTGCGCCCGCCAGCATCAATGCCGGCAGCAGCCAACGTTCGACCCGTCCCCACCTCGCCAGGTCGTCACGTGGGGTCGGAGTGGCTTTCGTCGCAGGATGGCCCGCTGGCGAGGGGGCCGGTTCCGGCGTGACCTGCGCCGCGATGGCGTCGCAGTTCTCCAGACCCGGGGGACGGATCGTCCGCGCCGTGGCCGGGCACGGTCCATCGACCACGAATTCAACGCCGGCGGTCTCGCACAGTGCGGCGTTGCGGTTGCGGCAGTCCTGCTCGGCGGTCGGGACGTCCGCGCGGCTGACGGTGAGTGTCAGCAGCAGCACGGAGGCAACGATCAGTCGGGTTCGCACTCTGGAATGCATCGGGCCGTCCGGGAATCGTCGTTCGACTAGAGCATGCGGTGGTTGCAGGGTCAATGAAGCGAATCACATCCTGGGAATGATGCCGTTGAGACCTGGACATCACAAAGAGCGATCGCCTGAATGCGCGCCGCGCGCTTGATCAGTCATTGCGCGATCGCCCTGCTGAACTGCCGGCTTTCTTCGGGCCAGGGTGAGTTTGGAAGACGGCTCACTGCAGCCCTTGCAGCAGACCCCAAGCACCCGCGGCGTAGGCAATGCCCCACTGCACCACCTTGCGGCGGCGCAGTCGGCTCCAGATGTTGCCCCCTTCTCCGTAGTGTGGCCCGTTCACGCGGCTCTCTCCCTGATGGGGTGAGTGTAGCGGGATTGAGGGTCATGGGAAGACGCGGGGACGGGTGTACGCGGCCCTTGGCCGCTCGCATGGCGAAGTCGTGCCGAGGAAGGGGTTCGGCGTGGAGAGACGACGCGGAAACAGGGCGGCCGCGGGTTGGCCGCCCTGATCGAGGCTCAAGCGCTCGCGGCGTCCTTCAGCTTCTTCATCGGACGCACTTTGACCTTATCGGTGGCCGGCTTGGCCTTGAAGGTCGTGGGTTCGCCGGTGAAGGGATTGATGCCCTTGCGCGCGGGCTTCGCCGCCACGCTGGTGACGGTGATCTTGAGCAGTCCCGGCAGCACGAACACGCGGGCGCCCTTCCGGCTGATCGAGGCCTGGATCGCCTGCTCGAGTGCGGCGAGCAAGGCGCGCACGTCCTTGGCGGCGACCTTCGTGGCCTCGGCCAGGTGAGCGACCAGTGCGGACTTGGTCAGCACGCTCTTGATCGATTGCGGTGCCTTCGGGGCGGCCTTGCGGGCGGACTTGCTCGCCGGCTTCCTGGCGGACTTCTTCACGGACTTCTTCGCTTTTGCCATCGGGGTCGTTCAACCTCGTGAGTGGACGAATTCGCGGTCGGAGGATTCCGGCCGTGATGCGCACGGTAGGCGAATGGTGCGCGAAAGCCAAGCAAGCTGATCGTTCGCTTGGTTCGAGTCACGGCTCCGGTCCCTGTTGTCGCACCGGGACCACTGGCTGTCCTCGTCAAAACGCCGTGTGCCGCCTTTGCAGCTCCAGGCAACTGTACGCGCACGCGTGCCTCTCATCCGCTACGTGCATTTCGATCAGCACCTCGTTCCATTCACCGGCACCGAGCTCCGGAAAATACGTGTCTGCGTCCACAACCGCATGCACACGAGTCAAATGAATCAGGTCCGTGCGCGGCAGGGCCAGGCGATAAATCTCCGCCCCGCCGATGATGCAGACCTCGGGCACGTCGCCAGCCGCACGCAGCGCTTCGTCGAGGGACGCAACGACGGTGACGCCGGGCACTTCGAACCCCGCCTGCCGCGTGATCACGATGTTGTGCCGCCCAGGCAGCGGCTTGCCGATCGACTCCCAGGTCTTGCGACCCATGACGATGGGTTTCCCCATGGTCATGGCCTTGAAGCGCTTGAGGTCGTCTGGCAGGTGCCACGGCAGGCCGCCATCGCGCCCGATCGCGCCCCGCTCGTCCGTCGCCACGATGATCGAGACGAGCGGCATTGCGGGCTTCAGGTTTGCTTGCGCTTTGCGGCGGGTTTCCTGCCCTTGGTGAGCGCTTTTTTCTTCGCAGCCGCCCGCTTCTCTTTCTTCTTCTTGGCGTCGATGGACTCGCGATCGAGCATCGTCCCGCGGCAGTTCGCGGCGCCGCAACGGCAGTTGTAGAGCGCCAGCTCGTCGGGGTCGTCGGTGCTCTCCCAGGTGAGCTGGTAGTCGTACCCGAGTTCCTCGCCCGGCTGGATCGTGCGGATCGCCTCGATGAAGACCCGGCGGCCTTCGATGATCGTCTCGCAGTTCGCGTCGCACTTGTGGTTGATGAAGCGCGCGGGATTGCCGCCGACGCCGGCGTCGATGCAGAGATCGTCGTCGACGACGAACAGGAAGGTGTGGCCGTCGTCATCGGCCTTCATCTCGTAACGCGAGTCCGCTTCCTCGTGCGAGATGCGGTCGCCCACGTATTCGATGATGCGCGTGCCGCTGCGGATGCGGCGAGCCGCATACACGCCGCGGCCGTGGATCTTCGAGCGCTTCACGACGTACAGCGGATTGCTCTCGGCGGCCGTTGGTTTCGCCGTCTTCTGTGCATGGCGCATGTGCGCGTGGTGCGTCACAGTCGTCTTCGACGACCTGGTCACGGGCTTCTTCGGGGGAGTCTTCTTCATACGGCGATGGGTGCCTTGATCGCGGGGTGTGCCTGGTATCCGGCGAACTCGAAGTCCTCGAAGCGGTAATCGAAGATCGAGTCCGGCCGGCGCTTGATGACGAGTTGCGGCAGCGGCAGCGGCTCGCGCGTGAGCTGCAGGCGCGCCTGGTCGAAATGATTGACGTAGAGGTGCGTGTCGCCACCCGTCCAGACGAAATCACCGACGCCGAGGTCGCACTGCTGCGCGACCATGTGCGTTAGCAGCGCGTAGGACGCGATGTTGAACGGCACGCCGAGGAACACGTCGGCGCTGCGCTGGTACAGCTGGCACGACAGCTTGCCGCCCGCCACGTAGAACTGGAACAGCGCGTGGCACGGCGTCAGCGCCATGCGCTCGAGTTCGCCCACGTTCCAGGCATTGACGAGGATGCGGCGCGAATTCGGGTCGCGCTTGACCAGGTCGATGACGCGCGCGATCTGGTCGATCTTACGACCGTCGGATGCCGTCCATCGGCGCCACTGCGCGCCGTAGACCGGGCCCAGCTCGCCGTTCTCGTCGGCCCACTCGTCCCAGATGGTGACGCCGTGCTCGCGCAGGTAGCGCACGTTGGTGTCGCCGCTCAGGAACCAGAGCAGCTCGTGCACGACCGACTTCAGGTGCAGCTTCTTCGTCGTCATCAACGGGAAGCCGACGTTCAGGTCGAACCGCATCTGCCAGCCGAACACCGAGCGCGTGCCGGTGCCGGTGCGGTCGCCCTTTTCGGCGCCGTGATCGAGGATGTGCTGCAGCAGTGCGTGGTATTGCCGCATCGGGGTCAGGACGCGCTGAAGTTGCCGGAGGGCTGGCGCTGCCGGTACGCGTACGCCAGCATCGCGAGACCGATCAGGATCATCGGCAGCGACAGGATCTGCCCCATCGTCACCCAGTCGAACAGCAGGTAGCCGCGGTTCGCATCGGGCACGCGCACGAACTCGACCAGGAAGCGGAACACGCCGTAACAGACCAGGAACAACCCCGAGGGCGCCCAGCGGAACCGCGGCTTCGACGTAAACCACCAGAGGATCACGAACAGGACGAGGCCTTCGAGCGTCGCTTCGTACAGCTGCGAGGCGTGCAAAGGGACGCCGTCGACCACCACGGCCCAGGGCACGTCCGTCGGCTTGCCCCAGAGCTCGCCATTGATGAAGTTGCCGATGCGGCCCGCGCCGAAACCAATGGCAGGGAGCGGCGCAGCGAAGTCGAAAACGTCGACGAGCTGCTTCCTGCGGCTGCGCGCGAAGAGCGCCAGCCCGACGAGCGTGCCGATCAGGCCGCCGTGGAACGACATCCCGCCTTCCCAGATGCGGAACACGCTGAGCGGCTCGCTCAGGATCCGCTCGGTGCCGTAAAAAAGCATCCAGCCCAGGCGCCCGCCCAGGATGATGCCGACGGCGGAGAAGAAGATGAGGTCGTCGACCTCGACCGGCTTCCAGGTGGACTCGGGCCGTCCCGCCCGGCGACGAGCCAGCCACCAGGCCGACAGGAAGCCCACCAGGTACATGAGGCCGTACCAGCGGACGTGCAGCGGTCCAAGCGACAGCGCGATGGGATCGGGGTGCGGATAGACGAACATCGGCCGCGTATCTCTACCTGTCCGGGGCGCTCAGCCGCCCGTCCGTCTCAGTCCTGCACGACCCGGCAGAACAGCGACTTCAGGTAACGCGTTTCAGCGATCGCCGGATGAATCGGGTGATCGGGTGCATGCCCTCCCACCTCCACGACCTGTGCGAAACGGTCGACGTGGCGGGCCGCCTGCTGGATGGTCACCATCAGGTCGTCCAGCCCGAGATGGTGCGAACACGAGCACGAGACCAGGAAACCGTCTCGCGCCAGCACCTGCATCGCCTGCTGGTTGAGCTTGCGATAGGCCGCCTGCCCCTTCGGGATGTCCTTGCGCCGCTTGATGAACGCCGGCGGGTCGATGATGACCACGTCGAACCTCTCACCCGCCTCGCGCAGCGCCGCCAGTGCGTCGAAGGCATCCGCGCGCTCGGTACGGACGTTGTGCAGGCCATTGGCCGCCGCGGATCGCTGCAGCAGTTCGAGCGCAGGCGCCGACGAGTCCACGCACAGCACCTGGCTGGCACCGGCGGCGGCGGCCGCAAGGCCCCACGCACCGAGGTAGCTGAAGACGTCGAGGACGCGCGCACCCTTGACGTACTTGAGCAGCGCCCGCCGGTTGTACGCCTGGTCGTAGAACCAGCCGGTCTTCTGGCCGTGGCCCATCGGCACGAAAAAGCGGACGCCGTTCTCCTCGACGACCGTTTCTTCGATGTCGGGCCCGATCGCCGTTTCGACGTAGCTCGGCAGGCCTTCGAGTTCGCGGGCGCCGGAGTCGTTCTTCCAGATCAGCGCCTTCGGCCCGAGCACTTTGTCGACCGCTTCGACGATCGCGGGCTTCATCGCCTCCATGCCCGCCGTGCCGATCTGGCCGACGACGATGTCGCCGAAGCGATCGAGCACCAGCCCCGGCAGCCCGTCGGATTCGCCGTAGACGAGGCGGTAAAAAGGCTGCGCATACAGCTTTTCGCGCAGCGCCAGCGCCACCTGCAGCCGGTGCACGATCAGCGACTTGCCGGGGGCGAATCCCGGATCGCGACCGAGGATGCGCGCGCAGATCAGTGCGTGCGGATTGACGTAGGCATAACCGAGGAAGCGGTCGTTGCTCGCAACGACGCGACAATGCGCTCCGGTGGCGAACGCCGTGAGCGGCGTGCGTACCGTGTCGACCTCGTTGCTGAAAATCCAGAGGTGCCCGCCCGCGATGCGGCGATCTTCGCGCGGCTTGAGCCGCAGTTCGGGGAGGTCGCTGGGACGAATTCGAGAGTGCCGGGGGCGGCGTTGACATGCGCGTTTCCGCCGGCGAGCGGCAGCCTTCCGTTATAGTTCGCGCATTCTAGCCGACCGAACCCCGTCAGGTTCCGCCATGACTTCGCCCAGCCCGTCCGGCAACCAGAATGCTTTGGCCGCCGAGACCAGTCCTTACCTGCGCCAGCACGCCTCGAACCCCGTCGATTGGCATCCCTGGGGGGCCGGAGGCACTCGAACTCGCGCGCAAGCTGGACAAGCCGATCCTGCTGTCGATCGGCTACTCGGCCTGTCACTGGTGCCACGTGATGGCCCACGAATCGTTCGAGGATCCCGCGACCGCCGCGCTCATGAACGAGCTGTTCGTGAACATCAAGGTGGATCGCGAGGAACGCCCCGACATCGACCGCATCTACCAGACCGCGCACCAGGTGATGAACCAGACGGGTGGCGGCTGGCCGCTCACGATGTTCCTGGCGCCCGACTCGCACCGGCCGTTCTTCTCGGGCACGTACTTCCCACCCGAGCAGCGTTACGGCATGCCGGGTTTCCGCGCCGTGCTGGAGAAAGTGGGCGATTTCTACAGGACCCGCCGCGGTGACCTCAAGGAGTACGGCGACAAGCTGGTCGACGTGCTCGGGCAGCTGCAGCCACCCACGGATTCGTCTGGCGACGGGCTGTCGAGTGAACCCCTGCTGACGGCTCGCGCGACGCTACAGCGCGAATTCGACGGCAGTTTCGGCGGCTTCGGCGAAGCACCCAAGTTCCCGCACCCGGCCAACCTCGAGCTCCTGTTGCGCACCTGGCGTGCTTCAGCCGCAAGCGAAGAGCCCGATCTGCAGGCGCTCTTCATGGCGACGCTCACGCTGACGCGCATGGCCGAAGGCGGCCTGTACGACCAGCTCGGCGGTGGCTTCTGCCGCTATTCCGTCGACCCGTACTGGATGATTCCGCACTTCGAGAAAATGCTGTACGACAACGCACAGCTGCTCGGCGTGTACGCGCAGGCTGCCGTCGCCACCGGCGAGCCACTGTTCCGTCGGGTCACCGCAGAGACGGCCGAGTGGCTGCTGCGCGACCTGCGCTCACCCGAGGGCGGCTTCTACTCGACGCTGGATGCGGATTCCGAAGGCCACGAGGGCAGGTTCTACGTCTGGACGCCGGACGAGGTGCGAGACCTGCTCGATGTCGAGCAGTACGAGCCTTTCGCCCAGCGCTTCGGCCTCGACCGCGACGCGAATTTCGAAGGCCAGTGGCACCTGCACACGTTCAAGTCGATCGCCGACATCGCGACCGATCTGAGGCTCGACGAGGCCACCGTCGAAACCCGCATCGACGAGGCGCGGGCGCGACTGCTCGAGGTGAGAAATGGGCGCGTCTGGCCGGGTCGCGATGAGAAGATACTGACGTCGTGGAACGGCATGACGATCGGCGGGCTGGCGCGCGCCAGCCGTGCGCTCGAACGCGACGACCTGGCAGGTGCCGCAGTGCAGGTCATGCATTTCCTGCGGGCACGCTGCTGGAAGGATGGACGACTGCTGGCCGTGCACACGGACGGCGAGTCCCGCTTCCCCGCCTACCTCGACGATTACGCGATGCTGGCGTGGGGTCTGCTGGAACTGCTGGAAGCGCGCTGGGATGCCGACGCCCTCGCCTGGGCCGTCGAACTCGTCGACGCGATGCTCGAGCATTTCACCGATCACGACGCCGGTGGATTCTTCTTCACGGCCGACGACCATGAGTCGCTGATCCTGCGGCCGAAGACTTTTTCGGACGATGCCACGCCGGCCGGCAATGGCGTCGCGGCCCGCGTCCTGATCCGGCTCGGTTACCTGCTCGGTGAAACGCGCTATATCGACGCCGCGGAGGCCACGCTGCGGTCGGCGCATGCGGCGATCGAGCGGTATCCACACGGGCACGGCACGCTGCTGATGGCACTCGAGGAGTACACGTCCCCGCCCTGGATCCTGGTGCTGCGCGGCGAGAGTGACGAACTCGACCTGTGGCGTAGCGAAGTCGACAAGCTCTACGACCCGCACCGCATGATCGTGGCGGTGCCGGCCGACGCCCGCAATCTGCCGGCTGCTCTGACCAGCAAGAAGGCGCTGGGTGGTGCGGTCGCCTACGTCTGCCGCGGCATGACGTGTTCGCCGCCGGTGCCGACGCTCGCGCAGCTCGTGCGCGAATTGCGGGGTCAGTAGGCCGTCGGTTCTGGTTGCAAAGGCCCGCGGCAGGGGTTCCGGTCTTCCTCTGCGCTCCGAGGTCTCACGCGCATCGTGAATCGCGCGGAGGAACCGCACGATTCACGGCGAACCTTGCTCGAACGGGTGCGAGGCGATGGTGCCAGCGAAGCAGGCGGAAAAGGCGCAGTTCCGCCTCGCACCTGCGCTCGAGCTGCGGCGTTCGACACGGAACGCAGAGGAAGACCGGAACCCCTGCCGCGGGCACTCGCGATCTCCCTCTCCCGACCAGCGCTCAATACGCCGTCAATGCCTGCCCGCTTCGCGGCGCCGCACTCACGCCGCCGGCCCCCGCAAACGCGACCGGCACCGACTCGCTGCGCAGGCCAGCGTTGTGCAGCACCACGAAGTGCAGGTGTGGCCCGCTCGAAAACCCGGTATTGCCAGAATCGGCGATGTATTCGCCGCGCGCGACACGCTGCCCGATCTTCACCCGCACGGTGTCGAGCTGCAGGTGCGCATATATCGCGTAGGTGCCGTCGTTGTGCAGGATCTGCACGAAGTTGGCCTCATCCATGCTCTGCAGATTGAGACCGGTCTGGAAATGCCGTGCGGCCACGTTGATCACCACCCCTTCGCGCGCAGCGTAAACGGCCGTGCCGACCGGCATCGCGATATCGACGGCATTGCGGCTTGACGGGTCAACGTGAGTGACGGCATCCGGCGGCGCCTGTGTCACCTGGAAACGTTGCGCCAGCGCGAATGGCGCGCGATAGGGTTGCGCCGGCCGGTGCTGTGCGCCGGGCTCTCCGACCACGTAGCCGTACTCGTAGCGAATCTCCGCGGGCCCATCGGCGGCCGCAACTTCGAGCAGGACCCTTTCCGACTGCGGCGGCACTGTCCCGCGCCCCAGCTTTTCGCCGTCAGGCGTCCTTGCCTTGACCGCAAACTCAACGATGCACTGACACTGGTTGATCGCCACGAGCGCGACACCCGCATCAGTGGAGCGTGGCTCCACGGTCATATTCAGCGGCACTCCACCGCCGCCGCCCAGCGCCACGCTTTGCGACACGTGCCCAGGCGGCGGTGGTCGATCGGTGTAGACCCACTGGCCGCTCGAATCCTTGTAACGATAGGCGGCTCCCGACGCGGGCCCGCAGGCAAGCACCACGCCGACGAGAAACCAGGCGATGCCGAAGATCGGCCGGAATCCCGCGGGGTAGTGCCTCAGACGCATGGCCAAAGAGTAGCGCAACCCGCGCCGGCAGCCAGTGGCACTACTATGGAAAAGCGCCAGAAATCAAGCCATCAGGGCGTGCGCTCGAGCCGTGCGCGAATCGCCAGCAGCAGGTCGCCGTCGGCTTCCGGTTCGAACCGCGGCGCGGCGTTCCAGTCGTAGCCCCACGGGTTGGCCTTGATCAGGTCGGCGGGCTCGTCCTCATAGCGGGGAATCACGTGCGCGTGCAGCGCGGGCTCGACGTTGCCGAAGATCGCGTAGTTGATGCGCACCGCATCCGTGATGTCCTGCACGGCCTGGCCGATCCGCGCCATGTCGGCGAGGAAAGCCTGTTGCATGGCGGCCTCCAGCGCGTTCAGGTGCGGCACCACGGGGTCGGGCAGCAGCAGGCAATATCCCGGCAGCACCTGCGGATCACCGAGCACGGCCACGTCGGGGGGCCACGCGGCGGCAACTGGTCGTGCACCCGGTGGTGCGAGTGCACGACAAGGCGCCGCGCGGCAGGAAGGGAAACGAGGCGGGCAGGGGGGCGTCAGGCCGCCACGCGCCTGAATCCGCAGGCGAAGAACGCGTCCAGGCCGTCGCGTTCGGGCACCGTGCGCAGCCATCCTTCCGGACTGAGGAGGCCGTCCAGGGGAGCGGCCGTCCAGGCGCGGGTCGGCGCGTCGGCCCGGGTACCCGGTGTGGCGCTCCAGGAACCACGCCGCGATCTCGTCGTTCTCCTCGGGTTCGCTCGAGCACGTGGGTAACAGCCGCCCGCCCGGTTTCACGACCCTCGACGCGTGTTCCAGCAGCCGTCGCTCGGTGCGGGCCAGCCTGCGCAGATCCCCCTCGACGCGTCGCCACTTGAGATTGGGGTCCCGCCGCAACGTGCCCAGGCCCGAGCAGGGCGCGTCGACCAGGACGAGGTCGAACCGCTCACCGTAGGGCAGGCTGCCGGAGGCGTCGTGGCGCACCAGACGGACGTTGCCCGCGCCGCTCTGATGCACAGTGTCCTGCAGCAGGCGCATCCGCGCGGGGCGTACGTCCGCGGCCACGACCAGCCCGGTGCCCCCCATGGCGTCGGCGATCAAGGTCGTCTTGCCGCCCGGTGACGCGCAGGCGTCGAGCACGCACTGGCCGCGTTCCGCGCCGGCGAACAGGGCCACGAGTTGCGAGGCTTCGTCCTGCACGACGAAGAGCCCCTCTGGCACGGCCGCCTGGAACGGGTGGCCTGACACCACCGTGAGCGCCCCCGGGGCAAAACGCGCCGCCTGGGTGACCACGCCGGCGTGCTCGAACGCGGCGAGCAGGCGATCCCGACCGGCGGCCGTCCGGGAGCGCAGCGTCACCGGCGCGGGGGCCTGGTTGTAACGCAGCCGGGCCTCGGTCGCCTCGCGCCCAACTCGGTCGAGCCACCGTGCCACGAGCCAGTGCGGATGCGACCACGTCGTCGCGAGGCAGTCGACCCAGGCGTCCCTGTCATCGCCAGGCGGAGGACCGGGGATTGACGGGCGGGTCCGAGGGTCGGCGAGGCGCCGGAGCACGGCATTCACGAACCCGGAGGCAAACCCGATGTCGTGCGTCTTGGTGAGCGCCACGGCGTCGTTGACGACGGCCGATGCCGGGACGCGGTCCAGGTGGAACAACTGGTAGGCGCTGATGCGGAGGATGTCGAGGACGAGCGCGTCGAGTCGGTCGGCTGCGCGCGACGAGCGCACCTCGATCAGGTAGTCGAGGCTCTCGCGCCATCGGAGCGTCCCGATGAGGATCTCGCTGGCCAGGGCGACGTCGCGCTGGTCCGTCAGGCGCTGGCGCACGCGGGCCAGCGCATCGGGCAGGGCGACGCGGTCCTGGTGCACCGCGCGCAAGGCGTCGAGCGCCGCCGTGCGCGCGGGCGCGATCATGCGGGGCCCGCCGAAGCGCCGAACAGCGTGCCCGCGGCGAGTCGCCGGCCTGCAAGGAACTCCCTGGCCGTCATCGCGCGCTTGCCCTCGGGTTGCAGATCGAGAATCCGCAAGCGCGTACCGTGGCCGCAGGCCACAGTGAGGTCCTCGCCGTGCGCCTCGATCACGGTGCCGGGGGCCGCGAGGTCGGCGGGCCCGCCAACGGGAAGTGGTGCGACCCGCAGCAGGGTGACGTTCAGGCCGCCGAGCGTGGTCCGCGCCAACGGCCAGGGATGCAGACCTCGGACCAGGTTCGCCAAGTCGCCAGCGGGCCGGCCCCAATCAACCGCGCCGGTGTCCTTCGTCAGCCGGGGCGCGTAGGTCACGAGGCGATCGTCCTGTGGCACTTCGGTCGCCTCCCCTCGTGCGAGTTGGTCCACCGCGCGCACCAGCAGACCCGCACCCATCGTGGACAGGTCCCGTTCCACGTCGGCCGCCGTGTCGGTCGGGCCAATCTCGCGCATGCCGGTCAGCAGCATCGCCCCGGCGTCCAAAGCCTCGACGACGCGCATGATGGTGACCCCCGTACGTTCGTCGCCGGACATCACGGCATGTTGGATTGGCGACGCGCCCCTCCACCGCGGCAGCAGCGAGGCGTGGACGTTGACCATGCCCAGCGGGGGGATCTCCAGGAACACGACGGGGAGGATCTTGCCGTAGGCGGCGACCACGCCGAGGTCGGGTGCCAGCGCACGCATCTCGTCGAAGAACCCAGTCTGCTTCAGGCGCTCGGGTTGCCAGCACCGCACGCCGGCGCGTTCGGCCACGACCTTGACGGGAGGTGGCTGCAGGCGTTGCCCGCGGCCTTTCGGCCGGTCCGGCTGCGTGACGACGCCGACGACGTCGTGAGGCGAGGCGAGCAGGGCCTCGAGTGTGGGCACCGCGAACTCCGGGGTGCCCAGGAACAGCACGCGAAGGCGGGCGGGTTCGGTCACGGTCACCACCGGCCGGTGCGACGCAGGCGCGCGATGCGGCGCTCGATGAGGCGGCGCTGGAACCGGCGCAGGCGATCGACGAACAGGCGGCCATCGAGATGGTCCATCTCGTGCTGCATGGCACGCGCGAGCAGGCCGCGCCCCTCCACGGTCACCGGGTTGCCGTCGCGATCGAGGCCGCGCACGACCGCGCGCATGGGCCGCGTCACCGTGGCGTTGAAGCCCGGAACGCTGAGGCAGCCTTCTTCCTCCAACTGCATGCCCTCGCGCTCGACGAACTCTGGGTTGATCAGCACGTGGAGCTCGGACGGCCGCGCGCCGACGCTGATGTCCACCACGAACACCCTCAGGTCCGCACCCACCTGAGGCGCGGCCAGCCCGACCCCCGGCGCGTGGTGCATGGTCTCGATGAGGTCGTCCACCAGCATCGCCACGCCGCCGTCGATCGTCTCCACCGGCCGCGACGGGCAGTGCAGGGAGCCTTCCCCGTGGCGCAGGATCGGACGGATCATCCGGCGACGCCAGGGCCCGGGGCGCCGGCGGCCCGATACCGCGCGCGCGTGCGCGTCCGCCATTCGTCGATCCGGCGCTCGATCGTTGCGACGCTGTCGCCACCAAAGCGCTCCAGCAGGGCATCCGCGACGACGAGTGCGACCATCGCCTCGGCGACAACGGCCGCAGCCGGCACGGCGCAGACGTCACTGCGTTCGATGGCGGCAGGAGCATCGGTCATCGAGGTCAGATCCACCGAACGCAACGGCTTCATGAGCGTGGCGATCGGCTTCATCGAGCCGGTCACCCGGAGGTCTTCGCCGTTGGTGACGCCGCCCTCCAACCCGCCGGCGCGATTGGTCGGGCGGCGCACCGGAACGTCTCGAGACTCATCGTCGGCAGGGACGATCTCGTCGTGCACGAGCGAGCCCGGCAGGCGGGCGACCTGGTGGCCGATGCCGATGCCGACGGACTTGATCGCCGGGATCGACATGACGGCCTGCGCCAGGCGCCCATCGAGCTTGCGGTCCCACTGGACGTAGCTGCCGAGTCCGATCGGGACACCGGTCACGATCACCTCGAAGTCGCCGCCCAGCGTGTCACCTGCCGCACGGGCCGCGTCGATGGCCTCGACCATCGCGCGCTCGGTGTCGGCCCCGGCACATCGCACCGGCGAGTCGATCGGGAGGGCGGCGATCTCGTCGAAGGAGGGAGACACCTCCGAGGGCAGCGCGGCCGGCCCGATTCGCGTGACGTGACTCGCGATGCGGATGCCGAAGCGGGCGAGCAGTTGTCTGGCAAACGCGCCTGCCGCGACACGAGCCGCGGTTTCCCGTGCGCTTGCGCGCTCGAGCACGTCCCGCAGGTCGTCCACCTCGTACTTCACCCCGCCGGCGAGGTCGGCGTGGCCCGGCCTCGGGCGTGTGACGGGCGGGCGCTCCGTCCCGGTCGCGGTTTCGAGGGGCTCCGGACCCACGGGCATCGTCCGCTGCCAGTTGGCCCAGTCGCGGTTGTGGATGACCAACGAGATCGGGCTGCCGAGCGTATGCCCACGGCGCAGGCCGGAGAGGATCTCCGCGCGGTCGCGCTCGATCTTCATGCGCTGACCACGCCCGTAGCCGAGTTGCCTGCGGTGCAGTTCGCCATCCACCGCGTCGAGGTCCACGTCGAGCCCGGCGGGCAAGCCCTCCAGGATGACGACCAGCCCGGGTCCGTGCGATTCACCTGCCGTCAGAAAACGCAACATCTGCCGCCAAGTGTAGCTGAAGTTCCTGCACTGCCCGGAGTCACGTGGCTCCGCCGCACGAACGAATCCGACGCAAATCCGCGGATACGCGCCGCCGGGGCACGCGGTGGCGGTCTTGCACCCGACCGTGCGCGATGCACGAACGTGCTGCGGCCGGACCCTCGTGCCAACGGCGAGCTCCCTGCGCCGTCCCGGAGCAACGGAGCGGGAGCGCGGGCGAGAGTCCCCTTCGCTGGCGCAAGGCCGGAGTCGACGTGTTCGAGGAGTGGCTCGCGGCCTGCGACGGCCACGGAGTGCGAGCGATCCGCCTGGCGGACCGGGTGACGAATCGGGATGCGCGCCTGCGGGCCCTGGCTGGCCGGGCCACCGCTGCCGGTCTGGTGGTCGTGCGACTGGCGGGCTTCGTCGTCGAGCCCCACCGGCCGGGCCGCATTCGCGGCCGGTCAGCGCTCGTGCTCGCAGACGAGGCGGTGGGGACCGGAGAGGCGACCGCGATGGCCTGGGTCCGGCTCGGGCGCGCGTCGCTTCGCATCGCGGCAGTCGTCCTCTGGCGATCGGGCGGAGGCACCCGCAGTGATGGGACTCCCACCGGGTTGGATTCGGCGTCACGCCGGGTGGGGGATGGGCTGGCTCTGGCTCGGCGCGCACGCCTGTTGGAGGTCTCCGCTTGGCGGGCACGGCGTCTGGGCCAGGCCGCCCGCGCCTGTCAGTTGTTCGGCCGTGCCTCGGATGCGTGGACGCGGGCTCGGGACGCGGCGTCAGCCGTTCGGTCGCTCATCGCGTACGCGGGCCTTGCGTGTGCGAGGCGGCAGTACGTCGAAGCCGCCGCCGCCTCGTTCTGCGCCCAGCGAGGCGCGCAGGCGATCGACAGGCACCGCTGGAGCGCTGACGCGTGCGCTCGCCGCGTTCACGAGGCCTGGACGTCGGCGACGGCAGCCATGTGGCCGCGCGTGGAGGCACAGGGACAGTCAGGAGGCTCGGCCGTGATGGACGATTCGATCCAGGTGTTGCAGGCATGCCACGACGCGGAGGATGCGCCGGCGATGTCACGGATGTGCTCAGTGGTGCGCGAGCGCCTCGGAGCGGCCGCGGTCGGTGTCGTGGTCGCGGGCGCGTCGGGGCCGCTGGCGGGCGCTGGGCACGCGCCGTTCGCGACGGAGGAGATTGCCGCCCTCGTTCTCGGGACCTCGCAGCTCGTGGAGCCCAGCCCGGGCTCTGGCGGCGTCGAGGCCGCCGCGCCCGTGAGGCTCGGAGGCACGGCGATTGGGGCGCTGTGCTGCCGCTGGCCGATTGGCGCAGTGCCGGACACCCTGCGAGTGCGCGCCCTCATGACCGCGGCCGCGACGGCGTGCGCCCCCGGTCTGCGGACGCTCATCGAGAGCCGTCGCGACACGCAGTCGGACCCGGCGACCTACGGCATCATCGGCGAGAGCGGGGCGGTGAATGGCCTGCGGGAGGCCATTCGGCGGGCAGCCGTGGTCCCATTCCCGGTGTTGATCGAAGGCGAGAGCGGCAGCGGCAAGGAACTCGTGGCCCGCGCCATCCACGAGGCCAGCGCCAGGCGCAAGCGGCGCTTCTGCGCCGTCAACTGCGCGGCCATCTCCGACGAGCTGTTCGAGGCCGAGCTCTTCGGCCACGCGAAAGGGGCGTTCACCGGGGCGCTCGGCGAACGGGCAGGGCTGTTCGAGGAAGCAGACGGCGGCACGCTGCTGCTCGACGAAGTCGGCGAGCTGACGCCGCGTGGCCAGGCCAAGCTCCTTCGCGTGCTGCAGGAGGGCGAGGTCCGGCGAGTGGGGGAGAACACTCCGCGCCGCGTGGAGGTTCGCATCGTGGCCTCGACCAACCGCCCGCTGGCTGTCGAGGCCCGGGCCAAGAGGTTTCGCGATGACCTGCGGTTCCGTCTCGACGTCGTGCGCATCGTCGTGCCGCCCCTCCGCGAGCGTCGCGAGGACGTGCCGATCCTGCTCGATCACTACTGGCGGCTCGCGCTCACCAGGACAGGAGGGCGCGCGCGCCTGGATGACGCCACCATCGAACTGCTCGCGGGTTATCACTGGCCGGGCAACGTGCGCGAGCTGCAGAATCTCACGGCGACCCTCGCCGTTCGCGCACCGGCCCGCGGACGCGTCCGGCCATCGGACCTGCCATTCCACGTGACCACCCCACCCGGTGTGCCGACCACGCTGCAGTTCGCGCGACGGCAGTTCGACGCCGGCCTCATCCGCGCGACCCTGTCTCGTTGCGGTGGGCATCGGACCGAGGCGGCCCGTCAGCTGGGGATGACGCGACAGGGGCTCGCGAAGCTGATCACACGACTGGACATCGAGCCCCAGGAGGCCACGCCAACGGCGGTCCGGGAGTGACGGCGAGCCCCAGCGTGAGGCTCACGACCGTGGGGGGGGCGCTGGCTTTCGCGCGGCCAGTTGCTTGTGCGCCTGGTCGAGCGCCTTCCGGAGGTCCGGGTCCTGTGGTTGGAAGGCCAACCCGCGTTCCAGCCACGTCACCGCCGTCGCGGGGTCGCCGGACCGCAACGAGAGCATGCCGATGCGGCGTGCCCGCAACGCGAGGGACCTCGGCTCCTTCGCGTCCCCGGTCAGCGCGGCGGCCCGCATCAACGCATCGCGTGCAACCAGCGTTCGCCCCTGGCCCTCCGCGGCGTCAGCCAGCCAGTCGAATGTCTGTGGCGAGACCGGGAGGTACGACGCGGCGGACTGCAGCGCACGGAGTGCTGCTGCACGATCACCCAGGGCCAGGAGGGCCCGGCCCAGCCGGCTCAGGTTGTCGCCGTCCGGCGTCCGTTGTGCAGAGCGACGCAAGGCCTCGGCTGCCTTGGACAGGGCCACGCGGTCGCCCCGTGCCAGCCCGACCTCCAGCCAGACCCGCCCCAAGGCGTCCAGCAGCAGCGGATTCTGGGGTGCCTTGGCGGCCGCCTGCGCGAGTACCACGACGGCCTCGTCAGGGCGGCCGACCCGCGCGAGCGCGAGCCCGACGGCGACGGTGCGCTCGGGACGCTCGGGCTCCAGCTGCGCGAGGGTCTCGTGCTGACGCAGCGCATCGGTGTACCTGTCGACCCGCTCGTACGCCTGTGCAAGCGCCTCGCGCGCGGCGGACATCGATGCGTTCAGGGCCAGCGCGCGCTCGAGGGCCTCGACGGCCTCGCCATGCCGATTCTGCTGCGCCAGGCAGCTTCCCAGCAGGTAGAACGTGTCCGCACGTCCCGATTCAAGGGCGGCAGCCCGTTTCAGCGCGCCAGACGCCCGCTCCAGGTTTCCGTCCCGCAGACTCGCCAGGCCGAGCTTGGCAAGCACGCGCGGCACGCGGTCGTCCAGGCTGAGTGACTTGGCGTAGTGGTCGGCGGCGCTGGAGTAGAGGTGCCTGGCGAGGTAGACGTCCCCCAGTTGTTCTTCGGGCCGGGGAGACGACGGATCGAGGAGGGACGCCTGACGCAGGTCACGCACGGCCGCGCCGTAGTCCTGCTGCAGACGGTACATCTCGCCCCGTCGCAGCCACGCCGGCATCGACTCCGGCCTGAGCGCGATGGCCCCGCTCAGCCCCTCAATCGCGGTCAGCGCGTCCCCGGCCACGGCGGCGGCCTCGCTCTGCGCGAGCAGCCGCTGGTACGCCTGCTCCTGGGTCCACGCCGAATAGCCGGCGGCGGCGACGGCCGAGATGGCCACGAGGGCCGCGAGCAGGAGGAGGCGTCTCATGAGAGGAAGGGGAACTTCCCGTGCCTTGCGGGTTCTAACCTATCGGGAATATTCTAGCGAGGTCTGCGGCCAATGGCCGATGGCATTTCTGTGAAGCCTGCCTCTGCGCTCAGCTGGTCGGATGTCGCGAGTCACGAGTCGGCGCTGATCCAGCGCTGCACTCAGGGTGACGAGGACGCGTACGCGCAGCTCGTCGACGAGCACCAGCGCATGGTGTATCAGCTCGCCCTCAACCTGCTGGGCGATCACAACGAGGCGCTCGACCTGTCGCAGGACGTGTTCCTGAACATCTTCCGGACCATCGACGGCTTCCGCGGGCAGTCGTCCCTCCGCACCTGGATCTACCGGATCGTCCTCAACCAGGCGAAGAACCGGCAGCGCTGGTGGCGACGGCGGTTCCGCTCCCAGCAGGTGTCTCTCGACGAGCACATCCGCAGCAACGGCGAACTTCGGGCAGGCGGCCTGCTCGAACCGGACCGGGTGCTCGGCCAGAAACTCCTGGCCGAGCGGCTGCAGGAAGCGCTCGACGCCTTGCCCTTCGACCAGCGCAGCGCCATCGTCCTGCGCGAGGTGGACGGCCTCAGTTACGAGGAAATCGCCTACTCGATGGGCGTTGCCCTTGGCACCGTGAGGTCGCGACTGGCGCGCGCGCGCGACACGCTTCGCGCGGAGCTGAGGGACGCATGAAGGTACTCAGTTGTTCGTACGTGCGCCGTCGGCTGGAGGCGTGGCACGACAGGGAGTTGCCGCCGGGCGAGCAGTGCGCCATCGACCAGCACCTCGATGGGTGTCCGCCCTGCGCCACCGAGGCACGGATGCTGTACGACATCGGCACGGCGCTGCGCGGTCACGCGGGGCGGCGCGCGGCCAGCGCCGACGTCCTCGCAGGGCTCCGTGCCGGTGTCCTCGGGCGTGCGAGTGCGGAAGACGCCCTGTCGTGGCGAACGCTCGCGGCCGACCTCTTCGAGGACATGCACATGGTGTGGGCTGGTCTCAGCGCCACGGCCGCCACGCTGGCGTGCGCGGCGCTGTTGCTGGGCATGGCCTATTTCACGATGCCCGGTCGAGACGATTCGCTCGCTGGCATCATGGACGCGATGGCCGAACCGGTTGTCGATGCGAGGGCGCGTCCCGACCACGTGGCCGGCGACATCGTGCCCGCGTCGTTGGCTTCGGCCACCGAAGAGGACTTGGTGGTCGCCCTGGCGGCGGTCGTCACCCAGGAAGGCCGGGTGTCGCGGTCGCAGGCCCAGGTTCAGCTCTCCAAGCGGGCCGACCGGGAGACCGTGCTGCGATTGATGAACGCGGCGGTGGCCTCCCGGTTCCAGCCAGTGCGGCTGGGTGTGTCTCCGGTCCCCGCCAACCTCGTCTGGCTGGCGCAGTGGACCGGCGGAGTGCGCCTCTACGGCGTCACCCACACGACGGTTCGCGGCAAGGCACTCAGCTAGACTCAGCCAGCCTGGGCACTCACGTCCGTTGGTGATGCGGAACAGCGCTTCAGCGTTGTTCGCCGGCCGCCCAGCCCAGGTCTGCAGACGTGTGACACCAACTCGAATGAAGTGCGGCGCAGGGGGCGGCGGTCGGCGCGCCGTCCGGCGTCACCGTCGCGGCGCAGCGACGCCGGCCGTGGGTCCGTTGCCAGACGCCGTCACCGAATTGCCCATCGCGTCGTAGGCACGAATGGTGATGTCGGCTGGCGTCACCCCCTCCTCCAGCAGGATCTCGTAGCGCTCGTCGGGCGCGTCGGCAATGCCGTCGACCGGGAAGATCGTGCGCCAGCGAAGCGCGTCGAGCGAGTACTCGACGCGCTGGACCGGCGACTGTGCGTCCTTGACGGCGAAGGACAGGCGCCTGGTGGAGCCATCCGCGCGCGCCCCCTCGAGGTCGACCCGCGGCGGGGTGTTGTCGATCGCGAAGCTGGCGCTCTCGAGTTCTCCCACGAGCGCCGCAGTCGTGCCGTTGGCGGGGGCATCGGAAGCGGCGATCTTGACGGTGTACATGCCGTCTGGCACGGACGTCGTATCCCACGTCAGCAGCGCATCCCACGTCTGTCTCTTCAGCGGGCGCCAGGTCGCCTCGCCCTCCCGGCGGTAGAACACGTCGTATTGCAGCCGGTCGTCGTTGGCGTCCTCGGCTTTCCACGCGAGCGTCTGCAGACCGCGCTGATGGGTCTTCCGACCCAGCGACGGCTGCGTCTGCGTCGGAGCTGCGGTGCCGACGGCAGTCATGTTGCGACCGTCCGACGTCCCGGGCTCGAACCCGGCGATCTGGTACTCGCCGCTGGAATACGGCCGCAGGAACACCGTCCCGGCCGGATGCACCGTGATCGACTTGACCTCGGGCCGCACGTTGCGGGGCTGATAGGCGGTGGTGACCGACGTGAGCACCGGGGTGACGCCAGGCTTGCCGGTAAGCACGGCGCGCCACTGCAGGTACCGCGCCTTCGGGCTGCGGATCTGTTCGCCGGTCGCCGCCGCGATCGCGGCTGACCATTCACTCCAGGTCTCGTCGGGTTTCGAGGTGTTCCCACTGCGCGTCTGCAAGGTGACGGAGGTGCCGGCGGGCGTCGAGGCCGTCCACCGCAGCGTGCCCCAGGTGGCCGTGTTGGCCGCGTCGAGAATGTCGGACTCGTAGTGCCCCTTCTCCGCGGACGTGCCACCGACGCGGAAGACCCTGCCGGGGTTGGCCGTCACCAGCAGGAGATCGCCCGTCGACGAGCGGTGGGCCCCCGTGATTTGCTGAGCGGGCACGCGCGCCAGCAGTGTGACGCGCGGCTGCGCCGACTCCACGCGGTACACCTTGCCCTTGTTGCCGGTCGCCACGATGACGGCCTCACCGTCCGCGACGACATCGTACGGGAGGTCGTCGGCTGACTCCCACATCGTGTCCCACAGGCCGTCGGGAGCGACGCGGTACACGGACGCCTTGGTGTCACGCTTCGCGTCGGCCTTGCTCGCCGCCGCGGACGTCGTTGTCGCGTCACCGATGGCCGTGATGACAACCTCCGTGGTGACCGATGGCACGGGCGCCGCGGACGTGGCCGCCGTCGTCGAGGGCTCGCCCGACGGCGCCGCGCTGGGCAGGCGGGAATCGCTGGTCGCCCGTCCGTTCATGGCGGCGACGAGCAACTGCCCTCCGGGCGCGAAGCGCAGTGCGCGGATATCGCGGTACGGCGTGTCCAGCAGCACGAACGCCTTGCCCTGGGCGTCCAGCGTGAGTACCTGGCCCGGCGTGTCGGTACCGGCGACGATCGCGTCGTCTGGCGACACGGCGAGGGTCGTCACGTGCGTGGCCTTCGCGCTGAAGATCCGCCGGACGTCGCCGTTGGTCGAGACGCGATAGACGGCGCCCTTCTCACCCGTGGCGACCAGCAGGCTTCCATCTCGAGTCGTGGCCAGCGCCCAGATGTACCGTCGTCCGGGTCGAAGACGACGCGGAACGTGCCGGTGGACTCCACCTTGTAGACCTTGCCGTCGGGAGAGGTCCCGACGTAGACGGAGTTCCCCGGGCCGGCCGCGAGCGCGTGGACCTGCAGCTCCTCGGCGTCGAAGAAGAGGGCCGCCTTCCCGTCAGGGCCGAACCGGAACACCTTGCCGTCGCTCCCGCTGCCCGCGTACATCGCGTCCCCATCAGGGTAGCGCGCCACAGCGCAGGAGATTCGGGATCACCCAGGGGAGACACGGACACGCCCAGCGTGAGGCGGCCGTTGGTGTCGATGGCGATGGCCTCGCCGTCGCCCTTCAGGAAGTCCGCCTGGGTGGAAACCTGCCAGAACGTCGCCGCCGCACCGAGGACAGTGACGGACGCCAGCAGGGAGAGGCCGACCGCGAGCAGCGCTCGGGGCACACGGGTGGGCATGGTCATGGTGTCTGGGCCGGAAACCGACGCGCGCGCACGTCTCTACTCGGGTTCGATGCTGATGGTCAGCTGGCGGTGGCCGACAACGACGCCGTCGAGCGGGACATCCCACGAGCCAACGGTGGCGGTTCGGAGGGCCGTGGATCCGGCGCCGGAGCGATCGGCTTCGACGACGGCGAGCACGGAGGGCGGCAGGGAGGGCAGCGGCTCCCCGCTGATCTGCGCTCCGGCTTCCTGGTTGACGAGGCGCACGTAGAGCACGTTGTTGCGGCGGAGCGAACCGAAGGCCCGCATAACTGCGGCACCGTGTCGAGGGCGGGCACCTGCCTGAGGTCCCGCGTGTCGTAGGCCGAGATGCGGTTGGCGTCGGCCACGACAAGCGTGAGGGCGCCTCTCGCGTTGGACGGAACCTCGATGGGGATCGATCGGATGATCTCCGCGCCGCGCCACGGCCGGATGGCCACGCGGGCCGTCACGGTCTGGCCGGCCTTCACGCGGGCCGCGTCCAGCCAGAGGCGCTCCACGAAGAGCGCTTTAGCGGATTCGGTCGACGTGATCGTGAGGTCGACTCCGTCGATGTCCAGGCGGGCCATGTCCGTGCGCGACAGCAGGGCCAGTGGCGTGACGACGTAGCCGGCTGCCGTGCCGCTGGCGGTGTCTCCCGAGAAAATGTCATCGAGGGCAAAGCTCCCCTGGTTCCTGACGCGCACGCTGCCGCGCACACCGAACGTCGCTCCACCGAGTTCGCGCTCGTAGGTCTGCAGAACGGCCAGCATGGAAAAGAAGGCGAGAGTCGGCGTGAGGGTCTGGTCGCGGCTCACCTCGAACGCGAACGTCCTCTGAGGGCCGCGCTGGTTCTCGAGGGCAATCCGGACCGGGATGGTCGCGGGCCCCGGCCCAATCGTCCCGGCGATCGCCGTGGAGCGATCCTGGTCCAGCGTGCCGATGACCGGTCCGGGAGAGGCGATCTTGAACGAGTCGAGCAGGCTCGGAAGGACCGTGTGGACGTAGGCACGCGTCATTGGGAGCGACACGGGGCCCAGGTTCACGAACGGGTGTCCGAACGCGTAGAGCCGGTGGCCATCGACCGCGGTCACCGTTCCCGTCGCCGCGATGGCCAGGTCGCCGGCCACGAGGTTCACGCCGACGGCGTCGCCACCACGGAGCGGCACGTCGGGCATCTGCACGGTCCCGCCGCCAGCGCCGGTTACGGCTCGCAACCCGACACCGTCGAGGGCCCGGTCGAGGCGCCTGATGGCGGAATCGGAGAACCCGCTGACCGCGAGCGGGGTCGCGATCCGGCGGAGGGCGGCAGTCGGGATTCCGGACGCACCGGACAGCATGCGCACGTCGGCCATGCCCGCGGCAAAGGGGT
>CAVOWK010000011.1:0-209845 GCA_963700045.1 uncultured Gammaproteobacteria bacterium
GCCCTCGCGCGTCATCACCATGTGCACGTCACCGAGCGCGCGCTCGGCGAAGCCTGCCTCGCAGTAGCACAGGTAGAACTCCCACATCCGGATGAAGGTGTCCGGGTAGCCGAGCCTGCGCACCGCGTCGAGGCGGGCGTGGAAGTTGCGCCGCCACGCAGCGAGCGTCGTCGCGTAGTGCGGGCCGATGTCCTCGAGGTGCACGAGCCTAAGGTCACTCTCCGCGACCATGGCGGCCGTCAGCGCGCCCACCGACGGGATGCAACTGCCCGGGAAGACGTGGCGCTTGATGAAGTCGACCTCGTCGCGGGCGCGTTCGTAGTGCCGGTCGGCGATGGTGATCGACTGCAGCACCATCCGCCCGTCGCGCGTCAGCAGGTCCGCCGATCGGCGGAAGAACTCGCCGAACTGCCGGTGACCGATGGCCTCGATCATCTCGATGGAGACGAGCCGGTCGTAACGGCCCCGCAGGTCGCGGTAATCCTCGAGCAGGACGGTGACTCGATCCTCGAGGCCGGCGGCTCGCACCCGTTCCCGCGCGAGTTCGTACTGGCTGGGCGAGATCGTGGTCGTCGTCACGTGGCAGCCGTAGCGGCCGGCGGCGTGCAGGGCAAAGCCGCCCCAGCCGGTGCCGATCTCGAGCACGCGGTTCGCCGGGCCGAGTTCGAGCTTGCGGCAGACTAGATCGAGCTTGGCGCGCGAGGCGTCGGCGAGGGACATGTCCGGGCGCTCGAAGAACGCGCACGAATACATCATGGTCTCGTCGAGCATCAGCCGGAAGAAATCGTTGCCGAGATCGTAGTGCGCGGAGATGTTGCGCCGGCTGCCGGCCCGGGTGTTGCGGTGCAGCCAGTGCGCGGCGAGGCGCAGCGGTGCGGAGAACTTGGCGAGGCCGCCCTCGAGCGAATCGAGTGCCGTTCGGTTGGCGAGCATCAGGCGCAGGAGTGCTGTGAGGTCCGGCGTTGCCCAATGGCCGAGCATGTACGACTCGGCGGCGCCGACCGAGCCGCCATAGGCGAGTTCCGCGTAGAACGACGGGTCGCGCACTTCGATGGTGGCGGCCATGCCCGCGGCCGCGCCGCGAAACTCCTGGACGGTGTTTCCCTCCTGCACGCGCAGCGTACCGCACTCAATGGCCGCAAGACGCCGGAGCACCAGCTGCTTCGCCGCCGTACCGAGCAGGTTCGGGCGGGGCACGGTCGGTGCGCGCTCGATCAGGGTCGTGTCGTTCATGTGCGTCGCTCCTCGGCCCGGGCGGCCGGGTGGGCGTGAAATGGAATGCGCCTGAGCCACAGCCGCAAGGCCTGCCAGTAGATCCTGCGCAGAGTATTGAGAGTGGCGAACGGGTACCGCGCCAATGTCCAGGCGAGGCTCGCACCGCTGATCTCGCGACGCTCGAGTGCGAGGGCCGCGTCGAACACCCGCTCGCCGTCCCGGCGGTTCACCATGCGTACCCGCAGGGTTGCGCCGGGCTCGTTGAAGGTCCAGTCGTAGTCCTGGTCCATGGGCATGAACGGCGATACGTGGAAACGCTTGCCGAAGCAGAAGCGCAGTCCATTGCCGTCGCGGGTACCGGTCGTGGCGGGCAGCACGTAGGCGTGGCGCTCGCCCCAGGGCGTGTTGGTAATTTCGGCGACGACCGTTTCGACGGCCCGCCCAGCGGGGTCGTAGCAGTAATAGAAGCTCACCGGGTTGAAGCAGTGTCCCCAGGTGCGCAGCTGCGTGAGGAGGCGCACCGGCCCCGCGGGGCGCCGACCGGTCTCGGCCTCGACGCGGTCGCGCAGGGCAGTGTCGAGCGGGACGGTGGCGTCGCCGAGGTAGTCGGCGCGGCGCAGCCATGCGAGCGCAGGACGCCGTGTCGACCACAGCCACCGGTCGCGGAACACCTCGTCCAGTTCCGCGAGGTCGAGCCACGCGTAGCAGAGTTGATAGTCGAACGCGTGCGACACCGGGCGCCGCCGGTGGTGGCTAAGCCGACCGGTGTAGAGCGCGCTGTGCATGGTCGTCTCGGAAATGCGCGACGGCGGCGAGCGCGCTCGCGACGCCATCCTCATGGAAGCCGTTGCGCAGCCATGCACCGCAGTAGTAGGTGCCGCGCGCGCCGTCGATCTCGCGGTGGCGGGCCTGGGCGGTCACCGACGCCGGGGTGTAGAGCGGGTGATGATAGGTGATGCGCTTGATGACGCGGTCGGGGTCGATGGCGTCCGTGTGGTTCAGCGTCACCAGGAACGGCGTCGGCGCGTCGAGGCGCTGCAGGATGTTCATGTTGTAGGTGAGCGCCACCGGGCCGCCGTCGGGCCGCACGTGGTAGTTCCAGGCAGCCCAGGCAAGGCGGCGGCGTGGCAGCAGGCGCACGTCGGTATGCAGCACCGTCTCATTCGCCTGGTACGGAATGGCACCCAGCACCTCGCGCTCGGCAGCGCTCGGGTCGGCGAGCAGCCCTAGCGACTGGTCGCTGTGGCAGGCCAGGAACACGGCGTCGAAGCGCACCGGCTCCTGCCCGCGCGGCTTCACCAGCACGCCGCCCGGAAGGCGCCGAACCTGTTCCACCGGGGTCGCGAGGTGGATGCGGTTGCGGAACGACGCCGTGAGCTTCTCGACGTAGCGCGCCGAGCCGCCGCCGATGGTGCGCCACTTCGGCCGGTCGTCGACGGAGAGCATGCCGTGGTTGTGCAGGAACCGTACGAAGAAGCGTGCCGGGAATCCCAGCATCGACGCCGGGTCGGTGGACCAGATCGCAGCCCCCATCGGCACTACGTAGTGGTCCACGAACGCGCGCCCGTAGCGGCCGCGCGCAAGGAACTCGCCGAGCGGAAGCTCGCCGCCGGGCTCGTCGAGCAGGCGCGGCGCCTCGCGGTTGAAGCGCAGGATGTCGCGCACCATGCCGAGGAACGACGGTCGCAGCAGGTTGCGTCGCTGCGCGAACAGCGTGTTGAGCGACGTGCCGTTGTACTCGAGCCCGGCGACCTCGTCGCGCACCGAGAAGCTCATGCTGCTTTCCTGCGACGCGACGCCGAGCTCGTCGAGGAGCGCGATGAAGTTCGGGTAGGTGCGGTCGTTGAAGACGATGAAGCCGGTGTCCACGTGCCAGGTCCGGCCGTGCATCTCGACTGCGTGCGTGTGCGTGTGGCCGCCGACGTGGTGGCCCGCCTCGAACAGCGTGACGTCGTGCTCACGGTGGAGTTCGCGTGCCGCGACATTGCCCGCGATGCCGGCACCGACGACCGCAACTTTCACGGCTGCCTCCGCCGGCCGCGGCGCCCAGCCTCGAGGACCGACGTGGGCACCGGCCGCAGGTCACGCACGATGCCGAGCGCGGCGAGCAGCTTCAGGCCGTACCAGCTCAGGTCGAGTTCCCACCAGTAGAAGCCCTGGCGCGCGGCGCCGGGATAGCGATGGTGGTTGTTGTGCCAGCCCTCGCCGAACGTGACGAGTGCGAGCAGGGGATTGTTGCGCGAATCGTCGCTCGTCGCATAGCGCTGCGTGCCCCAGCAGTGGGCCAGCGAGTTGATGACGAAGGTCGAGTGGAACAGCACCACGGTCGAGATGCAGAAACCCCACACGACGAGCTGCCACGGGCCGGTGCCCAGTGACGGGTGTGCGGCCTCGAGCCATGCGCCGAGCGCCCACAGCGCGACGAAGAGCGCGGCCGGCACGGCCACGTCGTAGCGGTCGAGCCAGCGGAGTTCCGGAAATCGCGCGAGGTCGCGGACCAGGCGCGTGCGCGTGGCGAAGTTCTCACGCGCCAGGAACCAGCCCATGTGGCTCCGCAGGAAGCCTTCCTGCCGGGCCGAGTGGACATCTTCGGGCCGGTCGGAGTGCGCGTGGTGATGGCGATGGTGCGCGGCCCACCACAGCGGTCCGCGCTGCACGGCGGAGGCGCCGAGCACGGCAAACACGAACTGCCAGCCGCGCGACGTGCGGAACGCGCGATGCGAGAAGTAGCGGTGGTAAAAGGCGGTGATCGCGAACATGCGCACCGCGAACAGGGCGACGGCGAGCCCCGCTGCAAACGGGCTCCAGCCGGTCCAGATCGCGCCGAGGCAGCCGAGATGCAGCGCGACGAACGGGACGACCCGCGGCCAGTCGATGCCGCGCGGGTCGCCGCGCGACGGGTCGCCCTCGGCCGAGCTGTCCACCCAGCGGCGCAGCGCCACGGCGAGGCGGGTGCTCACGGCTTGTCTCCGCGCGCTTGCGCAGGTTCCGGCCAGCGTTGCGGCACCTTGCGCAGCTGCGACAAGTCGTAGCCCATGCCAGCGACGAAGTCGGTGAGTCGTGCGTAGTCGGCCTCGCTCAGCTGGGGTGAGCGCGCCATGATCCAGACGTAATCACGCGCCTCGCGGGCAATCACGGTCTGGCCGTAGTCGTCGGACAGGTAGGCGATGCGGTAGTCGGCCTTGATCGGCCACACGAACTGCATGCCCCACACCGCGTTCGAGGTCCGGTCCACCACGAATCCGCGCGGCGTATAGAGTCGTTCCGGTCCGTCGTAACCGCCTGCGTTGAACGTAAACGTCGTGGCGATGGTGCCATCGGGCTCGAGCCTGTACGACTCGATTGCGTTCCAGGCGTCCCGCTCGATGTACGTGGGAATGCTCGCAATCACGTACCAGTCGCCCATGAACCGCTCGAGATCGACGTGCTGCACGACGGGAACCGGCGGACGCGGCACGCTGCTGCAGCCGGCAAGGGCGAGGGCCGCGACGGCGATGAGGAGCTGTCTGTGGGGCATGGGAAAAACGCTCATCAGAGTTCGTAACGCAGTGTCCGACCGCCCGGCGTCGGCGCCTCGAGGGCGACCCAGCGGCCGTCGGCATACCAGAGATCGATCTGCAGGTCGGGGGCCGACAGCCGGTGGCGAGTCGCCGCGACGTTGCGTCCCGCGACGTTGACGCGTTCCGTCCCCCGTTCCGCGACGCTCACGGGCATCAGCTCGCCCGTCTGCGAGTTGAGGAGGCGGGTCGCGCCGAGGATGCGCGGGTCCCAGTACGCAAAGCTCATGACGCAGCCGGGCAGGCGCGCTTCCCCGCCAGGACCGGCCACCATCATCGCGTCGTCGCGCGCCACTGCGGCCACTTTCTCGACTCGGCCATTGGTCTCGGTACGGGACTCGAGTTGGTCGAGGCAGGCGCCGCGCCAGCGCTCGCGCGCGGTGTGCCGGTAGCTGTAGGCGTTCAGCAGCAGGAACCGCACGTCGAACTGGGCGCGGCTCTCCACCTCGGTCGCCGCGCCGTCACCGCGCACGCTGTAGCGGTGCCAGCCGACTTCCTTCCCGTCGAGCAGCACCCGGAAATTCCATTCGCCATCTGCCGCCGGCGCGGCCGGACTCGAGGCGACGGTCGGGGCCGCGACCAGCAGCGTGGCGAGCACCGCGATGCCGCGTAGCGGCGCGAGCCAGGTCGAGGTTGCCATCACTTAGCGGCCTCCGTTGCGGGGCGCTCGAACAGGTAGTGGCTTACCCACCACTCCTGGCCGTCGCGGTAGCCGAAGAGTTCGGCGCAGGCCATGAAGAACACGCGCCAGCGCTGCAGCCACTGCGGCGCGGCCGGCCCGTAGGTCGCAGCGAGCACCTCGAGCACGGCCTCGCGCCGCGCGTCCAGGTTCGCGAGCCAGGCGTTCGCCGTGCGCTCGTAGTGCGTGCCGTCCCAGCGCCAGCGGGCGAGGAAGCGCAGACGGTCCTGGAAGCGCAGGGCGAGGTCGTCGCTTGGCATCATGCCGCCGGAGAAGAAGTGACGGCTCATCCAGTCGGACGGCCCGCCGTCCACGAACGCGTACGGCGTCGAGCGATGGCAGAACACGTGCATGAGGAACCGTCCGCCGGGGACGAGCCAGTCGTGCGCGCGACCGAAGAGCGTGCGCCAGTTGCGCATGTGCTCGAACATCTCGACCGACACGATGCGATCGTAGCGGCCGGGGGCGGTGAACAGGTTCATGTCGGCCGTGATCACCTGGACGTTCGTCAGGTTGCGGCGGCGCGCCTCGGATTCGATCCAGGTGCGCTGCGACGCTGAATTGGAGACGGCCGTGATGCGACTGCCGCGGTAATGCGCCGCCATCCACAGCGTGAGCGAGCCCCAGCCGCAGCCGAGCTCGAGGATGTCCTGACCGTCTGCCAGTCCGGCGTGCTCGCAGGTTGCCGCAAGTGCGCGGGCCTCGGCCGCCTCGAGCGTCTGCGTGCCTTGCGGCCACCAGGCGCTCGAGTACTTGAGGTGCGGTCCGAGCGCGAGATCGAAGAAGCTCGCGGGTACCTCGTAGTGCTGCTCGTTTGCGAGATGCGGCACGGGTGCGAGTTCGGCAGCGTCCATGGCCGCGACGAAGGCTTCGGTTGCGTCCGCGGCGTGCTCGCAGTCGCCGGCCGCGATTTCGCGCAGCCGCTGCTCGCAAAGCCGGCGGATGCCGGCGCGCACGACGGCGTCCGGGACCAGGCCCTGTTCGACCCAGTTGATGGCGCGGCGGGTGGCCTGACTCATGTGGTGTGCTCCGCGGAAGAAAGAGTGGTTGCGACGAGGCGCACGCCGTCCTCCAGGTCGACGCCAAGCGGGATCGCTCCGGCGGTGGTGATGGCGCGGCGGTGCCGCACCGAGGTTGCGCCGCCGACGAAGACCGGCACCGCGACCGACGACACGAGTTCGCGCAGGTCGCGCTCGAGGACGCCGTCGTGCGGATCCACGGAGGAGGAGATCACGATGCCGTCGCCGCCGGAGCGGCGCAGGGCGATGACCATGTCGGCGAAGGGCGTGTCCGCGCCGAGCAGCACCGGCCGGAACCCGGCGTTGCGCGCCTCGAGCGCAAAGAGCAGCAACCCCACCTCGTGTTGCTCACCAGGTGCGCAGGCGATGACGAGCCGGGGCCCGGACGCGTATCGCATGCGGTACTGCAGGCGCGCGCCGAGCTTGCTGCGCAGGTAGGTGGCGAAAAAGTGCTCCTCCGCGATCGCGCCGTCGATCTCCTCCCAGCGTGCGCCGAGCCTCTCGAGCAGCGGCAGCACGACGTGGCGGGTCACGCTCTCGATGGGATGCAGCGACAGCGCTTCGTCGTAGACGTCGTCGAGGCTCTGTTCGTCCAGGCGAGCGATGGCGGCCGCCATGCGGTCCTGGTAGCCGGTCCAGGGGCTGCCCTTGGCATCCGGTGCACGCGAGGCGGTCTCGGCGTCGAGCACCTGGCGCACGCGACTTACCGGGATGCCCCGTTCGACGAGCGCCAGCACCCGCCGGATCTCCTCGACGTTCGCGTGCGTGTAGAGCCTATGACCGGACGGCGTGCGCACCGGGCGCAGCAAGCCATAACGCCGCTCCCAGGCGCGCAGCGTGACGGTGCTGACGCCGGTCAGGGCGGATACGGTGCGTATCGGAAACTGCTCCCGGGTAGGCATGTGCGGGCGATTTTGGCTCAAGAAAGTTGTACATAAACTATACAAGATGCTGCCAGAAGTCAAAATAAATTAGACAGGTCCTGTACAAAGTGACATGGATCTGAAGCTCGGCGACTGGGTTGAGGCTGCGAACCAACTCGCGCCGATCGGCAAGGGTCGCCTGCCCTAGCGAAATGCGTACGTCAGCCGCAGGTAGTAGCGGCGCCCGAGCACGTCGTACAGCGACGGGTCGGTGTTGGCCTGCTGCCAGGTCGGAAAGATCGACGGCGCCTGGTCGAAGACGTTGTCGATGCCCACGCGTGCGTGCAATCCGTGCAACGGACCAGCCTCGAACGCATAGCTCGCGCCGACGTCGACGTAATCGTAGGCAGGCACCTCGAAATCGCGGTACTCGACGTCGCGCATACCGTCGATGCGCTGCCAGCGTGCCATCAGGCCGAGCTCGCCGAGCGCATAGGAAACGTTGAGCAGCGACTTCCAGCGCGGCAGTGAGCGCCCAAGCCCGCCGCCGCCCACGGTGCCGGCGTAGTCGATGGCGAAGCCGCTGGGATCAAGGTAAGTCCAGTAGTCCACGTAGGTCAGCAGCGCATTGAAGCCCAGCTTGCCCGGGCCGGCCGCGAATCCCCAGTCGAACTGCACGTCGACCCCCGCCGTCTCGAGTCCGCCGATGTTGCGATCGAGGATCTGCGCAAAGATATTGCCGGTGATGGCATCGCGGGTGAAGAAGCTGCAGTAGACATTGCCGTCGTCGTAAGCCGGGTTGTACTTCGGGTCGAAGCAGCGCGCGACGGCTGACTCCGAATCCCAGCGTCCGATGCCGTCGTCGATCGTGATCTGGTACCAGTCCACGGACAGCTGCAGGTCACGGATCCGCGGGTTGTCCAGCATCGACGTCAAGGTGAATCCAACGGTGTAGGTGTCCGCCTGCTCCGACTCGAGGTCCGGATTGCCACCCGCGATGCCGTCGACCCGGCGCAGCTCGAAATCGAAGTTCGGCAGCAGCGCAGCAGGCACTCCCTGCGCAAGGCAGAGAGCCTCCACCCGTGCGCGATCGGCACCTGTTCGGGCCGGACTGTTCGCATCGCAAGGTTCGGGCATCGGCACGATGAACTGGTTGGAGACGGGCGGAAAATACAGTTCCTCGATGCTCGGTGCGCGCACGGCGTGCTGGTACGACCCGCGCAAGCGCAGCGGACTCACCGGTCGATACAACAGGTCGGCCTTGTAGGAATTGACGCCGCCCACCTGCGAGTAATCCGAGTAGCGATAGCCGAGCCCGAGTTCCAGCAGCTGCGCGCCAGGCCTGTCCTTCAGCACCGGCGCCCGCAGCTCGAGGTAGGCGTCCGCGTTGCTCGCGTCACCTGCTCGATCGGGCGCTGCGGGAAAACCCGCGATGTCGGGTCGTGGTCCGATGACGCCCGGCACTCCCGGCAGCATCCTGCTGAGCGCTGCGTCGGCGTCGTACTCGAACTCGTCGCGCTTGTAGAGCAGGCCAAAGGCGGCGCTGAGATCGCCTGCAGGCAGCGACCACAACGGGCCGGTCACGGAAGCCTCGGCCAGGCTCTGACGCAACGTGATCGCATTCGCGGCATCGACGGCGACGTACCGTGCACAGTCGCTCGACAGCGAGCCCGCGACGTATGGATTGAAGCCGCCACTGCAGATCGATGCGCCGCCATCCGGTGCAAACGCGAGGTTCTGCAGCTGCGACAGGCTGACGTTGTTCGTCTGACGCTCGCTGCGATCGTTCCGGCCGAACTGAGCATAGAGGTCGAATGCCCATTCGCCTGCGAACTTGCCGCGCGTGCCCGCGGTCACCTGCAGCACGTCGCGCTGGTTCTCGGCCGTCTGCGGTCCGACTTCAACTGCGCGGCGCCAGTACCGGTACGGCGCCGACGGCGCCGTGCGCGATGCGAGCAGCGTGGCGAGGTCGGCCGGGATGAACGGGTTCGTCACCGGGATCAGTGCGATGCCGGCCGCCGCCGGTGCGAGCTGCCGCTCGACGGAATAGTCCGCGTACAGCGCCTGCAGGTACGCGTCGACGGCATCGGTCAGCGCGAACGTGCCGCGCAGGAACGCCGACGAACGCTCGAGCGGCAGCAGCAGCGCGGTGTCCGGAGCGAAGTTGTAGACGTTGAAGTTCCGGTCGTTGAACATGACCGGATCGCGTTCGCCGCGGAAGTTCACCACGCTGCCTGCGGCGCCGTTGCCGATCGTGAACAAGGTGCCATCGGCGTTGACCCCGATTCCGGCCTGGTACGGCGCCGAGCCGGGTGGGTACCCATAGGACGCAAACACGCTGTCGAACACCGGCCGGCTGGAGAACACGACGTTGAGACCGTCTTCCGTGATGCCCGAGCCGGACCCGAGGAATGCGCCGCCGGGCCCGAAGCCGTCCGTGACGCCGGGAACGTAGTCGAGCGGGTAGCGCGAAAACCTCCGGTCCGACTGTTCGATCGCCTTGCGCCTTGAGTACCCCACGTGACCGACGATCGCACCGCGGTCGGCCGCAAACGACGTGCCTGCGGTGAGGCCGGCAAAATACTCCTCGCCGTCGCCCTGGTCGGTAAGCGTCCCGCTGCCCTCGAACTCCACGCCTTCGAAGGCATCGACGAACTGAATGTTGACCACGCCCGCGACGGCGTCGGAGCCGTAGACGGCGGAGGCACCACCCGTGAGGACCTGCACGCTGCGGATCAACGACGGCGGCAGGATGTTCAGGTCCACGGACCCGTTGCCATCGGCCGGCATCAGCCGCCTTCCGTCGAGCAGCACCAGCGTCCGGTTGGCGCCGAGGCCGCGCAGCGACACGTTGGCCTGGCCGTCGTTCGACGGCGCGTTCGACGTGGCACCAGCCGTCGGCACGAATTGCGGATACGCAACGAGCGTACGGTCGACCGAGATTGCGCCCGTCTGCGCGAACGCTTCCCCGGGCACGGTGACGATCGGGCTGGGCGAATTGAAATCGGCGCGTGCGATGCGCGAACCGGTGACGACGATGACCTCGAGCAGGGGCTCGTCCGCAGATGCACTGCCGGTCCCCGTGATCAGGACGGCGAGCGCTGCCCCCCGCATCCAATGCGCCAAGTTCTACTCCCTCAGGCTCGGGCGCGTGACTCGGTTCGCCGGGATCTTACCTGAACGCATCGCCGTCAGCGGGTGGCGGCAGGCGACTCCTTCAGCACGTGGTTGAAGAAATCGAAGGTGGCGGTCAGTGCGAGGTGCAATGCGTGCTTCGTGGCCGCCTCGGTCGGACCGATGAATCCATGCTGAACGCCCGGGATCAGTACCAGTTCCGCGGTTGACCCTGCCGCACGCAGCTGCTGGGCGAAGCGTTCGGATTGCGACGATCGCGCGTTCGTGTCGTCCTGGCCGTGGATCAGCAACGCTGGCGGGTCGGTTCCGTCCGCGTAGCGAATCGGGCTCGCCCTGTCGACGACTTCGGCGGCACACGCGACCGCCCCGCAGCGGAAGAGCGCCCTGACGTTGGTGTCGTCCCGCTGGTCGCGTGCATAGGTGGCGATGTCGTAAGCCCCGAACCAGCCGACGAAGCCCTGTACGCACGTTCCGGCCGCGCAATTCACCGCGTTGAGCGCAGCCAGCTGCGCGCCCGCCGACATCCCCCACAGGCCGACCTGGGCACCGTCGATTCCGAAGCGCTCCGCGTTCCCGCGCAGGAAGCGGATTGCCGCCTGCAGGTCTTCGAGCTGGGCGGGGAACGGCGCCTCCCCGCTCAGGCGGTACGCGATCGACGCCACCACGTAACCGCGTTCTGCAAGGTTGGCGAGCACGACAGGAAAGTCGCGGAATCCCGCGCCTGCCCGGGGGTTGGAGTAGGCCCAGCCGCCGCCGTGCACGAACACGATCAACGGACGCGGCGCCGCCACACCGGTCTGCCGATACAGGTCGAGGTGCAGCGGGCGAAAGCCGGTGATCGTCGAGTACACCACGTCGGTCAGTGTCACCGCGCCGTGCGACCAATGTGTCTGGCGTTCCGGCATGGGATCGACCGGCATCAACCGATCGGCCACCGTGAAGTCGGGCAGGGGCGGTGGCTCGCCTGCCGGGGAGTGCGTCGACACGGTGGCGAGGAGCGCGACAGCCAGAGTCCGGCGAGGTGAATGACGCATCGGGGACGTACTCCTGTTCGCCGCCGTGTCGGGTGCGTTAATGTACATCGACGAAGCGTCTGTTCTGAACACAGGCTACGAACGCACGAGTACACAGTGATCGAGCAGGTCCTCGAATCCTCGGTAGTGACGCTGGCGGCACGATTGAACGCAGCATGTCAGTGCATCTGGGTGGACCGCACGAAATTGCGCGACCAGCTGCGTGCCAATCTCGGTGACGCGGCCAGCCTCCTCGAGTCGCAGGCCGGGCTCGTCTCGGGCAACGTCGTGTTTCTCGCGCCAGGCGAAGCAACCGCCATGGACCGGACCGTCCGGCTCATCTCGCTCGCGCTCAACAGCGACCCTTACCAGCGGAGGATCGCGCGCAACGCGCCCGAGCTGGCTCGACGTGCCCAGGCAAGCGCGGGCGGTATCCTGGGTTTCGACTTCCATCTCGGCGGTCCGGCTCCGCAGCTCATCGAGATCAACACCAACCCGGGCGGCCTGCTCGTCAGCCTCGAATTGGCGCGCGCCGCCACCGCAGGTTGCGACTGCCTTACCGAGCCGTTGTCCGTGCTGGCCGCCGCTGGCGTCGAGATCGGTCGACTGGGGCAGCGCATCGCTGATGGCTTCCGGGCGGAATGGACCGGCGTTCGCGGCGAAGCGCCACTGCGGACCATCGCCATCGTCGACGACGAGCCGCAAAGCCAGTATCTCTATCCCGAATTCCTGCTGTATCAGCGCTTGCTCGAGCGCGCCGGATGGCGCGTCGTGATTGCCGACGCCAGCAGCCTTGAGCTGAAGGACGAGGCGGTATTTTTCGCCGACGAACGTATCGACCTGGTCTACAACCGTGTCACCGACTTCTATCTGGCGGACGAGCGACACTCCGTCCTGCGACGCGCCTACGAAGCGGGCCTCGCGGTGATTACGCCGCATCCGGCCGCGCATGCGCGCTGGGCAGACAAGCGGCTCCTCGCATGGTTGGGCGACGAAGCGCTGCTGCAGCAGGCGGGGCTCGATGCGGATGATCGCCTGCATCTGCGGCAGACCATTCCGGCGACGGAGGTCGTCGAGCCTGCCGCGGCCGACGATCTGTGGACGCGACGCAAGGGCCTGTTCTTCAAGCCGGTCGACGGCTTTGGCAGCAAGGCCGCGTATCGGGGTGACAAGCTCACTCGAACCACGTTCGAGCACATCCTCGCGCATCACTACGTTGCGCAGACGATTGCCCCGACGTCGTTCCGGCGTATCCACTCCGCAGATGGCGCGGAAGTCGATCTCCGTGTCGATGTCCGCAACTACGCGATGCAAGGCGAAACCTGGTTGCGGGCAGCGCGCCTGTACCGTGGGCAGACGACAAACTTCCGTACGGTCGGCGGCGGCTTTGCGCCGGTGCTGACCCTTCCAGCGTGACTGGCTCGATGCCGAACACCGATTCCTGCAAATCGTCCTGCTGCCAATGGCTAGGCCGCCCGCTAGCCATCGCTTGCACGTTCGTGATGGCTGTCATCGCGCCCATGGCCCGCGCGGAAGTCGACGCGCGTCCACCCGTGCAACCGGATCCGCACGTCGCGCTCGACCGAACCCTTACGCGGATCGGCTTCGGCTCCTGTGCCGAAGGCGGCAAGGAGCAGCCCATCTGGCAGGCGGTTCTGGCGGCGAAGCCCGAGCTTTTCCTGTTCCTGGGCGACAACGTCTATGGCGACACCCGCGACTTGGCTGTACTTCGAGCAAAGTACGCAGAGTTCGCGCGGCAGCCGGGCTTCGCGAAGCTGCGCGACACCACGCCGCTCGCCGCGACCTGGGACGACCACGATTTCGGCGAGGACGACGCGGGCGGCGACTATCCGCAGAAGGAAGCTTCCCGGCAGGTCTTCTTCGAATTCTGGGGCGAGCCGGTCGACTCGCCGCGGCGGGATCGCGACGGTGTGTACGCATCGTATGTGTTCGGCCCGCCGGGCCGGCGCGTGCAGGTCATTTTGCTCGACCTGCGCTACAACCGGACGCCGCTGGTGCGGCAGGAACCCGGCGCCCGCAACTATCGTTCCTGGGCATGGGCCCGGCACAGGAAAGGGCTCGAGGTGCCCGGTCCGTACGCGCGCAATCCTGATCCCAAGGCGACGATGCTCGGCGAGCGGCAATGGCAGTGGCTGGAGCGGCAACTCGCAGTTCCGGCCGACCTGCGCTTGATCGGGTCGAGCCTGCAGGTGCTCGCCGATTTCCCGGGTTGGGAAGGATGGTCGCTGTTCGCGCGCGACCAGCAAAGGTTGATCGACTTGATCCGGCGCAAGAGCGCAAACGGCGTCGTGTTCCTCAGCGGTGACATGCACTACGCCGAGTTGTCGCGGCTCGACGTCAATGTGCCCTACACGTTGTGGGACCTCACTTCGAGCGGGCTCACCGAAGTCTGGCCCGCCGCCACGCCGAACGCCAACCGGGTGAGCGACGTGATCCGCGAGCCGAACTTCGGGCTGGTCGAGATCGACTGGCAGGGCGCGCAGACCACGGTGACGTTGTCCGTCGTCGACCAGCGTGGAACGCGGCGTATTGAAAAGCGCCTGCCATTGGCCGAATTGAGCGCGTGGCCCGTAGATCGTCCATGAGCCGTTGATGCGCCAGCGAGGGCTTGGGTCTGCGATCGAAGTCCTGGCGTTTTGCGAGATCGGGTCCCCGTCCCGAATTCAGGCGCGGTGCAGGCTCACCGGCAGGCGCCTGGAACCCCAGGTGCCCGGTCGAGACGCGAACACGCCAGGCAGTTTTTCGCCGCACGTCGCGCAGCAGCCATCGGCCGTGAGGCCCCAGTGACCGAGTTCGTACCAGTCGCGTTCGATCAGCAGCGCGCGGCAGCGGTGGCACCAGGTGCTGCCGCCGGCACGGTCGTGAACGTTGCCCGTGTACACGTACCGCAATCCGTTTCGCATCGCGATCGCGCGCGCACGCGTGAGCGTGGCGGGAGGCGTCGGCGCGTGGTCGCTCATCTTCCAGTCAGGGTGGAACGCCGAGAAGTGCAGCGGCACTTCAGGGCCGAGCTTGTCGGCAATCCACTGCGTCATCTCTTCCAGTTCCGCGTCCGAGTCGTTCTCGCCCGGGATCAGCAGCGTCGTGATCTCGAACCAGACGCGGGTCTCCTGCTTCAGGTACTCGAGCGTCTCGAGCACTGCAGCCAGTTCGGCCCCGCAGATCTTGTGGTAGAAGCGTTCGGTGAATGCCTTCAGGTCCACGTTGGCGGCGTCGATCGACGCGAAGAACTCGGCCCGCGGCTCCGGACAGATGTAACCCGCCGTCACCGCCACGGTGCGCACGCCGGCGTCATGGCAGGCTGCTGCGACATCGATTGCGTACTCCATGAAGACGGTCGGGTCGTTGTACGTGAACGCCACGCTGGCGCAGCCGAGCCGTTGCGCCGTTGCCGCCAGTTCCAACGGTGAGGCCGAATCCGCGAGCGTGTCCATCTCGCGTGACTTGCTCATGTCCCAGTTCTGGCAGAACTTGCAGGCGAGGTTGCAGCCGGCCGTGCCGAACGAAAGTACGGACGAGCCGGGCAGGAAGTGGTTGAGCGGCTTCTTCTCGATCGGGTCCACGCAGAAGCCGCTGGACCGTCCATAGGTGTACAGCTCGATGCCATCGCGCTCACGGCCGCGCACGAAGCACAGCCCGCGCTGGCCCTCGTGCAGCCGGCAACGGCGTGGGCAGACGTCGCATTGCACGCGCCCGTCGTCGAGGCGCGTCCAGTAGCGCGTGGGGATGGAGGGGAAGTCGGTATTCATACGATTGGCGCCCATCGTCCTCGGGCGGGATATTGGTTTCGCTCCAGCGCGCCACCAGATACGGAAGCACTCAAGCTCCCACGGAACTACGATGTTGAGACTGGACAAGGATAAGTCAAGGATGCGGCCGCCAGCGGTGGCCGGGCTGTTCTATCCTGAGAATGCGAACGAGTTGCGACACGCTGTGAACGGCTACATTGCCGAGGCTTCGCTGCGCGCTGCGGTAGCGGATCGTCCGAAGGCGCTGATCGTCCCGCATGCGGGATACCAGTATTCCGGGTCCGTTGCCGGCTTCGCTTATCGGCGGCTGCGCGACTGGTCTGCGGACATCCATCACGTGGTGATGATCGGTCCAAGCCATCGCGTGGCGATACGCGGTCTTGCCGTGCCGTCAGTCGGCACGTTCGTGACGCCGCTCGGTAGCGTGCCGATCGACGCGGCCGGCCGCTCGCGTCTGCTGGAGCTCGGGCTGGTCGGTATCTCCGATGCAGCGCACGCCGCCGAACATTCGCTGGAAGTGCAGCTGCCGTTCCTGCAAGTCGTGCTCGAGGATTTCGACATCCTGCCGATCACCATCGGGTTCGCCCCCTGCGAGCAGGTGGCGCGAGCGATCGACGCGGTGTGGGGCGGGTCCGACACGCTGGTGCTGGTCAGCTCCGATCTCAGTCACTACCACACCTGGAATGAAGCACGGCAGCTCGATGATGCAACCACGCGCGCGATCGTCGAGCGACGCAGCGACCTGCCCGCTGAGCAGGCCTGCGGTGCGTGCGGAATCAACGGGCTCATGCAGGTCGCGCGCCGGCGCGGCCTGACCGTCGAAGTGCTCGACCAGCGCAACTCGGGAGACACGGCCGGTGATCGATCACGGGTGGTGGGCTATGGCAGCTATGCGCTCATTGAAACTTGAACCGGCGGTGCGGCAAGCGGTGCTGCGAACCGCCGCGACTTCCATCGAGGCGAAGCTGGGGCTGGTCGAGGCTACGCCGCCGGAGGCGGCCGATACACGCGGGGTGCTCGGCCAACCGCGCGCGAGCTTCGTTACGCTGACGATCGAGGGCGAGCTCCGCGGTTGCTGCGGCACGCTCGAGCCGGTACGACCGCTTTTGCTCGACGTCTGGATCAATGCCCAGGCCAGTGCGTTCCGCGATCCCCGCTTCCCGCCGCTGACCGCGCGCGAGTGGGGTTGGTCGAGCCTGGAGGTGTCGCTGCTGACGCCGTGCGAGCGAATGGCGGTCAGCACGGAGCGGCAGTTGTTGATCGAACTGGTCCCCGGGCGCGATGGTCTGGTGCTCGAATGGCGTGGCATGAAAGCGACCTTCCTGCCGAAGGTCTGGGAACACGTCACCGGGCCGCACGACTTTCTGCGCCGACTCAAGGAGAAGGCTGGGCTCAGTGGTGATTTCTGGGCAGAAGACGTCCGCGTGTGGCGCTACGAGACGGAGATCATGGCCATGGAGCGCCCTGCAATGCTCGACACCGCCCGGGCGATCTGAGTTCCTGCGCGCACGCTTGGGTGCGAAGAATGCATACTGGTCAAACGTCGATGCCTTGGCGCAACCTTGGCGGTCGCTGTAATTGTCATCACCTGCCACAGGATGCCCCGATGAATGAGACGCTAGTAACTCGAAGAAGAATTGCCGGGGTCGTCGGTATGGCGGCGGCCAGCATTCTCGCGGCGATGGCGCCTTCGCCTGCGAGTGCTGCGACCGACGCAGCCGATTGGCAGTGGGGTGCCACTGTCTACCTGTGGCTGCCTACTCTTGGCGGCGAGACGTCGTTTCCGCCGAACGGCGACGGCCCGTCAATCGACGTCAGCGGCGAGCAGATTCTCGACAGCCTGAATTTCGCCTTCATGGGTGCTTTCGAGGGTCGCAAGGGCCGGTGGGGTCTTGCGACAGACGTCATCTATCTCGACCTCGGCGCGTCCAAAAAGGGAACCCGCGATTTCGGACTTGGGCAGGTTGAGATTCCAGTCACCGTGGATGCCGACCTCGAACTCGACATCACGGGTTGGCTCTGGACGCTGGCAGGAAGCTACGAGGTCATTCAGCAGGAGAATTTCTCCATGAACATGCTGGGCGGCATAAGAATGCTGGATCTCGAGCAGACGCTGCAGTATCAATTCAATGGCGATATCGTGTCCTTGCCGATCGAGGGTCGCACCGGTTCCTCCAGCGCAGAGGAGACGCAGTGGGATGCGATCGTCGGCGTGAAGGGGCGATGGACCTTCGGTGTCGAGCGACAGTGGTACGTTCCCTACTATCTCGACGTGGGTACGGGCGACTCCGACCTGACGTGGCAGGGAATGGCCGGGGTGGGTTACAGCTTCGATTCTATCGACGTGACAGGGGTCTGGAGATACCTCGACTACGATCTCGGCGAAAGCACTCCGATCAAGTCGATCGACTTCAACGGTCCTGCCCTGGGCGTTACCTTCCGGTTCTAGCCCGCGACCAGGGACATGTTGCGTTCCGTGAAGGGAACTCTCTAATTGCAGCGCGTGGCGGCATGGCGGGCGCGAGCTATCAGGTCGCCAGACAGTCAGTATGGGCCGGACTGCGCTATGCACAGGTGACCACGCATGTCACTTTGAACGACGGGAATTTCGAGTCAGGGCAGATTCCCGCGCTTGACCAGGACCTCCGCCTGACCGCCCTTGACGCCATCACTGACGCTCGACACTCGCGACAATTTCTTCACGCCGACTCGTGGCTGGTACGTCGACCTTTCCGCGCCCCTGTATCGCGGGCAGACCACGAATTGCCGGACCGCCGGTGGTGGCTTCGCGCCGGTGCTGACCCTGCCGTTGGCTGTGGTTCCTATGTACGCAACACCCGTGTCTTGCGGATTACCGAATCGATAGAGGTCCGGTTGACCGGCCCACTTCACCCGGTCCCGGCTTGGTGTCAGCCGGGTCAGCGCGGCCAGCGCGCGTTCCGCTCGACGACGTTGAGATCGAGATGGTTGCGCATGTATTCGTTCGCGGCGTCGCGTCGCGGCGCGAACTCCCACGGCGTGTAGGTGCCTGAGCGCAATGCCTGCATCACGAACCGCCGTCGCGCCTGGTCCTGCAGCACGTCCTCGTGCAACTGCGCCAGGTCCCACCGCCGCGCGACATCTGTGCGGAATTCAGCGATGGTCGAGGCCCATTCCGTGCGACCGGTAAGGTTGACCCGCTCACTGGGATCTGCCGCGAGGTCGTACAACTGGTCCGGATCGACGGGACAGTGCACGAACTTCAGAGCGCCCCGGCGCAGCATGACGATCGGGGCGCAGGCACCCTCGGCTGCGTACTCGCCGACGACAGTCCGGTCTTCTGTCACGCCCGCGCACAGCGACAGCAGCGAGTGGCCTGCCAGCGGTGCAACGGCGTCGGTCACTGCACCGCCAGTCAACTCGATGAGGGTCGGCAGCACGTCGACCAGCGAGACTGGTGTCGACACGCGGCGCGCGCTGAAGCGGCCGGGTGCGTGCACGACCAGCGGGATGCGCGCGGAGCCCTCGAAGAAGTTCATTTTGTACCAGAGCCCCCGCTCGCCCAGCATGTCGCCGTGATCGGCGAGCAGGATGACGACGGTATCGTCCGCCAGCCCGAGCGACTCGAGCGTTCGCAGAAGCCGGCCAGTCCAGTCGTCGACGTACGAGATGTTTCCGAGGTAGGCGCGGCGCGCGCGACGCACGTCGTCGTCATTGATGAGTGTGCGTTCCATGTCGCACACCGCGCGCAGGCGCAGCGTGTGCGGATCTGCGGGCACGTCTGCCGCAGACACCGCGGGTAACGGAATGTCGACGTCTTCGTAGCGGTCCCAGTATTCCTGGCGCGTCACGTACGGATCGTGCGGGTGCGTAAAGCTGGCGACGTGAAGGAACGGTCGTCCATCATCGGCACGGGCTGCATCGTGCAACGCGCGCACGGCGTGGAAGCCAACCTCGTCGTCGAACAGCAGCTGGTTCGTGACTTCCGCCACGCCGGCACCGGCGACACTCTCCATGTTGTGATACCACCAGTCGATGCGCTCGTCGGGCCTGCGCCAGTCCGGCGTCCAACCGAAGTCCGCTGGATAGATGTCCGTCGTGCGGCGCTCCTCGAAGCCATGCAGCTGGTCGGGGCCGACGAAATGCATCTTGCCCGAGAGCACCGTGCGATAACCGGCTGCGCGGGCGTAGTGGGCAAACGTAGGGATCGTGCTGGCGAGATAGGCCGCGTTGTCGTAGCCACGGGTGGACGAGGGCAGCTGTCCCGTCATCACGCAATACCGCGCCGGTGTGCACAGCGGGCTGTTGGTGTATGCGGCGTCGAACACCACGCCTGCCGCGGCGAGGCGATCGATGTGCGGAGACTTCGCGACGCGGCTGCCATAGCAACCGAGCGCTGCCGGGGTCAGCTGGTCGTACATGATGACCAGTACGTTCGGTGTGCCGTTCATGCGGCGATCCTAGCATTCACCCATCGATGGTCATCCGGCGGTGCGACAGCGCTCGAACCGGGCCAGCAACGCGTCGTGGACGGCCGGTTCGACCGGCCCCACCGCGAGCCATTCGAGCGCGAGATCGTCGAGTTCAGCCGGGGTGGCCCGTTCGCCACGCCCCATCGACTCGACGAGGCGTTGCATCTGGTATTCGCGCCGCGATTCCATTTCTTCCGGCGGCGTGGCTGCACCCGAAATCAGCTCCGCGCGGATGCAAAGCAGTCGTAGTGCCGCCTCGTTCGCGGCAACGTCGGGGTTGACCGTGCCGGCGGCGACGGCTGCGAGCCGTTGCTCGAGGATGCTGCGCATTGCCTTGGGAGCATGCGCGAGGTCCGCGATCGCGGACGCGGCGGCCGCCCGCAGCGTCTCGCACTCGGTTGGCGATCGACCCTGTACGGTCGCAAGTGCGTACTTGCGGAGCTGGGCAGCGGCCGTAAACCCATCGTCCCAGCCACGACGCGCCGCCGTCGCGCGCTGCCTGCGCACAGCTTCGGCACAACGGTCGGTTGCGAGTGAGAACCGTTGCTGCAAGGCACGCGCCGATGCGCGCGGCAGGTCCAGCGACTCGAACTGCGCGCACAGCTCGTCCAGCTGCGGCACGGCCGACAGCAACGACTCGTCGGCCAACCCGGAAATCCGCTCCAGTTCTTCGCACACGCCGGTCGCCAGCGTCTGGTTCGCTTCGAGGGTGATTGCGTACGCCGCCGCTTCCTGTGAGCTGCGCTGGAAGACGGCGTCGCACTGCTTCCGGAATTCGTCCCAGAGCACGTTGTCCAGGTTCCACGGCACGATGCCGACCGACTTCCAGGTCCGCTGCAGGTTCTTCGCTTCATCGATGGCCTTGCGCGTGTCCTCGAGGTTGAGGAGCTCGGCGGTGCGGGCGATCAAGTCGCGCTTGGCCTGCACGTTGCGTGCGTACTCGGCATCGAGGCGCGCCTGCAGCTCGTCGATCAACGCATGAAAGCGTGCCTGCAGCGGCTTCACGATCGCCTGGTCCACCGGCGCATATTGACGCCACTCGCGCCGCGACTCGACGATGGCCTGGTTGATCGCGCGCCAGTTCGGCTGCTCCCCGGCCTGCTCCGCGGCAAAGATCGTCAGCCGTTCGATCAGTGCTTCGCGCCGTTCCTGGTTTTCCTTGCGCAGCTCGGCTTGCCGGGCGAAGTGCTCGCGACAGGGCTCATAGGCGCGGTCCGCGGCTTCCTGGAACTGCAGCAATTCGTCCGCGGGATCCTCGCCCGCGCCCCGATTCAGGGTCCGCCATTCGTCCCGCAGCCTGCGGATCTGTTGCGCGAGCTCCTCGGGTGCGATATCGGCGCCGACCAGCGATTGCATCTGCTGCACCAGTTCTGCGCGCTTCGGTACGACCCTGAAGGTCTTCCAGTCCTGCAGCTCGGTGAGTCGCGAGTCGACCTGCTCCAACTGGCGTGCGAACCACGCGGGCAGGGCAGGGGCCTCCGTCAGCTTCTCCGTGATTGCGGCGCGCAGCCGGGCAGCGCGTGCCGTCCCGCCGTGATCGAGCGCCGCCCGTGCCTGTCGCAGCAGACCGAGGATGTCGTGTGTCCTGGCCTCGTCTGCTGCAAGCTGCGCCTGTTCGGCCTCGCGCACGGCCCGGCGTTCGGCATCGCGTTGCTGAGCTTGCTCGGCCGCCGCTGCCGCTGCCGCTTGCGCCTCGAGTTCCCGCTCACGCTGCGCTGCCGCAGCCGCGACGGCGGCGGACCGCTGTCGCTCGGTTTCCGCCTCCAGCGCCCGGCCGTGCTGCACGACAACCTCGTGCGCACGCTGCAGGTGCTGCGCCACTTCGCTTTGCAGGTCCGGCTTCGCCTGAGACGCGAGCGTGACCCACCGGGCCTCGAGCCGTGCAAGGGTCGTCGGGTACGACGCATCGTACGGGCGTTCACTGTGCCGGGCGATGGCCGCAGCAGACTCTTCCAGGTCCGCCTGCAACTGCTGGGTGCTGCGGATTTCTGCGAGCAGTTCATCACGCCGGCTGGTGAGTATCCGATGGACGTTCTTGTCTTTCCCGTGGCGCGTGGCAGGGATCAGTTCCCGCAGCTGGTCCGGATCCGTGACGCTGCGCGCCGCCATCTGGCGGACTCGCGTCGAGCTGCCCTCGAGCACCCACTTGCCGATCGCGGCCATGTCACCCGCCGCGATGGCTTGCGTCAGGCTCGCTTCTTCTTCACGGGCGCGTACGGAAGGGTCGGGTGGTGGTGGCGATTCAACTCCGGCATCACGTTCGCTGACCGGCGCCGCGTCGGCCGCGGGCGGTGATTTACCAAACAGGCGTGAGAAAAGTGACATCGTAAGTTCATGGTTTGGGCCGGCTTGCCCAGTGATCGTCAATGTTACCCATGCCGTGCCCGCATGCGACTGCCGTCGCACTGATCCGTGAGGTTCGTGTCGCGGGAGCTACCGGTAACGATCCTGTTCGCCCGCCCGGTAACCGTCCTTGTAGTCCTGCGGATGCCTGCTCTGGTCGTAAGGCCGGCCCTTGACGGCATCGTTGTACCCGCGCTTGTATTCCGGGCTGCCGTTGCCCTGGTTGTGGCCATACCCGTTGTTGCCGTGGGACCGGAGCGTAATGATCATGCGCGTGCCGCCCTCCCACCTGAACTCCTGCGTGTTGCCACTCGAGTTCGTGCGCACGACCTTGTTGCCCTTCTGGTCCCTGTAGTGGTTCGCCTGGTTGCCGGGACGCAGGTTGTAGACGTCGCCATTGCGAAGATCGATGTCGATGTATCCCTGCCGCTGCGCGAACGAGCAGGCGCCGGACTTGCCTTGCTTCGTCTCGCCGTTCTTGCGGACCTCACAGTTGGCTTGCAGCGTGTCGGCCCCTGCGAACTGAATGGAGATTGCTGTGCCCAGGGTGAGAATCGCTGACGCGATGACGACCGATGCTTTCATTCCTGCCTCTGCTGCCGCGAACGAGTGATGACTGCTTCCTGTCGCAATGGACAATCAATCAGGATAGGGTTCCTGTCAACAGGGCGGCTCCCTGGCGCCATGCGCGGCGGGTCCAGCCAGCCGTCGGAGCGGAAGCCTGAGATGACGCGATTCACGACGCGGAGCGCAGACCCGCTCAGAGCAATGCATGACGTGCGAAGTATCGCGGTGCTGGGACTTGCAGTGCTGATGAGCGCGTGCGCGACGCCGCCGGCTGTACCGTTTTCGGTCGATGTGCCAGCGGGCGTCGGCGACGGTCGAGCCCGCTTCACCGAGATCTACTGTTCGGTGCTGCAGGAGCGTGGCGACGAGCTGCCGGACTACCGGCCCTGCGCCGAGGCGCTCAGCAACGTCGCATCGCAGCCGCGCGGAACCGGAAAGCCGGTCGACCTCGGTCCCTCGCGCCTGGCCCTGCAGGCCATGATCGTGCCCGGCCTCGGCTACGCCTGCATCGCGCCATGGCTGCAGCCGCCGGCCACGCCCCGCGAGCACGTTGCCCGATTCGGCTACGAGGCGCAGATGGTCGCGGTCGATGCTCTTTCCGGAACGACGAAGAATGCGCACCAGATCCGAGATGCGATCATGGCGTTGCCGCGGGAATCCGGGCCGCCGCGCGTCGTGCTGGTCGGCTATTCCAAGGGCGCGCCGGACGCGCTCGAGGCGCTGGTCCGCTACCCGGAGCTGGGCGAACGCGTGGTCGCGTTCGTCAGTGTTGCCGGCGCAGTCGGCGGCTCTGCGCTGGCCGACGACGCGACCCAGCACCAGGCGAACCTCTTTCGGCATTGGCCCAGGGCGGATTGCGACGCGGGAGACGGCGGCGCCGTGGCCAGCCTGCGGACCGACGTGCGCAAGGCATGGCTGGCGGCGAACCGGTTGCCGCCGGGAATTCGCCTGTATTCGCTGGTCACGCTGCCTGACGCGGATCGAATTTCGGAGGCGCTCGTGCCGACGCATCGGCAGCTTGCGAAGATCGACCCGCGCAATGACGGGCAGGTCATCTACGGTGACCAGATCGTGCCTGGCGGCACGCTGCTCGGGTTCCTGAATGCCGATCACTGGGCCGTCGTGATGCCTGTCGACCGCTCACATCGCTTGCTTGGCAGCACGCTCGTGAACCACAACGACTACCCGCGTGAAGCGTTGCTCGAAGCCCTGTTGCGTTACGTCGAGGAGGACCTTGCGGCGCGGAAGTGACGCAGCAGGCGTGGGCGGCGGGGGGATTCGGTGTTTCCTACAGCGTGAAATCCGCGGCGATCGCCAGCATATAGACGCGGGTGTCCTGGTACGCCCCGATCAGTGGCGGGATGCCCGGCAAGGGCAAGGGATGCGTCAGTTGCGCGAGCTCGGCGGTGCCCTGCAGGACGACGGACAGTTCCGCACGCAGACGCCAGGCATCGTTGAACGAATGCTCTGCGCCGGCGGCGATGCCATTGCACGCCACCGGGAAGTATTGAGCGCGCGCCTCGGATGACCCGGATATGCTAGCGAACTGACGAATGTCGCAGCAGCCCAGTCGTCACCGAACGTGCTCGCACGCCGATCGAAGCACCCCACGTGTCCTGCAAGCCATTTGCGATCATCGGCGAGGATGATCCCGGCAGTTTCAGCTTCGACTCGCCGAAATCAGACCAGTCCTGCCACGACATGCCAGCGCCAGCATCGTGTCGTCGTTCACCCGGTGAGTAACGCCCAGCAATAGTTGCTGCGGCAACGTGACGTAGAGTTCTGCGGCGCTGTCGGGCGGCAGCAGCGTAGCCAGCACGGGATGCAGGTACTGTAGCAGAAATGTAGAACGCGAGAGAGTGCTCGACCGGCGCCGTACAGGCAAGCCCGATCGTCGAACTCTCCGTCAACGCGTACGTCAGGCCCAGTTGTCCGCCGGCGGCCCAGGACTGGTAGCTCAATTCCAGTTGACCATAGGGCAGGCAGACGGGCGGTACATAGAACGTTGAGTAGTTGGACACCGCCAGGAGAGCGGTGGGTTCCGCCAACTGGGCTGCCACTGACGCCCCGAGCGTCAGTAGATAAGTCGCTTGCCCGGCGAGCTTTGGGCAATATTGAGGGTGGCGAGCCGGCCTGCTCGATGACTCGGAGACCTCACACTGGTTGCCTGAATCGAACGAAAGTCAGAGATAGCTGTAAACGCCAATTCCGTAGGTCAGTAGATCGGCCTGGTGCACAGCGAACAGTGCCGGGACGACGCTCAACCTTCCCGATTGGTGGCCTCAGCGGGCGTGTCGTCGGACCCGCGGAATGCATAGTCCAGTTTGAGCGGTATCACTGCCGCGTGACGTGCTACGGGCCAGTCCTGCCATCGCAGAGGGGTTCGAGGCGAGTGATGTGGCATCCAGCGACATCGCGGCGCGACTGGCTCGGGCCATTCCCATGTCAGCGCCCCCCGTCTCGGCAAGCCACGGTCCGGCTCCCCAGCACTGTGAGGCGAGACCGATCGACGCGAGACCCACCGATACCGTCAATAACGAGCGTTTGCCTGGAGTGCACATGAGATTTGTCTGCGATTGAAACCGTGGGGCTGACAGTAGTCCCACGTGAACCAGGATTTGTCGGTTTTCGCCGAAGCATTTATCGTTTTCTTCGCTACAGTGCCAGCGGCATGCCGAGCTCCACCAACCGCGTTCGCCGGCTCATCAAGCGTATCGCCGGCAGTCCGGTCGGCAGCGGCCGGGTCCAGGCCCGCTGGCCCGTCGTGTTGGATCGACACCAGGCACTGTTCGAGTCGATCACGGTGCCGCCGTTACCCATTCCCCTGCTGCTGGTGCACACGGGCGGCAAGCCGATGGACTACCTGTCGAAGGATCGACGGCGCCTGAAGCAGTCGCTTCCCGGACTCGTGACGTTCGTGCCGAGAAACGTTCGCGCGAGGTGGCCCTGCGCGGGGTCGGCGAGGGCACGGTCGTCTACTTCGACGACGAGCGGCGTCTTCCAGCCTGGCTTCTGCACAGCGGGATGGGGGAGCCCGTGACCTTTACCAATGACGTGATCGTATCGATCACGCGCCGGTTGATGAACGAACTCGAGGCGCGCTCACGGGCAGAGCCGTATCTGAAAGCCATCGCCAATGCGCTGCTCGCCGAACTGCAGCGCGAGCTCGAGCTGCCGCGCGCAGCGATCGGGCTGCCTGCCTCGCGCGGCGGGCTGAGGGTCGCACACGTGGCCATGCGGCACATGCACGCCCATCTCGGCGAACCGCTGTCGGTGCGGGACTTGGCGCTGGCGTGCGGAATCGGTGTTACCAGTTTCACGAGCAGCTTTCGCGAGGCGACGGGCGTTACGCCGCACCGGTATCTGCGCCGGACCCGGATCGAACGATCCTGCGAGCTGCTGCGGACGACCGGGCTGAGCATCCGTGAAATAGCCGAAATCGTGGGCTTCCGTGGGCAGAGCCACTTCTGCTGTGCGTTCGCTGCCGAACGCGGACTCACGCCGTCCGCGTATCGACGCGCAACTCACGTTCGCATCCAGCTTGCTGGTCAATGATGCGGACACGGATAATCGCTCCACCGCGGCCTAGCCGCGTCCTGTCGCCCACAGCTTCAGAGGGGTGTTGCAATGATGTCTCGTCCGGTCATAGCAACGTTCATACTCGTCCTCGCTCAAGCCGTGGCCGGCAATGCCGACGCCGATGGGGGGATCCGCCAGGAAACGGTGCAGTTCGCCAAGGGGGCATCGTCGGCCGACGTCAAGGGGCAGCTCAAGGGCGATGCAACAGTCGATTACGTCGTGCGCGCCGCCGCGGGGCAAACGCTGTCGGTCAAGCTGCGGAAGACCAATGCGCAGAACTACTTCAACGTAATGCCACCCGCCTCGCAGGGCAGCGCGATGTTCGTGGGCGACACCGGCGAAGACTACTCGGGTCTGTTGCCGGAGGATGGCGACTACACAGTGCGTGTCTACCTGATGCGCCCAGCGGCGCGGCGCGGTGAGAGCAGCAACTACACTCTTACCGTTGGCGTCAGCGGCAAGGCGCTCACGCCGACTGCAGCCGCCAAGGACGCGCTGATCCCGGGGACGCCGTATCACGCGTCCGCGAAGATCAAATGCGTGCCCGCATTTGAAACTACGCCGCGCGAGTGCGATGCGTTCGTGATCCGCCGTGGCTTCGATGGCACGGCCACGCTCGACATACCCGGCAGTGTCGAGAAGCGCAGTATCCTGTTCGTGCAGGGCAAGCCCACGGCATCGAATGCGATGGCCAGGGATGCGCTGACCTTTGAGCGCAAGGGCGACGTCACCATCGTAAAGCTGGGTGAGAGCGAGCGCTACGAAATCCCTGATGCCTTGATTGCGGGCGGCTGACGAACGACGGAAGCGTGAGCTTGCGTTCCGCTACACTCGCTGCCACTCAAGGAGCGACCGCTTGACCGACGCACGTATGTGGACGTCGTGCAGCGCTGCAAGTTGTACGACTTCGCCAATAAGCAGTGGCTGGACTTCGACGGCAACGGGGTCGGACTAGGTGGCGATGGCGAAGCAGGCCGCCAGTCGAGCGCTGGAACTAGATGCCTCGCTTTCCATACCGTGGGCGGCGCTTGCCAACGCGGCGGCGTACTCTTTCCCCGTCAACTGGACCACCCATCTCACGCGCTACGATCGCGCGCTGGCGGCCGATGCGCATAACAGCACCGCGTTTCTTTGGCGCGGAATCGCCTGGCGCAACCTGGGAGTCTTCGAGCGCGCTAGCGCGGACTTCGACGGCTGCCTGGCGCAGGACCCGCAGTACCGGAATTGCAGGCGCTGGAAGGCGCTCGTGCTGTTGTATCAGGGCAAGACGGCCCGGCGTTGACGTTGTTCCAGCAGGGTGTCGATGTCGGATTCATCCGCAATCGGGGCAGTGCTTTCGTCGCACCGCTGTTACGTCGTGGTGATCGGGTTGGTGCCGCGCTCCTGTTGCAGGAGCTCGGCGTCAGCCCGGAGATCGGCTCCATCTTGCTCGCAGCTCTGGAGCATCCTGGCTCAATAGGGCCGGCGGATGTGGCCGTCATCGAGCGCGCGCTGTCGGCTGTGGCAGTACCGAATGGCCAGCGCACCTCACTGGCGACCACGCGTTTGTGGCTGGGGCAACAGGATCGGACGGTCGATGCCGACGACTTCTCGATCGATACGCTACCGCAGCGGGAACTTGGATTTCCCGGATTCCGCAATTCGGCGGGATTCAAGAAGGTGCTGGAGCGGCTCGGTGTGCCTGTCTATTGGCGCAAGCACGGTTACCCGCCGCAGTGCCGGCCGCTCGGAACCAACGATTACGTTTGTGACTGACGCGGTTGTACGAGCGGGACAGGCCAGACCGGGCGCACTCCATTCACTGCGTCACGGCGTATTCCGGTCCCGGGCGAAGTCGCGCACGATGCGATGCCAGCCGGTGTTCCACACTGCGAGCGATCGCACCTGCCCCCGGCGGGCCGTGCCGTCTTCGAGACCCGACGCCCGGACCTGGCCGGCACCCGGCCGCCTCATCCAGTCGCCATTGGCGGCAGTGCATGAGCGGTCCTGCACCGTGCGTTCGGAGCCGATACGACGGCGCGTATTGAGCATCCAGTCAAGCATCGCGGAAGTCCTCGAACATCTGCAGGATGAAGAGCAGACCCGTGGCCAGCAGGGCGGTGGCGCTGAAAAAAGCGATGAACGAGGACAGGATGTTCTCCAGAGACGATGAGTGATGCCGACGACCCGCGAGCGGGACGAGCGAACGGCGACGCGCGCCCGCAGGCACGCAACGACAAGTAAGAAAATGAAAGCCCGTGCTGCGCAGCCGACGATGCGTTGCGTGCACGACGAGATTCAGTAGACGGGCACGGGGGCCCGATTCGAGACGGCGCAGTGAAACCGGCTAACCGTCAATGCTGAACAGCGGCCCGCAGTATACGCCAACGCGACCATGATTGCTGCAAAGCATCATTTCGGCTGATATGTCGATATCCGCTAGACTTCCGGCAATGCCGGTGCGTTCCTCGCAGCGCATTCAACACGATGCACCGACTCAAGAACTGGCAGCTGTTTGCGATCTGCGTGCTCACGTGGGGCACGACCTGGTTCGCGATCACTTTCCAGATCGGGCACACCGCGCCCGAGGTCGGCGTGGCGCTGCGCTTCGCATTGGCCGGAACGGTGATCCTCGTCCTGTGCGTGTTGCGACGGGAGAGCCTGCGCTTCACTCCGGCCCAGCACGCGGTGTTCGCGTTGCAGGGTGGCTTCATGTACGGCGTGTCGTACGTCTGCGTCTACCACGCGGAGCAGCACCTCGTGTCGGGACTGGTGGCGGTGGGCTACTCGGCTTCTCCGCTGGTGGCGGGCCTCGGGGCTCGCGCGCTGTTCGGCGTCAACCTGAGGCCGCGCTTCATCCTTGGCGGCTTGCTCGGCATCGCCGGCGTCGCGCTGATCTTCTGGCCTGAGTTCGGCAAGGCCACCGGCGACCGGAACACGCTGCTCGGGGCGCTGTTCACCGTGGGTTCCGTCTTGCTGTCGACGGTCGGCAGCCTGACGGCCAGTCGCAACCGTGCTCGCGGCCTGCCGTTCTGGCCGGCGCTGGGATTCGGCATGCTCTATGGAGCCGCCGCGTCTGCGTTGCTTGCGCTGATGCAGGGCCAGAGCTTTGTTCCCCCGGCCATCGCATCGTGGTGGCTGGCCTTGTTCTACCTCGCCCTGGCCGGGTCGGTGCTGACGTTTGCCTGCTTCCTCACACTGCAGGAGCGCATTGGGCCGGGTCCCACGGGAACTATCGGTGTCATGACGCCCCTCCTTGCGCTGGTGGTGTCGATGGCCTTCGAGGGATTCCAGCCGGACGCCCTTACGTTCGTGGGCGCGGCGCTCGCCGTGGGCGGCAACGTCCTGATGCTGCGGCGGACCTGACGCGCCGTCCTGTCAGATCATCGCCTCGATCAGGCGCGGTCCACGGTGCTTCAGCGCCGAAGAGTACTGCGCCGCGAATTCCTCGCACGTCGTCGCGCGGCTGGCCTCGACGCCGAGGCCTGCGGCGATTTTCGTCCAGTTCATTTCCGGGTTGTGCAGGTCGAGCATCGACATCGCGACCGGGCCGCTGCCGGTCGCGCCGACGCGCCCGAGCTCGATGTTGAGAATCGCGTACGAGCGGTTGGCATAGATCACGACCACGACGTCGAGCTTTTCACGCGCCATCGTCCAGAGCGCTTGCATCGTATATGCCGCGCCGCCGTCGCCATGCGGACAGATCACCTTGCGCTCTGGCGCAGCGATGGCCGCGCCGACCGCGAGCGGCAGGCCCTGGCCGATCGAACCGCCGGTCAGGGGCAGGTGCGTGTGTGGCCGGGCCCGCGCCATCGTGGACAGCAGCGGGAACGATGCGGTCGCGGATTCATCGGCAAAGATGGCGTTGTCGGGCGTCAGTGCGGCAATCACCTGTGCGACGCCGAGAGCGGTCAACGAGCCGCTCGGCAGTTCCGGCAGTTGCAGCGGAATCCGCACGGGTGAGCGTGCGGGCGCGCCCAGCGCATCTGCCAGAGCCGCGAGGGCCTGCGCGCCATCCTGGTGAGCATGCGCGAGGTAGCTGAGGTGCGAACCCTCGGGTGCGCACCAACTCGGCTTGCCGGGATACGCGAAAAACGACACTGGCGGCTTGGCACCGACGAAGATGATCTGCTCGAACTCCTTCAGGAAGTCGACGATCTGTTCCGCGAAGTAGGGAATGCGCTCCACCGGCACGCGACCAGCACCGAGTTCGGCGTGCGGCGCGAACGTGTCGCAGAGCAATCGTGCGCCCGTCTTTGCCTGCACGCGACCGGCGGCCTCGAGGCCCGCGCCGTAGAGCGTCGCACCGCGTAACAGCAGCGCGGTCTTCCTGCCGTTCGACAGCAATCTGGCTGCGGCATCGATCGCAGCCGAACTTACGGGTGTGGGCAGCAGGTCCGGCAGCTTCTGCTCGGCGCGCTGGGCTTCGTTCCAGGCGGTGTCGGCCGGGAGGATCAGCGTCGACACGCAACCAGGCGCCGAGCGAGCAGCCTGGACCGCCCGCGCGGCATCCGACGCAACGCTGTCAGCACTCTTCGATTCGTGGATCCAGGAAGACACCGGGCGCGCAAATCCGACGATGTCGGACGTCAGCGGTGCGTCGTACTGCAGGTGATACGTGGCGTGGTCGCCGACGATGTTCACGAGCGGCGTGCTGGCGCGACGCGCGTTGTGCAGGTTGGCGAGGCCGTTGGCAAGGCCGGGCCCCAGGTGCAGCAACGTGGCGGCTGGCTTGCCCGCCACTCGCCCGTAGCCGTCGGCTGCGCCAGTCACCACGCCTTCGAACAGGCACAGCACGGACCGCATCTGCGGCACCGAGTCAAGCGCGGCGACGAAATGCATCTCCGAAGTGCCGGGGTTGCCGAAGCAGACTTCGACTTCGCAATTGACCAGGGTCTGCAGCAGGGACTGGGCGCCGTTCATGGTCGTTCTCCGTATCAGGCCGCCATTCTAGACCCGGCAGCGACCGGGTCGCCCGTGATGCCGAAGACGACCAATGCATCGGGGTATTCGCCGTTCATGTCGTCAGCTACCCGGGTCTGGTCACGGCCGTTCCGGCAACTGCAGGTGCTTCAGCACCCGATTGAGGTTCTTGCGGATTTCGGTGAGCTGGCCCAGCGCAGCGAGCGTCCGCATGAAGTCCTTCATTGGCTGCAGCGGATAGCCGCCGTAGTTGCCCGGTTCGGGCACGTCGCTGGTCACTGTCGAGCGTCCAGCGAGCACGACGTCGTCCGTCAGCGTGAGGTGTGCCGACACCACGCTGTTGCCGCCGGTCATGAAACGTCGTCCGATCTTCGTCGATCCCGCCATCATGAAACCGGCGGTGTAGAAGCCATCTTCACCCAGGTCGCAGTTGTGCGCGATGTGGCAGATGTTGTCGAGCTTCGTGCCAGAGCGGATATGGGTCGAAGACAGCGTCGCGCGATCGATCGCGCAATTGCTGCCGATCTCCACCTCGTCACCGATGCACACGTTACCCAGGTGCGAGAGCTTCTGCGGCCGCCGGCTCGGGCCAACGGCGTAGCCGAAGCCGTCGCTGCCGATGCTGGCGTGAGGATGCACCTCGCAGTCTCGTCCGAGCTCGCATCCGGCGCCGACGAAGACGTGCGGATGCAGCAGCGTGTTCGGGCCGAGGCGCACATCGTTCTCGACGACGACGTGCGAGCCGATGCAGCAGCCGTCGCCGATGACGGCGTTGGCACCGATCACGCAGTACGGTCCGAGGAGCACGTCCGCGCCGATCGTGGCAGACGCGTGGACGATGGCCGTGGGGTGACGCTCGCCCCATTGGGTGAAGCGCTCGCGTTTGCGGTCGAAATACTTGAGCAGTACCGCCATGCCCATCGACACGGTCTTGACCGAGAAGCAGCAGCCGAATGCGGCGTCCGTTGCGACAAGCTGGTCGGCGATGTCGCGCTGCACGACGAGGATGGCGGCGCCACGTTCGCGGGCGGTTGCGAGCTGCGCCTGGTCGCTGACGAAGACGAGGCTGCCGGGACCCGCATCGCACGGCATGTGACAGTCGGTGGCTGCCGCTTCCCGATTGCCATGCAGGTACGTGAATACGTCCCCATGCCTGCCCTCGACCGTATGTGCATTGAGCATGGGGATCCCTTCTTGTAATGACGGCCGGTGCTCTGTGGCCCGGCCGGAAGCGGCCTCAGGCGGTCGCGTTCGCCAGGGTGACGCGCGCGGTCACGTTGCCGTCGAAGTCCAGCCACTGGTGATTGGCGAAGTCGTACAACTTGCAGCGCTGCACGACGTCCATGTACGTGCGTCGGGTCAAGCGGTAGTCGCAGAGATCGGGGAACTTGTCGCGCAGCGCCTGCTGCGCCTTTCGCAGCGTGAACATCGGGATTCCCGGGTTCAGGTGATGCGCGTTGTGCTCCATGATGTTGTGCATCAGGCGGTCCATGCCCCACGGGAAGCGCACGCAGGCAGTGGACGTGAGGTAAGCACGGCAGCGCTGCCATTCCTGGCGGTTCTGGAACCAGGCGATACCCGGGTTCGTGTGGTGCAGGTACACGACGAAGCCGATCACGCCGTTCCACAGCAGAAACGGCACGATGACGGCCAGCGTGACGAGCAGCGCGATCGATTGCTCCGTTGCGGCTGCGGCGTACACGACCAGGCTGACCCAGACAGCGGCGAACGCCGTGACGAGCAGGCTGTCGAGCTTGTACTTGCGGCGGCTCGAGCCGACTTCCTTCTTGCTGGCGAAGAACAGCTTTTTCCACCACATTTCGTACACGTAATACGCACCCCAGCCGAGGCCCGACCGGTACAGCCGCTCGAGTGCCCGGCGGTAACCGGGCAGCGCATCGAACTCGGTCTTGGAGTAGGGCGCCCAGACCTGGTCGCGGCCCTTGAGGTTATTGAAGCCGTGGTGCGCGGTATTGTGTCCCATCTCCCACAGGCTGTATGCGGTCATCGACGGCAGAAACGCGATTCGACCGCAGATGGCATTGAGTCGCGAGCTCGAGAAGAAGCTGCCATGGCAGGCGTCGTGGCCGACCAGAAAGAGCCGGACGATCGCGAACGTCACGACCAGCGTGCCGAGCAGTTTCAACAGCAGGCTGTCGGCCAGCAGGACGATCGCGGTTCCCGCGCTGAAGAAGGCGATGTCGAGCAGCAGCACCATGGCTGGCAGCAGGACCTGGGTCTTCGAAGTCTCGAAAGAACACAGCAGGGCCTTGCGGTTCCACGTGTTCGCTGGCGTGCTGGTTTGCATGTCGAGGGGCGCCTCGTCGGTCCGTAGGGAGACAGTGCGGACGCGACCGCAAAAGGCAGCGCGCGGTCGCATATTCTACCCCAGGCGGGTCGACATGGCTTGCCGCGGTGCAATGCACGGTCTGAATCATTCAGGCCGGCGCAGCGAGCAGTTGGCGCACGTCAGCGCCCTGGCTTGCCGTCCGTGACGAGACGGTCGTGACGCCGCAGCACTTCCTGCAGTCGCGCGTGATCGATCGCCACGAGGCGATTGCCGTCGATGCCCGTCATCGTGCGCGCCGCCACCAGGGCGTTGACGATGGCTTCTTCCGTTGCGAGCACGGTGGCCTCGAACAGGCCATCGAGCCGGTCGTTCGGAACGAAGGCTGCCTGCTGCAGTCCTTCCGTCGCGGTGGCGGCAGCCGAGTTCGCCGTGGAGAACGCGAGGAAGATGTCACCCGAGCCGTTGCCCGCCGTGCCGCCGGTGCGCGCGATTCCCATCGCGGCGCGCCGTGCGATGCGCTTGAGTTGCGTCGGCAGCAGCGGTGCGTCGGTCGCGACGACGACGATGATCGAACCGAGTTCGTTCACCGGACCGCTCTCCTTGGTGAACGGCGCGTCTTCGGGCCAGTCGCGTCCGATCGGGATGCCGGCCACCTGCAATTGCGAACGGCGGCCGAAGTTCGACTGCACCAGTACCCCGACGGTGTAATCGGCAATGCCGTGAACCCGCACGCGGCGCGACGACGTGCCCGTACCACCCTTGAACTCGAAGGTGTGCATGCCCGTGCCGCCGCCGACATTGCCTTCGGCAATGGCACCACCATGCGCGCCATCCAGTGCGGCAAAGACGTGCTCGCGCTTGACGTGGAACCCGTTGAGGTCGTTGAGGTAGCCGTCCCAGGTCTCCGCCACCACGGGCAGGCCCCACAGTTGTTCCGTGCCGCCGTTCTGCAGCATCCATGCGATCACAGAATCGCGCACGACGCCGACGCTGTGGGTGTTCGTGATCAGGATCGGGGTGCCGACGATGCCGGACTCCTCGATCCAGATCGTGCCCGTCATCTCGCCGTTGCCGTTGCCGACCGCGTAGGCGCCGAAGACTCCGCTCAGGTCCTTGCGGCCGCGTGGCAGCACGGCGGTCACGCCAGTGCGCACCGGCCCCGTGCCGACCTTGAGCGGGCCTTGGCCTTCGATGAGCGTCGTGTAACCGACTTCGACACCCGCGACGTCGGTGATCGCATTGAGCGGCCCGGGCGTGCCCGGAAACGGAATGCCGAGGTCGCGGGCTCGCGGCTCGGCAGCGGAGACTGTGCCCATGCTGAGGATTGCTCCGAGGAAGGCGACGCGGATGAAGGCGCGCTTGAAGAGTCGAGATTCGTGCGTAGACATTGGCGTCACCGTTGGGGTTGCCTTGATTTCCGCGCCAAGAGTGCCGGTAGGATCTATCGGGTATTCTAGCTCTCGTGCATCCAGGACTCACTCGCTCGCGCTGCCAGGGTGGACCCTGCAATACTCGCGACATGGAGCGCGTGCGTTGCATCGTCGGATCCTGCCGTGGTTCGTCCCGGGCCACCGCGGTGCTCTGCACGGCACTGATTGCCGGTTGCGGAGGCGGAGGCGGGGGCTCCGGGGGTGGGCCGTCGATGGCGGCGAACGCGGGGCTCGATGCACGTCCCGACAACACGACCTGCGTCGCCGGGGACCGACCTGCGCAGGACGTGACGCTCGGGACGGAGCGGATTTTTGCGAGCCTGCCGGCGTTTTCCAACCCCATCCTGCTGCTGCAGGGGCCGGGTGATGCCACGCGCTGGTTCGTCGTCGAGCAGGGCGGCACGGTGCGGGTGTTCGACAATCAGCCGGCGGTCGCGACCAGCCGCAGCTTCGTCGATATCAGCGCGCGAGTGCGCTCGGGCGGCGAGCAGGGCCTGCTGGGCATGGCTTTCCATCCCGATTTTCCGACCGACCCGCGGGTATACCTGTCGTACACCAATGCCACGAGCGGCCTCGTTTCGAGAGTTTCGGAATTTCGCACGCGCGACGGCGGCGCCACTCTGGACTCCGCCAGCGAGGTCATCCTGCTCACCGTCGCGCAACCGGAGGCCAATCACAACGGCGGCCATATCGCCTTCGGACCTGACGGTTTTCTCTACATCGGGTTTGGCGATGGCGGCAGCGGCGGCGATCCGTGGGGAACGATCGGCAATGGCCAGAATCTCCTGACGACGCTCGGCAAGCTGCTGCGCATCGACGTCAACGGCTCGACCGGCAACGTCCCCTATCGCATCCCGGCCAGCAATCCTTATGCGGGCAACGCGCCGTGCAACAGCGGCACCGGTGCGCAGAACTGCCCGGAGATCTACGCGTACGGATTGCGCAACCCGTGGCGGTGGAGCTTTGATCGAGTGAGTGGCGAGCTGTGGCTTGCCGACGTGGGGCAGGGCGCGATCGAGGAAGTGGATCGCATCGTGTCCGGCGGCAACTACGGCTGGCGCTGCTTCGAAGGCACCAGTTCATACAATTCCACGTGCGGTCCCAACGCCGCGAGCAGCCTGCCGCCCGTCGCGCAGTACAGTCACGCGGTCGGCCAGTCCATCACTGGCGGATACGTCTACCGCGGCGCGGCCATGCCGGCGCTCGCGGGCCGCTACGTGTTCGGCGACTTCGTGTCGGGACGCATCTGGCACATCGCGAGGGACACGCCGCCGACGCTCAGCGTCACCGCGGGATTCGACAGCGGCCTGTCGATCGCTTCGTTCGGGCAGGGGATCGACGGCGAGCTGTATATCGTCAATTACGGCGGCACGTTGCATCGTTTGCGCCAGGGCACGACGAGCGGCGGATCGGTCGCTTCGCAACTGTCGGCGACGGGCTGTGTCCTGGCGGGTGATCCCACCAAGGCCGCGGCGGGTCTCGTGCCGTATGCGCCCAATGCACCGTTCTGGTCGGACGGCGCCGCCAAGGAGCGATTCCTGGCGCTGCCCAATGGCGCGACCATGCGCGTCGCGGCGGACGGCGACATCGAGTTCCCGAACGGCACCGTGCTCATGAAGCACTTCCGCCTGGGCGGTCGGCTGGTGGAGACCCGGCTCTTCATGCGGCACACGGATGGCGAGTGGGCCGGCTACAGCTACCAATGGGATGCGCAGGGCACGGATGCCACGCGCGTGGTCGGCGGCAGGACCGCGAGTATCGGCACGCAGTCATGGATGTTCCCGAGCGAGGCCCAGTGCCTCGCGTGCCATACGGCTGCGGCGGGACGCAGTCTCGGTCTGGAGATCGCCCAGCTGAACGGTCCGCTGCTCTATGCTGCGACCGGCCGCACCGCCAACCAGATCACGACGCTGAATGCCATCGGGATGTTCAGTCCGGCGATCGCGACGGCGCCAGCCGCATTGCCGGCACTGCCGGACCCGTTCGGGAGCGTCGGGACGCTCGACCAGCGTGCGCGAGCCTACCTGCAAACCAACTGCGCACAGTGCCACCGCCCGAACGGCGGCACGCCCACCGACCTCGACCTGCGCTACACGACATCCCTTGCGGGAACCAACGGCTGCGATCGCCCGCCGCAGGCGGGCGAGATCGGACTGGCGAACGCGCGGATCATTGCGCCGGGCGCCGCGGACCGATCCGTGCTGGTCGCGCGCGTGAACCGTCGCGATGCGCAGGCGATGCCGCCTCTCGCGAGTACAGTAGTGGATGCGGCTGGCGTGGACCTGCTGACCCGCTGGGTGAATTCACTCACGGGGTGCAACTGAGCCTGAGGGCTCGCTGCGAGGTGCTGCATGAACGACTGGCGCACGACCTGCCTCGGGCTCAAGCGCCTTCCTCGGTACGGTGAACCACGAGTCGCGCACCCCGGGTATGCTTGGCATTCGAATACCGGCAGGGGGAATTCGTGAATCCATCCAATCGTGGCCATTCGAGGCAGACAGTGCCTGCGCCCAGTCGCTTCGCGTTTCTGGCCGCCGTGCTCGTCGTCCTGGCTCACGTCGTTGCGGCCGAGGCGGCTGACGCGACGCCGGCATTCGCAAGCGCCGCCGACACCGATCCGGTCAAGCTCGGCTGGATGACGGGATACCCGCCGCCACCCGATAAGCAGATCCGGTTCGACGACGGCAGCCATTACCGGTTTCCGCAGTGGCGCTGGAGCTTCTCGCACTGGCGCGAGGTGATGCCATCGGCAGAAATATCGCGGGGAACGGGGCCCGTGAAAGCGCTGGTTCGCGCTGAACGCGACGACCTCGATGCGGTCACCTTCATGCCTCTCGGCGGATCCACGCCGCTCACCTGGGCAGATTCACTTGCTGCCAATTACACCGATGGCATCGTCGTGCTGCATCGCGGGCGCATCGTCTACGAACGGTACTTTGGTGCGCTCACGGCTGAACGGCCGCACATCGCCTTCTCGGTCACGAAGTCCTTCATCGGCACGCTGGCCGCGATGCTGGTGGCCGAAGGCAAGCTCGACGCAGCGGCACCGGTGTCGCGCTACCTGCCCGAGCTCGCGACCAGTGGTTTCGGCGACGCGACGGTGGGACAGGTTCTCGACATGACGACGGCGCTCGATTTTTCCGAGAACTACGTCGGCGGCTCGGATTCGTTCCTGTCGTTCGCGCGTGCTGCGGGCGTGTATCAGTTCCCGGCGGGCTACACCGGTCCGTCGTCGATCATGCAGTTCCTGCCGACGATCGCGCGCAAGGGCAGCCACGGTGAGGCGTTCACCTACCGTTCGCCGAACACGGAAGTCCTCGGTTGGCTGATTGCGCGCGTGACGGGCAAGCGACCCGAGGTCGTGCTGCAGGAGCGCATCTGGAGCCGGCTCGGTGCGGAATCCGATGCGTTCATCGCGCTCGACCCTTCCGGAGCCGCCCTCGCGTCCGGGGGCCTCAATTGCCGGCTGCGCGACCTCGCGCGGTTCGGCGAAATGATTCGCCTGCAGGGCATGTACAACGGGCAGCAGGTCGTGCCCGCTGCCGTCATCGAAGACATTCGCAGGGGTGGCAGCCGCGAGGCATTCATACCTGCCGGCTACAAGACCTTGCCGGGCTGGAGCTACCGGAAGCAGTGGTGGATCTCGCACGACGACCACGGCGCCTTCATGGCGCGCGGCGTACACGGGCAGGCGATCTACATCGACCCGCAGGCGGAAATGGTCATCGCGCGGTTCGCGTCACATCCGCTGGCGGGCAACATGAACCTCGATCCCACGTCGCTCCCGGCGTACCGGGCGATCGCCGATCAGCTGCTGCGCAAGCCACGTTGAGCGCGGCGTTTCCTCGGTATAGTGCCGGCTTTTCGGCCAGGCAGCGGGAGCGCGCGGGATGACCATGCGGAAAGTCGGGAAGGTGTTGGCGTGGATGGGCGGCCTGCTCGTTGCCGGCCTGGCCGTGGCATCGATGTGGTTCTGGTTCACGCCCGTCGGGCTGAACAATTACGTCAACAAGATCACCCTGCAGCTGACCGCCGACTCGCCGCAGATCCTCACCCAGCTCGGCTTCATCGACAACACGCCATTCGACTTCCACAGCGGCAAGCTCGACGACCAGACCAAGGCGCACGAAGACGAAGTCCTGGCCCGGCTGCGGCGGGCGCGCGCCGGTCTCGACAAGTACGGTCCTGACGGTCTCTCGGGCCAGGAGCTCATTACCTGGAAGACGACGGCTTGGTTCCTCGACGACCTGATCCGCCAGGGGGAGTTCGAGCACAACGGCTATCGCGTCAACCAGATTTCCGGCGTCACGGTGAACACGCCGCAGTTCCTGACCGACGCCCACGTCATCAAGAACGAGCGCAGCGTCGAGCGGTACCTGTCGCGTCTCGCTGAATTCGGGCGCGTCCTGCGCGAGACGAAGGTGCGGGTCGAGGATGACCGTGCGGCCGGCGTGATCCCGCCGGATTTCGTGATCGACCAGTCCCTGGTCGGCATGCGCGCGTTCATCGCCGACGGTGCCGCGAAGAACCCGCTGGTCACGACGCTGCCGGCGAAGCTGGAGAAGATCGAGTCGCTGACGCCCGGAGAACGTCAGGCGTACGTCCAGCGTGCCGAGGAACTCGTCGCCAGCGAAGTGATCCCGGGCTACCAGGCGATGATCGCGCTGTTCGCGGACATGCGGCCGCAGGCCAGTCATGACGCCGGCATCTGGCGCATCCCCGACGGCGACCGCATCTACGCGGCCGGACTGCAGTCGAGTACGACCACTAACCTGTCGGCCGACGAGATCCACGCGCTCGGCCTGGCGGAGGTGGAGCGCATCGAGCAGGAAATGGTGACGATCCTCGATGCCCAGGGCATCCAGGGCGGGACGCTCGCCGAGCGCATCGAGCAGCTGAGTATCGATCCGGCGCAGAATTTCGCGAACACCGATGCAGGCCGCGCGGAAATGATCGCGTACCTGCACCAGATCAACAATCGTGTCATGGCCGCCGCGCCGAAGTTCTTCATGACCATTCCGCCGCAGCCGCTCGAGATCGTGCGCGTGCCGGAGTATTCCCAGGATTCGTCACCGGGCGGCTACTACAACCCGCCGGCGCTCGACGGCTCGCGGCCAGGCCGCTTCTACATCAACCAGAAGAGCACGGCCGACAACCCGAAGTGGACGCTGCCCACGCTGATGATCCACGAGGGTGCGCCCGGCCATCATTTCCAGCTCTCCGCGCAGCAGATGATCAAGGGTGTGCCGATGCTGCGGAAGGTGCTGCCGTTCGGCGCCTATGCCGAAGGCTGGGCGCTCTATGCCGAGCGCGTCGCCAAGATCGACATGGGTTTCTACGACGAGGACCCGCTCGGGGACCTCGGCCGGCTGCAGGCTGAGATGTTCCGCGCTGTGCGTCTCGTCGTCGACACCGGCATGCACGCCAGGCACTGGTCGCGCGAACAGTCGATCGAGTACATGGTCGCGAAGACGGGTATGACCGAGGCCGAAGTCACGCGCGAGATCGAGCGCTACGTCGTCTGGCCGGGCCAGGCCACCTCCTACAAGGTCGGCCAGCTGGCGATGCTCCGCATGCGCGACGAGGCCCAGAAAGCCCTCGGGTCCCGTTTTGACCTGCGCGGCTTCCACGAAGTCATCCTGATGAACGGCTCGATGCCGCTCGCAGTGCTCGAGGACGTCGTGCGGGAGTGGATCGAGGCGCAGCAGGCCAGGCCGGCCGCCTGACGGGCGGCGTGACTAGACCCCTTACGGATCAATTGGTTACGAAAGATGAGTGCGCGTTGCGCGGCGCGGCGTGACGGGCATACCGCGCGTATCTCACTAATTACCTGCGGGCTCCGTGAAGTGCTAACTTTTCGCGCATGAGCACCATCGAATCCGCCGTTTCCACCGGCGCCAAGGCGTCCGGCCTGCTGACCGACCAGAGCGTCGCCAAGCAACTGCTGTTCGGCAACGTCCTGGAAGAGAACCTGTTCCCGTACCCCGCGATCAACGACCGCGACCGCGAGGTGCTCGGCATGATCGTCGAGTCCATCGACCGGTTTCTTGAAGGAAAGCAGGCCGAATTCGCCCGCTGGGATCGCGCAGCCCGCCAGCCCGACGAGTTCGTCCAGTCACTGCGCGAGCTGGGACTGTTCGGGTTGATCATCCCGGAGGAGTTCGGCGGCCTCGGCTTGTCGAACGCGGCCTATGCGCGCGTGCTGGCCCAGACCAGCAGTTACGACAGCTCGGTGTCGCTCACGATCGGTGCGCACAGCTCCATCGGGATGAAAGGCCTCCTGCTGTTCGGCACGGCCGAACAGCGGGCGCGTTACCTGCCGAAGCTCGCCACGGGCGAAATGATCGCGGCATTCTGCCTGACCGAATCCGGCGCCGGCTCCGACGCTGCTGCCATTCGCACCGCCGCGAAGCGCAATGTGGACGGCAGCTTCACGCTGAACGGCGAGAAGCTCTGGATCACCAACGGCGGGATCGCGGATTTCTACACGGTGTTCGCCCGCACCGACGGTCCTGAGGGCAAGGTCACGGCCTTCATCGTCGAAGCCGCCTGGCCCGGCGTCAGTCACGGCGCGCACGAAGACAAGATGGGCATTCGCGCCTCCTGCACGACCACGGTCGCCTTCAATGAGGTGCGCGTGCCGGCAGAGAACGTCCTTGGCGAAGTCGGCAAGGGCTTCAAGGTCGCGATGGGGATCCTGAACAATGGCCGCACGGGCCTGGGCGGCGGCGCCGTCGGCGGCATGAAGGCGCTCATCCGCCGCTCCGTGGCGCAGGCGCAGGAGCGCAAGCAGTTCGATCGGTCCATCGCGGAGTACGGGCTGGTGCGCGAAAAGATCGCGCAGATGACGGTCGAGTGCTTTGCCGCGGAGAGCGCGGTCTGGATGGTGGCGCACTACATCGACAGCGGCTGCGAGGATTACTCCGTCGAGGCAGCGATCACCAAGGTGTTCGCCAGCGAGGCCATGCAGCGCACGGCCTACGAGAGCCTGCAGATCGCGGGCGGCAACGGCTACATGCGCGAATTGCCCTACGAGCAGTACGTGCGCGATGCCCGCATTCTGCCGATCTTCGAAGGCACCAACGAGATTCTACGGCTCTACATCGCCCTGTCGTCGCTGAAGGACGTGGGCGCTTCGTTGAAGGAACTGAAGTCGGCGGTCGGTTCGATCTTCAACGATCCGATCAAGGGTTTCGGCGTGCTTTCCGGTTATGCCGAGCGGCGCTTCGCCCGCGCGACGGGGCTCGGTGCCGCAGTCAAGGTCAGCACGCCGGTTGCGCCGGCATTGCGGCCGTTGGTGGTTATCTACCAGAACTACGCCAGGGCGACTGCGCGTGTGGCCGAAGACGTGCTGCGGAAATACGGCAGGGGCATTTCCGAGCAGCAGCACTCGCTGCGTCGCATCGCAGACCTGATGATCGACCTGTTCGTCGGGCTGTGCGTGGTCTCACGCGCGGACTCGATCATCAGGAGCGACCCGGCTTCGGCGACCCAGGTGACCGACATCGCCAAGGTATTCACTCACCAGGCGCGTCGTCGCATGGTCCGCAACGTGCGCGGGTTGAGCCACAACGAGGACCAGTCGATCGAAGCGCTGGCGGGTGCGATCCTGGAAAAGGGTCGTTATCCGTGGGACGTGCTCTAGGCAGCGAGGTCTTCGACCTGCGTGAGCAGGTAAAGGACGATTGCGGCGAGCATCACTGTGGCTGCTAATTCCATGGCGGGTCTCCTCGGCGCGCCGACGTGGCGCTGTGTGACTGATGACCATGAGATGCCGCAGCCGCGCGCAGGGTTGCAAGCACGCGGTAGATCGCGACGAAGCGTGCGCTGCGTACGATGAGTCGAATGAAGGCGGGCAGGGCGCGTCGTTCTAGCGCGAAAGGTCGAGCATCAGCTTGCCGATGTGGACGCTCGATTCCATGACACGGTGGGCCTCAGCCGCGTGTTCGAGCGGAAAGACCTGGTGAATGACGGGCCCGGCACGGCCGGAGTCCAGCACGGGCCAGACGCGCTCGCGCAGGTCCCTGGCAATCGCCGCTTTCTGGGCCGTGGTCCGTGGGCGCATCGTCGACCCGGTGATGGTCAGGCGACGCCGCATGATGTCGAACAGGTCGAGGCCTTCGACGCGCGTGCCCCCCTGGGTTGCAACTTCGACCAGTCGGCCGTCCATCGCCAGGCACTTGAGGTTGCGCTCGAAATAGGGCGCCCCGACGATGTCGATGACGACGTCGACACCGCGTCCGCCCGTCAATTCCGCGATGCGTTCGGCGAAGTCTGCGGTCCGGTAATTGATCGCAGCGTCTGCGCCAAGTCGCACGCACGCAGCGCACTTCTCGTCATTGCCGGCGGTGGTGTAGGCGCGCGCCCCGAACTCGCGCGCCAGTTGAATGGCCGTGACGCCGATACCGCTGCTGCCGCCGTGTACCAGCACCGTCTCGCCGCGGGCGAGACGCCCATGGATGAACAGGTTGGCCCAGACGGTGAAGTACGTTTCGGGCAGGGCCGCGGCACGGACGGCGTCGTAGCCCGCTGGCCAGGGCAGGCACTGCGTGACCGGCGCAGCGCAGTACTCGGCGTATCCGCCGCCATTCGCCAGTGCGCACACGCGTTCGCCGATCGCGTAGCCCTGTGCTTCACTCCCAAGCGCGACGACTTCACCAGCCACCTCGAGACCGATGATCGGACTCGCCCCGGGTGGCGCCGGGTACAGCCCCTTGCGCTGCGCAACGTCGGGGCGGTTCACGCCTGCGGCCTGCACGCGGATCAGGACTTCGTCGGGTCTGGGTTGCGGCACGGCCGTCGTGCCGATCGTCAGGACTTCGGGTCCGCCGGCGGCAGTCGCGGCAACGTAGCGCATGGTCTCTGGAATCATGTGGGTCTCTATCGTGGATATCGGTGGCATCGAACTTCGTCAATCCTAGCGCAAGCGTCGAGCCGGGATCGCCGCAATCAGTGGTGAATCTAACCTGTCACATGGCGGTCATCCGCGATTCACGATCCTCCCGGAAACTCGCAGCTGCCGAAAAATCCGTGCGGTGCCGCCGCCCCGGAATTCGGCTCTTTCCCACCAAACGCATTTTCAGGAGCTGCGCAGCATGAAGGGTGCATCCCATCCCACGAACGACGTGTCCCTCAACCCGTCGTCGAACGAATCCATCCAGGACGTGATCAGCCGGGTAGCCATGGGCCGCCGACAGTTCCTGCAAGGCGGCATCAGCGCAGCGGCCCTGGCTTCGGCGGGCGGCCTGACGCTGGGCGGCCTGCTGCGAACAGTCGAGGCCGCGCCGGTCGGCCCCGGGCTGGGCTTTCCCGGCATTGGTTTCGAAAGTGTGCCCGCCAGCAAGAACATCTGACCGTGGGTTCGGCCGTGGCCGACGCGCTACGGGTGCCGACTGGCTACACCGCGAAGATATTCGTGGCATGGGGCGACCCGATCATGCCCGGCGGTACGCCGTTCATCGGCGACGCCAGCGAAAGCTCCCTGCAGCAGGAGAAGCAGTTCGGCGAACACAACGACGGCATGCATTTCTTCCCGCTCCGGGCCGACGACCGCGGCCATGGTGGGAATGACGACGATGACGATGATGAGGTGACTACGTCAGAAAGCCGCGGTGACGGCAAGCTGAAGAGCCAGGCCGGCATCCTGTGCGTCAACAACGAGTACACGCACGAGGAAATCCTGTTTCCGGACGGCCAGGTCGGCGCCGGGTATACGATCGCCAAGACGCGCAAGTCACAGGCAGCGCATGGCGTTTCGATCGTGAAGGCGCGTCGCAGGCGCGGCACGTGGAGCGTGAAGCGCAACTCGAGGTACGGCCGTCGCATCACCGCGAATACGCCGGTGATCATCTCCGGGCCGGCCGCGGGCCACGCGCTGATGCAGACGAACGAGTACATGATCCTCGACACGGGTTCGATTGCAACGGGGAACAAGACCGACGGCTACGGCGGCTACGGCACGGTGAACAACTGCGCCCACGGCATTACGCCCTGGGGCACCTTCCTCACGTGCGAAGAGAACTTCAACGGCAATTTTGGCGCTATGGAGCGTTGCCCGGCGCCACCGCGAGCGAAGCCGGAAAGCTGTATAACCGCTACGGACTCGCCGCAGCGGCTTCGGCTATCGCTGGCACACGACTGACCCACGCTGGGACATGAGCGCGAACCCGAACGAGCCTAACCACTTCGGCTGGGTGGTCGAGATCGACCCGTACGATCCGAGGTCCAAGCCGGTGAAGCGCACGGCGCTCGGCCGCTTCAAGCACGAAAGCGCGCAGTACGTCGTCGACAAGGACAACCGCGTCGCCTTCTACATGGGCGATGACGAGCGCAACGAGTACATCTACAAGTTCGTCTGCAGGCGTCCGCTCAATACCAGGAACGGCTACGCGAACAGGAACTTGCTCGACGAGGGCACGCTCTATGTGGCGAAGTTCGATTCCAATCTGACCGGTCAGTGGATCCCGCTGCTGCCGGGCACGATCGGCGCGGGCGGCGTCGCGCTGCGCGACAACCCGAACTTCACAGGTGCCGACGACGCCGAGGTGCTGGCGAAGATCCTGATCAAGGCGCGCATGGCCGGCGATGCCGTCGGCGCGACGATGATGGACGTCCCGAATGGACCGGTGCGCGTCCGCGCATCGGTGGCTTCGACGAGGTGGAGGTCTACTGTACGCTGACCAACAACAACCGTCGCGGCACTAACGTGCCGAGCGTCAACGCCGCCGATGGCTCCACCTTAGCAGCTTCGGCGCGCCCGCCGGTCGATGCTGCAAACCCGCGCGAAGACAATGTCTATGGCCACATCATCCGCTGGCGCGAGGCTGGCAAGTCGGTCACGGCCACGACGTTCACCTGGAATATCTTTGTCCAGGCCGGCGACACTGCCACGACGAAGATCGCCAAACCAACCAACGACTACAAAGGCAACATCGTCGATACGCCGAACGGCAGCGCCGACTTCGGTGCGCCGGACGGCCTTTGGTTCGACTACTTCGGGCGCCTGTGGGTGCAGACGGACCAGGTCGGCAACGGCTCGGGCGACTGGGTCAACATCGGCGCCAACTGCATGGCCTGTGCCGATCCGAACACCGGTGAAATGCGTCGCTTCCTCACCGGCCCGAACAAGTGCGAAGTCACCGGCGTGACAATGACGCCGGACGGCAGGACGATGTTCGTCGGCATCCAGCATCCGGGCGAGGACTCGCTCGCTGCCATTCCGACGGCGTTCTCCAACTGGCCGCAGGGGCAGTTCGACGTCGAGTCGGACGGGGCCACGACGTTGCCGCCCGGACGACCGCGTTCGTCGGTGGTCGTCATCACGAAGGACGACGGCGGTATCATCGGCAGCTGATCAGGCGCGACCTACGCGCCTGCGTCGTCTGACGTCAGAAGGAGGGGCTGTGCTTCGGTGCAGCCCCTTCTACTCGAAGGGCACCCCCGGCGTCACCGCAGCCATTTCTCCAGCTGCGAATAGACTTCGGGGCGGCCCAGCAACTCGAGGTGTCCCATCTCGTACCCGATCCACTGCCGCTCCTTCGGCAGCGCCAGTGTCCGCGAGCGGTCGGCGTGCTTGCCGAGGGCGCTGTCGAGCGGAACGAGACCGTCGCCGACCAGTCTTTCGGCGAGCAGGCTGCGGCGCTTGCCGAGTGTTGCGGCCAGCGCATAGCACTCGACGTCGTCCGGCAACGGGACGAACTCCTGCTCGACATCCGTGATGCTGCCGTAGCGCAGGTCCGTGATCCCTGCGCTGCGGGCCTTGCCCAGGCTCGTGAACGGGGCCACGTACGGACTCAATTCCATGACGTAATCGAGACGGTTGCCGCCGCGTTCGAGTGGCGCCCCATGGTGCGGCGTCCCCAGCGAGAACAGCTTGCAGAGCTGTCTCCGCCACGAATGCCCTGCGGCAGTACCATGATGCATGGCGCTTCTCGCCACCAGGCCGCCCATGCTGTGGCCCACGATCACGAGCTGCGTCACGGGGACTGGCCAGCGTCCGAGCAACGCCTCCAGCATTACCGCGAGGCTGCGTCCGTTGGTGTCGATCGAGCGACCGCTGTTGTAACGAACATGGACGATCGTGTGGCCGGTTGCCGCCGCCGCGCTTGCGATGCGGTGATGGCCGTCACGTACCCAGTGTTGTTCGTTCAGGCACAGGCCGTGAACTGCGATCATTACCTTGCCGGACGCGTCCTGCACGACGTCGCCGGGTTGTTCGGGATCCACGAAGTCGCCTTCGTGCAGGAAGCTCATCTCGATCGCCAGCGGATTGGCCGTGCGCTCGAGGTGATCGCCGTAGACGCCGTTGATCGCCGACACCCACGCGTTCCTGCTCGCCGTGGTTTCGCCTTCGGGCAGGAAGGCCGCCACAGGGGTGAGGCCGGCGTCGAGGCCCTTGCCGATGACGCGCGTCGTGCCGCGAATGGTCTTGTAGATGAGGCCGGTCAGGCCGCGCGTCGATTCCGCCCGCGACGCACCGAGCGGTGGGTGCACGAGCTGGATGGTGTGGTGCATCTTCTCCACGAGCGTGGTGATGCCGAGCGTGGCGTCGAAAGCGAGACGTGCGGCGCCCCTCAGGTCCGTGACGGTCGTCCGGTTTATCGTGCTCATGGTGTGTCCTGGTTCAGTCGGTGAGAGCGCGGATGACCGCGACCGGATCGTTACGGATGGCGCGCAGCAATGCTCGGGCCGGACCGGTGGGGTCGCGCCGCCCCTGTTCCCAGTTCCGCAGCGTCGACACTTCGATCGAGAGCAGCTCTGCGAACTTGGACTGGCTGAGGCCAGTCGCGGCGCGAATGGCGCGCACGTCGATCCCGGTCTCGCTGCGGGGGCGGGGTCGCCCGCCAACAGCTCGCGCCAGGCGCGTCAGTCGGCGCACGCGCTGCTGGCGCAGTTCGCGCGCCGATTCCAGCAGCTTGATGAAGACGTCGTTGCTCATCGCCACAGGAAGGTACGTCAGTGACGCAGGTACGTCAATGACGTACTGTGCGCAACTATGCGACGGCGCGACCAGAACTGACGCGCCGCCCCAGCTCATCGATCAGCAGCTCGCCGTCCTCCTTGCGAAACGGCCCGGGCGGAAGTCGGTCGAGGAGGTCGAGCACGAGCTCGCTCGGCCGACACAGCCGCACGCCCTTGGGCGTACACACAATCGGTCGATTCACCAGCACGGGATGCTCAATCATCGCGTCGAGGATCGTCTCTTCGTCCACGTCCGGCGCCATGAGCCCGAGTTCGGCTGCCGGCGACTTCGTCTCGCGCAGAGCAGTCCGAGGCGTCAGGCCGGCGGCGGCGAACAGCCCGAGCAGTTGCGGCCGCGTCCAGCCGGTCTGCTGATAGTCAATGACCGTTGGCGAGTATCCGGCGGCATTGACCAATGCAAGCACGTTGCGGGACGTACCGCAGGCCGGGTTGTGATAAATGACGACCGACTCGCTGTTCGACATGAACGACTCCCTGATCGCGGGTCAACGCACCTGCGCGCCGCGCTCGTACCATCCCTTGCTCGCATTCACGACCCGGACCACCAGCAACATCACCGGCACTTCGATCAGCACCCCGACGACGGTGGCCAGTGCGGCACCCGACTCGAACCCGAACAGGCTGATCGCCGCGGCCACCGCCAGCTCGAAGAAGTTCGACGCGCCGATCAGCGCCGACGGGCAGGCGACGTTGTGCTTTTCTCCCACGGCGCGATTGAGCAGGTACGCGAGCGATGAATTGAAAAATACCTGGATCAGGATGGGCACGGCCAGCAGCGCAATAACTAGCGGCTGCTTGAGTATCGCCTCGCCCTGGAACGCGAACAGCAGCACCAGCGTCAGCAACAGCGCACTGATCGACCACGGCCCGATCCTCGCCATCGTCGCATCGAACGCCGCCTGCCCTTTGCGCAGCAGCGCGCGCCGCCAGAGCTGCGCGAGGATGACGGGAATCACGATGTAGAGCACCACCGAGGTCAAGAGCGTGTCCCACGGCACGATGATCGCGGAGATGCCAAGCAGCAGGCCCACGATCGGCGCGAAGGCGAAGATCATGATGAGGTCGTTCAGCGCGACCTGGGAGAGCGTGAAGTACGGGTCGCCGTCGGTGAGCCGGCTCCACACGAACACCATCGCGGTGCAGGGTGCGGCGGCGAGCAGGATCAGGCCGGCGATATAGCTGTCGAGCTGCTCCGCGGGCAGCAGCGGTGCGAACAGATGGCGGATGAATACCCACGCAAGGAAAGCCATCGAGAACGGCTTCACCAGCCAGTTGATGGCGAGCGTCACACCGATGCCCTTGATGTGTGCCTTGACCTGATGCAGCGCACCGAAGTCGATCTTCAGCAGCATCGGGATGATCATGACCCAGATGAGCAACCCCACCGGCAGGTTGACTCTGGCGATCTCGATCGCGCCGAGCGCCTGCACGATACCGGGCAGCGTCTGGCCGAGCACGATCCCGACGACGATGCAGATGGCGACCCAGGCTGTCAGGTAGCGCTCGAAGAAGCTCAGCGGCGCCCTGGCTGCGCGCTTGCCGGTGACTTCACATTGGACAGACATGGCTCAGGCCTTGCCGATCTCGGCCACCTTGCGGGCGAGGGCGAGTTGATCGAGGCTGCGGATCGGCAGGCTGGTGAAAAGGTTGATGCGCCGCTCCAGCGTCAGGAACACGTCGCGGAACGCCTTGGTTTTCTCGGCGTTCGAGCCCTCGACGGCCGCTGGATCCGGCACGCCCCAGTGCGCAGTCATCGGCTGCCCTGGCCACAGCGGGCAGACCTCACCGGCCGCGTTGTCGCAGACTGTGAACACGAAATCGAGGGGCGGCGCGCCCGGCGCGGCGAACTCGTTCCACGACTTGCTGCGCAGGCCGTCGGTCGCAATGTTTGCGCTCTTGAGCAGCTCGATCGCGAACGGGTTCACCCGGCCAGCGGGGTGACTGCCCGCGCTGTAGGCGCGAAACCGTCCGGCGCTCCGATGATTGAGGACCGCTTCCGACAGGATGCTGCGGGCCGAGTTGCCGGTGCACAGGAACAATACGTTGTAGACCTTCTTGTCGTCGCTCATCGCTCACCTCGTGTTCAAAGACTTCTTGCGTAGAGGTGCCGCGCTCGGCGCGCAAGCGCGACCGCCGCAGCAGCTGTCAGTCAGGAACCCGAGCAACGCGTTCATCGACTCGAAGTTCGCCGAGTAGTAGTTGAAGCGGCTCTCGGGCCGTACCTCGACCAGGCCGGCATGGCTCAGGGTCTTCATGTGGAACGAGAGCGTGCTGGCGGGAATGCCTAGACGTTCCGCAATCTCGCCGGCGGTCAGGCCTTCCGGGCCGGCCTGAACCAGCAGGCGAAACACCTCGAGGCGGCTGTCCTGTGCCAGAGCAGCGAGGGATTCAACGGCGGTCTTGATGTTCATTCTTCTAGAATGGTAGAACTAATATTGTGCTGTCAAGTCCGGGCATTCCACCCAATGCGCTCGGGGCATCGTGTCCGTCGAGCGGCTGGCTCAGATCAGCTTCAGGGTTCCCGACAGCGTCAGGTAGGTGCCGATGGCGACGATCAGCCACGCGTTGACGGTCTGCAGCGGACCCTGCCAGCGCTGAATACCGCCGACGAGTCTGGCGCCTGAGCTCGCGCCCACCAGGACAGCCAGAGCGACGACGCCGACCGGTACGGCCGTGGCGAGCCCGTAGATGACGAACAGGGGCAGCTGCGTGGGAGCCGTCAGCGAGAGCGGCAGCAGGCTGCCGAAAAACAGTGCGGCCGACGTCGGGCAGAACGTGAGCGCAAACAGGACGCCCAGCAGGAACGCGCCGGGCAGTCCCCGATCGGCCAGGCCTTCGGTAGCGCCTGGTTTTGCAAGCCCGAAATTGAGCCGCAGCGGAATCCAACCGAGCAACACGAGTCCGACGACGATCAGGAGCGGACCGATGAACGGCTCGAGGACCGTCTGCAGGAAGCGCGAGGCCTGCGGCGCCGCGGCAATGCCCCATGCGACGAGCACCCCCACGGCCAGGTAAGCGACAGCGCGCCCGGTGGCATAGGCCAACACGCCTGCGATGCCGCGGTGCTTCGTGTCGAGACGGCGCGCGAGGAATGACACCGCCGCGATGTTCGTCGCGAGCGGGCACGGGCTGACGGAGGTCATCAACCCGAGCCAGGCCGCAGCGAGCGCCGCCGCGAGAAGACTCAAGAAACGCTGCCCAGGTGACGGCGAACGGCGTCGACCACGTAAGCCTCGAACGCCTGCTCATCCTTCTGTTTCGACCAGACCTCCTGCAGGTTCTCCCACTTCACTTCCTGGCCCTTCGCCCGGTCAGAGACGATGACCGTCTTGCTAATGAGCTGGTAGTCCTGCACGAAGTGCTCGTTGCCGGGGCCATCGAGATTGATCGTCTGCAGCACGATGCGGCCGCTCGCAATCTCCGGCGCGAAATTCTTCTCGACGGTCGCGCGCGTGAGGCGCTCGATGCGCATGCAGGTGGCACAGCGCACGTCGCTGCTGAAGTACGTTACCTGTATCACGTCAGGCGCCACGCCCGGCTGGGTCGTGACGACCTTCGGCCGAACCGCGGGCAGGTCGGCTGCCTGGCGTGCCTGCTGAATCGCGGCCCAGCAACCGACGCCGGCAAGAGCGATCAGCGCGAACTTGAGGAATTGCTTCATGGTCAGCTCAGCAGCTTCTTCGCTTCGTCGAGCGACGGCACCTTGCCGCTGGCCTTCACCACGCCGTCCACCACCAGTGCGGGCGTGAACATCACGCCGAAGTCGGCGTAGCGCGTCACGTCGGTGATCTTCTCGACCTCGTACTTGAGGCCCAGGTCGTTGGCCGCCTGTTCGGCCACCGCGGTCAGCGCACGGCACTTGGCACAACCGGAACCGAGAATCTGGATCTTCATGCGTCATCTCCTGCGGGGCTGCCCCGCATCAGTTCACCAGGAGGCCGTAACACCAGCCCGTGATCGTCGCCATGACGACGACCAGCGAGACGTAGGTGACGGTCTTCTTCAGGCCGAGAATCGAATTCAGCACCAGCATGGCGGGCAAGCTCAGCGCCGGACCGGCCAGCAGCAGCGCGAGCGCCGGGCCCGAGCCCATGCCGCTGCCGATCAGGCCTTGCAGGATCGGCACCTCGGTGAGCGTGGCGAAGTACATGAATGCGCCCGACACCGAGGCGAACAGGTTGGACGCGAGGGAGTTGCCACCGACGAGACTGCTGATCCACTCGGAGGGAATCATGCCCTCGTGCCCCGGACGTCCGAGCAGGAAGCCGGCCACGAGCACGCCACCCAGCAGCAGCGGCACGATCTGCTTGGTGTAATCCCACGCCTGGTTGAACCACTCACCAGCCTCGTCGTCACGACCGGCGGTGAGCCACGCAAGGCCCAGTATCGCGACGAGGAACGGCCAGGTCGGGTACCCGGGCAGTGCGATCGACGTAATCACCGTTGCGGCGGCGACCATGGCAATACGCATCGGCTCGAGCTTGAACCATCGCCACAGCATGAGCGCCAGTACGACGCCGAGCCCGGAGGTGACCAGCCACTTGACCGAGTACACCGCCGCGAAGAAACCGGTCTTCTGCGAGGCTGCACCCCAGTTGGCGAACACGAGGATACCGACCAGCACCGCGAAGAACGCGGCCGTCTGCGACAGCGGGCGTCCGGCTGCAGGCTCGGGCAACGCGAACGCGGCCGCCGCTTTCGTCTTTTCCTCGCCCCGGAAGAGGAACGCCATCGCGAGGCCGATGACGACGCTGAACATCACGGCGCCGACCGCACGCGCCGCACCGAGCTGCGCGCCGAGCACCTTGGCCGTCATCACGATCGCCAGCACGTTGATGGCGGGTCCCGAATACAGGAACGCCGTGGCCGGACCGATGCCCGCGCCCATGCGGTAAATGCCCGAGAAGAGGGGCAACACGGTGCACGAGCACACCGCGAGAATCGTGCCGGAGACCGAGCCGACACCGTACGCCAGCGGCTTGGGCGCCTTCGGGCCGAGAAAGCGCATGACCGACGCCTGGGAGACAAAGGCTGCGATCGCACCGGCGATCCAGAACGCCGGCAGCAGGCACAGCACGACGTGCTCACGTGCGTACCACTTGGTCAGCTCCAGTGCTTCGGTGACGGCGCCATCGAAGCGCGGCTGGCCGACCGGGAGAAAGTAGATGACGGCGAACGCGGCGGCGAGCAGTCCAAAGATCTTGAGCTCGTGCCGGGCGGTCGGGTTGAGGGTGAGGGTCGTCATGAACTTCTCCGCACTCAGGCGCAGTCGCAGGCCGGGCGTGCGACCCGGCGACGGCTCTTCATGCCGTCGAGACAGGCGATGAAATCGGGCACGCAGGCGAGTTCCAGGCGATAGAAGATCTTCTGCCCCCGCTTGTCGCTGGAAACGACGCCCGCCTCGCGCAGCACGTCGAGGTGCTTCGAGGTGGTCGACCAGCCAAGGCCCACGGCCTCGACCAGATCACAGACGCAGTGCTCGCCGTTGGTGAGCTTTCTGACCAGCGTCAGTCGGGCGGGGTTACCCAAGGCCTTGAAAACGGCATCGGGTGTCGGGGCGGAGGTCTTGGATGGCATGCGTGAAGTATTTCGTAAAACGACGAAATGATCATCGGGAATTTCCGCAGTCACTGAGATCCAACCTGCAATGGCCACACCAACCAGCAGCTGTGCGGTCATGCAAGGCGCATGCGTAGCCACTGGCGACAGGTGTTGCTACGCATAGGTGCCGGATGCTCTGCGAGTAAAATGGTGCCGAGCGACAGGCGATCAACCATGAGTTACATCAAGGGTCCTGCAATCGATCCCGAGGCCTTCCGCGTCGAGGGCCATTGCTGTGGCATGCGACTGCCGGTGCTGAAGACCCTGACCGGTGAAGGCCTCAAGTGGGAATTCACGCCCGAGACAAAGGCGGAACTGGTCGCAGCAGGGGTTTTGCCGGCTGAAGACGAACGCGATCCACTGAAGACCAGCTAACTGCGTCCGGTCGAGAATCGGCGCCATACGAATTCCACTGCCGTGCAGGCGGGGCGGCAGCAGCGGGACCAGCCCGGCGACGTAACTGTCGGCCCGGTCCGCCAGCAGCAAGCGTCCGGTAGAACTCGTTGCGCCGGCGTCGCGTTACTCGGCGAGCATGTCGCCCGACCCGCCGAACTCCTTCGGGAAGTCCTTGAACTTCGGCAGGCCGTCTTTCACGGCCATGACTTTCTCGCCGTAGTGCACGTGCAGCGTGGGTTTGTAGCTGAGGCCGGCCACCGAACCCGCCGGCACGTCGACCATGCCCATGCCCGGGTGTCCGACAAGGACCGCGGCGCCGCAGCTCCTGCAGAACTGCCGGTGGCTGTTCTCCGTCTTCTTGTAGAGGCCGAGGTTGTCGGCACCCTTCGTGATCTTCACGCTCGTCGCGGGCCAGAGTGCGGCCGCGTGGATGGGTGCGCTCAACCAGCCGCGGCACGAACTGCAGTGACAGAAAGCCTGCACGGCTGGGTCGCCCGTGATCTCGAGCTGGACCGCGCCGCACATGCAACCCGCCTGGTAAGTCGGCATTGGCTTCTCCCGTCCGGTGAATGCGACCGGTGGTCGCGACGAGGCAAGAATAGTCCGTCTCGAAGGTTTCGTGCACGTGGCGTTGCAACATGAGTCCGCCATGCATACAACTGCGACAGCCGCAGTGGCTATAGCGGAATGCAGGCTCAGTGAACCTCGACCAGCAGGCTGCAGCACGTGACGCCCGATTCGGCCTTGGCCAGTTCCACCTGCGGTACGGTCACGACGGTCAGTCCTGCGGCCTCGAGTCGTGCGCGGGTGCGGGCGTGCTGCAGCGGATGGATCACGGCGCCGCCCAGCGCCAGGGCGTTCGCAGCGTGCGGCTCCGCAGGATCGACGGCAAGTGCCCGGTAACCGGTGAGGGCTTCCGCTTCGACCCAGGCCGGATTCAGCAGCATCAGGTCGTCGGCGATGCGTGTCACCGCTGACTTCAGATGCAGGCAGCCGGTGAAAGCCAACGGGATCACTTGGTAGCCATATGGCGCGAGTTGATCAGCCAGTTGCTGGATCGCGGCGCGAGACGTGCGCGTCGACAGGCCGATGTAGATCCTGCGCCCGGCGACCAGTACGTCACCGCCGTCCAGGGTTGCGGGTGCGCGAACGTGAACGAGGGGTCGATGTGCGGCGAGCACAGCTGCGACGGACGCTGTCTCCGGCTGCCTGGAGAGCGCGCCTGGCCGGGTGATGACAGCCACGTCGTCGAGCACGACGGCCGCGTCTTCGACGAAGACGCCGTCGGGCAGCTGCGGCGTCGATGGCAACCGCCGCACACTTGCGCCGAGGCGTTCGAGCACCGACTCGTACGCCTCGTGCTCGGCCCGAGCGCCGGCGACGTCCAGTGGCTCACGCTCGAGGTGCGTGAGTTCGCAATCGGCAAGCGCCGGGCTCACCTCGCGGGTGTAGGCAATCAGCATCGCTCTGGTCCAGCCCGGTAAACCGGTCGTAGCCCACATTATCAAGAAACGACGAGCCGCAGACTTTTGCGCGCAGCTGGCAGGCGTTCACCCTCCGGGGCCGCGCCAGAGCTCGAACCGCTCCGTGACCCCGTCGCGCGTTCGCACTACGTACACGCCGGGCGTGTCCCGCAGGAACTGCAGTTGGTCGTGAGTGATCGGCGCCGTCAGCGGCAACGCCCCGCGTGAGGGGACTGGAATCGGCGGCTCATTGACGCCGATCGCGCGGAATCCGTCCGGCATCGGCTGCAGCGGCAACGTGCGGTCGTCGGCGACGATCTCGTAGCGGCTGTCGCCTTCCTGGATGGCACGCTTGTCCAGCGTCGACCAGGCGTAGCCCACGAGATGCGTGGCATGTCGGCCGGACGTGTTGACGTCCACGGCCGTCACCGTGACGTAGTCGCGTGCGTTGATGCCCAGTTCGGGGCGGTCGCAGGCGAAGACCATGGACTCGCCGGCCACCGTGATAGTCGCGGCAGTGCGTTCGTCGAGGTATTCGCGCGGACCGGCCTGTTGCTCGCTCGCGCAGCCTGCCATGAGGATCGCAGCGAGCAAGGCTCCCGTTGCCAGTGCGATCGAGACGGACCTGCAGGTTCGTGTCCCATCGGCTCCGCGATGGCCACTAGAAATCATACCGATAGCCAAGGCTGAAATAGTAGCGGGACGTGTCTTCTGCGATCGTGCCCATGTCGCGCGACCCGATTTCGGCCCCGCCTTCCACTTCGAACGTCAGGTGTTTGCCGCGCATTTCCGCCCGCAGCGCGGGCGAATATACCAGCGATGTCGAACGGTCGCTTTCGAGCTGGCGTTGATCCAGACGCAGCCGGGGGCCGACGCGCCAGCGCTCGCCGACCGGCAACTGGGTGCCGACGCCGAGCGAAAGCATCTGCGCGCTCTCGCCCGTCTGGTACTGCAGTCCCAGTGACGTGACGTCGCCGCGGCCAAACAAGCCGTAGCCCAGGACCTGCGTCGAGACCGCGGTGTCCGTACCCGACGACGGCGTCGCGGCGACGCCACCCGACTCGGGCGTCGAGCCGAGCGTCATGGCCGACGCATCGAGTGACCACTGCCAGCGTTCGCCGAAGGGTCGCGAGACGCCCACCGAATACATCTTCGACTCGGAGGTGCGGTCGAGCGCGAACTGCTCGATCTGCTGTGGCGTGTACAGGCCGAACAGTTCGTCGAACCTGCGCACAGGCTGGCCAATCATGGCATTGCGCGTCGTCAGGCCCGGGCTCTTGCGATGATCGAGGTTCAGGTTGAGTGTCCAGCGCGCGGGCAGCGCGAAGGTGCCCAACAGCAGCATGGTGTTGAGCGTGCTGTAGTGGACGTCGAAATCCGCAAGCCCGACCATCGTGATGCCGGGCCGGAAGTACCGTATCTCGGTGCCGACTGCCTGCCGGTCCGTCACGCCGGAATACTGCTGGTCGACGGCGTAGAACGAGAGATCCCAGGCGTTCGCGAGCGTGCCGACGTCGGCGGAGACGCCGACGAACTTGCGCTCGCTGTCCGGCCCTTCGCGTGTCGAGTCAACAGGGAAGCCGAAAAAGCCATTGAGGCGCAGCTTGGGCCACAGCTGGTATCCCGCCTGCATCCCATCGAACGTTCCCATGAGCCCGCCCGAGCCTCCCGCCTGCCGGCCGAGCCGGGCGTACCAGCCGGCTACGCGGTCGGCAAACTCGGCAAACAACAACGACACGCGGGACTGGCTGCCCGGCCCGTCGGAGAGCATGTCGTAGCCATAGCCCGCGCTCGCGCGGGTCGTGAAGTCGAAGCGCTCGCCGTGGCGGCGCGCGACGAGACTCACGTCCGTCAGCAAGGCGTTCTGAGTCGTCAAGTCGCTGCTGGCGAGACCGCTTTCGATGTGGCTCTGGTCCTGGCGGTAGATCTGCGAAAAGCCGCCGTAGACCCGCCACGGGGATTCGTCCTGCTCGCTGCCTGCCGATCCACTGCGGCCGGGGCGGCTGGCCCAGGCCAGGGCCTGCAGCCGCTTGCGAACGCGCGTGGGGCCGTCTCCGGTCGGATAGCGCTGCAGGTAATCCTCGTACTCGGCCTTCGCGTGAGCAACCTGGCCGCTGCGTTCGCGCGCCAGCGCGAGCATTTCCTGGGCGTCTGCCCGTTGCGCAAACTCGGGTTGCTGCGTGACCTGCGTCAGCAGCGGGATCGCCGTGGCATAGTCCTTGTGGCGGAATGCGTCCTTGGCCTGGGCCAGGGTCCGCTTGATTTCATCCGGCGTCATCGAGGCGTTGACCTGCGGCGCCGTCGACCGCACGGTCGCCACGCCCGACGGCGTGCCGACTTCGTTCAGCGTGTCGTCATCGGAGATTGCCACCCACGCCTTCGGGAACTCGCCGCGCGAGTTGGCGAGTGCCTGCTTGGCGGCCGCCTCGTTGACGAAAGGTCCGGCGCGCAGGCGATACCACCGTTGTTCGTCGACCACGGTCTCGGATACGTAAGTTCGTGCGCCCACGGTTTTCGCGGCCGCGGCCAGAGCCTCGGGCGGGAAGGGGGTGGTCGACGAGGCCAGGTTCACCGCGTAGGTAGAAACGCCCTGGGGCAGTTCCTTCACCGTCACCTGCGGCGATTCTGCGCGCAGCAACCTGATCCGCAACAGCCGCCCGTCCATCGATGGCGTCAGTACGAACGTCTCGGATCTCGCCCAGCCGATCATTACCTGGACATCCGAGCCGAACGGCCGCACCAGGTCGATCGAGCGCACATGACCCGCGGCGCCGGCCAGCAGCGGTCGCGGTTCCGAGGCGGTTGCACGGCCGCAGTCCGGACCCGCCGAGAATCGGACCTGCACGGCTTCGCCATCGGTCGCCGGTGTGTGCGACAGGTAACGCAGCGAGCAACTGAACAGCAGCGTCACGGACACATAGCCGCGTTGCTCGCTCGCGACGACGTCCTCGATGATCCGGCCCTGTGCCCAGAGCGGTGTCGCCGCCAGGTTGCACAGGACGGCGCTCGCGGCCAGCAGGTTTCGAAGTCTGGAATGCATCAGTCGAACTTCGTGTCCGTGATGCGATGTTCCGGACCGGCCCGGTTCTTCAGGATCTTCGTGAGCGTGGAGTCCGTGTACACATGGCACGCTCCGGAGCAGTTGCGCAATTCACTGACGGTGTACTTCGCGTTGCCGTACTTGGTGTGCGGATCCGGCTTGAACTTGCTGGAGTGGCAGCCGGCGCAGTCGGGCTTGTAGGCAGGCGTGCGCCAGGTGGCTGCATCCGTGCTGGTGGTGTGGCAGCTCTTGCAGGTGAGCGCGACACGATGATCGCCGGGGTAACCACCACCCACGCGGTGCTTGAACGTGTTCGGGGTCCAGGCCGTCGTGGTGTGGCACTGGTTGCAGTCGAAGCTGTTGACCGGGAAGGTCATGTGACCGGTCGAAGGGCCCGTCGCGCTGGTGCCGTTGTGGCAACCCTTGCAGTTCGTGATGTTGGTGTGATCCACCTTTGCTGGTGTCCACGCGAGGGTGGAATGACAGCTGCTGCACTCGGCAGTCGTCGGCAGGTGCGTCGTGGGCTTGCCTGCCGCTTTCACGCCGTCGTGGCAGCTGGAACACGTGCCGGTGACATGTGCGTGGTCGACCCGGATCGTCGGCTTCCACGCCGCCGACTTGTGGCAACTGTCGCAGGCGTTGTCGCTCGCGATGTGGCCCGTGTTCTTGCCCAGGGCCAGCGTGCCGTTGTGGCACGAGAAGCAGGTGCCGATCACCTGTGTGTGATCCACCTTCGCCGCCGGCTTCCAGCCTGTGGGCGTATGGCAGGACTCGCAGGTGTTGCTCGTCGACAGGTGACCGGTGTTCTTGCCCGTCGCGTTGGCGCCGTTGTGGCAACTGAAGCAGTTGCCGGTGACGCCATCGTGGCTGAACCCGGTGGCCGGCTTCCACGCCACCGTGCTGTGGCACATGCTGCACTCGGACGTCGTGGCAACGTGCGTCGCCGGTTTGCCGGTGGCCTTGACGTTGTTGTGGCAGCTCGAGCACGAACCCTGCACCTGTGCGTGATCGACACGAGTCGCGGGTTTCCAGGTTGTCACGGAGTGACAGGCTTCGCAGGTCGATGACGTGAACAGGTGCGCGGCGTTCTTGCCGGGCGCCTTGACTCCGTCATGGCAGCTGGCACAGCCATTGGTGATGCCGGTGTGCGTGAACGTTGCCGGCGTCCATGACACCGTCGCGTGGCAGACACTGCACGCGCCGCTGGTCGGAATGTGGTTCACGCCCTTGCCGGTCGCCTTGGTGCCGTCGTGGCAACTGGCACAGGTGCCCGACAGCTGGGTGTGATCGACGCGGGTTGCCGGCTTCCAGGCCGCCACGGCGTGGCACGATTCGCACGTGCTGCTGCTGGCGATGTGTGCCGTCGACTTGCCCTGCGCCTTGACGCCGTCGTGGCAGCTTGCGCAATTGTTCGTGATGCCGGTGTGGTCGAAGCGCGCCGGCTTCCAGGCGAGCGGCGAATGGCAGTTGTCGCAGGAGTTGTCGCTCGGAATGTGGGCGGGCGGCTTGCCGGTGGCCTTGGTGCCATCGTGGCAGGAGTAGCACGCACCGGTGACCTGCGCGTGATCCACGCGGGTCACAGGCTTCCACGCGAGCGTGGAGTGGCAGGCGGCGCAGGCAGTGGTGGACGCGACGTGACCCGCGTTCTTGCCGGTGGCCGTCATGCCGTTGTGGCACGAGGCACAGCTGCCGCTCACCTGGGTGTGGTCGACCTGCGTGACCGGACGCCACGAGAACGTCGCGTGGCAGGTGTCGCAGGACGTGCTCGAGAGGATGTGCGTCGTGCTCTTGCCAGTGGCCCGAGTGCCGTCATGGCAGGCGGCGCAGGCTTCGGTCAGCCCATTGTGGGAGAAGTTGGCGGGTTGCCATTGGGTCGTCGTGTGGCAACTGTCGCAGGCGTTGTCGGACACGATGTGCGTGGCGTTCTTGCCGGTCGCAACGGTGCCGTCGTGACAGGAAACGCAGTTGCCGAGTACCTGGGCATGGTCGACACGCGACGCGGGTTGCCAGGCCGCGATGACGTGGCACGACTCGCACGTCGTCGATGTCCTGATGTGGGTCGGATTCTTGCCAGCGGCGCGGGTGCCGTCGTGACACGAAGCACAGTTGGTGGCGATCCCCGTGTGGTCGAACTTGGCGGGAGTCCAGGCGCTGGTCGAATGGCAGCTGTCGCATTCCGCCGAAGTCGGAATGTGATTGGTCGATTGTCCCTTGGCCGCGAGTCCGTCGTGGCAGGCCGAGCAACTGCCCAGCACGTTGGCGTGGTCCACCCGTGTGGTTGGCTGCCAGGCGCTCGTCGAATGACAAGCCGAGCACGTCGTCGTTGCCTTGATGTGACGCGGGCCGGTGCCGGTAGCGCGCGCTCCGTCGTGGCAGCTGAAGCAGCCATCGACGATGCCGTCGTGGCTGAAGCTGGCCGGTTTCCACGCCACTGTGACGTGGCAGGTATCGCAGGCGGCCGTCGTCGATACGTGCAGTGCATGCTTGCCCGTTGCCGACTGGCCGTCATGACACGACGCGCAGGTCCCGCTGACCTGCGTGTGGTCCATGCGCGTGATCGGCGCCCAGTCCCCGGTCGAATGGCACGATTCGCAGGTGTTGGTCGTCTGGAGGTGCGTCACGGACTTGCCCGTGGCCGTGAGGCCGTCGTGGCAGGAGACGCAGTTGTCGGCGATGCCGGAGTGGTTGTACTTCGCGGGACTCCAGGCGGTACTGCTGTGGCAACTCGAACAGTCCCGGCTGGTCGCGACGTGACTCGCCGGCTTGCCCGGTGCCTGCACGCCGTCATGGCAGCTCGCGCAGTCGCCGCGGGCTTCCAGGTGATCGAATCGACTTGCGGGCATCCAGGCCGAAGTGGTGTGGCACGCGCCGCAGTTGTCCGTGGAAGCCACGTGAGTCGACGGTCTGGGCGTTGCGTCGATGCGTGAACCCTGCGCATGGCACGCGGCGCACACCCTCGGCGTGCCGGCGAACACAGCGTCCACGTGGCAGCTTTCGCAGGCCTGCAGGCGGTGCGCGCCAGTGAGCTCGAAGCCCGTCGTCAGGTGGTCGAAGTTGCGGCCGGTCACCTGGGCTGACGCGGCACCCCCGGCCAGGACCAGCAGCAGGGGCAGCAATGCACGGCAGATCCAATGCAGGTTCATGGTTGCCTCTCTCCTACTGCAGCCGCGCGGCCTTGAAAGTCGTGGTCACGTGGCAGCGCTGGCATTGACGGCCAAACTGGCCCAGGTGCACGTCGTCCTCGGCATGGCAGGCCGCGCAGTCCTGCGACGGCTTCGCCACGTGTGCGGGCTGCTTGTGACAGCCTTCGCAAGCCGCTTTGGCGTGCGCGCCGGTCAGGGCGAATTTCGTGGCTTTGCCGTGATCGAATTGCCACAGGTTCCAGCCGTTCACCGAATGGCAGGCTTCGCAGTCCCGACCGAGCGAGCCCTTGTGGCGATCGTCCGTCTCGTGGCAGTCGACACATGCCTGCCGCGCTTCCTTGAACGACGTGGAGCGATGGCAAGCGAAGCATGGAACGGCGACGTGCAACCCCACGAGCGGGAACGTCGAAAAGTCGTGGTCGAACTGCAGATGACCGCGCCACGTCTCCACGCCGTGGCACTGCGCGCAGTCGGTGCCCAGCTTGCCCGCATGCACGTCGTCTCCCCGGTGGCATCCGGCACACTCCGTGCCGAGCTTCTGGCTGGCGACGACGGCCGTGTGGCAGACATGGCAGTCCAGTTTCTGGTGCGCACCGCGCAGTTCGAACTTGCCATCACGCGTGTGCTCGAAACTCGACGGTGTCCACGCGCTTGCGGCGTGGCACTTCTCACAGCCTGCACCGAAGCGGGTGGCGTGCGGATCGTCGCTGCGGTGGCAGCCTGCGCAATCCCTGGGTAACGGGTCCTTGAAGTTCGAAGTCTTGTGACACGTCCTGCAATCGAGCGATGAGTGTGCGCCAGCGAGCGCGAATCCCGTGGCCTTCAGGTGGTCGTACTTCGTGCCGCTCCAGCCGGTCGTCTGGTGACACTCGGCGCAGGCGGCGCCGCGCGCTCCGGCATGGACGTCGTCCGGGGCGTGGCAGGCGGCGCACTGGGTTGGTGTGTCCTTGTAGCGATTGCCCATGTGGCAGGCTGCACAGGCCGCTTGCTCATGCTTGCCGGTCAACGCGAACCTGGTCTTCGCGTGATCGAACCGTACGCGTGTCCAACTGCCGGCCTCGTGGCAGCCGGCGCAATCGCGGCCGAGCTTGCCCTCGTGCGGCTCCTCCTTCTTGTGGCAATCGATGCACGCGGAAGCCGCCTCACGGTGCTTGCGGCCCGCCAGGTGGCAGGCCGCGCACGCTACCGTCGCATGCGCTCCCTGCAGCGGAAAGTCGGTCTGCGCATGCGGGAAGGATGCAGTCTCGAGCTTGACGACGTCGGCCTGTCGACCCTTGTGCTCGGTGTGGCACGCGCTGCACTGGGCAGTCTCCGCTCCGCGCAATCGGCCATGGAATCCCTTGTGCTGTGCAATGTCGACAGCGACCGGCTCATGACAGGTGCGGCAGAGGGCCGCCTGACGCGAACGGTCCGCGCGATCGTGGCAGCGCGAGCACTCCTGTTCGTACTTCGCGTGACCTGCGATGACCGGTCCCGGCATCAACAGCGTTTCGAGGTTGGTTGCGACGGCGTTCAGCGGCGACATCGTGAGCCCGAGGATCGCGAACAGGAGTCGACAGGCGCTGCGCCAGCGGGGCATGCGGGCGACTCCGTCCAGTCAGTAGAGGTGTACCGCGACCACATGGACGGTCCCGGCAATGATGAGCATGAGAAAGAGCGGCATGTGCAGGGCGTGCCACAGCGAGAAGAGCTTCTGGAACGCGCGGAACTCGAGCACACGTCGCGCCGCGCCGATGCGATCATCGATGTAGCGATGCGCCGTCTGTTGCAGCGACTCGCGGCTCGGGTCGCGACGGCGGTCCGCGCCCGTTGCAATGGCGTCACGGACCGCGCGCCGCAGTCGACGGCGTGCCCCGATGGCCCACATTGCGCCCAGCAGCGGCCGCAACAGCAGCGGGGTCGCCGCAAAGCGTCGCTCGATGACGGCCTGTTCTTCGTCGATTCGCCGTGCCAGCGCGGGCAGGAAGGACACGGTCGACGTCAGTTGCAGCCGGCTCGAGAACTCCTTCAACTCGTCGAGGGTGGCCTCGCGTCCGTTCAGTTCGAGATGGATATGGCGGTAGAAGTAGCGACCGAACAGGCCGCTGCCGGAGACGATCAGCATGCAGACCAGCGCAACGTTGCTGTTGGTCGCGCCGAGACTGAAGTTCGAATGGAACAGGATGAGCGCCGGGCCGAGGATGCCGAGCGTCATGTGCAGCCTGAACCATGAGCCCGTGGACCCGAGGTAGCGTGCGCGCGGCATGCGCTTGCGGACCGGGTACAGGAGCAGCAACAGCATCATGCTGCCCCCCGCAATGCCAAGTGCATAACCGAGTCCGGACTGCGGCGAGAGGTAGGCGGACGTCGGCAGGTTGATGCCGAAGGCGGTCGCCGCGAGAACGGCGACGAAATAGATGCCGGCTGGCGTGAGGAATCGGCTGCGGCTCGTCGCTTTCACGCCGGCTGTCGCACCCGGAGAGTCGACGCGCGGGCCGGAGGTGCCGATGGTTGCGGCCGTCGCGATACGAGGTGCGTCGTCGGCGACGACCTCGTCATACCGCTCACGAAGGAGGCGCTGTGCAGTCATCGTCAGCCCTTGCTGGCGGCCAGCCGCGTCGCTTCGGCGATGTTCGCTTCGATGATGCGGGCGTCGGATGAATCGGCCGGTACGACGGCCAGCAGGTTGCGCCACGTGTTGACGGCATCGCGGTAGCGGTGTTCCTCGTGCTCGAGACTGGCCTTGAGCCACAAGGCCTTGGGATGCCGCGGCTCGAGCGCGAGCGCCTTTGCCAGCGCATCCGCGGGCGCTCCCTGCAGGCTCGATCCGGCTGAAGCCAGCGCATCGGCGTAATCAGCCCAGGAGTCCGCGTCCATGCCGCCGGCAGCGACGGCGCGTTGATAGGTTTCGGCGGCCTCCTTGAATTTGCGCTGGCGTCGCAGTTCGTCCGCCTGCGCGACCAGGCCCTGCGACCCGGCGCGCGTTGAAGCGACAGGCATGCTTGCCGCCGCAGTCCCCGCAGGCGCGACGCTCATCTGCAATGTCGTCATTACTGCGTCGCCGAGACCGCGCTCAGCAACGCGCGCATGTCCGGGCGGCATCGCCGTCATCGCGGCAGCGGTTTCAGGCGCGTCGGTCGTGCCAGCAGTTCCCAATACGGCCAGTCCCTTGCCGACGAATACTCCCAGGCCAAAACCTGCCAGCGCGATCAACGCCGCACTTCTCTTATACATCGTCGTCTCCAGCCAGTCGGAGTCGACCGGAGACGAGACCATAGCGAGGCAGGACGGTGAGTGACACCGACCCGGTCGATTTGTTGGTGTATTCGTGACGCAGTCGACACCGTACGGGCGAGCGGGATGCGAGGCTCGCTCCACACGCTATCGTCGCCACGTGCGTCGACCGCGATTACCTTCGACGTTTGCAGGCTCAATATCGATGTCGTTGCTCGCCGTCTACCTGCTGCCGCTCTTATTGATCTGGGGCTGGTACCTCATCCGGCGCAAACGACATGAGGATGCGAGCCGCGTCGTGCGGGAGCAGTCGGTCGCTGCGGGTCTGATCGACCCCGCTTCCCTGCATCCCGTCATCGACCCCGTCCGCTGCATTGGCTGTGGATCGTGTGTAAAGGCCTGCCCGGAACACCCGGAACACCACGTACTCGGCCTGATAGGTGGCAAGGCGCACCTGGTCGGCCCTACGGATTGCATCGGGCACGGTGCCTGCCGTGCCGCGTGTCCGGCGGACGCAATCACCCTCGTCTTCGGCACTGAACGTCGCGGCGTGGAGATTCCCTTGCTCAGCGCCGAGTTCGAGTCGACGGTGCCGGGACTCTTCGTCGCAGGAGAGCTTGGAGGAATGGGACTCATTCGCAACGCGCTCGCGCAGGGCCGGCAGGCAGTAGACGCAATCCATCGCAGGCGTCGCGCCATCAGCCCGGGGCAACTCGATCTCGTGATCGTCGGCGCGGGTCCGGCCGGGTTCGCGGCCAGCCTTGCCGCGAAGTCGCACGGGATGCAGTTCGTGACGATCGAGCAGGAGAGTCTCGGCGGTTGCGTCTTCCAGTATCCGCGAGCCAAGCTCGTGATGACGCAGCCGGCAGAGATTCCATTGGTGGGGAAAGTCAGCTTCCGCCAGACATCCAAGGAAGAACTGCTTGCGTTCTGGCAGGGCATCGAAAGCAAGACCGGCGTGGCCGGCAACATGCGGTACCGGGAACGCGTCGAGAGCGTCGATCGCGACGCTGCGCAGGGCTTCATCGTCCGCACTTCGCTCGCAGAGTACCGGGCTGCGAACGTACTGCTCGCCATCGGCCGGCGCGGCACTCCGCGCAAGCTCGACGTGCCGGGCGAGGACCTGCCCAAGGTCGTTTACCGGCTGATCGATGCGGAGCAATACCGTGGACAACGCGTCATCGTCGTGGGTGGCGGCGACAGTGCCCTGGAGGCGGCTGCCAGCGTTGCCGAGGCCGGCGGCCAAGTCACGCTTTCCTATCGGGGTGACGCTTTCACGCGTGCCAAACCGCGCAACCGCGAACGGGTAGCCGCTGCCGAACGTGCCGGACAGTTGCAGGTGCTGCTGAATTCGCAGGTCGAGCGCATCGAGAAAGAACGGGTCCTGCTGCGCAGCCAGGACGGGCACCTGATTCTTCCGAACGATGCGGTGATCGTCAGTGCCGGCGGTATCCTGCCGTCGGATTTCCTGCGGCGAGTAGGGATTCATGTGGAGACAAAGTATGGGACGGCGTGAGTCTGCCACTGCCTGTGTCACCGCAATGGCCACCGCGCTCTGCGGCGTGTTCGGCGCAATTGGGGCGGTGGCGGCCGTTGCAGCCGTTCCATCAATGCTCGCCGCGCCTGACCTGCTCGAGCCGGCCAAGAGCGCGCTGCGTCTCAAGCAATTCGCGGATGCGGCCGGACGACTCGCCACCGAACCACTCGCCGCTGATCCACGCGCGCAATACCTGCTGGGCACCCTGTACCTGGCCGGGCTCGGTGTCGGCGAGGATGCCCAACGTGCGCGGACGCTCTTCACGGCCGCGGCAGCCAAGGGCGAGCCACGCTCCGCGTACGCAATGGCAGCGCTGTCTGCGCACGCCACACCCGCCGACGAAGCGGCGGCACGGACCTGGCTTGCAAAGGCCGCGGCCGCCGGGCACGCCGATGCGGCGCGCCTGCTGCAGGCAGGCCAGTTGCCACTGCAGGTGGATCCCCGTGTCCTTGCAACCGAACCCACGGTGACCTTGTCGATGACCATTGCGGCTGCGCGCCGCGGTGACGTCGACACGCTGGCCGCGCTCTGGCCGCTCCTGCCAAAGGACGCCAACGACGCATTCCGTCGTTCGGTGCTGCATCACGCAGCCGAGTCGGGCGCTGCAGAGTCGGTGCGCTGGTTGGTCGCACACGACGCTCGAGTCGACGCGATCGACGCGCAGGGAATCACGCCCTTGATGTTGGCTGCGACGGCTGAACGCGCGGACGCCCTGGAAGTGCTGTTGCAGTCGAAACCTCACGTTGCGGCGGTGGACGCGCTCGGGAACTCGGCTCTCTTCTATGCCGCACGCAGGGGTCGCGCCGCACAAGCCGAGCGCCTGGTGGCTGCGGGCCTTGATCCAAAGTTGCGCAATGCGGGTGGCTGGAGCGCCGTGGACTACTCGGTGCAAGCAAAGCAGGACGCGGTCACCGGCTACCTGGTCCAGCAGGGCGCACAACCCGCGCGCAGGCGCACGACGGGCGCCGGTCCCGGCCCAAGGTCGGCTGGCCCGATTCTTCGCTCTGCGACAAGCGATGCCTACGCCGGATGGCCGGACGTGGCGCTCGCTGCGAGCCGCAGCGATCCGGCCATGCTGAAGTCACTGCTGGCTCGGGGCGGCGACCCGGAAGCGACGACCTCGATCGGCCAGCCAGCGCTGCACATCGCTATCGCCGCGTCATCGCCCGCCACCGTCGGGGCCCTGCTCGATGCTGGAGCCTCACCGACGCGCCCGGATCGCGCGGGCCAGACGCCGCTTGGAGTTGCCGTCCGCCAAGGCCGCAAGGAAATCGTGCAGGTGCTGCTCGAGCGCGGAGCCAGCCCGAACGAGCATGGCGCCAACGACAGCGCACCATTCACGGCGGCGGCTCGCCGGGGCGATGCAGAAATCTTGCAGATGCTGCTGGCGCACGGAGCGAAGGTCGACACCGGCAAGGGTGACGAGGCGCCGTTGATCCTCGCGTCGTTGCGAGGCGATGCGGCCACGGTGTCGCTGTTGCTGCGATCGGGTGCGAGGCCAGAAACGACAGATGCCACTGGTCACACCGCGCTGTGGCACGCCGCGTGCCGCGACGACGCCGCGGTACTTGCGCTGCTGTTGGCTGCTGGAGCCGATGTGAATGCGGCCGCCGCCGACGGCATTACGCCCATCGCCTGCGCGGCGGCGCGCGGCAACGACGCGGCGTTCGACAAGTTGCTGCGTGCGGATGCCGACGTGCGGACACGCAGTCAGTCCGGCGACACGCTCCTGATGCTCGCGGCTCGTGGCAACCATGCCGTGATCGTGCGCAGGCTGGTCGCGCTGAGAGTCGGACTGGACGCGCAGAACGCGTTCGGAGATACGGCGCTGATACTCGCTGGCCAGGCGGGCGCGAGCGACGTCGTCGACCTGTTGCTGCAGGCGGGTGCAAAGAAGGCACTGCGCAACCGTGACGGCGTTGCCGCGGCCGACGCGGCAGCCGCGCGCGGTTTCGACGCCGTGGCGGCACGCATTCGATCAAGTTAATTCAAGTGCTCGCGGCGCTCGGTGGGTATCGTGACTTCGACCCGCAGCCCGCGGCCTGCATCGCCATTGCGGAAGCTCACGGAACCACTGTGCAGCTCCGCGATCCGCTTGACGATCGATAGCCCAAGTCCGCTGCCCGTGGCCGTCGCTTCGGCCGCGCGGTAAAAACGCCGGCCAAGTCGTTCGAGTGTTTCCGGCGTCACACCTGGTCCCGTGTCCTCGACGGTCAGCCGGATCTCGCGGTCCTGCTGAACCAGCCCGACCCGTACCTCGCCGTGAGGTCCGCCATGTCGAAGTGCGTTGTCGACAAGGTTACGCACCAGCGCCTCGAGCAATGCGCCGTCTCCAGGAACGCGCCCGGGATCTGCCGCCTCCAGCGCGACCGACGTTCCATCCTGCATCGCTGCCGGCGCGCTGTCCGCCAGCACACGTTCTGCAATCGTGCGCAGTTCGCACAATGTCGTACCTGCGAGGTGACCAGCTTCATCCGCACGGGCAAGTTGCATCAGCTGTGTCACGAGGCGTGTCATCCGGTCGCAGGCCTCGATGCCGTGACGCAGTGCAGCGTCCCGAACGTCAGGGTCCCTGGTTGCCAGCGCGACCTCCGCCTGCGCGCGCAATGCAGCGACCGGCGTGCGCAATTCATGGGCAGCATGCGAGGTGAACCTTCGTTCCGAATCGAGCGAGTCACGAACACGCAACAGGAGTTCCCCGAGCCGTTCGGCGAGGCTCACCAACTCTGATAGGCATCGGGCCTGCGGCCAGCGGCCGAACATCGTCGAGGCTGCGGCGTGCCAGTTCATCCGCGAGTCGCCGCAGCGGACTGAGCGAACGACCAACGACCCACCAGATCGCGAGGCCGAGCACGGGCAGTGCGATGAGCTGCGGGACGAGTACGCCCAGGGCGACGCGTTGCGCGATCCGTTCGCGAGTTGCGTGGTCTTCCGCCACGTGCACGACCACGCCGCTCTCGACATCGGCCGCCGAGTACACGCGCCAGCGAATGTCACCGAGCGCCGCTTCGCTGAAACCGCTGGTCGGTCCGGCGAACGGTGTCGTCGGTGCGTTGGCTGAGCGCAGGATGAGCGTCCCGTCCGCCTCGCGTACCTGGAAGGCAACCTTGGTGCGGAAATCCGGCGGTGTGTCCGAATCCTCATCGAAGTCGAGTTCCTCGAGTTCGTGGCCCGCCTGCGCCACCAGCAGCCGCGCGGCCTGGGCCAGGTGTGCGTCGAGCAAGGCATCGATGCCCCGATGCGCGTCGCGGTAGGTCAATGCCGCGGACGCCAGCCACGTGCCGGCGAGCGTGAGCAGCAGCAGCGTGAGCATGTGCCGGCGGATCGAGGAAGTTCGCACCTTTCAGTCTTCGCGCGGGATCATGTAGCCGACGCCACGCACCGTCCGGATGAGCGTGGGCGCCAGCTTGCGCCGCAGATGATGGACGTGAACCTCGATCGCATTGCTGTCGAGGCTGCGTTCCCATTCGTACAGCTGGGTCTCCAGCTGCGTGCGGGTGACGACGCGCCCCGCGCGCAGCATGAGTTCCTGCAGCAACGCGAACTCGCGCGGCTGCAGTTCGACCGGATTGCCGTCGAACGTCACCGCGCGCGAGGCGAGGTCCAGCGACAGGTTGCCCACGACGATCGATCCCGTGCCAGTGCCCTGTGCGCGACGGGCAACGGCTCGCAATCGAGCCGCGAGTTCCTTGAGTGCAACGGGCTTCACGACGTAGTCGTCGGCGCCGAGATCGAGTCCGCGCACCCGATCATCGACGGCTTCGCGTGCAGTGAGGATGATCACGGGCGTGTGATCGCCACGATTTCGGACGCGCTGCAGCAATTCGAGTCCTGACATGCGTGGCAGTCCCAGGTCGAGCACGACGGCCGTGAATTCGTCCGAGGCCAGCGCGGCTTCGCCGGCCGTGCCATCCCTGATCCACTCGACCGCGAAGCCGTGCCCGCGCAGGCCGACCTGTAGTGCGTCGCCGAGCAATGCATCGTCCTCGACCAGCAGGATTCGCATGCCTCAATCGTCGTCGGTTTCGTCGCCTGCCGCCAGTTCGGATTGTTCACCGTGCCCCGGGCCGGCGCCCGGCGCCACGCCTCCTGAGGTCGCGGTATAGCCCCAGAAGCCGAGAATCGCCGCAACCATCGCGAGCCCGAGACCACGCGCATTGCGTGGCTCGGCACCTTCGGCCGTCCCGCGCTTCAGGCCGGTGATCATCGAGCGCGCGAGGTTTTCGCGCTGCATCACGCTGCTGAAGACGATGCCGACAATGTGCAGGCCAACGAGCACGAGCCATGCGTTGGCGAAAGCCTCGTGCAGGTCCTCCATCGACTCGCCACCCAGTTCGTTGAAGTTGAGGTAGCCGGTCACGCCGGTGGCCGCGCCGAGAATGAGCAGACCGAAGACGGCCCAGCTGCCGGCAGGGTTGTGGCCCAGATGGCGGGGCGCTCGGCCTCGCAGTTCATCGCGCAGGTAGCGGAACGCCGCGACCGGGCTGTGAACGAACGAGCTGAATCGCGCATACCGCGGGCCGATGAAGCCCCACACGAGACGGAATGCGAGCAGTCCGAGCACGGTGTAACCGAGCGCAACGTGGACGTTGCGCAGTCGTTCTGATTCGGAGAGCAGGAAGGCGCCCGCAAACGAGGCGGCAAGCGCCCAATGAAAAATGCGGGTCGGCAGGTCCCAGACCTTGGTGTTGCTGGTCATCGGTGTTACCTCGGAATGCGGACAGACTGTTCGTCGAACTGGCCACGGTCGGCACCGGCATGACACGCGCTGCAGTTGGCAGCGCTGCCCACAGCCGGAGAACGAAATTGTTGCGCTGATATTTCATCGTGCTCCTCACGGAACCAGCCTTGCTGCGTGATCCGTGGCGCTGCCTTCGTGGTGGCCGCGCTGGCGACGGCGGGATCTACGCCCAGCTGCCTCGCCATGGCCGCACGTGTCGTGGCATCGAGCGATGCATCGACACCGAAGTGACGGTCGAGCGATGCAAGCACGACGGCCCAATCCGCTGGCCGCAGCAGTCGTGCTGGATAGGCCGTGTGGCATGCGCCGCACTCCTCGGCGTAGGCAGTGGGTTCGGCGGCTTGGGTGGGTGGAACTGCCGCCACGGCGGCATGGGCGAGAAACACGACCGCGAGTGACCAGACGATCCAGTCGATGCGACGAATGCCCGAACGTGTGCGCATGGTCAGGCTCCTTCCTTCACGCCCAGGAGAAACGAGATCAAGTCGGCCTTTTCTGCAGGCGTACACAAGCGACCGAGCGTGTCGCTGCAATTGCGCTTGAACCACTTCTCGACCTTGGCGGCATCGCGAAACCGCTCGGGGTTTGCGACGGGTGAAAGCGGGCTGATCGCCTTGCCGGTGATCGCGTGGCGGCCCGTAGCGGTTGGCTGATCCGTGTGGCAGGTTGCGCAACTCCAGTCGCGCGGCTGCTGGTGGAACAGTCGACGGCCCGCCGCGGGGGATGGTCCGGCATAGGATGCCGACGTGGTTCGTGCCTGCTCGGCATAACCCCGCATCAGCGAATCCGGGGTGTCGGCGAGGGCGGGGGCCGCGAGCAGCACCGTGGCAGCAATGAGTGCCTTTCTGAACATCGATCCATCTCCTGCATGGGGATCGATGAGAAGGCTAGGCGGCGAAGGTTATCGGCGCCTTAAGGCCCGCGACGGCCGGGAGCGGTCGCTTTCCGTGATGAGGAGACGCGCCGGCAGGTGCGCGTCTCCAGTTGCGAAATCGACTACGCCTGCACCTGGATCATCCGCGTGAGATTGGCGGGTGTCGGCGCGGGCCAGCCGGCTTCCTTGGCGACGCGCATCATCGCCTGGTTGGTGTCGAAGTAGACCTGCCAGTAATGGTCGGTGTGGCAGTACGGACGCACCGCGATCACCGTGCCGAGCAGGTTGATGTCGAGCAGGCTCACTTCGGGCGCGGGTTTCGCCAGCACGTTCGGAATCTGCGCGACGGCCGCCTGGAAGCGCGCGATCGCGTCGTTGTGATCCACGCCACCGGCCAGCTGCGCCGTGCGTTCGACGCGACGGTGCGGCAGCGACGAGAAATTCTGGATCGTGTCGCCGAAGATCTTGCCGTTGCCGATCAGCGTGAGGACGTTGTCGGGCGTGACGATCGTGGTGCCGAACAGGCCGAGCTCGTGCACGGTCCCGGTGACGCCGGCGATGCTGACGAAGTCGCCTACCTTGAACGGTCGCAGCACCAGCATGAACGCGCCTGCGGCGAAGTTGCCGAGCATCCCGCTCCAGGCCGCACCGATCGCCACACCCGCGCCGGCCAGCATTGCGGCGATCGAGGTCGTCTGGATGCCGAAGTAGCCAAGGATGCCGAGGACCAGGGCGATGTTGAGGGCGACGGTGATGATCGAGCCGAGGTAACGCGTCAGCGTCGGGTCGATCTGGTTGCGGTGCATCGTGGCCTGCACCAGGTGGATGACCCGGCCGATCAGCCAGCGACCGACGAACCAGAATACGATGGCCGCGGCCACCTTCACGGCAAGGTCCGCTACCGTGGTGCGGAGGAAAGTATCGACGGTTGCCATGTCCATGGGGTGCTCCCGAAAGTCTGTCTTGTTCGTCCTGGCCGAGCGCGGCAGTTTCGGGAGAACGCAGTCGTCCGTCAATCAGTGCGTAAGGGTGCACGTCAGGCCGTCAGCCTGGCTGCTCGAACTTGCATGTGAGGGTTCCAACTGAAATCATCGGGAGTGCCGCGGTCCCGCCCGGGCCCTGGGTGACAGGTAGAAAAATTAAGGGGAACAGCGTGAAGAAGAGCCAGTTCGTCTGCATTGTCGCGGCCTTTGGCTTCGCCTTCGTGGCCAATGCGCAGCAGAAAATCGTCGTGGGTTCGGATGCGTACCCGCCGGCGGCCGACCCTGCGAAGTTTCACAAGGTCGCCGGGTATTCGCCATACGCCGGACGGCGTTACCCGGAGCGCCCGCTCTTCGGCGACCAGCACGTGCACACGAGCTGGTCGGGCGATGCCGGCATGGGTGGCACGACGCTCGGCCCCGAGGACGCGCTGCGTTTCGCGCGTGGCGAGGAAGTCGTCTCCACCAGCGGCCAGCCCGTGCGCCTCTCGCGACCGCTCGACTGGATCGCGGTCACCGATCATTCGGACGGGATGGGCACGATCGCGATGATCCGCGACGGCAACCCGGAAATGATGGCGGACCCGACGCTCAAGCGCTGGCACGATTTGATGGCGAAGGGCGGAGCGGATGCGCAGACCGCGATGATGGAACTCATTGCGGCCCAGACCCAGAAGAAATTGCCGAAACTCGTCATGGACCCGCGGTTTGCGAAGACCACGTGGGAGCGCAACAACGACTTCGCGGAGAAATACAACGAGCCAGGTCGCTTCACGGCGCTGATCGGCTACGAATGGACGTCGAACGCGGGGGGCGGCGACAACCTGCATCGCAACGTCATCTATCGCGACGGCAAGGCCAAGGCGGACCAGGTCCTGCCGATGACGACGTTCGTCTCCGAGAATCCGGAAGACCTTTGGGCCTGGATGGCGAACTGGGAGAAGCAGACGGGAGGCCGACTGCTTGCGATCCCTCACAACGGCAATCTTTCGAACGGCCGGATGTTTGAACTGCAGACCTTCAACGGCGGACCGATCACGAAGGAATGGGCCGAGCGGCGCGCACGCTGGGAGCCGCTCTTCGAGGCCATCCAGTACAAGGGGCAGAGCGAGGCGCATCCCAGCCTCTCACCGACCGATGAATTCACTGCCGGCTACGAACTCTGGGACCGCGGCAACCTGACCCTCGTGCCGAAGCAGCCCGGCATGATCGCGCATGAATACCTGCGCGAGGCTCTCAAGAACGGATTGCTGCTCGACCAGCAATTCGGTGCCAATGCGTTCAAGTACGGCATGGCGGCGGGTACCGACACGCACAACGCGCTCGTCGCCGCCGAAGAGGACAACTTCTACGGCAAGTTCGCGTCCAGCGAGCCGAGCGCGGAACGGGCGAACGAAAACGCGATGAAGTTTGGCGATCGCGTGGTCAAGGGCTGGGAGCTGACCGCCGCCGGTTACACGGCGGTCTGGGCCACCGAGAACACGCGCGAAGCCATCTGGGACGCAATGAAGCGCAAGGAGACGTACGCGACCAGCGGTCCGCGCATGTGGTTGCGCTTCTTCGGCGGCTACGATTTCGTCGCAGCCGACACCACCACGCGCGCCCCCGCCATTGCTGGATACAAGAAGGGCGTACCGATGGGTGGCGACCTGCCGAAGGCCACCGCCGGCAAGGCGCCGACGTTTCTCGTCGCCGCTGCCCGCGATCCCTACGGCGGCAACCTCGACCGCGTGCAGGTCATCAAGGGCTGGGTCGACAAGGCGGGCCAGACGCACGAGAAGATATTCGACGTTGCCTGGAGCAGTCCGGAAAAGCGCAAGGTCGGAGCGAATGGCAAGCTGACGCCGGTCGGCAGCACGGTCGACGTTGCCACGGCTTCCTGGACCAACTCGATTGGCACGCCCGAGTTGATCGCCGTGTGGAAGGATCCGGAGTTCGATCCTGCAGTGCGCGCTTTCTACTACGCGCGAGTGCTGGAGATTCCGACGCCGCGCTGGACGGCGTACGACGCGGCGTACTTCAAGGTGAAGATGGATCCGAAGGTGCCGATGACGACCCAGGAACGCGCCTGGAGCTCACCGATCTGGTACACGCCTTAGTCGCGGCGCCGGCTTCCCGGGCGTTCATCCCGTCGCAGCGCGACTGAGCTAAGCTCCTGCCCGGCCGGCTTGACGCCGGTGCAGGAGGCGCGGTGACCATGGAATCTGCAGGCATCGGTCTCGGCCATGCGGTCGTCTTGCTGGCGGCCGCCGTCATCGCGGTCCCGCTGTTTCGCAAGCTCGGCCTGGGTGCGGTCCTCGGCTACCTTTGTGCCGGCCTGCTGATCGGTCCCTTCGGTCTCGCGTTCTTCCACGACCCGCAGGCCATCCTGCACGTCGCTGAACTGGGCGTCGTGCTGTTCCTGTTCCTGATCGGGCTCGAGATGCGGCCCACCAAGCTGTGGGCGCTGCGCAGGGAAATCTTCGGCCTCGGACTCACGCAGGTGCTGGTCTGCGGCGCGCTGCTGTCGGGTGTCGGCATCGCTTTCGGCTGGCCGCCAGCAGTCGCGGTGATCGGCGCCATGGGTTTCGTGCTGTCGTCGACGGCGGTGATCATGAAGATGCTCGACGAGCGCGGGCAGACCGCCTCGCCCGCGGGCCAGCGCGCGGTGTCGATCCTGCTGCTCGAGGACCTGTCGATCATCCCGCTGCTGGCGCTGGTAGCGTTCCTCGCGCTGGCGCAGGGCACCGGCGTCGAGTCGTCACGACCCGCCTGGCTGTCGGTGCTGATTGCGCTGGCCGCGCTCGGCGCGCTGGTTGCAGCCGGGCGCTGGGCCCTGAACCCGATGTTCCGCATCGTGGCAGCGCTGGGCGGACGCGACGTCATGACCGCGGCCGCACTGCTCGTCGTGCTCGGCGCGGCGTTGTTCATGCAGTGGGGCGGCCTGTCGATGGCCATGGGCGCGTTCGTCGCGGGCGTGCTGCTCTCGGAGTCCACGTTCCGCCACCAGCTCGAAGCCGACATCGAGCCGTTCCGCGGCATCCTGCTCGGGCTGTTCTTCCTCTCTGTCGGCATGTCGCTCAATCTCGGCGTCGTCGCGTCGGACTGGCGCATCGTCGCCGCCGGCGTCGTCGCCTTCATGGCGGTCAAGGCGCTGGGTATCTACGGCGTCGCGCGGCTCTTTGGCGCCGACAACCGCGAGGCCGTGCAGCGCTCGGCGCTGTTCGCGCAGGGCGGAGAATTCGCGTTCGTGCTCTATGCGGCCGCGCTCACCGCAGGCGTGTTCGACGCGCGCGCGGGCGCAGTGATGTCGGCGATCGTGATCCTGTCGATGGCGCTGACGCCGCTCGTGGTGCTGTTGCTGGATCGCTTCCTGCCGAAGCCGGCGGTCTCGATGCACGGCATCGAAGAGCCGCCGTGTCTCACCGGCCGCGTGCTGATCATCGGCTTCGGGCGGTTCGGGCAGGTGGTGAGCCAGCCGCTGCTCGCGCGCGACGTCGACATTTCGATCATCGACGCCGACGTGGACATGATCCGCGCCGCGGGGAATTTCGGTTTCAAGGTTTATTACGGCGACGGCTCGCGCCTCGACGTTTTGCGTACGTCAGGCGCGGGCAAGGCTGACGCCATCCTGGTCTGCATCGACAAGCCGGCAGAGGCGGATCGGATCGTCGAGCTGGCGAAGAACGAGTTCCCGCAGGCGAAGCTGTTCGTGCGCTCGTTCGATCGCGGGCACACCCTGCGGCTCATCCAGGCCGGCGTCGACTACCAGCTCCGCGAGACGTTCGAGTCCGCGATGAGCTTTGGCGGCCACGTGCTGAAGGGGCTGGGCCATTCGCCGGAGGAAATAGCGGAAACGCTGGCCGACGTGCGCCAGCGCGACGAGGACCGGCTCGGCCTGCAGCTGATCGGCGGCATCACCGCCGGCCGTTCGTTGATGCGCAACAACCAGGCGACGCCGGAGCCTGCGCCGCTGACGCGGCCGAAGCACGAGACGAAGACGCTGAACGCAGACGCAGCACGGGTGATCGAGGAGGAAGGAAACCCGTCCTGACACCACGGGCCGGCCGGCTAGTCGCCCGGCTTCTGCTCTTCGTCCTTCTTCGCGGCGAAGGGGTAGGCGCTTTGCGCCGCGTCCTTCTTTGGCGGGATCTTCAGCGACAGGATCATCGTCAGCGCCAGCACGACGACGGTGAATCCGAGCGACCAGGACACCGGGATCTTGTAGATGTCCAGCAGCAGCATCTTCGTGCCGATGAAGACCAGCACGATCGCCAGGCCATACGAGAGCAGGTGGAAGCGCTCGTGCATCTCCGCCAGCATGAAGTACATCGCGCGCAGGCCGAGGATCGCGAAGACGTTCGAGGTCAGCACGATGAAGGGGTCCATCGTGATGGCGAAGATGGCCGGGATCGAGTCCACGGCGAAGACGATGTCCACGATGGCGATCAGCAGGATGACCACGAACAGCGGCGTGGCCAGCTTTACGCCGTTCTGCACGGTGAAGAACTTCTCGCCGTCGTAGGTCGGCGAGATCTGCATGTGACGACGAATCCACTTTAGCGCCGGATTCGCCTCGAGGTCGGGCTCGTGCCCGGTGGCGACCCACATCTTGATGCCGGTGAAGACGAGGAAGGCGCCGAAGATGTAGAGGATCCAGTGGAATTGCGCGATCAGCCAGGCGCCGATCAGGATCATGATGGCGCGCAGCACGAGGGCGCCCATGATGCCGAACATCAGCACGCGCTTCTGGTATGCGGCCGGTACCGCGAAGTACGTGAACACGAGCAGGAACACGAAGATGTTGTCGACCGCGAGCGCCTTCTCGACCAGGTAGCCGGTCACGAATTCGAGCGCCTTGGCGTCGGCGACCGGATTGCCGTCGAGTCCGCCGAGGTACCACCAGAGCCAGGCGACAAAGACGAACGAGACCGCGACCCAGATCAGCGACCAGACGGCCGCTTCCTTCATCGTGACTTTGTGGGCGCCTTGCTTCTCCATCGCGAAGAAGTCGATGACCAGCGCGACCAGCACGAAGGCCACGAACAGGGTCCACAGCAAAGGCGTGCCAGTCGTTATCATCAAGGTATGTCCCTGCAGTGAGTTTCGGTGCTGCGATCAGCCGCCGGTGAGCCCGGGTACGGCAACGATGAACGAGCGGACCCGTTCCTGCAATTCGGACCTTGCTGGCCCCTCGGTCAATGCGCGCGGCGCATGGCTGCCATGCCGAGGTTTGATTTGAATCGCCCGACAAGCTGTGGCTAGCTGCCGTTCAACGGCGCCGGTCCGCGCCTCAAGACAAACAAGGAGTTGCAGGTGCAGATATCCCACCGCCATGCGCGCCCGTTCGTGCTCGCTTCTCGCTGCCTGCCTGGTCGCATCGGCGGCCACCCGCGTCCATGCGGCGACCGATCCCCTGCCATCGTGGAACGAAGGCGCGGTCAAGGCTCGCATCGTCTCGTTCGTTCAGGCCGTGACCGATCCCACGGGAAAGGACTACGTCGCGCCCGGGGCCCGGGTTGCAGTATTCGACAACGACGGCACGCTCTGGTCCGAGCAGCCGATCTACTTCCAGGCCGCTTTCGCCCTGGACACGGTGAAGGCCATGGCGGCGAAGGATCCAGCCCTGGCGGCGAACCCGGCGCTCGCTGCGGCGGCCAAGGGCGACCTGAAAGCACTCGGCGAGGTCATCGCGATCACGCACGCGAACACGACCAGCGAAGAATTCGTCGAGCGGGTTCGCCAGTGGACGAAGACCGCGCAACATCCGACGCTGCATCGGCGCTACACGGAACTCACGTACCAGCCGATGCGTGAGCTGCTGGACTACCTCGAGGCCAACGGCTTCTCGACGTGGATCGTGTCGGGCGGCGGCGTCGAGTTCATGCGCGCATTCGCCGAGGACGTCTACGGCATTCCGCCTGAGCGCGTCATCGGTTCGAGTATCAAGACGAAGTACGAGGTCCGCGACGGCAAGCCCGTGATCGTGCGCCTGCCGGAGATCGAGTTCGTCGACGACAAGGAAGGCAAGCCCGTCGGGATTCACAAGTTCATCGGCAAGCGCCCGATCATGGCTGTTGGCAATTCGGACGGAGACTTCCAGATGCTCGAGTGGACGACCTCGGCGCCGGGCCCGCGGCTGGGCGTGATTGTCCACCACGACGACGCCGTCCGTGAATTCGCTTACGATCGCGGCAGCCACATCGGCAAGCTCGAGCATGGCCTGGACGAGGCGGGGACGCGCGGTTGGTCGCTGATCAGCGTCAAGAACGACTGGAAGACCGTGTACACACCGCAGCAGTAGCCCATTCTCCAGGAACGCATCGAATGTCCACGCGCATGACCCTGCGCCCCGTCGCTGTCCTGCTCACCCTGCTGATCGCCGGGTGCTCGTCGCTCGCGCCGCGACCTGAGTTGCCGGCCCAGAATGCCGTGGCACTCGCACAGGGCACCGCCCTCGATGACCTCATTGGCCAGGCGGAGGCCGCGCATCCTGGTCAGTCCGGCTTCCGGCTCGTTCGCGAAGGACCCGAGGCGTTTGCAATTCGCGCGCATACAGCGCTGGTGGCCGGCCGCAGCCTCGACGTGCAGACCTACATCTGGCACGACGACGCAACGGGCGCCTTCCTCGCCTATCGCGCGATCGAGGCCGCCGATCGCGGCGTGAAGGTGCGGTTGCTGGTCGATGACATGGATGCCCGCGGCAAGAACTACAAGTTCGCGGCGCTCGATGCGCACCCGAACATCGAAGTGCGCATGTTCAACCCGTTCGGTTCGCGCACCGGGGCCCTGCAGTTCGCGTTCGAAGCCATGGGCAGCTTCAGCCGCATCAACCGGCGCATGCACAACAAGACCTGGATCGCCGACAACCGCATCGCCATCGTCGGCGGCCGCAACCTGGGCAACGAGTACTTCGGTGCGAGCAAGGAGGTCAACTTCGTCGACCTCGACTTCGCCATGGTGGGGCCCGTCGTGCGCGACGCTTCCGTGTCGTTCGATCGCTATTGGAATTCCCCTGCGGCCTATCCCATGGCACTGCTGGCACCCGATGACGTCACGACGGCGGCTCTCGATGCGCTGCGAAGATCCGCCGCGTCACGCATCGCCGATGCGCAGAACCATCCCTTTGCAATCGAACTGCGTAACAGCGACGCGATTCAGCGCCTGGTGGCGGGCGACTGGCCGATGCACTGGACGTCGCAGTTTGCTTTCGTCGCCGACGACCCGGCCAAGGCGCTTGGCGATGACGGCGGGGTGGCAGGGTCACAGGTCCTGGCCATGATCGGGCCCATGCTCAAGGACGCGAAGCAGCACATCTCCATCATCTCGCCGTACTTCGTGCCCGGAAAGCAGGGCAGCAGCTTCCTCGTGGGCCAGGTCGGCGACGGCACCGGGGTGCGAGTGCTCACCAATTCGCTCGCGGCCAACGACGTGGCGATGGTGTACGGCGGCTACTCGAGATCGCGACCGGCATTGCTCAAGGGCGGAGTGCAGATCTGGGAACTCAAGCCCCTGCCCGGCGTGCAGACACAGCGGAGCATGTTCGGCTCGTCCGGCGCCAGCCTGCACACGAAAGCCCTGGCCACGGATTCCTCGCGACTCTTCGTCGGCAGCTACAACCTCGATCCGCGCTCCACGTCGCTCAACTGCGAGCAGGGCGTGTTCATCGAGGAGCCGACGATCGCGACCCAGCTCGAGGCGATTTTCGACCAGGAATCGTCGGGTGAGCGTGCGTGGGCCGTCACGCTCGAGCATGGCAAGCTGCGCTGGAGCGACGGCAGGCAGACCTACGACGATTCGCCCGAAGCCTCGGCCGGGCAGAAATTTCAGGCCTGGCTGGCGAAGGTGCTGCGGCTGGATTCCCAGCTCTAGTCCGGCGCCCCGGTGAATCGGCGTTGCCGTCCGATGGAAATATCGCACCCCATGCGCGACCATGCGGCAATGGACAAGCCCACCGTGCCCAAGTCGTTCGATTATTCGCGCATCCCCGACATGCCAGCGTCCGTCTTCGTCGCGCCGCTCAAGAAGCCGTCCGGGCTGGGCGACGACTGGCTCGAGCCTGCGCAGCGCAAGTACAGCCTGGAAGAGCACCGGATCTGGGACGAGCTCTACCAGCGCCAGATCGGGCTCATGCCCGGTCATGCCTGCCGGGAATTCACGCGCGGGCTCGAACGCCTCGATCTCGGCCGCGGCGGCGTGCCGGACTTCAGCGAGATGAGCGAGGAACTGCGGAGTCTCACCGGCTGGTCCGTCGTGCCGGTGCCGATGCTGATCCCCGACCACGTTTTCTACTATCACCTCGCCAACCGGCGCTTCCCGGCCGGCAACTTCATCCGCTCGCGCGAGCAGTTCGACTACATCCAGGAGCCCGACGTCTTCCACGACGTGTTCGGGCACGTGCCGCTGCTGACCGACCCGATCTTCGCGAGCTACATGGAAGCGTATGGACGCGCCGGCTGGAAAGCGCTCAAGTACAACCGGCTCAAGGCGCTGAGCGCGCTGTACTGGTACACGGTGGAGTTCGGCCTGATCCTCGAGGACGACCAGCTGCGCATCTACGGCGCGGGCATCCTCTCCGGCCCGACGGAGACGGTGTTCTCGGTCGAAGGGCGGTCGCCGAATCGCATCCACCTCAATGTCGATCGCGTCATGCGCACCGATTACACGATCTCCGACCTGCAGGCGACGTACTTCGTGATCGAGTCGTTCCGCGAGCTGTTCCACCTGACGGAGCAGCGCGGATTCGAGCCGATCTACGAATCACTCGCGCCCGCGTTTCAGTACGCGAAGACAGCCGCGCTCGACACGGATCACATCTATCACCGCGGCACGCAGGAATACGAGCTGCGGGGTGGGCGCGGATCGGGAGCGAGGCCCGTCTGAGCAGCGGCCGGCTCAGCCGATGGGTCGCGACAGGTAAGACGCAGCGATTGCGATTGCGACGCACAGCAGCACGGCCTGCGCTGCGTGCACCCGCGGATTGAGGCTCACGATCCCCGGCAGCAGGATCAGGGCGATCGATGCGCGCACCCCGCGTGCCCCGGACAGGTCGAAGTCGTTATCGATGAAGAAGTGCGACAGCGCGCCCGCGACGACGACGCCGAGCAGCAGGCCCTGCGTCCAGCGTGCATGACGAAAGTAGTAGTCACGCATGTCGTGGGTGCGATCGTCTTCGAGGTCTGGCACGGCCAGGTGACTGATCAGGTACAGCAGGATCGGCACGCATGAGCAGCAGCAACGCCTGCAGCACCGTCCACGGCGCGTGCTCATGGAAGCGCCAGATCGTGAACCAGCTGACGACGTGGCCGACGAATGTCAGCGCGAGCCAGCAGCTGTGCACCCAGTAGAGGCGCACGCGATCGCGCGCCTCGATCATCTGGCCCACGCTGGTGACGAGCAGCGACACGCCGAGGCCCGCGACGATCGCGTACAGGGCGAGCAGGAACTCGAAGACGGTCACGCGGTTGTCGACCTGCGGGTGCGGTACGGTCGCACGCTCACTTGAGCTTCTGTCCCGGGGTCAGGTCCTCCGGCACGGGTGAGATTGCCTTGAGTTCGTCGAGACCCTTGCCCGCGATCGAGGCCCACTGCGAGAACAGCGAGCGGAAGTCCGCCTGGTTGGTGACGCGGTTTGCCGGCTGCATGGCAACCTGCGAACGGGTTTCGCGGCGGTCGACCACGCGCCCGAGCAAGGCGTTGGTCCGCGAATCACGCACTTCGAGGATCAGCGTCGCTTCGCCGGCCTCGGCGGTGTAGGTCTGCACGCGGCCCGCCTCCATCGTGTCCGGCGCGTTGATGTAAAGGTTGGCGATCGCGGTCGACAGGCGCAGCACGTCGGGACCAGGCGTTGTGACCACCTGGTAACCGGCCTTGTTCAGCGCCTTGGTCCAGACGTCGGTGAAGTTGGAGGAGGCGGCAGCCATGATCTTCGCCGCCTCGGCATCGTCGATCTTGCGGGATACCGAACGGGTGTCGTTCATGTTCTTCTGCCAGTCCTTGCGGAAAGCGACTTCGGTCTTGTCCAGCATGACTTTCGTGTAGGGCCGGAAGTCCGCGCCCGGCAGGACGTACACCTGGTCCATCCGCTTGGGCTTGATCTGGACGAGGCCGTCCCAGCTATCCGGCGCATCTTCCGCGCCGGCGACGGCGCCGAACGTGACGAGGCATGCCGCAAGGGCAGCCGCAAGCCAGCAGGTCCGGGTCATCTGCATCTCCTCTTTTGCTCGAGACAGGCCCCAATCTTACCGCCGAAACTTCCCATGGACCTCTGCTCAGGCACCCGGGGCCGCCCGAACCGGAGCCCATTAGCACCTCGCTGTCACTGGGTCAGCGTAGTTCGGTAGACTCTGCGGCCGCCGAGTCCGGTGACCGTTGACCGGGCTGGCATTCCGAACCGTCCGTGCCGCGGGGAGCGTCATTGCAAGTCCGTCAGATTCTCCGTGAGCCGCTGCTGCACTTCCTGCTGCTCGGTCTGGTCTTGTTCGCGTACTACGGGCGTGTGGCGCCGGACGACGACGGCAAGCGCCGCATCGTCGTGACCCAGGCCGAAGTCGACCTGCTGGCCACCCAGTTCCAGGCAACCTGGAACCGGCAGCCGAGCCCGGTCGAGCTCAACGGACTGGTCGATACCTACGTGCGCGACGAGATCCTGTACCGCGAAGGCGTCGCGCTTGGCCTCGACCGTGACGATGCCGTGGTCAAACGGCGTGTCCGCCAGAAACTCGACGTACTGTTCGAGGAATCCATCGCGCAGAACCCTGCAACCGATGCAGACCTGCAGTCCTATCTCGATGCGAATCCTGCCGCGTTCCGCCAGCCCGCGGTCGTGAGCTTCGACCAGATCTACTTCGGCTCCGACGCAGGCACGCCGCACCGGCTCGAGCAGGCACGCGCGGCCCTTGCACGTGGTGCAGATCCTGCGACGCTCGGCCAGGCGACCCTGCTGCCGTCCCACCAGGACGCCATGCCGCTCGACCTCGTCGCCCGCGACTTCGGCGACGAGTTCGCCGGGCAGCTTGCAAAGGTTCCCGTGAGCGAGTGGTCCGGACCCGTCGCGTCCGGATTCGGCGTGCATCTCGTCCGCGTCAACGCCATCCAGGCAGCGCAGTCGCCCGCACTCGCCGACGTGCGCGAAGTCGTGGCTCGCGAATGGGAAAACGAACGGCGCCAGCAGGCGCACGCGGCCGCGCTCGCGAAACTGCGCCAGCAGTACCAGGTCGAGATCCAGGCCGCCCTGCCGCCGGTGCCGTCACCTTGAGCGCACGATTGCGTCGGCTGACATGCGTGCTCGCGTTGTTCGTTGCGTTCGTGGCGCCGGCGATGGCCGACGAATTTCGCCCGGCCTACCTGCAGCTCAAGCAGCTCGATGCCACGACGTACGAGGTGCTCTGGCGGGTCCCGGCCCTCGACGCGAATACGACGCTGCGGTTGCAGCCCGTCTTTCCGCCGGGCACCCGGGACCTGACGGAACGCACCAGCAGCTATGCGAGCAATGCCGCGGTACTGCGCTGGCGGATCCAGGTCGACGGGGGAATGGCCGGCCAGGCGATCGAGTTTCCGCAGCTGCCGGGCAGCCGCGTAGACGTGCTGGTGCGCGTGGAGCGCGCCGACGGCACCGAGCAGCTCGGTCGTGTGTTGCCGGTCGATCCGCGCTTCACGGTGACCTCGAGTCCTGGGCACCTCGAGGTGGTCCAGACCTACACCGTGCTCGGCATCGGCCACATCCTGCTCGGCTTCGATCACCTGCTGTTCGTGCTTGCCCTGCTGCTGATCGTCGATGGTACGCGCCGGCTGATCATCACCATCACGGCATTCACGATCGCACACAGCATCACGCTCGCGCTGGCCACGGTCGGCGTGCTGAACGTGCCGGGTCCGCCGGTCGAGGCGCTCATCGCACTCAGTATCGTCTTCGTCGCGGCCGAGATCGTGCATGGTCGGCAGGGGCGGCCTGGGCTCACCCAGCGTTATCCATGGATCGTGTCGTTCACGTTCGGGTTGCTGCATGGGCTGGGATTTGCAAGCGCGCTGGCCGAGGTCGGCCTGCCGCAGAACTCGATTCCGCTGGCGCTCCTGTTCTTCAACGTCGGGGTGGAGCTCGGGCAGCTGATCTTCATCGCCGTCGTGCTCGTGCTGATTGCGGCCGGAAAGCGGGTGGCGACTTCGGTGCGACTGAGCAGCCCGGCGTGGCTGTGGCGCGTGCCGCCGTATGCCATCGGCGGACTTGCGAGCTACTGGGTGTTCGAGCGCGTTGCGGGGTTCTAGCGCGGGACGGCTGGTCAAGCAGACTCGCGAAACCGGTCGCCTTGTCCGGTCAGGAATTGACGCGGCGTCTGGCCCGTCCAGCGCCGGAACGCACGCGTGAAGTTGCTCTGGTCGGCAAAGCCGAGCAGGAAAGTGATGTCGGCGAGCGTGTGCTGACCACCCTTCAGGTATTCGAAAGCGAGTTCGCGCCGCGTCGTGTCGAGCACGCGCTGGTAGGTGGTGCCTTCACGGCGCAGACGGCGCTGCAAGGTGCTGGCGCTCTGGTTCAGTGCCTGGGCGATCCCATCCTGGTCGAGATCACCGGACGACATTGCCTTGAGCAGCAGTGCACGGACCCGCGTCGCCGCGGTGTCCGGCGCGAGGCCCTCGATGTAGCGCGCCGCCATGCGATCGGCTTCGGCGGCCAGTTCAGGATTGCCAGTCAGCACCGGGCGCGCAGCGAGCTCCGCATCGAACTTGATCGTGCAGCGATCCGCGCCGAACTCCACCGGGCAGCCGATTGCCTCGTGATAGGCCTCGGGCGGTACGTCACTCTGGTACGGCAGGGTAACGAGTGTGGGGACGGCCGAAGGGCCGGCGCAGAGGCGAAGAATCCGGCACATCGTGACGACGACCGCGTCGAAGTACTGCGCGCACGGCACGATCGTCAGCTCGGTCCGCCGTGTTTCCAGGCTCGCCAGCGGCCCCTCGACGATCAGCACGAAACGGCCATTGGTGCTGACGACGCTGCTGTAGCGCACGATGCGTCGCAGGGCGGCGAGCACGCTCGTGCTGCTGACGATGCCGAGACCGAGCGCGTGGAAAATGCCTGGTCGCGCCAGCTGACCCGCGCGCAAGCCGAAGAGTGGATCGCCTGACTCCTGCGCCGCAATTCGCCACAGCTTCTGGATGCGCGCCGAGGGCAACCGTTGCCCAGGGCGCGTCAGCAGCTCCGGGTCGATTCCGGCACGACGTGCCAACGCCGGGAAGTCCAAGCCGTACTGCGGCAGGACGTCCTTCAGCGGGGCCAGCGTCATCGCCAGCGCGGTTGGTCTATTCCACATCTCGATCCATGAATACGAATAGATTGCCAGAAACGCAAACTACTGGATTACTCAGCGCGTGGAAATCACAAAGCTGCAGCCCGCGGACCAGATCTTGCCGCCCAGCGACCAGAGGCCAGGCCTTCTCTTGCCTACAGTGCCAACCCATGGACGACACGACAAGACCATGGCTGGCCAGGCCCAGGCAAACCGACTCGGAGCAGCGGTCAACGGACGTTGCAGACGACCCGGCCATGCTCGCGCTCGCGGAACTGCTCGACGCCGAGCGCACGCTGGCGACCGTCGAGGAGCCGTTGCTGGTGGAGCGCGCCGACACCGGCAGGATGTGGCTCCTGTGGTTCGCAATCGGCGCGACCGACGAAGTCTGCCGGCTGACGGGGCACCACGCCGAAGCCGAGCGCAACCAGGTGTTTCGACGTGTGGTGGCCCTGATCTTCAGCGAGGGCGTGCGCTCCGACGTCAATCCGGTATTGGCGGATCGAAGGCTCATCGAACTGTTCGAGTCGGCGGGTTCTCGTGCCGTGCGGGCGTGCCTCAGCGGCGAGACCCGCCTCGGGTATTACCTTGACGCATTGCGTACGGCGACCGGTCAACATGGCTGAGGCTGCGCAACGGTAGTGCGGGCATCATTGTCGCTTGCCGCTGCTGATCTTACTCGGGCTGATCGCGGCTCCCGTCGCAGCCGACATGCCCACAACTTTGCAGATCGTGGCTGTCGCGCCGGACTATCCGGGCAGGCTGCCGGGTGACGAGCGCTGGCTGGTCTACCTCGACGGCCCGGTCGATCCGGGAGCGACCTCGCGCGTCGTGAGCCTGATCCTCACCGAGCACATCACCAACGCGGTCGTCTACCTGAACTCGCCCGGTGGCAGTCTCGTGACCGCGATGCAGCTCGGTCGCGTGCTGCGGGAACACGCGTTCGACACACGCGTCGGATCGCGCACGACGGACCCGACGCGGGCCACGACAGGGACGTGTCACAGCGCGTGTCCTTTCATCCTTGCCGGCGGCGTCCAGCGCTCGCTGGAGCCGGGATCCGCAGTCGGGTTGCACCGAGCGGAAAATCGCGTGCCCGTCCGCGACGAAGGCGTTTTCCAGCATGTCGTCGGGACACAGGTCGTCGCGTACCTGGCCGAGATGGGCGTGCGCGCCGAAGTCGCGAACATCATGGAGGACATTCCGCACGACCGGATTCGTGACCTCACCGTCGACGAGGCCCTGCAGTTGAATCTTGTGAACGAGAGGCGCTGAATCCGGGCGAGTGCCCGCGCGGCTGATCGCCAACCGAATCGAGAGGACACGACGATGGCAGTTTCGACACCGGAATTCCTGCGCACACCGGACGAGCGGTTCGACGGCTTGCCGGGCTACCCTTTCATTCCTCACTACGTCGAAGACCTGCCGGGCTTCGCAGGCCTGCGCATGCATTACCTCGATGAGGGACCGCGCGACGCCGGCCATGTATTCCTGTGCCTGCACGGGCAACCCACGTGGAGTTACCTGTACCGGCGGATGATTCCCGCGTTGCTCGGCTCCGGCGCGCGTGTCGTTGCGCCCGACTTGTTCGGCTTCGGGCGCTCGGACAAACCCGTCGACGACGCCTGGTACACGTTCACGCGGCATCGCGAATCGCTGCAGGCCTTCGTGCGGGCGCTCGACCTGCGCAACATCACGCTCGTCTGCCAGGACTGGGGTGGCATCCTTGGCCTGACACTGCCGATGGACGACCCGCAGCGTTTCGCGCGTCTGCTGGTGATGAATACGGCCCTGGCGACCGGCAAGCAGTCACTGGGTGCGGGCTTCGACGCCTGGCGTGCGTGGGTCAACGCGAACCCGGACCTGCGTGTCGGCGCGCTGATGAAGCGCGCCTGTCGGCACCTGACGGACGAAGAGGCGGCAGCCTACGACGCGCCATTCCCGGACCGGCGGTTCAAGGCAGGCGCCCGCCGTTTTCCGAATCTGGTGTGCGATCACCCGGATGCGGACGGTGCAGCAGTGTCGCGCGCAGCGGCACGCTGGTGGCGCGACCAGTGGCAGGGCCAGGCGTTCATGGCCATCGGCATGCAGGACACCGTGATTCCACCGCCCGCGATGCACTCGCTGCAACGGCTGATCCGGAACTGCCCGCCGCCGCTCGAACTGGCCGAGGCCGGGCACTTCGTGCAGGAATGGGGTGAGGAGGTTGCGCGGGCGGCACTGGCCCGTTCGGCTGAACGCGTTCAGAGTTGCCGCGCCTGCGAAGCGTCGGTACGCAGCTCAGGCGCGCCGCACGACGATGTCCAGATGGGTGGGCGCGTCCCGCGTGATGCACCGGGTACATCCTGTCGCTGATGAACAGCAGCCTGCCGCCATCCTCGATCCGCACCTGCACGGCATAGGTATGGAGCGGCTGGATACGCGCATGCGTCGTAAGCGAGCGCGAACTCGAAAGGAACCTGTTGTCCTGCCGGGCGGATGATCTGTTCGGCGAAGGACATCGCCGGTGCATCCGCGCAGCGAAACGTCGACCAGCTTGATCGTGACCACTGCCGACGGCGGCAGCGCGATGCGCTCGCGATAGGTCACGGTACCTGTCACTTGAGCCATGGATCTTCCGCCACCGTTCTCCGGCACCGCCTGGTTGGCCGCGCAGCCGCTCGCCAGCACGACCAGGCCCAGCAGCCCGCAGGCACGGCGCATTGGCCCGATCATTCCTTCTGCAGGCGCAGCCGCACGCTCTTGACCGTCGAGCTGACGACTTCGAGTGCGAACACCGGCTCGGTCAGGTCCTTCTTCACCAGTACATCCTCGCCGTCGTCGATCTCGATGTCGTACTTGCTGGTGTCGAGCTGCTTCTCGAACGCGCGCTTGATCACGCGCGCGACGTGGTCTTCACTGGTGCCGTTGTCGATCTTGACTGTGACGACCTGCGTCGTGCTGCCTTTCGGCGTCAGGTTGAAGATGATCTCACCGTCGGAGTTGGCGCCTTCGCTGACCTCGATGCGCCAGCTGTTCGAATAGCTCAGGTCGCGTGCGGGCTTCGTGACGGTCGCCGCCGCGGCTTCGCTGGGCGCGGGCGGAGTGGTGCCGCAACCGGAAAGCAGGCCCGTGGCCAGCAGGGCAGAGCTCAAGGCGATCGTGCGCAAAGTCGTCATCGGATGGCCCTCGAGGGTTGATGGGTACACAGCGCCCACGACGCGCGCAGCACCAGGGTGCCCGCGGGGAGAGTCTAGCGGGCTCGCCGGCTGCCGTCGCGGGCCGGGGCGCGCTTCGGCCTTGGCGTCGACTTGCGTCTTGAGCCGCCGCCCGGACCGTGCCGCTCGAGCAGTTGCTGTTCCAGCCGGGTCGCTTCCTGCTCGGCTTGCAGCACGAAATCGCGCAATTTCTCGGCCGTCTGGGTCCATGGCCGACCTCGCAGGCTGACCACACCGTACTGCAGGTGCAACCACGGCTCCGTGGCGAGCAACATGAAGCGGCCGCTGTCGAGCTCGTCGCGATGCAGGGCAGGATCGAAGCCGACACCACATCCGAAGCCGCGACGATGCGCTTCACCGGTGCGAGCCCATTGCATGCGATCGCGGGAAAGGCGCGCGGCAATGGGTCGTCGCGCGGTACTCTCGCGGTGCGCAGCCAGCAAGGGATCGAGCACCCGGGGCGGGATTCGCGAAGGAGTGGCGAAGGGCCAGGCGAATCATTCGGCCGCCCGAATCGTCGCGCCGCTTGGCGTCAAGGGGATGCCTGGCGCGTGCGATGAAGTACACGGGATGCCGTGCGGGCATCGGCACCACGTCGAGGTCCGGCTCGCGCGCGAGCAGGCTGGTTTCCGCCACAAAGAAATCCAGCGTCCGGCTGCGCAACTGAGCTGGACGAGGTCGTCCCAGTTGCCTGAATGCAGTTGTACGCTGACTTGCGGAAACTGCTCGACGAAGCGCGCCACCGCCGGTCCCAGGAACGAGTCCGTCGGGTACGGGCCACCGCCGACGTCCACCCGCCCGGTGCGCATGCGCCGCATGACCGATCGCCTCGCCCTCGAGTTCGTCCGCCATGCGCAGCAGGTCGCGCGCGCGCTCGATATACAGCCGGCCGAGATCGGTCGGGCACGACGCCGGCGGTGGAGCGCAGGAACAGGCTCGCTGCCGAACCGGCGCTCCAGGTTCTGGATGCTGCGTGAGAGCGCGGGCTGGCTGATGTGCAGGGCGGCGGCCGCCCGGACGAAACTGCGGTGTTCGGCGAGCGCGACGACCTGGCGCAATTGCTGGAGCTCGAAGGCCATGCGTTAAGGATATACCAATGATGCCAAACATGCATTGGACACATGGCTGCTGCGGCTGAGGCAAATTTACGATGCCGGATTCGCCGGCAGGGTCCTCGGCGACACTGTAGCCGGGCTAGAAACAGCAGTCACTTTCAGAACGTGGTGGGGACCCAAACGACATGCAGAAGAAATTCGCAGGAGTCTGCGGCGCCGCGCTGGTCGCGGTGCTGAGCGTGCTGGGCGGACCGCTTGCCCAGGCGCAGACCCAGAAGCCCAACATCCTCGTCATCTGGGGTGACGACATCGGCGGCTTCAACATCAGCGCGTACAACCGCGGGATGATGGGTTACAAGACGCCCAACATCGACAGCATCGCTGCGGAAGGCGCGCTGTTCACCGACTGGTACGGCCAGCAGAGCTGCACCGCCGGTCGCGCGGCTTTCATCACCGGCCAGTCGCCGATCCGCACGGGCCTCACCAAGGTGGGCCTGCCGGGCGCGCCGGAAGGCATGATGGCGGCAGACCCGACGATCGCCACGCTGCTCAGGGCGCAGGGCTACGTCACCGGGCAATTCGGCAAGAACCACCTCGGCGACCGCGACTCGATGCTGCCGACCGCACACGGCTTCGACGAGTTCTTCGGCAACCTCTACCACCTCAACGCCGAGGAAGAGCCCGAGAACGTCGACTACCCGAAGAACCCCGAGTTCAAGAAGAAGTTCGGGCCGCGCGGCGTCATCCACAGCTTCGCCGACGGCCGGATCACCGACACCGGGCCGCTGACCAGGAAGCGCATGGAGACGATCGACCGCGAAGTGACGGAGAAGGCGCTCGACTTCATGGAGCGCGCTGTCAAGTCGAACAAGCCGTTCTTCCTGTGGTGGAATTCCACCCGCATGCACATCTTCACGCACCTGCATGCGGACGCCGAGGGCAAGACCGGTCTCGGCATCTATGCCGACGGCATGGTCGAGCACGACGGCCATGTCGGGCAGGTGCTGGCGAAGCTCAGGGACCTGGGCCTGGAGCAGAACACCATCGTCATGTACTCGACCGACAACGGCGCCGAGACATTCACGTGGCCTGACGGCGGCACGACCATGTTCCGCGGCGAGAAGAACACGCAATGGGAAGGCGGTTACCGCGTGCCGACGATGATCAAGTGGCCGGGCGTCATCAAGCCGGGCACGGTGATCAACGAGATCGGTGCTCATGAAGACATGCTGACGACGTTCGTGGCCGCCGCCGGCGATACGAACGTCACGGCCGACCTGCTCAAGGGCCGCAAGATCGGCGGCAAGACCATACAAGGTCCATCTCGACGGCTACGATCTCGGTCCGGCGCTCCGGGGCCAGGCGGCATGGCCGCGCAAGGAGTTCATCTACTGGACCGACGACGGCAGCGTCGCGGCGCTGCGCTACGAGAACCTGAAGGTCACGTTCCTCGAGCAGCAGGCCGAGGGCCTCAAGGTCTGGCAGGAGCCGTTCACCGTGCTGCGGGCGCCGAAGCTGACCAATCTGCGCATGGACCCGTTCGAGCGCGCCGAGGAAGAGAACGCCATGGGGTATCAGCGCTGGTACATGGAGCGCATGTTCGCCATCGCACCCGCCGGTGCGTACGTCGGCCAGTGGCTGCAGAGCTTCAGGGAGTTTCCGCCGCGGCAGAAGCCGGGCAGCTTCAACCTCGACCGCGTGATGGAAGCGGTGATGTCGAGTTCGAAGCAGTAAGCCGACTGACACTGCACTGAAAAATCCACGGCGCCCGCGAGGGGACCACCTGCATTCCCACCCCCCGCAGGCGGTTTCCCGAGCGGAGCGCCGTGGCTTTCGCTTACAGTCGCAAGTAGAAGAGGGAGCCTTCGATGAGGCAGGCACTGCTCGCGGCGATCATGTTCTTCACGGGCATCGGTACGGGGTCCGCACAGTCGGTCGAGTCCGACGTCACGCCGGAGTCCGAGCATCTCGTCAAGGACGACCACGAGTTCGCGATGTCGAGCATCGTGCCGGACGAGACGCTCGAGGCCGCGCAGGATACGAAGACAAGCATGACCGCTTCTCGGTCAAGTTCGGCTTTGTCGTGATGCCGATGGACTACACCAGCTTCGAGCAGGACGCGCGCAGCAAAGCCCAGGTCGGCAACCAGCAGGACGAGCTCGAAGCGCGCTCGCTGCGACTCTCGGCCCGCGGGCATTTCGAGCTGTTCCGGACCTGGAACTACATGCTCAGCTACGAGTACAAGGGTTTCGACCAGACCTCGGTCGATGACTGGAACACGACCGATGTGCGTATCTCCACCCTGCTCGGGCCCAGGATCGGCACACTCACGCTCGGCAAGATCAAGGAGCCGTTCGCGTACGAAATGGTCGGCGATGCCGCCAACCTGCCGCACCACGAGCGCCTGCTGAGTCCGTTCTTCCGCTCGCGCAACGACGGTGCGACGCTCGGCAACACCGTCCTGGACCAGCGCGCGACCTGGGCGGTCGGCTGGTACAACGACTGGTGGGTCCAGGGCGATTCCTGGTCCGACTCGGGGAACGACTTCGCGGGCCGCATTACCGCGCTGCCGGTGTGGTCCAGGGATGGCGCCGACTACCTGCACCTGGCCGTCAGCACCCGTTACTACGGCGCGGTGGACGACCAGCTGCGCTTCCGCGGCAAGCCGGCCTCCAACGTAGCGGATGACTTCGTCGACACCGGCAAGGTGCCGGGCGATCACGCCTGGCACACGGGTGTCGAGGCGCTGTGGAATCACGGCGGATATTCGCTGCTGGCCGAGTATGTCCGTGCGGATCTCAGCACACGCGATGACCGCGATCCCACGCTCGATGGCTGGTATGTCACGGGCAGCTGGGTGCTTACCGGCGAGCATCGTCCGTACGACCGCAAGGCGGGCTACGCACGACGCATCCTGCCGCAGGGTCGGTGGGGTGCGGTGGAGCTGATCGGGCGCTACGGCCACGTCGACCTCGACGACGGCCCCGTGCGCGGCGGCACCATGGACGGCTGGTGGGCTGGCGTGAACTGGTGGGCCAACAACCGCTGGAAGGCCAGCGTCGGCTACGGCGACATCGACCTCGACCGATTCGGCGTCACCGGTAACACCAGGACCTTGCTGACGCGCCTGCAATGGATCTACTGACGCACTGAGCTCACGCCGTGCGCAGCATCCGCGCGTAGAAATTGACACAGCGGAGAGTGGCATGGCTCGACCCGATAGTCTCAAGACCTTGCTCGTACTCGCGGCCTGTGGCGCGTGCATGCCGCTGCACGCTGAGATACGCGAGGCCCGGCCCGTGGCCGGACCCGCGCCGATCGCCCACTTTCATCCGCAGGGACAACCGCCGTCGCCAACGACCGTGGCGTTGCAACGCAGCGCGCTGTCGTCGCTGCCGTTCGAGGACAGGCGGGACTTCGAGGAATCGAAACGAGGGTTCGTCGCTTCGCCCGTGTACACCGAAATCAAGACGGCGGAAGGCGCGCCGGCCTGGAATTTCGGCCGCTACGCGTTCCTCGACACGAAGCAGGACTTCGACAGCATCCACCCGTCGCTGCAGCGACAGGCCGTGCTCAATGCGCAGTACGGGCTCTACGAAGTCGTGCCGGGGCGGATCTGGCAGGTGCGCGGCTTCGACATCTCCAACATTACCTTCGTCAAAGGCGATTCCGGCTGGATCGTCTTCGATCCGCTCGTCTCGAAAGAGACGGCGGCAGCAGCTCTCGCGTTTGCCACTGAGAAGCTCGGTGCTCGGCCCGTCGTGGCGGTCGTCTACTCGCATTCGCACATCGATCATTTCGGCGGCGTACGCGGCGTCGTCGACGAGGCCGACGTCAAGGCGGGCAAGGTGCAGGTCATCGCACCCGCGGGCTTCATGGAAGCGGCCGTCGCGGAGAACGTCTACGCCGGCAACGCGATGATCCGACGCGCGATGTACCAGTACGGCATGCTGCTGCCGTCAAGCCCGTTCGGCCACGTCGACCAGGCCATCGGCAAGCGGGCCTCCACGGGCACCACCGGCCTGATCGCTCCAACGCGGCTGGTAGCCGGGGACATCGAGGAAATCGTCGTCGATGGCGTGACGATGGTGTTCCAGAACACGCCGGGCACCGAAGCGCCGGCCGAAATGAACACCTGGTTTCCGCAGTTCAAGGCGTTCTGGGCGGCGGAAAACATCACGGCCACGATCCACAACATCTACACGCTGCGCGGCGCGCTCGTCCGCGACGCGCTGCAATGGTCCAAGTACATCAACGAGGCGCTTTACCGCTTCGGCCCGCAGGCGGAAGTGATGTTTGCGGCTCACACCTGGCCTCGCTGGGGCAACGCCCGGATCCAGGAAGTCATGCGCACACAGCGCGACGCGTACGCGAACCTGAACAACGACGTGCTGCACCTGGCGAACCAGGGCGTGACGATCAACGAGATCCAGAACGTTTACCGCCTGCCCGCCAGCCTGCAGCAGGACTGGGCCGCGCGCAGCTACCACGGGTCGGAAGAACACAACAGCCGTGCGGTCATCAATCGCTATCTCGGCTACTGGGACGGCAACCCTGCCACGCTGGTGCCGGCCTCGCCGCGGGATTCCGCGCCGCTGTACGTCGAGATGATGGGAGGTGCCGACAAGATCGTCGCGAGGTCCCGTGAACTGTACACGGCCGGCGAGTATCTGCTGGCGATCGAGTTGCTGAACAAGCTGGTGTACGCGCAACCAGCCAACCAGGCCGCCAGGAACCTGCTGGCGGACGCGTTCGAGCAGGTGGGTTACCAGAAGGAAAGCTCGAGCCTGCGCAACAGCTTTCTCGCTGCCGCGCTTGAATTGCGGTCGGGCATCCCGCGCGGCCTGGTGCCGCGGTCGGCTTCACCGGACACCGTACGCGCCATGACGACGGCGCTGTGGCTCGACTATCTGGGCATCCTGCTCGACAGCCGCAAGGCGGATGGGCTGGCGTTCAAGATCAACCTCGCGACGCCCGACAATGGCGAGCAGCATGTGCTCGAACTCAGCCATGCGACGCTGACGAACATCCAGGGGTACCAGGCGAAGGACGCGGACCTCACCATCACGATCAAGCGGGCCGACCTCGAACCGATCATGATGCGCCAAGCCACGTTCGCCTCCCAGGCCGCGGCTGGCCGGGCGAGCCTGGCCGGCAATGCGGACGTGCTGCAGCGACTGATGGCGAGCCTCGGCGATTTCGATCAGTATTTCGAAATCATGCCGGGGACGAAAGTGGTCGTCCCGGCTCCGTCACCCTGAACCGCGACGCGGTTCGCCAGCAGAGAGTCTTTGTCCGTGTCACGGAGGAAAACCCGCGCGCAGCAGCAGTCCGCAGACTTCAGTCGCACTCCTGCGCCTGAGGTCCCTGCAGATGGATCGGACCGGACCACTGCGCTGCGGATCGGCGCGCTTGCCGGCATTGCGTTACTGGCTCTGGCTGTCTGGTATTTCTTCGCCGGGCGCCAGCCAGGCGAGTCCGCGTCTACGGCAGGCAGCGAGACGGTCGCAGTCGCCGCCGCATACGTCGGCTCGCAGTCCTGCGCGCAATGTCACGCGGCTGAATCGAAGGCCTGGCAGGCCTCGCAGCATGCCGTCGCCATGCAGCACGCCACCGAACGGACGGTGCTGGGGAACTTCAACGACGCGACTTACAACTTCCAGGGCATCCAGTCCAGGTTCTTCCGCCGCGACGGCAAGTACTTCATCCGCACGGACGGATCCGAAGGTCAGCTCGCGGACTTCGAGGTCAAGTACACGTTCGGCCTCGCGCCGCTGCAGCAATACCTCGTCGAGTTGCCTGGCGGGCGCCTGCAGGCCGTCGCGGTGACCTGGGATGCGCGCCCGCGCGAAGAGGGTGGCCAGCGCTGGTTCCGCCAGTATCCCGACGAGAAGATCGACCACACGGACGAACTCCACTGGACCCGCCGGTCGCAGAACTGGAACTTCATGTGCGCCGACTGCCACTCGACCGAGGTGAGCAAGGGCTACGACGCGGCATCTGATTCGTTCAAGACGACCTACGCCGAGATCTCGGTCGGCTGCGAAGCGTGCCACGGACCTGGCTCGGCACACCTCGAATGGGCCGGGCGCAATGGCAAGGACGCAGGCAAGGGACTGACCGTGCAGCTCGACGAGCGGCGCGGAGTGACCTGGGGGCGCAACGCTGCGACGGGCCAGCCTGCGCGCAGCAAGCCGCGCACGACCGAGCGCGAAATCGCAGTCTGCGCGCGGTGCCATGCGCGCCGCGCGCAGATCGCCGAAGGGTATGAGCCCGGGCGCCCGTTCATGGATCACTACCTGCCGTCGCTGCTGGTGCCGGGGCTCTATCACGTCGACGGGCAGCAGCAGGACGAGGTGTTCATCTGGGGCTCGTGGCTGCAGAGCCGCATGCACGCGGCCGGCGTCACCTGCAGCGACTGCCACGATCCGCACACACAGAAGCTGCGTGCCCCGGGCAACGCCGTCTGTGCGCAGTGCCACGATGCGTCGAAGTACGATGCCAGCACGCATCATCGGCACCCGCAGGGAGCGGCAGGCGCGCAGTGCGCTGACTGCCACATGCCGCGCACGACCTACATGGTCGTCGACCCGCGGCGCGACCACAGCATGCGTGTGCCGCGACCCGACGAAAGCGTGTCGCTCGGCGTGCCGAATGCATGCAATGCCTGCCACACCGACCGCGATGCGAAGTGGGCGGCTGGAACGGTGCGCGACTGGCTCGGCCGCGATGCTGTCGGCTACCAGACGTTCGCGTCCGTCTTTCATGCTGCCGAAGGTGGCGAACCGTCGGCGCTGGCCCAGCTCGCGGGCGTCGCCGGTGACGCGGCACAACCCGCCATCGTGCGTGCCTCGGCGCTCGCGCGGCTCGCTGGCAGCGGCCAGTTCACGCGCGATTTCGTGCAGCGCATGTCGCAGGACGCCAGCCCGCTGGTACGGCTGGCGACAGTGCAGCTGGCTGACGTGATGCCCGCCGAGATGCGCGCAGCGGTCCTCGGGCCGTTGCTCGGCGATGCGACCCGCGCCGTCCGCATCGAGGCGGCCCGGTCGCTCGCAGGCGGCCAGGACCGGTTGCCGCAGGAGCTGTTGCCACGCTGGGAGGCAGCGTCGCAGGAATACATCGCGACGCTGCAGTACAACGCAGACCGGCCCGAGTCCCGCGTCGCGCTCGGTGGATTCAGGGCAGCCTTGGGGCAGGTTGACGCAGCCCATGCCCAGTTCACCGGGGCAATCCGGCTCGATCCTGAATTCGTGCCGGCCTACGTCAATGCGGCAGACGTGCTGCGTGCGCAAGGTCGCGATCAGGAGTCGGCTGAAACGTTGCAGCGGGGTTTGCAGCGTGTGCCGATGAGCGCGACGCTGCATCACGCGCTGGGCCTGGCGCGCATCCGCCTGCAGCAACCGGAACTCGCGCTGGGGTCGCTCCGGCGCGCCGTGGAACTCGACCCCGCTACCGCTCGCTACAGCTACGTCTTCGCGGTGGCGCTGCATTCGACGGGGCAGGCCGACGAATCGATCCGCCGCCTGCAGGAGGCCGTCAAGCGCTGGCCCTACGATCGCGACATGCTGATGGCACTGACGTCGTTCCAGCTCGAGTCGGGGAAGCGCCAGGAGGCGCAGGTGACGGCGCGCCGGCTCTTAGCGGCGTACCCGGCAGACCCGCAGGTTCGCGTACTGGCAGCCCAGGCGCTGGGCGAGCAGCTGCCCTGATCAGTTCGAAGCGCTGGCGGCGAGGTTGGCGCCTCGCAACTTCTCGGCCGATCCGATGCCGAGTCGCTTGACCAGTTGCATTGCGTCGCGCATCGAGAGATCGAGCGGCTGCACGCGCGACGCTTCCACGTACATGACGTTACCCGACATCGGTGTCGGCGACGCCGGCAGGAAAATGACTCGCCAGCCAGCTGGCAGTTCCTCCATCTGGTAGCCGAGCATCCAGCCCTCGTCGCCGCGCAGCAGCACCGGTTGCATGCCTGTGCTGGTCTCGAGTTGCGTGAGGCCTTCGGCCAGCGATTTCACCATGCGGTATTGCGGCATGCTGCCCAGGATCGATTCTTCGAACCAGTGGGTGACCCGCCGCCCCGGGCCCGTCCGTGACAACAGGCCTGCAAGGAGCGCGATGAGAAGCAGGATCGCGACCGCGATGATCGTCGCGATGGCAACGCCACCCACGTGGCTGACCGGCAGCATTGCAGCGATCGGCTTCGCGATCTTCCCGGCAAACTGCAGCGCGTGCCGCAGCACGAGTGCGACGAGCACGACGGGCACGAGAAACATCAGGCCGCCCACCAGGGTCGCCTTCAGGAACGATTTGATCGAGTCCACGGGAGCTCCGCTGGCAGTGAAGTTCCAGTCTACACTGAGTGCCCCCAGCTGCTGCCCTCGAAGCCCGACCATGATCGCACGCCGTCGCGGAAACCCGCTCACCACACGTCCGCGCGTGGCCATCGTCGGCGCAAATTTCGGCGGCCTGCGAGCGGCCCAGGAACTCGGACCCGAGTTCGACGTGACCGTGTTCGATCCGTCGCCGTGGTTCGAATGGCTGCCGAACATTCACGAACTCGTCTCGCGGGCCAAGCGGCCGGCCGACCTGAGGCTGCCACGCAAGCGGCTCATGGCCGCGGCGGGCCATCGTTTCGTGCGTGACGCCGTCGCCGCCATCGATGCGAAGCGCGGGACCCTGACGACGGCAGGCGACGAGGTCCACGCATTCGATTTCTGCATCGTCGCCGTGGGTGGCGTCAACGCGACCTATGGAGTGCCAGGCGTGGAGCGCTACGCCATGCCTTTCAGGAGCGTCGAACAATGCGACGCGATCGGTCGCCGGCTGGCGGCACTGTTGAAGGGGCGCAAGGCGCGATCGATCGTCGTCGCTGGCGGAGGCTTTGCAGGCGTCGAGGCGCTTGGTGAGATCCTGCGGCGTTACCGGTCACGCGCTAACCTGACGCTGCACATCGTCGAGGCGGGGCCGGGACTGATGTCGGGTGTGTCACCGAGGATCGACGCTGCCGTGCGCAAGCATGTGCGGGCTTACGACGTGCAGATTCACACGAGGTCCCCAGTCGCGGCAATCACGCCGGCCGGCGTTCGTCTGCAGGGTGGCAAGCGGCTACGCTCCGACCTCACGATCTGGACGGGCGGTAGCGTCGCACCGCCGTTGTTGCACGCTGCGAGGCTCGCGCCGAAGCCGCTGCAGTGGGCCCCCGTCGATGCAACGCTGCGCAGCCGCCGCTACGGCAATGTGTTCGTGATCGGCGATGCGGCGGCATTGCCGGCGGCTGTGCCGAAGCAGGCATTCCACGCGCTCGAGATGGGCGAGTGCGCGGCCGCCAACGTTCGACGCGCCGCTGCAGGCCGCGCCCTGCGTCGCTACCGGCCTTCGCGCACCCCGCTGCTGGTGGCGTTCGGTGATCTGGATACGTTCCTCGTGGCTGGCCGCTCGGTCGTCGCGAATCCCACGCTCGCTGCCGGCAAGGAAGCGGTGTACCAGGTGACGATGACGCAGATCGACCCGCCCTCCAGCGTGCGCGCGATCGGCCAGTTGGCATCCCGCGTCATTGGGGTGACGCGCAGACTCGCCCCGTCGAGGTGAGAGGCCCGCTGCTCACTGCCCGCGTGCACGAACGCATGCTCGTCGGGCGGCGTCGCGGCGAGCGTGTACTCGCGTGTTCGCTCGATCTCGATCGCTCCGAAACGCAGGTCGAGCTCGGTGCGACTGAGTGGCGCTGGCGCGAAAGTTCGTACCCGTACCTCGAACGCTGCCGGGAGCGGACGATCTATCACTGGACCGGCGCCGCGTTCGAGCCTGTCGCGCGCTTCGGTACTTCGCTGCTGAAGCTCGTGCCGACCGACTGGGGCCCACCGACGTTCGAGATCGACGGCGTGAAGATGCTGCCGACCAGGCAAGTCTCGCCTTACGATGACGCGCGGCGCAAAGTGGCCTTGATCGAGCCTGCCGGCAAGCGTGTTCTGGATACCTGCGCGGGTCTCGGCTACTTTGCGGCCTGGTGCCTGGAGGGTGGTGCGAGCGAAGTGACGTCCTATGAAGTCAACCCGGATGTCCTCTGGCTGCGCGCGCTAAACCCGTGGTCGCCGGCGAACGGACCGAGCCTGAGTGTAATTGCCGGTGACGTCAGCGCGGCGATCCGCGGAATCGCGGGCGCTGCTTTCGATGCCATCCTGCACGATCCTCCGCGTTTCGGCCTGGCCGGCGAGCTGTATTCGCAGGTGTTCTACCACGAACTCGCGCGGGTCCTGAGGCCCGGCGGCCGGTTGTTCCACTACACGGGCACGCCGAATCGACTCACCAGCGGGCGCGACGTGCCGCATGAGGTCGAGCGGCGACTGCGGTTCGCCGGTTTCACGACCCGGCTCGAAGGCGATGGCGTGCTCGCCGTGCGCGGCAAGTCATGCGGCTGATCGCGACCTGCCCCGAGGAAACCAAGCCAGTCCTCGTCGCCGAACTCGAGGCGCTGGGTGTCACGGATCTGGCGCCGACGTTTCGCGCCGTTCTGTTCAGTGCCACGCCACGCCAGTTCTACGAGCTGCACCTGCGCGTGCGCACGGCGAGCCGCATCCTGCGGACTCTGCGCGAGGTGCCGGCGCACACGCCGGCGATGCTGCGTTCGCAGGTGCGACGCCTGCACTGGCCCGAGTGGTTCGACGCCCGTCATGGCTTCATGGTCGAGAGCACGGGGGACGAGGGCGGCGGGCTGACGCCGAAACAGGTCATCACGCAGGTCCGCGAGGGCGTGCGGGAGTCCTTCGCGCGGTTGGGTGCGCAGGTTCCGCTGGTCGACACCGACGAGCCGAAGGTGGTGATCGTGGCGCACGTGACGCGTGGCCGCTGCATGCTGAGCTTCGACACGTCGGGCAAGTCGCTGCACAAGCGCGGGTATCGCGAGCAGGGTCATCCCGCGCCGCTGAAAGAAACGCTGGCAGCGGCAATCCTGCGGTTTGCGGGGTACGACGGCAGCGGCGCGTTCCTCGATCCGATGTGCGGCAGCGGCACGCTGGCCATCGAGGCGGCGATGATCGCCGTGCGCAAGGCGCCGCAGATCCATCGCAGGAAGGGCGAGTTCCACTTCGAGTGGCTCGCGGATTTCGACCGCGCGCTCTGGCGCGAAACGCAGGCAAGCATCCGTGCCGAAAAGCTGGAGGCACCGCCGTGCATCGTGGCGGCGTCCGACATCCGGGTCGAATACGTCGACATGGCGCGCAAGAGTGCACTCAAGGCACGTGTCGAGAAGTACATCCAGTTCGACGCGGTGCGCGTGCAGGACGTCATGCCGCCGGCGCCGACCGGCCTGCTGGCGACCAACCTGCCGTATGGAGATCGCATCGGCGGGGGCGAAGCCGAGGTGCGGCAGTTGTACCAAGAGTTTGGCGACACTCTGAAGCAGCGATTCGCGGGTTGGCGCGCCGCTGTGCTTGCGGCCAATGCATCGCCGTACAAGGCGATCGGGCTCAGGCCGTCGCGGACGATCAACCTGATGAATGGCAGCATTCCGTGCCGGTTGCTGTTGTTCGACCTCTATGCCGGCAGTCGGCGGGCTGCATCGCCATCCACGGAGGCGGCGCTGCCCCCGCTGCAGGGGAACGCGTAGTCAGCGCACTTCGCCCGCCAGATTGAGGCGGGCTGCGGTCATGCTAGGCTGCGCTCCACTGCAGCCTGGGGGAGGTGGACGCATGGAAAACATCACTGTCAACAGCGCGCGCGCGCGTTGGACTGCTGAGCGGCGTTTCTTCACTGGCATGGCGATCGCAATGCTGATCGTTGCCTACGTTGGCTTCGCGCGCTCCTTTTTCCTACGACCTTTGTTTCCCGAATGGCCGTCTCCGTCCGAGCCGATTTTCTACGTACACGGCGCGTTTTTCTCGGCGTGGTGCGTGCTGCTCGTGATTCAGGCCATGCTGGTCGGCGTCGGCCGCACGGACGTGCATCGCAAGGCCGGCGTCCTCGGCGTGGTCATCGCGCTGGGCATGGTGATTCTCGGGGTCGCTGGTGCGCTGATTGCCGCCAACCGGCCGACCGGCTTCAACGGTGTGCCCATCCCACCGCTGCAGTTCCTGGTCGTGCCGCTGTTCGATATCGCGTTCTTCGGCACGTTCGTCGCCCTGGGCGTCGGCAACCGCACCAATCCGCAGAGTCACAAGCGCTGGATGGTGCTTGCGACGGTCGCCCTGCTCGGCGCTGCGTTCGCGCGCTGGCCATACGTATGGCAGATCGGTAACCCGTTCGTGTACTTCGGCCTGGCGTATCTCTTCATCGTCGCGCTCGCGCTCTGGGATTTCCGCACGCGCGGCACGCTGCACCCGGTGACCCGCTGGGGCGGGCTTGCGCTGATTGTGTCGCTGCCAGCTCGACTCGCGCTTTCGGGCACCGCCGCGTGGCTTGCATTCGCCACCTGGCTGACGGAACTCGCGCGCTGAAATGGCAGGGCGACGACGGCAGGTGCAGGGGAGGTCGCCCCGCCGCGCTGGTGGACTGAACCCGCAAGATGTGACTTGGTGGTAACAGCGCGGCGGAGCTAACGCGCAGAGTGAAACCCAGGCGCGCGCTCGCATTCTGCGTGTTGCAGACTCGCGAGTCCAGTGTTGCGTACGCTTTGCACCTGAACGCGCGTCAGGCGAACATCAGTTTCTCGACGTGCGCAGCCGCACTCGCCGCGAGCGAACTCAGGTCGTAGCCGCCTTCGAGTGTCGACACGATGCGTCCCTGCGCATGTCGATCGGCGATGCCACAGGCAACTTCCGTCACCCACGCATAGTCGGCCGTCGTGAACCGCAGGTGCGACATGTCGTCGGCGCCGTGGGCATCGAAGCCCGCGGAGATCAGCAGCAACTGTGGCGCAAAGGTCTCCAGTGCAGGCAGCCACTGCTGCTGCACGGCTGCGCGGAACGCATCGCTGCCACTGCCCGGGGGCAATGGACAGTTGATGATGCGTCCAGGCCGCGTCGGTGGATTCATGTCCGGCCACAGCGGGTACTGGTACGACGAGCACAGCAGGACCCGCGCGTCGTCCTTGAAGATGTCTTCCGTGCCGTTGCCCAGGTGCACGTCGAAATCGAGGATCGCCACGCGCTCGAGGCCGTGGTGGTCGAGCGCATGGCGCGCCGCGACCGCGACGTTGTTGAAGAAGCAGAAGCCCATCGCCGTCGCCCGCGCGGCATGGTGACCGGGTGGCCGGACGTTGCAGAAGGCGCGCGCCGCCGCGCCCGTCAGTACCAGGTCGGTGGCCAGCACGTTGGCGCCGGCGGCGCGCAACGCGGCCTCGAACGTCTCCGGGCACATCCAGGTGTCGGGATCGATGTGCGCGAGGCCCTCGGCGGGGGACCGATTGGAGAGGTCTTCGACGTAGGCGAGCGGATGTACCCGGATCAGTTGCTCGACGCTGGCGCGAGGCGCCTCGTGGTGCTGCAGCACGTCGTACAGGCCGCGCGCGTGGAGTTCATCCTCGATCGCATTGAGCCGCGCCGGTCGCTCCGGGTGGTGGTCACCCATGCGATGCAGGCGACAATGGGCATGAGTCACGAAAGCGACTGCCATGGGCGGCTCCGGTTGCGGTGACCCGCAATGATCCTGCAAACGCTGGAGGCTAGCATTTGCGAGTTCTGCTTACCTCCAAGAGTACACTTCAGCCATGACCGCGAAACGCATCGAGGCCGTGCTGTGCCCCGCGTCCGTCGCCGTGGTCGGCGCTAGCGCCACGCCCGGTTCGATCGGCGACGTCCTGTGCCGGAACCTGCGCGAAGGCGGCTTTCGTGGTCCCGTCTTCTACGTCAACCCGCGGCACGCGTCCATCGGCGCTGAGCCATGCTATCCGGACGTGCGCTCACTGCCGCAGGCGGTGGACGTCGCGATCATCGCCACCCCTCCGCCCACGCTGCCCACCGTACTCGAGCACTGCGGCGAGCGCGGCGTGCGCGGCGCCATCATCGTCTCGGCAGGCTTTCGCGAAGGCGGCGAGGAAGGCGCGGCGTTCGAGCGGTCGATGCTGCAGGTCGCGCGCCGGTACGGGTTGCGCCTGCTCGGACCCAACAGCTTCGGCGTGATCCGGACCGACAACGGGTTCAACGCCTCCTGCGGTGCGGCGCTCCCCAAGCCAGGCCGTCTCGCGCTAGTGTCGCAGTCGAGCGCGCTGTGCGCGGCAACGCTCGACTGGGCTCGCTCCCGGCACGTCGGCTTCTCGACGGTGATCTCCACCGGCGTCGGCGATGACATCGGTGCCGGCGACGTGCTCGATTTCCTCGCGCGCGATGCGGCGACCGACGGAATCATGCTCTACCTCGAGGGCGTCGGCGACGCGCGCCGCTTCATGAGCGCGCTGCGGGCCGCCGCGCGCGTGAAGCCCGTCGTCGTCATGAAGGCGGGGCGTTCGCTCGAAGGGCGTGGCAGCCTCGCCTTCCACACGGGCTCGCTGGTGGGTGGCGACGATGTGTTCGACGCGGCGATGCGTCGCGCCGGCGTGCTGCGCATCCGCGATTTCGGCCAGCTGTACAGTGCGGCAAGCACGCTGGGTGCCGGCGTGCGGATGCGCGGCCGCAGGCTGGGCATCGTGACAAATGCGGGCGGGCCTGGGCAGCTTGCGGCAGATCGCGCCGGTGACCGGTGGCTGCCGGTGGCTCGGCTGGACGACGCAACGCTCGCGCAGTTGCATGCGCTGCTTCCGCCCAGTATGGCGGAAGGAAACCCGGTCTACGTCCGCGGCGACGCGTCCGCGCAGGTCTACGCGCAGGCGGCGCAGGCGTGCCTGCAGGACGGCGAGGTCGACGCATTGCTTGCAATCCTGACGCCGTTCGCGCTCACCGATGCGGACCGGTTCGCAACCGAGCTGATCGCGGTGGCCGCTGCCCAGCGCAAGCCGGTCTTCACGTGCTGGATGGGGGGCGCGGCGGTCACGGCGGCACGCCAACGCTTCGCCGAGAACCGGGTTCCGACCTTCCCGACCCCCGAAGCTGCAGTCGACGCCATTGCCGCGCTCGCACTGTTCACCGCCAACCAGGAGCAGTTGCTGCAGGTTCCCGCGCCGCTCGGGCCGACCTCGACACCCGACCGCGCCACGGCGCAACGCCTGCTCGACGCCGCGCGTGCGGCGGGCAACGAATGGCTGAACCCGGCCGATTCCAAGGAACTGCTGGCGGCGTTCGGCATCCCGATCGTCCGCAGCCGTCCGGCGTACTCGGCCGACGAGGCAGTGCAGGTGGCCGAGGCGATCGGCTACCCGGTGGCGATGAAGATTCTCTCACCCGACATCGCGCACAAGACCGATGTCGGCGGTGTGCGGCTCGGACGCACCGACGCCCGCAGCGTGCACGACGGCTACGAAAACATGTTGCGCGACGTCGCCATCGCCCGGCCGGACGCGAGACTCGAAGGCGTGCTGATCGAGCCGATGTACGTCGAGCGGCACGGGCGCGAACTCATGATCGGTGCGGTGCGCGATCCGGTGTTTGGCCCGGCGATCAGCTTCGGGCTCGGCGGCACGATGGTCGAGGTGATCCGTGACCGTGCGGTGGCACTGCCGCCGCTCAACCCGTACCTGGCGCGGGACCTGATCCGCCGCACACGTGCGAGCCTGGCGTTGCAGCCGCTGCGCGGGGCGCCGGCCGCCGCGCAGGACGCCATCGAGGACATGCTGCTGCGGGTGTCCGAGATAGTGTGTGAACTGCCCGATGTCGGTGCGATCGATATCAACCCGGTGATCGTGACTGCCAGCGGTGCCATAGCCGTCGACGCGCGCATCGGCGTGCTGCCCGTGCCGCAACCACAGCGGCTCTATCGCCACATGGCGATACACCCCTATCCGAGCGCGCTGGAGTTTCCGCTCGAATTGCCGGACGGCCAGCAGGCAAGGATCCGTGCGATCCGGCCGGAGGACGCCGAACTCGAGCGGGACTTCGTTCACCGGCTGTCGGAGCAGTCGCGGTTCCTGCGTTTCATGTTCGGCCTGCAGGACCTTTCGCCGGCAATGCTGTCCCGGTTCACGCAGATTGATTACGACCGCGAGCTGGCCCTGATCGTGGTCCTGCGCCTGCCGGACGGCGCCGAGCAGCAGATCGGCGTGGCCCGCTACATCACGCTGCCGGACGAAGAGACGTGCGAGTTCGCGATCGTCGTGAGCGACGAGTGGCAAGGCAAGGGCGTGGCCCGGCGCCTGTTCCAGTGCCTGATCGACATCGCACGTGATCGGCGCATCAAGGTGATGACCGGGATCACGCTGCGTGAAAACACCCGCATGATCGACCTCTCGCGGTCGCTCGGCTTCACGACCCGCTCCGACGTCGAGGAGCCTGAACTCGTGCGGATGACGCTCGCACTCTAGCCGCGGTGCAGTGCGGTCCGGACCTGGTCGCGCAGCCAGCGGTTGGCCGCATCCCGTTCCGCATTTGCCGGCCAGTACATGTAGGTCTCGAGGTTGATGCCATCGAGCGGCAATCCCACGACCTGGTTCGTGTCGCGTTCGAGGACGTGACGCGCATACGTCTCCGGCAACGTCGCGACCAGGTCGGTGCCGGCGGTGGCGCGGCAAGCGGCCGCGTGACTCTGGCAGCGCAGCCGGATGCGCCGCGTCAGCCCGAGCGCCTGCAATGCGACGTCTTCCAGCGAGGGGCCGCGGCGGCGCGACGATACCTGCACGTGCTCGAGTTCGAGGTAGGCGTCCAGGCTCCAGCCGCTGCGTTTCATGCGTCGCAGCCGTGGATGGTCCTTGCGCGCGATCACGACCAGGCGATCGGTGAGCACGCGTTCGTGCGGCACGCGATCCGCCACCGCCAGCAGCACGTCGAGCGCGACGTCGAACTCGCCGGCGGCCAGGTCGGTTTCGAGACGAGGCCGGTCGTGCCTCGCGGACGCGAGGCTCAGACGCGGTCCCGCGGCGCAGATGACCCGGCTCAATTCGGGCAGCACGCTTGGTTCAAGCGCCTCGCGCAGGCCGATGCGGAAGTGCCGCTCGGCCGTCGTCGGTTCGAACCCCGCAGCCTGGCCGAACGTGCGTTCCATCGCGCCGAGCGCTTCCCGGACCGGCCCTGCAATCGAGCGAGCAAACGGGGTTGGAGCGATCCCGCGACCCTGACGCTCGAACAGCGGCTCGCCGAACACGTCGCGCAGGCGCGCGAGGGCATGACTCACGGCCGGCTGCGACAGGTTCAGCTTGCGGCTCGCGACCGTGATGCTGCCTGCCGCGAAGACGGCGTCGAAGACCACGAGCAGGTTCAGGTCGATCCGCGATAGATGCATGATATGAATGATTATTCATCAAAACATTGCACTGAGGAAATGCCATGACAGGCCTACACTGGCCGCCGGACCTACCCCGGAGCACCCGTCATGGATTTCGAATACAGCCCCAGCACACGCGAGCTGATGCGTCGCGTCGACGACTTCATGCAGGCGCACGTCTTTCCGGCCGAGGCGGAATACGAGGAGTTCGTGCAGGATCCGGCCAGGCGCTGGGTGGTCCCGCCCATGATCGAGGGACTCAAGGCCAAGGCGCGCGACGCCGGACTCTGGAACCTGTTCCTGCCCCACGAGTACCAGCCCTGGAGCCCGGGCCTGACCAACCTCGAGTACGCACCGCTCGCGGAGCTCATGGGGCGCGTCGACTGGGCCTCGACGGTCTTCAATTGCAGCGCCCCGGACACCGGCAACATGGAGGTGCTGGCACGTTACGGCAACGCCCAACAGCAGTCGCAGTGGCTCACCCCGTTGCTCGAAGGCCGCATGCGCTCGGCGTTCCTGATGACGGAGCCGGCGGTGGCGTCATCCGACGCGACCAACATCGAGTGCTCGATCATCCGCGACGGCGACGACTACGTCGTGACAGGCCGCAAATGGTGGTCGAGCAACATCTACCACCCCGACTGCGAAATCATGATCGTGATGGGCAAGACCCGCTTCGACGGTCCGAAACACTCGCAGCAATCCATGATTCTCGTGCCGCGTAGTGCGCCGGGCGTGCGGCTCGTCCGCCCGCTCAAGGTGTTCGGCGAAGTGCACTCACCGAGCGGTCACGGCGAAGTGGCGCTCGAGGGCGTGCGTGTGCCGGCGTCGAACCTGCTGCTCGGCGAAGGCCGGGGCTTCGAGATCGCGCAGGGCCGCCTTGGCCCGGGCCGCATCCATCACTGCATGCGCCTGATCGGTGCGGCGCAGCGCGCGCTCGAGCTGATGTGCCGGCGAGCAGACTCGCGCGTGGCGTTCGGCCGCAAGCTGAGCGAGCAGGGCAGCCTGCGCGAGGCGATCGCGCGTTCACGCTGCGAGATCGAGCAGGCGCGCCTGCTGACGCTCGCCGCGGCGGACAAGATGGATCGCGAGGGCAATCGCGGCGCGGCGGACCTCATCGCGATGATCAAGATCGTCGCGCCGCGCATGTGCCAGGAAGTTTGCGATCGCGCCATGCAGGCGCATGGCGGAATGGGACTGTGCCAGGACACGCCGATACCGGCGGCGTTCGGCTACGGGCGCTTCGTGCGCCTGGCCGACGGTCCTGACGAGGTGCACATGGCCCAGCTTGCCAAGTGGACGATCGCCAGGGCACTGCAGGGCAGCACCTCGGGCTGAGGTTGCCCGGCGGAAAGTCGGCATAATGGGGTGCATCGCAGCGCCGCCGTGGGTGGCGCGCGACCGCACGGATTCCAGCATGTCACCGACCGGCCGCCACGACGCCCACGTCCACGTCTTCGACACCAGCAATCCCGTCGCCGAGCGCCGCACGCGCCAGGTGATGTGGCTCACGCTCGTGATGATGGTCATCGAGATCGCCGCGGGCACGGTGCTCGGCTCCATGGCGCTGCTGGCCGATGGCTGGCACATGAGTTCGCATGCGCTGGCGCTCGGTGTTTCGGCGGGTGCGTATTACCTGGCACGGCGCCACGCCCACGACCCGCGCTTTGCGTTCGGCACGTGGAAGATCGAGGTGCTCGGCGGCTACACCAGCGCGGTGTTCCTGCTCGGCGTGGCCGCCTACATGGGTGTCGAGTCGGTGTCACGGCTCTTCAATCCGGCGCCGATCCGCTTCGACGAAGCCATTGCGATCGCTGTCCTGGGCCTGGTCGTCAACGTGCTGTCGGCCTGGCTGCTGTCGACGGGACACGGTTCGGGTCATCAACATCACGACCACGATCATCACGCACATGGCCACGGCAACGACGGCCACGCGCACCATCACGACCTGAATTTGCGGTCGGCGTACCTGCACGTCGTGGCGGACGCCGCCACGTCCGTGCTGGCGATCGTCGCGCTTGCGGGTGGCAAGTATTTCGGTGCAACCTGGCTCGACCCGGTGATGGGGATCGTCGGCACCGTGCTGGTCGGGCGCTGGGCGGTCGGCCTGTTGCGCGACACGGGTCGCGTGCTGCTCGATGCCGAAATGGACTCGCCGGTGGTGCAGGAAGTGCGCGAGGTCATCGCCGCATTGCCCGGCACGCCGCAATTGCGCGACCTGCACGTGTGGCGGGTGGGGCGGGGCAAGTACGCCTGCATCGTGCATCTGTCCCATGCGCAGGAAATGCACGCGGCCGAAGTGCGTGCGGCGCTGGCCGTGCACGAGGAACTCGTGCATGTGACCGTCGAGTTCGAGCGCTGACGCCGCCGCTGTGTTTGCGCCAGGTCGGCGTCAGCGAGCCTCCCTCGCCTCGATCCAGCGGTCGACGCGGGCTTCAAGCAGGTCGAGTGGCATCGGTCCGGCGCCCAGGACCAGGTCGTGGAATTCGCGCAGGTCGAACTTCGCCCCGAGCTGCGTTGCGGCCCGCTGGCGCAGTTCGATGATTTTCAACTCGCCGATCTTGTAGGCGAGGGCCTGGCCGGGCCACGCGATGTAGCGGTCGATCTCGAACTCGATTTCCGCCGGGGCGAGCGCACTGTTTTCCTGCAGGCAGGCCATTGCGCGGTCGCGCGACCAGCCCATCACGTGCATGCCCGTGTCGACCACGAGCCGGCACGCGCGCCAGATCTCGAGCGAGAGCCGGCCGAACTGTTCGTACGGGTCGCGGTAGATTCCCATCTCTTCGCCCAGGTACTCGGAATAGAGTCCCCAGCCTTCGACGTAGGCGGTCACGTCGTCGGCGCGCCGGAATTCCGGCAGGTCCGTGAGTTCCTGGCTCAGCGCGATCTGGTGGTGGTGGCCGGGGACGCCTTCGTGCAGCACCCAGGCTGGAATGCCAAAGGTCGGCATCTTTTCCGCCATCCAGGGTTTGTAGACCACCATGCCCGCGACGCCTTGCTCGGGCGCGCCGGGAAGGTAGCCGTTGGCGCTGCTTTCGAGACCGGCGGGCATCGGCAGCACGCCGTAGGGGAGGCGCGGCAGCTTGCCGAAGTACTTCGGCATCGCAAAATCCGCGCGCTTCGCGACTTCGCTGCACTTCTCGCCGTACTCGGCCGCGCCGACATGGAACCGGGGGTCCTTGCGCACCGATGCGAGGAACTCCTGGAACGTCCCCTTGAATCCCGTCTCGGCGATGGTCTGGTCCATGCGGGCCCGGATGCGCTGCACTTCACTCTCGCCGAGCGCATGAATCGCGGCAGGTGTCATCGCCGTCGAGGTGTGCCGGCGTGCGAGGTACGCGTAGTACTCCTTGCCCTGCGGCACGCTGCTGATGCCGATTTCCGGTCGGGCGGCCGGCAGGTATTCGCGCTCCAGGAACTGCAGCAGCGACCGCTGCGCGGGCCGGACCTGATCCTGCAGGACGCCGTGGGCGCGGGCCTCGAGCGCAGCGCGCCGGTCCGCCGGAAACGACTGTGGCACGCTGCGGAAGGGAGCGAGCAGCGGCGTCTTGTCGTCCGACTGGGCAATCTGCCCACGTACGTCCGCAATGGCCCGCTCGACCGTGCGTTGCGGTTGCGTCATCCCGGTGCGGATGCCGCGGCGCATGTTCTCCGTCTCGCGTGCGTAGTAGGCGGGGAGCGCCTCGAGCCGCGCGATCCAGGCGTCCGCCGCCGCCTCGTCGTCAAGCGGCGTGTTGAGCGCGGCGTAGTCCGCCGTCGTGTAGAAGCCGTCACCACTGATGAAGGGCACGCGCTCTTCGTCGAAAACGAAGCCATCGAGCGCGAGGCCGACGCGGTCGAGCAGCAGCTGGCGGTTGACTTCGTCTTCGCCGGCCAGGCCCTTGGCGGGCAGGGATTGCAGACGGCGCTGAAAAGCCTGGTACGCGGTCTTGCGTGCAACAAGTGCTGGCGGCGAATTGTCGGGCCAGATGCGCGCCGCCTGCGGGTCGCCGCGCTGGGCTGCACGAACCGGATCCTGCGCCCGGTTGAACGCGTCGAAATCCCTGACGATTGCAGCGATGCTGTCGGCACCGGTCGCGAGAGTGGCCGCCTGGGCAGGCTGGAAAGTCATGAATAACCCCGCGATGAAAGCGAACAGGATCTGGTGCATGAATCCTCCGGAGAAAGGCGAGCGTCAGCCCGTCGCGGCGGTGCGCGGCGCGGCGATGGATTCGTCGTCATCCGTGTCGTCGCCAAGGAAGCCGCCGCTCTGGTGCGCCCACAGGCGAGCGTACAGTCCGCCGCGCTCCAGCAGCGCACGGTGATCGCCTTCTTCGACGATGCGGCCCCTGTCCATCACGACGAGACGGTCCATCGCCGCGATCGTGGACAGGCGGTGGGCGATGGCTACGACGGTCTTGCCTGCCATGAGCCGGTAGAGGCTCTGCTGGATCGCGTTCTCGACCTCGCTGTCGAGCGCGCTGGTCGCCTCGTCGAGCAGCAGGATCGGTGCATCCTTCAGCATGACGCGTGCGATCGCGATGCGCTGGCGCTGGCCGCCGCTCAGCTTCACGCCGCGCTCGCCGACGTGCGCGTCGTAACCACGCCGGCCCTTGACGTCGGACAGGCCGGCGATGAATTCGTCCGCTTCGGCGCGCTTTGCCGCCGCGATCATGGCGTCGTCGCTGGCATCGGGCCGTCCGTAGACGATGTTGTCCCGCACCGAACGGTGCAGCAACGAGGTGTCCTGGGTGACCATCCCGATCTGCGCGCGCAGGCTGTCCTGGGTCACGTGCGAAATGTCCTGGCCGTCGATCAGGATCGCACCCTGCTCGACGTCGTAGAAGCGCAGCAGCAGGTTGACGATGGTGCTCTTGCCGGCGCCGGAACGCCCGACCAGGCCGATCTTCTCGCCCGGGCGAATGTGCAGGCACAGGTCATCCACGACGGCGCGCTTGCCACCGTACGCGAACGTGACGTGATCGAAACGGATTTCGCCCCGGGTGACGCGGAGCGGGCTGGCGCCTGGTCGATCCACCACGGTGTGCTCGCGCGACAGGGTGCGCATGCCGTCCTCGACCGTGCCGACGTGTTCGAACAGCGAGGCCACTTCCCACATGATCCAGTGCGCGAGGCCGTTCAGGCGCAATGCCATGGCGCTCGCGGCGGCGACGGCGCCCACGCCCACCTCGCCCTGTACCCACAGCCACAGGGCCACGCCGGCGGTGGCAGCGATCAACACCATGCTGAGGACGTGGTTGGTGATCTCGAACCCGCTCACCAGCCGGCCCTGCGCGTAGGCCGTATGCATGAACTCCTGCATCGAGGCGCGCGCGAAGCCGGCTTCGCGGCTCGCATGCGAGAACAGCTTCACCGTCGCGACGTTGGTGTATGCGTCGGTCACGCGCCCGGTCATCAGCGAGCGCGCGTCCGCCTGTGCCGCGGCGACCCTCCCCAGGCGCGGCACGAAGTAGACCAGGCTCACCGAGTACAGCAGGAGCCAGCCGACGAACGGGGCGAGCATGCGCAGGTCGAACGTCCCTACGATCGCGAGCATGGTCACGAAGTAGATGACGATGAACGCGAGGATGTCCGTGGCGGTGAGCCAGGCGTCGCGCACGGCAAGCGCCGTCTGCATCACCTTGGTGGCGACGCGGCCCGCGAACTCGTCCTGGTAGAAGCTCATGCTCTGGCCGAGCATCAGCCGGTGGAAGTTCCAGCGCAGCCGCATCGGGAAGTTCGCGAACAACACCTGGTACTTGAGCAGGGCGAACAGGCCGACGACCAGCGGGCTGACGGCCAGGACCCCGATCAACAGCAGGAAGTTCTGACGCTGCGTGGCCCAGAGCTGGGACGGCTCGACACTTGCCAGCCAGTCGACGAGCTGCCCGAGCATTGCGAACAGCATGGCCTCGAACGCGCCGATGACGGCGGTGCAGAGCGTCATCAGCAGGATGTACGGCCGCAGGCCGGCGGAGGACTGCCACAGAAAGGCAAAGAACGTGCGCGGCGGGGTAGCCGGCTTGGCGTCGGGATAGGTTTCGACCAGGCGTTCGAAGCGACGGAACACGGCGGGACTCCTCGGCCGCGCAAAATACCACGGCCATCGCGGCAGCGAGGTCTTGCTAGACTGTCCGCCGGAAAAGGCTGAGGAAAACCGTGGCTTGAGCCGAATAAACGCCGCAAATTCCCTGCGCTCGATCCTGCTCGTCAAGAACGTCGAAGAGCAGGATCCGGACGGCTCGGTCCTGCCGCTCGCCGAGCGCGAGGCCGCGACGCGCGATGCATTGCGTCGACACCCGGCGGGCAACGGCGATCGCGAGGTTCACGCCTGGCAGGTGCTGGCGACGCGAGCCGATTCGCTGCGGGCGAAACTGGCAGAGCGTCACCCCGTCGTCAACAGGGCGGTCGGCCTCGACGCGCAACTGGCAAGCGTAGGCGGGCTCGTCCTGCTCGCCGCGTTCGGGCTGGGTCTCGCGTTGTCGCTGCTCGACAGTCGCGTGCGGATCGAAATCCTGGCGTTCCCCCTGCTTGGCGTCGTGCTGTGGAACCTGGTCGTCTACGCAGTGCTGGCAGTGGCGTCACTGCGTCGCGAACCCGCGCCGCCCGCAGGTCCCGCATCGCTGTTTCCCGGTTGGACCCTGTGGCCTGCGCGCTGGACCCGGCAGCGTGCGGCGAAGCTGATCAAGCAGTCTTCCTTCTATCACCGGCCACTGTCGGCGGCGCTGCGTCGTTTCGCCGACGAATGGTGGCCCATCGCCCAGCCGCTGCTCGTGTGGCAGGGCAAGCGCCTGTTTCACTTCGGCTCGGCGGTCGTCGCGCTCGGCCTGATCGCCGGCTTTTACCTGCGCGGCATTGCACTCGAGTACCGTGCCGGATGGGAGAGCACGTTTCTCGGGACCGCGCAGGTTCACGCACTGCTCGGGCTGATCTACGGTCCGGCCTCGGTGCTTACCGGCATTGCGCTGCCCGTGGATGACGCTGCGGTGGCTTCGCTGCACTGGCGCAACGGCCAGGGCGGCGGTCCGGCGGCGCCGTGGATCCACCTCATGGCCGCCACGGCGATCCTTTACGTCGTCGTGCCGCGCTTGCTGCTGGCGCTGACGGCAACGCTGCGCCTGACGCGTGCCAGTGAACAGCTGGCCGCGCCGGAATCACTGTTGCCCTATGCGCGACGTACCCTCGGTGCCAGCGATGCCGCCTTGCCTGCGCAAACGGCGCGGCTGACGTGCTTCGCCTACCAGCCTGCTGCCGCGTCAGAGCAAGGTGTGCAGCGTGTGTTGCGTGCGGCATTCGGCGCGGATACCCGCATCGAATTTGCGCCTGCGGTTGCGTACGGCGACGAAGCACGCTTCAGCACGTCCGCCAGCGGTGCCGCGAGTGATCTCGAAATCCTGCTCTTCAGCCTCGCCGCGACGCCCGAGGTCGAGAACCACGGGCGAATCCTGCAGCAGGCGCGGGACCGCTGGTTGCGTTCCGAGGCCGGCTCGCGCTGGCTCGTCCTCGTCGATGAAGCCCCGTACCTCGCCCGCTTCGGTGGCGATGCCTCGCTCGCGGACCGTATCGAGCAGCGTCGCTTGGCGTGGCGAGACTTCGTCCACGCGCACGGGTTCGAGGCGTGCACGCTCGACTGCGGATCGGTCCCGGCCGGGAGTGAGGTGCCCCAGGCAATCGTCGATCAGGTGCATCGCAGTTGCCGGCGTGCAGCCGCATGAGCGATTCCGCGACGACCGTCAGCCTCGCCTTGCTGTCGCACACCAACGTCGGCAAGACGACGCTGGCACGCACGCTGCTGCGGCGTGACATCGGCGCCGTCATGGACCGCGCCCATGTCACCGAGATGGCCGAATCGCACGTCCTGATGCGCAGCCCGGCAGGTGATGAACTGGTGCTGTGGGACACGCCCGGCTTCGGCGACAGCGTGCGCCTGCAGCGGCGCCTGGCAGCGAGCGGCCAGCCGATCGGCTGGTTCCTGTCACAGGTGTGGGACCGCTACACCGACCGCGCGTTCTGGTGCAGCCAGCAGGCGATGCGCGCGGCCCGCGAGTCGGCGGACGTCGTGCTGTACGTCGTCAACGCGACCGAAGAACCGACCTCCGCCGGCTACGTCGAGCCGGAACTGCACATCCTCGACTGGCTCGGCAAGCCGACGCTCGTGCTGTTGAATCAAGTCGGCACCCGCCTCGACACCGTTGACGAACGGCAACTGACTGCAGAGTGGAGCGCGGTGCTGCGGCGGCACGATGCGACAGCTACGCGCCGGGTGATGACTTTCGATGCCTTCGCGCGCTGCTGGCTGCAGGAGCACGCGCTGCTCGATGCCGTTGCAGATTGCCTGGACGAACGGCAGCGGCCTGCCTTCGAACGGATCGCCGAGGCATGGCGTGGCCGTGACCTCGATGTGCTCCGGCACAGTGCCGCCGTCATTGCCCGGCAGTTGCACGGCCTGGCGCGCGACACGGTGCAACTGCCGGACGCAAAGCTCGCGGATAAAGTGAGCCGCGCGTTGCAGGGCGGTGCGACCGACGCGCTCGGTGTCGAGGAGTCGCGCGCCCGCCAGGCCATGCTCGATCGTCTCGACGAGTCAGTACGTGCGTGCACTGCCGAACTCGTCACGCTGCACGGCCTCACGGGCACGGCCAGCGAGGACATCCTGCGACAGGTCACGACAGGGTTCGAAACCCAGCGTGCCCCGGATGCCGACAAGGCCGGCCTGTGGGGTGGCCTCGTCACCGGTGCGCTCGGTGGTCTGGCGGCGGACATCGCCGCCGGCGGGCTGACGTTCGGGGCGGGAGCGATCCTCGGTGGTATCGCCGGCGCACTCGGGGCGCGCAAGCTCACGCAGCGTTACAACGAGGAACGCGGGTTGGCCGGCGGCACCGTGCGCTGGTCAGACGAGTTCCTGGACGCGCGGCTCGGTGCGGCGCTCATCCGTTACCTCGCAGTGGCGCATTTTGGTCGCGGGCGCGGCGACTTTGCCGCGAGTGATCCTGCGCCGCGATGGCAGGACGTCGTTGCCGCCGCGCTCGCACGGCTGGCAGCGGAGCGCGAGACGTTGTGGCCAGGCGCGCGACTGGAAAGCGCGTCGAATGCCCGCCTCGAAGCGGTCATCCTCACTTTGCTCACCGAGGTGCTGACGCAGCTCTATCCCGAGCCTGCGGCATTCTTTCGCGGCAGGCTTGTATCGACGGGGCAGGCCGGGTCAACCGCGGTCTGAGCGGCAGTGCTCCGCGATCATCACGGCGATGCCGGCCATGAGCGCCGGTGGAAAGTCGTGACCCATCCCGGGAATGATCTTGAGCCGCGCACCGTGAATGTTCGCGGCCGTGTCGCGTCCGCCGGCGATGCGCACCAGCGGGTCGTCCGCACCGTGGATCACCAGCGTGGGTGCAGTGATTCCATGCAGCATTGCGCGCCGGTCGCCCGACGCGAGGATCGCCGCGAGCTGACGCGACGTGCCGGCCGGATACAGACCGCGGCGTGCGACCCGCTCGAAGTGCGGGCGCAGCTGCGCGGCGTGCTGCTGGAAGCCCGGACTGCCGATGACACCGAACACGAACAGCAGGTGGTCGACGGCCTGTTCGAGGGTCGGGTTGGCGGGTGGCCGCTTCAGCAACGCGCGCAATGCCCGGGCTTTGCCGAGCGCGATGCTGGGCCGCGGATTGCCCGTCGTGGACATGATCGAGGTCAGGGTGCGGACCCGCTGCGGGCACCTGGCCGCGAAGACCTGCGAGATCATGCCTCCCATCGAGACGCCGACGACGTGCGCACGCTCGATGCCCGCCGCATCGAGGACGACCTGCGTATCCTCCGCCATGTCGTCGAGGTTGTAAGGCGCGGTGACTGGCCGGCGCAGCAGTGCTCGCGTCATCGCCCGGGCAATGTTCGGCACGCCGGCATCCGCCATGCGCGACGAGCCGCCGCAATCCCGGTTATCGAAAGTCACGACCCGGTAGCCTTGGTCCACCAGGGTCTCGACGAAAACGTCGGGCCACATCGCGGCGGGCATGCCGAGGCCCTGGATCAGCAGGATCGCCGGCGCCTCCCGCGCGCCAAACGACTCGTAATCGAACCGGAGTCCGTTGCCTGTCGCGATCGGCATTCCTGGCCGCTTTCTACTTGCCCTTTTCTTCCACGGGGGTGGCGATGGCGCCGAGCAGCTCGACGTCGAACAGCAGCACCTGGTTTGCGAGCGGGCCGTTCGACCCGTACGCGAGCTCCGGCGGGATGACCAGCTGGGCCTTGGTGCCGACCTTCATCAGCTGCAGCGCCTCGGTCCAGCCCGGGATCACGCCCGCAACGGGGAACGTCGCCGGCTGGCCGCGCTTGTAGGAGCTGTCGAACTCGGTGCCGTCGACGAGCGTGCCCTTGTAATGCACGGTGACGGTGTCGCCCACCGCCGGCGTCTTGCCGGTGCCCGCCGTGAGGATCTGGTATTGCAGGCCGCTGGCCGTCGTGATCACGCCGGACTTTCCGGCGTTCGCGGCGAGGTAGGCCTTGCCGGCGGCGGCCGCCTTTTCGCTGGCCGCTGCCTGGTCTTTCTCGCGCTGTGCGCCGACCTTCTGCTGCAGGGCCGCGAGCGCGGCGGCCATTTCTTCGTCCGACAGCTTCGTCTTGCCGCCGGAGCGACCGTCCGCCACGCCTTGCAGCAGGTCCTGCGGGCGCGGCTCGATGGCGACCAGGTCGCGCCCGAGCTGATACCCCAGCGCGTACTGCATGCGTGCCGCTTCGTCCATGGCAGGCTCGGCGGCCAGCACGGGCGTGGCGAGCATGGAGGCGAGGAGAAGTGTGGCGCAAGTGGGAATCAGTCGCATGAGCAGTGCCTCGGGGCGGGGTGGGAAGCGCGCGATCTTACTGGGGCCGCTTGCGGTTGTCCCCGATTTCGCGCGGCGATTCCCGGTCGAAACTCTACGCATGGCCCGCCCGAATCCCGCGTTTCCTGCCGTCTGGCGGCATGTGCCGAATGCCCTGAGCCTGGCTCGGATCGTCTGCGCGCCGGTCCTCGTGCTGATGGCGGCGGCGGGTGAGCAGTCGATCTATACGTGGGTGCTGGTCCCGGCACTCCTGACCGACGCCGCGGATGGCTGGATCGCCCGCAGTTGCGGACTGCAGTCCAGGCTCGGGGCACGACTCGATTCGCTCGGGGATTCGCTCGTCTGGTGCGCGGGCCTGGCCGGGCTGTTCGCGTTTCAGCGCGACGTTCTCGCGGCTCATCGCTGGTTGTTCGGCGCGGTGGTCGCGGCCTGGATGCTCGAGAACGTGCTCGCCTGGCGGCGCTATCGCCGGCTGTCCAGCTTTCATACCGTGCTGTCGAAGGTTGCCGGTGTCCTGCTCAGCGTCTACATCGGGGCGCTGTTCCTGTTCGGTCATTGGAACTGGCTGCTGTGGCTGGCCGCCTCGGCCAGCCTGCTGGCGAGCGCCGAAGAACTCTGGCTGCTCGCGTTGCTGCCGCAGTGGCGCGCGGACGTGAAAGGCGTCTGGTGGCTGCGGCCGGTGCGGATTCCACGGCGGCCGCATGGGTGGCCAACGTCCTAGGCTGGCCCGACAGCCGGGATACGCATGAAGACAATCATCGAGCCCTTTCGCATCAAGACCGTCGAGCCGATCCGGCTCACGACGCGGGACGAGCGCGTCGAGTTGCTGCGTCGCGCGCACTGGAACCTGTTCGCGATCCATTCGGACGACGTAATCATCGACCTGCTGACCGATTCAGGCACCAGCGCCATGAGTGCGGAACAGTGGGCAGCAGTCATGCGCGGGGACGAGTCCTACGCTGGCTCACCGTCCTACTATCGCTTCGAGTCCGCGGTGCGCGAGTTGATGCCGTACCGTCACATCATCCCGACACACCAGGGCCGCGCGGCGGAAGCGATCCTGTTCTCGATTGTCGGCGGCCGCGGCAGGATCGTGCCATCGAACACGCACTTCGACACGACGCGCGGCAACATCGAAGCGACCGGCGCCGAAGCCGTGGACTTCGTCATCGCCGAGGCCCATGACCCGTCCAACCAGCATCCGTTCAAGGGCAACATGGACGTCGTCCGGCTCGACGACCTGCTCGCCAGGTCCGCGGATCGCGTGCCGCTCGTGATGCTGACACTCACCAACAATGCGGGCGGCGGCCAGCCCGTCAGCCTGGAGAACGTGCGCGCCGTGGCCGAGGTGGCGCACCGGCATGGCAAGCCGCTCTTCATCGACGCCTGCCGCTTCGCCGAGAACGCATGGTTCATCAAGTGCCGGGAGCCGGGCCAGGCGTCACGGCCTGTCACCGACATCGTACGGGACGTGTTCGCGGCCGCGGACGGCATGACCATGAGCGCCAAGAAGGACGCGTTCGCCAACATCGGCGGCTGGCTCGCCCTCAATGACGACGCACTCGCGGTGGCTGCACGCAACAGGCTCATCCTGACCGAGGGCTTTCCCACCTATGGCGGCCTGGCCGGCCGCGACCTCGACGCGATCGCCGTCGGGCTGCGCGAGATCGTCGACGAGCAGTACCTGCGTTATCGAGTGCGCACCAACGAATACATCGGCGAGAAGCTCATGGCGCTCGGTGTCCCGATCGTCCAGCCGGTCGGCGGGCACGCAGTGTTCGTCGACGCGAAGCAACTGCTGCCGCACATCCCGCCGCTGCAGTATCCGGGCCAGGCACTGGCCGTCGCGCTGTACGAGCGTGGTGGCATCCGGGCTTGCGAGATCGGCACCGTGATGTTCGGGCGCAGGCCAGACGGGGCCGAGGTTCCGGCCGAAGCCGAGCTCGTGCGCCTGGCGATGCCGCGCCGTGTGTACACGCAATCGCATGCCGACTACGTCGTCGAGGTGTTCGAGGAGATCGTGACGCAGCGCGAGCAGCTGCGCGGCTTGCGGATCGTGCAGCAGCCCGCGCAGTTGCGCCACTTCACGGCGCAGTTCGTGCCGCTCTGAAGCAGTAGCGGATTCCACGTTGGCAGCAACGGGTCTCGCGGTTTAGTCTAAGAGACCTCGGTTCACAGCCATTTCTTTCCTGCCAGCAAACCGTCATGGACCCAAAGAAGCCGACATCCACCCGCAGCAAGTCCCGCACTGATGCATCCCGCCCGCAATCGAGCCGGTCGTCCCGGACAATTGCGCGCACCGCCGCCAAGGGCGACATCGCGCCGCGACTGACCGCCGATGGCATCGAGCGATTCTCCGTCAGCGAAGCCGTCGATGCGGCGCACGAGTCGAAGGCGTTTGCCGTCGGCGACATCATTAAACAGGCGCTGCGGGAGAGTCCGGCCTCGGCCAGCGAGTCGCTGGAGGCGATCCTCGACGGAGCTTCTCCGGACGACGTCGACGCGCTGCGCAAGCTGCTGCTCCGCCGCGGCGACCAGGCGCGCGAATTGCGTCGTGCCACCGAGGATTCGGAGCTCTCCGAGGGGTGGCGCGACGGCGCCTACCCCTATCACAACCTGATGTCGCGCAAGTCCTACGAGCAGCACAAGTACCGCCTGCAGGTCGAGTTGCTGAAACTGCAGGCCTGGGTCAAGGAGACCGGCGCCAGGGTCGTGGTCCTGTTCGAGGGGCGTGACGCCGCCGGCAAGGGCGGCACGATCAAGCGCTTCATGGAGCACCTGAACCCCCGCGGCGCCCGCGTCGTCGCGCTGGAGAAGCCGAGTGAAGTCGAGCGCGGACAGTGGTATTTCCAGCGTTACGTCTCGCAGCTGCCGACCGCCGGCGAAATCGTCCTGTTCGACCGCTCCTGGTACAACCGGGCCGGCGTCGAGCGGGTCATGGGATTCTGCACGGACGACGAGTACGCCGAGTTCATGCGGCAATGCCCGGAATTCGAGCGCAACCTCGTGCGCAGCGGCATTCACGTGATCAAGTTCTGGTTCTCGGTCAGCCGCAAGGAGCAGCGCCGTCGCTTCAAGGAGCGCAGGTCGCACCCGCTCAAGCACTGGAAGCTCAGCCCGATCGACCTGGCCTCGCTCGACAAGTGGGAGGAGTACACGACGGCCAAGGAATCGATGTTCTTCTACACCGATACCGCCGATTCGCCGTGGACCGTGATCAAGTCCGACTGCAAGAAGCGTGCGCGGCTGAACGCGATGCGCTACATCCTGCATCGGCTGCCCTATGCGAACAAGGACAGCGACCTGATCGGGCCGATCGACCCGTTGCTGGTCGGGCGTGCCAACGTGGTGTACGAGCGCGGCGAGCGGCACGCGATCGCGATGGTCTGATCGCCGCGGCAAAGCAGATCTCTCAACGATACTAGGACGCTACGGCTGATGCGTCCGCAGGCGATTCCTCCCGGTAGTCAAGCTGCGGGACGGCACAAGTACGTCCCTGTAGCCTCCGCGCGCGCCGTCCATGGCGCGCGACGGCCCGCTGCGTGACTACCGGGAGGAATCGCCGCGTCCGCGTTCGCGTTCGGTCGGATCGTTGCGATGTTTGTTGAGCGCACGCCGATGCGGGTGGCACGGCGCGTCCGGTTCCCCTCTCGAGGGCGGGGGACCGTCACGCGCCATGGACGGCGCGTGCGAGCCTACAGGGACGTATTTACGGCGTGTCCGCCGCCCTCGAGAGGGGAACCGGAGGTGCCGTATCGCTGCGTCATTCTGACGCCTGTGCTACTTGCCCGACAGGAACCGGTCGCACGCCGCGGCCGCGCCGCGGCCCTCGTGGATCGCCCACACGACCAGCGACTGGCCGCGCCGGCAATCGCCCGCGGAGAAGACGCCCTTCACGTTGGTCGCGTAACGGCCGTACTCCGCCCGGACGTTGCTGCGCGCGTCGCACGCCACGCCGATGTCCTTCAGCAGCGACTGCTCGGGACCGAGGAATCCCATCGCGAGCAGTGCGAGCTGAGCTGGCCGCACCTGCTCCGTGCCCGCCACTTCGACCGGCACGACCGCGCCTTGCTCGTTGCGCTGCCATTTCACGTCGACGGTCACGATCGACTCGAGGTGGCCGCTGTCCCCACCCACGAACTTCCTGACCGTCGTCAGGTAGACGCGCGGATCGTCGCCATGCCGGGCCGCGGCCTCTTCCTGGCCGTAGTCCATCTTGTAGACCTTGGGCCACTCCGGCCATGGGTTGTCGCTCGCGCGCTCGACCGGTGGCCGCGCCATGATCTCGATCTGCGTGACGCTCCTGCAGCCCTGGCGCAGCGCCGTGCCGACGCAGTCGGTGCCAGTGTCGCCGCCGCCGATGACGACGACGTCCTTCCCGCGCGCATGGATCGGACTGTGGTCGGCGCCGCCATTGAGCAGCGCACGTGTGCTCGCCGTGAGGTATTCCATCGCGAAGTGCACGCCACGCAGGTCGCGGCCTGCGACGGGCAGGTCGCGCGGCTGCGTCGCTCCCGTGCAGATGACGGTCGCGTCGAAATCGCGCAGCAGCAGCTGCGCCTCGACGTTCTCGCCGACGTTCGCGTTGCAGAGAAACTTGATGCCCTCGGCTTCGAGCAGCCTGATGCGACGCTCGACGACCGCGTTCTTGTCGAGCTTCATGTTCGGGATGCCGTACATCAGCAGGCCGCCCGGACGGTCCTCGCGCTCCAGCACCGTGACCAGGTGGCCGGAGCGATTCAGCTGCTGCGCCGCCGCGAGCCCGGCCGGGCCCGATCCGATCACCGCGACCTTTTTTCCGGTGCGCGCGCTCGGCGGTTCCGGCAGCACCCAGCCTTCGTCCCAGCCCCGATCGATGATCTCGTTCTCGATGTTCTTGATCGTGACCGGCGGCTCGTTGATGCCGAGCACGCACGAGCCCTCGCACGGCGCCGGGCACACGCGGCCGGTGAACTCCGGGAAGTTGTTGGTCATGTGCAGGCGGTCGAGCGCTTCACGCCACAGCCCGCGGTAGACGAGGTCGTTCCACTCGGGAATCACGTTGTTGACCGGACAGCCGGCGGCCATGCCGCTGATCAGCTTGCCGGTGTGGCAGAACGGCACGCCGCAATCCATGCAGCGGGCGGCCTGGTGGCGCAGGCGCTTCTCCTCCAGGTGCGGGTGGAACTCGTTCCAGTCGCCGACACGCTCGAGTGGCGCGCGGTCGACCGGAAGTTCACGCAGGTATTCGATGAATCCGGTTGGCTTGCCCATCGTCGTCTTCCGCTCAGTTGCCGCCGACGCGCGCGAGGTCGCGTGCGTTCTGCTCGAAGGCCACCATGATCGCCTCGTCGCCGACGAGCCCCTGCTCCTCGGCGCGCGCGATGGCGGCCAGCATGCGCTGGTAATCCTTCGGGATGACCTTGGCGAATTTCGGCATCATGCCGGCCCAGTCGTCGAGCACGCGCCGCGCGCGGTCGCTCGACGTGTGCTCCAGGTGACGCTCGATCATGCGTCGCACTTCGGTGATCTCGGTCGCGTCGGTGAGCTGCTCGACGTTGACCATCTGCGAGTTCACGTGCGCACCGAACGTGCCGTGTTCGTCGAGTACGTAAGCGATGCCGCCCGACATGCCGGCGCCGAAGTTGCGCCCCGTTGCGCCGAGCACGACCACGCGGCCGCCGGTCATGTACTCGCAGCCGTGATCGCCCACGCCCTCGACCACGGCATTCGCGCCGCTGTTGCGCACGCAGAAGCGTTCGCCCGCCATGCCGCGGATGTAGGCCTCGCCACTGGTGGCGCCGTAGAGCGCCACGTTGCCGACGATGATGTTGTCCTCGGCCGGGAACCTCGAGCCGGTCGGCGGGAACACCGTGATCCTGCCGCCGGAGAGACCCTTGCCGACGTAGTCGTTCGCATCACCCTCGAGCGACAGGCTCATGCCCGGTGGGATGAACGCGCCGAAGCTCTGGCCGGCGGAGCCGCGGAAGTGCAGGCGGATGGTGTCGCCCGGCAAGCCCTTTGCACCGTGCCGCCGCGTGATTTCGCTGCCGACGATGGTGCCGGTCACGCGGTTGACGTTGCGGATCGGCAGTTCGGCGACGACGTCCTCGCCGCGCTCGATCGCCGGCCGGCACAGGTCCATCAGCACCGTCATGTCGAGCGACCGCTCGATGCCGTGGTCCTGCTCGTCCTGCTGGAACCGGCCCCAGTCCGGGTCGACTTCGGGCGAGTAGAGGAGGGTCGAGAGGTCGATACCCTTCGCCTTCCAGTGCTGCACGGCCTTGCGCGCTTCGAGCTTGTCGACGCGGCCGACCATTTCATCGAGCGTGCGGAAGCCGAGCTGCGCCATGATCTCGCGCAGCTCCTGCGCGATGAAACGCATGAAATTGACGACGTGCTCGGGCTTGCCCTTGAACTTCTCGCGCAGCCGCGGATCCTGCGTCGCGACACCCGCGGGGCAGGTGTTCAGGTGGCAGACGCGCATCATGATGCAACCCGTCGCCACCAGCGGCGCGGTGGCGAAACCGAATTCCTCGGCTCCCAGCAGTGCCGCGATCGCGACGTCGCGTCCCGTCTTCAGCTGGCCGTCGGTCTCGACCGCGATGCGGCTGCGCAGGTTGTTGAGCACCAGCGTCTGGTGCGCCTCGGCGAGGCCGAGTTCCCACGGCAGGCCCGCATGCGTGATCGACGTCTGTGGCGATGCGCCGGTGCCGCCGTCGTAGCCGCTGATCAGCACCACGTCCGCGTGCGCCTTCGCCACGCCGGCCGCGATCGTGCCCACGCCGACCTCCGCCACCAGTTTCACGCTGATGCGCGCACGGCGGTTGGCATTCTTGAGGTCGTGGATGAGTTCCGCCAGGTCCTCGATCGAGTAGATGTCGTGGTGCGGCGGCGGGGAAATCAGGCCGACGCCTGCCGTCGTGTGACGGGTCTTCGCGATCGAGGGGTACACCTTGGTGCCGGGCAACTGCCCGCCCTCGCCGGGCTTCGCGCCTTGCGCCATCTTGATCTGGATCTCCCGCGCGCTGACGAGGTATTCGCTCGTCACGCCGAAGCGACCCGAGGCCACCTGCTTGATGGCCGAGCACTTCGAATCGCCGTTCGGCAACGGCAGGTAGCGTTCCGGATCCTCGCCGCCTTCGCCCGTGTTGCTCTTGCCGCCGATGCGGTTCATCGCGATCGCGAGTGTCTCGTGCGCTTCCTTGCTGATCGAGCCGTAGGACATCGCGCCGGTCTTGAAGCGCTGCATCAGGGTCTCGATCGATTCCACTTCGTCGATCGGCACGGCATCCGACGGCTTGAAGTCGAGCAGGCCGCGCAGCGTGCAGAGGTTGGTGGCCTGGTCGTTGATCAGCGACGAGTACGCCTTGAACGTCTCGAAGCTGCCCGTGCGCACCGACTTCTGCAGGCGATGGATGCTCTCCGGGTTGAACAGGTGGTACTCGCCTTCGGCGCGCCACTGGTACTGGCCGCCCACCGGCAGCGTGTGGCGATCGGCGGCGGGACGGTCCGGGAATGCAGCGTTGTGCCGCAGCAGGACCTCCTGCGCGATCACGTCCGTGCCGATGCCGCCGACGCGCGATGCGGTCCAGCTGAAATACTCGTCGATCACGTCCTGGCGCAGGCCGAGCGCCTCGAACACCTGCGCGCCGCGATAACTCTGCAGCGACGAGATCCCCATCTTCGAGGCAACCTTGATCACACCCTTGGACGCGGCCTTGACGAAGTTCCTGCAGGCCGTCCTGTGGTCGACGTGGTTCAGCAGGCCGTCGCGGATCATGTGATCGATCGTTTCGAAGGCCAGGTAGGGGTTGATCGCACTCACCCCGTAGCCGATCAGCAACGCGAAGTGATGCACCTCGCGCGCTTCGCCGGTCTCGAGTACCAGGCTCGCGCGCGTGCGCAGCCCTTCGCGGATCAGGTAGTGATGCAGGCCCGCCACCGCCATCAGCGCCGGGATCGGCGCGAAATCCTTGTTGACCCCGCGGTCGCTCAGGATGATGACGTTGACTTCCTCTTCCTCGATCAGGCGCCGTGCCATCAGGCGCAGCTCTTCCATCGACTTCACCAGGCCTTTCTCGCCGCGGCTCACGCGGAACAGGATCGGCAGCACGCCAATGCGCAGGCCCGGCAGGTCCATGCGGCGGATACGCGCGAACTCTTCGTTGGTGACGATCGGATACTTCAGCTCGAGGCGGCGGCAATCCGCCGGCTGCGGGTTCAGCAGGTTGCCTTCGGAACCGAGGCGAGTCTCGGCCGAGGTGACGATCTCTTCGCGGATGCAGTCGATCGGCGGGTTGGTGACCTGCGCGAACAACTGCTTGAAGTAGTCGTACAGCAGGCGCGGCCTGGCCGAGAGCACCGCCAGCGGCGTGTCGTTGCCCATCGAGCCCACGGCCTCGATGCCGTCGCGCGCCATCGGCGCCAGGACGATGCGCTGGTCCTCGAACGTGTAGCCGAACGCGATCTGCCGCTGCAGCAGTGAGTCCGGGTCGGGCTGCGGGAGTTCGGGTGGCTGTGGCAGGTCGTCGACGTGGATCTGGTAGGCGTCGAGCCACTCGCGGTACGGGCGCGCCGCGGCCAGCGTGCGCTTGATCTCCTCGTCCTCGACGATGCGGCCCTGTGCGGTGTCGACCAGGAACATCTTGCCGGGCTGCAGCCGGCCCTTGCGCACGACGTCTTCCGGCGGCACCTCGAGCACGCCGGCTTCCGATGCGAGGATGACGAGATCGTCCTTCGTCACGTAGTAGCGGCCCGGGCGCAGGCCGTTGCGGTCGAGCACGGCGCCGATCTGCGTGCCGTCCGTGAACGAGATCGAGGCGGGGCCGTCCCACGGCTCCATCAGGCTCGAGTGGTACTGGTAGAAGGCGCGCTTCTCGTCGTCCATCGACTCGTGGTTCGACCACGGCTCGGGGATCATCATCATCACGGCGTGCGGCAGCGAGCGGCCGGACAGATAGAGCAGCTCGAGCGTGTTGTCGAACATGCCGGAGTCGCTGCCGTTCGGGTTGATGATCGGCCGGATCTTCCTGATGTCGTCGCCGAACGCCTCGGCCTCGAAGCGGGCCTCGCGTGCGTGCATCCAGTTGGCGTTGCCGCGGACCGTGTTGATCTCGCCGTTGTGGGCGATGTAGCGGTAGGGGTGCGCGCGGTCCCAGCTCGGGAACGTGTTGGTGCTGAAGCGCGAATGAACCAGCGCCAGCGCGGTCTCCAGCAACGGGTTGTGCAGGTCGGTGAAGTACTGGTCGAGCTGCGTCGTGAGCAGCATGCCCTTGTAGACGATCGTGCGCGCCGAGAGGCTGACGATGTACCAGTACTCGGCGCCCGAGAGCGTCGAAGTGCGGATTTCGTTGTAGGCGCGCTTGCGGACTACGTAGAGCCTGCGCTCGAACGACAGGTCGTCGACGATGTCGGGGCTGCGGGCGATGAAGACCTGCCGCATGAACGGCTCGCAGGAACGCGCGGTCTCGCCGAGCATGCCGTTGCTGGTCGGCACGGTGCGCCAGCCGAGCACGGCCAGGCCTTCGGACTGCACGACCTGCTCGAACTTCTGCTCGACCTGCCGGCGGACGGTCGGGTTGCGCGGCAGGAAGATGATGCCGCTGCCATATTGCCCCGCCGCGGGCAGCTGGATGCGCGCCTTGCGGCACACTTCCTCGTTGAACGCGTGCGGCATCTGCAGCAGGACGCCGGCGCCGTCACCCGTGTTGATTTCGCAGCCGCAGGCGCCGCGGTGGTCCAGGTTCTTCAGTACCTGGATCGCCTGCTCCAGCACGCGATGCGACTTGTGACCCTTGATGTTGACGACGAACCCCTGGCCGCAGGCGTCGTGCTCGTAGCGCGGGTCGTAGAGACCTTGCCTGGCGGGCGGGCCCAGCTGCACGGGCTTGTCCGCACGAACGCCGTCGATCGCATCCGTCACAGAGGAAATCGGTCGCTGTAAGCTCATCGTCGGCCCTGCCTGTGATTCTCAGGCGTCGCTCAGGGGCAAGGAGTGGCCGCCGCTCGCCGGGAGCCGGCCCGCCTGAACCTGTCGACGGTCGTGGATACGCAAGTGATATGACACGTGATTCCGGCTGCGTCAATGCACTGCAACAAAGTGTTCTTAGTCTCAGCCCGGACGTCTATTCGCCGTGGTTGGATGGGGTAGCGCGGGTCAGTGCATTGCTGCTAGCGTGCGCACCGCGGGTGGATCGAAAAACAAAGGGGATTCAAATGGATGCATCGACGGCAGCCGGCACGGTTGGGGCCGGATTCGGAGTCTTTCTGCTGATCCTGTTGGTAGTTGGCGCCATCAGCGGCCTCATCGTCGGCGGCATCGCCCGTTTCCTGCTGCCCGGTCCCGATCCGATGAGCTGGCCGCGCACGATTCTCTTCGGTATCGGCGGCTCGTTCGTGGGCGGCATGGTCGGCCGGCTGATGCATGTCCCCGAGTCCCTGAGTTTCGTGCTGTCGGTTGCCTGCGCCGCTGGCCTGATCTGGTTCTTCACGCGCCGCAGCAAGCCCAAGACCTGAGACCTTGTCCAGAGTCAAGATCTAGTAACTAATTGATTTAAAACGATTAACAGATCGGCCAGGGAACGACCTTGGCCGACTCTGGTAGCTTCGTTGGAACTTTCAGGCCGACGTTCCCGTCCTAACCGGACCGAGCGAACTGGCGGCCACCCCCACACACACTCATGGAGGGCTTTGCGCCGGCCGCACCCACAACGTGATTGGTGTCACTGAGTCGGGACCTCGCTTTGACCGGGGCCCCCCGGAGTCCGTACACCGACACGGCCGGACTGCACAGCAGCAAGGAGCCCAACCATGGCAAACCATCAGATCGCGCGTCTGAACGCGAAACCGAACCTGACCACCCTGGTGGCGTTGGCGGTGCTCGCCCTCGGTTTGCCCGGCGGCAACGTGCTCGCGGACAAGCAGTCGTCGAGCCCGGGCGTCGCCGAGATCGCATCGGCCATCGAGCGTGGCATCTTCACGGTGCAGGAGGGCGTCGTTTCCTGGTACGGCGCGCAGTTCCACGACCGCAAGACCGCCAGTGGCGAGCGCTTCGATTCCGGCGCAATGACGATGGCGCATCCGAAACTGCCGTTCGGCACGATGGTCCGTGTCACCAACCTGCGCAACGGCCGCAGCGTGGTCGTCCGGGTCAACGACCGCGGGCCGTTCGTCGGCAAGCGCATCGCAGACCTGTCGCAGGCCGCGGCATCCGAGATCGGCATGATGCGCAGGGGCGTGGCGCGGGCCCGCATCGAAGTACTCGACCGGGAAGCGGCGTCCGCCACCACCCCCTGACCGTCTCGTCCAAGGTTTTCGTGACGCAAGCGATCCCGGGCCAGAGCAGGTTGGAAAGACTGGTGGCCGCGGTGCTGCGCACTGTGCTGCGTGCGACCCTGCTGCCGACGTTCCGTTCCGGCCGTCCCATCCCCGAGCAGCGGCGCCGGCTCGAACTCATCACCAGGCTGACGCTGCCCGCGCGCGGCGTGGTCTACGCCGCGGCCAGCTGTGGCGGCGTCCCCGGCGAGTTCGTCCGTGCCCGAGACGTCGCCCCGGGCTCGGGCGCGATTCTCTACCTGCACGGCGGCGCTTATTGCGTCGGCTCCCACGTCACTCACCGGTCGGTCTCGAGTCACCTGGCACGCAGGACCGTCGCGAACGTCTTCGTCGCGGACTATCGCCTGGCCCCGGAGCATCCGTGTCCCGCCGCCGTCGACGATGCGATCGCAGCCTATCGTGGCCTGCGCGAACAGGGCTGGGCGCCAGGTCAAGTTGCATTCGTCGGCGATTCCGCGGGCGGCGGCCTGGCGCTGGCGGCCGCGCTCAAGTTGCGGGAGCTGGGCGAACCCCTGCCTGCCGCGCTGGTCCTGTTTTCGCCCTGGGTCGATCTGGGCAATCCGGACCGCGGCGCCCCGCCGCCCGGTGAAATCATGATTTCGCTGCCGTGGGTGCAGGAGTGCGCACGCCTGTACCTGGCGGGACGCGATGCGCGCGACCCATTGGCTTCACCGATCCACGGCGACATGCGCGGATTGCCGCCGACGATGATCCAGGTCGGCCAGGACGAAATCCTGCTGCAGGACTCGCGCCGACTGCATGCCGCGCTGGCTGCCGCCAACGTGCCCGTGCAGCTGCAGGAATATGCGCGGCGCTGGCACGTTTTCCAGGCGAACGCCGGCGTGCTGGCCGACGCCGATCGTGCGCTGGAGTCGGCCGCTGGATTCCTGCGGCGGCACCGGGCGCCTGGCTAGAGCGATCCTCGCGTCGTCGGCTCCGCCTCGCTGAGGCCGGCTACCACGACTGGGTCACGGGTCGCGTCCAGTTCCGGCGAGAGCGGCAACGCGGCCGCATGCCGCGCGTGTTCCCCGATGAAGGCCACGATGTCGGCAAGCGCCTGCCTGGCCTCCGGCAGCATCGCGAACAGCGGGAACACGTGCGGCAGGTCCGGCCAGACATCGATGCGCGATCTCGTGCCGGCCTGCTGTGCGCGATCGTGCGCGCGCACCGAGTCGTCGAGCAGCATCTCGGTCGAGCCGGCCAGGAAGTAGAGCGGCGGCAGGCCGGTCCAGTCGCCGTGCAGCGGTGAGATCAGCGGCAAAGCGCGATCGAGTCCGGGGCAGTACATGTCGGGCAACAGGTCGATCGCACCCGCGCTGAACATCGGGTCTGCCTTCGCGTTGTAGCGCATCGAAGGGCTGCCCAGCGCGATGTCGGTTGCGGGCGACAGCAGCACGGCGCAGTCCGGTGGCGGCAACCGCGCATCGCGCACCCGCATCAGCGTGACCAGTGTGAGGTTGCCGCCGGCCGAATCACCGGCGACGACCCGGGGCCGGCCGGTCGGTCCTTCGGCCAGCGCGCGATAGACCGCCAGGCAATCGTCGATTGCCGCCGGGAAAGGATGTTCCGGCGCGAGCCGATAGTCGACGAGCAACACGCGCATTCCGGTGGCGGCGGAAAGTGTCGCAGCAAATGCGCTGTACAGCGCGGGGAGGTGCACGCACCAGGCGCCGCCGTGCAGGTAGAGCAGCGTGCCGTTGCGCTCGGCAAGTTCCGGCGCGCCGAACCACTTCACTGGCACGTCACCTATCACCATCGCCTCGGTGGGGCAGTCGACCGGGCGCCGCGCCAGCCGGGCATCGGTCTTCGCCGTGTGACGGCGCAGCTCGTCGATCGCGAGGCCGGGCCGCCACCGTGGCTTCACGGTCAGGCGCAGCAGCGTGTTGATCATTCGCGCGCGGAAGCTCGGCATGTCAGTGCTTGCCTTGAGTTGAGTTCGATGGTCCGTCGCGGCGCGGAGCTCCGCATCGGGCGCGATACGTAACGGCGCTCATCCGGCGGATTGCGATACCAGTCGCTCGACCTGCCGGCGCTGCGTGCTGCGCAGCAGCGGGCTGAACAGCGCGACGAAGTGCCGGATGCCTTCGCGGATGTCGGCGGACTGGATGGTGCGCCGCCGATCGACGAGCTGCCGGTGCGTGAACCACTGCGTCAGCACGATCCAGGCGTTGGTGGTCAACAGGTCCAGCTGCTCGGGTGTCGCTTCCATCCAGCCTGCAGCGACCATCGAGTCGAAGATCGCGCGTGAGCGGACACGCACCCGCTCCGCGAGGTCGCGATAGCGTTCCTTGAGGCCCGGCACGTCCCGCAGCAGCGAGTTCACGTCACGGTAAAAGAACCGGAACTCCCACAGGTGCCCGAACACGTCGTCGAGGTAGCGGAGCACCGTGTCGAAGCTCTGAGTGGTGCCGTCGCGCGGCGCGAGGATGGCCTCGAGCTGCGTTTCGATGCGCTCGTACAGGCAGAGCACGATCTCTTCCTTGTTCGCAAAGTGGTAATAGAGGTTGCCCGGGCTGATCCCCAGGCGGGTGGCGATGTGGCGTGTCGAGACTGCGTGCGCGCCTTCCGCATTGAACAAGGCCAGCGCCGCGTCGAGGATGCGGTCGCGCGTGTCGGGAGTCTCGGCGGTGGCGCGCTTCTTGCGGGGCATTCGAATCGTGTCGGGGCGGGCGGGAGAGTAGTTTTGCAGTGCAAAGTATACCCGGCAGGCATTGCCATTTGACACGGGCCGCCGCCTGAGGCAACCTATGTTTAGAACATTTGTTCTAAACATTCAGCCGGTCCCCGGAGGGACACCATGGTCAAGTACGCGCGGTTCATGGCCGTTTACCTGTTCTCCCTCGCCACGCTGGCCGGCATCCTGCTGGGCGGCGCCTGGATGTGGCTCGGTTTCGTCGTGATCTACGGCATCATGATTCTCGGCGACGAGTCCCTCGGCGACTACTACGAGGAACCCGCCTACCGCCATCCGCGGCTGCTGAACTCGCTGCTGTATTTCGCGCTGCCGGCCCTGTTCGTGCTCTGCGTCGCGATGGCCTGGATGGCGGGATCGGGGGACCTGTTCGGCCTCGGCGCCTGGGCGCAGGCGAATCTCGGCCTCGACCTGTTCGCGCGCCGCGAGGCGACCGCGCCCTGGCACTGGCTGGGCGCCATCCTCTCGGCGGGCATCACGTTCGCCGCGCTCGGCACTAATATCGGGCACGAACTCACGCACCGCACCACCGACCGTGGCGCAATGGTCGCCGGGCGCTGGCTGCTCGCTATCACGTTCGATGCCGAGTTCTCGATCGAGCACGTCTACGGGCATCACCGGCGCCTCGCCACGCCGGCGGACCCCGCGTCGGCGCGCCGCGGCGAACACTTCTATACATATCTGCTGCGCTCGGTGTTCGGGCAGACGAAGAGCGCGTTCGAACTGGAGCGCAACCGCCTGCAGACCCTCGGGCACGGCACCTGGAGCCTGCACAATCGCTACCTGCGCGGCTGGCTGATGTCGGCGCTGATCGTGGCAGCTTTCGGCATGGCTGCCGGTGCGGCCGGCGTCGTCATCTTCGTGCTGTCGGCGCTTGCAGGCCGCTCGGTGCTCGAGGCCGTCAACTATTTCGAGCACTACGGGCTGGTGCGCGATCCTGACCAGCCGGTCGAACCGCGCCACTCCTGGAATTCCAACAAGCGCCTGAGCAACGTCATGCTGTTCAACCTCGCGCGCCACTCGCATCACCATGCCGAAGGCGACGCGCAGTTCTGGCAGCTGCGCGCCTACCGCGATGCGCCGACGCTGCCGTACGGCTATCTCACCTGCATGCTGCTCGTGTTCCTGCTGCCGGGCTGGTATCGCAACCGCATGACGCCCTTGCTGCTCGACTGGGATCGTCAATTTGCGACGACGAGCGAGCGCCGCCTGGCTGCCGAGGCCAACCGGGCGAGCGGCGTGCCGGCGCTGCAACTCGCTGCACAGGGGCGCTGAGCGTGCTGCGCGATCTCTTCAAACGACGCGAACCGGAAGCGGCGAGGGTCAGCGTCGAGCCGTTCGGCTGGGAGTTCGACGTCGCGCCGGGGCAGACGATCCTGCAGGCCGCACTGGCGCAAGGCCTGCCGTGGCCTTCGCGTTGCCGGGTCGGCAGCTGCACGACCTGCCGCTGCCGCCTGCTCGAGGGCGACGTCCGCGCGCTGACCGACACGTCCTACGTGCTTTCGCGCGAGCAACTGGACCAGCGCTACGTGCTGGCCTGCCAGTCGCAACCGAAGGGCCGGGTGCGAGTGCATCTGGACCGCATGAAGACTACGCTCGCCGCGGATGTCTCCAGCCAACCCGCCGCTGCTGTCGACTGAACCGCTGCGGCTCGACCTGCCGGATGCCGACGTCCGGCTCTGGCGACCTGCGTTCCAGCCCACCGAGGCTGACGAACTGCTGGCCCTGCTGCGCACGCGAATCGACTGGCAGCAGGAAGACATCGTGCTCTTCGGCGAGCGCAGGCGCGTGCCACGACTCGTGGCCTGGCACGGCGACTCCGGGACGGCGTACACGTACTCCGGAACGGCGCACGAGCCGTTGCCGTGGACACCGGAACTGCAGCGGATCCGCCATCGTGTCGAGGAACTCACGGCGCATCGCTACAACAGCGTGCTGCTGAACCTGTATCGCGACGGTCGCGATGGCATGGGCTGGCACGCCGACGATGAGCCTGAGCTCGGTCGCGAGCCGGTCATCGCTTCGGTGTCCCTCGGCGCAACGAGACGATTCAAGTTGCGTCACCGGCGCTCCCGCATTGCGGCAAGCACGCTGGACCTGGCGCACGGCGACCTGCTGCTGATGGCGGGGCAGACACAGCATGCGTACGTGCACGCGGTGCCGAAGACCGCGAGACCGGTCGGGGCACGTGTCAACCTGACCTTCCGGTGGGTTCGCCCGGATCGTTGAGCGGGCAAAAACCATTGCCGTCTTTTGCGTGACGCATGCACCCGGTGGTTAAATGCACCCCGCTGCGAACAAGCAGAGCGCAGGATTGCAGGCGCCGACGGGGGGCTTCGAAGTGTTGATGCGGCCGGGTCGGACGTCGCGATTCGCGACATGCCTGTTGGCGTGCCTCGCGAGCGCCGGTGCGTTCGCTGCCACCGGGCAACAGATCTATGCCACCTGCGCGGCCTGTCATGGCACGCGGGCGGAAGGCAATCCGAGCCTCGGTGCACCCGCGCTTGCGGGTCAACACGTTGCTTACCTGCAGCGACAACTGCTGAACTTCCGGACGGGTCTGCGTGGTACGCACAAGGACGACTCCTACGGGGCGCAGATGCGTGCGGGCTCGCAGGCCGCGCTGCGCGACGAGAAGGCCATCGCTGCGGTCGCGAGCCTATATCGCCGCGCTGCCCAGGACCGACGTTAAGCCAGCCGGCAAGTTCGATGCGCGCAACGGCAACAACCTGTACCAGGGCAAGTGCGGCGCCTGTCACGGCGGCCAGGCCGAAGGCAACGAATCGCTCTCGGCGCCACGGCTTGCGGGACTCGACGCGACGTACATCAAGCGCCAGCACAGGAATTTCAAGCTCGGGCTGCGTGGCGCGCAGCCCCAGGACCGCTACGGCAGGCAGATGGCGCTCATGGCGGCCGACGCTCACCAGCGAACGCGAACTCGACGACGTGATCGGCTACATCCATGCGGCCGGGGCCGCGCGGTGACGATTTGAGCTTGATGTCGGCACGGCCCGTGCTGCTCGCTTGCGCGCTGGTGATCGCTGCGGCGGTTGCAGCGGTGGCGGTGACGCGCTCTGGCATGCGCTCCGCGACGGCGGCCGGGGACGGCTTCGTCCTCAGCGACCGCTGTCCGCCGAGCTTCGAGCTGATGGCCGGCGGTACCTGCGAACTGCGCGACCTCTACCAGTTCTATGATTCGCTGCAGGATCGCGGTGTGGGCGGCACGCGCACGTCGCTGCCGCAGCACCGGGACGGTTTCCGGCCCGAGCAGATCGACCTCGGCCGCTACCTGTTCTTCGATCCGATCCTGTCGGGCGACAGCACGCTGTCCTGCGGGAGCTGTCATCGGCCGGATCGTGGATTCGCGGACGGCAAGCCGCGTTCGATCGGTATCCACGGGCAGGATGCCGGCCGTGCGGCGCCGACGCTCTGGAACGTAGCGTTCCTGCAGTCCTTCTTCTGGGATGCCCGCGCCAGCTCGCTGGAGGCGCAGGCGCAGGGCCCGCTCTTTTCGCCGCTCGAGATGGGTAACGAGCCGGCGCGGCTGCTGCGCAGCCTCAATTCCAACTCGATCCTATCGCCGCCTGTTCCGCCAGGCGTTTCCCGGCGGCGGCGATGCGATTACCGCGGCCGAGGTCTACATGGCGCTCGCGGCCTTCCAGACGACGCTGGTTTCCCTCAACAGCCGCTATGACCGCTACGCGCACGGCTATGCGGCGGCGCTGACCGACCGCGAAATTGCCGGACTCAACGTGTTCCGCTCGTTCGTCGCGCGGTGCGCGGAATGCCACACGCCGCCGCTTTTTACCAACGGGCAGGTGGCCGTGATCGGTGCGCCCGAGCCCGTCGGCCACCCGTTCGATGCCGGCGCCGAGAAAACCTTCCACGCGGCCAAGCTGCGCGGCGGCTTCAAGGTGCCGACGCTGCGCAACATCGCGCGCACGGCGCCGTACATGCATTCCGGCGCCTTCGACACGTTGCGCGAGACCGTGGAGTTCTACAACAAGGGCCGTGGCAATGCCGTTCCACCAGGCGAGACGCTGTATCTGCACTGGCACATCAGCTCGCCGGACCTGACCGCCACCGAAGTGGGCCTGCTCGTCGACTTCCTGCAGACGCTGACCGACGAGACTTTCATGCCTGAAATTCCGCGGCGCGTGCCCTCGGGCCTGCCGCCGCTCGACAATCCCAGGGGAATCCGTTCATGAGCAAGATTGCCAAAGTCGTACTCGCCATTGCTGCCCTGGTCGCAGTGTTTGCGGGCGGCGCCTACCTCGGGCGGGCTTCGAAGTCGGACATGGTGATCACCTCGTCGGCCGGCGGCGCGGAGTATGCCGGCGGGTTCAAGGCCGAAGGTGAAGCGGCCGAGAAAGTGAAAGCTGCCGCGAACTGCGGGTTCGCTCAAGTCCGTGGCGGGGCCTCCGGGTCCTCATTCAGTCGTCGTCAAGGACGGGGAGTCGATCCTGCAGGCCGTCAAGAACGCAGAGCCCGGCACGACGATCCGCGTGATGCCCGGCACGTACTCCGAGACGGTCTACATCGACAAGGACAACATCCGGATCATCGGCGTGATCGAAGCGGGACGCCGCCCGGTACTCGACGGCAAGAAGCAGCTCAACGACGCGATTCTCTATTCCGGCAACAACTTCGTCGTCGAGAACCTCGAGATCCGCAACTACAAGGGCAACGGCGTGATGGGCCAGGCCGGCAACAACTTCGAGATCCGCAACAACGTGATCGTCGACACCGGCGTCTACGGCATCTTCCCGCAGCTCGGCCAGAACGGCGTGGTCGAGTACAACGTCGTCTCGCGCATCGCGGACGCCGCGATCTACATCGGCATGAGCGACAACGTCCACGTCGCGCACAACGAGGTGTTCGACAGCGTGGCCGGCATCGAGATCGAAAACAGCCGCCACGCGATCGTCGAGAACAACTACGTGCACGACAACACGGGCGGGCTGCTCGCGTTCGTCACGCCGGGCCTGCCGATCAAGACCACGCAGGACGTGATCTTCCGGCACAACTTCGTCGTCGACAACAACACCAAGAACTTCGGCGCGCCCGGGTCGACCGTGGCGGGCATCCCGTCCGGCACGGGCATCCTGGTGATGGCGGCGGACGACGTCGTGATCGAGGGCAACCTCGTCTCGAACAACAAGGTGGCAGGCATCATCGTCACCGACCATGGCCACGCGGCCAACATCACGGTCGACCCCGAGTCGGAGCCCAACTCGGACCGCGTGCGGTTGCTGGACAACGTGATGCTCAACAACGGTTACGAGACGATTCCGGAGGGCAAGGCGCTGCTGCTGGCCGAGGGCAAGGGCGGCAAGAACCTCGACATCATCCGGGTCGGCCCCAGTCCGGGCAGTTGCATCGTCAACCGGCACCAGTACGTCACGGCCGGTGTCGGCGATTTCGGCGAATGCGACTTCACGCACACCGCCAACGTCTCGACGTACCTGCTGCCGCCGGTGCCGCCGCGCAAGATCGACATCAGCGAGCGCGGCAAGGTCGCATTCCTCGGCATCTGCAGCGGCTGCCACATCTACAACGGCCGGATGATCGGGCCGCCGGTGCAGGTGATCCAGGCGCTCTACCTCGACAACCCGCAGGGCCTCGCCGACTACATCGCGCAGCCCGTCAAGAAGCGGCCGGACTACCCGGAAATGCCGCCGCAGGACTACCTCGATCCGGAGACGCGCCTCGCGGTCGCGAAGTACATGCTTGCCGTCAAGAACTGAGCCGAATCAAAACAGATGGAACACTCATTGGGGGATTCGATGATGCAACGCAATCGCAAGCTGACGCGCGCCATCGCGGCCGTCTTCGCCGGCAACGCCGCGTTTGCGGCGTTCGTCGCACCGCGACCGGTCGTCGCCCAGGACACGGCGGCGGTATCGCCCGCGCTCGAGGTGGTCGTAGTTACCGCGCAGCGGCGCGAGCAGGCGCTGCAGGACGTGCCGATCGCAATCCAGGTCGTCGGCAACGACCTGCTGAACGACGTGGCGGCCGAGGACATGAGCGACCTGAACGGTTTCGTGCCCGGCCTGGTCGTCTCGGGCGACAGCCCGACGCAACCGAAGTACCAGATCCGCGGCGTCCAGACCAGCGACTTCGGCGTCGGCACGGATTCAGCGGTCGGCGTCTATGTCGACGGGGTCTATTCGGCCCGGTCCGGGTCGTCGCTGCTGGCGTTCAACGACATCGAGCGAATCGAAGTGCTGAAGGGACCCCAAGGCACGCTGTTCGGTCGCAATAGCGCGGCGGGTGCCGTGTCGATCGTGACACGCCAGCCGGCGGACGAGTTCGACGCGTTGGTGCGCCTGCGCCTCGGCGAGAACAACAAGCGACGGATCGACGGCATGGTCAATGTGCCCCTCAGCGATGCCGTTGCGCTGCGCGTCAATGGCATCTGGAACCAGAGCGACGGCTGGGTGCAGGATGCCGCGACGGGCAAGGACCTCTGGCCCGAGGACAACTGGGCCATGCGCGCCGCCCTGAAGTGGGACATCACCGACGAGACGTCGGCCACGCTGACCTGGGACCATGACCAGATCGACCAGTTCGCGCGTCCTGCGATCGGCCTGGTCGCGCTCGACGCCAGCGCCACGAGCGCGCCGTTCCCGCCGGATCCCGCGACCTACCTGAATCCACTCAAGGCTGGGGTCTACAACGACGTCATCGGCAACGAGGAATCGCGCAAGCTGGATGCCGCGACGCTGTTCATCGATCACGCGTTCGGCTGGTCGGACTTCCGTTCGACCACCGCGTGGCGGACTTTCGAGACGGTCAACCGCGAGGACGAGGACGGCACCAACCGCATCGCGTTGTATTTCGACACCGCCAACATCGAGGACAACACGAGTTTCTACCAGGAGTTCAAGCTCTCGGGCCAGAGCGACGCTTTCGACTGGGTAGCAGGCGTGAGCTACTACTCCGAGGACGCGAAGCAGGCGAGCGATACGCACGCTTTCACCGACAGCATCGACACCGTACTGCGCAACCTCGGACTCGCCGGCACGCCCGACGGCACGCTGTTCGGATTCACCAGCGACGTGCTCGCTGCCAACGGAATCCCGCTGACGATGCGCGGGCTGCCGTGGCGCGAGGTGATGAACAACGAGGGCACGTTCGAGGCGACGGCGCTGTTCGGCGACGTGATCTGGCACGCGACCGACCGCATGAACGTCACGTTCGGCCTGCGCTACACGCACGACGAGAAGGAATTCAGCTGGCTGAACGGTCCGCGGCAGGCGCCGGAACTGGACGCGACCGTCGCGGCCCTGGAGGCCGCCGGATTCTTTGCCGATCCCGCGTGGCCGATCCCGCCGGAGGCCTACAACTTCGACGTCGTGTTCGCCTTCCCGCCGATCAATGGGCAGACGATCGAGGGGCAGAAGGTGAAGTTGCAGGATTCGTGGGACGACGTCAGCCCGCGCCTGGTGATCGACTACAGGGTTACGCCGGACGTGATGGTGTTCGGGTCGCTGGCGAAGGGTTACAAGGCCGGCGGCTTCAACAGCGTGCAACCGCTGTCCAGGTTCGACAACGAGGACGTCTGGAACGTCGAGGGCGGCGTGAAGAGCCTGTTCGCGGACCTCGGCCTGATCGTCAACGCCTCGGTCTTCTACTATGTCTACTACGACAAGCAGTCGATCTCGCTCGAGTGCCCCGCGGGCGAGGTCTGCAGGTACCTGGTCGATTCCAGCGACGACGAGGCCTACGGTCTTGACGTCGACGCACGCTGGCAACCCGTGGACGCTTTCACCCTGACGGCGAACCTCGCTTACATCGACGCGACCTATAAGGACTACGTTACGTCAGGCGGCGTCGACCTGTCGGGCGAGCCGACCGGCGAACCTCGCTGGTCGTCGTCCTTCGGCGCCAGTTACGTCTGGTCGTTCGGCACGTACGGCAAGCTCGACCTGTCGGCGATGTATGCCTACCGTGGCGAATCGCGCTGCAATGCCGATTCCCAGCTGCAGGGTACCTGCCAGATCAGTCCGAACTTCCAGGTCGGCGAGGCGACGAACCGCACGGACCTGCGCCTGGCGTGGTCCAGCGTCGACGATCGCTACGGCGCGGCAATGTTCGTCACGAACGTATTCGACGACCAGTACGTGACCGGCGTCAACAACATCACCGCAAACACGTTTGGCACGCCTTTCGCGTCGATCTCGGAGCCCCGTGCCTGGGGCGTCGATTTCCGAATCGCGTTCTGACGATGCGCCTCTCCCGGTAATTTGCCGGGAGAGGAGGCACGCGGCGCGAGTCGGCCTGCCGCCGCAGGCTCCGCGTGGCTTTCCGCGCTCCGGGTCTACGGCGCATCGTGAATCGCGCGGAGGAACCGCACGATTCACGGCGAGCCTTGCTCGAACTGGCGCGATGCGATGGTGCCCGTACCTGGTCGGAAAACGCGGTGCCGCCTCGCGCCTGCGTTCGAGCTGCGGCGTCCGACACGGAGCGCGGAAAGCCACACGGAGCCTGCGGCGACGAGCCCACCCCTGCGTTCTCCCACTGACGCCCCGGCTTCGCGTCCACGTTGCATGCGCCGTGCGAATTCTCGGGCTTTGACGAGAATTCGTTCAGGCGCGGTCGATCAGGCGTTCGTTCCGGGTCTTTTCCGGGCGAGCGTGTCTGCCTTTCCGCTCGTCCGGAAAAGACCCGGAACGAACGCCCTCACCGACCGTCCGCTTGCGGGACGCGTCGGCAAGATCACCAGCACGAATGGGTGACAGTGCCTACTTTGTAGCCGCAGCTGTCGCGGCTGCGGCTCGATCCTGTTTCGCGCGCTCGATGATGTACGCCTGGATGTCGGCGACGTCCTGTTCGCTCACCAGGTCACCCATGCGCGGCATGCCGGCGGTGTGGATCACGCCGTCGTAGACGATCTGCTTGAAGATCGAGTGCTTCTCGGCGGAAAGCCGGCGCAGATCAGGCACCACGCCACCCGACACGACCAGCGCGCCGTGGCACACCATGCAGCTGGCCGCGTACCTGTACTTGCCGTTCTCGACCTGTGCTGCCGTAGCGGCGCTCGCCGGCGGTTCGGGGATGTCGAGGTTGCGTTCGGCGATCTTCGGCAGCGGCGCTTTCCCGCCGAGCTTGAAGGCGAGGATGTGACCGTCGTTGAGGTACTTGCCCGACGCCATGGTGCGCGGGTCACCGCCGGTGACCGCTCCCGCGCCGCCGTAGCCGGCCAGCACCGCGACGTACTGTTCGCCGTCGACCGAGTACGTGACCGGCGGCGCGACGATGCCGACCATCGTCGGCACGGACCACAGCGTCTTGCCTTGATCGGCCGAGTAAGCGACGAAGCGTCCGTCGCCCGTGCCCTGGAACAACAGGTTGCCCGCGGTGCTGAGCAGGCCGCCATTCCAGAACGCCGGATACTCGATTTCCCAGCGGGTCTTCTTCGCGACCGGGTCCCAGGCCTTCAGGTAACCGCGGTCCTGCGGCAGGTTGCCGCCGGTCTGCTGCAGGATCGCGTAAACCGTATCGGTGTAGTTGTCCCAGTCCACGCCCGGATTCCAGAACATGTCGCGGCGCGTGTACTTGCCGGTCTGCAGATGCTCGGTCGATGGCGGATAGATGCCTGCGGGCTGCATCGCCGGGATGTAGACCAGCCCGGTCTGCGGACTGAACGACATCGGGTGCCAGTTGTGACCGCCGAACGCCGCCGGCACGATGATCTTTGTTTCCTTGCTCCAGTCGCCCTCAGGCGTCTCGACCGGCCGTCCCGTCTTCATGTCGACGTGACTGGCCCACGTCGCCGGGATGTACTTGTCCGCGGACAGCAACTCGCCCGTGACGCGGTCGATGACGTAGAAGAAGCCGTTCTTCGGCGCCTGCATCAGCACCTTGCGCGGTTTGCCGTCGAGCACGAGGTCGGCGAGGATGATGTGCTGCGTGGCGGTGTAGTCCCAGTTGTCGCCTGGCGTGACCTGGTAATGCCACTTCAGGCGTCCGGTGTCCGGGTTCAGCGCCAGGATCGACGACAGGTAAAGGTTGTCGCCGCCGCCCGGCGAGCGGATCGAGCGCGCCCACGGCGAGCCGTTGCCCGTGCCGACGTAGAGCGTGTCGAGGTCAGGGTCGTACGCCATCGAATCCCAGACCGTGCCGCCGCCGCCGCCGGCCCACCACTCGCCGTTCCAGGTCTTCGCGGCCGCTTCCAGCTCGGGGCTCTCGAAGCCATCCTTGGGATTGCCGGGGACCGTGTAGAACCGCCATGCGAGCTTGCCGGTGTCCGCGTCGTAGGCGGAGAAGTAGCCGCGCACGCCGTATTCGCCACCGCCGTTGCCGATCAGCACCTTGCCCTTGATCACGCGCGGCGCGCCGGTGATCGTGTAGGGCTTGGTGCGGTCGATAGTGTTGATCTCCCAGCGCTTCTGGCCGGTGCGCGCATCCAGGGAAAGCAGCCGGCCGTCAAGCGTCGCGAAGTAGAGCGCGTCCTGCCAGAGCGCCACGCCGCGATTGACTGCGTCGCAGCAGGCGTAGCGACCCCACTCGCGCGGTACCTCGGGGTCGTACTTCCAGAGCTCCTTGCCGGTCTTCGCATCGAGCGCATAGACCACGCTCCAGACGCCCGTCGCGTACATGCGGCCGTCGACCACGATCGGCGTGGCCTGCAGTCCACGTGTCGTGCCCGTTGCGTAGTCCCACGCCAGCCCGAGCTGGCCGACGTTGCCGTCGTTGATCTGCTTGAGCGGGCTGTGGCGCTGCTCGCCGTAGGTGCGACCGTGGGCGAGCCAGTTCTGCGGCTCCTTGTCCGCGGCAATGATGCGCTCGGCGGTAACGGGCTTCGGCTGCGCGGCCGCGAACGGGAGTGCAATCGAGGCGAACAGGGCGAAGAGACGGGTGCAGTTATGCAAGCTGTGCATGGACTTCATGCCTGCCGTGGAACAAAAGTTCTAGGGGAGAATGAGTTTCCGCGCGACGCGGCCCGATGGCAAGTGGGGGCCGAAAGGAAGATCATTCACCGGTCGCTGCGGGGAGAATTGGACGTGGCATTCACGGAATACGGTCGCTACGACGCCCTGGGCCTGGCCGAGCTCGTGCGCGCGGGACAGGTGAGCCCGACGGAACTGCTCGACGAGGCGCTGTCGCGCACCGCGGCGGTGAATCCGCAGATCAATGCCGTCATTCACCTGATGGAAGGACGCGCGCGCGACGCGATCGCGGCGGGCCTGCCGGAGGGGCCGTTCCGTGGCGTCCCGTTCCTGCTCAAGGACCTCATGACGGCGTACGCAGGTGAGCCCATGCGGTTCGGTTCGCGGCTGTTCCAGGATTACGTGCCCGCGATGGACGAGGAACTGACGCGCCGTTATCGCACGGCCGGCCTGGTGATTTTCGGCAAGACCAACACACCGGAGCTGGGTGTTTCGAACGTCACCGAGCCCGAGTTGTTCGGGCCGACCCGCAATCCATGGAACCTGGAGCGTACCTCCAGTGGTTCGAGCGGCGGATCCGCGGCTGCGGTGGCCGCACGCATCGTGCCCGCCGCAAATGCGAACGACGGCGGCGGTTCGATCCGCACACCGGCTTCCAATTGCGGGCTGGTTGGGCTGAAGCCGAGTCGCGGCCGTAACCCGACCGGACCCAATGCACCAGACGTCTGGTGGGGATTCATCGGTGAGCACGTCGTTGCGCGCACCGTTCGCGACAGCGCCGCGCTGCTCGATGCCACCTGTGGCGACTACCCGCAGCAACTCATGAAGCTGCCGGCGCCCGTGCGTCCCTATCTGGACGAGACGCGGCAGGAGCCCGGCCGGCTGCGCATCGCGTTCTCGTTCGATCCCGGCCTGGGCAAGACACTGCATCCGGAGAATCGCAAGGCGCTCGAAGCCACCACGCGCGCGCTGGCGGCGCTCGGGCACGAACTCGTGGAGGTCAAGCTGCCACTGCCACCGGAATCGTTCGTCGCAAGCTACGCGTCGCTGATCGCGGCCGACGTCGCGGGCACGCTGCGATTGGCTCCCATGCTGGTCGGGCGGGAGGCTCGCAGCGACGACGTCGAGCTCGCCACCTGGGTGCTGGCGAAGATGGGTGAAGCGCAATCGGGAGGTGAAGTCGCCGCCGCGCTCTGGACCATGCAGACCTTTTCGCGCCAGTGGCTGGCCTGGTCGGCAGATTTCGACGTGCTGCTCACGCCTACCGTGGGTGTGCCACCGCTACCGATCGGTGCGCACAAGCTGACGACGATGCAACGCCAGGGCATGAAGCTGCTGACGTCGCTGCCTGGTGCCGCGCTGCTGAGCCAGCGCCACAAGATCATCGAGGCCTTCGAGCCCGTGTTCGAGTCTTCTCCGTACACGATGATCGCGAACGTGACGGGCCAGCCCTCGCTGTCGCTGCCGCTGCACTGGACCGACGACGGCCTGCCGATGGGCATGCTGTTCACGGCGCGCATCGGCGACGAAGCGACGTTGTTCCGGCTCGCCGCGCAGGTTGAACGGGCCGTGCCGTGGAGCGAGCGCATCGCGCCGCACGCGATTCCCTGAATCAAGGGGGCGGCCATGGATTTTGAGCAGATCGTGCGCTGGTACTTCGCGGGTGAGAAGGCCGAGGCGTTCTGGATCCTGGCCGCGGGGGTCGTGAGCCTGGTCGGCGCGATCGTGCTCTGGTTCGTGGCGCGCGAGCCGTTCGCGCGCGGACTGGCGATGGCGCTGCTGATCATGGCCGGGCTCGGCCTCAGCGTGGGTGGCACGGTCTATTTCCGCAGCGATGCGCAGTCGCAACAGTTGATCGAACAGCAGCGCAGCAACCCTGCGCAGTTCGCTGCCGAGGAGGGGCCGCGCATCCGGCAGGTCGTCGGGAGCTTTGCGCAGTACCGGATTGGCTATGCCGTGGCCGTGCTGCTCGCGCTGTTCTTCGTGTTCGTGATGGGCAAACCGTCGCAGCACGGATTCGCGGTCGGCCTGCTGCTGCTGGCGGCGCTGGGCCTGACGATCGACTTCTTCGCCGAGCGGCGCGCGGAACAGTACCTGCAGGCGTTGCAGGCGGTGGGCGCCTTGCCTGGCTGATCGACCGGGCCGGCATCCGGATCATTCCGACTTGGCAGGGGTTCGCGATCACCTCATGATGCAGCGCATCAATACTGGGGATTGAGGCTGCCATGTCGTCGCTCTTCGCGTTGCGCCTGTTCGGGTACCGACTGCTCAAACCGTTGACCTGGCCCGTGTCACGGGCTGTCGCGATCCCGCGTCCCACGCTGTTCGTCGGCCCCGACGCCTCGCTGCGCCTGTGCGCGAGCATCGGCCAGTTCGGCTACCGGCGCGTGATGATCGTCACCGACGCCGTGCTCGTGAAGCTGGGCCTGGTCGAGCCGCTGCGACAGGCGTTGCTGGCGCAGGGCATCGACGTCGCCGTGCACGACGGCATCACGCCGGATCCGACCTATCCCGTGCTGCAGGCCGGCTTTGAGGCCGTGCGCGCGCATCGCAGCGACGCGATCCTTGCCGTGGGCGGGGGATCGGCGATCGATGCGGCCAAGGTCATCGGCGCGATGGCGGTGTCGGGCAAGTCACCGGCAAAGCTCGTCGGCATGCTCAAGGTCGGCAAGCCGATGCTGCCGTTGTTCGCGATTCCGACCACGGCAGGCACCGGGTCCGAAGTGACCGTGGCTGCGGTAGTGACCGACCCCGTCCAGCATTCGAAGTCCGCTGTCATCGACCCGAAGCTCGTGCCGCTCGCGGCGGCGCTCGATCCGCTGCTGATGAAGGGCATGCCCCGGCCGATCACCGCCGCAACGGGCATGGACGCGCTTACGCACGCCATCGAGGCCTATATCAACCGCTGGCCGCACGCGGACACCGAGCAGCACTGTGTCGCTGCCGTGCGCATGATTTTCGGCAACCTGCAGCGCGCCTATGACGACGGCAACGACATGGCAGCACGCGAGGCGATGGCGCTTGCATCCTTCTATGCCGGGCTCGCGTTCACCAAGGCGTACGTCGGCTATGTGCACGCCTTCTCGCACAAGCTCGGTGGCATGTATGGCGTGCCGCACGGGCTGGCCAACGCGATCACGCTGCCGTACGTGCTCGACTTCATCAAGGATGCGCCGCTGGCGCGCGAGCGTCTGGCGGAACTGGCCGTGGTGATCGGGGCGGGCAAGGCGGGAGAGCCGCCGGACGTCCTGGCGCAGCGGTTCATCGATCGCGTGCGTGAACTCAATCGCGGCGTCGGCATTCCCGAGAAGGTCGCTGCGCTCAAGCCGGCCGACGTGCCGACGGTTGCGCGCGCTGCAATGGTCGAGGCCGCGCGCGATTACCCGGTGCCGAAGAACATGTCGCTCGGCGAGGCCGAGACGCTGCTGCAACGCATGCAGGCTTGAGCGCGAGCCCCCACGGACGGGTTCATGGCGTGTCTCCCGGATCGAAGCAGAACCGGGTGACTGCGCGACTGCAACAGCTCACGTGCCTCGATCCGATCGAACCGGATCGTGCGGTCCGGCGGTCTTACGCCTTCGCGGCTTGCATCAGCGTCTGGCCATACGAGTCGCGCAACGACCGCTTGTTGATCTTGCCCGTTGCCGTCATCGGCAGCGCCTCGACGAACACGATCGCGTCCGGCAACTGCCACTTGGCGAAGTGCAGCGCGAGGTGCGCGAGGATCGACTCAGCCTGCGGCTGGCTGCCCGGTCGCGGCACGACGAGCAGGATCGGCCGCTCGTCCCACTTCGGGTGACGCACGCCGATCGCCGCAGCCATCAGCACGTCGGCATGACCGCACGCGCAGTTCTCGAGGTCGACCGAGCTGATCCACTCGCCGCCCGACTTGATGACGTCCTTCGCGCGGTCGGTGATCTGCAGGAAGCCGTTCGGGTGGATGACCGCGACGTCGCCGGTCGCGAACCAGTCCGGCTCCGAGTGCGCCGGCGAGTCGTCGAGCCTGAAGTATCCGCTGCAGACCCAGGGGCCGCGAACTTTCAGCTCGCCGGAGCTGACACCGTCCCACGGCAGTTCCTTGCCTGCGTCGTCCACGATCTTCATCGCGATGCCGAAGATGCCGTGACCCGCCCTGGCGCGCAGCTGGGTCTGCTCCTCCAGCGGCAGGACTTCCTGCTCCGGTCGCAACGTGCTCACCGAGCCGAGCGGGCTCGTCTCCGTCATGCCCCAGCCCTGGATCACCGTGACGCCGTGCTTGTCGCGGAAATCGCGAATCATCTGGATCGGCACGGCCGAGCCACCGATCACGGTGCGCTTCAGCGTCTGGAGCTTGCTGCCGGTCTGGTCCAGGTACGCGAGCAGCATCATCCAGACGGTCGGCACCGCCGCGGCCAGCGTCACGTTCTCTTCGTTCATCAACTGCGTTAGCGTGGCTGCGTCGCCCATTTTCGGGCCCGGAAACACCAGCTTGGCGCCGACCATCGGCGCGTTGTACGGCAGGCCCCACGCATTCGCGTGGAACATCGGCACGACGGCGAGAACGGTGTCGCGGCACGAGAGGCCCAGTGCGTCCACCTGCGTGCCGCCGTAGCCATGCAGAACCGTCGAGCGGTGGCTGAAGAGCACACCCTTCGGGTTGCCCGTCGTGCCCGACGTGTAGCAGAGCGAACTCGCGGCACGTTCGTCGAGTTCGGGCCAGTCGAACGTATCCGGGTGGCCGGCGATGAAGGATTCGTAGTCGGGCAACTTGCCAGCGACCGCGGCCGGCACTGCGGAGGCCGACGTCATCACGATGGTCTTCTCGACCGTCGGCAGCTTGCCGGCGAGCGGCGCAAGCGCCGGCAGCAGGGTCGGATCGATGAACAGCAGCTTGTCTTCGGCGTGGTTGATGATGAACTCGAGCTGTTCCGGAAACAGCCGCGGATTGACCGTGTGCAGCACGGCACCCATGCAGGAGACGGCGTAGTACAGCTCCAGGTGGCGGTAGTCGTTCCAGGCGAGCGTTGCAACCCGGTCGCCCTGTTTGACGCCTGCTGCCTGCAGTGCATTCGCGAGCTTGCGCGCACGGCGGAACACCTCGCCCAGGTTGGTGCGGTGCCGCGGATTGTCGAACGTCACCGAAACGATTTCGCGATCGGCAAAGTTGCGTTCGGCGAACCGCATGATCTCGGTGATCAGCAGCGGCGTATCCATCATCAACCCATGCATTGTCCGTTCCCCTGCGGTTAGCTCGTCGTCTGTCAAAGCGGATCAGAGCACCTTGAGGCGGTGTCCATCCGGTTGTTCGAATTCGATCCCCGAATACTCACACCGACCGTGGCCGCGTTGGAAGAGGCTGTTGGCAATCAGCCAGACACGTACCACGTGACGGGCGGGGCCGCCGATACAGCGCCGGTAATCCTCGTGGACATCGCGGCGTTCATCGAGCCAGCGACCCAGCTCGTCCGGCCCGGAGCGCACGACCACGTGCGTTTCCTTGTCCTTCCAGGTGGGCAGCGGGCAGCGATAGACGGTGCCGACCGGCAGCGCCGCGCTCCAGTAGTAGGTGAGATCCTGGCCGTCGTCGAACTCGACGGCGATGCTCAGGTAGTCGTGCGAGGGCAGGCTGTCCTCGCGCAGGTCGATCGGCAGGCTGTCGACGCGCCAGCGCCAGCTCAGGAACGTGCCCGGCTGCAGCGGCAGCGCGGCTGGACGACGCAGGATACCGACGTCGCCGTGCGTATCGCAGCACACCGAAGGCTTGCCATCGGGCGCATGGGCCGGGCGATAGATCTCGCCGGGACCCAGGTACCAGAGGTAGTCCCAGCCGGCGGGCGCGGGTGAGGTCGCTGCGAGACGCGATGCCTCGGCCGCGACAGGCGCTGGCATGGGCGCGTGCTTTTCCGTCTCGCGCAACACCGATGCGGGCTCGACACCCGGCCGCCACTTGAGCAGCAGCACGAGCAGGCCGCCCGAGACCTTGCCGTAGTCACCTGCGCCGTGCCCGAGGTCGCCCTGCGGGGTGGACCATTCGCCGGGAAAATAGCTCGCGAGCTGCAGCGGACCGTCGGCGTCTGCCTGGAAGCTGTGAGTATCGCGCGTGCCGCGCAGTACCGTGCCCGCGGCGCCGGTCTTTGCCCAGAGCTGAAACGACGGTGGCACCCAGATATCGAGGGCCCGCGACAGGTACACGCGGCCGGCCGCGAACCAGGTGAGCGTGTCGCCGGCAACGACCTGCAGTCCCGTGTCGAACCACGGTGGCCGCGTTGCGGGCAACTCGATGAAGCGATGCTCCGCCAGTGACTCCACCGGCACGGTTCGCACCCAGGCCTCGAGTTCGTGGCGCCATGCCGCGAGGTCTGGCGGAGCCCGCTCGGCAGCGGCTGCGCCGCGGTGCCGCACGAGCCTGCGTGCACCGAGCCGGGCAGCGACTGCGAGGTCGCGCGCGATTGCACCGATGTCCACGCGGTGAGCCCTGCCGTCGGGGAGTTGGGACGAAGACTAATGCAAGTGGCGCGTCGCGGTCGAAGCCTTTGTTGCCCTTGCCGGGCCCTGGCGACGCTTCGGGGCGGCATGCTTGCCGACCTGCGGGGCCTTCTTGCCAGCGCTGGCCGGGCGTTGCGTGAGCGAATGCTGCAGTTCGACCAGCGCACGCATGGTCGCGTCGGCCAGTCGCTGCACGTCGGGGACTGCCTCGCGCAGTGCGATGAACGTGACGTGCAGTTCATCGTCGTAGTTGCTGATCGTGATGTTGAGCACCTGGTGATGCGCGACGACGGACACCGGCAGCGCGAGTTCCACGGCAAGGCCGTTGAAATAGACCTTGCCCTCGAGACCGGCGGGGTTCGAGATCACCGCGTTGGCCAGCATCGGCAAGTCGCCGAGGTTCAGCGACTCGATCGCGCTGGCGACGGCGTGCTCGAAGATCGAGTACATGAAGAGCGCGTCCGCGCCGATCGACTTGACCTCTTCCTTCACGAGCCGGGTCTCGGCCACGATGTCGGCGAGTCGCTCGGCGGGTGTGCCGCCGGGGCGGCCCATCGGCACCTGCAGGATCGTGATCCGGTTGCCGGCGCCGGGCCCTTCGTGCAGCGCCACGGGCATGTCGGCGACGAGCGGTCGCTTGGTGTGCAAGCCGTGCTCCGCGAGGTAGCGGTTCAGCGCTATGTCGAGCACGGCGAGCAGCACGTCGTTGATCTTCGCGTTGCCGCGCTTCGCGACGGCACGCACCCGCGCGAGGGGCAGCGAGCAGTGAGCCATGACGCGGTTCGGCGACGGCGCCGCCTTGAGCACGTCGGGGGTTGCGACGAAGGGCGTGGCCATGCCCCGGCCGATCCCGAGGTCGCGACGGCCGACGTGCCACATCAACTTGACCAGATCGCCTGCGGTGCGGCCCGCCGCGATACCGGTGTGCAGCAGTTCGGTGGCGAGGCCGCCCTTGCGCGACGATTCCGCCGTGTGCGCGGCCCGGGGCAATCCCCGCCAGAACGCCTGCGGACTCCGCGCCGAGGCCGTGCGGGTCACTATGTTCTGGATGACCTTGATGAAGCCGATGCCGTCGATCAGCCCGTGGTGCGTCTTGAAGTAGAGGCCGACGCAGTTCCCGGCAAGCCCGTCGAAGACATGCACCTCCCACAGCGGGCGGCAGCGATCGAGACGCTTCGCGTGCAGCGCGCAGATCCGGTCGAGCAGGGCCTGGACGTCGCTGTCGTCGGGCAGATCGTGGCGGAACACCTGTTCCGCCGGGTCGATGTCATCGTCTTCCACGAGGACCGGCCAGCCGGCGAAGACGTTCTCGGCCAGGCGCTGGTTGAACGGAGGGCCGACAGGGCAGCGCAACATCCTGCGGACGAGTTCGTCCCCAGGGCGCCCCCGCGCCGACCTGCGGCCTTTCAATACGACGAGCAAGCCGACATTCATCGGCCTCTGCTCGGTTTCGAGCAGGAAGAACGCCCGGTCCATCGGCGACATGCTTGGCATGACCCTAGCGTAGCGCGCGCCACGCAAAGCCACATTTCGCTTATGGCTAGCTGCGCTGCAGCAATCCTGTGGCTGCCGGGCTAGACCGACGCCTTGAGGACCTTGAACTCGTCCGCGAGGTTCTGCTTGAGTTCGTCGCCCGCAAACGAGGCGATCAGGCCGCCGAGCAGCGGGATGCCGCTGGTGATGTCGAAGTCCCACTGCACCGAGCTGCCGCCCTTTTCGGGCTGCAGGGCCTTGGTGCCCACGATCTTCACCGGAACGCCCTTGATCTCGACGACGATGTCGGCTGAATAGCCGTCGCCATCCACCGCCCAGTCCTCGGTGTGCGAGACCTCGTTGGTCGACGGCACCAGCCGCTTGAGCGCCGCCGGCGGATTGGCCGGCATCTTGCGCGCGATCTTCAGCTTCACGTTCGGCGCGCGGCCTTCGCGCTTGATCTTGACGTCGGTCCCGGGGAGCTTGCCGTAGATCGCCTCCTGGCTCTTCTGCTCGGTGCAGAGCTTGAAGGCCGAACCGACGTCCGTCTTGAGCGAATGCCTGACCTGGATCTTCATGGTGTCGCGTTCCCGTGTTGCCTGCGGACTAGATGCCCAGCCAATGGCGGACGAGCAAGGATACCGCCTTCACGATGGCCATGATCACCCCCCAGGCGAGCACCAGCGCTGCGATGGTGGTCGCCAGGCCGGCCAGCGTGGCCTTGCCGTCCCGCTCCAGCAGGGCGAAGGCCAGGACGCAGATCGCGATGGCTGGACCCATGTTACCGAACGGCACTGGCAGGATCAGCACGATGCTGAGGATGGCGCAGACCAGGCCGATCAGCCGCTCGGCCAGCCCCGTGGCCAGTAGCGGCCAGCGTGGCTCGGACAGGCGTTCTGCGCGTCGAATCCAGGGGACCACCACGTTCATCACGCGGGCGAAGCCCTGCCGCGTGACCGTGGCCTCGACCACCGCGCGCGGCAACCACGGCAAGGCGAACCCGAGCATCAGCTGCAGCGACAGGAACAGCAGCGGGATGCCGAGCACGACCGACACGCCCGGCGCGTTGACCGGCAGCGTGTTCGGTGCTGCGAACACGAACAGCAGCGCACCGAACGCACGGTCACCCATCGCATTGCGGACGTCGGCAATTGCAATCCGCTCCCGTGCTGGATCGTTGGCGATATCCGCGAGCATGGCCGACAGGCGCCGTGGCCGCCCCGGACCGGGCGGAGGATGGTGCGGGGAATTCACGGCGCCATCTCGCCTTGCAGTTTCCGCGCCATGATGCGTTCGTAGAGCGAGGGCGCCAGCCGGCTCACCCACCATGCGGTGCGCGCCGTGCGGCCGATCAACAGCAGGCGGCTGCTGCGTTCGGCGCCGCGAAACACACGGTCCGCGACATCGTCTGGCTGCAGCGGTCGCCCGACGACGACCTGTGCGTGCGTCGCTGCGCCGCCGTCCGGCCCGAGCGCGTTCCGGTCGATGCCGGTCGCGATGAACGACGGGCACACCATCATCACGTCGATGCCGTCGGGTGCGAGTTCCGTGCGCAGGCTCTCGAAGAATCCGTGCAGCGCGTGCTTGCTCGCCGCATACCCTGTGCGTGCGATCAACGGCGTGAAACCGGCGACGCTCGAGACGGCGATGATCAGGCCGCGCGCTTGTTGCAGTGCCGGCAGGGCGGGGCGCGTGAGGTTGATCGCGCCGAACAGGTTCACTTCGACGACGCGACGCAGGACCGCTGTCTCCGTCGCTGCGAAGGCGCTGCGGTGTGAAATGCCCGCATTGTTGACGAGCACGTCGATGCGGCCAAAGCGTGCAGCGGTTGCCTCGATGGCGGCCTGGCACGCACTGGCGTCGGTGACGTCGCAGGAACAGGCGAGCGCTTCGAAACCGGCTTGCGCCAATTCACCCGCGACCGCTGCGACTGCGCCGGAGTCGCGATCCAACGCGACGATGCTGGCACCGCCGCGAGCGAATCGAAACGCCAGCGCACGACCGAGCCCGCTGCCCGCGCCGCTCACCACCACGGTTGCACCGTCGAACGAGCGGCGCATCAGGCCTGGCCTGCGCCGAGTCCGTGCGCGCGGCAGTAGAAGTCGAAGACTTCTCTCGACGTCTTGCGCGGCGTGTAGCCCAGTTCCTCCTTGAGCCGGCGGTTGTCGAGCACGGGCCGGTAACGCAGGAAATCGACCTGTTCGGGACCGTAGCGGGTGAGTCCAAGCGGGTGCAGCGTCGCGAGCACCGCGCGCAGCAGGGACGGCGGCAACGTCAGGCACTTCTTGCCGAGGCGGCCGGCGATCTCCTGAATGCTGAGCGCCCCGTCGCCCGCGACGTTGTAGATGCCGGCTGCGCCGGTGCGCAGCGCGTGCTCGATCGCGCCGACCACGTCCTGGTCCCAGATGAAGACGAACGGGCTGCGCGCGCCGCGCAGCGCGATGATCCGGGGCTTGTCGAACATTGCCGTGATCTGGTTACGCGTTGTCTCGCCCAGGATCGTGCCGACGCGGAAGACGACCTGGCGGAGTTCCGGATGCTCGCGCCGGTACACGCACAGCATTTCCTCCACCAGCCGCTTGTGGTGCGAGTAGGCGAAGGCTTCGTTGCCGCGCACCGGGATCGTCTTCGCTGAGCCACTCAGGGTTGTCGGCGTGGTAGCCATACGCCGCGCCGCTCGAGGTGACGATGATTTGCCGGACGCCCGAGGCCACGCACGCCTCGAGCACGTTCTGCGTCCCCAGTACATCGACGGCGTACTCGAGCTCGCGGTTGGATCTGGCGCCCGGCGTGACGATCGCCGCCAGGTGCACGACGGAGTCGATGGCGCGGGCGGTGAGCAGCGGCGCGAGGCCCGGCGATCGCACGTCGTGCAAGACGTACTCGACGCCCGGCAGCCGCGACTGCGCCGGCGCTTCACGCACATCACTCGCGACGAGGACGTCGATCTCACCGGACTGCAGGCGTGGCCCGAGCGCCTTGAGCAGCGTGCTGCCGAGGTAGCCCGCGCCGCCCGTGACGAAGATGCGCCGGCCACTCATGCGGTGGCCCCGGCAGGCAGCGGCGTCGGCGGGTGCCGGCGCCACCAGGCGGCGAGCGACGTGCCCACGACGATGTGCCAGATGCCCCACCACGCGGCCACGATCGCCATGCCGCCCAGGCCGCCGAAGAAGTTGAACACCAGCACCAGGCCGAACCCGGAGTTCTGGATGCCCACTTCGAGCGCGACTGCGCGCCGGTCGGCCTCGGGCAGGCGCGCGGCCCTGGCCGTCAGATAGCCGGTGAGCAGCGCGAAAGCGTTCAGCAGGAAGACGAACAGCACGACCCGTTCGACGTACTTGAGGAAGAAGTCCCAGTTTACGACCAGCGCGCCGACCACGAAGACCGCGAAGAACACCAGGGACAGCGCGCGGAACGGGCCGCGGATGCGTTGCGCCAGCGCGGGCCAGCGGTGCGCCGTGAACATGCCGAGCGCGGTCGGGATCGCGAGCAGCACGACGATCGTGCCGAAGACTTCCCACGGGCTCAGCGTCACCGCATGCAGAATCGGCCGCGTGTAGGGGTTCAGCTCACCCCAGAAAGACAGATTGAACGGCGTGAAGACGATCGAGCCGAGCATCGAGAACGCGGCGATCGTGACGGACAGCGCCGTATTGCCGTGACCGTAGTTGACGAGGAAGTTCGAGATGTTGCCGCTCGGGCACGAGGCGACGAGGATCATGCCGAGCGCGATGCTCGGTGCCGGCTTCAGCACCATCGTGAGCGCGAATGCGACCGCCGGCAGCAGCACCGAGTGAGCGAACAGACCGATCAGCGTCCCGCGCGGCGAAGTCAGGATGCCCTTGAAGTCCGCGACGCGCATGTCGAGCGCGACGCCGAACAGCACGAACGCCAGGATGACGTCGAGCGCGACCAGCGATTCCGGGCTGAAGTGCAGCCGGACCGCATCGAGCTCGTTCATTTGCCCTTGGGCTCGAGGTGCATGTCCTTGAAGTACATGAGCCCCGGCGCCCACATGTGCTTGACTGGGTCGACGTCTACGTGGATCACGGCTGGGCCGCCGGCCGCCAGCGCACGTTCGATCGCGGGTCGCAGTTCGCGCGGATCGGCCACGCGTTCGCCGTGGGCTCCCATCGACTCGGCCAGCTTGTCGAAGCAGATCTCGCCGAGGTCGGCCTTGATCGTCTCGTCAGGCCCGAGCGACTTCCTGATCAGGGTCTTGATCGGCTTGAGCGCGAACTGCTGGTTCATCTTCACCATGCCCCACTGCTTGTCGCAGAGCACGAGGAAGATCACCTGCAGGCCATTGCGCACCGCGGTCTCGATCTCCTGCGGATGGAACCCCATTGCGCCGTCGCCGATGATGCAGCAGACAGGCTTGTCCGGCCGCGCCACGGCCGCACCGGTGGCCTGCGCCACGCCGGCGCCGAGCATGCCGAACTTGAACGTCGAGAGCAGCGTGTTCGGCACGCGCATCTCGTGGAAGAACATCGCCCACACCGCCGTGTTGCCACCGTCGGCGACGAGCGTGGTGCCTTCCGGGAAGACCTGCTGGCAGACGTGCGCGACGTGCGCCGGGTTCATGGGCACGGCCATGTCCTGCAGTTTCTCGTCGAGTTTCGCGCGCTCGCTGCGGATGATCTCGTGGTATCTCGCGACCTGGCGCCGGCGTGAGTCGAGGTTCATGCGAGCCTTGCGACTCTCGAGTTCGGTGGCCAGCGCAGCCAGGAACAGCCTGGCGTCTGCGATCACGGCGAGCGCCGCAGGCTTGTTGGCGCCGAGGACGTGACCGTCGATGTCGACCTGGATCATCTTCTGCTCGGACGGGTGCCGCCAGTTCGGTGCCTTGCCCCACCAGTCGGTTTCGCCGAGGCGCGAACCCACGACCAGCACGACGTCGGCGTCGTTGCGAACCTGGTTGTTGAGCTTGATCAGCGCCATCGGGATGGCGAGCGGATTCGTCTCGGGCAGCACGCCGCGGCCGGCCCAGCTGGTCGTCACCGGTGCGTGCAGCGCCTCGGCCACGCGACGCAGTTCGTCGTAGGCCGCCGCATGGATCACGCCGCTGCCGGCATGGATGATCGGCAAATCGGCTGCGGCCAGCATGTCGGCAGCCTGCGCGACCTGGTCTGGCGCCGGCACGATGGCGTGCGTGTTGCGGAACTGCTGCGGCTGCCAGATGGCGACGTCCGCCTTCACCTTGCCGTTCATGATCGTTTCCGGCACGTCGAGGTGCACGACGCCCGGTCGTCCTTCCCAGCAGTTGCGAATCGCGGTGCGGCCGAGTTCGGCGACGCGATCGAACGAAACGACCGCGTTGCTCCACTTCGCGAAGTGCTTGATCGCGCCGACCTGGTCGAATGCCTGGTAGGCACCGCCGCGGTCGGGGTAGACGATCTGCGGACGGCGGCAGCTCGTGATCGCGAGCACGCGATTGCCTTCCGCGTTCTCGACCACGAGTCCCGGCAGCAGGTTTGCGACGCCGGGACCGTTGCTGGCCATGCAGACGCCGAGCCTGCCGGTCAGTCGTGCATAGGCGCCGGCCATGTGTGCCGCGCAGGATTCGTGCCGCGGCGTGACGATCTCGATTCCCAGTTTGTGCAGGTTCGAGTAGAAGCCGAAGTACGTGCCGTCGATGATGCCGAAGACTTTCTCGACACCTTCTGCCTGCAGCATGCGCGCAAGCACTTCACCGCCGCTGGTTTCACTCATGGTCCTCGTCCTCTCCCCGCCAGGCACCGGTCGTGATGGCCGGCTCGCTGTTTTCCGGCACTATAGCGCGGCCGACCGGGCAATGGCCCAGGCGCCCGACTGTTCGCAGAGTGGCTGCGGTTTTCCACGATGAACCGGAACTGATGGAAGCGTACGCAAGCTGGTTGCCCGTCATCGCCGCACTCGTCGCTGCAGGCGCGGCGGGCGGGTTGATCGCGGGACTGCTCGGAGTCGGGGGCGGCATCGTGCTGGTGCCGGCGCTCGACCTGGCCCTCGGCGCTGCCGGTGTCGATCGCGCCGTTTCGCTGCATGTCGCCGTGGCGACGTCCATGGCGACGATAGTGCCCACGGCCCTTTCCTCGTCGCGTGCCCATGCAAGTCGCAATTCCGTCGACTTCGCACTCGTGAAGCGTTGGGCCATACCGATCGTCGTCGGTGCGCTCGCGGGCTCGCTCGCCGCGTCACGCGTGAACGGCAAGGTGCTCGCCGCACTCTTCGGTGCGGTGGCGTTGTTGTCCGCGCTCAAGATGCTGCTGCCGCTCGATCGCGTCGTGCTGCGGCCGTCGCTGCCGGGCGGCACCGCCGGAGCGCTGATCCCGGCGTTCATCGGCGCGATCTCCGCGATGATGGGGATCGGCGGCGGCACGTTGAGCGTGCCCACCATGACGTTGTGCGGCGAGCCGGTGCACAGGGCGGTGGGTACCGCGGCGCTGCTGGGCTTGTGGATTGCGTTACCGGCGACAGCGGGTTACCTGTTGGCTCGTCCCACCGAGGCCGCTGCGCTGCCGCCGTTGACGATCGGCTACGTCAGCCTGGTCGGCTTCGCGTTGGTTGCGCCAATCTCGTGGCTGGTCGCGCCGCTGGGTGCAAAGCTCGCGCACTCGCTCGATCGGCGGAAGCTGTCCGCGGCTTTCGGCGCTTTCCTGTTGATCGTCGCGACGCGGATGCTGTATCGCGTTCTGGCGTGACGGCGGGGTTCGGCGTCCGTTCACCGCACAGCGTCATCGACTCGACGCAAACACAGTCTGCGAGTCATGACACGCCGCCGTTCGGGGCTAGCATCGCCAGCTTCGGAAGACTGGCAGGACCGGCGGGGGGCGAGCGATGAACGCACTTCGAGTCCTGATGATCTGCGCGGCAGTTTCGTGGCCGGTCGCTCATGCGGCCGATCCGGTGGACGCAGCCGTCGCCAGTGGTGCCGCGGTCGCCGCAGCCATTGCCAGCCCCGATCGCCCCAAGGCCGATCTCGAACGGGACGCCGTCGCCAAGCCGGCCGAAGTGTTGGCATTCATGGGTGTCGCGCCCGGCATGCGGGTGGCCGACATGTTCTCGGCCAGCGGCTATTACACCGAACTCCTCGCCCGTACGGTCGGCGTGAAGGGCCAGGTGATCGCCTACAACAACCCGCCGTATGCGAAGTTCGCGGAGAAGGGCATCGCCAAGCGCTACGCCGACGGACGGCTCGGCAATGTGCAGCAGATCACGGCCGAAGTGGGTGACTTGCAGCTGGCGCCGGCATCGATCGATGCCGCGCTGTTCGTGATGAGCTACCACGACGCGTACTGGCGTCCGGAGGACGGCTCCTGGAACAAGACCGACCCGGACGAACTGCTCAAGCGGCTCTTCGCCGGGCTCAAGCCGGGTGGCGTGGTCGTCGTGCAGGATCACGTCGCCAATCCCGGCGGTGACGCCGCCAAGGTCGTGGACACGCTGCACCGGATCGATCCGGCGCTCGTGAAGCGGGACTTTGCCGAGGCCGGGTTCGTCCTCGACGGCGAGAGCAAGGTGCTGGCGCACCCCGCAGACGACCACACCAAGCTCGTGTTCGACGAGTCCATCCGCGGCAAGACGGACCAGTTCATCTACCGCTTCCGCAAGCCGATCCCCTAAGATGCCCGCGCGCGGCCGTGGCCGCGCGTCAGGCTGGATGCAATGGAACGGACGGTATCCGCGACGGATGACGGCGTGCTGCGACTGGCGATGTGGTCGGGGCCGCGCAACCTTTCGACGGCGTTCATGCGCTCGTGGGAAAACCGCGGCGACACGATCGTCATCGACGAGCCGTTCTACGCGCATTACCTGAAAGTAACGGGCCTGGATCACCCTGGCCGCGACGAAATCATCGCGCACCATGATACGGACTGGCGTCGTGTGGTTGACTCACTGCGGGCCTCGGTACCGTCGAACATCCGGGTCCTCTACCAGAAGCAGATGTCGCACCACCTGCTGCCGCACATGGGGCGAGAGTGGCTCGACTCGGTGACACATGCCTTCCTGATCCGCGACCCGTCGGTGATGCTCGCGTCGCTCGGCGAGAAGCTCTCGAACTTCGACCTGCTGGCCACGGGCCTGCCGCAGCAGGTCGAGATCTTCGAACACGTGATCGGGCGCACCGGCAAGGTGCCGGCCGTGCTCGACTCCGCCGACCTGCTCGATCGCCCCGAGCCGATGCTGCGTGCGCTGTGTGCGGCGCTCGGGGTGCCGTTCACCGATCGCATGCTGTGGTGGCCGGCCGGGCGGCGTGAATCGGACGGTATCTGGGCCAGGCACTGGTACGACCGGGTCGAGCAATCAACCGGCTTCGAGGCGCCACCACCGGCGGCGTCCGGGGGCGCCGCGATGACTCCGCTTCCCCCCGCCGTCGCCGAGATCGCGGCGCGGTGCCGTCCCTTGTACGAGAGGCTGCGCGCGCACCGCCTGCGCGCCTGAGGTGATCCCTTGCTGCAGAAATTCGACGAACGCAATCGCAACCTGATCGTCAACGTCAGCGGCGAGCTGGTGCATCGTGACCAGGCGCGCATCAGCCCGTTCGACTCGTCCGTGCAGGGCGGCGACGCAGTCTGGGAAGGATTGCGGCTGTACAGTGGCCGCATCTTCCGGCTCGAACAGCACCTCGACCGCCTGGTGAATTCGGCCAAGGCGCTCGCATTCACGCAGATCCCGACGCGCGAGACGATCACCCACGAGATTCGTCGCACGCTCGAGGCCAACGGCATGTTCGACGGCGTGCATATCCGCCTGACCCTCACTCGTGGAGTGAAGATCACCTCGGGAATGGATCCCCGGCTCAATACGCAGGGACCAACCCTCATCGTGCTCGCCGAGCACAAGGCACCCGTGTATGCAAAGGGTGGCCTGAGCCTGGTGACCAGCAGCGTGCGGCGCTTCCCGCCCGACTGCCTGGACCCGAAGATCCACCACAACAACCTGATCCAGTCGATCCTCGCCAAGATCGAGGCGAACGTGGCGGGTGCCGACGACGCGCTGATGCTCGATCAGCGCGGCTTCATCGCCGAGACGAATGCGACGCACGTGTTCATCGTCGAGCGGGGCTTGTTGCGCACACCGCGGCTGGTCGCCTGCCCGGAGGGCATCACGCGTTCGACCGTGCTCGAGCTTTGCCGCACGCACGCCGTCGCGCACGAGGAGGTCGACCTGACGCTGACCCAGGCGTACTGCGCCGATGAGATGTTCTGCACCGGCACGATGGGTGAGCTCGCGGCGGTCACGAAGGTGGACGGCCGGCAGATCGGTAACGGCCAGCCAGGACCGGTGACGCAACGCCTGTCGGCGTTGTTCCGCGAACTCACGGCGCGCGAAGGCACAGTCGTGGCCAAAGCCCATGGCTGGCCTCCGGCAGCAGACTGACCGGTCTCAGCCCTTCGTCGCTTCACTCATGTAGACGACTTCGTCGGCCGTCGCAACGCGGCCGAGCGCGGCGTTGCGAAACGGAAAGCGCCCGAAGCGGGCGATCGTGGCCTGGTGGGCCACGGCGTAGCGCGACCAGTACTCATTGCCGAGCGTCGCGATGAGACGCACGGCCAGCGCCTGGTCGTCCGCATTCTCGCTGTGCTCGAACGGCAGGTAGACGAACAGCCGTTCCCGCGGCGTCATTGCGCGATCGATGCCCTGCGTGACGATGCTGCGCGCGAGCTTGCGGGCATCGGCGTCGGCCTCGAAAGCGCGCGGGTCGTCGCGATAGAGGTTGCGTGAAAACTGGTCGAGTACCAGCACGGCGGCGAGCAGCATCCGCGGCGGCGACGTCAGCGGCACGCCGCCATCCGCCGTGATGTCTCCGTACAAGGATAGGAAGCGCTGCCGGATGCGGTCGTCGACAGCATCGTTGCGCACGAACCAGTCCAGTTCGGCCAGTTCTTCGAACCAGAATCGCAGCACGTCGCTCACCCAAGCGGGTTCGTTGTCGCTCACTTCCGTTCCGCTGTATGGATGGTCATCGCGTACTCCAGTTCAGGCGTGGTGCAGCGAGGCTGCATGGAATGCGACGTGGTCCGGCATGAAGGTCTGGATGAAGTAGTAGCCATGGTCGTACTGCGCGTGACGCCGCAGCCGCAGCTTCTGTCCGGATCTTCCGCAGGCATCCTCGAAGAGTTCCGGCCGCAGTTGCTCAGCCAGGAATTTATCGCCGAGACCCTGGTCGATCAGGATCGTGTCGGTGCGCGGCGACTGTTGCACCAGGTGCGTCGCGTCATAGGCCAGCCAGTCGCCGCGATTCGCGCCGAGGTAGTTGCCGAACGCCTTGTGGCCCCACGGCACCTGCGACGGCGCGACGACCGGAGCCAACGCCGAGACCGATCGGTACTGCTCGGGATTGCGCAGCGCGCAGACCAGCGCGCCGTGGCCGCCCATCGAGTGGCCCATGATCGATTGGCGGCCCGTATCGGCCGTCTTGAACTCGCGGGCGATCAGCGCCGGCAGTTCGCGCGTCACGTAGCTGTACATGCGGTAGTGCGCCGACCACGGTGACTGCGTCGCATCCACGTAGAAGCCGGCCGCCAGTCCGAAATCCCAGCTGGCATCGTCACCGGGCAGTCGCGGCTCGCGCGGGCTGGTGTCGGGCGCTACCAGCATCAGGCCGTGCTCGGCCGCTAGCCGCTGCGCGCCGGCCTTGATCGGAAACGTCTCTTCCGTGCAGGTCAGGCCCGCGAGGTAATAGAGCACGGGCACCGGACCTGCTTGCGCCTGCGGCGGTTCGTACACCGCGAACCGCATTGGCCCCGCGCATTCGCTCGAATCGTGCTGGAGGAAGCGTTGGATGCCGCCCCAGCAGGCATGCTCTGACAGCAACTTCATGCAGCAGTTCTCCGTAGACGCAAGGGGATAGGGGATGGGGGTTGGGGGATAGTCGATCCCCCGAGCGCGCGACGCGCGCGTTGCTCCGTTCCGACTAACCCCTATCCCTACCCTAACCCCTCAGAAAGTGACGACGGAGCGGATCGACTCGCCGGAATGCATGAGGTCGAACGCGTCGTTGATGCGGTCGAGCGGCAGCGTGTGCGTGATCAGCGGATCGATCGCGATCTTGCCGTCCATGTACCAGTCCACGATCTTCGGCACGTCGGTGCGGCCGCGTGCACCGCCGAACGCCGTGCCCTTCCAGGTGCGCCCGGTGACCAGTTGGAACGGACGCGTCTTGATCTCCTGGCCCGATCCCGCGACGCCGATGATGACCGACACGCCCCAGCCGCGATGGCAGCACTCGAGCGCCTGCCGCATCAGGTCGACGTTGCCGACGCACTCGAAGCTGTAGTCGGCGCCGCCATCCGTCAGCGCGACCAGGTAGGGGACGAGGTCGCCCTCGACCTCCTTCGGGTTGACGAAGTGCGTCATGCCGAACTTTTCGGCGAGGCGCTTGCGGGCCGGGTTGATGTCCACGCCCACGATCTTGTTGGCACCGGCGAGCCGCGCGCCCTGGATCACGTTGAGGCCGATGCCGCCGAGCCCGAACACCACCACGTTCGCGCCTGGCTCGACCCTGGCCGTGTTGATTACCGCGCCGATGCCGGTGGTCACACCGCAACCGATGTAGCAGATCTTGTCGAAGGGCGCGTCCTCGCGGACCTTGGCGGCTGCGATTTCGGGCAGGACGGTGAAGTTGGAGAACGTCGAGCAACCCATGTAATGGTGGATCTTCTCGCCGCCGAGCGAAAAGCGGCTGGTGCCGTCCGGCATTACGCCCTGGCCCTGGGTCGTGCGGATCGCCGTGCACAGGTTCGTCTTGTGCGACGTGCAGCTCTTGCATTCCCGGCATTCGGGTGTGTAGAGCGGGATCACGTGGTCGCCTTTCTTCAGCGACCTCACACCTGGGCCCACGTCCACCACAATCCCGGCGCCCTCGTGTCCGAAGATGACCGGGAACAGGCCTTCCGGGTCACCGCCGGAGCGGGTGAATTCGTCCGTGTGGCAGACGCCCGTGGCCTTGATCTCGATCAGGACTTCGCCGGCCTTCGGTCCGTCGAGGTCCACGGTTTCGATGACGAGGGGCTTGCCGGCCTGGTGGCAGACAGCGGCGCGGGTCTTCATGGTCGATGCTCCGGTCGATCGGCGGGATGACGCGGGAGCCTAGCGCATCGAACGCCCGGTTGCAGCGACGGCCCGGGCCGGTTGCAACCTTTGGCGGCTCCGACGCATCGAACTGACAACTGGAATCGTCCTGGCTGGAGGCCTCGCCATGAATTTCGTCACTCGCTGCGCCCTGACAGTCCTGTTTGCCTTCTCGGCCGTCGTGCTCGGTGACGCCGCCCAGGCGGCCGACGACATCAGCAAGGTCAACGGCAGCGTAAAGATCGAGCCGGGCCAGCAGGTCGGTGACGTCAGTACCGTAAACGGCTCCGTGACCATTGGCGCTGGCGCTCGCGCCGGGGACGTCGAGACGGTCAATGGTTCACTGAAGATCGAGGACAAGGCCGTGGTCGGTTCCGCCGAGACCGTCAACGGCTCGATTACGGTGGGTGCCGAGGCCGAGGTGCAAAAAGGCATCGAGGCCGTGAACGGCAGCCTGACCCTGCGCAAGGACGCCAGGGTCGCCGGTGGTCTCGAGAACGTCAACGGCTCGATGCTGGTCGAAGGCGCGCAGGTGGACGGCGGCATCGAGACCGTCAACGGCGACATTCGACTCGCCACGGGTTCGCACCTGAGGGGCGGCATTCACGTGAACGAGCACAAGTCGTCGTGGTGGAAGGGCAAGGATTCCCGCAATCCGCGCATCACGATCGAGCAGGGCGTGACGGTCGAGGGTCCGCTGCACTTCGAGCGCGAAGTCGATCTGTACGTTGCGCCGGGAGTGAACCTGCCACCGGTCCAAGGCGTGCAGCCGCAGCGATTCACGCTGCAGTGAGAGGGGATAGGGGTTAGGGGATAGGGGTTAGTCGGAGCGGAAGCCGCTGATTCGCTGCCTGACTCAAGAGGGTCAGTCGTAGAGCTTCGCGGCAGCACGGAGTTTTTCCGCGACTGCCTTGCGCAGTGATTCCGGCGCGAGCACCTGCACGTCCGCACCGTACTTCAGGATGTCCATCACCAGTTCGGGCTCCTGCGCATACGGAAACTGCAGCAGGTACGTGCCGTCGAGCTGCGCCGTGCCGATCTGCTCCGGGTGCCAGGTCTCGCGCGACACCCAGCGCGCGCTGCTTGCGCCGAACTGCAGCACGGCGTCCTGCGTTGCCGTTCCGGCGAAGATGCCATAGCCGCTCGCGTAATGACGTTCGAGCGTGGCTTCACCGATCTCTTTCACTTCCTTGTCCGGCATCACCATCGCCGTCTCGATGGCGTCGAGACCGAACGTCCGCAACGCCTGCCGCTTGTGGCACCACGCATCCAGGTACCAGTTGTCGCGGTAGTGCACCAGCCGCTGCGGTGACACCTCGCGGTCGATGACTGCACCGTCCTGCCGGCGCTGGTGACGCAGCTTGAGGCGCTTGCGCGTGAGCACTGCCGTGGCGATCGTCCGGAAGTGAGCGGGCGCCACGCGTCGCGATCCCATCGACAGGATCTTGATGCGTCGCGCGATGTCATCCGCCGAATGCTCCCCCGACTCGAGCAGGCTCCGCAGCCGCTTGCGCAGCGGCGCGATCAGCTCGCTCAGCACGCCGGGCTGCAGGTCGCCCAGCAGACGGTCCATCGTCAGCAGCGCCTGCAGTTCGTCCGCCGAAAACCAGAGCCCCGGCAATTGCCAGAGCTGGCTGTCCGCTATGGCGGGATCGAAGCCGTAGGCCTGCTGGTCGCGGTCGTACACGATCGGCGCGCGCATGCGGTCGCGCAGGTACTCGAGGTCGCGCTTGAAAGTCGCACGCGAGATGCCGAGTTCCGCAATGAAATCCTGCGTGCTGACGAAGTGGCGGCCGCGCAGCAGGTTCTGGATCTTGTAGAAGCGTTCGGTCCGTTCCATCAGTCACCGTCGTCGCGTGGAGTTCAGGGCGCGCGCATTCCGGCGCGTGTGGTCAGGTAGACGGCGAACGTACCGAGCCAGTGTCCGCCTTCGTAGTGTTCGCCGGTCACGGCGGGTAGCGCAGCCGCAGCGTGAGCCTCGGCGGCCGCGTTCAACGCGCCGATGCGTCGGTCGCCCTGCGGCAGCCCCGACGCGATCCCGAGCAGCATCCAGCTGCGACTGAGGTTGAGGCCGTCGAGGTGCGCGAGTTTTGGATCGCTGCGATCGGTCACTTCGGCCGGCGCGAGCCATGGCCTCTTCGAATTCACCGGGATGACCGGCAGGAAATGACGCAGCCACTCGCCGTATTCGCGCGCCGGCAGGATCCGCCGCATGAGGTCGGCCTCGGCGAGGCAGGGCGACAGGAAATCCTCGCCCGAGGGCTCGTAGGCCAGCGGGCAGTTGGTGTCGCTGCCATAAAACGCGCGCGCCTTCGCTTCGATCAGCGACTGCATCGCGGCATCGTGGGTGACGCGCGCCCAGTCATGCACGAGGCCGAAGGCGAAAGCGGTCTGGCTGTGTTCGCCGACGCGGATCGGGTAGCGCAGCTTGGGCAGCCAGTTGCCCAGGCGCTGGACGACTTCCGCTTCGAGCGGCGCGAGAGTCTGCGACCACTCCTTCGCTTGCGGCTCGTCCCAGGTGCGCAATTCCGCCGCCAGCAGCAGCAGCCAGGCCAATCCGTAGGGTCGCTCGTACGACGCACGCCCTGGTGTCTGGAAGTAGGCGACCTCGCCGGCGATGTGGGCGGGGGTCAGGCTTTGCGCCAATGCCGCGCGCGCATCTGCCGCAAACGGAGCCTGCGGAAATTGCCGTGCGAGGCGCGCGAGCAGCCAGTGCCCGTGCACGGACGAGTGCCAGTCGTAGCAGCCGAAGAATGCGGGCGCCAGTTCGCGCGGCGGGCGTACGTCTGCATCGCTGCCCAGCGTGTGCGAAATCTTGTTGGGGTACTCCATGTGCGCGCAATGCAGCGCAAGGTTTGCAAACCTGCCCGCCGCGGCTTCGTCGAGCGCCGGCACGGCGATACTTGCAGCGGGCGCCGCCAGCAGGCCGATCAAACCGAGCGGCCGCAGCGCGAGCGCAAGTCGGGCCACCAGTGCACGTTGCGAAGCCATGCTTCGACTCTCCATCGACGAACGTTCAGCGGTGGATCATAGCCCTGCCGTCAGCGCAGCACGTTACCGTCAGCGTCGAGCACCTGCACGCTGCCGAGCCCGAGCTCGCGAATGGGCGCCTCGATTTTCGACAGGTCGCCGACGATGATCCAGGTGAGCGAGTCGGGTCGGAACGCCTGCGCTGCCGCTTGCCGTACTCCGGCATCGGTTTGCGCCTCGAGCAGTGACTGCAACGTGCGCACGTAATCGTCAGGCCGGCCGAATCGCACGATGTCGCCGATGGCGCCGCTGACGGCCGCGTTGGTCTCGTATTGTCCAGACAGCGCGCGCACGTCACGGCTGCGGATCTTGTCGACCTCGTCCGCGGTGATGGGTTTCGCGGCGAGGAGATCGGCCAGTTCGCGCCGGATCTCCCGGATCGATTCCACGGTCTTGTCGGTCTGGACCGGTGCCGAAAGCAGCCAGGGTCGCTGGCCGCGCGTTTCCGTCAGGCTCGAACGCGCGCCATACGACCAGTGCTTGTCTTCACGGAGGTTCATGTTGATGCGCGACGTGAAAGTGCCGCCGAGCACTTCATTGGCCGTATTGAGTTCGATGCGGTCCGGCGCGAAGCTCGACGGCATCAACTGCCCGGCAAGAATCGACGTCTGCGGCGCGCCAGGCCGGTCGAGCAGGTAGACGCGCGTCCCGCTCGAACCTGTCGCGGCAGCAATGGCGGCGCGCGGGGGGCTTGCGCCCGCAGGTGGCTGCCAGTCGCCGAAGTGCCTTTCGAGCAGCGGCAGGATCGTTGCGGGAGTCACCGCTCCGGTCACGATGATCGTCGCGTTGTCGGGTCGCAGGAAATCCCGCTGGTAGGCGGCGAGATCGTCGCGGGTCAGTGCGGACACGGACGCTTCCGTGCCCGATCCCGAGAACGGGATGGCATAGGGATGGCCGGCGCCGTAAAGCAGCGGTGGCAGCACGCGCAGCGCAAGTGAATCCGGACTCATTTTTTCGCGCGCGATCCCGGCGATCCACTCCTTGCGCACGCGCTCGATCTCGTGCTCCGGAAACCGCGGGCGTCGCACCACGTCGGCCAGCAGTGCGAGCGACGGATCCGCCTGATCAGTCAGCATCGACACGGCCGCGAATGCCGTGTCGAGGCCCGCTGCGCTGGTAATCTGCGCCCCGAGCCGTTCGGCACGGTCGGCGATCGCGAGCGAGTCGAGCTTGCCGGCTCCTTCGTCGAGCAGCGACATGGCGAAGCTCGCGGTGCCGGGCTTGCGGCCCTGGTCGCCGACGAAACCGCCATCGAACATCAGGGAGACACGGGCGACGGGCACGCCCGGTCGCGTCGCAATGATCACTGGAATGCCGTTGCTGAGCCGCGCGCGTTGCAGCTGCGGGAAGACGATGTCGGGAAACTCGGAGGTCACCGGTGGACCGGGCTTGCGGTCGACGACGTCGGTTGCCGCCGCGGTATAAGCCGGCTGGGGCAGCACTTCGAGCGTGTAGTCACCCTGCGCGAGCCACTGGCGCGCGACGCGCTGCAGGTCGGCCGGCTTCGCGGCTTCGATCCAGTCCAGCGACTGGCGGTAGCACCCGGGATCGCCTGTATACACCTCGCATGAGGCGAGCACGTCTGCCTTGCCGCCGAAGCCACCGATGCGTTCCAGGCCGCGGATGAAACCCGCGCGAATCGCGATCCTGGCCCGCTCGAGTTCGGTCTTCGTCGGCCCCTGGTCAATGAAGCGCTGCAGTTCCTCCATCATTGCTGCCTCGACACGCGCGACCGGAACGCCCTGTTTGACGTCGGCCGAGAGCGTGAAGAGCCCGGCGATTTCGAGCGGCGACTGGCCGGCGGCGACGCTGTCGGCCAACCGCTCGCGGTAGACGAGACGCTCGTAGAGACGCGACGTCTTGCCACCACCAAGGATCTCGCCGACGAGTCCCAGGTACTCGGAGTCGCGGGTGTTGTCGGGCGGCGTGTTCCAGTAGCGCTGCCAGCGCGGCTGCGCGACCTGGTCGTGCATCGTCTCGCGACGGCTGTCGGTGCGGGCTGCAATCCAGAGGCCGGGCCGGGCGATGGCAGGGCCCGGGGCGATGTGGCCGAAATACTTTTCGGCCTTGGCGCGCGCCGTGGCGACGTCGATGTCGCCGGCCAGCACCAGGACCGCGTTGGCCGCGCCGTAATACGTGCGGAACCACTCGCGCACGTCGTCGAGCGTCGCGGCGTCGAGATCAGCCATCGAGCCGATCGGCAGCGTGCGATACGGGTGGCCCGGCGGGAAGCTCGCGCGGAACACGGTCTCGGACACGCGGCCATAGGGACGATTCTCGCCCTGCCGCTTCTCGTTCTTGACCACGCCACGCTGCTCGTCGAGCCGCGGCTGCGTCACGACGCCGAGCAGGTGGCCCATCCGGTCCGATTCCATCCAGAGCGCCAGGTCCAGCGCCGTCGTCGGCACGTTCTGGAAATAGTTGGTGCGGTCGAAGCTGGTCGTGCCGTTCATGCTGGTCGCGCCGACCTGCTCGAACGGCTTGAAGTACTCGTCGTCGTAATGCTCGGAGCCCTGGAACATGAGGTGCTCGAACAGGTGGGCAAACCCCGTCTTGCCGGGCTGCTCGTTCTTCGAACCCACGTGATACCAGAGGTTGACCGCCACGATCGGCGCCTTGCGGTCGGTGTGCACTACGACCGTCAGGCCATTTTCCAGGGTGAATCTTTCGTACGGGATCAATTCTCCGCCGGCTGGGCGGGGGGCTGCCGTCGAGGTGGACGCGCCTTGCGCAGCCGCCGCGAGCGGGCCCAACTGAACCGCCGCAATGAGCAAAAGCGCTCCCAATGGCACTGCAACCGTCGTCCGGCGTCCAAATTGCGACTTCCTGTTGCCAAAAAACATCATATACTCCGGATGAAACCACCTTACGGGCCGGGACGAACAGGGTCCGTCCCGCCCGCTGCGTTAAGACCTGATTTACCGCACTGGACTTTGGACCACGTTTACGCGGAAAATTGCGCCGTTGAGTTATGTCGCGTCCGTCCTGGGTGTGGTGACGGGCTGGTGGTCAGCGGCCGCCATTGAATTTATAATGCATGGCATAAAAGCCACAAGGAGAACGCCTCAATGTCATCTCGTTATCTCATCCCGTTGGCTGTTGCTGCAGCCCTCGCGGCCCCGGTCGCTGCCCACGCTCAAGAAGGCACGTACGATCCGGGCAAGTGGTTGGTGCGCGTCGGTATGTCGCAGATCAACCCGGATTCCTACAATCTCGAGCTGGACGCCAGCACTGCCGTCGTCGTTGACAGCGACTTGTCGCCGACCGCGACGGTCGAGTACATGATCACGCCGCACATCGGCACCGAACTGCTGGTGGCATGGCCATTTACGCACGGCCTCGACCTTGACACCGGCAGCCGCCCGCTCGACCGCGTCGGGCAGGTCGACGTGCTGCCGCCGACGCTGAGCCTCAACTGGCACTTCAACCCGAACGGTCTGGTCCGCCCCTACATCGGTGCGGGCGTCAACTACACGCTGTTCTCGGGCGAAGAAACCCGCGGCGCGCTCGCCGGCAACAACCTGAAGCTCGATGACAGCATCGGCGCCGCCGGCCAGGTCGGTGTCGACATCGGCCAGCGCAACTGGTTCTTCAATGCGAACGTGCGTTACATCGACCTGTCGACCGACGTTTCGCTCAACGGCGCTGACGTTGGCACCGCCGACCTGAACCCGTGGGTGTACGGTCTGCACGTCGGCTATCGCTTCGGCCACATGATCCCGCCGGCCCCGGTTGCCGCGCCGGTCGTTGCGCCGCCGCCGCCCCCGCCGCCGCCGCCCGCCAAGTGCGCGGACACGGATGGCGATGGCGTCTGCGACGAAGCCGACAAGTGCCCGGGCACCCCGGCCGGCACGAAGGTCGACTCGGTCGGTTGCCCGCTCGAGCAGACCCTCAAGCTCCTGTTCGACTTCGACAGCGCCGAGCTGCGCCCCGAGTCGCTCACGGAACTCGAGCGCGTCGTGAAGTTCATGGGTGACGTGCCGTTCGCCAAGGCAATGGTCGAAGGCCACACGGACAGCGTCGGTACTGAAGAGTACAACCAGGCCCTGTCGGACCGTCGCGCCAAGGCTGTGTTCGACTACCTGTCGTCGCGCGGTGTTGACCCGGCTCGCCTGAGCTCGATCGGTCACGGCGAACTCAAGCCGATCGCCGACAACACGACGGCCGAAGGTCGCCAGCTGAACCGTCGCGTCATGCTGATCCGCACGGATTCGGGCATGTAATCGACGCTGCAACCGCCCGCGGGTTGCAAACGAGGCCTCGCCGCGCAAGCGGCGGGGCCTTCGTTTTTTCCGGCTGGTTGAATCTGCCGGCGCCGCTCCCGCCTAATTGCGGATGTTCGGACACAAAGGAACGGTCATGAAACTGGCATTCACGAAGGTATTGTTGCTCGGCGTCGTAGCATTGCAGGGTGCCGTGGCATTTGCGGCGCCGGCGACAGAAGACAAGGCACTTCAGGCGGCTGCACAGGGCGACTGGCGCACGGATGAGGCCAAGGCGCGGGACAAATACCGTCACCCGGTCGAATCGCTGACCTTCTGGGGCTTGAAGCCTGGCATGAAGATTCTCGAGATCCAGCCAGGTTCGCAGTCGTGGTGGACCGACATCCTCGCGCCGTACGCGAAGATGACGGGTGGATCGTTCTATGCGACAGGCGCCGACCTGGCGAATCCCAAGCTTTCCGACGGGGCACGCAAGGCCCGCAGCAGTTTCGAGGCGCGTTACCTGACCAAGCCGGAGTTGTACGGCGACGTGCGCATCGTGAACTGGGGCGATGTGTCGAAGACGCTGCCGGCCGACACGTTCGACTTCATCCTGACCGCGCGCTCGATCCACGGCTGGATGCAGGATGAACCGAACACCGTGCACGACACGTTCGTCGAGTTCCACAAGGCGCTGAAACAGGGTGGAATCCTGGCGGTCGAACAGCATCGCGCCAAGCCGGGCACGACGCCGGAGAAGCCGGATACCGGTTACGTCACCGAGGCGTACGTGATCGAGCAGGCGCAGAAGGCCGGCTTCACGCTGGTGGGCAAGTCCGAGATCAACGCGAACCCGAAGGACACGACGGATCACCCGTTCGGCGTGTGGACGCTGCCGCCCAACCTGCGCTCGACACCTTACAGCGCAGGCAAGGCCGAGGATCCGACCTTCGACAAGAGCAAGTACGCCGCGATCGGCGAGTCGGACCGGATGACGCTGAAGTTCGTGAAGAAGTGAGAGGAAGGGGAGGAAGGGGAGGAAGGGCAGGAAGGACAGGAAGGACAGGAAGGGGAGGAAGTGACTACTTCCCAACTTCCTTTACTTCCTGTCCTTCCCGCCTTCCCCGCCTTCCCCGCCTTCCTCCCCTTCCTCCCCTTCCTAGATCTCCTCCGCCTGCGTCCGGATCGCGCCGCAAGGACACTCCGAGACGCACAGCCCGCAGCCCTTGCAGTAGTCGTAATTGAACGCGTAGCGGTTGCCGGCGCCGAGCTTGATCACGGCGTTGTCCGGGCAGACGCCGTAGCAGTTGTCGCACTCGAAGCAATTGCCGCAGCTCAGGCAGCGCCGTGCTTCGAACTGCGCGGTCGCGGGATCGAACCCGCCGACCACTTCGTCGAACGTCGACTGCCGGCGCACCATGTCGAGCAGCGGGCGCTGCGCCTTCGGCGCGTCCGAGTAGTACCAGGTGTTGAGCTTGTCGAACGTTGCTAGCTCGTGGCGCGGCGGATGCGTCCACGTTTCGCCACGCAGCCAGGCGTCGATGTTGCGGGCGGCGAGCTTGCCGTGGCCGATGCCGACCGTGACGGTGCGTTCGCCCGACACCATGTCGCCGCCGGCAAAGATGCCGGGATGACCCGTCATCATGTTCGCGTCGACCTTGACCACGCCGCCGTCGATCACGAGGCCCGGCACGCCGTCGAGCAGTGAAAGGTCCACGTCCTGGCCGAGCGCGAGCACGACCGAGTCGGCTTGCAGCGTCTCGAACTCGCCGGTCGGTTGCGCCATGCCTTTGTCGTCGAGCGTCATCTTCTCGACCGTGATCGACGATTCGCCGGCTTCACGGATCGTCGACAACCACTTCACCAGCACGCCTTCCTGCAGCGCTTCTTCGAGTTCGGCGTCGTGCGCAGGCATCTTCTCGCGCGTGCGCCGGTAGACGATCACCGATTCTTCGGCGCCGAGTCGCTTGGCGGTCCGTGCGACGTCGAGTGCAGTGTTGCCGCCGCCGTAAACCACGACCCGGCGGCCGAGCAGGGGTCGCTCTTCGCCTTCCATGCTGCGCAGGACCTCGACCGCGTCGAGCATCTTGCCGGCGCTGCCGGCGGGCAGGTAAGCGCGCTTGGCGATGTGCGCGCCCACGGCCAGGAACACGGCGTCGAAGTGACCGTCGCGCTTTGCCGCCAGCACGTCGTCCACTTTCGAGTTCAGCTCGATCGACACGCCGAGCGCGACGATGCGCGCGATCTCGGCGTCGAGCACCTCGCGCGGCAGGCGGTACTTCGGGATGCCGAACCGCATCATGCCGCCGGCGAGCGGACCGGCCTCGCGGATCGTCACGGCGTGCCCGGAGCGTGCGAGTTGGTACGCCGCAGACAGGCCAGAGGGACCCGCGCCCACCACCAGCACGCGCATGCCCGTGGATTTCCCGGCCGACCTGAATTTCCAGCCGTGCTTGAGCGCCTCGTCGCCGATGAAGCGTTCGATCGCGTTGACGCCGACGCATTGGTCCAATTGCGCGCGATTGCACGCCGTTTCACACGGGTGGTAGCAGACGCGACCCATGCACGCGGGCAGCGGATTCGCTTCCGTGAGCAGGCGCCACGCCCTCTCATAGTCACCGGATTCCGCGTGGAACAGCCAGCCCTGGATGTTCTCGCCCGACGGGCATGCGTCGTTGCAGGGCGGCAGTCGGTCGACGTAGACGGGACGCACGGTGCGCCACGAACCCGTGTGGTTGGCAAGGCTCGAGCCGGGGTCGAGCGTGATCGCAAACGGTTTCTTCACTGCGCGTCCTCCGCGTCGCCCACCAGGCCGAAGCGCTGCACGTTGCGATCCGCCAACGCCTGGATCCGTGCGACGAGGTCTGCATGTCCCGGCGGCTTGAACAGGTGTGCGAACCGGGTCTGCGGCCGCAGGTAGTCTTCGACCGGCAACTGCCGCCGGATTTTCGATACGTTCTTCACTTCACCGTGCTCGGCCTCGAACACCGGAAACAACGCCGTCTCCATTGCGAGTCGCGCCATCTTGATGGTCTCGGCGGAACCGTGACCCCAGCCGAGCGGGCAGGGCACCAGCACGTGGATGTAGCGCGCGCCGCGGAACTCCATCGCCCGTCGCACCTTGGCTTCGAGGTCGCGCAGTTCGGCGACGGTCGCCGTCGCGACGTAGGGAATCTCGTGGGCCATGGCGATGAGCGGCAGGTTCTTGCCCTGGCCGAAACGCGCGCCGGTCGATTCACCAACCGGCATCGTCGTGTTGGTTCGTGCAGCCGGCGGCGTCGCCGAAGAGCGCTGCACGCCCGTGTTCATGTACGCCTCGTTGTCGTAGCAGATGTAGAGCACGTCGTCGTTGCGTTCGAACATGCCCGACAGGCAGCCGAAGCCGATGTCGGTCGTTCCGCCGTCGCCACCCTGCGCCACGACACGCACGTCGCGTTTGCCCTGCACCCGCAGCGCCGCTGCGATGCCCGTGCCGACGGCGGCCGCATTGCCGAACAGCGAGTGAATCCAGGGAATCTGCCACGACGTTTCGGGGTAGGGCGTGGAGAACACTTCCAGGCAGCCGGTGGCGTTGGCCGCCACGAGTTGCCGGTTCGTCGCCGCCATCGCGGCATCGATGGCATAGCGCGCGCCGAGCGCTTCGCCGCAACCCTGGCATGCGCGGTGTCCCGAATTGAGCGAGTTGGTGCGCTCGCGTCCCGATTGCACCGAGCGCTGTGTTTCCGGCAGCAGCCGGTTGCCGACGGTGAAAGTGCCGGTCTGGTAGAAGCGAATGGGTTGGTAGCTCATGCGTTGCGCCTCACCCGGTCTTCGCGGCGACGACGCCGAGGTCCTTGAGGATGCCTTCCGCGATCGGCCCCGAACGTCGCTGCGCTCGCTCGCGTTCCAGTACGCGGTCGACCAGTGCCCGATCGAGATCGAGGAACGTGAGCGGCTCGAGCGTGTCGGTCAGCGCCTGCTCGAACACGCGCCGCAGTGAACCGCGCGTGATCGATCGACCGCCGAGGCCGGCGATCACCGTGTGCACGCGATCGGGCGAGCCCGAGAACGACGCCGAGACGTTGTTGCCGACGATGCCGCCCATGCCCACCGCCAGGCTTTTTTCCAGCACGACCACACGCTTCGCCTTTTGCAGTGCATTGCGCACCGCGACGGACGGCCACGGCCGGAAGCACGTGATGCCGAGCACGCCGATCCTGAGTCCCTCGTCACGCATCGTGTCGACCGTGTCCTTGATGGTGCCGAGCACGGACCCGAGGGCGACCACGATCACGTCGGCGTCGCTGGTGCGGTATTCGTGCACGAGCCCGCCACTGGGACGGCCGAACACGCGCCGGAATTCATCCGCCCACGCCGGGATCAGTTCGAGTGCCTGCTGCTGCTTGGCGTGCGCGAGGTAGCGCACTTCCATGAATGCTTCGGGACCTACCATGGCGCCGATCGAGACGGGATCGGCGGGATCGAGCACCTGTCGCGGCTCGTATGACGGCAGGTACGAATCCACTTGCGCCTGTGTCGGCATGTCCACGCGCTCGTAGGCGTGCGTCAGGATGAAGCCGTCCATGCACACCATGACCGGCAGCGAGAGTTCTTCCGCGAGCCGGAAGGCCTGGATGTGCAGGTCGAGCGCTTCCTGGTTGTCCTCGGCAAACAACTGCAGCCAGCCGCAGTCGCGCTGGCTGAGCGCATCGGTGTGGTCGTTCCAGATGTTTATCGGGGCGCCGATCGCGCGGTTCGCAACCGTCATCACGATCGGCAGGCCGAGGCCCGCCGCGTTGTAGACCGCTTCGGCCATGAACAGCAGCCCCTGGCTTGCCGTCGCCGTGTAGGCGCGGGCCCCGGTCGCGGAAGCGCCGATCGCCACGGACATGGCCGCGAACTCCGACTCGACGTTGATGAACTCGCACGGCGCCAGCTCGCCGGCATCCACGCGCCGGCCGAGCGCCTCGACGATGTGAGTCTGCGGCGAGATCGGGTAGGCGCAGATGACCTGCGGACGGCAGAGTGCGATGGCTTCCGCGACCGCGGCCGAACCTTCAACCTGCTTCAGCACCGGCGGCCTCCTTCTTCAGTTCGCGCTGCACGAACTCGTAGGCTTCAGTGGCCGCGGCGACGTTGCCGGCCGCGACCTTGAGTGGGAATTTCTCACGGATCGCGGCCGCGACCGACTCGAGCGAAACGCGACCCGTCAGTGCAGCGAAGCCGCCGAGCAGCGAAGCGTTCGGCAGCGGACGACCGACGTGGCGCATGGCGATCTCCGTGGCTGGCACCGTGCAGAGGCGTGCCGCGCTGAACTTCTGCGCAAACTCTTCGAGGCCGAGATCCGCGAAGGTCCGCGCGGTATTGATCAATATGTAGCCGTCGGGCTGGAGGCCGCCGAAGACGTCCACCTGGTGGAGCAGGGTGGGGTCCTGGATGATCAGCGCGTCGGGGGCGAGGACGGGTTCGCGCAGCCGGATCGGGCGGTCGTCGATGCGACAGAAGGCGACCACCGGCGCGCCGGTCCGTTCCGAGCCGAAGCTAGGGAAGGCCTGTGAGTGCCGATCCTCGCGGAACGCCGCGACCGAGAGCAGCTCCGCCGCCGTCACCACGCCTTGGCCGCCCCGGCCGTGAATCCTGATCTGGAACATGTTCCTCCTCGCCCGTCCCGGGCCCGGGAACGACCATGCCTCAGGACGGTCGAATTGGACATCGTGTATGACACGGATGGGGTGGCCGCCGCGGTGCGAACTTGCGAAACTGCGCCCCCCGCCGGGCGGCGCCGGCTGCCTCCGGTCCGCCCATTCCCTGACCCACTTGCGGAAGATCTCATGACCAGACCGTCCAGGCTCGTGCTGTTTGCGTCCTCTCTGCTCATGGCTGGCTGGGGAGCCACGCCCACGGGCGCGCTGGCCGCTGCCACGCCGGCCGCTGTCGACCGTGCACAGGCCGAGTCGAAGAAGCTGAATTCGATCTTCGACGAGTACTTCGAGGAATACCTGCAGCAGAACCCGATTCTGGCGACCTCGATCGGGGACCCGCGCTACAACGACCGTTTCGTCGTCGGCATCAGCCCGGCCGCCATCGCGGCCGAGGAAAAGCTGCAGCGCGATTACCTCGCGCGCCTGCAGACCGTCGACCGCGCCGTGCTGCCGGCCGCCGACCAGTTGTCGTACGACATTTTCAGGACCGGCCGCGAACGCGAGATCGAGGGCTTCAGGTTTCCCGACGAGCTGATCCCCCTCAACCAGTTCTATTCGACGCCGAACAGTTTCGCCCAGCTCGGCTCCGGCAACGGCATGCAGCCGTTCAAGACGGTGCAGGACTACGACAACTTCCTGAAGCGCATCGACGGCTTCGTGGCCTGGACCGACCAGGCCATCGTCAACATGAAGGAAGGCGTGAAGCGTGGCTACACGCTGCCGAAGGTGCTCGCCGAGCGCACGCTGCCACAGCTGCAGGCGCACATCGTGCCCAAGGCAGAGGACTCGCTGTACTGGGGCCCGATCACCAACATGCCGGCGGATTTTTCCGCGGCCGACCGCGAGCGCCTGGCGCAGGCGTACCGCGCTGCGATCGAAACCAAGGTCGTGCCGTCGTATCGCAAGCTGCACGGCTTCATGCGCGACGAGTACGTGCCGAAGGCGCGCCTCAGCCATGGCATGGAAGGCCTGCCGGACGGCAAGGCCTGGTACGCCTACAACGTCAAGCGCATCACCACCACTGATTACACGCCGGAGCAGATCCACCAGATCGGCCTCGACGAGGTCAAGCGCATCCACGGCGAGATGGCCGGCGTGATGAAGCAGGTGGGGTTCAAGGGCACGCTCGACGAGTTTTTCAAGTTCCTCAACACGGACCCGCAGTTCTTCTTCGACCGGCGTGAAGACCTGATCGCGGGTTACGACGTGCTGCGCAAGCGGGTCAACCCGCAGCTGCCGAAGCTGTTCGAGATCCTGCCGAAGGCCGACTACGAAGTGCGTGCCGTCGAACCTTTCCGGGAAAAGAGTGCGGCGGGCGGCCAGTACCAGGCGGCGACCGAGGACGGCTCACGCCCGGGCATCTTCTATGCCAACGCGTACGACCTGAGCGCGCGTCCGAAGTGGGCGATGGAGGCGCTGTCGCTGCACGAGGCGAACCCTGGCCATCACTTCCAGATCTCGATCCAGCGCGAGCAGCAGGGGCTGCCGAAGTTCCGTCGTTTCGGCGGCTACACGGCCTACAGCGAGGGCTGGGGCCTGTATGCGGAATCGCTCGGCCCCGAGCTGGGCATGTACACGGACCCATACCAGTACTTCGGCCGGCTCGAGGGCGAACTGTGGCGCGCCATCCGCCTCGTCGTCGACACCGGGCTGCACTCCAAGGGCTGGACGCGCGAGCAGGTGCTCGCCTACATGGACGAAAACAGCTCGGCCGCCGAGGCGCGCCGCGTCGCCGAGGCCGAGCGCTACATGGCGATTCCGGGCCAGGCCACGGCCTACAAGATCGGCCAGCTCAAGATCAGCGAACTGCGCGCGCGTGCCGAGAAGGCGCTCGGGCCGAAGTTCGACGTCCGCAAGTTCCACACGGCCGTGCTCATCGACGGCGCGCTGCCGCTCGACGTGCTCGAAGCCAAGGTCGACCGCTGGATCGCCAGCCAGAGCTGAAGCTGGGGAGCAAACAGGTGCGAGCAACTGTCGAGGATGCCGTCGCAATGCGGCGCAAGCGTTCAATGCCGGGAGCATGGAGCGCGGTGGCGCTCACGTTCGCGCTTGCCATGGGCGCACCCGCCCACGCGGCGGCGCCGGTGGTGCCCGGCGCAGACCAGATCGTCACGCGCACACTGCCGAACGGCTTGAAGATCGTGGTGTGGCCGGACCGGGACATCCCCAATGTCGCGATGTACACGTGGTATCGCGTGGGCAGCCGCAACGAGCGGCCGGGTATCACCGGCATCTCGCACTTCTTCGAGCACATGATGTTCAACGGCACGAAGACCCGGCTGCCCGGTGAGTTCGACCGCTTGATGGAGGGCAGCGGCGGCCGCAACAATGCGTACACCAGCTCCGACGTCACGGTGTACCAGAACTGGTTCCCGAGTTCGGTCACCGGCGTCATCTTCGACCTCGAGTCGGACCGCATGCGCAACCTCGACTTCGACGCGAAGAAAGTCGAGAGCGAGCGCGGCGTCGTGTATTCCGAGCGGCGTTCCTCGGTCGACAATGACAACTTCGGCACGCTGATCGAGCAGATGAAGGCCACGGCGTACGTTGCCCATCCCTACCAGATCCCGACGATCGGCTGGCCCTCGGACATCGAAGGCTGGAAGGTCACGGACCTGCAGGACTACTACCACCAGTACTACGCGCCTAACAACGCGGTGATTTTCATCGTCGGCGACGTTGATCCCACCGCGGTCTTCAAGCTTGCCGACCAGTACCTGGCGAACATCCCGGCCCAGCCCGCGCCGCCGGCCGTGACGACCAGGGAACCGCCGCAGCTCGGCGAGCGGCGCCTGCGGATCGAGCGCGAGGCCCAGACGCCGTTGCTCGCAATGGCATGGCACACGGCGGCTGCGGCCGATCGCGAGGCGCGCGTGATGGAAGTGCTGCTGTCGATCCTGGGTGACGGCGATTCGTCGCGGCTGTACCAGCGGCTGGTCGAAAAGGAGCAGGCGGCTGTCGACATCGGCACGGCAATGGACGCGGGCTTCGATCCGGGGCTCGCGTACGTCTACGCGGTGGTACCGCCGGGCGGCGACGTGAGCCGCACCGAGAAGCTCATCGACGAAGAAATCGCACGCCTCGCCAAGGATGGGCCGACGCCCACGGAACTCACCAAGGCGCGCAACCAGGCGCTGGTCGGCTTCTGGCGCGGGCTGGAGACCATCAGCGGCAAGGCGCAGGCGCTCGGTGACTACGAGGTTTTCCACGGCGATTATCGCAAGCTGTTCGGGGCGCCAGGCGAGTACGAAAGCATTACCGTGGACGAGGTGAAGACCGCGGCGGCGACGGTACTCCGGCGCGAAAACCGCACGGTCGGCGTGCTGGAGCCGAAAGCGGACCCTGCGGTACAGGCCACGGGAGGTGCGAAGTGATCCGCCTGGCTGCAATGCGCGCGTTTGCGCTCTCTTGCGCGCTGCTGCCCGTCGCTGCGGCATTCGCAGCCGACGGCGTCAAGCTGCCGGCCTATCAGTCCGCGACGCTCGCGAACGGTGCGCGGGTGGCGCTGGTGGAAAAGCGCGACACGCCGCTGGTGTCAATGAGCGTCACCGTCCGCGGCGGTGCACTTGGCGACCAGGCCGGCAAGGAGGGCACGGCATCGCTCTTCACCGACCTGATCCAGAAGGGGGCCGGCACGCGCGATGCCGCGCAGTTCGCGGAGGCGATCGAAAACGTCGGGGGGGGCGTGGTGGCCGGAGCCGGCACGGAGAGCCTCACTGTCAATGCGAGCTTCCTGGCCCGCGACGTCGACCTGATGCTGGAACTGGTCGCCGACGCCCTGCAGCGTCCGCGCCTCGACGGGACCGAGTTCGACAAGACACGCACGCTTGCCGTGCAGTCGATCGTGGCGGCCAAGGATTCCGATCCGCGCGCGCTGGTCGGCAGTTACGGCGACGCCTGGCTGTTCCGCGGTCATCCCTATGGGAGGCCCGTCGGCGGCAGCGAATCCTCGCTCGCCGCGGTCAGTCTCGATGACGTGAAGCGTTACTACGCGGACCAGGTCGGTGGCGACCGGATGCTCATCGTCGTGGTCGGCGATTTCGATTCGGCGGCGATGTTGAAGAAGCTGGAGCAAGCGTTTGGCAGCTGGCGCAAGGCTGCGGCAGCGGTGCCTGCCGTCGCCGCGCCGGCGCCGGTGAGCGGTCGGCCCGTCTTGCTGGTCGACAAGCCCGGCGCTACGCAGACCTACTTCTGGCTTGGCAACGTCGGCGCCTCGCGCACCGATCCGGCACGCACCCAGCAGTCAGTGGTCAACACGGTCTTCGGGGGCCGGTTCACTTCGATGCTGAATACGGAACTGCGCATCAATAGCGGATTGACCTACGGCGCCAGCGCTACGTTCGATCGCGGCTCGCAGCCGGGGGCGTTCAGCATCGCGTCCTATACCGAGACGAGCACGACGACGCAGGCGATCGACCTGGCACTCGATACGCTCGCGCGCCTGCACAAGGACGGCCTCGACGCCGAGCAGCTGAAGTCGTCGCAGAGCTACATGCTCGGCCAGTTCCCGCCGACGATCGAGACCAACGGCCAGATCGCAGCACGGCTCGCCGACATGCTCTTCCATGGGCTCGGGCCCGAGGACGTGAACGAGTACGCCAGTCGAGTGGCAGGTGTCGACGCGGCCGCCGTGCGCAGCACGATCGATCAGTCCTTCCCGAAGCCCGAGAACCTCGCGCTCGTCCTGATCGGCGACGCCGCGAAGATCCGCGAGCACGTGAAGAAGTACGGCCCGGTGACCGAAATGAAGATCAGCGACCCGCGGTTCGCGCCAGGGGGCAAGTGAAGGGGCACACGGCGCTGATTGCCGGTGCCACGGGTCTCGTGGGCGGCGAATGCCTGCGCCTGCTGCTGGACGACGCACGCTATTCGGCGGTCACGATCGTCACGCGCCGGCCGCTCGGCGCCGCCGCGCGTCACCCGAAGGTTCGTGAGGTGGTCGTCGATTTCGACAGGCTCGATGCGGTGCGCGCGGACCTGCGTGCGGAACACGTTTTCTGCGCGCTCGGCACGACGATCCGCAAGGCGGGATCGAAGGTGAAGTTCCGGGCAGTGGACTTCGAGTATCCGCGGCGCTTCGCGCAGCTCGCGCTCACGAACGGCGCACGACACTTCTCGCTCGTGAGCGCGCTCGGCGCGAGCACCTCGTCCGCCTTCTTCTACTCGCGAGTCAAGGGCGAGCTGGAAGATTCGCTGCGCGCGATGGGTTGGCCGAGCCTGTGCTTCGTCCGGCCGTCAGTCATAGCGGGGGCTCGCCAGGAGTCGCGCCCCGCCGAGCGCATCTCCGGGCACCTGCTGCGTTTCGCACCACGCGCATGGCGCCCGGTGCCGGCGACGCAGATAGCGGCCGCGATGATCGCAACCGCGCTGCGGGCACCCAAAGGCGTGACCACGATCGAATCACGGGACATCCCCGTGGCGGCGACTGCTACGGCGTCGTAGGTGTGGTTGCGATCAGGCGGGAGTCTTCGAGCGCTGCCGTCCGGTGCACCGTGATCGCCTGGTAGTCGGGATCGCCGATCATCCGCAGGAACGCCTGCTTCGACGGATACTGCACCAGCAGCGCGTCGTCCCAACGCTCCGTCGTCGGGCCGAGCAGGACTGCCCTGGGGTGAGCCCCGCCAGATGACATGGCCGCCCGCCGAGGTCACGAAGCGAAGCGCTTCCCTGGCGTAACGTGCGTAGGCTTCGCTGCCGCTGCACGGGTTGGCATCGCCCGGCGACCGGTACTGCGCCCTGTCCCGGAATCGCAGCAGATTGATCATCACGATCGGGCGGTCGTCCTCGACCACGGCCAGCTGGGCGCTTACCTGCTCTACGAACGATTCCATCGGGTTGCTCATCGTGTTCTGCCAAGGGTTGTGAGCCGCTCTGGCTGCCCGGGGCTAGTCGCCACTCTCGCTGGCCTTACCCGCCTGCAGCGCGTCGGCTGCCGGTGCCGGCGCCGCATACCACCGATCGCGCGGCACGAACTTCTTGTCCGCGGGGTCCGCCTCGTAGTTGGGCGACATGATCTGCACGCCGTACTCGTTGAAGACATCCTGGATGTGTGCGTGCAGCTCGTTCAGCACGACGATCTTGTCACGTGGGTTCGCGACGCCAACCACCAGCGTGTACTCCACGTAGAAATCCTGCAGCGCGGTCTGCAGCACGCGCACCGGCGTCTCCTGGAAGACGCCGGCCGTGCGTTCAGCCGCCAGCTGCAGCATCGCGTGCACCTGGCGCCACGGTGTGTCGTAGCCGATCGTCACGGACGTCGTGAGGCGCATGCCGCCGTTGGCGGCCAGGCGCGAAAGGTTGCGGGTCTCGTTGGCGACGAGGTACGCGTTCGGCAAAGTGACTTCGACATTGCGCAGCGTCTCGATGCGCGTCGTGAGGAAACCGACCGAGGTGACCGTGCCTTCGGTGTCGCCCACCTGCACGAATTCGCCGGGCCGCAGCGCCTTGGTGTACATCAGCATCAGGCCGCTCACGGCCTGGTTCACGACGCCCGACGCGCCGATCGACAGCATCAGGCCGACGAACACGCCGATCCCCTTGAAGGCCTCGCTGTCGCTGCCGGGAATGTAGGGATACGCCGCGACCAGTGCGAACAGCCAGATGATCGCGATCAGCAGCCGGCCGGTGGGACGCGCGGTCGTTTCATCCACCCAGCCGACGTTTACGCGGCCTGCCTGCACGCCGTCGAAGAATGCCCGCACCAGGCGCACCACGAAGCGTGTGATGAAGAAGATCAGCGCGACGAACAACAGCCCGGGCACCGCGTGCAGGATGCCCCCGGCGAATCCACCGAGCGCGCCCAGCAGATTGCCGAAGAGTCGCTCACCCCAGGGTCGCGTGTACGGGAAGAACGCCAGCACCAGCGCAGCCCACTCGTACACGAGCAGCAGCGCGGCAGCCCAGGCGGCGAGACGCACCGGTACGACGGCGAGTTCCGCGATCCCGGAGCGTCCCACGACCTGCTGGCTCCAGCCGGGCACCAGCTTGCCGGACCGGCTTTGCACGAAGCTGCGCACGCGACGCTGCAGGGCGCGGTTGGCGCGCGCGGTCAGCCACAGCAATGCCGCCAGGACGACCGTGGCAAGTAGCGTGTAGCCGATCGCCGAGAACATGGCGCGTGAATCGCGACTTTCGCGGATTGCATCCAGGGCAAGCGTGAGATTGCGCACTGCCGCGTCCGCGGCCATGGCTGTCGTTTCGCCGGATTCCCGGTTCACGTCCTCGTGCAGGACGCGGAACAGGATTCTTCCATCGACCAGTACGGCGACGCCTTCGGGAATCACGCGCGTCGTAACGGCCAGCGGGCCGCCACGCGCGAGCAACGCGTCCACTCCGGCTTCGATGGCTTCGGCCCGCTCGGCCGGGCTGGCGCCGTAGGCGGGCGCCCGCAGCATCGTGATCGGCCTGTTTGCGATCACGAGTTCCATTGGCTCGTTCCCACCGGCGGCCACAGGCACCGCGGCGTCCTGTGACTGCGCCGGCGGCAGCCATGACATCATCGCCAGCAGGGCCAGCAGCGCCGCAAGCCGGCGGACAGACGTCGGTCGCGAGAATCCAGACATCATTCCTTCGTCCCCCACGATGCGACTGGCCATTGTAGCCTGCATCGCCGGCGCAAGACTCAGGCGGGCAGGCTGGCGATCAACGCCGCGAGCTTCCGTGCGTCCTGATCGAAGGCGCGGATTCCTTCCGCGAGCTTTTCCGTGGCCATCGCGTCGTCGTTGTGCAGCCAGCGGAAAGCCGGTTCGTCGAGGGGCATGCGCTCGATCGAACGCGCCTTTGCGGCGGCGACGGTGAGCCTCGGTTGGACGTCACCCGGGGTCGCCTCGAGCTTCGCCAGCAGGTCCGGGCTGATGGTGAGCAGGTCGCAGCCCGCAAGGTCGAGGATCTGGGTCGTCTTGCGGAAGCTCGCGCCCATCACCTGCGTGTCGTAGCCGAACTTCTTGTAGTACTCGTAAATGCGGGTCACGGAGGCCACGCCCGGATCGTCCGTGGCAGCGATGTCCTCCACGCCACGTGCCTTCCTGTGCCAGTCGTAGATGCGACCGACGAATGGCGAGATCAGCGTCACGCCCGCATCGGCGCACGCCACGGCCTGCGCAAAGCTGAACAGCAGCGTGAGATTGCAATGGATGCCGTCGCGTTCGAGGCGCGCGGCGGCACGCACCCCTTCCCAGGTGGCCGCGATCTTGACCAGCACCCGGTCGCGGGGAATGCCGGCGGCTTCGTACAGTGCAATGAACCGGCGTGCCTTGCGCTCGGTCGCCGGCGTGTCGAAGCTGAGTCGCGCATCGACCTCGGTCGACACGCGCCCCGGCACGAGTGCGAGGATCTCGCGCCCGAAGCCGATGCAGAGCTGCTCCATCACCGCATCGCTCCAGCCCGGTCCGGACCGCGGGCCCGCAGCGGCGACCGCCGCCTGGACAATGCGGGCGTAGCGAGGGTCCTGCGCTGCCTTCAGGATCAGGCTCGGGTTGGTGGTCGCGTCCTGCGGCCGGAACTTCGCGATGGCGTCGATGTCGCCGGTGTCCGCCACGATGACGGAGTGCCGGCGCAGGGACTCGAGTTGGCTGCTCATGGCGTGCCGCTCGCCTGGTCGATCAATACGGCCACTTCCAGTCGCGCTCCGCAGCACGGTCGATGCCGTGCTCGTGCGCGTACTGCCGGCACTCGATCTGCAGGTTTCGCAGCTTCTCCTTGACGTGCGCGCCGGCGACCTGCAGCCGTGGCACGCGGTCGATCGCATCGATCGCGAGGCTGAAGCGGTCCACCTCGTTGTTGATCGCGAGCTCGAGCGGCGTGTTGATGTTGCCCTTTTCCTTGTACCCGCGAACGTGCAGGTTCGCGTGATTGTGGCGCCGGTACGCGAGGCGGTGGATCAGCCACGGGTAGCCGTGGAAGTTGAAGATGATCGGCTTGTCCGTGGTGAACAGCGTGTCGAAGTCGCGGTCCGACAGCCCGTGCGGGTGCTCCTTCGGCGGCGTGAGCTTGTAGAGGTCGACGACGTTGACGAAGCGGACCTTGAGGTCGGGGAAGTACTGGCGCAGCAGCGCGGTCGCGGCCAGCGCCTCGTGCGTGGCGATGTCGCCGCAACCCGCCATGACCACGTCCGGCTCGCCGCCATGGTCGCTGCTCGCCCAGTCCCACAGGCCGATGCCCTTCGCGCAGTGCTTGATCGCAGCGTCCATGTCGAGGTACTGCAGGTGCTGCTGCTTGTCGCAGACGATGACGTTGATGTTGTCCGTGCTGCGCAGGCAGTGTTCGGACACCGCCAGCAGGCAATTCGAATCCGGCGGCAGGTAGATGCGCGTGACCGTCGGGCTCTTGTTCACGACCACGTCGAGGAAACCCGGGTCCTGGTGCGTGAAGCCGTTGTGGTCCTGCCGCCAGACGGTCGACGTGATCAGCAGGTTGAGCGAGGAGACCGGCGCGCGCCACGGGATCTCCTCGCAGATGTCGAGCCACTTGGCGTGCTGGTTGAACATCGAGTCGATCACGTGCACGAACGCTTCGTAGGTCGAGAAGAAGCCGTGGCGCCCGGTCAGGAGGTAGCCCTCGAGCCAGCCCTCGAGCGTGTGTTCGGAGAGCATCTCCATGACCCGTCCGTCGACGGCAAGTTCGCCGCCGTCGGCATCCACCGGCAGGTAGTCGGCCAGCCAGGTCTTCTTGCTGGCCTGGTAGACGGCATCGAGCTTGTTCGAGGTCGTCTCGTCGGGGCCGAACACCCGGAAGTTGTCCGGATTGAGCGTCAGGATGTCGCGCAGGAACTCGCCGAGCCTGCGGGTGTTCTCGGCCTCCGATCCACCGGGTTTCTTCACGGCAACGGCAAAGTCGCGGAAGTCCGGCAGGCGCAGTGCGCGGCGCAACTGGCCGCCGTTGGCGTGCGGGTTGGCGCTCATGCGGCGCCGCCCCTGCGGCGCAAGTGCCCTCAGTTCTTCCACCAGCCGCCCGCTCGCGTCGAACAGCTCCTGCGGCCGGTAGCTCTTCAGCCACTTCTCCAGCAGCTTGAGGTTCTCCGGGTTGTTGCGGACGTCCGCCAGCGGCACCTGGTGCGCGCGCCAGTAGCCTTCCACCGTCTTGCCGCCGACCTTCTTCGGCCCCGTCCAGCCCTTGGGGCTGCGCAGCACGATCATCGGCCAGCGTGCGCGCACCGCCTTGCCGGTGCGACGCGCGTCCGACTGGATCCGGCGAATGTCCTGCACGCAGCGCTCCATGGTTTCAGCCATGAGCCGGTGCATCGTCGCCGGGTCGTCGCCTTCGACGAAATGCGGGGTCCAGCCGTAACCGCGAAACAGGCTCTCGAGCTCCTCGTGCGAAATGCGCGCCAGGAGCGTGGGATTGTTGATCTTGTAGCCGTTCAGGTGCAGCACCGGCAGCACCGCGCCATCGCGCACGGGATTCAGGAACTTGTTCGAATGCCAGGCGGTGGCGAGCGGGCCGGTCTCGGCTTCGCCGTCGCCGACGACGACGGCGACCAGCAGGTCCGGGTTGTCGAAAGCGGCGCCGAACGCGTGCGAGATGCTGTAGCCGAGCTCGCCGCCCTCGTGGATCGACCCCGGCGTTTCGGGCGTGCAGTGACTGCCGATGCCGCCGGGAAACGAGAATTCCTTGAAGAATTGCCGCATGCCCTCGACGTCTTCACCCTTGTTGGGATAGATCTCCGCGTAGGTGCCTTCGAGGTAGACGGGCGCCAGGACGCCGGGGGCGCCGTGTCCCGGTCCGGCGAGAAAGATCGCATCGAGGTCGTACTTGCGGATCAGGCGGTTCAGGTGGACGTACGTGAAACTGAGTCCGGGACTGGCGCCCCAGTGCCCGAGAAGACGGCTCTTCACGTGTGCAGGCTGCAGCGGTTCGTGCAGCAACGGGTTGTCGCGCAGGTAGATCATCCCCGCCGCGAGGTAATTGCAAGCGCGCCAGTACGCGTCGATCTGCTCGAGTTCCGTCGCCACGCCCGCTACGTTGCGTTGCGATGCCTTGCGTATTGCTTTCGTCGCCATGCGTGCACTTCCCTGGTTGATGAGTCTTGCCCGCAGCATCCAACAGAGTGGCGCAGGTTTCCAGCCGGAAGCACTGTCTCATGACGACGAAACGCGCGGTAACATAACTGCAATCGAATTCAGGGAGCGCCAGGCCATGATTCTTTCGTCGCAGCACGCGCAAGCGAGACGGGGCAGTGCGTCGTCAGGTGGGCGCGTGGTTCGCACGCTGCTGCTGGCATCGCTCGGCGCCTGCTCCAGCGCAGTCCTGGCCGCGCCAAAGACTGACGTCGTGGTGCTCATCAACGGCGATCACATCACTGGCGAAGTGAAATCCCTGGAGTACAACCAGCTCAAGCTCAGCACGTATCACATGGGCACGATCTACATCGAGTGGGACAAGATCGCGAGCCTGCAGTCCAGCCAGTACCTGCTGCTCGAGCGCACCGACGGCACCCGGTACTACGGCCAGCTGGTCGCAGGCGAGGGAGACTCCACGCTGCAGGTCGCTCGCTCGGTCGACGAACCGGTGGTGTCGGTCGACATGGCCGTCGTCGTGCGGGCCCAGCCGATCGAGGGCGGCGACTTCATCGACCGGCTCGACGGCTATGTCAGCGCGGGCTTCGACTTTGCGAAGGCGAACAATCGCAACAGCATCGATCTCGCCGGCGGGCTGTCGTCCCGAACCCGGATTCGCGCCTGGGCAGTCGACGGTTCGGCCAACCTCACCGACGACAGCACCGGCGCCACCAGCGAGCGCTATCAGCTGCAGGGCAGCTACCGCCAGTTCACCAGGCTTCGCGACTTCTACCAGGGCTTCGGCGGCTTCGATCGCAATACCGAACTCGACCTCAACCTGCGCACGTCGGTGGGTGGCGCGTATGGCCGGTATTTCGTGCAGAACAATCACTCCGAGTGGCTGGGAGTGCTGGGTCTTGCCTACTCGCACGAGAACTATACGGGCGGCGAAGTCGTCGACAGCGTCTCGGGCGTGCTGTCCACTTCGTTCCGACTGTTCCGCTACGACTTCCCCGAGACCGACGTTGCCGGCACGCTTACGCTGCTGCCGAGCCTGACGGAGTCGGGTCGCTACCGCGCGGAGGGCGACCTGCGCGCCAAGTACGAGTTTGTCGACGACCTGTATTTCGAACTCAAGTTCTACGGCAGCTATGACAGCCAGCCGCCGTTGTCCGAGTCCGAGCAGAGCGACTACGGCATCACGACGTCGCTGGGCTATTCGTTCTAGGGCCCGGGGAGGAACGGCTCCGCTCATGCGTCGATTGAACACGTTGCTGCTGCTGGTGACCGCCTGGCTGCTCGCCGGGCCCGTTGCTGCCGAGACGCTGCTCGTCGTGCGCAAGTCCGCCGACGCGGTGGATTTCGTGGATCCGGGCTCCGGCCTGCGGCTGGCCTCCGTTGCGGTCGGCCACGCGCCGCACGAAGTGAGCGTGTCGCCCGATGGCAAGCGTGCGGCGGTGACGAACTACGGCACGCGCGAGCAACCGGGCTCGACGCTCAGCATCGTTGATCTCGAGCAGCCGCAGGAGATCAGGCGTATCGACCTTGCTCCGCACACCCGTCCGCACGGCGTGGCGTGGTTTGCCGCCGACCGGATTGCCGTGACGACCGAGGGTTCACAGCACGTGCTCTTCGTCGATCCCGCGAGCGGTACGGTCGTGAGCGCGCTCGAAACGGCGCAGGCAGCCTCGCACATGGTCGTCGTGAGCGCCGATGCGCGCCGTGCGTACGTCACCAACATCGGCTCGGGCACGACGACGGCGATCGACCTCGTCAACAGGCGCAAGCTCGCGGACATTGCCACCGGCGCGGGCTCCGAGGCGCTCGCGCTCACCCCTGACGGCCGCGAGCTCTGGGTGGCCGCACGCGCGGACGGGCACATTGCAGTTGTCGATACCGCAACCCTTGCGGTTAAGGCGCGCCTGCCGTTGTCCGGCATGCCGATTCGGATCGGAATGACGCCCGACGGCCGCACAGCCCTGGTCACGTGCGCGGGTGCCGGGGAGATCGTGGCTTTAGACGTCTCGACGCGCGTCGAACGCCGTCGCGCCAAAGTGGCGGTCCCTGTGGCGCCCGGGGCCCGGGAGAGGCCTTTCGCCCGCATGGCTCCGGGCAGCGTGCTGCCGGTGGGGCTCCTGGTCTCGCGCGACGGTCGCAGCGCCTACGTGGCGGCCACGATGGGCGACCGCGTCGTCCAGTTCGACACCGGCACGCTCGAAATGCTGCGCACGGTCGACGTCGGTGGCGAACCGGACGGCCTGGGCAGCACGCCGGTGATTCCGCGCGCCGTCTGCCACGGGTGCACGCCGCTGCAGGATCCGCGGTAAATCCCGCTGCGGCGCAGCAAGTTCAATCCTTAAGTACATTTACGATTGAGGCTTCGGCGGTCCGAGTCGGACCATCCACCTGTCAAATCAGGAGGGGGACCGTCCATGCCCGGCGGCTTCGCGATCCCTCACCTGGTGCGCCAGGCGGCCGCTTAGGTGAAAGCCATCAGCCCTAACGACCGAGCTGGCGAAACGCCACTATCAAATGGGAGCACGAGATGGGTCGTCAAGAAACTTTCTATGAGTTGATCCGCCGCCAGGGTATCTCGCGGCGCAACTTCCTGAAGTTCTGCTCGCTGAGCGCGGCCTCGCTCGGGCTCGCACCTCACTTCGCCGGCAAGATCGCGCACGCGATGGAAACCAAGCCGCGCGTTCCAGTCATCTGGCTGCACGGCCTCGAGTGCACGTGCTGCACCGAGAGCTTCATCCGTTCCGCGCACCCGCTGGCCAAGGACGTGATCCTGTCGATGATCTCGCTCGACTATGACGACACGATCATGGCCGCCGCGGGTCACCAGGCCGAGCAGGCAATCGCGGACGTCATGCGCGACTACAAGGGCCAGTACATCCTCGCAGTCGAAGGCAACCCGCCGCTCGGCAACGACGGCACCTTCTGCATCCCGGGCGGTCGTCCGTTCGTGGACAAGCTGAAGGAAGTCGCCGCGGACGCCGCCGCCGTGATCGCCTGGGGCTCCTGCGCCTCCTGGGGTTGCGTGCAGGCCGCGAAGCCGAACCCGACGACCGCGGTGCCGATCCACAAGGTCATCAAGGACAAGCCCATCATCAAGGTGCCGGGCTGCCCGCCGATCGCCGAAGTCATGACCGGCGTGATCACCTTCTATGTCACGTTCGGCGAACTGCCGGCGCTCGACCGCCAGGGCCGCCCGCTGATGTTCTACAGCCAGCGCGTGCACGACAAGTGCTATCGCCGCGGCCATTTCGACGCCGGACAGTTCTCCGAGACCTTCGACGACGAAGGCGCGCGCAAGGGTTACTGCCTCTACAAGGTCGGTTGCCGCGGACCGACGACCTACAACGCCTGCTCCACCACGCGCTGGAACGAGGGCGTGTCGTTCCCGATCGGCTCCGGTCACGGTTGCCTCGGCTGCTCAGAGCCGGATTTCTGGGACAACGGGCCGTTCTACGAACGCCTCGAGACCTTCCCGCAGTTCGGCGCCGAAGCGACGGCTGTCAAAGTCGGCGCGACGGCGGCGGCGATCGTGGGTGTCGGCATCGCGGCTCACGCAGGCCTCACGGCGCTGCGCCAGGCCAAGGTGAAGCCGAACAGCCCCGTTGCCCCAGATGACCGCGTCGTTTGACCGAGTGGAGATCCGAACATGAGCATCGCAACCCCCAACGGCTTCCAGCTCGACAACTCGGGCAAGCGTGTCGTCGTCGACCCGATCACGCGAATCGAAGGGCACCTGCGCATCGAGGTGAACGTCGACGCCAACAACGTCATCCGCAACGCGGTGTCCACGGGCACGATGTGGCGCGGCCTGGAGGTCATCCTCCGTGGCCGTGATCCGCGTGACGCATGGGCGTTCGTGCAGCGCATCTGCGGCGTGTGCACGGGCGTGCACGCGCTGGCGTCGGTCCGCGCGGTGGAAAACGCACTGAAGATCCAGATCCCCGAGAACGCGAACACGATCCGCAACATCATGCACCTGACCCTGTATTCGCAGGATCACCTGGTGCACTTCTATCACCTGCACGCGCTCGACTGGGTGGACGTGGTCAGCGCGCTCAGCGCGGATCCGGCGGCCACTTCACAGCTGGCGCAGTCGATCTCCCCGTGGCCGAAGTCCTCGCCCGGGTATTTCCGCGACCTGCAGAACCGCCTCAAGAAGTTCGTCGAGTCGGGGCAGCTAGGACCGTTCCGCAACGGTTACTGGGGCCACCCGGCATACAAGCTGCCGCCTGAAGCCAACCTGATGGCAGTCGCGCACTACCTCGAGGCGCTCGACTTCCAGAAAGAGATCGTCAAGATCCAGACGATCTTCGGCGGCAGGAACCCGCACCCGAACTGGCTGGTCGGCGGCGTGCCGTCCCCCATCAACATAAACGATGTTGGCGCGGTCGGCGCGGTCAACATGGAACGGCTCAACATGGTCAGCCGGATCATCGACCGGACCATCGAGTTCATCGACCAGGTCTACATCCCCGACCTCATCGCCATCGCCGGTTTCTACAAGGACTGGGCGGCGATCGGCGGCGGCCTGTCGTCGAAGTACCTGATGTCCTACGGCGACCTGCCGATCAAGGCCAACGACTACAGCCCGGGCAACCTGATGATGCCGCGCGGCGCCATCATCGACGGCAACCTGAGTGAAGTGCAGGACATCGATCTCGACGCGCTCGACCAGGTGCAGGAGTTCGTCACGCACTCCTGGTACAAGTACGGCGACGAGCAGCAGGGCCTGCACCCCTACCAGGGCGAGACGGTCCCGAACTTCGACATCGGCGGCGCCAAGGGCACCAAGACGCGCATCGAGGCGGTGGACGAATCGGCGAAGTACTCGTGGGTCAAGTCGCCGCGCTGGAAGGGCCACGCGATGGAAGTCGGCCCGCTGGCGCGTTACGTGATCGGCTACGTCAAGGGCATTCCCGAGTTCAAGGAACCGACCGACATGGTCCTGCAGAAGCTCGGCGGCGTGCCGGTCACCGCGCTGTTCTCGACGCTCGGCCGCACGGCGGCCCGCGGCCTGGAGTGCAGCTGGGCGGCCCACAAGCTGAAAGCGGAGTTCGACAAGCTCATCGCCAACATCCGGGCGGGCGACACGGCCACGGCCAACATGGACAACTTCGAGCCGTCCACCTGGCCGAAGTCGGCCAAGGGCCACGGCTTCGTCGAAGCCCCGCGCGGCGCGCTGTGCCACTGGATCGACATCGAGGACAAGAAGATCAAGAACTACCAGTGCGTCGTGCCGACGACCTGGAATGCGAGCCCGCGTGACCCGGCCGGCAAGATCGGCGCGTACGAGGCTGCGTTGCTCGACACGCCGATGCACGATCCGGAGCAGCCGCTCGAGATCCTGCGCACGATCCACAGCTTCGACCCATGCCTGGCGTGCGCTACGCACGTGCTCGACATGGAAGGCAACGAGGTCACGAGCGTCAAGGTCCGGTAAGGAGGGCTGCCATGAGCAAGATGTACCACCCTTCGACACCGGTCGCGAACCGCGTGCGCGAGGGTCATTTCGGCGAGGCGATCCTGCCGCCCGTCGGCGTGCTGTCCGGTCCGGTCTACGTCTATGACGCTGCGATCCGGATCTGGCACTGGGTGACGGCGCTGTGCATTGTCGTGCTGGCCATCACGGGGTATTTCATCGGGGCGCCCCCTCCGAGCCTGGGCGGCGCGGAGACCACGGGCCACTTCCTGTTCGGCTACATCCGCTTCGTGCATTTTTCCGCGGGGATGATCCTCGGCGTCATGTTCCTGCTGCGGATCTACCGGGTGTTGCTGGGCGGTCCCCATGCGCGGCAGATCTTCTACGTGCCGTTCTGGAGCTTCGCCTGGTGGAAGGACCTGTTCGGCGAAGTGGGCTGGTATCTCTTCCTGAAGCCCCCGAAGGAATACATCGGGCACAACCCGCTGGCGCATGCAGCGATGTTCTTCATGTTCCTGCTGCCGCTGCTGGTACTGCTGCTCACCGGGTTCGCCCTCTTCGCCGAAGCCATGGGCGTCACGAGCGGCTGGTACACGGTGTTCGGCTGGGTGTTCAAGGTACTCGGCGACTCGATGACGGTGCACACGTGGCACCAGGTCGCCATGTGGGTCATCGTCATCTTCTCGATGGTGCACATGTACATGGCGATCCGCGAGGACATGACGCACCGCCAGACGACGATCAGCTCGATGGTCAGTGGCTGGAGGTTCTTCCGCTGAACCAGGGGCGCAAGCCCTGATCGATCTCGGTAACGGGACCGCGGGACGAGGGGCGATTGTCGCCCGGGATCCTTCGGTCCCGTTATACTTTTGGATACTTTCCAGGCGCACCAGGCAGGGCGCGGAGCAACGATGACTGAGGAACCCGTGGCGCCCGAGCGCCGCATCGTGGTGCTGGGCGTCGGCAACCTGCTGTGGGCTGACGAGGGTTTCGGCGTGCGCTGCGTCGAGGCGCTGGGCGAGGGCTGGGATCTGCCGGAGGACGTCGGTCTTATGGACGGTGGTACGCTCGGCCTGGCGCTCGTGCCGCTCCTGCTCGATACGACGCACGTGCTGCTGTTCGACGCCGTCGCGCATCGCGGCGAGCCGGGCACGCTGATCGTCGCGCGCGACGACGAGATTCCCGCGCTGATGGGCGGCAACAAGATGAGCCTGCACCAGGTCGGGATGAACGACATCCTGGCGAGCCTCGAACTCCTCAACCACAAGCCCGCGCATTTCACCGTGGTCGGCATCAAGCCCGTGGAACTCGCGGATTACGGCGGCAGCCTCACCGAGAGGGTGCAGTCACAGATTCCCGCGGCTCTGCAGCTCGGTCTCGACGAACTGCGTCGCTGGGGCGTCGAGGTGCGCGAGCGCGCCGGCCGTCCCGAACGCGACGTCGTGATCAGCGCGCTGCGGCAAGGGCTCTACGAATCCGGTCGCCCGGCGCCGGACGTTGCATGCCGCTCAGGCGACGAGCGCTTCCTGGCAATCCGCGCTGCGGCCCAGGAGCGCGCCGATGAAGAAGCCGGCGGGAGCAACCCATGAGCGGCGTGATCGACGCACTCGCTGCGCACCCGTCGTGCGACGTGTTGCGCAAGGCCGAACTCGACGACTGGCTCGCCCGCAATCCGCGCGGGCTGCTGTTTTTCATCGGCGACCGACCCGAAGGTCTCGACGTGACCGTGGTCGTGCGTGAACTGGCGACGAGTTACCAGGGCCGGCTGCGTGTCGGCCTCATCGACCAGCGCGACGAGGCAGCCCTGATGGCGCGCTTTGGCGTGGTCGTCACGCCCGCCGTCGTCTACATGCGTGACGGGCAACCCAACGAGCTCGTGGCCCGCATGCGCGACTGGCCGGTTTTCTCGCAGGCCGCCGACCGGCTGCTCGAAGATGCTGCGCCGGCTCCCGTCATTGGAGGCAACGCATGACCGAACACGTCCTCGTCTGGCACCCGAAGGTTCCAGGAGATGTCCCCGCGGAGTCCGACGAACAGCTGCGCCTGATCGGCATGCCCACCGGGCTCGTGCGTCCTGCCCGCCCGACCGCAGCGGACGAAGAACTCACGGCCGCTTCGCGCGCCGTCATGAACGACGTGGTTGCGGATCTCAAGCGTCGCATGAGCAAGCCGGATGCCCCGCCGACCCGCGTTAGCCTGAATGGACTCAACGAAGCCGAGAAGGCGACGATCGCCGACATCCTCGGCGAAGGCGACATCTGGGCGAAGGTCGGCCTGGACAATGCCTACTGGCGAGTGGTCGAGTCGGTGATGGCCGGCATCTGGCGCGTCGAAAGCAGCACGGCAGATGGCACACAGGGCGAATGGATCGAGATCGGCCCGGTGCCGGCGCCGATCCTGCGCGCCGCGGCCGAGCTGCCGCGCGCCGAGATCCAGGTGCCCGAGCAGATGCCGCAGGGTGCGATGAACGCGCCGGCATTGCTGTTTGAATTGCAGCAGCGATCGAGCGAGTATCGTCCGGGCGCCGAGAACCACGTCATCAACTTTACCCTGCTGCCAATCACGGACGTCGACGCGCAGGTGCTGACGGGTGTGCTCGGGCAGGTTCCGCTGGTGATTCGTTCCGGTGGGTTCGGCAGTTCGCGCGTGTTCGCGACGGGCCTGCGGCACGTCTGGGCCGTGCAGTACATCAACGGCATGGGTAACGTGATCCTCGACACGCTGGAAGTCGGCGGCGTGCCTATTGCAGTTCTTGCCGCACGCGAGGACTTCGAAGACTCGGCCGAGCGTCTCGGCGAGATCCTGCAGGCGTTCAACTGATGAGCCGTCCCTTCGAAGGCAGCTATGGCGGCGACGGCTCCAGGATCGCCGACGACACGCGGCTTGAATGCGGCATCTGCTGGTGGGTCTACGATCCGGCGCTGGGCGATGCGGAAACGCAGACGCCGCCGGGTACGCCGTTCCGGCTGTTGCCGGACACCTGGGAATGCCCGAACTGTGCAGCCAGCAAGAGCAAGTTCATGGTGATCGACAGCGCGACGCTGTCGGCAGACGACGCTGTGAACAACCTTGCGAACGCGTATCGGCGCGCGGCACTCAAGGTCAAGGGCATGCCGATCTACAACCCTACGCTCGCCATCGAGGCCGTGGGCTTCCGCGAGCACGACGGGCGCAAGGTCGGCGTGATCGTGACCCCGTGGTTCATGAACCTCACTGTGCTGCCGTCCCCGGCCGACCTCGCGACGTGGGTTGACGGCTCGAGCACGCGCCTCGCGTTTCCTTCGGGGGCGTACGACTTCGTCGTCACCGACCTGCGGGACGTCGGCCTGATCGGCACCTGCTCGCTGTTCTCGACGATGACGGAATTCACGGACCACGAGGCCGCGCAGCTCGCTGCGACTGCAGTGGCCGATGCGCTGTTCCAGCCGGAGCCGGCGCCACCCGCGCCAGCCGTCTCGCGCCGGCAATTGTTCGGCGGCTGAGGTCGGGTACTCTGGTCGCGTGACGAACACCGCGATCCTGGCCTTTTCGGCGCTGCTGGTCCTTGCCTACCTGCTGGACGTTTTTGGGCGGCGCACGCGGCTGCCGCCCGTCGTCCTGCTCATCCTCACCGGCATTGCGGCCCGGCAGGTGCTGGACGGATTCGGCCTGCACCTCGGCTGGGTCGACCCGCTGGTGCCCATCATCGGCACGCTCGGCCTGATCCTGATCGTGCTCGAGGGCGCGCTCGATCTTTCGCTGCGGCGCGAACAGTTGCCGCTCATAGCCCGTGCGACGTTCGTGATGCTGGCGGGGTTCATCGCCTGCGTCGCGGGCTTCACCGTCCTCTTCCAGCACGCGCTGGGCCTCGCCTTCGCGCCGGCTGCGCTCGCCGCGGTCTCTGTCTCCGTGATTTCGAGCGCCGTTGCGATCCCCAGCGTCACCGGGCTCACCGGGCCCACCCGCGAATTCGTCGTGTACGAGAGTTCACTGTCGGACATCGCCGGCGTGCTCGTGTTCTACGCGTGGCTGGAATCCGCGGGTCGATTCAGCCATTTCCTGCCCGCACTCTTCGGGGGCATGTTCCTGTCGCTATTCGCGGCGGTCGTGGCCGGCGTCGGCATCCTGTTCCTGATCAACCGCGTCGAAGGGCACGTCCGCTTCCTGCCGCTGCTTGCGGGCCTGACGCTGCTGTATGCGATCGGCAAGGAGCTGCACCTGTCGCCGCTGGTACTTATCCTCGTCTGCGGCCTGCTGCTCAACAACACGCAGCTGCTGCAAAGGGCGGGCCGACTGGGTGATTTCCTGCGCCCGGGGTACGGCGATACCCTGCGTGAGTTCAAGGGGCTGGTCGCCGAGCTGACCTTCGCGGTCAAGAGTTTCTTCTTCCTGATGCTCGGCTACTGGACGGACCTGGCGGCGATGACGGATTGGCGTGCCTGGGCCGTGATGGTCGCCGGCCTCGGTTTCATCTACCCGGTGCGGTATACGGTGCTGCGGCTCGCGCGCCAGCCGGATGCGTCACGCCTGGTCTGGATCGCGCCACGCGGCCTGGTCACGGTGCTGCTGTTCCTGACGGCGGCGACGACGCCCGGGCTCGCTCGTTTTCCGTTTGGCGCGATCATGCTGCTGGTACTCGCCACCGCAGCACTGACCGTATTCGCGCACCACGGCCAGCCAGTCGGTGCCCTGGTGGCGGATGCAGCCGCGGAAAGAGCAGCCGGGGAGACAGCCTAGCGCGGCTGGTCCGGGCGCAGCGACCGGCGGATGTCAGCCAGGCTCGTGCACTGCAGGCCCGTGGCGTCGAAGTTGTCACGGTGGAGCCAGCGCTCCAACGCCGCGCGCACCATGGGCCACTCCTGGTCGATGATCGAATACCACGCGGTGTCGCGGCTGCGGCCCTTGTACACGGTGGCCTGCCGGAACACGCCCTCGAACGTGAAGCCGAGCCGCTCGGCCGCGCGCCGCGACTTCGCATTCAGCGCGTCGCACTTCCACTCGTAGCGGCGGTAACCCAGCTCGAACACGTGGCGCATCATGAGGTACATCGCCTCTGTTGCGGCTGGTGAGCGCTGCAGCGACGGCGACATGGCAATGTGACCGACCTCGATCGAGCCAGCTGCGGGGTCGATGCGCATGAACGCGCCGATGCCGACGGCGTGACCGGACGAAAGATCGACGAAAGCCCGGAACAGCGGGTCCGTGCCGGTTGCGCGTTCGGCCAGCCAGCGTGCGTAGTCCTCGAACGACGCGAACGGGCCGGAGAACAGGTAGGTCCACATGCGCTGTTCGCGATCCTGGCTGTTCGCGTCGAACAGTTCCCTGGCATGCAGCGCGACGTCGAGTGGCTCGACCCGGCAGAATCGACCCGGCAGCGACTGTTGCGCCGGACGCGGCGGGGGTTGCCAGTCGGGAAGCGCAGGGCCGATCGGCAGACCCAGCTCGTTGCTGCGCGTTGCTTCGTTCAAGTGGCGGCCTCGCTGTCCGTCCCGGTGCCGTCGGCGAACTGCAGCGCGGCCAGGCGCGCGTACAGTTCGTTGCCGCGCACGAGTTCGGCATGCGTGCCCTGCGCGACGATGCGGCCGTGGTCCATGACGACGATGCGGTCCGCCTCGAGCACGGTCGCGAGGCGGTGCGCGATGATGATGGTCGTGCGGCCCTGCATGAGCCGCTCGAGCGCCGCCTGCACCAGCCGTTCGCTCTCGGCGTCGAGCGCGCTCGTCGCTTCGTCGAGCAGCAGGATCGGCGGGTCGCGCAGGATCGCCCGGGCGATGGCGATGCGCTGGCGCTGTCCGCCCGACAATCGCGTGCCACGCTCGCCGAGGAACGTGTCGTACCCCTCGGGCAGCTTGCGCAGGAATTCGTCGGCAGCGGCAGCGTGCGCCGCAGCCTCGACCTCGGCATCGGTCGCACCGGGGCGGCCATAGCGAATGTTCTCACGCGCGCTTGCCGCGAACAGCACGGTGTCCTGTGGCACGAGCCCGATGCGGCCGCGCACCTGGAGCGGATCCGCCGTCGCGACGTCGACGCCGTCGATCAGGATGCGGCCGGCGGCCGGATCGTAGAAGCGCAGCAGCAACTGGAACGTCGTGCTCTTGCCCGCGCCCGAGGGCCCGACGAACGCCACGGTTTCGCCCGGGCGCACCGCCAGGTCGAATGCATCGAGCGCTTTCGACTCCGGCCGCGACGGATAGCGGAACGTGACCTGCTCGAACCGGATCTCGCCGCGCCCCGGTTGCGGCAGGAGCACCGGGTTCGGTGGCGCGATGATCGCCGGTTCGGCGTTGCGCAGCTCGATCAGCCGCTCCATCGCGCCGGCGGCGCGCTGCACTTCACCCCACATCTCGCTGAGGCTGGCCGCGGCGATGCCGACGTAGCCGGCGTAGAGCAGGAACTGGCCGAGCTGACCGCCCGTCATTTCACCGCGCACCACGGCGTGCGCGCCCATCCACAGCACGAAGGTAATCGCGCCGAAGACCAGCGTCGTCGCCAGTGCCGTCAGTGTCGAACGCGTCTTCGTCCGCCGCACGGCGGCGCCGAAGGAATCCTCGACGGCCGCGTCGAACCGGTCCGAGTTGACCTGCTCGAGCGTAAACGCCTGCACCGTCTGCACCGCATTCAGGGTCTCGTCGGCGATGCTGCTGGTGTCGGCAATGCGGTCCTGCGAGGTCCGCGACAGCTTGCGGACGCGGCGTCCCAGCACCACGAGCGGCACGACCACGGCAGGCATCAGCACGACGATCATCGCCGTGAGCTTCAGGCTCGTGACCGCGAGCATCACCAGGCTGCCCGCCAGCGAAATCGCCGAGCGCAGCGTGATCGAGAGGTTGACGCCGGCGATCGACTGCACCAGCGTGGTGTCCGCGGTGAGCCGCGACAGGACTTCGCCGATGCGGGTGACCTCGAAGAAGCTCGGGTCCATCCGGATCACGCGCGCGTACACGGACGAGCGCAGGTCGGCGACGACGCGCTCGCCGAGCCAGGTCACGAGGTAGAAACGCAACGCCGCGAAGATGCCGAACACTGCGGCGGCCGCCATGAACGCGATGAAGTACCGGTTGATCGTGTCGGTGCTGCTCGAGGACAAACCTTCATCGATCAGGTAGCGCAGCGCTATCGGCAGGGCGAGCATCGCTGTGGAGGCGACGAGCAGTGCGCCGAGCGCGAGCAGCAGCATGCCCCGATACGGGCGCAGGAACGGCAGCAGCTCGCGCAGCGGGCCAAGCGAACGTGCCTTGGGGCGCTTTTCCGGGGTGATGCTCATTGCGGCAGCACGTCGCGGCTGCGTGTGCTGCCGTCGTTCATCTGCCAGCGGACGTTGAGCGACGAGGGCGCCTCACCCCGTTCCACCCAGGCCTCGAGGGCGGGCAGCGGATCGAACTCGACGGATTTCGCGCCAGGGCCGGGCTGCAGGCCGCAATGGTCCACGCCCGGCAGCATGAAGAGCCGTGCGAACCGGGCCGTGGCGTCGGCCCCGCCCATGAGGGCGCGCACGCCGCTGTAGTAGTCGAGCGTGCGCTGCGGCGTGACGACCGGATCGGCCCAGCCGTGGTACATGAGCAGCTTCCCGCCGCGTGCGCGGAAAGCAGTGAGGTCCGGGCTGGTGGCGTCGTACATGCGCGACATTGTGGCGAGTCGCGGCGGGTCGCGGTCGAAATCGTACTTGCGGACGTCGAAAGCCGTGCCCGCATCCGGCACGAACGCCATGTAGCGCAGGAAATCAGTCGCGAAGCGCTCGATCAGTGCGGGATCGTCGCTGCCGGGCATGCCCGACAGCCAGGCTGGCCAGAACGGTTCGGACCCCTTCGGCGCGCCGCCGGCGTACTGGATGCGGCCGTCGCCGCCAGTGACAGGCATGTACCAATGGTCGAGCACGCCGGTTTCACGGGCTGTCAGGCAGTCCGGGCCGTCCGCACCCCGGCACTGGATGCGTGACGGCTGCCAGTCGCAGCGCCGGGGATCGTCGATGAGTCCGTCGCGCCGGCCGTCGATTCCGTCGCAGGCGTCGAGTACGGCCTGCGCGATCCTCGGCACCTTCGCGCGATCGAGCATCTCGCCGCCGTCGGCGCGCTTGTTCGCCTGCACGTACCAGGCGAACTGGGTCGCAACCAGTCCCGTGTAATCGAGCGCTGGCGCGCCCGCAACGATGCCATCGAAGTCCTGCGGGAAGCGCTGGGCCGACATCAAGCCCATGCGGCCACCCGTGGAACAGCCCATGAAGTACGAACGCTGTGCCGGCCGGCGATAGAACGCACGCACCAGGTCCCGTGAGACACGCGCCGTCTCCGTGACGGCACGCCAGCCCCAGTCGGCTTCAGCGCCGGGGTTGTCCTGCGCCCAGCGGCCATCGGTGACGCTGGTGCCTGCGTGGCCTGAATCCGTCGTCGCGGCCGCGTAGCCGCGGCGCAGGCCATGATTGAGCGCATTGACGACACCGGGCCGGTCCGCCTCGAGCGAGCCGCAGAACCCGCCGCAACCGGCCAGGTAGAACTTGCCGTTCCAGCCGGCGAGCGGCAGCCGCAGTTCGAAGCGTATGGCGGCCGGGATCGTACCCTGGACGCGGCAATGCGCCGGCAGGTCGGCCGATGCAGCCATGGCCACCGCAGAGGTCACCCTGGCGCCGGCAATGTCCGTGGTGGTGAGGCTGGCGCAGGCATCTTCCGCGGCGTGAGCGGCGGGTGTGGCGAGCGCCAGCACGACAATCGTCGCAAGGCGAGCGGCGCCGCGGGCAGAATTCAGGACAGGCATCCTGCCCAGAATAGGGGCAGGCCTGATCCGCGACAACCGCGCGCAGGCCTACTCCAGCGCGGGGCCCGGGAACTGCTCGCGCAGCATGCGCTTGAGGATCTTGCCGGACGGGTTGCGCGGCAGCGCGCTCATGAACACGTACGACTTCGGCTGTTTGAAGCGCGCCAGGCGGGCCTGTGCAAGCGCCTTCAATTCCTGCACCAGCAGTTCGTCGTCGCCCTTCCAGTCGTCGCCACGCACGATCACGGCACAGACGCTTTCGCCCCACTTGGCCGAAGGCTGGCCGATGACGCCCACTTCGCGCACGCCCGAGTGTCCGCTCAGTACGTCCTCCACTTCGGCCGGGTACACGTTCTCGCCGCCCGTTATCACCATGTCCTTCGAGCGGTCCTTGATGTAGATGAAACCCTCGGCGTCGACCTCGGCGATGTCGCCCGTGTGGAACCAGCCTTCGCGGATCGCTTCCTGCGTCGCGTCGGGGCGATTCCAGTAGCCGCTGATCAGGTGCGGGCCGCGCGTGACCACTTCACCGGGAATGCCCGGCGGCACTGGATTGCCGGCCTTGTCGACCACGCGCACGTCGATGCCGAAATACGGCATGCCGGTCGAACCGACCTTCGTCCGCGCATGCTCCGGCGACATCAGGCAGATGCCGCCATGCGTCTCGGTGAGACCGTACACCTGCAGGATCTCGACACCCATCGCGAGGTAGGCCTCGATCAGCGTGACCGGCACCGGTGCAGCGCCGCAGATGACCCAGCGCAACGCTGGCCGTGCAGCCGTGGCGCGCTTCGGGTGCTGATACATGAACGCGAGCATGGCCGGCACCGCGAAGAAGCCTGTGATCTTTTCGGCATCGACCAGATCCCACATGACGCCAGGGTCGAACTGCTTCAGCAGCACCGTCGTCATGCCGCGGTACACGGCCGACATTGCGAGCCCCAGGCCGCCAATGTGGAACAGCGGCGCAACGATGATGTTGCGTTCCCCATGGCGCAGGTCGGAGGTCGCCAGCATGCTGGCAAGCCATGCGATGTTCGCGGCGTGCGACATCAGGGCCCCTTTGGGCCGGCCGGTCGTGCCGCTGGTGTACATCATGTAGAGAGGGTCGGAGCCGGTCGCGCCGATCGGCGGCTCGGCGGTCGCAGCCCTGGCCACGGCGGCGGAGTAATCGCCCTCGTCGGCAACCAGCCAGCGGATGTTGGGGAACTGCTGCCGCAGCGGGTCCACCAGTGTCTTCTGCTCGGCGGCGTAAATGACCGCGACGGCGCCCGAGTCCATGAGCTGGTAGGACAGCTCCGGCACCGACAGGCGCCAGTTCAGCGCGACGAAGACGAAACCCGCCTTGGCGCACGCGTAGAACGATTCCATGTACTGCGACTGGTTCGGCATCAGGCAGGCGATACGCTCGCCCGGCCTGAACTCCATGGCCAGCAGCGTGTTTGCGGTCTGGTTGGCACGGTCATTGAGCTGACGGAAGTCGCAGCGTGCGCCCGACGCGGTGTCGACGATGGCCTCCACGCGTGGCCCGATCTTCGCCCGCTCCGTCAGGACCTGTCCGGAATTCAGCAGCATGCCCCGTCTCCCCCGCTGGCAAGGCCCGTCTTGGACTCAGCGGCAAAACTAGCCGCCTCTGGACAAGAACGCCAGTTTCCTTTGTGATCATCGGCCCCTGCGAGGTGAACCCCATGGATGCCTATCGTTCCGCCTGGCTCGACGACGAGCTGGATCTCTTCCGTGACGCCGTCCGGCGCTTTATCCAGATGGAGATCGTCCCGCACGACGCGCGCTGGCGCGAGCAGCATCACGTCGACCGCGAGCTCTGGAACAAGGCCGGCGAAGTCGGGTTGCTGTGCACGGACATTCCCGCCGAGTATGGCGGCGTCGGCGGCGATGTGCGGCACGAAGCCGTCGTGGCCGAGGAGATGGGCCGGCACGGCATCACCAGCCTCGGCCATGCGGTGCACAGCATCGTCGCGCATTACGTGCTGAATCACGGGACCGAGGCGCAGAAGCGGGACTGGTTGCCGCGCATGGCCACGGGCGAGTTCGTGGGCGCCATCGCCATGACCGAGCCCGGCGCGGGTTCCGACCTGCAGGCGATCCGGACGCGGGCGGTGCGGGAGGGCGACGAGTACGTCATCAACGGCTCGAAGACGTTCATCTCGAACGGCCTGCACGCGGGCCTGGTCGGCGTGGTCGTCAAGACGGATCCGACGCAGGGTTCGCGCGGCATCTCGATCCTGATGGTCGAGACCAGGGACCTCAAGGGTTACCGCGTGGGTCGCGTGCTCGACAAGATCGGCCAGAACGGCTGGGACACCGCCGAGCTGTTCTTCGACGATTGCCGCGTGCCGGCGTCGTGCCTGCTCGGCACCGCGGAAGGGCAGGGCTTCGTGCAGATGATGCGCGACCTGCCCTACGAGCGGGCTTTGCTCGCGATCGGCGGCCTGGGGGCGATGGAGTATGCGCTGAAGCTCACCGCGGATTACACGCGCAGCCGCAAGGTCTTCGGCCAGCCGCTGCTCGAACTGCAGAACACGCGGTTCAAGCTTGCGGAAGTGAAGACCAGCGTGCACGTCGCCCGCGTCTTCGTCGATGACTGCATCGTCAAGCTGCGTGCACGGCAAGCTCGACACAGTCACCGCCTCGATGGCCAAGTACTGGGTCACCGACACGCAGAACAAGGTCATGGACGAATGCCTGCAGCTTTTCGGCGGCTATGGCTACACCCGTGAGTACCCGATCTCGCAGTTGTACGTGGACTCACGCGTGCAGCGCATTTACGGCGGCGCGAACGAGATCATGAAGGAAATCATCGCGCGGTCGATCTGACGGTCCCGCGATACCCGGGGTTCGGCACGACGCGTCGAGCCTCACGCAGCTGCCGTCAAGGCTTGCGCTGCAGCGCCAGCGCGTACGGATGCAGCGTGGCCGACATGACTCCGGCGACAACGGCGGGATCGGACTCCATGAACTGCCTTGCGGCCGCTTCGCTTTCAGCCTCGAACACCACCAGGCCGAAGGTCGTGTCGAGTGGTTCGGTGGTCCTGCCTGCGAAGATCACCTGTCCCGTCTTTGCAGCGTCGGCGAGGCGGGCGAAGTGGCGGCTGACCGCATCGTTGTCCGCCTGGGTCCATCTGGCCTGGTCGTGGAGTGCGGGAGCGACCCGCAGCAGATACAGATACTGCTGCACTTTCGGTGCATCCTGTGCCTGCGCGGGCGATGGCGTCCCGGCGAGGGCGACCGCGAAAAACAGCGTCGCGATGATTCCCGGCAATGTGAACATCGAGATCTCCTTGTCAGCGAGTTCGCGGCAGGTCCTTGAAGTGAGCGTTGCCGATCCGGTACTTCTGCCAGTCGCGGCAGTCGTAGTGCCACCACTCGTCGTCGTTGACGGTGAAGCCTTCCGCTTCCATCGCCGTGCGCAGCAGGTCGCGCGCCGCGCGCTGTTCAGCTGTACCACCCGCGTAGTTCGGATGCGCGCGCTCCGAGAATTCGTCGTAGCCGCTCGGCATCGGTACCTCCAGGCCCGACTTCCGGTCGAACAGGGTCAGGTCGATCGCGCAGCCCCGGTTGTGACGTGAACCGGTTGCCGGGTCGGCGACGAAGTTCCGCTTCTCGTCCGGCGTCGCCTCCCAGAACATCCACGTGACATACCAGGGACGGTAACCGTCGAACAGCAGCAGTCCATACCCCTGCGCCTGCAGGGCACGGTTTACGCGCACCACGGCTTCGGCGGCCGGACGCTGCAGAAAGACCCGGGCTTCGGGATAAATGGGCGCACGCAGGAAGTTGTCGGAGCCCGCGTAACGCACGTCGAGCCGCAGGCTCGGGTCGAGCGTGACGACTTCCACCAGGTCGGTGTCCAGGAACTCGCCGGTCTCGTCCGGCGGCAGCGCCCGCAACGCATCTGCCCGCAATTGCTCCAGCTTGCTGGCCGGCAGGGCCGGCACTGGATAGCGCGACGGGGATCCCGCGCAGGCCGACAGCAGGGTTGCCAGCAGCCCGGCAGCCAGTGCTGCACGCAGCCCGGCGAGCGCGCGCAAGTTCATGCCGGGATCCGTGCGTACAGTGAGGTCTGCAGTTGGGTGGCTTGCATGGTTGTGCATTGTCAGGGTGGCGGGCTCGATGCGGCAATCTCTTCGTCCGGTACGCCCAGGCGCCGTCGCGGGCGTAGAATCGATGCCCGAGTAAACCGTCGTCGTCCGTGGGGGAGCGTCATGACCGATCAGATCCTGGCTGCAGTGCTGAAGCATCCGTTCGTGGAAGGCCTGACGCCCGAACATTGCGCGACGCTCGCGTCGCTGGCCCGGCCTGTCGCCTTCGCGCAGGGTGACATGATCTTCCGCGAAGGCGACGCGAAGCATGAGTTCTTCCTGCTGCTCAACGGGCGCGTGGCCCTCGAGATGATGGCACAGGGCAAGGCGCTGCGCGTGCACACGCTCGAGGGCGGCGACGAGCTGGGCTGGTCCTCAGTCATCGTCGGCCGCGGCAAGCTGTTCCAGGCACGTGCACTCGAGCCGGTCGAGGCGCTGGCTTTCGACGGCTACGCGCTGCTCGAGCGCTGCCGCGCCGACACCGGCTTCGGCTACAAGATCATGCACCGGCTGCTGGGAGTGGTCTCCGAGCGTCTGCAGGCTGCGCGGCTGCAGGTGCTGGACTCGCATTCGCCGATCGCGAAGCGGGCCGGAGCCTGAGGCCGCTCCGCGACCGGGACGAACAGCCAGCCGAAGCGGGGTGCAGAGCGACCTTCAGGGCGGCGCTCCCGGCCCGTCGCGCGATGGAATGCGGTAGAGCCAGACGGCCAGCGCCAGTGCCGTCATCGCCAGCAGCGCCCGCAGCCAGGGCTGCGTGACGACCAGCAGGATCGAGAGCCCGAACGAAGCGAGCATCGTCACGATAGCGACGATCTTCGTGCGGTACGGCAGGCAGCCGTGCTGATACCATTCCTTGAGCATCGGACCCAGCCAGCGGTGGCCAAGCATCCATGCGTGGAAGGGACGATACGCGCGTGCAAAGCACGCGGCCGCGAGGATGAACAGCGGCGTCGCCGGCAGCAGCGGCAGCAATGCGCCCGCAATTCCCATCGTGAACGCGACCGACCCAGCGACGAAAAAGGCCGCTCGCACCACGGGCGACCCGTGCTCGTGAGGCGCAGGATCGTCGTCAGGTGTCGCGGCGGGAGAAGGTGGAACGTCATTCACACGCGCGAGCCTACCTGAGTCCGCCCGGAGCCTCAGCGGCAGCCATGAGCCGCGGCTTGCCGCTCAGAACCGATCAAGCAACCAGCCGGGGAAGAATGCCAGCACGATCGCCGGTGCCAGGCAGAGCAAGCTCGCCGCAAGCGCGAGGCGCCGCGGATGCCCGGCAGGCTGGTCCGCCGTCGCCGGGTTCATGAACATGTACTGGATGACGCGCAGGTAGAAATAGATGCCGAGGTAGCTCGCCACCAGGCCGAGCACCGCGTAGCCCGTGTAACCCGCCGCGAGCACGTTGCGGAATACCAGGAACTTGGCGACGAAGCCGGGCAGCGGCGGCAGGCCGGCGAGGGACAGCATCGATATGCCCAGCATGATCGCGGCGAACGGTCGGCGCTGGTACAGGCCCTGCAGCGACTCGAGCCGGTCGCTGCGCGCGTCGTCGGTGCCGCGCGGCAGCGCGGTAAAGGCCAGCACGTTCATGATCCCGTACACGACGACGTAGAAGACGACCGCCTGCGCGCGGCCCGGGCCGGCTCCGAGCAGCGCATAGAACAGGTAGCCAGCGTGCGCGATCGACGAGTAGGCGATCATGCGGCGGAAGCTCGTCTGCCGGATCGCTGCGACGTTGCCCCAGACCATCGAGGCAAGCGGCAGGACCGCCAGCACGTCGACGAGCGGGCGCGTCACCGGTGCCGTTGCAAAAAGTTGCAGTGCCGCAAACAGCACGCCCGCCTTGATGATCGTGGCCATGAAGGCCGTCACCGGCACGCTGGCCCCTTCATAGGCATCCGGCGCCCAGCCGTGGAACGGCACGATGGCCGCCTTGAGGAACAGCGAGGCCACCACCAGCACGACGCCCGCGACGGGCAGCGTGTCCGACGAGCCCAGCGCTGCGGCGAACGTGGCGGTCGACATCGAGCCGCTCCAGCCGTACAGCAGCGCGACGCCCATCAGGAACGTCGCCGTGGCCGTGCCGCCCAGCACCAGGTACTTGAGCGCCGCCTCGGCGCTGTCGGCTCGCAGCTGGGCCAGCAGCACGAGCGCGTACACCGGCATCGACATCAGCTCGAGACCGAGGAACAGCGTGGGCAGGCTGTCGGAGGACACCAGCAGGCACGCGCCGTAGAGCGAGGCGAGCAGCAGCACGTAGTACCGCGTCTCAGCGAAGTCATCGCGCGAAATCAGCACGACCGGCAGTGCCAGGGCGATCAGCGCGAACTTGGCGAGCGACGCGTCCGGGCTGACGGAGAAATGGCCGTTGAAGGGTGCTCCCACGAAACCCTCCGCGTGCAGCATGAGCGCAGCGGCGGCGGCAGCGGCCAGCGCCATGAAGGCAACGACGAAACCGTCGCGCGGCCTGCCGCGCAGGATTTCCAGCAGGAGCAGGACGACCATCCCGGCGAGCAGCAGGTGCTCGGGCAGCATCGCCTTGAGGACCTCGTGCCAGTTCATCGCGCGCTCCCGGGCTGGATCGTCTCGCCGGCGACGCGCTGCTGGAACTCGCGCGCGGCCAGTTCCGTCTTGGCGAGCGGCTCGCCAGGGAACAGGCCGATGGCGAAGATCGCGGCGACGATCGCGACGAGGATGGCGGATTCACGCGCGTTCAGGTCCGTGAGCGGCGCATGCGGTGCACGGGCTTCCCCGAACAGGATGCGCTGGGCGAGCCAGAGCATGTAGAGCGCGCCGAGCACCACGCCGGACACTGCGATGACTGCAAGTATCAACGGCAAGTCGTTGCCCGCGAGGTGTGCCGGCCATGCGGCATTGAACGCACCGAGCAGTGCCATGAACTCGCCGGCGAAACCGCTCGTGGTCGGCAGTCCGATCGAAGCCAGCGTGAGGATCGTGAAGAACACCGAGAACACCGGCAGCATCTTGGCGAGGCCGCCGTAATCGGCCACGGCGCGCGAGTGCGTGCGCTCGTAGATCATGCCGACCATGAGGAACAACCCGCCCGCGACCAGGCCGTGGCTCACCATCTGCAGGATGGCGCCCTGGATGCCGATGAGGTCGAGACTCGCGAGTCCCAGCATCACGTAGCCGAGGTGGCTGATCGACGAGTAGGCGATGATCTTCTTGATGTCGGTCTGCACCAGCGCGAGACACGCGCCGTAGACGATGCTGACCACGGCGAGCGTCATGATCACCGGCATCATCGCCCGCGCGGCCTCCGGGAACAGCGGGAAGCCGAGCTTCATGAAGCCGTAGGTGCCCATTTTCAGCAGCACGCCAGCCAGGATCACGGAACCCGTCGTGGGCGCCTCGACGTGCGCGTCCGGCAGCCAGGTGTGCAGCGGGAACATCGGCACCTTGATCGCGAACGACAGCGCGAATGCGGACAGCAGCCAGAGCTGCGTGTTCAGCGGCAGCTGCGAACCAGTCAGGTAGCGCAGGTCGAAGGTCATGTAGCCGGCCGAACCGTGCGTGTAGAGCACGAGGTAGATCAGGGCGGCCAGCATCAGGATGCTGCCGAACGCCGTGTAGAGGACGAACTTCAGCGTGGCGTAAATGCGGCGCTCGCCGCCCCAGAGCCCGATGATCAGGAACATCGGGATCAGCATCGCTTCCCAGAAGACGTAGAACAGGAAGAGATCCTGTGCCAGGAACGTGCCCAGCATCGCGAACTGGATGAAGAGCACCATCACGTGGAACAGCTTCACGTCCTTGTGCACGGCGCTCCACGCGCCCGCGACGATGAGCGGGCCCAGGAAGGCCGTAAGTGCCACCAGCAGCACGTTCAGGCCGTCGAGGCCGATGCGATAGCCAACGCCCCAGTCGCGGATCCACGGCACGTCGGTGGCGAACTGCAGGCCGGCCACCGTCCCGTCGAAACGCTGGTACAGGAATGCGGCGATGAAGAACTGCAGCACCATGCAGCCGAAGGTGACGCTGCGCACGAGGGAGTCGCGCCCTTTCGGCAGCAACGTGACAGCCACCATGCCGAGCGCCGGCAGCCACAGCAACCCATTGAGCCAGGTCGACTCACCCATGACGCCACACCCACACCAGGCAGCCGACTACGCCGATGGCGGCCATTGCCACGTACCACTGCAACTGACCGGTCTGGACGCGGCTCAACCGGCCGGAGGCGCGGCGCGTGAGCGCCGCCAGGCCGTGCAGCGTACCGTCGATCAGGAGCCGGTCGCCGAGGCCCAGGAACACGCGATCGGAGATCCAGTGCAGCGGCCGGTAGAGGACGGCCTCGAACAATTCGTCGATGTAGTACTTGCCGCCGAGGACGCGGTGCAGGCGCGGGAAGCGTGCCGCCAGCGCCTCGCCGCGGGCGAGGCCGCGGCGATACATGAAGGTCGCCGCCGCGAGTCCCAGCAGTGCGACCGCCACCGCCACGAACACCAGCGTGTGCTCGTA
>CAVOWK010000012.1:0-358852 GCA_963700045.1 uncultured Gammaproteobacteria bacterium
CCCCGCCGCGCTCAGAAATCGGCCGGTGGCGTAGCCCGGCGCCGCTCAGGCGCGAAGAAAGGCCGCTCGACCACGCGCGCGCGGCACATGCGCCGCTCCCACTGCAGCTCGCGACTGAGGTAGATGTCCGCCCAGAACACGCTGCCAGACTGGAAGTGCGGCGCGTCGACCATCGCCAGGCCCAGGTTGCGCTTGCACGTGGGGGACCAGAGAGCGGAGGTCACGCTGCCGATCTCGGTGCGGCCCGCCCGCTCGGCGTACAGCAGCGCGTTGTGCGCGGGCTTGTTGCCCTCGACGTCGATCCCGACCAGCTGCCTTCGTGGCCCGCGCCGCTGTTCCTCGAGCAGCGCCCGGCGGCCGTTGAAGTGTCCTTTCTTGAAGTCGACCAGCCAGCCGAGCCCGAGTTCGAGCGGCGAGCGGGCGCGCCCGACCCGCAGCGTGTGCTCGGCCGAGACGAAATCGACGTTCGGCGCGAGGAAGCCGGCCTCGATGCGTGCGAGGTTGAGCGCGGCGGAGCCGATCGGGCGGATGCCGCGCGAACGACCCGCCGCCATCAGCGCGTCCCAGAGCGGGACCGCCTGCTGTGGCGGAACCCACAGCTCGTAGCCGAGGTCGCCCGTGAAACCGGTCCGCGACACGGTCACGTCGAGCCCGCCGCCCGCAAAGTGGCCGATGTCGAACGGCCGCAGCTGCTCGATCCCCGTCGGCCACAGGCGCCGCAGGATCGAGTACGAAGTCGGCCCCTGCAGCGCGAGAGCCGCCACCTGTTCAGTGATCTCGACCACCTCGACGTCGAAGCCGCGCGCGGAGTCGAGCAGCCAGTCGAGTTGCCGCTCGGCGGTGCACAGCCGGTATTCCTGCTCGCCGAGCCGGAAGATCGTGCCGTCGTCGATGACGTGCCCGTGGTCGTCGCACCAGACGCAGTAGGCGACGCGATTCACCTGCAGTCGCGACACGTCGCGCGTGACCAGCCGGTTGAGGTAGCGCGCGGCGTCCGGCCCCGCCACGTGGTACTTCACCATCGGCGTCAGGTCGTACAGGGTCGCCGCGTTGCGGATCGCGAAGTATTCGTGCTCTACGGTCGTGAAGACGTCGACCGTGCTGTAACCGGCCCACGGGATGAAGCTGTCGAGCTGGCTGAAGGCGCGCGCGCGTTCGTGGAACGGCGTGTGCAGCAGCGGCTGCTGGTAGTGCGGAGGCGTGGCCGGATCGCGCTGGATGTCGTGCTGCATGTCGTGCTGCATGTCAGGCCACCTGCGCCAGGACCTGGGCTGCAGCCAGACGGCCCGCGCGCCCCATCACGCCGCCGCCGGGATGGGCGCCCGCGCCGCACAGGAACAGTCCCTGTAACGGCGTCCGGTATTGCGCGGCGCCCGGCACGGGACGCAGCATGAAAAACTGGTCGAAAGCCAGTTCCGCGTGGTGCCAGTGCCCGCCGGTGACGCGATACTCGCGTTCGATGTCGACAGGAGTGAGCAGTTCGCCCGCAATGACGGAGCTGCGCAGTCCGGGCGAATGGTGGTCGAGCAGGTCGATCACGGCGTCGGTCAGCCGCCCGCGCTCTGCCTCCCAGCCCGCGCGCACCTCGTACGGCGCGTACTGCACGATGGCGGACAGCACGTGCATCCCCGGCGGCGCGAGGCCCGCATCGGTCGCGGTGGGCACGGTGATCTCGAGCGCCGGCGCGGCCGAGCATTCGCCGTACTTGCTGTGGTTGAACGCGCGCTCGACGTACTCGAGCGACGGCGCGATCAGCACGCGCGCCCCGGCCTGTGCCGCCAGCGCGTCGCCGAACCGCGGCGCCGAGTCGAGCGCCAGGTGCAGCTTGGCGGCGAGGCCGCGGGTGCGGAGGTGGCTGACCCGGCGGACGAAGCCGGTGTCGAGGTGCTCGGCCCCGAGCAGCCCGAGCAGCGTCGTCTGCGGATCCGCGTTGGAGATCACGGCGCGCGCCACGATGCGCTCGCCCGACTGCAGTTGCACGCCGCAAGCCGCGTCGTCGTTGACGAGGACGCGCGCTACGCGCGCCTGCGTGCGGATCGTGACACCGGCCGCCGTCGCCGCCCGCGACAGCGCATCGCAGACCGCGCCCATGCCGCCGACCGGCTGTGCCAGCGACCGCGGACCGGTCTCCGCCTGCGCGGCCAGCCGGTACAGCAGCGTGAGCACCGTGCCCGGCGAACGCGGGCCGAAGCCGGTGCCGAGCACGGCGTCGAGACCGAGCGCGCCCTTGAGCAGCGGCGACTCGAACTGCTCGTTGAGCAGGTCGAAGACGTTCATGCCGCCGATCCGCAACAGCTCGCGCATGTCCCTGCGGCCGAGCCGGCGCAGCGCCAGCCCGAGCTTGAGCAGCGCCGTGCGATCGGCCCAGTCCGTAGTGCCGAGCCGCGGCGGAACGCGGTCCAGCACCGGCGCCAGCGTCCGCGCGAAACGCCCCATGCGGGCCACGAAGCCGGCATACGCGTCGACGTCGCCCGCCGGCACCGGCAGCGTGCCGGTCAGCGCGTCACCCAGCATCTGCAGGGACTGTCCGGATCCGGCGTCGCAGGCCACGGTCGGCATACGGGTGCAGGCAAAGCGCAGACCGTGCGACTCGAGCCCAAGGTCGTCGATCAGCCGTGCCGGCATCTGGTGCAGCAGGTGTGCGCACCCCGAGACGCGGAAGCCTGGCGCAAACTCGCGTGTGACGGCTGCACCCCCCACTTGCGCCGCGGCCTCGACGACCAGCACGGACCGGCCCGCGCGCGCGAGGTAAGCGGCGCAGACGAGCCCGTTGTGTCCGCCGCCGACGACGATGCAGTCGTAGGCCGACCCGCCGTTGGCCTTGCCGTGCTCGCTCATGGCGACGGCGACCGGCCGAGGTCGCGCAGGACCGCGCTCGCCGCGTTGGCGCCGGGCGCGCCCATCACGCCGCCGCCCGGATGCGTGCTCGAGCCGCAGAGGTACAACCCGCGCAACGGCGTGCGGTATTGGGCGTAGCCCGGGATCGGCCGGTTGAACAGCAACTGGTCCATCGTGAGTTCGCCCTGGAAGATGTTGCCCTCGGTCAGGCCGACCTCGCGCTCGATGTCGAACGGCGTGCGCACCTCGGCATGCAGGATCAGGCTCTTGAAGTCGGGGCTGTGGCGGGCGATGGTGTCGATCACCGTGTCGCCGAAGGCCTTGCGCTTCGCATCGTCCCACGGCCCGCTCGCCAGCTCGTACGGGCAGTACTGCACGAAGACGGACATGTAGTGCTTGCCGTCGGGAGCCATGCTCGGGTCGATCTGCGACGGGATCAGCATGTCGATGTACGGCGCGCGCGACCAGGTGCCTTCCTTCCAGTCGTCGTAAGCGCGTTCCATCATCTCGAGCGTGTCGGTGACGTGCATGTCGCCGCGCGTGCACGGCGCGCCGGCCGGGATCGCCGGAAACAGCGGCAGCCCGTCGAGCGCGATGTTGAGCTTGCCCGACGAGCCGCGGATCTTGAAGTTGCGGACCTGCTGCACGAACTCGCCCGGCAGTTCGCCCGGGTCGACCGAATCGAGGAAGGTGCGGCGCACGTCCATGCTCGACAGCACGAGGGGCGCGTGGACCTCCTCGCCGTCGTGCAGCGCGACACCGATCGCCCGCCCTCCACGCACGAGGATCCTGTCGATGCCCGCATCGGTGCGGATCGTGCCGCCGCTCGCCTGCAGCGATGCGGCGAGCGACGCGCTGACGGCGCCCATTCCGCCGCGGGCGAAGCCCCAGCCGCCGACCGTGCCGTCGATCTCGCCCATGTAGTGGTGCAGCAGCACGTAGGCCGTGCCCGGCGAGCGCGGGCCGAGCGCCGTGCCGATGATCGAGCTGCCGGCGAGGTGGGCCTTGACGATCTCGCTCTCGAAGTATTCGTCGAGGAAGTCCGCTGCGCTCATGGTCCAGAAGCGCAGCGTGTCGTACATGCGCTCGGGTCCGAGCCGGTGCAGGCGCTGGCCAAGGTCGAGCAGCGACATCAGATCGCGCGGCTTGAAGGAGGTCGGGTCGGGCGGTTCGAGCAGCAGCAGCGGCTTGATGAACTTGCACTGCCGGATGACGTCACGCGAGTAGCGGTCGTAGGCTTCCGCGTCGCGCTTCGAATGGCGGGCGATCTCGCGCCGCAGCGCGTCGTGGTTGTCGTACATCGCGAGGTGGCCGCCGTCGCTCATCAGCGTGCAGCCGCCGTCGTAAGGAATGATCTGCAGCCCGTGCCGCGGCAGCTCGAGCGTGCGCATGATCTCGGGCCGCAGCAGGCTGCAGACGTAGGAACAGTTCGAGTAGGTGAAGTCCCGGTACAGCTGCCGGCTCACGGCCGCCCCGCCGACGTATGGGTTGCGCTCGAGCACCTGCACCCGGAGACCCGCGCGCGCCAGGTAGCACGCCGCCACCAGCCCGTTGTGGCCGGCGCCGACGACGATCGCGTCGAGCGTCGTCCCGCTCAAGCCGGCCGCCGGTGTCCGGCGCCACCCGCGCGCAGGGTGGTGTCGACCGCGATTTCGAAAGCCCGCATCGTGTCCGCCAGGCACGCGTCGTCGTGCGCTGCCGACACGAACCATGGCTCGCGCGAGTCCGGCTCGCAGAGAATTCGCTCGTCGTGCAGCACGCGCGCCATGGCGTCATAGAACGAATAGTCGCTGCGCTTCCAGTCGCGGTAGTTGCGCGGCGGCTCGTGCGCGAAATACAGCCCGCTCATCGACGGGTGGCCGACGAAGCTGTGCGGAATGCCGCGCGACTGCAGCACGGCGCGCATGCCGTCGCGCAGGCGCGTGCCGTAGTCCGCAACCCGTTCCAGTGCGTCGGTCTCTTCGAGGATTTCCAGCGTCTTCTCGGCCGCTGCCAGCGCGACGGAGTGCGCGGTGTAGGTGCCGCCGTGTGCGACGCCCCGGCCGAGCTTGCGCATGATTTCCTCGCGTCCCGCGAGCACCGAGATCGGATAGCCGTTGCCGATCGCCTTCGCGAACGTGCAGAGATCGGCGTCGACGCCGTAGAGTTGCTGCACGCCGCCGCGGGCCACGCGAAACCCGGTCTTCACTTCGTCGATCAGCAGCACGACCCCATGCTTGTCGCAGAGGGCGCGCGCGGCGCGCAGGTACTCCGGCTCGGCGGCGATTCCGAGACAGTTGCCCATGATCGGCTCGATCAACAGGCAGGCGATGCGCCCGGCGGCACGCTTGAACACGTCCTCGAGCTGGTTGGCATCGTTCGCCTGCACGAAGTGGGCGAAGCTGCGCAGCCCGACCGGCACGCCTTCGCTGTAGGGATACACGGTCGGCTCGCCGACCTCGTTCCACTTGTCCATCGGCGTGAACCACATCGCGGCATCGAACAACCCGTGGTAGCTGCCCTCGAGGATGACGTAGTCGTCCTTGCCGGTGTAGGCACGGGCCAGTCGCAGGCCGGCCATCACGGCTTCCGTGCCAGAGTTCGAGAAACGCACGAGTTCGGCAGCCGGCACCATGCGGGCGATGCGCTCGGCGACGGCCAGCTCGCGCTCGGTCGAAAGCGCAAATACACCACCGACGTCCATGCCCTTGCGCGCGGCTTCGTCGACGCGAGGATCGGCGTAGCCGAGGATCGCCGGGCCGTAGCCCAGGCGGTAGTCGACATACTCGTTGTCGTCGATGTCGGTCACGCGCGCGCCGCGGCCGTGCTTGACGTAGATGGTCCGCTCCTCGCCCCAGAAGCGGAAGTTCGAGGCGACGCCGAGCGGCAGGCGTTTGACGGCCCGCCGGTAGTGAGCATTGCTCCGGGTCAGGTCTCGCGCCATGTCTCGGCCCTCCATGATCGGGCACAACCCAGGAATCGCTGTGCGCGCCGGAACCGGGCCGACAGCGGGTCTATATGATCATATAATTACTGCTTTGAGAAGCTCGGCGGCCGCGACTGGCAACGCTTGCCACACTGGCTTGCCAGACATTCATGCCAAGGCGTAAATTAAACGTCCATATAGTCGGCGCCGCCTGCCCGCCTCCGGAGATGCCAGATGACGAGCCCCACCGTCGACCGCAGCGATCTCCGCGGCACGGCGTCCGCGCCCGTGCGGGCGATGCCCGCCTGGATCTACAACCACCCCGAGATGACGCGGCTCGAGCTCGAACGCATCCTGTTGCCGAGCTGGCAAGTGCTCTGCCACGTCAGCCAGCTCAGCCAGGCCGGCGACTACGTCACGCTGGACATCGGTGCGGAAAGCGTCGTCGGCCTGCGCGACCGCGACGGGGTGATCCGGGCGTTCCACAACGTCTGCCGTCATCGCGGCGCGCGATTGCTCGACGGCGTCGGGAATTGCGCCGGCCCTGTTACCTGCCCGTATCACGGCTGGTCGTACCGTCATGACGGTACGCTGATGGGAGTGGCGGCACGGGAGACCTTTGCCGGCCTCGACCGTTCCGAGCACGGGCTGCGGCCGGTGAAAGTGGACGTCGCGTTCGGCTTCGTCTTTGTCGCGCTGGCCGGCGATCCGCCGCCGGTCGCCACGACGTGGGGCGCGCTGGCGGACGAGTTCGAGCCCTATCGCTTCCAGGACATGGTGCCGCTCACGCCCATCACGACCGCGACCTGGAACGTGGACTGGAAGATCGCGATGGACAACTACCTCGAGTCGTACCACGTGCCGATCGGCCATCCGGGGCTGTACCGCATGTTCACGCCCGATTACGAGGACCAGGTCGGCGTCCCGGGCGTGGCGCGCGGCGTGAGCTGGCTGCGCGAGCAGCCTTCGACGCGCTGGGCGGAACGCAAGTACCAGCAGCTCGTGGGGCAGGTCAGCCAGCACCTGCCCGAGGCCAATCGCCGCTGCTGGCGCTTCTACAGCATGCTGCCCAACCTCGGCATCGACGTCTTTCCCGAGCAGATGGACTTCTTCCAGGTGCTGCCGGCCGGGCCCGGCAAGTGCACCATTCGCGGCGCAATCTACGGTTTGCCGGACAACAGTCGCGCGACCCGGGTCGCGCGCTACCTCGGGCAGAGAATCAACCAGCTGGTCAACGGCGAGGACGAATGGCTGTGCACGCGCGTGCAGCGCGGGCTGGCCTCGAGCAGTTACACGCCGGGTCCGTTGTCGGAACTCGAGCGCTGGATGCGCGAGTTTCACGACCTGCTGCGCGAACGCATCCCGGAGACCCGGCAGGCACAGGCGCCGGCACGGTTCGCTTGAACCCGACCGCGGGTCAGTACTCCGAGTCGAGCAGCATGCGCAGGAAACCGGCCACGGCCGGCGACGGCGTCACGCTGGAGTCCGCCCGGTAGTCCGGATCGGTCTCGCCTTGCTGCGTCGACGCGGCGAGCGCCAACTCGCGCTCGAGCCGCGTTCGCGACAGGTCGCTTGCGTAGCCACTTCGTACACGCATCTGCGGGTCGGCCGCACGCGCTTCGTACCCGAAATGTTGCACGCGGCTGCAGCCCGGACCGGCCGGCAGCACCTGCACGATGGCGAGGACACCGGGCCCCTGCTCCACCAACAGGTTTGGCCACAGGAATTGCCGCCACCCCACGTCGAGCGTCGTGCCAGGCAAGCGCGCATCGAGCAGTGTCCGGACGACGATCTTCCAGTCGGCCGCAACCGTCACCGACCACTCGGCAGCATCCGGCCCCGGCCGGCAATCGCCCGCGTCGTCGAGGCCGGCAAGGTTCGGCTCCGGCCAGCGGCGAACCGCCGTCGGCGAGCGCACGAAGATCAATCCACGGGACCGGTGCACGTCGAGTTCAAGCAGCCCCGCGCCCGCACGCGGCGGCAGGGAACGGCCATCGAGCCCGTAGCAGAGTCCATGCACGGCGCAGGCGATGCGCCCGTCGGCGAAGTGCCCGCGGCGCTCCGTTACCAGCGCGTGAGGCACTCCGCGGCAGGCGTTGCGAAACGCCCGCACCATGCCCTCCGCGTCCCGCACGACGAGCGCGCGGGTCGCGACCAGGTCGAGCGATGCAAAGTCGCCGCTGCCCGGAACGTCCTGGTCGTGGCCGGCGAACTGCCAGGCGCCACGGAAGACACGGTCGCGCTCCTCGTCAGGGTCGCCGTGCGTGCCGCGCGTCACCGCTCCCGCGTCACCCTCAAGCGCGGAGAACTCGCGCGGAAAAACCGACCGCAGGTACGCCATGCAGCGTCGCCGGGCCAGCGCCCGATCGATATTGGCTTCGTCCTCGAAGGCGAATCCCTGCCACAGCATTTCGAGGACGCCGATCAGCCCGAGTGCGACGGCCTCGCTGTCCAGGTGTCGGCGCCCGCTCGACACGATCATGCGCTCGATCAGGTCATGGACGAGCGCGGCGAAATTCGCGTCCTTCTGCCCGCAAATGGCCAGGTACTCCTGGCGTGCGCTCGCTTCGCCCCAGAACGCGTACCAGACGGCGACTTTGCGCGGACTGGCGATTTCCGGGTCGAGATACAACTCGACCAGGCGCTGCAGCGCGAGTGCGGGATGTTCGCGCAGCGCAACGACCGGGGCCACGACGCGCTCCTCGAACTCCGTCGCCAGGAACTGCAGCGACGCCACGAGCATCGCTGCCTTGGAGCGGAAATAAAACCGCACGATGCCGGGCGACAGTTTCGCGATTGCCACGACCCTGGCCACGGTCGTGCCGGTCGGGCCGTACAGGTGCAGCGCGGTGATGCTGGCGTCGATCAGGCGCTGCCGTTGCCGCAATGGCAGCGCCTGCCGCGGCACCCTCGCGCTGGTGGCCCGCGCTTTCTTTGGCTTCTTCACGTGCCGGTCGTGATCCGCGTCCATATCCGGGTGCGGACACGTTGCGTCGCCATGTCCATTTCCTTGGTCGTGTACAGGCGCGCCTTGACGCGATCATTCGGATAAATGGCCGGGTCGTTCAGGATCTCTGGCCGGACCTGGGCATTGGCTGCCCGGTTGCTGTTGCCGTAGTAGATCTCGTTGGTGATTTCCGCGATGACATCCGGCTGCAGGATGAAGTTCAGGAACTTGTGCGCGGCCTCGGGGTGCGGCGCGTCCACGGGAACCAGCAGCGAGGAAAAGTTCAGGTTCGCGCCTTCCCTGGGAATCGTGAACGCGAGATTCAAGTCGGTGCCCGCCTCCCTGGCGCGCGCCATGATGTTCGCGTAGTCGCTGGACCAGGACATGGCGATGCAGAGGTCGCGATCGGCCAGCGAATTCATGTACTCGACGGAGTCGAACTTGCGAACGTAGGGCCGCACGCGTGCCAGCATCCGCTGCACCGCCTCGAAATCCTCGCGTTTGCGGCTGTTCGGATCGAGCCCGAGGTACACGAGCGCGAGTTGCATCGTGTCGTCGGGCGAGTCGAGCAGCGATACGCCGCAATCGGCGAAACGCCGTACGACGTCGGGGTTGAAGAGCATGTCGAGGCTGTCGAGCGGCGCGTTCGGCATGCGCGCCTTGATCATGTCGACGTTGTACGTGAAGCCATTGATTGCATGCAGGTAAGGCACTGCGTGCGCATTGCCCGGGTCGGCGGACGACTGCAGCGCCAGGACCTTCGGGTCGAGGTTCTTCCAGTTGGGCAACTTGCGCTTGTCGAGCGGGCGATAGACGCCCGCCTTGATCTCGCGACTGAAGAAATTGGTGGACGCGCTGACGACGTCGTAGCCGGACCCGCCCGTCAGCAGTTTAGCCTCCATCGTCTCCTCGGCATCGTAGGTGTCGTAGACGACCTCGATGCCGGTCTGTCGCTCGAACCGCTGCAAGGTGCGGGAGCCGATGAAGTCCGCCCAGTTGTAGATGTGCAGGCGCTTTTCCTCGCCTTGCGCGACGCCGAAGAACCCCGACAGCAGCACGCATGCAATGACCCGGCATGCGGCGCCGCGCAGCATGCCGCCCGCCGGATCGTGCCGGCCACGTGAACCGATCGCCATCAAGACAGCCCGTTGCACCTGCGGAAAGCGAGGCTGAGGAGGATGGATGATCGCACGGGAGATCGCAACGGATGGGTGCGTGCCGCAGCCGTTCATGCCGACGAGCGGCTTCGCCGCGCGAGCTGGGCTAGACTCCGCGCCTGACCAGGCATCGAGTGCACAGGCGGTTTGGACAAACGGCACTTGCTCGAACAACACACGATCGAATACATCCCGCTCGCCGAAAGGCGCGGCAAGGTCTGGCACCTGTGGCCGATCTGGTTTGCGGGCGATGCGCACCTCGCCACGCTCGCCGTCGGCGTCATCGGCCTGGCGCTGGGCGCCAACCTGCTCTGGACGACGCTCGCCGTCGTCGGCGGCTGTGCCCTCGGCACGCTCTTCATGGCCTTGCATTCGACGCAGGGGCCGCAACTCGGGCTGCCGCAGTTGATCCAGTCGCGACCGCAGTTCGGCTACTACGGCGCGCTGCTGGTCTGGGTCGTGGCACTGGTTGCCTACATCGGCTACAACGCGTTCAACCAGGTGCTCGTGGCCGGAGCGGTCCGGCAGCTGGCCGGGCGCGACGTCGCCAGCGGCCCGGCGGTCATGATCACTTTTGCGGTGCTGGCGGCGTCGATTGCAGCGGTGGGCTACCACTGGATTCACCGGGCACAGCGCTACGTCGCCTACGCTACGATCGCGCTGCTGCTGGTCTTTACCGCGGGCGCGGGCAGCGCACTGCACTTGCCGGCCGACGCCTGGCAGTTCGGCAGGTTTCCAGCGATTCCGTTCATGGTGCAGTTCTTTGCCGCGGCCGCGTACCAGTTGAGCTGGTCGATCTACGTTTCGGATTACTCACGCTACCTGCCGCCCGACGTCAGCGTGCGCTCGTCGTTTTTCTGGACCTTCATCGGCGCCTTCGTCGGCGGCGTGTGGATGATGCTCGTTGGCACGCTGGCCGCGGCATTCAGCCCGCACGCGGAGATTCCAGCGGCGCTGCAGGCCGCCGGCGATGCCGTGTGGCCCGGACTGGGCACGGCATTGCTCGCCGTCGCCGTGCTGGGACTGCTGACGATCACCACGCTGAACTTCTATGGCGCGTCACTCACGCTGCTGAGCATCGCCGATTGCTTCCGTCGCATTCGCGCCGGAGCACCAGCGCGACTCGTCAGCCTGGCGGTTGCCGTGGCCCTCGCGTCCGCCATCGCCCTGGCGTCGTCGGCCGATTTCGTCCACCGGTTCGAGGACCTGCTCGCCGTCCTGCTGTACCTGCTCACGCCGTGGACGGCGATCAATCTCGTCGACTACTTCCGCGTGCGCAAGGGACACTACTCGGTGCGGGAAATCTTCAATCCCGACGGTATCTACGGCCAGTGGAACTGGCGCGGCCTGCTGGCCTACGCGGTCGGCTTCGTGGCGATGATCCCCTGCTTCAGCACCGGGTTGTACACCGGACCTGTCGCCGAGCGGCTGGGCGGTGCGGACCTCTCCATGCTGGTGGGACTGCCGGTCTCGGCACTCGTCTACCTGTTCGCCTGCCGGGACTTCGATGCCGCAACTGAACGGCTGGCCGTACGGCACGCCGACGCGAACCTCGACCCGGGCACGCCACCGCCATGGCATGGCTAGGACGCAGCATTCCTACACAGATCATCGGCTGGGTCATCTTGGCGGGCGTGCTCGCCGCAGGCATCTGGCTTGACCGCAATTCGAGCCGCGATCGCCGGCCATGGCTGCGATGGGCGTGCGCCGGCCTGCTGGTCGCGTGCGCCACGGCAGCATCAATGGCGTGGCCGGTCCAGTCCGCCGCATGGGCGATGCTCGGCTTCGTGGCAGCAGGCAGTGCCCTGCTGCCTGCGCCTTTCGGCATGGTGACACTGGCCGGGGTGATGGCACTGCAGTCGATGCTTGGCTGGATCAACAGCCTCAAGGTCGGCCTGACCGGCCTGCCACTGACCGTGCTCGACATCAGGATTGCACTGGCCAATCCCGCTGGGCTCTGGGACGCGCTGGCCCTGCCGCACTGGACCCGGCACGCCGCCACCATGGCGATTGCGGTCGGACTTCTCAGCTGGTTCATTGCCGGCCTGATCGCCGCAGCTCGATTCGTGGCGAGCTACCGCACGCGCGCGTCGACCCGCGACCCGCTGTTGCGCCTTGCAGCCATCTGCTTCGTGGCCATTCTCGGCCTGTCGCGACTCGAGGCACTCTACGCCGACGCAGCGCTGGACAACTCGACGTGGCGTCTCGAAGGCGTCGCGTCCCTGGCGGACAAGATGGGCGCATTGCCCTTCCTGGGCTACTCCTACAATCTCGAATCGCAGTCGACCGGCGACATCTACCGGGACAAGGCGGGCGTAATGCCTCCGAGGCCGGAGGAAGTGCGGACGGCGGTCCTGCAATACATGGACTTCACGGCCGGGCCGGCCAGCTCGCGGGTGCAACCGAACATCATGGTGGTCCTGGCCGAGTCGACGTTCGATCCGGGCGCGACCTTTCGTCTCCAGGGCCACTGGAACGACGCCTTGTTCCGGACAGGCGACCTGACCGCGGCCAACGGCCTGCTGCGCGTGAATGCGATGGGCGGAGGCACCTGGATCACCGAGTTCGAAACGATCGTCGGCCTGGACTCGAGACTCTTCGGGTATTCCGGGATGTATACCCATGCCTCCCTCTCGCCGTTCGTGGATCGCAGCATCGCCTTCTACATGCGGCAGCACGGCTATCGCACCTCGGCGTTCTTTCCGCATGGGGGCGATTTCTACAACGCCCGCAATGCGTATGCGAACTACGGGTTCGAAACGGTTCTCGACAGCCATGACATGGGTCGCGGGGACTGGATGAAGACCGACCGCGAAGTCGCGGAGAGCGTGCGCACGGCCATGGGGCCTGATCCTGCCGCGCCATTCTTCAGTTATGTGCTCTTCATCGAGAACCATTCACCGCACGACTGCGACGCCGGCGATGGCACAGGCTTTGCAGTTCGATTCGCCGACACGCAGGAATTCACCCCCAACTGCGCGCTGCATGAGTACCTGCGTCGACTCGACTCGACGACGTCTGCCGTCCAGTCGCTGCAGGACTATCTCGCCGACATCGAGGCCCGGACCGGGCGTCCGTTCGTATTGCTGGTCTTCGGCGATCATCAACCGCACACCTTCGCCAGCACGGGTGGATTCCAGTACGACTACGGCAATTTGCGGAAAATAGCCGACACGCACATGACGTTCTTCCACATCATCTCGTCGGTGCCAGGCAAGAGGCTGCGTTGCTGCGCGGTGATTCCTTCCGCCACCATGCTGCCGACACTGCTGAGCGGGTATGTCGCCAGCTCACCCGACGACGTCTATCTCGGCATCAATCTCTGGTTGCATGCCCGCTGCGGTACCGATGCCGTGCGCCGCGACTTCGGTAACTTCATGAGCAAGCTGGCACCGCGGGCCGTAGCCGAGCGCACGCAAGCGTGCAGTGCCGCCTACGAGCGCGCACTGAGCTGGTACCGGACGTCGGGCGTCGTCCGCCTTGATCGCAACCCATAGCATCGTCGTGACCGGACCGCTCGCTGCGTGCCCCTCCGTGGCTGGCTCGCGTGGCGCTCCGGCAAGCCGTCAGTAACGCGCGGGCCATCCCTGAGCGCCCGTCGCGCAGCGCATCAGTTCCTGCAATCGTTTCTGCATCAAGGGCCCGTTCGCTCGGTCGGGGTCCGTGACACGGCCGGGTGCAGTTGTGCCACGATGGACAGAAGTTGCGGCGCTGACGCTTCGACGCAGACGCGGCCGGCGTCGATCGCCTCGCGTGCGCGGTGAAAATCCATCAGTGCGAAGTCGTCCATGCGAGGCCTCAGCAGCACGTCGGCCGGCTCGATGGCCAGCCGCGTGCGCGTGATGCGGTCCTGCATGATGTTCACGGAGCTGGTCATCGCCTCCAGCAGTCCCGGCTCCTGGCGCTTGGAGCGAAAAGACTCCACCAGTCCGTCGAGCATTCCGGACCATCGCTTCAGGATCGCGGAGCCCTCCTCCGTCGCCGTGTGCTCACCCACCGCGCTGGTCGCGGGCTTCGTACCGACCGCAAGCTGTGCGCGTTGCCCCGCGCGGGTCACGCTGCGGCTGAGGTCAACCGCGATGACGACGTCAGCGCCCATCGCACGGCACATCGAGACAGGCACAGGGTTCACGACGCCGCCGTCGATCAGCCAGCGGTCCGCGTGCCACGCCGGCGCGAACAATCCAGGCACGCCACTCGACGCACGTACCACGCGCATCATCGGGCCTTCGCGCAACCAGACTTCCTCGCCGGTGTAGAGATCGGTGGCGACGGCGCCGAATGCAATCGGCAATTGCTCGATCGGCGTGTCGCCCACGCCCGCCGCAATGGCTTCCATCAGGCGATTTCCCGTCATGATGCCGCCACCGCGGAACGTCGCATCTATCAGGTGCCAAACGTCGCGCTGCGTGAGCGCGCAGACCCAGGCTTCCAGTGCGTCGAGTCTGTCGTTCGCGAAGGCTGCGCCCACGAGCGCCCCGACCGAGGCTCCCGTCACGACGGCAGGCCGCAGCCCCAGGTCGGCGAGTGCATGCAGGATGCCGATGTGCGCCCAGCCTCGCGCCGACCCGCTGCCGAGCGCAATACCGAGGCGCGGTTCGGTCACGGCTGCAAGGCGCGGTAGAGAAGGTCGGAGCGCGCACCACCCGAGTGATCGGCGATCGCGCCCCGGTGCTTCGCGGACTTCATGCCGTGGATGATGGCGCTGCAGCAGGCGCCGGGCAAGCAGGGCAACTGATGAGGTTGGAAAAGTGCAGCAACGCCGAAATTCAAACCTGCAAGTGGCCCTGGAATCACCACGGCCAGCCTGCTCGCCGTGTGTCACTCCGTGGCATGATGGCTGCGTCCGGTGCCGGGGATAAACCGTTGCGGTCGATGCTTGCCACTTTCGTCCTGTGCGCCGCGATGGCCATGCCCGCCGCGGCTTCGCCGACCATGGCTGACTGCGACGTGGCGGGTCACGCAACCGTGCTGCAACCCGCGCCGGAGTCGGCGCCGCTCGAGGCGCGCGCAATCTGGTTCGATGCACGATTGCTGCGCTGGCCCGGCGTCGAAGCCGGCGGACGCTTCCGGCTGCACCATTCAGCCAGCGGCCGGGCCGTTGCGGTGCCGGGCCTGCCGGTCAACGGTGCCGACGGCGCGCTCGATCTGCCAGCCCATGAGGGCGACCTGCCACCTGCCGTCGCCGGGCGCTTTCGTCATGTCGCAGCAGGCGTCACGCTGCAGGTCCAGGCGAACGCCGACACCCTGCGCCGACTTCATCAGGAGCAGTTGCTGCTCGTCCAGGAAGACGCAGGCGGGCGGGTGATTCGCGCAACACGCCTGCAGGCGCCCGGGGCGCTGGACGACCTGTACGCGGACGCTGCCAACGCGCAACTCGGCGTGACGGTCGCGCAGGATCAGACGAAGTTCGCCGTGTGGGCCCCGACCGCAAGCAACGTGGTGCTGTGCCTGCACGATCGCGGCAACGGGTCGGCGCGTTCGCTGCAGCCACTGCAGCGCGACGCGCAGACCGGCGTCTGGTCCACGGTCATCGATCGCGATCTCTCCGGGCACTACTACACCTACCTCGTCGACGTGCTGGTGGACGGAGTCGGCCTCGTGCGCAACCGAGTGGCGGATCCCTATGCCGTCAGCCTGACGACCGATTCCCGTCGTGGTTACGTCGCGAACCTGCAATCCCCCCACCTGAAGCCGGCGGACTGGGACCGCACGCAGTCGCCGCAACGCGTGCAGGCGGCCACCGACGCCGTGATCTACGAACTGCACGTGCGCGATTTTTCGGTTGGTGACGCGACGGTACGACCCGCCTACCGCGGCAAATACCTCGCATTCACGCTGCAGGACACGGACGGCATGCGGCACCTGCAGGCGCTCGCCGCAGCCGGCGTCACCGACATCCACCTGTTACCCGTGTTCGACTTCGGCTCGGTGCCTGAGCAGGGCTGCGTGACACCTGCCCCGGCGGGCGCGCGCGACGGCGAGACACAGCAGCAGGCTGTGTCGGCAGTAAGCGCGCACGACTGCTTCAACTGGGGCTACGACCCGGTGCATTTCACCGCGCCCGAGGGCAGCTATGCGACAGATCCGGCCGACGGCGCGGTACGCATCGTCGAGTTCCGGCGCATGGTGCAGGCGCTGCACCGCGCTGGACTCAGGGTCGGCATGGACGTCGTCTACAACCACACTTACGCGTCCGGGCAGGACCGCTGGTCCGTGCTCGATCGCATCGTGCCTGGCTACTACCATCGCCTCGACGAGACCGGCAATGTCGCGATGTCGACCTGCTGCGCGAATACGGCGACCGAGCATCGCATGATGGCGAAGCTCATGCTCGACTCGGCGGTGACGTGGGCGCGCGAATACCGGATCGACTCGTTCCGCTTCGACCTGATGGGGCACCAGCCCCGGGCGGTGATGGCAGAGCTGCAATCGCGCGTCAACGCGGCGACCGGGCGCAACGTGCTGCTGATCGGCGAAGGCTGGAATTTCGGCGAAGTCGCCGATGGCGCTCGCTTCGTGCAGGCTTCGCAGCTCGGGCTCGGCGGCAGCGGCATCGCGACGTTCAGCGACCGCGCACGTGACGCGATCCGCGGCGGCGGTGCCGGCGACGGCGACGCGCGCCAGGTGAGCGTGCAGGGCTACGTCAACGGATTGCACTACGACCGCAATGCCGCTGCACCTGCCGACACCTCCGCGACCGACCTGATGCGCGCCGCCGATCTGGTACGGGTCGGACTGGCGGGATCGTTGCGCGATTTCCGCCTGGTCACGTTCGACGGCCGTGAACTGCCGCTCGCGCAGATACCGTACGGGGACGACCAGCCCGCCGGGTACGTCACCTCGCCGGGAGAAGTGGTCAACTACGTCGAGAACCACGACAACCAGACGCTGTACGACCTGAACGCCTTCAAGTTGCCGCTCCGCACGTCGACCACCGATCGCGCGCGCGTGCAGATCCTGGCTGCGGCGCTGAATGCGTTCAGCCAGGGCATCGCCTACTTCCACGCGGGCATGGAACTGCTGCGCAGCAAGTCGATGGATCGCAACAGCTTCGACTCCGGCGACTGGTTCAACCGCATCGACTGGACCGGACAGGACAACTTCTTCGGCACGGGTCTGCCGCCGGCGCGGGTCAACGAACCGAGCTGGCCGCTGATGCGGCCGCGCCTCGCCGATTCGCGGCTCGATCCGCCGCCCGCCGACATCGCGTGGAGCCGTGACGCGTTCAATGACCTGCTGCGCATCCGCTCGAGTTCGACGCTGTTCCGGCTGCACAGCGCCACCGAAGTCGCCGAGCGTCTGGGTTTCCTGAACACGGGCCCGCAACAGGTCCCGGAGGTGATCGTCGGGCACCTGCTCGGTCGTGGTTATCCGGGGGCCAACTTCAGCGAGATGCTGTATCTCGTCAACGTCGACACGAGACCGCAGACCCTGCGCTTCGAAGGCGAGAGCGGCAAGCGCTACGTGCTGCATCCCGTGCACCGCGCCTTCGGTGCGGCCGATCGACGAGCGGCAGAGCAGGCCAGTTACGACGCGGCGAGCGGGCGCTTCACCGTTCCGGCGCGGACCGCGGTGGTGTTCGTCGTGGAATGACAGGAGGCAGCCGATGATGTCACCCGGACTGTGCCTGTGTGTCCTGGCAGCCTCGTTGATGTTGCCATCCGTGGCGAACACGGCAGACATTTATCGCGCGAGCGCCAGCGAGCTGGTGATCGCCACCTACAACCTGCGGTTTGCCGGCAGCGAATCTCCCAACGCGTGGCCCGACCGGCGTCCTGTCGTAAAGGCTCTGCTGGACAGGTACCAGCCCGACCTCATCGGAACGCAGGAGGGGCTGTATCTCCAGCTCAAGGACATCGCCGCGGACCAGCCGGCCTACGACTGGATCGGCCTCGGACGGGACGGTGGCAGCCGCGGCGAATTCATGGCGATCTTCTACCGGCGTGACCGCTTCGAGCCGCTGGAGTTCGACCACTTCTGGCTGAGCGACACGCCCGAGGTGATCGCGTCGAGCACCTGGGGCAACGGCGTGCGGCGCATGGTGAGCTGGGTTCGCTTCAGGGACCGCGTCACTGGACGCACCTTTTATTTCTGGAATACCCACCTCGACCACGAGGTGCAGGCTGCCCGGGAAAAATCAGCGGAACTGATTCGACAACGGATCGGCAGGCTGCCGACGGACTCGCCGTTGTTCCTGGTGGGCGACTTCAATTCCATCGCCGTGGCCAACCGGACCTACGACATCCTCACCAAGGAAGCAGGCCTGACCGACACCTGGTCAGCGGCGCGCGAGCGACGCAACGAGGACGCCAACTCCTTCACCGGGTTTGGCCCATTGCGTCACGAAGGCGAACGGATCGACTGGATCCTGGCACGCGGCGCGATGGACGTTCGTGCGACGGAGGTCGTTACCTTCCGGCACGGCGACCAATGGCCGAGCGATCACCTGCCGGTCGTGGCGTGGATCACTCTGCAACAGGCTCCCGACCAGTGACCCGGGTCGTAGCGTTGCTGCCCGGGCCGCTGCCAATCGTTGGTCTGCCGATGATCGTGAAACTCGCCCACATCTTCGGATCGTTCGGATAGTCCTTGATCGTCTGGAGCTGCGCGGCCTGCATTGCCAGCTCCGGCGCCTTGCCTTGCTGCAGCCCGGCAACGAAGCGCGTCATCAGCCGGTACGTCGCGAGATCGCTCACGTTCCAGAGGCTGGCGACGACCTGGCCAGCGCCGGCATTGGTCCAGGTGCGCGCGACACCGAACGTTCCACCATCGAAGACGCGCCCCAGCGCTGTCTGACAGGCGCTCATGACGACCAGGGGCTGATGCTCGTCCCATCCCCTGAACTGCTGGGTTCGCAGTTCGCCGGCAAACAGGTTTTTCTGGCTGAGGACGACGAAGCCGCGGGTCAGTGGATTCTTGGCATCGGCGACGGCGTGTGTCGCCATGTAGATCACACCCTGGCCGGCGCTGCGGTCGATGGCGTTGACGACATTCTTCCGGGTCGCGTCCGCGCCGATCAGGACATTCCTGTCGGCGATACCCAGCTCTTTGGCGATCGCCTGCGCCTCTTTTCTCGCGCCGGGTAGCGCCGGGAAGCTGTATCTCACGTCGCGCATGTCGTCGGGGTCGCCGACGATGACCGACTTCGAGAGATCGACCTTGCCCATGTCAAAGCCGCTGCTGTCGCCAGCCAGAACGTCCAGGTCCTGCATCACGACGAACGACCATCTCCTCGCCGCGAAGTCATCCTGGTTGCGGATCGGCAGCGCCGCATACGGCGCAGTTCCGGTATCCCTGACGGGCACGACCAGCAGACGGCCCTCGCCCGCCGCGAGAACCTGGCGGACGTCGCCAGGCAACAGCATTGCGGCGGCTTCGGCCAGGGCCTCCCGGCGCTTCCTGATCGCCTCGGGCGAGTTGTCGCGCTTGCCGGCGCCGCGCTCGGCATCGACATCAGCATCGATCTCGGCATCGAAATCGGCATCAAGTTCGGCATCGAGTCGCTGCTTTTCCTCGCCTTTCAGCTGCGGCCCGCGAGTCTCGGCGATCCGATCGACGCCGAGGCCGCCCTGCAGTGTGCCAAGACCGGCATAGGGGACCGACGTTGCGCCAGCGACCACTCCACCATCCGGAAAGACAATCCAGGCATTGAGACCGCCGTTGCTCGCGACACTGTGAATCAAGGCGTAGGTCGGTAGCCCGCTCGTCGAGAGTGACGCGAGATTGCGTTTGATGCCTGCGAGATCGAGCCTGGCCCGATCCAGGTTGGCCTCGATCCTGGCGGCTTCGAGAGCTCGAACCTGGCCGGTCTGTTCCTTGGTTTCGATCTGCTTCCTGAACGGATAACTGCGGGCGATCGCTTCCAGCAGCGGACGCTCCCCGTCCGGCGACAACGCGGCTGGCATGGGTGGTACAGGCTCAAGCGCGGGCGCGGGACTGGCTGGCGTGGCAGCAACCTGGGCTGCAGTGCCAGCCACCGGTTGCGACAGCAATCGATTGACGTTGCCGGGGCTCCCGGTGCTGGCGGTGTCGTCGGCTCCGCCACACGCGGTCAGGGCCAGCAAGGCCAGTGCTGTCCAGGCGAGTCGCCGGCGCGAGGGCCGGGCTGGGAGCGCGAGGAGTGCCATCGAGTGCTGCATAGGATTCCACCTTCCTCCCGACCGAACCAGGCTGCCAGCGGCCTAGTGTTGCACGAATGCCGGCGCTTGCATCCGCCGGGACCGCCGCACATGCTGCGGGGCTGAAAAATCACCGGGTGACAGGAGGGAACCATGCGTCTGACCATCATTGCCGCAACGCTGGCCAGTGCCGGCTTGTTCGGCGGCACGGCACTGCACGCCAAGGACCAGGGCGGGCTCGATCAGGCCGCGCGCGCGGCGCTCGAGCAAGCGGTGGCCGGCACGCAGCGCAGTGAAGCCAACCGTGCGCGCGATTCATACCGCCACCCGGTCGAGACGCTCAGCTTCATCGGCGTCAAGCCGACCGACACCGTCGTGGAACTGTGGCCGGGCGGGGGCTGGTACACCGAAATTCTCGCACCCTATCTCGCGGCGCAGGGCAAGTTGATCGCCGCGGCACCGTCAGGTCGTGGCGCCGAGTCGATGGCCAAGCGGTTCGACGCCAATCCGGCGCTTTACGGCAAGGTCGAGCGCGCGAACTTCCCGACCGTGCTTGGCGGAGCTGGCGTCGCGCCGGGCACCGCCGACGTCGTCCTCACCTTCCGCAACGTGCACAACTGGAAGATGGGTTACATGCACGCGGAAAAGACCGACTACAGCGAAGCCGCGTTCCGCGAGATCTTCGCCATGCTCAAGCCGGGCGGCGTGCTCGGCATCGAGGATCATCGCCTGCCTGAAGCCGCTGGCGCAGAACGTGAACGAGAGAGCGGCTACATCAAGGTCTCGACCGTTCGCGCGCTCGCGGAAAAAGCCGGATTCGAGTTCGCGGGCGCGGCGGAGATCAACGCCAACCCGAAGGACACGACCGAATGGCAGGAAGGCGTGTGGACCTTGCCACCGACGTTCGCCCTTGGCGACAAGGACAAGGCGAAATACGCGGCCATCGGCGAAAGCGATCGCATGACCCTGAAGTTCGTGAAGCCCAGGCACTGAGCGGCGGCCAGGGTTCGCCATGAGCACCGCGGCACCGCGAATCACGATTCTCGATGGCGCCATGGGCACGGAGCTGAGGGCTCGCGGTGCCAGCGTGCCGGACTACAGGAGTTCCGCCTGGTCGGCAATGGCGCTGGTGCACGATCCGGGGACAGTGCGGCAGGTCCATAGCGACTATATCGTGGCGGGCGCCGACGTCATCACGGCCAACAACTATGCCGTCGTGCCGAACCTGCTCGCGCGGGTCGGGATGACGGATCGACTCGAGGAACTCACGCGACTGGCGTGCCAGCTTGCTCTCGAGGCACGCGCAGCGAATCGCCGCCCGGCGGTTCGTGTCGCCGGTTCGCTGCCGCCGCTCGACACCACCTACCAGGCCGACCTCGTCGCGCCCGAACGCGATCTGTACGAAACTTACCTGCGCATCGCACGCGTGCTCGCGGCGGACGTCGACCTCGTCATCGCGGAAACGTTGACCACCGTAAGGGAGGCGGTAGCAGCCGCGCGCGCCGCCGCAGAGTATGGTCTGCCGCTGTGGGTATCGTGGAACCTGCGTCTCGACGCACCGCTCATCCGCGGCGGTGAGTCGCTGGAGCAGGGAATCGCGGCGCTGCAGTCGCTGCCCGTCGAGGGTTACATGGTGAATTGCGTGCCGACAGGGCTCGTACGACCGGCGCTTGAACTCATGCGACGCTGCACCGACCGGCCGCTTGGAGCCTATGCCAACAGCTGCGAGAAAGCCGCGGACCAGGCCACGCTCGACGCCACTGCCGTGCAGACCCTGTCGCCGCAACAGTACGTGGTGGCCAGCGAGCGCTGGGTCGAGGCAGGTGCCACATGGATCGGCGGCTGCTGCGATACCCGTCCGGAATACATCGCGGCGCTTGCGGGACGCTGGCATTGATACTGCTGCCCCTCGAGTCCATTCTCCGTCTCCTGCACATCCCTGTACTCGCCCCGGAGTCCCGATGATCACCCTGACCGTCAACGGCGTGCGTCGAACCTTCGACGGCGACCCCACCATGCCGCTCCTCTGGTATCTGCGTGACGATCTCGCGCTGACCGGCGCGAAGTACGGCTGCGGCGTCGCGCAGTGCGGTTCCTGCACCGTGCACGTCGGCGGACGACCCACCCGCGCCTGCCAGATGCCGATGGCGGACCTCCAGGACGCGACGGTTACCACGATCGAAGGACTCCACCCCACCGGCGAGCACCCGCTGCAGGTGGCCTGGCGCGAAATCGACGTGCCTCAGTGTGGCTTCTGTCAGCCCGGTCAGATCATGCAGGCCGCCGGATTGCTGCAGGACACGCCGAAGCCGACCGACCAGCAGATCGACGCCGCGATGAATGGCAACCTCTGTCGCTGCGGCACCTATCCACGCATTCGCGCGGCGATCAAGGCCGCGGCGGAGAGAAGCTCATGAGCGCGAACGAGTTCCTGCCGTGGGTGCGTCGCGCGGCGGCACCCAGTGCGCGGGCCGCGATTCCCGCCCCGGTCGCTGCAACCGATGCAGGCACCGATGCCCCGCATGGCCTGCAGCGCCGCACATTCATCCAGTTGCTCGGTATCGGCGGCCTGGTCATTGCCTTCGGGCCCGGCGGCGCGCGCCGCCTCGACGCTGCCGAGCCTCTGCCGGGCACCGCCGCCAACCCGTGGTCGCCGCACGTCTACGTGCGCGTCGACGACGACGGCACCGTCACGATCACCTGCCACCGCTCGGAGATGGGCCAGGGCATCCGCACCACGATGCCGATGATCATTGCCGACGAGATGGAAGCCGACTGGGCGAAGTGTCGCGTCGAGCAGGCGGTGGGCGACCCGAAGTACGGCTCGCAGAACACGGACGGCTCCACGAGCATCCGCGACTTCCTGCACAAGTACCGGGAGGCCGGTGCAACGACACGCGCGCTGCTGGAGGCCGCGGCGGCCAGTCAGTGGAACGTGGACGTTGCCGAAGTCTTCGCCCGGCAGCACGAGGTCGTGCACCGCCCGACCGGCCGCACGAAACCGTACGGCGAGCTCGTCGCGACCGCGCGCACGATTGCGATGCCCGCGACGGCGAGCGTGCGCATCAAGCGCCCCGACGAGCGGCGGTGGCAGGGCAAGACGATGCCGTCGATCGACCTGGTGCCGATGACCACCGGCACGGCCGTCTACGGCGCCGACGTCACGCTGCCCGGCATGAAGGTGGCCGCCATCGCACGGCCACCGGTCTGGGGCGGCAAGGTCGTGAGCGTCGACGACGGCGAGGCACGCAAGGTGCCCGGCGTCGAGCGCATCGTGCGCATTCCAGAGACGCCGATCCCCGGCGCTTTTTTCCCACTCGGTGGCGTCGCCGTGATCGCGAAGAACACCTGGGCGGCGCTGCGCGGGCGCGATGCGCTCAAGATCACCTGGGACGCCGGGCCGAACGGATCACACGACTCGACCTCGTACAGGGCGACGCTCGAGGCTAGCGTCCGCGCGCCTGGCAAGCCGGGGCGCACGAACGGCGATGCGGCTGCCGCGCTCGCGGCGGCAGCGCGCAAGGTGAGCGCCGAATACCACGTCCCGTACCTGTCGCACGCGCAGATGGAGCCGCTGGCGGCGGTCGCTCGCGTGCAGGATGGCAAGGTCGAAGCCTGGGCCCCGACGCAGTCGCCCAATGACGCGCGCAACACGATCGCCGAGTACCTCAAGGTCGACGCAGCGAACGTCACCGTCCATGTCACGTTGCTGGGAGGCGCCTTCGGTCGCAAGTCGAAGCCGGACTTCATCTGCGAGGCTGCCTTCCTTGCACGCGAGACCGGGGCGCCTGTGCGCGTGCAGTGGAGCCGCGAGGACGACATGCGGCACTCGTACTATCACGCCGTCGCCGCGCACCGCCTGGAGGCCGCGCTCGATACTGCGGGCAAAGTCACCGCCTGGCTGCATCGGTCGGCGTACCCGTCGATCAGCGCAACCTTCGCTCCAAACGTCGCCGGTCCCACGCCGGACGAACTGACCAACGGCGCCAGCGACGTCCCCTGGGACGTGCCCAACATGAGCGTCGAAGCCTGTCCCGCCGTGGCGCACGCGCGCATCGGCTGGTACCGCAGCGTGAACGCGATCCATCACGGGTTCGCGATCGGTTCGTTCGTCGACGAACTCGCGAACGCGGCCGGCAAGGATCCAGCGGCCTTCCTGCTCGAACTCATCGGCCCAGACCGCAAGGTGGACCTGTCCAAGGCCGGCCTGGTCGGCGCGGGCGACACCTATTACGGCGCGCCGTGGGCGGACCACCCGCTCGACACCGCTCGCGCGCGCCGCGTGGTCGAATCGGTCCGGCAGCGCAGCGGCTGGGACTCGCCGCTGCCGCGCGGCCGCGGCCGCGGCATCGCCGTGCACCGAAGCTTCCTCTCGTACGTGGCGATGGCCGTCGAGGTCGAGGTGCGTCCGGACGGAACCGTGCTCGTGCCGCGCGCGACCGTCGCAGTCGACGCCGGCTTCGTCGCCAATCCCGACCGGGCACGGGCACAGATGGAGGGCGCGCTGGTCATGGCGATGAGCAACACGCTCCACAGCGGGATCACCTTCGCCGCAGGCAGGGTCGAGCAGTCGAACTACAGCGACTACCGGGTCGCTCGCATGCGGGCGTCGCCGCACGTCGTCGACGTGCACATCATCGAGAGCGAAGCACTGCCGGGTGGCATCGGCGAGCCAGGCGTGCCACCGGCAGGTGCAGCGATCGCGAATGCAATTTTCGCGGCGACCGGAGTGCGCGTGCGCGAACTGCCGGTGGGGCGTCAGCTCGATGGCTGGGAGACCAGGGTGGCCGGGAAGCGCGCGGTAGCGGACAATCGCTGGCCAGCGCTGCCCTGCGGCCCTCCCCCAGCGTTCGGCAAACCTGACATCAACTGACCAAGGGGGGAATCCTCGATGGCCAGCCGCGCCGCAAGCGTTCGGCAGGCAAGCCCACCTGGCCCGGACGCAAGCAGGTGCTGCGCGAGTTCGACGAGGACGTGCACGGGTGCCACGTCGAAGCTGCGCCGGCACTGGGACACCTTCATCACGCGCGACGACTTCGCCTGGCTCGCTGCGACCGGCATCAACGCGGTGCGGATTCCTTTCGGGCACTGGGTGTTCGGGCCACCCTACCCTTACCACCCGAAGTACGGCAGCGAGCGTCATCCATTCGTCACGGGCGGCATCAAAGTGCTCGACCGCGCGCTCGAGTGGGCTGCCGAATTCGGCCTGCGTGTCGTGCTCGACCTGCACGCCGCACCGGGCTGCCAGAACGGCTTTGACAACGGCGGCATCATGAACGTGTGCGAGTGGCACACGCGCGACGAGTACATCGACCATGCGGTCGATGCGCTGGGGCAGATCGCGCAACGCTACCGCGCAGCACCGGCCCTGCACGGCATCGAGGTACTCAATGAGCCCCGCTGGGACATACCGACTCCGGTGATCGAAGCCTACTACCGCCGGGCCTATGCGGCGATCCGCAGCCATTGCCCGGCCGACCGCGTCGCGGTGGTCTTCCACGACGGCTTCCGGCCGTATACCGAATTCACTGCTCTCTTCCGCGGCGCGGCGTTCGCCAACGTCCTGTTCGACGTTCACCGCTACCAGTGCTTCGAGCGGGGCGATCTCGACATGGACATCCACGGCCACCTGCACAAGGCGGGCGTGCTCTGGCGTGACGAGGCGGAGGAAATGCAGCGCAACCTCGGCGTTCCCGCGATTGCCGGCGAATGGAGCCTGGGGCTTGACCTCAAGGTAGTGTCGCTGTGGGCACCGGGGCCGTACGACTACGCCCTGCAGGGCATGGACGCCTTCCAGTACGAAGTCTCGCTGCGCGCCTACGCCGCCGCACAGTTACTGGCGTTCGAGCGCTACGCGGGCTGGTTCTTCTGGAGCTATCGCACGGAGACCACGCCGGCATGGTCGCTGCGGGCAAGCGTCGAGCGCGGGTGGCTGCCGTCTCGCTTTCAGTGAGCCGCGGCTGGCAGGCCCTCAGACACGAAGCGCCGGTCGCGCACGCGATTCACCTGCAGCGTGCGCTGGTGAAATTCGGCGAGCCGCGTGTGCAGGCTGATCGTCACGAGCGAGGCTTGCGGCAGCTCGCGCCGGAGCATGTCGAACATCCGCCGCTCGCCGTCCGGATCGAAGGCGTCCGTCGCCTGCTCGGTCACGATCCATGCGGGTCGCTTGAGCACGACACGGGCCAGCCCCAGGCGCTGCTGGGTCTGCAACGGCAACACCTGCTCCCAGTTGTCTTTTTCGTCGAGTCGCGGCGCGAGCCAGCCGAGCCCCGCACAATCGAGGGCGTGCCGGATATCGGGGTCGCTGCAGCTGCGCTCGTCGAGCGGATAGCAAAGCGCCGCGCGTAACGTGCCTTCGGGCAGGAAGGGACGCTGTGGCACCAGCATCAACCCGCCGCCAGCCGGCAGCGACAGATGTCCTCTGCCCCACGGCCACAACCCGCCCAGGACCTTGAACAAGGGGCCGGTGACGGCCGAATCGCCGGTGACGAGTACGCGTTCGCCGGGAGCAATGCTTGCATCGAATTCGTCGAGCAGCAGAAGGCCGGACGGGTCGGTGATGGACAGCCGCTCGAACAGCAGACGGCCGTCGGCCGATTTCCCGACCATGATGCGCAGCCCATCGCTGGGCCCTGCCGGCGCGTCGAGACGCGACATGTCCTCGTACAGTGCGAGCACGCGGTCGGCCGACGCACGGCAACGCGCGATCTCGCCGAGGCTGTCGATCGGCCATGACAGCGCCGACGTCAGGCGCTGGAAAGCCTGAGCTGCCTGCATCAACGCGCCCAGGGTCATGGCGCCTGCGATGTACTGCGGCGCCGCAACCAGGATCGGAAACACGGGCAGGAGCGCGCCGTACGCGGTCGAGAACGAGACGAGTCCCAGGTAAGCGAACGACTGGCGATCCCAGTCGTGCGCCAGCTGGCGAAAGCGAATCGCCGAGCCGGTGCGCTCGAGCGGCTCGGCGCGCATCAGCGCGATCGCCTCGGTGTGCTCGCGTGCACGCGACAACCCGAAACGGAACGTCGCCTCGGCCGTCTGCAGCGCGTTGGTCGCACCGACGAGAGGGCGGGCGATCAGCCAACCAATGACGCCGCCAACGAGTGCGTACAGGAACGCGAGCGGTACCATGTAGCCTGGAACCTCCACCTCGGTGCCGGGCACAGCGATCGAACCCGACACGGACCACAGGATGTCGACGAACAGCGCGAGGATGAGCACCGAGAACACCAGCGTGTGCGCCAGCGCGATCGCGGTCTCGGTCGCGATGCGGATGTCCTCGGCGATGCGCTGGTCGGGGTTGTCGTGCTCACCGTCGCTGAACTGCAGCCGGTAATGGCGGCCCTGGTCCAGCCAGCGACCGACGAGCCTTTCGGTGAGCCAGGCACGCCAGTCGAGTTGCAGCCAGCGCTTGACCATAAGGTGCGCTGCAGTGACGGCAATCGAGATCAGGAAGATCAGCGCGAAGACGCCCACCTGCACGAACACACCGTGCACGGTGCGTTGTTCAAGCGCGTCGAAGAGCGCACGGTTCCAGTAGTTCCCCCAGACCGTGAGGCCGACCTGTGCCAGTGTCAGCAGCAGGAGCAACAGCGTCGCGCCGCGGACCTTGCGGCGGCGTTCGCAGTTCCAGTAGGGCCCGGCGAGATGCAGCAGACTGCGCAACGGTCGCTTGCGCGCCGCATCCGGACCAGGGCTTGGGCGTCGGGGCCACATCCAGTACCTATCTTAGCGGGCAGGACGTCGAGGTGCGCGGGTCTCGCCTCAGTTACGCCTGTTGGCCGACCGAGTCATCGCGACTTTCCCTGATCATGGTCCGCTGCGCTTCTCGTCAGTCCCAGAGCGAGACCATGTGACCAATGTCGGGCGCCACTCGACCCGCATGGACCTCGCTCCACGTCGCCTTCGCGGCCGCGGCGCCGCTCGAATGCTGCACGTGCAGCCAGGCGGAACTCCACGCTATGAAACCGCTGAGTGCCTTGACGACGCGCTCCTGGTAGCCGCGCGGACCCCAGTCCTGCACACGCTTCTTGACCTGCGTCGGCGCGAAGAAGAACTCCGGCTTCGGCCCGGGCATGCCCGGCACGCGTGCAGGAGTCTCGTGATGGCTGCGGCCAATGGCCATCGAATGCCGCAACTGGTCACCGAAATGCGCGTGAACCGACGCCAGCACCGGGCCGCTGCCGGCCATGTCGATCGATACGATCGGTGCGCTGCGCGGGACGGCTGCCACGTCGTCATAGGTGACCACTTCGTCATAGCAACCGAGCGCGTGCGTGAACGCATGGTTGCGCGGCGAGGTCACGCCGATGACTTCGATCCCCTCGCGGGCATCTGCGCAGTGCGCAAAGCCGATCGCCGTCTTGCTCGATGCAGACAACACCAGCACGCGTCGCGCACCGAACCAGTCGTTGTCGGCGAAGAAGTCTTCAGCGAGCCAGCCGGTGAGGAACAGTCCGCGCAGCAGCGCATGGCGATCCTCGGCGTCGGTCCCTGCCTGGTACAGCGTGTCGCGGGTGGTCGCCGTGCAGGCCCGGTACACGGGAGCATGAGCGGCTCGATGCGGCCCTTCGTCACGCAACCCGTCCGTGGTCGGCGTGACGGTCATGTCGACGAACCGTGCCATCGGATACCAGCCGAAATAGCGGCCGCCGGTCGCTACGTCGGGGTGCCGTGACTCGACCACCTCCGCCCAACCCATGGCCGGCACACAACCCCAGCCCGGCTCGCCGGTCGGAAAGAAGTCCCAGTAGCCGAGCAAGTCGCCGGTCGTGGCGTAGGTCACCGTGTTCGCAGTGAGCGCAAAACGCTCGACCCTGAAGCGCACCTGGCCCGGAGCGAGGGGCGGCATCTCCGCCTCGATCACCCTGGTGTCGCCGTGCGAGCCGCGGTTGACCTGCAGCGTGACGTTCCGTGATGTCATCATGGCTTCCCCCGGGTTGGGAGGGGACTATAGCCGACGATGGCAGAGCCGGGCGGCCTCATGGGGTGGCTTAAGGCGAGCCGCCCTTGGATAATCATCGGTTCGCCAATCGAGCGAGACAAGGAGCCCCCACGCCGGGCCCCGCGGGAGAAGCTGGATGAGACCGACGCTGAACGTCATCAGCCCCGAGTTGTGCGCCAAGGTGGTCACGGAGGCCAAGCGCATCCTCGCCGAAACCGGCATCGACATCCGCGGCCCCGGGATGCGCCAGCGCCTGCTCGACCACGGGTTGAAGACCACGGCGGACGGTGCCCGCGTCCTGTTCCCGCCCGAAATCGTCGATCGCGCGATCGCGACGGCCCCCAAGTCGTTCACGCTGTATGACCGTGAAGGCCAGCCCCACGCCGAGCTGGGCGGCAACAACGTCCACTACGTGCCCGGCTCGAGCGGCCTGAAGATTCTCGATCACCGCACCGGTGAGACACGCCTGTCGAACTCGACCGACTTCATCGAGTATGCGCGGCTCTGCGACGGACTCGAGCACATCGCCTACCTGGCGACCGCATTCTCGACCAACAAGGACATCGAGTCGCAGGTGTCGGACGCGTGGCGCCTGTACATGCTGCTCACGACGTCGAAGAAGCCGATGGTCTCCGGCGCGTTCACCGAACACGGCGTGCCGCGCATGCGCGACATGATGCAGCTGTTTCGCCGCGACCGGGCCGAGCTGATCGCGAAGCCGATGTCGATCTTCACGATCACCGCGACGGGTAACTTCCGCTACGGCGAGGATTCGTGCCAGAACATGCTCGACTGCGTCGAGGCCGGCATTCCCGTCGAGATCGTGCCCGTCACGCTGATGGGACTGATCGCGCCGGTGACGCTCGTGGGCGCGCTGGTGTTCCACGTGGCCGACGTGCTGACCGGCATCACGATGGCGCAGATCGTCCGTCCCGGCGCACCCGTGCTGTTCGGCGGCGCCCCGGCGACGTTCCACATGAAGTCCGCGAGTTCGCCGATGGCGGCCATCGAGGCGCAGCACCTCAACGTCGCGTACGTCGCGGTGGCCAAGTCGCTCGGCCTGCCGACGCAGGCGTACATGGCGCTCAGCGACGGCAAGTCGCTCGACGCGCAGGCCGGCGGCGAGACGTTCAGCAGCGCGCTGCTGGCGGCGATCGCCGGGGTCAATTCTGTCTCGGGCCCCGGCATGCTCGACTTCGTGCTGACGTTCAGCCTGCCGAAGCTGGTGTTCGACAACGAAGTGTGCGGCCAGTGCCTGCACTTCGTGCGCGACCTGAACATCGTCGAAGACCTGCCGGCGAAGCAGCTGGTGGAGGACCTGCTGGCGAACGATCACCTGATCACGTCGCCGCACACGCTGAGCCATTGGCCGCAGGAACTCTACCTCACGAATCCGGTGATCGACCGCGAGAACCGCGAGACCTGGGAAAAGGCCGGCGCCAGGGACTTGTACCAGCGCACCTGCGCCGAAGTCGAGAATCGCCTGCAGTCGTACACGCCGATCGAGACCGACGCAGCCACCGATGCGGAAATGCGCCGCATGATCGTGGCCGGCATGACGGCCGAGGCGCCATTGCCGGAACTGCCGCCGCCGCCGGCAGGCGGTCCACGCGAAACGATGCGTGCACGCCGGCCCAATCGCCGGCGCGGGAACTGAGTTCGGGTCGGCGTTCCGCCGCGTGAGCGGCACGCACCGTCGAGGATCTTGCGCCCAGCCGTGAGGTTCGGGCGACGAGCCGTGTCCGCGCGGCGACCGCAGTTTCGGCTGCAGCGCTATCGTGCCCGACGACGAGACAGCCGCACCCCGCGGTTGACAGGCACTCAGCGCGGAGACCACCGATGCAACGCCCGGCAACGCTCATCTTTCTGCTGCTGGCGGGTTCGACACCCGGCCTGGCGCAGGACACTTTCCACGGCAATGTCGCACGCACCGGAGTTTATGCGTCGCCGGGACCACTGCGAACGCCGCAGGTGCAGTGGACCTTCAAGGCAGCAGGAGCCATCGTGACCTCCCCCGCGATCGCTGACGGCCGCATCTACATCGGCAGCATGAGCGGCCACCTGTACGCGATCGACCAGCAGACCGGCAAGGAGACATGGAACTTCAAGTCGAGCATGCCGATCGCGTCGTCGCCGGCCGTTGCCGCTGGCACGGTGTTCTTCGTTTCGTCGGCGGGCTCGCTCGCCGCCATCGACGCGGCCTCGGGCCAGCCGAAATGGGTCTTCGCCAACGAGTACGAACGCAAGTTCGAGGCCAAGGGCCTGCACGGCTATCGTCCCGCCGCGCAAACGATCCCCGACGCCTGGGACGTCTTCACGTCCTCGCCGGCCGTAGTGAACGGCAAGGTCTACTACGGCAGCGGCGACGGCAACGTCTATGCGGTGGACGCGGCCACGGGCCTGCTGCAATGGAAGTTCGCGACCGGGAACGTGGTGCATGCCTCGCCGGCCGTGGCCAACGGCGTGGTCTACATCGGCAGCTGGGACGGCAACTTCTACGCGATCGACGCCGAGAGCGGCCAGCAGAAATGGATGTTTCCCGGCGGGCAGGATCCGTCCTTGCACAACCAGGTCGGATTCCAGTCCTCGGCGGCCGTGGTCGACGGCACGGTGTTCGTCGGCTGCCGCGACGCGCATGTCTATGCGCTGGATGCAGCGACCGGCCGCAGGAAGTGGGACTACCCGACGAGCAAATCGTGGGTGAACGGCACGCCGGCGGTACGGGATGGCATCGTATACGTCGGCACATCCGACAGTTCGCGCTTCATGGCGCTGGATGCTCGCACAGGTCGACTGCGGTTCAACTTCGATGCGAAGTCATACGTGTTTTCGTCGGCTGCGCTGGCCGGCGGACTCGCCTACTTCGGCAGCCACAACGGCAGGTTGTATGCGGTCGATGCACGGACCGGCGTGCAGGCATGGGAATTCCAGACCGGAGCATCGAAAAACGACCCGCTGGGAATCCTCAACCCGGACGGCAGCCTGGACCAGGAAGCCTTTGCACCGCTGTTCGGCGACTTCCAGGACATGTACCTCGATTTCTATCGCTTCGTATCGGTCGGCGGCATCATGGGGTCGCCTGCCGTCGACCAGGAAACTGTCTATTTCGGCAGCCTGGAGGGCGTCGTTTACGCCCTGCGTTGATCCCGGCCAAGGCAATCTGTGACCTGAATCAAGGTCCTGGCTGCGCGTTCTCACGGGTTCGGGCGCCCGGGCCGCAGTATCTCCCCCATTCTGTCCAGCGACGGTGCCGAAAGGCAGCTCACCTTGCCCCTGACCAACACGACCAAGCCGCCCGTTGCACCGGCGCGCGCGAGCGGCGTGCCGATCGGCGCGTGGCTGGCGCTGGGATTCGCGCTGGTGATCGGCGCATTCACCGCCGCCAGCGTCGTGTCGCTGCGCAGCACCCGCGGCGCGACGGCCGATCTCGAGAGGATGCAGCAGCAGTTCGAGCCGTTGTCGCGCAGCGTGCGTGATCTCGGCGACGGCGTGGCGACCTTCGATCGAACGGTGCTCGCTTATCTTCGGGCAGACACGCGCGACAAGCACGCGGCGACCGTCACCTCCGCGGAACGCCTGTCATGGGCGGCGAGTCGGATGGTCGACGTCGGTGCCGACGAGGAAGCGCCGCCGGTGGGCCCTCTGTTGCAGCGCATCGCCGATCACCAGGCCCAGGGCTTCGAACTGTTGAACCTGCAGGATGCGCGCCGTCGCGCCGTCGCCGATCTCGAGTCGGCTTACGCAGCGCTGGATCGTCGCGCCCGTAGCGCGGGCGGGTCCGGCATCGTGGTCGGCGACAACCTTCTGGCACGGCCGTCGCTTGCGGAGCTGGCACGCTCCGTGGAAGCCGCCCGCCACGACGTATTGAGCGAACTGACCCGGGGCGGCAATTTCAGTGCCGGTCCCAATGGCAGCGAATTGCGGCTGCGCCAGACGATCGAAAGCCACCGCGCGGAATTCGCCGCCTCGCCTGGCGGTAACTGGCTCGCCATGCAGACCGAGGACTTCAACCGGGCAGTCAAGCTGCGGCGGCAGGCTCTCCGGCTCGGCGCGGAAATCGAAGCGCGGCAGGCGACCTTCGCGGCGGAAGGCGACGCACTCGCGGTCCACATCCGTGACAACGTGGAAGCGCCCGCATGGCGCGCATTCACCGCGGCAGCGGCGGGTGCCCAACGGGCCGTCGCGCAGTCCGAGCAGACCATCCGGACCGCGACCTTCAAGGCGATCCTGCTGGCGCTGCTCGCGCTGGCCACGATCACGTGGGCGATCACCTGGCCCGTCCGCCGACTGACCGCCGGGGCCCGTCGCCTGGCCGCGGGCAACCTGGCAACCCGCGTGATGCGCGGCGGCGCCCGCGAGCTCGACGAACTCGCCAGCGCGTTCAATCACATGGCCGGCGAGCTGGCCGACGCCGAGCGCGCAGTCAAGACCTACCAGGCACAACTCGAACACCGCGTCGAGGAACGCACGCTGCAACTGCGGCACCTTGCCGAGCACGATCCGCTCACGAACCTGCCGAACCGGCGACAGCTGTTCCAGCGCCTGAACGACATGCTCGATGCTGCCTGCACCGAGGGGCAACCGGCGTCGCACATCGCGGTGCTGTTCCTCGACCTCGACAATTTCAAGACCGTCAACGACACGCTCGGCCATGACTTCGGCGACCGCGTGCTGACCGAAATCGGGGGACGCCTGCGCGATGTCGTCGGCGAATCCGGGTTCATCGCGCGACTGGGCGGCGACGAGTTCACGCTGGTGTTCCCCTACTCGGGCGACTCGACCGAGGTCGAGCGACACGCCGAGCACCTGGTCGCAAGCTTCCAGCGGCCACTGCTGATCGATCGGCGCGAGGTGTGTGTCGGCGTGAGCTGCGGCGTCGCCATGTTCCCCGAACATGGTCGCGATGCGACGTCGCTGTTGCGTGCGGCGGATGTCGCGCTGTTCCGCGCCAAGGAACTGGGTCGCAACCGCCTGTGCGTCCACGATCCGTCGATGCTCGTGCAGGCGTCGAACCGCTTCCGCGTCGAGCAGGCGCTGCGCAAGGCCATCGAGGGCGGGGAACTGGTACTCCACTACCAGCCCCAGGTTTGCCTGGGCAGGCGGCGCACCATCGCCGTGGAGGCGCTGCTGCGCTGGAAGCTCAGCGACAACCAGATCGTCGCGGCGGGCGAGTTCATCGAGATTGCCGAGCAGTCAGGCCTGATGCTCGACCTGAACGACTGGATCCTGGAGACGGCGGCCGAAGCCGTGAGCCGTTGGCGGCGCGAAGGCTGGCCCGACGCGCGCGTGGCCATCAACGTTTCGGCACAGCAGTTCCTGGCCGGGAATTTTCCGCTCGACATCGAGCGCCTGCTCGACCGGCATGGCTTGCCGCCTGAATCGATCGAGCTCGAACTGACGGAAACAGCGCTGCAGACCGGCGCCGTCACGGTCGAGGCATTGCATGGCCTGCGCCTGCTCGACGTCGACACCGCGCTCGACGATTTCGGCACGGGTTTCTCGTCGCTGACCTCCATCGAGCGGCTGCCGCTCAGCCGGGTCAAGCTCGACCGCAGCGTGATTGCCGGAATCGACAGCAACCCACGCTCAGCCGCGATCGTGCACTCGATCATCGGCCTCTGCCGCAACCTCGGGCTGCAGGTGACGATCGAGGGCGTGGAGCGCCTCGCCCAGCTCGACTTTCTTGCAGCTTGCGGTGAGATCTCGGTCCAGGGCTTTCTTGTCGCCAGGCCGGCCGAAGCATCCGCCGTCATCGACATGGTCCGTTGCACGCACAGTCATCTCGAATCGCTGCTGAGTGCGGCCGAGCGACAACGCGCTGCCACGGTCGTGGAAGACGTCACGAGTCCGGTCCGCATCCTGGGTCGCCACCGCAGGTGACGGCATGAAACCCCCTTCACTGCTGATCGCCCTGTGCACGCTGCTGCTCGGTGCCTGCGCCGCGAAGATGAGCAAGGACGAGTGCCGCACCGTCGACTGGCGCACGGTAGGTTACGAAGACGGCGTAGCCGGGCAGCCGGGTGACCGCATCGGCGAGCACCGACGCGCGTGCGCCGAATACGGCGTCACTCCAGACCTGACTGCGTATCTCGCTGGACGGTCCGCCGGGCTCCGCGAGTACTGCCAGCCGCACAACGGCTATCGCGCGGGCGCCAACGGCTACACCTACTTCGACACCTGCCCCGCCGACCTGGCCGAGGCATTCGAAATAGCCTACGACGAGGGGCGTGCGCTCTATGTGCGGGAGCGCCGGGTCACCGACACCGACGAACAGATCGACGACAAGCGCCGCGAGATCCGGCGGCTCGAGGATCGGGTGGCAGAGAGCGCCTTCGACGTGATCGACACCGACGGCCACGGCGGAAGAACGCACACAGGCTGTTCTCGACACCAAGCAGGCGGCCGAGCGCATCGGCCGGCTCAAGGCGGAGATCACCGAACTCGAGAAGGAGCGCGCCCGCTACCAGGCGGAACTGGACGCTTACCGCAAGACCGCCGTCCTGCGCTAGCGCGGGCTACGCGTCGCTCCCAGCCGCTTCCCGCAGGGCAAGACGCGCTTGCGCCTGTTGCACGATCTCGCGGCCATGCCATGATCACCCGGGCATGACGAACGCTACTGCGCGAACCCTCCTCCTTGCGCTGCTCATCGCAGCAGCCCACGCCTGCCCTGCTCGCGCGGCCGTGCGGGTGATCGAGGGACCGACGCCGATCCCCGACGGCGAAGCCGCCGCCGCACGCGACGTCACGGTGATCAACGAGAAGCTGGCGTTCGCACTCGCAGTCGAAAGCCCCGTGCCCTATGGCGTGCCGCGCGGCGCAATCATCGACGTCGGACCCGTCGTGGCCGGCAAGCCGGCACGCGACCGTGTCGTCTTCGCCGACTTCATCCCGAACAACTGGTCGGCGTGGCCGAACACCTTCCAGAAGGTGGACATCGTCGAGCGCGGTCCGCAGCAAGCCGTCGTCAAGACGGCACGCGACTGGGGCAAGGTCGTCATCTCGACCACGTATACGCTCCGCTCCAATGCGGACCGGATCGAGATGCAGACGACGATGACCAACACTGGCGACACGCCGCAGTCCGGCCTGCTGTCGGGCCAGACGCTGTGGCCCAGCGCTGGCTACTTCTTCGGTATCCCCGGCCTCGGCGACCTGCAGGAAGGCAAGTCGACGGGTGCGCTGGCCAACCGCGCCGTTGCATACGACGAGGATTGGAGCATCACGCTGCATGCGCCATACATGAACTTCGTCGGCTCCCGCTCGAAAGATCTGTTCCTGCAGCACACGCTCCAACCCGGTGAGTCACGCACGTTCGATGCGTGGCTGCAGGTCGGTCCGCGCGGTGACCTGAGCCCGGTCGTTGCCGCCGAGATCGAAGGTGGCCGTTTGCCGGCGGGCACGCTGCGCGGCTCCGTGCAGGCTCGAGATGGCAAGCCGGTGAATGAACCGGTGGTCGTCGTGTCGAAGCAAGGCACGCCGTACGCGTGGAGTTTCGGTCACGACGGGCGTTTCGAAATGCCGTTGCCGGCCGGCAGCTACGAGATCTACGCGACGGGCAAAGGGTATTCGCAGGGCAAGCCGGTGCCAGTCAAACTCGCCGCAGGTGCCGTGCAGACGGTGGATTTCGGCGACCTCGAGCCGCCAGGCCGAGTCGACTTCACCGTCGTCGATGCGCGCACCGCGCTGCCGCTCGACGCGCGCATCGTCATCACCGCGGGCCAGCGACAGCTGGTCGAGTTCCTCGGCCGCAACACGTTCTTCACCGAACTCGATCGCAAAGGCCGGTTGCAGGCCCCGCTGGCACCGGGCAGCTACAGCTTCACGGTCTCGTCCGGTGGCGGCTTCCTTGGCCCGAACCACGCAGTGACGCTCGACGTGCGGCCCGGCGAGACGGCGACGTCAAAGGTCGCACTCACGCGGCTCTTCGATCCACCTGCGAGTGGCTGGTATGCGGCCGATCTGCACCATCACGCCGACCAGGCCGAAGGCGTCACGCCGCCGGAGTACCTGGCGCGCGCGCAACTCGCCGCCGGGCTCGACCTGCTGTTCGTCAGTGATCACGACTCCACCGCGAACCACGCGCCGCTGCAGCAGATTGCCGATGCGCGCGGCGTGCCGTTCATTCCGTCGCTCGAGTTGTCGCCGTCGTGGGGACACTTCAATGCGTGGCCGCTGCGGCCGAGCCAGCGGCTCGCGATCGACACAGCGACGGCCACCATCGACGAAGTGCTCGGTGAAGCCCGCCGCCAGGGCGCGATCGTCGTGCAGTCGAATCATCCGTTCATTCCCTACGGCTACCTGGCGAGCCTCGGCGCCGGACTGGTGCCCGGCGGCTTCAATCCCGCCTTCGACCTCGCGGAAATCAATTCCGACGTGCCGTACGACACGACGGTGCTGGGGGCACTCTGGTTGCTGTGGAACGAGGGGCATCGCTATTACCTGTCGGGTGGCACCGACGTGCACGACGTCTGGAACCACGAGTCCGGCCGCATCCGGACCTTCGGTCACGTCGACGCGCCGCTCACGCCGATGTCGTATGCGGAGGCCGTCAAGAACGGGCATGCGTACGTGAGTTACGGTCCGCTGATCGAACCGGCGGTGATGTTCGGCAGTGACCTGAAGGTGAAACCCGGCATGCCCTTCCCGCTCGCGTTCAGCTTGCGATCGGTGACGGGGTTGAAGCAGGTCAAGCTGATCGGCGCGGGCAGCGTGGCGTTCACCCAGGTCTTCACCGGCGAGCCGCGGGAAGCGCGCGTCGAATTCAAGCCGACCGCCACGGGACACACCTGGTACTCGCTCGAGGTCGAGGACGTCGCGGGCCTGAAAGCCTACTCGAATCCGATCTGGGTCGACGCAGTCGAATTGCCGCGGTTTCCGGCACGGCCCTGACGCGCAGTGTACTGCGCGGTCGATCAGGCGTTCGTACCGGGCCTTCTCCGGGCGAGCGTGTCTGCCTTTCCGCTCGCCCGGAGAAGGCCCGGAACGAACGCCCTCACCGACCGTCCGCTCTGGATCGATCCCGGAGCATGTACAGGATCCTCGCTCGCGGTCGGCGTCGTGAGGCTTCGTACCCTTCTCGGACTGTCTGCCTTCCGTCCCGGAGAAGGCTCGAACCGCCCCCGGCACGACCGTCCGCTCTGGATCGATCCCGGAGCATGTTCTGGATCCTCAGCTCGTAGCAGCCGCTCGCTGCTTCAGCGTGAGGGCAACGAACGCCATCGCCATCACGCAACAGAAGATCATGGTCGAGAACACGCCGCCCCACCCCCAGTGGTCGGCGATCCAGCCGACGCCGGTGCCCGCGATCGCCGAGCCGAAGGCGTAGCCGAAGAAGCCGGTGAATCCCGCGGCAGTGCCCGCAGCTTTTTTCGGTACGAGCTCGAGCGCGTGCAGCCCGATCATCATGATCGGGCCGTAGACGAAGAAGCCGATGACGATCAGCGACGCCATGTCGATCCACAGCGGGCCGGTGCGATTCAGTCCGTACACGACCAGGCCGAACAGCGTCAGACCCATGAACAGGATGGTCGCCGGGCCACGGCGTCCGCCGAAGATGCGATCCGACACCCAGCCGCACAGGATCGTGCCCGGAATCGCGGCGTACTCGAACATGAACCACGCGGCGCTCGACTGGTGGAACGAGAATCCCTTTGCCGTCTCGAGGTAGGTCGGGATCCAGTTCTGCACGCCGTAACGCACGAAGTACACGAACGCGTTGGCCGCGGCGATGGCCCACAGCAGCCGGTTGTTGAGCACGTGGGCGAAGAAAATCTCGCGGAAACTGAGTGTCCGCTCAGAGTGCTCGGAGTAGTTGGGCGGCAGGTCGTTGCGGTACACCTCGATCGGCGGCAGGCCGCAGGTCTGTGGTGAGTCGCGCAGCAATACGTAAACCAGCACCGCAATCGATGCCGCGACCAGCGCATTGAAGTAGAACTTGGCACCCCAGTCGCCGAACAGCCCGACGCCGACAACGGCCAGCGCGGCGACCAGGCCGCCGCCGACGTTGTGCGCAGTGTTCCACAGCGACACCACGCGCCCGCGCTCGTTGGCACTGAACCAGTGCACCATGGTCTTGCCGCTGGGTGGCCACCCCATGCCGTTGAACCACCCGTTCAGTGCCTGCAGCAGGATGATCAGCGTCAACGAGGCGTAGATGCCCTTGAACAGGCCAAACGAGGCCGTCACGGCAGCCGAGAGCAGCAAGCCCAGCGGCATGAACCAGCGCGGATTGCTGCGGTCGGACACCGATCCCATCAGGAACTTCGAGACGCCGTAGGCGATGGACAACGCCGTCATCGCCGTGCCCAGTTGCGCCTTGGTGTAGTCAGGGTATTCGCGCAGGATGTCCGGGATCGCCAGCGACAGGTTCATGCGCACCAGGTAGTACGCGGCGTAACCCACGAAGATCGCGATGAAGACCTGCCTGCGCAGGCGCTTGTATTCGGCGTCTGTCCGGTCGATCGGAAGAGCGTTCAAGCGGGGCCCCCTGCAGTCGCAAAGTTCGGGGCCTGTGCGGCCGCCTTGGTGTTCTGCGTTCGTCCGCTATAGTACCGGTCGGCGGGCCCAGCGGGCCCGTTCTCGCGTAGCCGGTCCCGCGTCCCGATCAAGAGGCCAGAGTCCCCGATGAAAGCAACGAGAAACCTGTTCGCGAGCGGCCTGTTGGCACTGAGTCTTGCTGTGGTTGCAGCCGCAACAGCCGCCGACGCACCGAGTCGCGCCGGCATCGATGCACCGGAACTCGCCGCGCTCGGCAAGTACGCCGTGGGCGTCCGGTCGATCACGCTGGTCGACCGCAACCAGCTCGACCTCGGTGCGATCGATCCGAAGACCGGTATCCCGGCGCAGCACGACCGCAGCCTCAAGGTCGAAATCTGGTATCCCGCCATGGCCGTGGCGGGCGCTACGCCCGTGACGTACGAAGACGCGCTGGTGTCCGAGCCACCTGCTCCGCCGGCCCGGTTCAGGATTCCGGGCCTTGCGGTGCGAGATGCGAAAGCCGACGGCGGCCGCTTCCCGCTCGTGATCGTGGCGCATGGCTACGGCAACGTGCCCATCGTGATGAGCTGGCTCACGGAGAATCTCGCGTCCAAGGGCTACGTCGTCGCCGCAATCCGGCACGAAGACTCGTACCTGGACCCGGCCGGGTTTCCGCAGGCTGCCCTGCGCCGTCCGCTGGACATTGCCTTCGTCGCGCGCGAACTGCAGGGTTCACTCGGCCAGTCCGGCGAGGTCGATCCGGCGCGCACGGCGCTGATCGGCTATTCGATGGGCGGCTACGGCGTGCTGGCCGCCGCCGGCGCTACACTCGATCCCGCAGGCGGTCTCGTCTCGCGCGTTCCCGGTGGCCTCCTGCAACCTTTCGCACGCGGCGGCGCCCTGAGCGCTTCGCTCATCGCACCGGCCGTGAAGGCAGTCGTCGCCATTGCCCCGGCGGGCGGAGCCTTCGGAGCATTCGGCGCTGACGGGCTCGCCGGCATCAAGTCACCGTTGCTGCTGATTGCCGGCGATCATGACAACACCGTCGACTACACGAGCGGCGCGCGCGCGTTCTTCGACCAGGCCGTGCATTCGAATCGCTACCTGCTGACGTTCCTGGGCGGCGGCCACAAACTCGGCTTTGGCCCGGCGCCGCCCGAGATGCAGACGGACCTGTGGAACCAGGACTGGTTCGAGGACCCGGTCTGGCGCAAGGACCGCCAGATCGGCATCAGCCTGCACTTCATCACGGCGTTCCTCGACCGGTACCTGAAGGACGACGCCAGTCGCAGCGCATTCATCGACGGCCTCGTCGTCGAGTCGAGCAAGGGCGAGTGGGACGCGCCCCAGGGGACGCCGTGGAACGCGCGCAGCCCAGGTGGCGAAGTCACGCTCTGGAAAGGCTTCCAGCGCCGGCATGCCGAAGGGCTCAGCCTGATGCATCAGGACGCCGCGCTCACGCAATGAGCCGCGGCCCGGCGCAGCGGCGTCAACTGCGCAGCCGCAGGCCTTCGGGATCGTAAAGCGGCTGCAGCCGAACGGTCGCTCCGCAAAGACTGCCGAGGATGTCGATCTCGAATCGCTCGCCGTCACGCGCCAGCGCCGCCGGCACGTAGCCGGCCGCGAGACTGCGATCGACGCAGTGCCCGTACGCACCCGAGGTGACGTAGCCGACAGCCTTGCCGTCCTTCAGGATCGATTCGTAGCCGACGACGTCGGCATCCTGCGCATCGACTTCCATCACCACGAAGCGGCGCTGCGGCCCGCTGTCGCGCTCGGCTAGCGCCGCCTCGCGTCCGATGAAATCCGGCTTGCTGAAATCGACGAAGCGATCGAGCCCCGTCTCGCCCGGCGTGTAGTCGGGCCGGAAGTCCTTGTTGAACGAGCCGTAGTTCTTCTCGAGGCGCAGCGACGACAGCGCGCGACCACCGAACAGTGTCAGTCCCCGGCCCTGCCCTGCCTCGCGCAGGTCGTCGAACAGCGACGCGAAGTAGTCCGGCGTCGTCCAGATCTCGTAGCCAAGTTCGCCGGTAAAGCCGGCGCGCGTCACGATCGACGGTGCGTAACCGACTGCGGTCTCCGTGACGTCGAACAACTTGAAGGCGGTGGCCGCAAGGTCCTTGCGCACGAGGCGCTGCAGTATCTCACGCGAGTTCGGGCCGGCGAGCGCGAACCCGCACAGTGTCGACGCGGCCGAACGCACGAAGACGTCGGCCGGCGGCTCGCAGGTCCAGAACCAGCGCAGGTGGAATTCCTCGGCGAAACCCGAACCGACGATCAGGTACCTATCCTCGGCCAGGCAGGCGATCGACAGGTCGCCAACGATGCGGCCCGCGGGATTCAGCATCGGCGCAAGGCCGAGGCGTCCGGGCCGCGGAATGCGGCAAGCAAACACCTTGTCGAGCCAGGCGCGAGCGCCGCGGCCACTGATCTCGTACTTGCCATAGTTGCTCGTCTCATAGAGCCCGGCAGTGCGGCGTACCGCGCGACATTCCTCGCGCACTATCGGAAATGCCTCGGAACGCCGGTATGTCGGAGTCTCCGCAGGTGCAACGCCCGGTGGCGCAAACCACAACGCATGCTCGAGCCCGAAGTTGGCGCCCATCACGGCGCCCGCGGCGAGCAGCTGGTCGTAGATCGGCGAACGGCGCACGGGCCGGGCCGCCGGCAATTCCTCGTTTGGATACGCCAGGCGGAAGCGGCGGGAATAGTTCTCGGGCACCTTGATCGACGTGTATTTCGGCGTGGCGAAACGCCCGAAACGCGAGACGTCCATCGAGAGGATGTCCTGGCCCGGATCGCCTTCCGCCATCCAGCGCGACAGCACCAGGCCGATGCCGCCGCCCTGGCTGAATCCCGCCATCACGGCGCAGGCCACCCAGTAGTTGCGCAACCCGCGCACCGGCCCGACGAGTGGGTTGCCGTCGGGCGCGAACGTGAAGGGGCCGTTGATCGCCTTGCGGATACCGGCGCGGCCGAGCGCCGGGAAATGCTCGAAGCCGACCTCGAAGTACGGCGCCAGCCGCTCGAACTCGTCCGGCAGCAACTGCATCGAGAAGTCGTCCGGCGTCTTCTCCGGCGACCATACCTTGCCGTGCGGCTCGTAAGTGCCGATCAGCGCGCCGCCGCGCTCCTGGCGCAGGTAGATCTCGCCGGCATAGTCGGTGGTGTTCACTATTTCCTGCGACCGGCCCTTGAGTTCCGGGATGTCCTCGGTCAGCAGGTAGTGGTGCTCCATGGCGAGCACCGGCAACTGGATACCGACCATCTGGCCGACTTCGCGTGCCCAGAGCCCCGCACAGTTGACCACGTGCTCGGCGTGCACCGTGCCCTTGTCGGTGACGACGTCCCAGGTGCCATCGGTGCGCGGGTTCAGTTCGAGCACGCGCGTGAAGCGCTCGACCGACGCACCCAGCATGCGCGCCGCCTTGACGTACGCGTGCGTGGTGCCCGAGGGATCGCAATGCCCGCCGTCTGCGCGCCACAACGCGCCGATGAAATGCCGCTTGTCGATCAGCGGGTTCAGCTCGACCGCCTGGTCGAGCGTGATCATCTCGGTCTCCATGCCGAGGTAGCGTGCCCGCGAACAGATGAGCTTGAGGCTGTCGAGTTCGCCCTGCGTCGCGGCGAGCATCAGGCCGCCGTTGGGGTGCAACCCGCAGGACTGCCCCGAAAGCTCCTCGATCTCCCGGTAGAGGTCGATGGTGTACTTCTGCAGCTTCGAGATGTTCGCTTCACCGTTGAAGGTGTGCATGCCGCCGGCCGCGTGCCAGGTGGAACCGGACGTCAACTCGCTTTTCTCGACCATCAGCACGTCGGTCCAGCCGCTCCGCGCCAGGTGGTACAGGACGCTGGCGCCAACGACGCCGCCGCCGATGATCACGGCCCTTGCAGACGACTTCATGCGTGTGGTCTCCGGATGGACGGGCGATGTGACCATGCCGACCGGTGATTGACAAGCGCAGCCTCGCCCGCACCGTGCGTTGGACTTGACGACCTCCGCGAGTCCGGACACCGTGGCACGACCGTGGCCGTGGGCCATGCGTGGAGACTTCCGTTGGCGCAGGTCCTGAAGGCGGTCACTGTTGCGATGCTGCTGCTTTTGGGCGCCGTGGCGTCGGCGGCGGCTGCGCCCGTCGTGGTGTCGTCCAAGCTGTCGAGCGAGTCAGCGATGCTCGGCCAGATGATCCGCCTGCTGCTCGAGGACCGCGGCATTCCGACGCTCGACCGGATGACACTGGGCGCGACGCCCGTCGTGCGCAAGGCGCTGCTCGCCGGGGAAATCGACCTCTACGTCGAATACACGGGCAACGCCGGTTTCTTTTTCAACCGGCCGAACGATCCCGCATGGAAGGACCTGCAACTCGGATACGAACTGGGCTCGAAACTCGACCTGGCAGCGAACCGCATCGTCTGGCTGGCCCCGGCGCCCGCCAGCAACGCCTGGGCGCTCGCGGTGCGGCGGGACGTCGCCACTCGCCACCGGCTCGTGACCATGAGCGATTTCGCGCGCTGGGTTCGCGATGGCGGCGCCGTGAAGCTCGCCTGCTCCGCAGAGTTCGCGAATGGCGGCACGCTGCACTCGCTGGAACAGACGTATGCGTTTCACCTCGCACCACGCCAGAAAATCGTGCTCGCGGGCGGCGAAACGGCAGCGACCATCGGCGCAGCGGCTGCGCGCACCAATGGCATCAACACGGCCATGGTGTACGGCACGGACGGCGGCATCGTCGCGGCCGACCTCGTCCTGCTCGAGGACGACGGGAAAGACCAACCCGTCTATGCTCCGGTGCCGATCGTGCGCGAGGCGGTGTTGCGGGCGCGCCCGGAAATTGCGGACATCGTGCGGCCGTTGATGGCAAGCTTCACGCGCGAGTCGCTGCAGGCCCTGAACGCCCGCGTGCAGATCGATGGCGAGTCAGCCGAAGAAGTTGCCGGGGATTACCTGCGCAGCAAGGGCTTCATCGGCCCGGCCCGCAACCGTTGAGCGGGGAACCACACCGAGTGCAACGCATCGATCGCCTGGGCGTGCTGCTGAGCTTCGTGGGAGCCCTGGCCCTCACGCTGCTGCCGCTCGTCGTCTTCAAGGCCAATCGCATCGTCCCGGGCGAGCCGCGCGCACTTCTCGAACTGCTGCCCACGGCCGCGCTCGCACTGTATTTCACCCTGGCTGTCGCGGCGACTGCCGCAATGTTCAGCAAGAGTCCGCAGGTTCGGTTGCTCGCCGCTCTCATCGGCATTGCAGCACTGGCCATCGCGGTCGCAGCGGCGGCGGACATCCTGACACCCGCAGGCAATCGCGTCGTGCGCGTCGCACCCGGGGCAGGATTCTGGATCGTGCTGATCGCGCTCGGCCTGCTTGCCACCGACGCGCTGACACGCCTGCGGCCCGGCCCCGTGCTGCGTGTTGCAACGCTGGCCGTCTTCCTCGCTGCCACGCTTGCCGCACTCGGTTCAGGCTTTTTCGACGACCTGTCGATCATGCGCGAGTACGCCGTGAACGCCACGCGGTTTGCACATGAGGCGCAGCGCCACCTGCTGCTGGCGCTGGGTTCGCTCGCCGCCGCGGTCATCGTCGCGCTGCCGCTCGGCGTGCTTTGCCATCGGCAGCCACGACTGCGTAACGCCGTGCTCGGCGTGCTGAACGTGGTGCAGACGATCCCGTCGATTGCGCTCTTCGGCATCCTGATGGCGCCGCTGGCGGCGATGGCGCTGGCATTTCCAGCGCTGGCTGCGCTGGGCTTGAGCGGTATCGGCGCCGCACCCGCCGCCATTGCCCTCTTTCTCTATTCCCTGCTGCCGATCGTGGGGAACACCGTGGTCGGCCTCGCACGCGTATCGCCCGCCGCAGTCGACGCCGCGCGTGGCATGGGACTGACGGACGGACAGATCCTGCGGCAGATCGAATTGCCGCTGGCGTTGCCGACGATCCTGACGGGCATCCGCATCGTGCTGGTGCAGAACATCGGCATGGTCACCATTGCCGCGCTGATCGGCGGCGGCGGATTCGGCGCCTTCGTCTTCCAGGGCATCGGCCAGACGGCGATCGACCTGGTGCTGCTCGGTGCCATCCCGACGGTCGTGCTCGCCTTTTCTGCGGCCGTCGTGCTCGACGCGCTGACCGATCTCACACGCCGGGTGCCGCGATGATCCAGGTCGAAAAGCTCTGCAAGCGTTACGGCGAATCCACGGTCGTGGACGACGTGTCGATGGTCATCGAACCGCGCACGATGACGACGATCGTCGGCACGTCGGGGTCGGGCAAGTCCACGCTGCTGCGCATGATCAACCGGCTGGTCGAGCCGACCTCGGGACGCGTGCTGATCGACGGCAACGACACGACCGCGGAACCAGCGCACCTGCTCCGGCGCCGCATCGGTTACGCCATCCAGGGCCTCGGCCTGTTTCCGCATCGCACCGTCGCCGACAACATCGCGACCGTGCCGCGGCTGCTCGGCTGGAGCGATGATCGCGTCAACTCACGCGTCACGGAGTTGCTCGAACTGTTCCAGCTCGACCCGGGCCTCTACGCTGCCAAGTTTCCGCACGAGCTGTCGGGCGGTCAGCAGCAGCGCGTCGGCGTTGCCCGCGCGCTGGCCGCCAAGCCGAATGTGCTGCTGATGGACGAGCCGTTCGGCGCGCTCGACCCGATCATCCGTACCAAGGCACAGGACGACCTGCTCGGGATCCAGCGGCGCTTCGGCACCACGGTCATCCTGGTCACGCACGACATCGACGAGGCTTTCCGTCTCGGCGACCGCGTCGCAGTCATGAGCCAGGGACGATTGCTGCAGCATGACCGGCCAGCCGTGTTGCTCACGCAGCCCGCAGACGCCTTCGTGTCGCAACTGATCGGCTCGGGCGACAGGTCGCTCAAGCTGCTGTCGCTGACGACCGCAGGTGAAATCGCAGCCGCAGGGGCAGTGGACGGCCCGACGGTGCCGTGGTCGGCAACGCTCCGCGACGTGCTGGCCGAACTCGTCTGGAGCGGAGCGGCAGCTGCGACGGTCGTTGGACCCGACGGCGACCCCATCGGCCACGTGACCCTGACCCGCATCCTGGCGCGGGGACGGCAGGCGACATGAGCCGTCCTGCACTGGGAGCGCGTCTCGCCATTCTCGGCCTGTTGATTGCGTTTCTGGTCGCGCCACAGGCCTTTGCACCGCTGTTCGCGCCCCTGAACCAGTACGGCGCCCCGGCGATCTACGACCAGGGCAACATCCTGGAACTGGCGCTCTCGCACCTGTGGACGGTGCTGATCGCCGCGGCTGCCAGCACCGTGGTCGCAGTCGCGCTCGGCGTTTTCGTGACGCGCCCGGCCGGCGCCCAGTTCCTGCCGCTGTCCCGCACGCTGGTGAACGTCGGGCAGACATTCCCGCCGGTCGCCGTGCTCGCCGTGGCCGTGCCGCTCGTCGGTTTCGGCCAGGCACCGACGCTGATCGCCCTGTTCGCGTACGGCCTGCTGCCGATCTTCGAGAACACGATCGCGGGTCTGGAGGGTTGCCCGCAGCCGGTGCTGGAGGCAGCGGACGGGATGGGCATGAGCGCATGGCAGCGCCTGCGACAAGTGGAACTGCCGCTGGCCCTGCCGCTGATCATGGAAGGCGTGCGGCTCTCGCTGGTCATCAACGTCGGCACCGCGACCATCGGCTCGACCGTCGCAGCCAGGGGTCTCGGCGAGGTCATCATCGCCGGCTTGCTCTCGAACAACACGGCCTTCGTCCTGCAGGGCGGCCTGGTGACGGGGCTCATGGCCATCCTGCTTTATGACGGCATGCGGTTGCTGGAACAGCGGTTCGTGCCGGTCGCGCGGAACTGAACACAGGCGCTTCCCGCGACGGCGCGCTTTGCTAAGATCGGTCCGGCAACCGCCCTCTCCCTGGGCACCATGAACCGATGAGCGCACCACAGACTGCCGTGGAGAGGCCGCACGACGAGATCACGGCGATCCCTGTGATCGAGTGGCCGACGGTCGCCCTGATCGTCTTTGCCTACGGCGGCTGGTTCACGCTCACCAATGCCTATGGCGAATGGCCGACGTGGATCGTCGCCCCCTGCATTGCCGTGCTGCTCACCTTCCACAGTTCACTGCAGCACGAAATCCTGCATGGGCACCCGACGCGCTCGGCGACGGTCAACCGGCTGTTCGGCATCCTGCCCTTGTCGCTGTGGATTCCGTACGACCGCTTTCGCGCGTTGCACCTGGCCCACCACATCAACGACCGCCTGACCGACCCGATCGACGACCCGGAATCGAATTACGTCACGCCGGAAGCATGGCAAAGGCGCTCGAGCTTCGCGCGCTGGATTTTCCAGCTCCAACTGACCCTCGCAGGCCGAATGTTCATTGGCTCGTGGTGGCGGATGGGCTGGTTCCTGGCCAGCGAAGCCAGGGCGTTTGCACGCAACGAGCCCGGCGTGCGCGCAGCGTGGATTACGCATTTGATCCTGTGCGTGCCGATCGTGTATTGGGTAACGGCCGTCTGCGACATTCCGCTCTGGCTCTACATCGTGGCGATGGTGATCCCGGGCAACGCGCATCCTGCTGATCCGCTCGTTCGCGGAGCACCGGGCGCGGGCCGCAACACCACGAACGCACGGCAATCGTCGAAACTCGTGGCTGCTCGGCCCGTTGTTCCTCTTCAACAACCTGCACTCGCTGCATCACGAGGAGCCGCTGCTGCCCTGGTACCGGTACCACTCCCGGTACAAGGTGGCGCGCAACCGTTTGCTCGCCGAGAACGGCGGCCTGGTGTATTCGACCTACTTCGACGTCGCGCGGCGCTTCCTGTTCAGGATGCACGACCAGCCGCAGCATCCGCTGGGGCGCGCGCCGTCGCAACGTACGGCCTGAGGGGACTTCGCGCTGGACCGGGATCTTTCGCTCCTTGTGGCCCGTTGGAACCCGATGCCGCGCGGCTAGGCAGGGTATGGCGTACCCGGCGGCCTTTGCCGCGCGGTCCCACTGCAGGGTCCGCGCGTAGTCCGTCGCAGCCACTGGTGCGAAGCCCTCGATCAGCAGCGAGTCCGCGTATTCCCTGAACCACGGGTGTCGGGAGACGCTCGCAAACGCATTGCGCAGCGCACTGATTGTCGATACCGGAGTAGAGATTGCGGTCACGAACGCGGGAAGGGTCGCGACAGCGGTGGAATCGAGGACGCGAACACCCGCCGTCAGCGCCGGGTTGTGCTTCGCGATCAGCAGGTGCCAGTAAGCATCCAGCGGTCCGACGTCGATGCGGCCTGCACGCACCGAATCGAGGATCGCACGTGCGGTCACGAGGTTCGGAACCATCTCGCCGTAAAGTGCCGGCCGCGACGCCGTTCGGTACTGCAGCAGGTGATGGCGGAACGCATTGAAACCCGAATGCGAGTGCTCGACGGTCCAGCCGGCACGACCACCGAAAGTGTCCTCGAGCGTGCGGAAAGGCGCGTCCTCGCGCACGATGAGATCTGACCGGTAGACCGGACGCCCCGCCGCCCACGCGGCGCGCGGTATCGGCGCCGCGAGTGGCACGACCCTGGCCAGTTGCAGTGCGACCGGATAGCCGCACATGAAGACGCAGCCGAGGTCCGGGCGCGCCCACAGCGTCTCGAGCGGTTGCGGCGCCGGATAAGACACGTAATCGAAGGAAACGCCGGCTGCCGCCGTGATCCGCTCCAGCAGCGAACGCCACGCCGCCTCGACCGCCGGGGTCACGGCGTACATGCGGGCATTCATGATCGCGCTGGTCATGCGAGCCTGGCGACGCGGGCGAGATTACGGCGCGTCACAGCCGAGCTCGGCCGAGCGCTTGCTGACGTATGCGGCGATGGCCTCGCGCACTGCGGCATCGAGCGGCGGCGGCGAATACTCGGCGAGCAATCGCTTCCAGACGTCGGTGGCGCGGCGCGTCGCGTCCTTCGCCCCGGCCTCGCTCCAGTTCTCGAAGTTGGACCAGTCGGAGAGCAACGGACGGTAGAACGCCGTCTCGAAGCGCGCGAGCGTGTGGGCCGTGCCGAAGAAGTGACCGCCCGGCTCGACGCCCTTGATGGCGTCGACGGCGAGGTCGTCGTCGTTGAACGCGATGGGCTGCAGGATCGCGGCCCAGCCCCGCAGCATCTCCGCATCGACCACGATTTTCTCGAGCGACGCGACCAGCCCGCCTTCGAGCCAGCCCGTGGCATGGTTGATCAGGTGGCTGTGGCTCAGGATCGCAGCCTGCAGCGAGAACGCCGTCTCGTAGGTCGACTGCGCATCGACGGCAGGAGACGCGTTGACTGCACTGGTCCGCACGGGAATGCGCAGCCTGCGACCGATCTGTGCCGTGGCGATCGCCGCGTGCACGTATTCCGGCGTGCCGAATGCCGGCGAACCCGTGCGCATGTCGACGTTGGAGGTGAAGCCGCCCATGACGCACGGCGAGCCGGGCCGCACCAGCTGGCACAACGCGACGATGCCGAGCGCCTCGGCCGTCTGCTGCACCAGCGCACCGGCCAGCGTAATCGGGGCCATCGCCCCCATCAGCGTAAACGGCGTGATCACGACACACTGCCCGTGGCGCGCCATGATCATGATGTTGTCGAGGATCTCTTCGTCGACCCGGCGCGGCGAGTTGACGTTGGTCACCGTCATCAGCGTCGGTCGAGCGGCGAGATCGTCGATCGAGCAGCCGTGCTCGAGCGCCGACATCGCGATGGCATCTTCGGCCTGGATGCCGCCGACTCCGCGCGCCGCCCAGACGATGTCGGCGCATTCAATGTGCGCGCGGTACGCTGCCAGATGGCGGACCGGTACCGGCACGTCGACGGGCTCTACGACGATGCCACCCTGCCAATGCAGGACGCCGAGCGTGTGCGTGAGCTTGAGGATGTCGCGGAACGAGGCGATGTCGCCGAAACGACGGCCGCGCTCGGCATCACTTACGTTGGGGGCGCCGTTGACCGGGCCGAAGTTCACCACCCGGCCGCCAACGTGCAGATTCCGCCCGGGGTTGCGTGCGTGCAGCACGAAGGTCTCGGGCGCGTGCGCAAGCTGCGCCTCGACGAGGTCGCGCCCGATCCGCACCAACTGGGTTTCGTCATCGACGAGGGCGCCGGCCTGGCGAAACACCTCGCGGGCCGCAGGACTGCGAATCTCGAGTCCGGCCTCTTCGAGCACCCGGAACGCCGCTACGAGAATCCGTTCGACCTGCTCAACCGTCAGCACCTCGAGCGGTGACCACGGCACTTCGAGTCGCGGCAGCGGCGCGAGCGTCGGTCCGGTCGAGCGCGCAGTGCGACCGTGACCGCGGCGGCGCGAGGGCAGGATGACTTCGCTCATGGCTCGGGGTCGGGCTCCGGATGGCGGCAGCAGGGCCGGGTGCCCGCATCATGGCCGGGAACGGGGCGTGCGGACAATGGCGGCCGCGCCGCCTGCCTCAGTACCCACCGAAGCGGAACTGACCCTCCAGCACGAACGAGTCGAGCGTCGTGTCGTTGCGGGTGTTCAGCACGTCCTCGTCGATGCCGACGGACTCGAACCCAAGCCGCACGTGGAACACCTGCGCGAAGGTCACCCCGACGCCGAGACCCCACACGACGTCCGTGCCGTTGTCGCTGACGCTGCGCATGATGACCTGGTCGCCGAACGACTGGTCGAGGCGCTGCACGCTCTCGCCTTCGCTGAACGCCGCGCCAAGCTTCGCGTAGAGCTCGAACGCTTCGCCGAAAGGCAGAATTCCGAGCATCGTCACTTCCGTGACCTTGGCCGAATACTCGATGCGGTTGTTGTAGTAGTCGTCGAACTCCGGCATGTAGACGAGGTCCTGGTCCCAGCCGATCGGACCCGCGTCGAGATAACTGACTTCCAGCGCGCTGTACTTATGGAAGCGCCAGCCGGCGTGCAGCGTATAGCCGACGTCGGCGTCGCCCTCGTCGTAGTCGTAGTAGTCGCCCCAGTAGCAGCCGTCGTAACAGTCATCCTGGCCGACCAGCACGCTGACGTTGGAGTAGGCGCCTCCGCCCCCGACGTAGAAACCGCGCCACCCTTCCGGCGCACCGACGGGAGACGATGCCTGCGACGCTGCAGGTGCCGGCGCACTCGCAGCTGGATCCTGCGCGCGGGCGCATGGTGCGACGAAGCAGGTTGCCATGCCGGACGCCAGCAGAATGCGAATCAGCCGTGCGGAAAGCATCATGGTGGGCCTCGCCGGTCACGATCGGCACTCCAGCCGACCTTGAGCTTTGTAGGCGCGACTCGTCCGTGCGCTCAATGCGGCTTTCCGGGATCCGCAACGGGACCCCGAGCGAGGATGATGTGTAAGGGTCGGCCCGATCGGGTCCGCTAGCCCGGATCGACGACGACGCCCTGTAATCGGCGCGTCAGCTCGGCAACCTGCGCAGCAAGTTCGAGGATCGTCCGGTCCTTGGCGGCGATCACGGCCTCCATCTCAACCAGATCGACCCGCTTCGGGATGTGCTGCGGGCAGTTCGCGTCCCACGCCGACAGGCTGAACATGAACACCTGCTCGGGGTGCGCCCGGTATCCCTCCGGCATCAGCGACTTCACCAGCTCCGCATCGCCTTCGACGAACCAGGCCGTCCCCCACAGCTTGATGCGCCGGCGACGCGCGTAGTCCATCAGGAAGATGAACGCCTTCGGGTTCTCGGCCAGGTTGCCCTGCGTAATGTATTGCCGATTGCCTTTGAAATCGACGAACGCGAGCGTCGCTTCGTCGACCACGCGCAGGAAACCCGGCGGGCCGCCGCGATGCTGGATGTAGGGCTGTCCCGCGGCGTTGGCCGTGCCCAGGTAGATGCTGTTCTGCTCGGCAATGAAGGCCGCGAGCGCCGGAGTGATCGTCGTCGACCAGCCCTCGCCCTCCTCCATCCGCGCGTAGTTGTCGCGCGAACCCTTGCGGTCCTGGATCGCCTTGACCGCAGGCGTGAACGCGATGTCACTCGGGTATGCCAGATCGTCCGACATCACACGGTCTCCCACTGCGGCGCCTGCTTGCAGCAGGAGCCGCGAACGAACCAGGACTAGAGCGCCGCCCCTTCGAATGCAATCTTGCCGTCGCTGACGACGAGGCGCGGCTCGAAGAACGCCTTGCTGTCGGTGAGCGGGTCGCCGTCGTAGGCCACGAGGTCGGCCTCCAGGCCCACGCGGATGCTGCCCGTGCGGTTTTCGATGCCGATCACCCGCGCGCCGTTGAGCGTAGCCGCCGTGATCGACTCCAGCGGCGTTAACCCGATGTGCTCGCGCAGCATCGCAATTTCGTGCGCGATCCGGATCCGTCCGGTGTCGTCCTTGTCGGCATAGCTGCCGTCGGTCGCGGCCGCGATCGTAATGCCGAGCGCGTGCGCCTTGCGGACGGCCGCTCGCAGCGGCCCCATCATCGATTGCGTGCGCAACTGCAGCGCCACGTCTTCGGCCGAATTTCCCTGCGGATCGCCGAGCGGACTCATGACCGCCAGCGTCGGCACGAAGTAGGTGCCTCGTCGCTTCATTTCGTCGAGCGTCGCATCGTCGACCCACGTGCCGTGCTCGATGCTGCGCACGCCGGCACGCACCGCTGCAGCAGCCCCTTCGCGGGCATGGGCATGCGCCGCAACGTAAAGGCCCTTCTTCGCCGCTTCGGTGACGGCCGCACGGATCTCGTCTTCGGTCAGTTCCTGCTTGCGCGGATCGGTGCTGGCGAGGCCAGCCCGCTCGCTTGCGCCGACCTTGATCACGTCGGCGCCCTTCGCGATCAGCGCACGCGTCGCCTCGGCAATGCGATCCGGGCCGCGCAGTTCGCCATCGATCGCGTCGCCGAACTGCGGATAGACCTCGTAGAACGCGATGCCGGGCTTCGGCCGGATGTGCCCCGGTGAGACGAGGAGCTCAGGCCCGGGCACGTACCCGGCGCGAATGAGGTCGCGCGTCCCCATCGCCTGCAGGTTCGTATCGCCCAACACCCGCGACGTCGTCACGCCCGACTGCAACGCACGCAGTGCCGCTGCCGGCGATTCGATGTGGGAATGCGCGTCGATCAATCCGGGCAGCAGGTAACGTCCGCCGAGGTCGATCTGTCGCACGTCCGGTCGTTGCTGCGGGTGCGCGCTCGACGATCGAGCCGATCTTGCCGCCGCGTACGGTGACCGTGACGCCCTTGCGTGGCGCGGCACCCGTGCCGTCGACCAGCGTGACGTTCAACAGGTCGAGATCCTGCGCCACACGCCGTTCGCGGCGCTGCAACGACAGTCCCGCAGCACAGGCAAACGACGCCGATGGCTGCGACAAGAACCCTGCGACCCCCAATGAACATGCTGCAACTTCCCGTGTGAACCGGCGTCTACCTTATACCGGAACCGGGGCTGCGGTCGCGGCGGCGCCGCGGCGATTCAGGGCTGCAGATACGCGTCGAGCGTCTGGTGAAAATGCCGGATCCGGCTTTCCTGGTACGACCCGAGCTGCACGCGACCCGTCCCGGAGGCCACCAGGCCTTCCTGCACGTAGGGCATGTTGCTCATGTCCTGGTCGATGACCGGGCCGAGGATCGGAATCTCCTTGGCATCCGACCAGGCTTCGTCGTCGCGCAACCAGTGCACGGGCACGGGCCTGGGCCGCGGCTGTCCGCGATCGGGGCGCTTCAGGATCATGACTTCCATCACGCACGATCCAACGTCACGCCCGTGCGGGCGCCACCGATACACGATGTTCGGCGCGAAGCCGCCCCAGGGCGAGAAATTCGGGAAGACGTTATAGACGATGGCGTCGAGCGTCTCCGCATCGGTGACGTTGCTGAAATCGCCCTCGAAGGCCCGGCCAAACGCGCGACGGTTCAGATCACCGAGCAGTGCGCGCGGCCCGCGTGCCTCCTGTGCAGTGACGGCGCCCAACGCACCCGGCCTGCGGCCCATCAACTGCAACATGCCGTCCAACGTCTGCTGCGGATCCACCTTCCCGCCGCCGAGGTGCGGGCTCGGTGCGCCGAAAGCAGCGAGGTTACGGTTCACGTGCTGGCCGAAGATGTCGTACTGCGAGTTTGCGTCCGCGATGATCGACAGGATCTGCGGGTGCGTCGCGATGACGTGGTACGACTCCATGAAGGCTTCCTGCGCCACCTTCCAGTTGCAGCGGATGACCTTGGCGACGTGCACGGCCTTCCAGCAGTCCTCGAGGCGCCAGCGGGAAAAGTGGTCCGGCACGACTTCGAGGTACTGCGCGAGTGGAATCGCACCGGCATCGAAGTTGACGAAGACGAAGCCGCCCCAGGTGCCGACCCGCGCCTCGGGCAGGCCGAAGTCGCCATCGCCGACGTGCTCGAAATCCCAGCGGCAGGGGATCGAACGCACGCTGCCATCGAGCTGCCAGCTGAAGCCGTGAAACGGACAGCGGAAGTGCTCGACACGTTCGTCCGCCAGCAGCAGCTTGCGCCCGCGATGCGTGCAGGAATTGTGGAACGCGCGAATCGAACCGTCCGCCTGGCGCGTGATCAGCAGTGACCGGCCGACGATGTCGTAGACGATCGTGTCGCCGGCCTCGGGCAGTTCCTCCTCGCGACACGCCATCTGCCAGACGCGCGTCCACATCCGCTCGACTTCGAGATCGAAGAACGCCTGCGAGGTGTAGCGCGACGCTGCGAGCGGAGCGTTGCCGAGATCCCGCCACGAACGCTCGAGCAGCGATTGCGGCACCTCGCGGCTGTCCTGCGCGAGGTAGTCCTGGTAACTCGGTGCCGCACCCGACGCGCCGCCGTCACGTTCGGTCACGGGTATCCCCTGCCCTCAGTCCGTGGCGAGCCACGGATCGAGCATCGGTCGTACGCGCAACTCGGGTGGCACGTTCTCTGAGCCGATGCGACGATCGAGCTCTTCGTGCCAGTGGTAGATGCGCCGCTCCTGGTACGACAGGTAGATGCCCCGGAAGCCCCCGGTCTCGACGGACTCCTGGATCCGCGGCGCGAACTGTGTGTCTTCCTCGAGGATGCGCTCGAAATTCGACATGCGCGTGGGCCAGAGCTCATGGCCCTCGGCGCCCTCGGGCGCGAACCAGTGCACGTCCACCGTCATGCTGCGGGCGGTCTTGGGCCAGAACGTGATGAATGGCGTGCCGGTGGCCGCGGGCGGCGTGATCAGGTTCGGATAGAAATTGTACGAAGGGTTCTGGCTCAGGAAGATCTGCTCGGCCGTGGGCACTTCAGGCATGCCGACCGCTCCTGGATCGCGCCACTCCGCGCGGCGGTGCGGCGTGCACATCATCGAATTGCCGTGCGGCCACAGCACGATGTGCGTGCCGCGCGAATCGAGGAAGCGGTCCACGGTCTGCGGGTGGATCGACTTCAGGTGATAGGTCTCGAGGAACGCGTCGAGCAGGATCTTGACGTTGCAGGCGATCTCGAAGCTCGAGCTCGCGATGTGCCGGATGCTGTCGAAGCCCAGGTTCTCGAGGTGCTTCGGGATCGGGCCCAGGGATTCGAGCAGCGGCGCCGCCTGCGGGTCTTCGTTGATGAACACGAAGTTGCCGAACTGCTCGCAGCGCACCTGGTTGAGGCCGAAGCAGGACGTGTCCATGCCCGGGAAATCACGCTTCTCGCGCACTGCAGTCAGCCGGCCCGCGAGGTCGTAGGTCCAGCCGTGGTAGCGGCAGAAGAAGCCCTTGGCCTCGCCCTGCTCCTTCTCGACCAGCGGCGCACCACGATGCCGGCAGGTGTTGTAGTAGGCGCGGATGCGATTCTCTTTGTCGCGCACGATGATGATCGGCGCGCCGGTCTTGCGCCATAGACGGTAGCTGCCGGGACGGGGCAGTTCGTCGACGTGCAACGCATAGAGCCATGAGCGCTTCCAGAGGTACCGCTGCTCGAGCTCGAGGAACGCCGGGGTCGTGTAGCGCCCGCCCGGGATGAGTGGAAGTTCCGGGAAGCCGGGCGGCGGAGCTTCGCGGCTCTGCTCGTGCTTCATCCCGTCGTACAGGCTGTGTTCGATTTCGGCTCGCATGATCACCGGCTTTTAGGGCATGCAAATCCCGCGGACCATGCGTAAACACCGCAAGACGGTGCGTCTGGACTTTCCCCGCCGCGTCCCAGCGGCTGCTGACGTCGCCCTGCGACTCGCCGGCCAGCCGAGCTGGTCCTGACCGGACGCCCGTAACCTCCGGCGACCTGATCGTCAGGATGAGATGCAGTCAGCCAGCTGCAGCTGGGTCTGCCGTCACGTCCGGCAGCAGGCGGCCGTACGCTCGTTGCACGACCCGATAGCACTCGCAGGGAAGCAGGCGCCGTCCAGCGGAACGCCCGGTTCGTAGAGCGTCCTGCCCGCAACGATAAACATCGGCTGCAGGTCGCGCTGGGCACGTTCCCGCCCGACGAGTGTCAGGCGCGGCGGCCTTGAATGACGTTGAGCAGTACGACCACGATCGCAATGACCAGCAGAATGTGGATCAGGCCGCCCATCGTGTACGACGTCACCAGACCCAGCAGCCAGAGAATGATCAGGACAACTGCAACGGTCCACAGCATTTGTATATCTCCCTTCGTTCGGTCAGGCGAGATTCGCGCGGCATCCGACTGCAACAGGACAGTGGGAGTGACGCCAGTCAGCGTGCGCGCGGTCGTGGGCCGGATTCCCCGCCCACGCCTGATATTTTGCCTGTCCGGGCAACCGCAAATGATTACGTAGAAGTCAGGCATGCACGAACCGTTTCTGTACCCTGGCGTACAGATCGTGCACAGCTGAATTGTTAAAATTTTCCTGCGGATTCCAGCAGCAACAAAGGGAAGTGCCATGAAAGGCTTCGTACAGGACATCGAGCGAATGGCCGCAAGCAACGACGACTTCCGCAGGGTTCTCTACACGGCGCAGCACTGCCAGCTCGTGCTGATGGCGCTGGCGCCAGGCGAAGAGATCGGTGCGGAAGTCCACGGGCTCGACCAGTTCTTCCGCGTCGAGGAAGGGACCGGCGAGGTGGTCATGGACGGCAAGCGCACCTCCGTGCAGGCGGGCTTCGCGATCGTCGTGCCCATGGGTGCGAATCACAACATCATCAACACCGGAACCACGCCGCTGAAGCTTTACACGGTCTACTCGCCGCCGAATCACCGCGACCGCGTCGTGCACCACACCCGCGCCGAAGCAGAGGCCGACGACGAGCACTTCGACGGCAAGACCTCCGAGTAAGCCGGCCGATCCGCGCCCGTGTCAGGCGCCAGACGTTGCCTGCACGGAGCCGAACAGCATATAGCCACAGGCGCCGTTCTTGGCGCGGTACATCGCCGTGTCGGCGTTCCGTACGAGCTGGTCGACCGTCGTGCCGTCACCCGGATACAGGGCAACCCCGATGCTCGCGCGGATGACGAGGCCACGCCCCCCACCTCGATCGCCTGGGCAATGTCGCCCAGCACGGCGATGGCCTTGCGTTCCACATCAGCACTGCTTCTTCGCGTTGACTAGCAGGTACAGGAACTGGTCACCGCCACTGCGGCACACCGTGCCGCTCGGCCAGCGAGATCCCCTGCGTGACGCGATCATAGAACAGGACACGGTTGGGCAGTCCCGTTGCCGGGTCATGCAGCGGCCTCGACCGGGCGGCCGAACCGGCGGGAGGCCTCTTGCCAGTTGGCAACCTGCCACCAGCAGTCCACGTAGTCCGCACGCTTCTGCTGGTGCTTCAGGTAATACGCGTGCTCCCAGACGTCGCAGACGAGCAGCACCGTCTGGTGCGTGCCCAGCACGCAATGGTGATCGGGCAGTGCCGCCACCTCCAGCGCATTCTTCCTGGCGTCGGCAACCAGGAACACCCAGCCGGAAGCGAAATGCCCGACCGCTGCTTCACGGAACTTCACGCGGAAGGACTCGAGGGAACCGAAGCTGTCCGTCAATGCGTCGAGCAGCGGGCCAGCGGGTGCAGTCTTGACCGGCGGTCCGATGAGGCTCCAGAACAATGAGTGATTGAGATGCCCGCCGCCGTTGTTCCGCACCGCGGGCCGGATGTCCGGCGGAATGCGGCTGAGGTTTCGCAGCAGGTTCTCGATGGTCCTGCCGTGCAGGCCCGGATGGTCCTTCAACGCAGCGTTCAGCCGCTCGACATAGACGCGATGGTGCTCGTCGTGGTGAATGCTCATCGTGCGCGCATCGAAATGCGGCTCAAGCGCTTCCGGCGCAAAGGCCAGCGGCGGGAGTTCGAAAGGATAGGTCTGGGTTGTCATGCGGAGATTCTCCTGTGTGTGCCGGCGACGCAGTCGCGCGGCGTGGCGTGGCTTTCAGCCGAGGACGACGCGGACCTGGTGAGTCACGCCGTCGTCGACCAACGGCACCATCCCTGGCCGCGGAGCCAGTTCGGCGCCGTCGAGTTGCAGGGTGACGAGTCCCTTGTTGACGCCGCCTGGATTCTCGAACGCGATCTCGTAGCGCGTTCCACGGTAGCGAAGGCTGACGTGGAATTCCGTCCAGGTCCGCGGCACGCAGGGATCGAGCAGCAGCGTCGCACCGTGCATGCGGCAACCGAGAATCCATTCCAGGCCGGCGCGATACAGCCAGGCAGCCGAGCCCGTGTACCAGGTCCAGCCGCCGCGCCCGACGTGCGGCGTTTCCGAATAGACGTCTGCCGCCACGACGTAGGGTTCGACCTTGTAACGCAATGCATCGTCGTGCGTGAGCGCGTGATTGATCGGGTTCAGCAGCGCGAATAGTTCGGCTGCCTTGTCGCCGTCACCGAGTTGCGTGAGCGCGATCGCCGCCCATGCGGCAGCGTGCGTGTACTGGCCGCCGTTCTCGCGGATACCCGGCGGGTAGGCCTGGATGTAGCCGGGATCGGGCGCAGAGTGGTTGAAGGGCGGCGTCAGCAGCAGGGCCAATCCGTCGCCTGGACGGAGCAGGTGCTGGTCCAGCGAAGCCATCGCTCGCGCCGCCCGGCCTGGGTCCGCGGCGCCAGAGAGCACGCTCCACGACTGCGCGATCGAGTCGATGCGGCACTCGCCGTTCGCTGCCGATCCCATCGGCGTGCCGTCGTCGAAGTACGCCCGTCGATACCAGTCGCCGTCCCAGCCGTGTTCCTCGAGCGACGAACGCAAGGCGGCAGCGTGTGCACGCCAGGTCGCGGCTCGCGTGTGGTCACCTCGTGCGTCTGCCAGTGGCACGAATGCCGACAACACGAAGTGCAGGAACCAACCCAGCCAGACGCTCTCGCCTCGACCCGCGGCGCCGACGTCGTTCATTCCGTCGTTCCAGTCGCCGGTCCCGATCAGCGGCAGGCCGTGTGACCCGACGGCAAGGCTGCCGTCGAGTCCGCGGGCGCAGTGTTCGAAGAGCGTCGCCGACTGGTCGCTGGCGGCTGGCAGGAAGAAGTTGTCAGTCTCGCCGGGCTGCAATGCCGGCCCGTCCAGGAACGGGACCAGCTCGTCGAGAACACCCGCGTCGGCCGTCGTCTCCACGTAGTGTGCGACGCAATAGCCGAGCCAGACACGATCGTCGGAGACACGGGTGCGCACGCCGCGTCCCGTTTGCGGCAACCACCAATGCTGCACGTCGCCTTCGAGGAATTGCCGGCCGGCGGCTCGCAGCAGGTGCTCGCGCGCGAGGGCCGGCTTCGCCAGGATGAGTGCCATCGTGTCCTGCAGCTGATCGCGGAATCCGTAGGCGCCACTGGACTGGTAAAACGCGCTGCGGGCCCAGACGCGGCACGCGAGCACCTGATACAGCAGCCAGCCGTTCAGCATGAGGTCGAACGCACGATCCGGCGTCCTGACAGTGGCGGTGTCGAGCACGGCGCTCCAGTCCGCGCGCACGGACTGCAGGGCGACGTCCACGTCCTCACTGCGCCAGCGAGCAATCGTCGCCTGGGCGGCCTGCGCAGTGCCTGCCTCACCCAGCAGCCACACGAGTTCTGAGACAGCATTTGGCGCGAGCACGACCGAGGTCTGCAGTGCGCCGCACGGGTCGAGGCCGGCGCCGGTTCGGCCGGAAAGCTTCGCCCCTGTCGCAAGGGCTGCGGGCCGCTCGAGCGTGCCGTTGCGTCCGATGAACTCCATCCGGTTGCCGGTCCACGCAGTCTGCAGACCGCCCAGGTCGGTGAACGCAACGCGAGTATCGGTGCCGCCCCAGAGGTTGCGTGCCAGCATGCCACCCGTGACCGGATCGATCTCCGTCGCGATGAAAGGCGCAGTGCTGCTGCGCGACGTGCCGAGCACCCACTCCACATAGGCCGTGAGCGTCAGGTGGCGCGTACGACCGGAAAGATTGCGAATCCGCAGGCGCGATACCTTGACCGGTTCGTCGCCGGGAACGAACTGCAGCAGGTCGAGCGCGATATCGGCACGCGTATGTTCGAACCGGCTGTATCCCCGCCCGTGCCGCGCCAGGTAGTCGCCACTTGCCTTGCGGATCGGCAGTGCCGTCGGCCCGAACAGCAGGCCGGAATCGTCGTCACGAACATAGATGGCTTCTCCCGACCGATCTCCGACCAGATCGTTCGACCAGGGCGTGAGTCGATGCTCGCGACTGTTGCCGGCCCAGGTGCAGCCACTGCCATCAGCCGACACGTGGAAGCCGAATCCGGCGTTGGCAACCACGTTGACCCACGGCGCGGGCGTGCGCTGCCCGTCGCGCAGCACCGTCACGTATTCCTCGCCGTCGGGCGTGAAGCCACCGAAGCCGTTGAAGAACTCGAGCGTCGGCACGTCGGGCGAGGCGTCCGTCGAGTCGCGGCGTGATCGCACGACGGCAACCGGGGGCGGCGCGACCGGAGGCTCCTGCTCCAGCCGGTCGAGTTGCTCCGCGAGGCTGCCATGACGACTGAGCAACACGGCGCCCGCCGCGGCCAGCAGGGCCAGGCGCGTTTCGCTTGGGATGATGTCCGAGCGCAGGATGAACACGCCGCCGCGCACCGACTCGCCGTGGATCTTCACCCGTGACAGGCCGGCACGTGTCAATGACTCCAACGCCGACTGCAGGTCCTGCACGTAGGACGACGAACGCTCGTTCAGGATCACGACATCGACGTTCAGCTGTTTCAGGCGCCAGTACTCGAACGCGCGCAGCAGCTGCCGCACGATGCCCAGATCGTCCGTGTCGTCGATCCGGATGAGCACGATCGGCAGGTCGCCCGAAATGCCATGGGCCCAGAGTGCTGGCTGCCCGCCGTTGCGGCGCCGAAGCACGTCCGACGATGGCCGCAGTGCCGGGTCGTTGTAGAGCAGGTGGCCGGCCAGGCGCTGGAAAAGCGTTGCCTCTTCCGGCGCGATTCCCAGGTGGTGCAGCTCCACCTGGCCCTGCGTCCAGGCGAGCGTCGCGGCACGATCGAAGGCCGGCACGTCCCGGTGCTGGTCCACGAGATCCAGCACCTCCTCCCGGGACGGTGCAACCAGCGTCCAGAACGCGATGCGTGCAGTGGTGCCCGGGGCGAGGCGCACGCAGCGGGTGAGGCTGAATATCGGATCGAGCACCGTCCCTGTCTTGCCTGTCACGGGGGGGCCGCCGGCAAGGGCAATCGGTGCGCGCACTTGCCGGCCGCGACCCATGAAGCTCGCGCGATCCGTTTCGAAGCGACCGGACCCGATGGCATCACCCTCGACGACCGCGAGATGGGCGACCCAGACGGCTGGCTCCTGCGGTGAGCGCCGGCGACGCGTCGCCAGCAGCACGCCGATCGCCGGCAAGTGTTCGGTCTGCACGAAGAGCTTGGAGAATGCCGGATGCGCGTCGTCGGCAGCGCGCGGCGCCAGCACGACTTCCGCATAGGAAGTGACTTCGATGGTCCGGACGCGATCACCCATGTTCGAGAGACTGACGCGACGCACCTCGGCGTCGCACTCGGCCGACACGACCACGTCCAGGGTCGTCGTCAGTTCGCCGTCGCGACGGACGAACTCGGCCCGGTGCTCGCTGAACGTGACTTCGTAAGCGTCAGGTTCGACTCCCGTCGGTTGATATCCGGCGGACCAGACCTTGCCGTCATCGACGTCGCGCAGGAAGTGGTACGATCCCGAGGCGTCACAGGTGACGTCGGCCGCCCAGCGCGTGACCGCCAGATCGTGCCACAGGCTGTAGCCAGACCCGGCGGCCGTGAGCATCACGGCGTAGTGGCCGTTCGACAGCACCCGCGTGCGCGGCGTCACGTGGTGCGGCGTGTCGATCGTACGAGGCAGCATCGGCATGACGTCGTCGGACCACTCCGAGGTACCGCTCTCCGGGATGCTCGCGATGGGGACCGACACCTCACGCGGTGTCCGTTCCTGCAGCAGCAGCTCGGTTGCCTTGATGCGGGGCTCCGCGTGGAATCGCTTGCGCATCACGCCGTCGAGCAACGTGTTGGCGAGCGCCACGATCGTCATGCCCTGGTGGTGCGCCATGTAGGCACGCACGATGGCAAACGGCTCACCGGCCTGCAGGCGTCGCGCGGTGTAGTCCAACGCCTCGTAGAAGCCATACAGGCCCCGCGCGTCGATGTGCTCCAGCCGCGCGAAGTTGCGTACGGCCGCGTGCGGCCTGACCATCGCGGCCAACGCGGTCGCGTACGGGGCGACGACGGTGTTCTCGCTGAGCCCGCGTTTCAGGCCGAGCCCAGGCACGCCGAAGCTCGAGTACTGGTAGGTGCGCTCGAGGTCACGCGCGTTGTAAGCCGACTCCGAGATTCCCCAGGGCACGCCAAGTTTCCTGCCGTACGCCTGCTGGCGATCGACCACGAGGTGACTGGTCTGTTCGAGCAGGCTGCCGGCGGGGGCGCGCATGACGAGCGACGGCATCAAGTATTCGAACATCGAGCCGGACCAGGAGACGAGCGCTGCGCCATGACTGACGCGGACCACGGCACGCCCGAGGCGGAACCAGTGCCGCGCGGGGACGTCGCCGTTGGCGATTGCGACAAAGCTCGCCAGTCGCGCCTCGGACGCGAGCAAGTCGTAGCAGTTCGAGTCGAGGCTGCCCTCGAGGACGCGGTAGCCAATCGAGAGCAGCTTGCGTTCGTGGTCGAAGAGAAAGCCGAAGCCCATCGCAGCGGCCATGCGGCGCGATGTCGCCGCGAGCGCATCGAGGCGCCGCGACAATGAATCGGCATCGGCCGCCGGCGCAGGCGCCAGGTCGCGCAGGTGACTCTCGATCGTGTTGAGCGTGGACTTGGCCCACACGGCCGTCTCCGCACTGCCCTCGCCGGCCCCGTCACCGGCCAACTCCGCGATCAGTGCGACGACCGCGGCGCCCCGGGCCGCCAGCGCGTCCAGGCGTGCGGCAAGCGATGCGGGCCTCGGCGCCTGCTCCAACAACTTGGTGCCGAGCGCTTCGATCGCTGCGACGAGCCGCGCATCGGCAGTCGTCCCGAGCGAACCGCGGACCAGCGCCAGCCCGTCGCCGATCCCGGCAAGGATCTGCGCAGCGCCCGCCGACCCGGCTCGCAATCCGTCGCAGGCATTGGCCAGCGTGAGCAGGTGCGCCGCCAGGTTGCCGCTGTCCACGGAGGAGACGTACCGTGGCTCGAGTGGCCGCAGGTCCTGCGTGTCGTACCAGTTGAAGAAGTGCCCGTGGCACTGTTCGAGGCGGCTCATGGTCGCGAGCGTCGACTCGAGCCGCTCGACGGCGTCGACGGTGCCGGCCCAGCCGAGATCGCGCGCCGAGACGATCGACAGCAGGTACAAGCCCAGGTTGGTGGGTGACGTGCGGTGGGCCAGCACCGGCCGCGGCTCTTCCTGGAAATTGTCCGGCGGCAGCATGTTGTCCGCGGGCGTCACGAACGTGTCGAAGTAGTGCCATGCGCGGCGAGCGACCAGGCGCAGCGCGTGAGCATCGGCGTCGGACACGGGCTGCGATTCAGCGACGCGCGACGGCTGGCTCACCCAGCATGCCATGAGCGGTGACGACAGCCAGAGCAGCGTGAACGGCACCGCGAGCAGCACGCTGACCTGCCCCGCCGCCGCGAGCCCGAGAACCGCCAGGCTGATGACGAGTGCGCCGGCCATCAAGCGGTAGTGCCCAGCCACGTCCAGGCGCTTGCTGTTCTGCTCCTGCGCCGTGACCCACTCGAGCAGACTGCGTCGGCTGACGAACAGCCGGTACAGCGTCCGTCCGATGGCATCGGACATCAACCATGCCTGGTGTGCCAGCAACGCCAGCGTCAGCGCCGTCCTGCCCGCAGCCAGCCGAAAATCGGCCGCGACCGCCAGCACATGGCTCCGTAATGCGATGCCGGTGTGACGCGGCAGGAGACCGGCCAGCAAGGGAGGCAGGTTCGGAATCGCGAGCATTGCGACGACGAATGCCGTCCAGAGCGCGGCGTACGGCAATGGCAGCGTCCACGCAATCACGAGGGTGATCATGCTTACCGGCGCCATGAGGGACCGGCGCAAGTTGTCGAACATCTTCCATCGACCGAGCATGGTGATGGATCGGCGACGCCGAGCGACGCCGACCGGACCGCAACCGAAGACCCATGACAGCAACTGCCAGTCCCCGCGCACCCATCGGTGCGAGCGAGCCGTCGCCGCTGCGTAGCGAGCGGGATACTCGTCCACGAGTTCGATATCGGAAGCGAGTCCAGCGCGGGCGAAGATTCCCTCGAACAGGTCGTGGCTCAGCAACGTGTTCTCTGGCACACGACCCGCCAGCGCCGCCTCGAACGCGTCGACGTCATAGATGCCCTTGCCGACGTACGATCCCTCGCCGCACAAATCCTGGTATACATCGGACACGGCGGACGCATACGGGTCGATGCCGCCGGCGCCGGAAACGAGGCGCTGGTAGCGAGATCCTTCGTAGCCGAGCGGCAGCGACGACGCGATACGTGGCTGCAGTATCGCGTAGCCTTCAACGACTCGTCCGCTGTGCGCGTCAACGCGCGGCGCATTCAAGGGGTGCACCATCTTCCCGACGAGCCGGCGCACGGTATCCCGCGGCAACCGTGTGTCGGCATCGAGCGTGACTACATAGCGCACGCCGGCTGGAACGGTTGGCGGCTTGCCGTCGAGGGCCACGAAGCTCGTGTCGATTGCGCCGCGCAGCAGGCGATTCAGTTCGTGCAGCTTGCCGCGCTTGCGCTCCCAGCCCATCCAGACACCCTGCACCTCGTTCCACAACCGTCGCCGATGCAGCAGCAGGAAGCGATCGCCAGCCGCACCGGGACCGTACTTGAGGTTCAAGCAGCGGATGTCCTCGACTGCACGCTCGAGCAGCTCCTCGTCCCCTGCGACCCGCTCGCACGCCGCATCCGCCCAGTCCGAGAGCAGCGCGAAGCTCACGTCACCGTCCAGACTCGCCAGGTGGTGAATTTCCAGGTGCTCGATGTGCTCGGCGATCGCCTCACGGGTCGTAAGGATGATGGGCACGACCACCAGCGTTCGCTGGTCAGCAGGTATGCCCTCCGCAAGTTCCATTTCCGGCAGGGGCCTGGCACTGAAGCGGCTCGTGATGCTGCTATTGGCGACAGCCATCGCGGCGTCCACCGAGAGTACGAGACCCAACACCCCGAGCACGGCGAGTGTCAGCACTCCGACGCCGGCGCCCAGCAGCGCCGACAACGGCCACGCAAGAGCGACGACCGCGAGCAGCGCCACACCCGCGATATAGCCGTGGATTCCCATGCGGGCGATGACGCGGGTGAGTCCTGCCCGCAGCGACGGCCGATAGTCGAGCAGATCCTCGAATGCCCGGCGCCCCCGCGAGATGAGGTGATACCCGGAACACCGCTCGCGCCGGGAGCGACCCGTGCCAGCGGCCTGCATCGCTCGCTCCGCGATCTCCAGCTCGGAACGCCGTGAACCCCGCGCCAGTTCCTCGATCGCGTGACGACAGCGGTTGCGGGTCGGAAAGTTCGACTGCGCGAAATCGGTATCGGCGCGCAGCACGGCGTCGACGAGACTCATCGCTTCGAACAGGTCTGCCCAGTCGACCGCGGAAATGGAGCGCATGCTCGTGATCACGTTGCGAACCGTCACGCTCGATGCGCCCTGGCGCTGGTGCTCGTCGCGGACGACTTCGTCCGCCGTCGTGCCGGCGGTCGCGAGACGCGATTCGAGCCACGTCAATGCGGGAGTCGCTTCTGGATCCTGGTCGCGCAGCCGCTGCAGCAACTGGACGACGAAGGTCGTCGACAGCTGGACGCTCTGCAGCTCCTGCAGCACCGTCGCCAGCGGCTGCGCTTCCCTTCCGCCGACGCCGAGGAGCCGGTCCGCCACGCGGTCGGCCTGCTGGCGGACGACGCGCCGGCTCGCAATCAACTCGGCAGCACGCCGCAGGTTCTCGATGAGCACGATCCGCAAGGTGATTGCGATCGCCCATAGCTCGCCGATCGTCAGTGGCTGCACGCGTTGATATGCAGCCACGAACTGGCGCAGCAGATTGGCGTCGAAGCGACTGTCCGTGTGTGCGACGAAGGCCCACGCCAGCCCGAGCACTCGCGGATAGCCGGCCAGCGGACCGTTGGCCAGCTTCGGCAGTTGCCGGTAATAGCCGGGTGGCAGGTCGTCGCGGACCTGACGGATCTGGGCTTCGACGACGTGATAGTTGTCGACGAGCCATTCCGCGGCCGGCGTGATGGCTCCGCCCGCGGCGATCGACTTCGCGATGGCACGATGGGCGTCGAGCAGCGCCTTGTGGTTGTCGCGCAGTCGCGCGGTCAGTGGCCGGACCGCGACTGGTCGCGTCGCGACGGTCTGGGCGGCCGCCAGGCTGGCGGCATGCTGCTCCAGTCGCTCGGCGCTGAATATTTCAGCCCGGATTACCTCGGCGAATTCAAAGGCGGATTCGCGGTCGGAACCAACGATGTGACTCAGGATGGACCGCATCAACTCTTCGCATGGGGCAATGACGTGCCGTTGGTACGGAAGACGAGGTCCCAGAGGGCACTGGTCACACCGTAGCGGGACGCAGCTGCCACTGGGCTGTGGTGCAACGCATGGTGCCGCTTGATCTGCCGCAACCAGGCTGTTTCAGCACGCCAATGGTGCGCCGCATGATGCACGATCGCGTACACCATGTAGCCGGTGAGCAGGCCGAACGTCAGCGCGGACGCTCGCCACAGGTCGCTCAGCACCAGGACAGGCAGAAAGACCAGCGCGGCGATCAGCGCCGTGCTCAGGATTGTCGGCGTGCCGATCAACGCCCGTGGCCGACGGTGATGTTCGGCGTGCCAGGCCCGGAACGGTTGCATGCCATGCAGCACGAACCGATGCAGCACGTACTCGACGAGTGTCCACGCCGCGAGACCCAGCAACGCAAACGCGAGGAGCTCGGTCCGGCGCTCGTACGGGGCTACGATGGCCAGCAGCAAGGCCAATGCCGTGGAAGCCATGGCATAGACGATGAAATCAGCGAGATACCCCGCCTTGCCATGCTCGGTCGTCAACAGTCCCATGCCCTTCCTCGATGCGGCGGTCAGCCGGCCAGCGGCCAGCTTTTCTCGTCCGGCGTGACAGCAGACAGTAGGAGTCGCGGGGCGTGCAGTCTGTGCGTCAGCGTACCGACCACGCCTGCGACGGAAACCATCGTTCGCTGACAGGCGTTTCACACAGCACCTACAGCCAGTACTGCCAGAGCCGGGAAAACCATTCCTTGAGGTACAGGACGAACGAGCGCTGCCGCCACTGCTCGAGGGTGATCTGCTCGGACTGCGCGACGTCATCCGCGAAGGCCGCGCGCATACGGTCGCCGAATTCGGTGCCCAGCACGACCGCGTTGACCTCCTGGTTGTGCAGGAAGCTGCGCCAGTCGAAGTTGGTGGAACCGACCGTGGACCAGACGCCGTCGATCACGGCAGTCTTCGAGTGCATGAGTGCGTCGCGTCGCTCGAAGATGATCACACCGTCCTGCAGCATCTGATCGTAGTACGACCGCCCGGCGTGAAACACGAGGGCCGAGTCCGTGCGACCGGGCAAGACCAGCCTGACGTCGACACCACGCGCCGCTGCCGCTTTCAGCGCGGCCAGCAGCTGCGGGTCCGGTATGAAATAGGCGTTGGTCAGCCAGACCTCGGTCTCGGCACTGCCGATCGCGGAAAGGAGCGTCACGTAGATCAGGCTGAATTCATCGTCGGGCGAGCTGCCGATCGCGCGCACGACCTCCTTGCCCTGCGCCTGCAGCGTTGGGTAGAAATTCCGCGGCGCCAGGGGCTCGCCCTTCTGCGCGAGCCAGGTTTCCAGGAAGAGCTTCTGGAACTCCGCCACCACCGGCCCTTCGATCTGCAGGTCGGTATCGCGCCAGGGTTGCTCGTCATCCGGGCCTGCTTTCGATGCACGACGGGACGAGCCCCCGGAGTACACGCTGCTGATGTTGATGCCACCGAGGAATACGATTCGGCCATCGACGATCAGGAGCTTGCGGTGGTCGCGCTGGTTCACCTCCCAGCCCGCCTTCGCCGTCGCCGGGTTGACCGGATTGAACTGCAGCGTGCGGATGCCGCTGTCGCGCAGGCGCTGGAAAAACTCCTCCGGCGTGCCGAGCGTGCCCACGCCGTCGTAGATCAGGTTCACCTGCACGCCTTCGCGCTGCTTTGCGATCAGTGCATCCGCGAAGCGTCGGCCGACCTCGTCGTCCTCGAGGATGTACGTCTCCATGTTGATGTGGTCACCCGCGGCTGCGATGGCCACGAACATGGCGCGGTACGTGTCCGGCCCGTCCTCGAGCAGCCGGACCCGATTGCCGCTGACGAGCGGCGTTCCGGTCACGGCTTGCTCGACTGCGAGGTGGCGATCGAAGATTCCCGTGTCGTCGGCGCCGCGCTCGAGTCCGGCGAGGATCTCCCGACTGCGCGCCGCCGGGAGTGGCCCTCGGGCGCCTTCCACTTGCGTCGGGGTAGTCGCGGGTGAGGTGTTCGGAGCGACCTGTGGCAGCGAACTGCAGGCCGTAAGCGGCAGCAGCAGCAAGGACACGGCATGAAGCACCAGGCGCATGCCGTCGATCGTGTCCTGCAGCAACGCAGGCGTCGGTACGGTTGCGCACATACGAGCCAACTTGCGGGCCGCGCGCGCAGCGACACGATCAGTGCGCTAGCGAACAGACCGTTTCGCCAGTCGGAGTAGCTTGCAGCACGTCGACTTCACTATGCCGTTCCGGGAATTCTCCGTGCGACGGGTGCCGTCGAGTGGAGATACCAGATGAACAAATCATTGCTTACCGGACTCGTCGTTGGCGGCGTGGCGGTGACGGCAGCCGGTGCCTACGCCGGCTACCAGACCATGGACCAGGGACGGTCTGCCAAGGTGCTCAACGTCGAGCCGATGTCACGCACGGTCAAGACACCGCGGCAAGTCTGTGCCAGTGAAGTCGTCACGCACCAGGCGGCTGTCAAGGATCCCAAGCGCGTCACGGGCTCCATCATCGGCGCGGTGGCGGGCGGATTGCTTGGCAACCAGATCGGTGACGGCGATGGCCAGACTGTGGCGACCGTGGCAGGCGCTGCAGCCGGTGGTTACGCCGGCAGCAAGGTCCAGAAACACATGCAGGAAGGCAACACGACCCAGACGGTCGAACAACGCTGCCGCACGGTCTATGACTCGGTCGAGAAGCCCGACGGTTACCAGGTGCGCTACCGCCTTGGAGACCACGAAGGCTCGGTACGAATGGACCATGACCCGGGCAACAGCATCCCAGTCGAGAACGGCGAACTGGTCCTGAACGATGACACGGATCGCCGCTGAGCAACCTGAACGCCACCTGACGTCATGAGGAGATAAGAAATGCTATGGACTATCGCAGTGGTATTGGCCGTGCTGTGGTTGCTGGGGCTCGTCAGCTCCTACACCCTGGGCGGATTCATCCACATCCTGCTGGTGCTGGCGATCGTCGTCGTGCTGATCAACGTGATCCAGGGTCGGCGAGTCTAGCCGCCGGCTAACGTACAGACCACGGGCTAACTCCCGGGCACGCTCGCCTGTTCGGACGTCCGCAGACGTGATCGAGCAATTCCCCATGAAGACTGCCCGAAGCAAGGCCGCAGCGACCAACCGATTGCTGGCACGCCTGCCTGACCTGGACCGGCGACGCCTTCTGGGCAAGTCCTTTCCCGTCCAGCTCGGCACAGCCGACGTGCTGCATGAACGGGGCAAGCGTATCCGTGCGGTCTACTTCCCCACCGGCGGATCCATCTCACTGATCGCAACACTGCATGGACACGACAAGCTGCAGGTGGGACTGATTGGCGACGAAGGGATGCTGGGCACGTCCCTGGTGCTGGGCGTGGCTGTCGCGCCGTCTCTCGCGCTCGTGCAGGATTGCGGAACAGCCTGGCAGATCGACGCCGCCTCCTTTCGCGAGGAACTCGAATGCAGCGTCGCGCTGCGGAGCTGCCTGCAGCGCTATGTTCATGTCGTCATGTGCCAGTCTGCGCAGACGGTCGCCTGCACCCGGTTCCACGTCGTCGAGGCACGCCTGGCTCGCTGGCTGCTGATGACTCGCGACCGTGCACACTCGGACCATTTTCATTCGACCCACGATTCGCTCGCGTCCATCCTCGGAGTGCGCCGCGCAGGAGTGACCCATGCAGCCGGCTCCCTGCAGCACCAGAAGCTGATCCGCTACAGCCGCGGCGACATCACGGTGCTGGACCATCACGGACTCGAGGCCTGCGCCTGTGCCTGTTACGTCGCCAACCAGGATACTTACGCGCGCGTCATGAACTGATGCGTGTGCACGGGGCGCGTGACGCGCTACGCTTGCGTACGATGCCGTACGGAGGCCCGCGCCTGGCGTATAATCAGGTACCGCCAAGCCGTGGATGGCCGCCATGACCGACGCAACGGCTTCGCAGCCCAAGCACGTTCCCGAGCACAACCACCTGCTTGCTGCGCTCACAGCCGACGAGCGCGAGCGCGTCTTTCCGCACCTGCGCCTCGTCTCGATGCCGCTCGGCAAGGTGCTGTACGAATCCGGCGACGCGCTCGAGTACGTCTACTTTCCGATCGATTCGATCGTGTCCCTGCTGTACGTGCTGGAAAGCGGCGCATCGGCGGAGATTTCGGTCGTCGGCAATGAGGGCCTCATCGGCATCGCGCTGTTCATGGGCGGCGGCACCACGCCCAGTCGCGCCATCGTGCAGAGCGCCGGTCACGCTTTCCGGCTGGGCGGTCAGCGGCTGAAGGATGAGTTTCACCGCAACGGCGGGCTGCAGCTCCTGTTGCTGCGCTACACGCAGGCGCTGATCACGCAGATGGCGCAGACCGCCGTGTGCAACCGGCACCATTCCGTCGACCAGCAGTTGTGTCGCTGGCTGCTGCTGTCATTGGATCGACTGAAATCCAACCGGCTCGTCATGACGCAGGAACTCATTGCGAACATGCTCGGCGTCCGCCGCGAAGGCGTCACGGATGCCGCCGGCAAGCTGCAGAAGCTCGGCGCCATCAGCTACAGCCGTGGACAGATCACCGTGCTCGACCGTCCGCGGCTCGAACAGCTGTGCTGCGAATGCTATTCGGTCGTCAAGCGCGAAACGGATCGCATCGAAGGACTGGCCTCGAACCACGGCGCCTGACGTTGAACAGGTAAGCAGATGCTTCATTCGACCCTGGCTCGCGGACTCAATGGCCTGGTTCTGGCGGCAGCGCTGCTGGTAGCCGCACCCGCCAGTGCAGTCGGCACGTACGATGACCTCGTTGGCCTCTTTCGCGAATGGCAGGCATTCGAACGTCCTGCGCTACGCGACGGCGCGCCCGACTACACCGCTCCCACGCTCGCTCGCAAGCACGCCGAACTGCGTGTCTACCAGTCGCGGCTGGCCGCGCTCGATCCGGCCGCATGGCCGAAAGAACAACGCATCGACTACGAACTCGTGCGCGCCCAGATGAACGGCCTCGACTTCGACTTGCGGGTGCTGCGACCGTGGGCCCGCGACCCGGCGTACTACCAGACGGTCTGGACGGAGATGAGCGACACGCCCGAGCACGAAGGGCCAGCACACCACGGCCTGGTCGAGCTCTGGACGTATTCGTTGCCCTTGTCGCGCAGCGATGAGCAGAAGCTGGCACGCGAACTGCGGGTCGTGCCGCCGTTGCTCGCGCAGGCGCGTGGCAACCTGACCGGCAACGCCCGCGACCTCTGGCTGACGGGCATCGGCACGATGCAGGGACAGGTCGATAGCCTGGATGACCTTGCCGGCAAGACGAAGTCCTCGGCAGCCGAACTGCGACGGTCGATCGCGGACGCGAGGAAAGCCACCGTCGAATTCGTGGCCTGGCTGCAGGCGCAGGCGCCGTCGAAGACCGGCCCGTCCGGCGTGGGCAAGGAGGCCTATGACTGGAACCTGCGGCACGTGCACCTGGTCCCGCTCACCTGGTATCAGGAAGTGATGCTGTTGCAGCGCGAACTGGCCCGGGCGCACGCGTCCCTGCGTCTCGAAGAGCAGCGCAACCGTGGCCTGCCGCCGCTGCAACCCATCTCCAGCGCTGCGGAGTGGGACCGACGCGCCAACGCCGCCGTGACCAAGTACCTGGCGTGGCTGAAGTCGAAGGACATCCTGGGTGTCGACGACTACCTCGACTCCGCGCTGCGAGAGCGCATCGGCCCGTATGCGCCGCCCGAGACACGCAACTTCTTCGGCATCGCGAGCCACTACGAGCCGATCACGCTATTCGCTCATTTCCAGCACTGGTTCGACCACGCATGGCTGCGGCATCGGCCAAACGCGAGCCAGATCCGTCGGGAGGCATGGCTTTACAACGTCTGGGACAGTCGCGCCGAGGGCACGGCGACGGCGATGGAAGAGATCATCCTGCACGCCGGATATTACGACGACAATCCGCGCGCACGGGAGATCGTCTGGATCATGCTCGCGCAACGCTGTGCCCGTGGCCTCGCCTCGCTCTATGCGCAGGCGAACCTGTTCGACCTGCAGCAGGCGAAGGCATTCCAGGTGGAGTGGACGCCGCGCGGATGGATGCGCCCCGACCTCGACTTGCTGGGTTTCGAGCAACAGCTCTACCTGCGGCAGCCGGGCTATGGCACTAGCTACGTGACCGGCAAATACCTGCTGGACGAACTCATCAAGGACCGTTCGCACCAGTTGGGCGATGCGTTCACGCTGCGCGGCTTCTTCGACGAGTTCAACGCCGCCGGCATGATGCCGGTCTCCTTGATCCACTGGCAGCTGACCGGCGACGCAAGCCGGGTGCCGGTGCCACCTGCCTCGAACTGATTTCGGACCCGGGCAACGGCTTCAGGCAATCTCGACGAACACGCGCAGCGCGACTCCGCGGTCGCGCCACACCTTTTCGGCATCCGCAAGAATCGAGCGGGCCGTAGCGAACGCCTCGGGCGAGGTGGCCTGCAGTTCGCCGGCGTGGCGCAGCACGATCACGCAACCGCGTGCCCGGCGCGCACTCGCGAGGTCGATGAGGCAATCGAAGAACGCGTCCCAGTTGTGGCCGAACCAGCTTGGAAACCGCAACACGTCGGCGCATCGCTCCAGCAGTTGCGCTTTGTCCACGCACCCTCGCAGGTCGACGACGTAGCACGGCCAGTCGAGCGACGACGCGAGCAGTTCGAGGCCACGCACGGTGTCGTCGGTCAGAACCACGTCTCGCATGAGTTCGGTCATCGGTGCGGCACCTCGATCCGGCGGAAGCTGCGGTAGTGATCGTCCGTGTAATAGAACTCGACCGGCGGGTTGCCCCCGCTCACGATCCGGCGGGCGCCGCGATCGGATGATCCCGGCGTCCGTACCGTGTACTCGCGATAGTAGCCGGGGGGCTGCGCAGGCAGTCGTCCCTCGCGGTTCTGGAAGTGCGAGCCGTCACGGTCGTAGGGAAACGGTCCGCCGGCTTCGATGAGCCGCAATGTCTGGCGCGCTTCGGCCGGAAGTCCTGCGCCGTCGGGCTGCGGGGCAGCGGAGCCCCAGCCCGACGCTACCTGTGGTTCAGTGCCCGACCCGCGCGGGGTTTCGCGCGACAACCAGCCGCTGGCCGCCGCCACGGCGAGGCCGGCCAACAGGGCAATGCGAATCCAGCGCATGGTGGGAACTTGCCGCTCGCTGCATTTGGAATGCGCAGATTACCCTGCCGTCCGCTTCGTCGAAAGCGCCGCCTGCGCGAGGCAGGACCACGCACCGACGCTTGCGCGCAGCCGGGTGGCCGCGCGTCACTTGCGCATCAGGGTGCTCTTGCCGAACAGCGACCCGATGAGGTCCACGGCAACCTCGGCCGTGCGATTGCGGATGTCGTAAGCGGGGTTGAGCTCGACGATGTCGAGCGAGGCAAGCCGACCCGTGTCGGCCACCATTTCCATGCAGAGCTGCGCCTCACGATAGGTCGGCCCGCCGGAAACCGTCGTGCCGACGCCGGGCGCGATGTCGGGATCGAGAAAATCCACGTCGAGACTGACGTGGATGTGGGTGTCGTCATCGACACCGAGCAGGGCGTGCTCCAGCGTGTATCGCATCCCCATCTCGTCGATGTAACGCATGTCGAACACTTCGATGCCGACTTCGTGCACGAAGCGCTTCTCGCCGGCGTCGACGCTGCGGATGCCGATCTGCCGCAGCTGCGACGGATCGATCGCCGGCACGTGGCCGCCGATCGACACCAGGTCCGCCGGGCCGTGCCCGCACAAGCAGGCGGCCGGCATGCCGTGCACGTTGCCGCTCGGCGTGAGGACGTGGGTGTTGAAATCGGCGTGTGCATCGAACCAGAGCACGCGCAGCTTGCGCCCCGTGTCGCGACAGTGCTTCGCGGCCGCGCTGATCGAGCCGATTGCGAGACTGTGATCGCCGCCGAGCAGCATCGGCAGTCGCCCCGCTGCGAGTTCCTCCAGCACGGCTTCGTGCACGAGTCGGTTCCACTCGGCCACTTCAGGCAGGTGACGGTAGCCACTGACCGGCGGTTGCCAGGGATTCGGCGGACCAGCCAGGTTGCCGCGGTCGATCACTTCGAGCCCCTGCGCTTCGAGCACGGGCTGCAGTTGCGCAACGCGCAGCGCTTCCGGACCCATCGAGGCGCCGCGCGCGCCGGCGCCGACGTCGGTAGGCGCACCGATCAGCGCAATGGTTCCGGTCATCGGCTCACCTCAAGCCGTCTTGCGCCTGCGCGGTCGCGCCACGCCGCGCTGGCCGGCCAGCGTCCCGCCGAACAGGTCCTTCGGGTCGTCGAGCTCCGGCACCAGGTCGAGATCACGACCGCCAAGCCGTTGCTGCGAGATGAGGGCGTACAGGTACCGCAACGTCGTGTAGTCCTCGAGCGCGAAACCGACCGAATCGAACAACGTGATCTCGCTGTCCGAGCGTCGCGCCAGCGCCTCGCCGCGCAGGATCTGCGCGAGCTCGATCACGGGATAGTCAGCGGGCATCTGCTGGATCTCGCCTTCGATCCGCGACTGCGGCTCGAACTCGACCACGACGCGCAGGTCCGGCAGCCGCAGGATGTCCGCATGCAGTTCCGTCTTGCCAGGACAGTCGCCACCGACGCCGTTGATGTGCATGCCGGGCGCGATCATCGCCGGAGTCAGGACGACCGCGTTGCATTTGTCCGCCGTGACGGTGGTGACGATGTCCGCGCCATCGCAGGCCTCAGCCGCTGAATGCGTCCGCACCACCCGCAGGTCTGCCAGCTCCGGCATCGCGGCGAGATTGCGCACGAGCTTGGCCGTGGCCTGCGGATCCACGTCGTAGACGCGCAGGTCGCGGATACCGCACAGGCGATGGAACGCGATGGCCTGGAACTCGCTCTGCGCACCGTTGCCGATCAACGCCATCACGCGGCTGTCAGGACGAGCGAGCTTCTGGGCCGCCAGCGCCGAGGTTGCGGCCGTCCGCAGCGCAGTCATCACCGTCAGTTCGGAGACCAGCAACGGATACCCTGTGTCGACGTCCGCAAGAACGCCGAACGCGGTCACCGTCAACAGGCCCTTGGCCGTGTTCCCGGGATGGCCATTGACGTACTTGAAGGAGTACAGCCTGCCATCGGTCGCGGGCATCAGCTCGATGACGCCGACCGGTGAGTGGCTCGCAAGCCGTGACGACTTCTCGAACTCGGGCCAACGACGGAAATCCGCTGCGATTTCGCTTGCCAGCCGGGCCATGAATACCGCCGGTCCGACCTCGTTCACGATGCGCCGGACGTCGCCGACGCCGACATAGTTCACCATCACCTGCCCCCTGACTGGGTCACACAAGTTCGAGAAAATACGAATGCAACTGCCTATCATCCGTATGACCTTGGCCAACAGGAAGCCAGCAAATCTATCGATCTGATCTATAATTTGATCATTTCGTCAGTACAATTGAGCTATTTGCGGAGTCATCTGGTACTTTATGGACGACCTCGACCGCCAGCTCATCGGCCTGCTGCGAAGCAACGCCCGCCTTCCCGCAGCGACCATTGCACGCACCCTGCGCGTGGCCCGTGGCACCGTGCAGAACCGCATCGCCAGGCTCGAGCAGGACGGTGTGATTGTCGGCTACACGGTCCGGCTGGCAGCACCGGACGATGCCCGCCGGATCACGGCGCTGACGATGATCGCGGTCGAGGGCAACAACGCCGAGAAGGTGCTGCGCTCGCTGCGAGGCGACGCGGCGGTGTCTGCGTTGCACACGACCAACGGTCGCTGGGACATCATCGCCGAGTTGCGCGCCGACACGCTCGAGGAGTTCGACCGCGTGCTGAGCCGCATCCGCCGCATCGAAGGCGTGGCCAACTCCGAGACCAACCTGCTGCTCGCGACGCACAAGTACTGACTGCGCGCGGCTGTATCATGCGGCCCCGTGCCGAGCGCGCGGAGGACCCAGGAGGACTCATGTACGAGATCTACATCGGCAACAAGAACTATTCCTCGTGGTCGCTGCGGCCCTGGGTCCTGCTGCGCGCGCGTGGCATTCCGTTCGTCGAGCACGTCAAGCCGTTTGCGCGCGGCTCGAACTTCGATGCGTTTCGTGTCTTTTCGCCCTCCGGCAAGGTGCCCTGCCTGCGCGATGGCGCCACCGTGGTGTGGGACTCCCTGGGCATCAGCGAGTTTCTCGCCGAGCGCCACCCGGGCCTCTGGCCAGCCGACGTCGCGGCTCGCACCTGGGCGCGCTGCGCGGCCGCAGAAATGCACTCGGGTTTCGCCACGCTGCGCAACGTCTGCACGATGAACGTCGGCCTGCGCGTCAAGCTGCACGCCCAGCCGCCCGCGCTCGTCGCGGACATCCGCCGCATCGATGAATTGTGGAATGAAGGCCTGTCGCGCTTCGGCGGACCGTTTCTCGCCGGCGGCGAGTTCACCGTGGCCGACGCGTTCTACTGCCCGGTCGCTTACCGCGTGCGCACCTACGGCATCGACACCACGGGCAAGGCCGCGCAGTACGTGCAGCGGTTGCTGGACCTGCCCGCGATGCGCGAGTGGGAGCAGGCTGCGCTCGCCGAAACGTGGCGCGAAGTCGACCACGAAGCGGAAGCGCTGCAAGTCGGCGTCGTCACGGCCGACTATCGCGCGCCGGCTGCTGCGCCATGAGCGAGCGCATTGACGCACTCGAATTCAAAGTGGCGCACCTCGAGCGGGCGCTGCAGGAGTTGAGCGATGTCGTCTACCGGCAGCAGCGCGAGCTCGACGCGCTGCGCGACCGTAACCAGCAGCTGCGCGAACAGCTGCAGCAACTCGAGGAACGTGGCGGCGACCCGAACCGGGTCGAGATTCCGCCGCACTACTGAAGTGGCCAGGCATCCACTGAGCGGAGCCAGGGCCGGCTGGGTCGCGTACGCCGCCGTGCTCACGTTCGGCGTGCTCGCGGGCGAAGCCGCGAATCTATCGCGCGGCGGCGAGGTCACCGCGCTCACGCTCGGCAACTGGACGCTCAGCGCCGCGCTGCTCACGGCGCTCTGGGGCTACGCGCTGCAACGACGCATCGGCAACCAAGGCTACTGGCGCGTCGTCTTCTGGCTGGTGCTGTTCGCCAACTCCGTCATGCTCATACCGGTGCTGCTGGGCGACCGTGCCGTTGCGATGTTCACCGCAGCGCTCACGTTGCTGATCGTTCCGGCGTACCTGGCCGCTTACTGCTACGCGTATCGCAGCCCCGACCTCTGGGCGAACGGGGGCGGGGCGGGCCGACTACCGTCCCGTACGGAAACGGGTGAACTCGCGGTTCTGCCGGCACGAATAGGCGCCGGCTTGCGCCCGATGCCCTACCTTGCGGCGGCGCAGTCGATCCCATGTGCTACCCCCCGTCGGTCGCGTCGGTCACGCGCTCCTCCCTTGGGCGTGATGCGCGCCTAATCGCTCGCCAGCCGCGCGCCCACTTCGAGCAGGCCCGGCCGCTCGACGATCGCGTTCTGGCCGAACGTCACGCCGTGCAGGGCGCCATCCCAGCGATACGTCTTCAGCGTGCGTAGCGGTTCATCGCCCTGCGGCATGGCCGTGGCCTGGTCCGTGGTCGTGATGACGCAGCGGGTGCACGGCTTCACGATACGCAGCCGCATCTGCTCGCACTCGAGCCCGCGGATCGCGTCCTCGGCGTAGGGCGCACAGCCGTCCAGGTAGACGTTCGGCCGGAAGCGATCGAGCGGCAGGGGTGACGGCAAGCGCGAATTCAGATCTTCGAGCGAGGCGCGCGAAAGCACCAGCACCGGGTAGCCGTCGGCAAACGCGCTCGTGCCTGCGAGCCCCTGTGACCACGCCGGATCCGTGGGTCGCGGGCGAGCGTCGTCGAAACGCACGAGCCGGACTTCGCGATGCAGGTGCTCGCCGAACCACTTCGCCGCTGCTGGGCCCTCGTCGACTGCCAGCACGTGATCGCGCCAGATGGTGACCTCGACGGACGCTGCACGAGCCGGTCGCTGCAGCGGCACGGCCAGCGTGGGCAGACCTGGCGCAGAGAGTTCAAGGTGATCGTCGTGCAGTGCCGTGCCGACCAGCGCCAGCCGCGGCGCTTCGCGCTGGGTCAGGAAACGGCCGTCACGCGACACCACCATCCACTCACGGTCGAACTGCAGCCCGCGCGGCGTCAACCGTGCCTGCAGCTGCGCAATGCCGCGACAGGACTTGACGGGATAGACGAAAAGCGAGGCGACCGTGATCACGCTCTCTAGCATAACGCAGCAGCGAGGGTATTCCCGTCGTGGATCGCGACGCCCGGATGCGAGCGAAGCCGCCTGGCCCCTGCTGTCAGCTGGCGAGCTGCAACGGCGCCGGGCGCCCGACCTGGTAACCCTGGACGAAGTCGACGCCCATGCGGCGTGCCGAATCGAGCGCGCTCAGGTCCTCGACCTGCTCGGCGATCACCTTGAAATTGAGCGATCGCGCGAGCTTGACCATCGCGGTCACCATCGCCTGGTTCACGTTGTCGGAGGCCAGGTTGCGGATGAAGGAGCCGTCGATCTTGAGGTAATCGAGCGACAGGTGTTTCAGGTTCGCAAACGAGCTCAGGCCACGGCCGAAGTCGTCGAGCGCGAACTGGCATCCCATGCCATGCAGCACGCCGATGAAGCGGCGCGCGTGCTCGATGTTGGTGATCACCGAGTTCTCGGTGACCTCGAAGCAGACGCGGTTCGGCGCGATGCCGGTGCGATCGAGGCAATCGACCACGAACTCGAGGAAGGCACCATCGCCGAGCGTCTGCCCGGACAGGTTGATGCAGAGACTGCGGTCGGACGCAAGACGGATGGCCCCGCGTGCCAGCAAGGTGAGCGAGGTCTGCACGACCCACCGGTCCACGTGCGGCATCAGCCGATAGCGCTCGGCCGCGCGCATGAATTCGGCCGGGGCAATCGACACCCCCTTGTCGTCCTTGAGCCGCAACAGGATCTCGAGGCCGGGACCGCCATGCTGCGCGTCCGCCGAGGCATGCATGATCGGCTGCGCGTGCAGCTCGAAGCGGTCGTCCTTGAGCGCCGACTGCAGCAGCTGCAGCCACAGTATCTCGCCGCGCTGGCGGGCATCGGCTTCGTCGCGCGCCGAGTAAACATGGACGTGGCTGCCCTGCTTCTTCGCGACGTAGCAGGACGAATCCGCGGCGTGCAGCAGGTCTTCGATGGAGGTGCTCTCGACCGTCATTTCGACCAGGCCCACGCTGACGCCGATGCCGAAGATCTTGTCCTTCCAGACGAAGCGGTGATCGTTGACTGCGCGCACGACGTCGTCGGCGATCTGCCGGGCCTTCTCGAGCGGACAGCCCGCCAGCAGGATGGCGAACTCGTCGCCGCCGAGGCGGCCGACAGTGTCCGAATCACGGACCGCGTCCTTGATGAGCGCGGCGACCTCCCGCAACATGCTGTCGCCGGCGACATGGCCGCATTCGTCGTTGACCGCCTTGAAGCGGTCGAGGTCGAGGTAGCACAGCACGTGCCGCGCGCCGCCCCGCGTTGCTTCCAGGGCTTCCTCGAGCCGGCGCTCGAACTCGCGGCGGTTCACCAGCCCGGTGAGGGCGTCGTGGCTCGCCTGGTAGGTCATCACCCGCGTGAGGCCACGCAGGTCGCTCACGTCGCGCAGCGCGACGACGGCACCGTCGACGCGGCCATTCGCGTCGCGCATGGGCGACACCGTCAATTCGATCGAACGCTCGCCGTCGCTTGCAGCCGAGACGAGCATGCCGCGGCGGCCGAGGCTCACGCGCGTTCCCGTCGTCAGGCACTGCCGGACGGGGTCGCTGGCCGCCTTGCGATCGCCTTCTTCCACCAGCTCGATGACGTCGCCGAGCGTGCGGCCGAGGATTTCGCTGGCCGGTTTGCCCATCAACTGCTCGCCGGCCGAGTTGATGTAGACGATGCGGCCGTCGACGTCGGTGGTGAGCACGCTCTCGGCGAGAGAATCCAGGGCTTCCCAGGCGCTGCCGTGGCTGCGCGCGCTGCTCGATTCCGTGGGCACGCGCGGCGTCATCTCGACGCCCGTCACCATTACGGCGGGGCGGCGGTCCAGCACCGTGCGCGAGAAACTGAACTCGAGACGGTGCGGCCTGCCCGCGGCGTCCGGCTGCATTTCGACTTCGAGCCGCGCTGGCGCAGCTTCGCCTGCCGCATGGCGGCGCAGGTATTCGGTGACGAGTTCTGCGTAGTCGGGGTGGACGAGGTCGGCCAGGCGGCGCCCGAAAAGCTTGCCGGGATTCACCACGCCCGCGAGCTCGGCGAAGCGCGCGTTCGCCAGCTGGATGCCGTCGCGCTCGACCAGCATCGCTTCGGTCATCGTCTCGAGCAGCCGCCGATAGAGGGACTCCCGCTCCTCGCGCGCCGAGTTCTCGACCTGCAGTCGTTCGATCAGGCGGTCGACGCCGCCGGCGATCTCGCCAGCGCTGCCCTCGCCAGCATGGGGCGTGAGGCGCTCCGCCAGGTCGCCGCTGTCGGCCACGGCCTGCACCCGCTCGCCGAGTTCGCGCAGGCGATGGATCTCGCGCAAACGCTGCAGCAGCGCCACGGCCAGCATGACCGTTATGGCACCCAGCAGGATCAGCGCGAACATCACGGTGTCATTCTCCGGGCTGGCCATGTCCCTGTCGGCCACGGACACCCGCGTTCCAGCAGGGTGTTGTAGTTGTTTTCGTGCATGCACCCAGGCGTGCGTCCGCAGCATATAGGAACGTGTCGCGCGCACTCTCTGGATTCACCATAATCCACGGGCAGTTTGGCTTGTCGCGCTGGTGCCGAGACCTTAACCTTCGCGCCGGCCACGCTGCCGTACCCCAGTTCCCCAGCCCTGGAAGCAACCGCATGTTCGACGTCCAGTTCGCCCGTCGCCAGATGATCGAGCAGCAAGTCCGCGCCTGGGAGGTCCTGGACCTCAAGGTGCTCGATGCCCTGAGCCAGGTACCCCGCGAGGAATACGTCCCGACCGCCTATCGCGAGATTGCGTTCGCCGACACTTCCGTGCCGCTGGCGCATGGCCAGTGCATGCTGCCGCCGAAGGTGGAAGGCCGCATCCTGCAAGCGCTCGAGATCCAACCGCACGAGCACGCGCTCGAAGTCGGCACCGGCAGCGGCTTCTTCGCGGCCTGTATCGGACAGCTCGCCCGCAGCGTGCGCACCATCGACCTGTTCCCGGACTTCGTCACCGGTGCCACGGCGACGTTTGCACGCACCGGCATCCACAACGTCGTCGCCGAGACGGCCGACGCCATGCAGTTCGCCGAACGCGACGCGTACGACATCATCGCCGTGACCGGCTCGCTGCCGGTCTACGATGCGCGATTCGAGCGTGGCCTCAGGGTGGGCGGCAGGTTGTTCGCTTGCATCGGCAACGGCCCGATGCTCGAGGCGATCCGGGTGACTCGCACGGGACCGTCGGACTGGTCGCGCGAGAGCCTGTTCGAGACGGGGATGCCCGCCCTGCTGCACGCGCCGGAACCGCCCAGGTTCATCTTTTGATCCTGTGGGGCTGGGGGGCTAGCCAATCGGCCCACAGGTGATATAGTCTAGTACAACACTAGTTGACCAATTTAGCAGCCTCGGCCGCCACGGTGTACTCATGACGATGAAGTCCTTCTTTCTCGCCTGCAGCGTCACTGCTGTCCTGGTGGGCGCGGCCCCGGTCCGCGCCGAGAACCTGATCGAGGTCTACCTGGACGCGGTCCGCAGCGACCCGCTGGTGCGCGAGGCCGAGGCCCGGCGCTCCGCCGCGCTCGAAGCCAAGCCGCAGGCGCGTGCCCTGTTGCTGCCGCAGATCAGCGTCGGCGGCCAGGTCTACACGGCCAATTCCGATGGCGAGTCGACGTTTCCGCAAGTGAACCAGACCACTGGCAACATCGTCACGGTCGGCAACAAGAGCTCGACCGACGTCAGCCAGTACTGGGACTACAGCGCCGAACTGACCCAGACCGTGTTCCGGTGGGACCAGTGGCAGGAACTGAAGCGCGCCGATTCGCAGGTGGCGGTGGCAGAGGCGACGTATCGCGCTGCGCAACAGGACTTGCTGGTGCGCGTCGCGCAGGCATATTTCGACGTGTTGGCCGCCGAGGACACGCTCGGCGCTGCGCAGGCGACCCTCGAAGCGTTCAGCCGGCAGCTCGAGCAGGCCGAAAAGCGTTTCGAAGTCGGCCTGATCGCCGTCACGGACGTGCAGGAATCGCGCGCCGCGCACGACAGCGCGACGGCGGGCGTCATTGCTGCCAAGCGCACGCTCGCGACCGCGCAGGAAGCTCTGCGCGAACTCACCGACAAGGACTACCAGGCGCTGGTGAAGCCGGCAGAGCAGATGCCGCTCAACAAGCCGGATCCCGAGGACGAGCAGGCGTGGGTCGACCTCGCGCTCGCCGACAACCTCAACGTGATCGCCGCGCGGCTGAATTCGGAAGTGGCGAGCGCCAACGCCAAGATCGCGCAGGCAGGCCACATGCCGACGGTCGATCTCTTCGCCGAGTACAACGAGAGCAACCGCGACGCAACGCAGACCAACCAGTCGTTCGACCCGTCTGGCAACCTCGGGGCAGGCGACCGCGTCGGCGGCTCGGCCGACTCGAACGTCACCAGCGACGTGATCGGCCTGCGCCTGAATATCCCGATCTTCAGTGGCGGCGGGACGCAATCGCGCGTGCGCGAGCAGGTGCACCTGCACCGCGCGGCCCGCGAGAAGCTCGAAGGCACCATGCGTTCGGCCGAACGCGAAACGCGTGATGCGTACCTCGGCGTGATCGCCGAGAAGGCGCGCGTGCAGGCGCTGAGCCAGGCCGTGAAGTCGAGCCAGACCGCGCTCGAGGCGACGGAAGCCGGCTTCGAGGTCGGCACACGCACGACGGTCGACGTGCTCGATGCGCGTCGTCGCCTGTTCGAAGCCCAGCGCGATTACGCCCGCAGCCGCTACGACTACCTGATCAACATCGTGCGCCTGGAATCAGCCACCGGTGGCCTGAAGCAGGACGATCTCGACGCGATCAACGGTTTCCTGACCCAGCCGACGACGCTGCCGGCGGTCAGGCCGAAGTCCTGAGCAACGGCTCGATCATGCCGACCAGGCGGTCGACCGCTCCACGGTTGGCCGCCACTGCCTCGCGACCGAGGGCTCCCGTGGCGCGTGCCCGCTCGGGATCGCCGAACCACTCGAGCAGGCGATAGCCGAGTTCTTCCTGGCTGCGCACGATGCGCAATGCGCCGACCTGCTCGAACAGGTCGGCGATGTCCTGCGAATTGTGCGTGTGCGGACCCGAGAGCATCGGCAGTCCGAGCACCGCTGGCTCGAGCAGGCTGTGCCCTCCGATCGGCGCGAGACTGCCCGCGACGAAGGCGATGTCCGCCGCCGCGTAGAACATCTGCAACTCGCCGAGCGTATCGATCAGGAAGACCTGGTCGCCCTGTGCCGGCAGCGTGCCGGAACTGCGCTGTGCGCAAGGCACCCCGCGCTTGCGCAGCAGTGCGCGCACCGCATCGAAGCGCTGCGGGTGACGCGGCACCAGCAACAGCAGCGCATCGGGATGGCGCGCGCGCACGACTGCGTGCGCCGCCAGTGCGGCCTCTTCCTCACCTTCATGCGTGCTGCCGGCGATCCACACCGGTCGGCCTGCGCCCCATTGCTGCCGCAGCGCGCGACCGGCATCGATCGTTGCGACTGGAATCGCCAGGTCGTACTTGATGTTGCCCGTCACCTGCACGCGGTCCGGTGCGGCACCGATGGCGCGAAACCGGTCGGCGTCGGCCGGCGTCTGCGCACCGATCAGGATGCCGTGCGAGAGCGTGTCGCGGAACAGCGAGGCCATGCGCCGGTAGCGATCGACGGAACGCGTCGAAACACGTGCGCTGCCTAGCAGCAGCGGAATCCGTCGCTGCCCGAGCTGGTGGTACAGCGTGGGCCAGATCTCGGTCTCGAGGATGACCACCACCTGTGGCGACGTCCGGTCGAGGAAACGGCCGACGGAGCCCGGCAGATCGTACGGCAGGTAGCAGATCTGCACGCCCTCCTTTAACAGCGACCTCGCCCGCTGCGCGCCGGTCGGCGTGACCGTGGTGAGCACGATCGGCAGCGTCGGATACCGGCGTTGCAGCTCGCCGACCAGTCCGGTCGCGGCCTGCACCTCGCCCACCGACACGGCATGAATCCAGACGGAACCAGGCCGCACCGCTCGCTGCACGAAGCCGAGCCTTTGCCTGAGTCGACCGCGGTACTCCGGATTGAGCAAGGCCTTCCACGCTTCGTGCGCGATCACGAGGGGTGCGACGAGATAGATCAGCAGGACGTAGAGCAGTCGCATGGCGTGGGTTCAGCCTGTCCCGGCACCGGCCAGCAGCGCTTGCCAGTGCGCCTCGGTAAAACGCTCGGCCGGCAGGCCGCGGGTCACCTTCAGCAGCGAGCGTCGCAACCGCGCGAGCACCGCTCGTTCCCACGCTCCACGCGCTCGGATCCGGCCGCGATCGAAGTCGAGCACGTAGATGTCGTTGCTCGCGCCAACGAGCAGGTTGTGCGCGTTCAGATCCGCGTGCTGCACGCCGCGCGCATGCAGCGACCCGACGCACTGGCCAATGGCATGCCACGCCTCGATCGGCAACGGCGCTTGCTGCAACGCCTGGGCCAGCGTGCGGCGCACTGGCAATTCTGCGGTGAGCAAGTCGGCGCGGTAACAGGGCCCGGCACGCTGGTACCTCGCCGCCACGGGCGTGGGCACCGGCAGTCCCCACGCGCGCAATTGACGCAGCAGGCGCCACTCCCTGAACGAGCGCGTGCGGTCGGCGCCGGTCCACACGTAGCGGTCGTCCGAGAGATGGGCAATCAGCCCGCCGCGGCGATAGTGGCGCAGCACCCAGCGCCGGTCCTGGTTCGCGCGCACGAACGCGACCGTGCCGCGCCCGCCGCGAGTCGTTTCGAGCGCGCCCTGCGCCTGCCAGTGCGCCGGATCGAACACCGCAGTGTCCGGATGGTGGAGACAGGAGGCATCGTATAGCATCGCGCCGCCCGCCCCGCGCGCGAGCACCTCCTCCCCGGCGGCGGCTGCTTCGTTCATCGGTGCGGATTGTTCACGATCCCGGCGCCGCTGCCTACCGTTTCGAACCGCAGATGAAGCAGCCCCTCTTCACCACACCGCCGTCGTCCATCTGCATCCTGCGCCTGTCGGCGCTGGGAGACGTGTGCCACGTGCTGCCGGTCGTCCGCACGCTGCAGGACACCTGGCCGTCGACGCAGCTCACGTGGATCCTGGGCAAGCTCGAGCACAAGCTGCTCGGCCACATCCCCGGGATCGAGTTCATCGTTTTCGACAAGAACGCCGGCGCCCAGGGCTACCGCGACCTGCGCTCGCAGCTGCGCGGCCGGCGTTTCGACGCATTGCTGCACATGCAACTCGCCCTGCGCGCGAGCATCGCGTCGACGATGGTGCCGGCCCGGCACCGGCTCGGGTTCGACCGCGCCCGGGCACGCGAAGGCCAGTGGCTCTTCACCAACGCCAGGATCGACGCGCGGTCGCGCGAGCACGTGCTCGACAGCCTGTTCGGATTCGCCGAGCGGCTAGGGGTCAGCACGCGTTCGATGCGCTGGGACATTCCGCTGCCGGACTCCGCGCTGGCCTACGCGAACGAGGCGATCCCCGATCCGGCAGGGCCGACGCTCGTGCTCAGCCCATGTTCGAGCCATGAACTGCGCAACTGGAGCGTCGCGCGCTATGCCGCGCTTGCCGATCACGCCGTGCAGCGTCACGGCATGGACGTGCTGCTGTGCGGCGGCCGCAGCCCGCTCGAACTCGAGTACGGCGCGCAGATCGAGCAGGCAATGCGGCAGCCGTGCCGCAACCTGATCGGGCGCGACACGCTGCTCGAATTCCTGGCGACCCTGCAACGGGCGACCGCGCTGGTGTCACCCGATTCGGGTCCCGTGCACATGGCCACGACGGTCGGCACGCCGGTGATCGGGCTGTATGCCCCGACCAATCCGGAGCGCAGCGGCCCCTACTACAGCCGCCGCTGGTGCGTGGATCGCTACGATCGCGCCGCGACACGGTTCCTGAACCGGTCGGCCGGGAACCTGCCGTGGACCGAGAAAATCGAGATGCCGGGCGTGATGGACCTGGTCGAAATCGACGACGCGATCGAAATGCTCGACAACCTGATGCTGGCAGGCGCACCCCGCACCCCGACCGGTATCTGACGTCTCTCCCGCTGCAGCGAAAGGTCGCGCATAGCGCGAGCGAGGCTGGCTGCGCGATAATGCGCGCCCGAATCGGGCCGCCCCGTTTCTCACTTCGACGCAAAGGCAGCAGCACCGTGACGGCCGAACGCAGCGACAAGCTCATCCAGCCGAATGCCCAGCACCAGTACGACGTGACCGCGGCGGACCTGCCGCTCGCCTGCCCGATGCCGGGCATGCACCTGTGGAACTCGCATCCCCGCGTGTTCCTGCCAATAGAGAAGACTGGCGCGGCGAAGTGCCCGTATTGCTCGGCGGAGTTCACGCTGAGGAAGTGAAGGAAGGGCAGGAAGGACAGGAAGTGGCGGAAGGGGTTAGGGGTTAGTCGGAACCCGTCCTCACCGCTCCCGCGCCCGGCATTGCGGCGAGAACCAGCCAGGCTCGCGCCGAAACTCGACATAACGTCATCCGAATTCCCGGTCGACCTGCCTGCCCGCGCCGCCCGGAGCTGGCTGGCGCCGTTCCATCTCCCGATCTGTGACGTGGCACAAGGTTGGGGAATGCGCCTTATCTACACTCCTGTGTGCGAAAGCCATTGCGCGAGGCGCAGCGGCCCGGCGTCCCGACAGGAGGGTTCCCTTGACCGCGACATCTGCGCCCGACCAGGCGCAACCGACACCCGCATTCGCTGGCAAGCCGAGCGTCTCGCACCCACGGCGCGTCGAAATCATCGCCCTGACTGACGATGACGCGCTGCTCGAACAGATCGGCCAGGCCCTCGACGGCGAAGCCACGTTTCGACACGTTGAGTCGGTCGATGCCGCCCGTGAATTCATCCGGCCATTGCGGCCGTGCCTGGTGTTGCTGGATGCGCGAGGCCGGCAGGACCTGCCAGCGACAGTCGCCGGCATGCAGTCGCCCGACGGCACGTGCGTCGTCGTCGTGCTTACGCCACCGGACGAGAGCGCCAACGTCGCGCGTTCCCTCAAGGGATCGGCAACCTTTGCGATCTTGTCGATTCCCTTCGAACAGGGCCCGACGATCGCGGTCCTCGACGGCGCGCGCGAGGAAGCCCTGGCTCGACTGAGCCTGGCCGCGCAGCCGATCGTCGAGCCGGCTGCCGCCGCGACCGCGCTCACGTCTACGCCAACGCCCACGCCCACGCCCACGCCCACGCCCACGCCGATCTTTGGCGCGCCCGAGCCCGCCCGCGCAATGGATCGGCACGGCAGCGATGTTCGCCGAACGCGCACAGCGGCGATCAGCGCCGCCGAACCCGTGGACGGCGGCAGGTGGCGAACCTGGGGCTCCATCCTGGCCGGCGTGGTGCTCCTCGCTATCGCCGTGGCGTGGTTCACGCTGCGCACACCCGACACAGATGATCGCGCGGCCGCGACGGCCACCCGTGAACCCCAGGTTGCCGAGCCCGCCGCTGCGCTGCCGGCGACGGACGCTGCAGATGTCCTGACGGGGTCGAGCGACGAACTCCTGGACAGGGCGCGCGAAGCCATGAACGCGCGTCACTACACCGCTCCAGAAGGCGACAACGCCCTCGCCCTGTTCCGTGCGGTACTCGCGCAGGATTCCGGCAACGACGAAGCCCGGGAAGGCCTGCAGCGAATCGGTGGCTTGCTCGACGAGCGGCTGCAATCGGAACTTGCACAACGCAAGCTCAACGACGCCGCAGGCACACTCGCCCATCTCAAGCTCATTCGTCCGGATGATCCCGCCTTGGCACAGATCGACGCGAAGCTTGCGGCGGCGCAGATCGCGGCGGCAGACGAAATCAGTCGCCGGCAGGGAGACGCACGTGCGCAACAGCTGGCGCAACTGGTCTCCACGCGAATCCGCGAAGGCAAGCTGGTCGACCCGGCCAACGACAGCGCGAAGACCTACCTGGCGCAACTGCGCAGGATGCCGTCGGACCCCAGGGGATTGGCCGATGCGGCGACTGCCGAACTGACGCAAGCGTTGCTGCTCAAGATTCGAGAAGCCGCGGCTCAGCCGCGCCGCGATGAACTGGAACGATGGCTCGCAGAAGCGCGCAGCCTCGGCGTGAGTCCCACCCGAGTCGCCGCCGCGATACGCGCCGCACCGCCCCCAACCTCGGCGCAACCGACCATCCCGCAACCCGAGCGACTCGCGCAACCGGTGGCGGATCGCATCGATGACGGACGCCCGCTCGAGCCGTCGCAGGATAGGTCCCTCGCCAGCCTGAATGCGCCGCGCCAGCTGCCACCGGGTGAATTGAAGCGCACCAGGTACGTGCCGCCCGAATACCCGAAAGACGCCCTGAAGCGCGGCATCGGTGGTGAAGTGCGAGTGCGCTTCACCCTGGATGCTGACGGCAAGGTCAAGTCGGCGGAGGTCGTGAATGCGAGCCCGGCCGAAGTATTCGACCGGGCCGCGCTCGATGCCGTCCGACGGTGGCGCTTCAAACCACCTGCGGCCGGCAGCCCCGACTTCGAGGCGACCGTCGTGACCAATATCGTCTTCCGGCCCGACGACGCAGCAACGCCATGAGCAGTACAGACCGCTCGCCATCAGGACAGCAGGGCAACATGACCAGACGTTTGTCGGCAAGCATGCGCGACCGGGCCGCGACCATCGGCTTCCTGGTCCTTCTCATGGCATTCATCGGGCTGGTGCTCGTCCCCGGGTACCGGCTTGCCAGTCAACTGTCGGCCGACACTGCCGCGCTCAAGCTGGTGAGCGAGCAGCGCGGCCAGCCGGTCGCGATCGCCAAGTCGCTGCTCGCAATTCGTGACCGGCTCGGGTCAAGGGCATTCGTCGGCCAGGCAGTCAAGGACCTGGGCGGAGCCGTGCAGAACTTCGAGCAGTCACTGGCGCAGCTCAAGCCGTCGGCGGCCGGCAACTCCGCTGAAATGCGAAGAATAGACAGCCTCTGGTCCGACTACCGCAAGGCCCTGGATCCGGTCGCGGAATTCGAAGGTCTTCCCTACCGCGATTCCGATTCCGTCGGCACGCAACTCAACTCCCGCGGCAGCCAGCTGCTGCAGGACACGCGCCAGGCCATCAAGTCCAGTCGCGAAGGAACGGACCGGCTGAACTCGGCCCTGTCTGCTGTCGGCACCAGCCTCGAGCAGCAGGTCGTCACGGCGTCCGCGACCCTGCGCAAGCTGATGATCACAGGCGTCGTTTTCGCCTGCCTGCTGGTGGCACTGCTGGCGTACTTTCAGTGGCTGAAGGTGCGTCATGAGCGACTGGCTGTCGAAGCACAGAACCAGACGCGCGACATCCTGGGCACGGTCAGGGACGGACTCTTCCTGCTCGACGCCGACTTCCGCATCGGCAAGGCACACTCCGCCGCCCTGTCCGCCATGTTCCGCCGCGACGACTTCAGCGGGATGACGCTGGAGGAGTTGCTGCGCGACACGGTATCCGAGAAGACGCTGGCCACGGCCACGAAGTACGTGCAGCTGCTCTGGGGCGAGCGTGCCAACGAAAAGCTGATCCGGAGCATCAATCCGCTCGCGGAGGTCGAGGTTCATTTCGATCGTGGGGACGGCAGTCGCGATCTGCGCTACCTGGAGTTCGATTTCCACCGCGTCAAGGGCGAGCACGGCGTGCGCCACATACTGGTGTCCGTGAACGACGTGACATCGCGGGTGCTGCTGGCTCGCGAACTGAAGGAGTCCCAGGCCAGGTCCCAGGTGCAGATGGACATGCTGCTCGGCCTGCTGCAGGTCGACCCCGAACACCTGGTGTCGTTCCTCGACGACACGAACGCGGCGCTTGCCCAGATCAACAGTGTCCTCAAGGTCCCGGCGCGCGGCGATGGCGATTTCCGCGTCAAGCTCGACGAGCTGTTCCGCGAAATGCATCGAATCAAGGGCGACGCTGCGACGCTCGGACTGGCTTCCATCGAGACACGCACGCACGCGTTCGAGGATCTGCTGCAGGACCTGCGCAACCGCCCGCAGCTGTCCGGCAACGACTTCCTGCCGCTCGTCGTGAGTCTCGACGAAATCTTCGGACACCTGCAATCGATCCGGGAGCTGGCCAGCCGCGCCGAGGACCTGCGGGCGAACGCGTTACTGAACGCCGCTCCGCGCCCGCAACCCGCGACGACGCCTGTCGATGCCGGCAAGCAGGACATTACGCCGCCCCTGGACGCGTTGGCACAGCGCATCGCCACGGATGCCGGCAAGAAAGTCCGGCTCGTCACTGCGGGCCTCGACGACGTGCCCGGGGACATTCGCAGGACGGTGCGTGACGTCGCCATCCAGCTAGTACGCAACGCGGTGGTACACGGCATCGAGGATGCAGGCACCCGGCGCGGACTCGACAAGGACGAAACCGGTCTGCTGCAGATTCAGTTCAAGTCGTGCGAACAGCGGTTCGAACTGGTGTTCCAGGACGACGGGTGCGGCATCGTCCCCGACCGGCTGCGCGAAGCTGCGGTGCGGCGCGGCGACCTGAGCCCGGGTGAAGCGCAGCAACTCGACACGAAGGCAAGCCTGGCCCTGATTTTCAAGCCCGGCTTTTCGACCCACGACGGCAATAGCCGGGACGCCGGCCGCGGGGTGGGCCTGGACTTCGTGCTGAAAGCGGTCCACTCGATCGGCGGCAAGATCAGCATCGCGACTGCGCCAGGCAAGTACACCCGGTTCTCCATCGTGCTGCCTGCGCATCGTGCGCAGCAGGGCGCCGTCGCGTGACGTTCGCCCCCTCAGGAAACCCCACGCGATGGCCCGCAACGCTCCATTCCTGACGACGCAGCTCAAGCTGCTCATCGTCGACGACTCCAATGTCATCCGCCGGCGCATCGAGCGCAGCCAGCAGATCGGGAATTTGCAGGTCGTGGGAGTCGCAGCCAACGGCGTCGAGGCCATCGAGGTCTTCCGCCGTACCGACCCGGACGTCGTCACGATGGACATCACGATGCCCGAGATGGACGGCATCGAGTGCGTCGAACAACTGGTCGCCATGAAGCCGCAGGTCCTGATCCTGATCATCTCCGCCCTGGCCGACAAGGCCACTGCGGTCGAAGCAATGGGTAAAGGCGCCAATGGTTTCCTGAACAAGCCGTTCTCGGACCGCCAGCTCAACGAAGCGCTGGCAGAACTGATCGGCGGCGCCTGACACACCCATGTTCGAAGAACAGGACATACGCGCGTTCGTGCATGGCACGACCCGCTATTTCGAGGTCGCAGCGCAGCAGGCGGCCTCCGTTGGCTCGCCGTATCTCGTCACCGAAGGTGCCCCGGAAATCCACGACTATAACGGCGTCATTTCGGTGTCGGGCCGTCGCAACGGCATCGTCTGCTTTTCGGCGCCCCGCGGCATGCTTACCGTGCTGCTGATGAAGATGAACGAAAGCAATGTCTCGCACGAGTACCTGTGCGACCTGGTCGGCGAGGTCGCGAACACCATCGCGGGCAACGTGCGACGCGACCTGGGCAAAGACTTCGCAATCTCGGTGCCCACCGTCGTGACCGGCGCGGGAAACACCGTCGAATTGCCGCTCGGCGACCGGCCGGTGGTGATCCCGATCAACTGGCGCAGCCACGTGGCCAAACTGGTCGTGTGCCTGAGGTAGTCCCTGACCCCTGCCCTTCCTGCCCTTCCTGCCCTTCCTCTACTTCTTGTATTCCCGGTAGCTCTTCTCTTCCACCAGGCTCGATCCCAGCTTCGTGTTGATGCGGCGCTTGATCGCCGCGCGTTCATCGTTCGTCACGTACACCGCCCGCGCGAGCTCGATGAACTCGGCGTCGAACAGGCTCGCGCGTTCCTTGTCGCGGATGCGGTCCTCGATGTCCCACAGCTGTCCGTTGACGTCACGCAGGCCGGTCCATTCCGCGGTGATGTCCACGGCCGAAAAAGTGGACGCGCGCCAGGTCTCGTTGAGCAGCGTCAGTTCCGTGCGCACGTTGTGCAGCTTCGCCGCGTCGGTCATGCGCGCCGATTTGATCTCGAGGATCGTGATCTTGTCGATGAGCTCGCCGGGCGAGATCGGGACCAGGAGTTCGGCCATAGGAGTTAGGGGATAGGGGTTAGGGGTTAGGGGTTAGTCGGAGGTGGGGTTAGTCGCTGATCAGTCGATTGTAGGCTCGTTTCCATGGTTTGCCGCCAGATCGCCCGCACGGCATCCCGCGTGGCCTCGAATTCGGCGGCCGGTGCGATATTGTTGTCACCGCCCTCGAGCGACAGGTGGTGCAACCGCTGCCGGTAGGTCCGGTAGGCGGCGGTCAGCACGTCGACGGTTGCCTGCGGCACCAGGCAGATCGAAGCCAGGCTCTCGAGCTGGCGGATGTTGTCGGAATAGGTCACCAGCTCCGCGTACCGGGCCGACCAGAGCAGCGCCCAGTACTGCGCGAGGAACTCGACGTCGGTGATGCCGCCCGCGTCCTGCTTGAGATCGAACTCGCCGGCCTTCGACTTCGACAGCTCCGACCGCATCCGTTCGCGCATCGAGCGCACGTCCTCGCGCAGCGTCGGACGGCGCACCGCCGTGCGCAGCAGCTCGACTCGCAGCGACTCGTAGCGGTTGCGCAACGCCGCACCGCCCGCGACAGCGCGTGATCGCAGCAGCGCCTGGTGTTCCCACGTCCATGCGTCCGTGCGCTGGTAGTCCGCGAATCCTTCGATGCTCTGCACCAGCAGGCCACCCTTGCCGCTCGGGCGCAGACGGGTGTCGACCTCGTACAGGCGACCTGCCGCCGAATGCACCGTGAGCAGGTGCACCAGCCGCTGCACGAGCCGCAAAAAGAACACGCCGTTGTCGACGACGTGCGGACCCGCGGTGCGCTGCACCTCGCCGCTCGAATCGTGCAGGAACACGAGGTCGAGGTCCGATGCGTAGCCGAGCTCGATGCCGCCAAACTTGCCGTACGCGACGACGATCACATCCGCCTGGCGCAGCGCGTCGTCCGTCGGGCCGCACAACGGCACGCCGTGCCGCGCAACGATCTGCTGCCAGGCGAGGTCGAGCGTTGCCTGCACCAGCAGTTCGGCCAGATCCGTCAGGCGGTCGCTCACTTTCATGAGCGGCAGGCGGCCGGTGAGGTCCGGCACGGCGATGCGGAACATCGCCGCGCGCTGGAACTGCCGCAGGGCCTCGACCTGTTCCTCGGTATCGTCGACCGTGCAGTTCGCCATGCGATTGCGCAGTTCGACCGCCAGCTCGGCCCGCGTCGGTGTCGTATCGAACAACCGGTCATCGAGCAGTTCGTCGAGCAGCAGCGGGAACGCTGCGATCTGGTCGGACAGGAACTGCGAATGCGCGCACAGCTCGAACAACCGCTCGCGCGCCACTGCGTTCTCGTTGAGCAGCGCGAGGTACACCGTGCGGCCACCGATGCGCTCGATCACGTGCAGCACACGTGAGAGCGCGGCCTCCGCATTCGGGACGCACGCCAACGCCCGCAGCAGGCGCGGCAACAGGACCTGCAGGCGGCGTCGACCGGTCTCGTCGAGGCGCCGGTAATAGCTGCCCTCCCGCAGCTGGTCGAGCTGCCGCAGGAACGGCTCGACCAGGCCCGGCGCCTGCAACACTGCGAGTCGTTCACGCCTGCGCGTATCGTCGAGCTCGGGATCGAGAATGTGCTCGAGCCCGGCACTCGCCTCGTCGTCGGCGGTCGCGGCACCGGGCGCAAATACGGCCCGTTGAAAATGCGCGCTGACACGACCCCGATGGTGCGCGAGTTCGCGTTCGAGTTCAGGCCAGCCGGACAGCCCCATCGCGAGCGCAAGCCGCGCACGCGCGTGACCGTCGGCGGGCAGCTCGTGCGTCTGCTCGTCGTTCCATTCCTGCAGGCGGTTCTCGACGCGGCGCAGGAAGCGATAGGCCGCGAGCAACTCGGTGACGGTGTCGGCCGGCAGCAGTTTCTGCCCCGCCAGTTGCGGCAGAGCCTCGAGCAGGCTGCGCGTCTGCAGTCGCTGGGTGCTGCCGCCGCGCAGCAGCTGGAACGCCTGCACGATGAACTCGATCTCGCGGATGCCGCCTGGACCGAGCTTCACGTTCTGCTGCAGTTCGCGGCGTTCCACCTCGCGCGCGATAAGTTCCTTCATCGCACGCAGCGATTCGAACACGCCGAAGTCGAGGTAGCGGCGATAGACGAACGGTCGCAGCGCGTCGCGATAAAGGTCTTTGAATCCGGACTCGGCCCCGTACACGGGACGCGCCTTGACGTAGGCGTAACGCTCCCAGTCGCGCCCGTGCTGCTGCAGGTACTCCTCCATCGCGTCGAAACTCACGGCCACCGGGCCCGAGTCGCCGAACGGTCGCAGCCGCAGATCGACGCGATAGACGAAGCCGTCGTCCGTGGGCGTGCCGAGCAGCTGCGCGACGCGCTTGCCCGCGCGCACGAAATACTCTTCGTGCTCCAGTGGCCGCGGACCTGTTGTCTCGCCATGTTCGGCGAAGAGAAACACGAGGTCGATGTCCGAGGAGAAGTTCAGCTCGCCACCGCCGAGCTTGCCCATGCCGAGCACCAGCAGCGGCAACTCGACGCCGTTGCTGTCTTTCGGCACGCCGTGACGCGCGCCGAGCAGGGCAGCCGCCTGACGGCACGCCACGTTGATGCAGGCATCGGCGAGCCACGACAACTCGGCCAGGACCTGCTCGATCGGCGCGTACCCCGCCAGGTCGCGCCATGCGATGCGCACGAGCTGCCGCCGGCGGAAGATGCGCAGCGCGGACATGAACGCCGCGTCGTCGTTGCTGCCCGCTTGCGTGAGAGCATCCGCCGTCTGCGCGTACCACGCGGCGTCGGCATGCTCGAGCAACCGTCCGTGCGTCGCGAGCCACTCGAGCAACCCTGCGTCACGCAGGCAGGCATCCGCGGTGAACGCGCTGCAGGCCCAGACGTATTCGAGGCTCGCCGCGATTGCAGCGGTGGCCGGCGTGTCCGGCAGGCTTGGCCGAACGGCGAGGCGCTCGAGCTTGTCGACGATACCGACCCGGATCGCATCCGGCACCACGAACTTCGCGGTCATGCCGTCACCTGCGGACGCGTGGCCCGCTCGGCAATGATCGCGGCGACGACGAGCAGCAGGCCCGCGAGTGCATAGGCCGAACCCGGGAAATGCCATGACCCACCGTCGCGGATGGACCACGCGAAGACGGTCGCAAAGAGCGTCGGACCGATCACCGTCGCAATGCCCGCGAGACTCCCCATCGCTCCCTGCAATTCACCCTGGGCCGAAGCGCCGACCGCGCGCGTCATGATGCCCTGCGACGCGGGTCCGACCAGGCCCCACAGCCCGACGACCGGAATGGCCGCGACGAACCACAGGCCAGTTGGAGCGAAGGCGTACAGCATGAACCCCGCGGTACCGGCGAGCAGGCCTCCGATCATGACGCGACGTTCGCCGAAGCGACGCACCAGCGGACCCACGAGCGCCCCCTGCACCAGGGCCGAAGAGATCCCGACTCCCGCCAGTGCGAGTCCGACCGCCTTTTCGTCCCAGCCGTAGCGGTAGGCGGAATAGAGCACGAAGACGGCGGGCAGCACCGCGTGCGTCAGGTTGCTGAGGAACGCTGCGCCCGCGAGCGCGAACACTTCGCGGTGTGCGCGCAGGAATCGCAACGAACCCAACGGGTTGGCGCGACGCCACTCGAACGCGCGACGTCTTTCGCGCGGCAGCGATTCCGGCAGGATGAAGAAGCCGTACGCCGCATTGAGCAGGCTCGCGCAGGCAGCCGCCCAGAATGGCAGGCGCGGATCGACCGATCCGAGCAGGCCGCCGATCGCGGGGCCGAGCACGAAGCCGAGGCCGAAGGCGACGCCGACGAAACCGAAACTCTGTGCCCGGCGCTCGGGCGGCGTGACATCGGCCACGTAAGCCATCGACGTGCTGATGCTGGCCGCGGTCACGCCGGAGATCATTCGCCCGACGAAGAGCCACGACAGCGTCGGCGCGAGCGCCATCAGCACGTAGTCGAGCCCCAACCCGAAATTGGACAGCAGGATCACGGGTCGGCGGCCGAAACGATCCGACAACGCGCCCATCACCGGCATCGCGAAAAACTGCATCACGGCCCATACCGTGCCGAAGTACCCGACCATCAGCGCCGCGCGCGAGGTGTCGCCGCCGAGGAAATCCTCGATCAGGTGCGGCAGCACCGGCACGACCATGCCGAGCGCCAGCATGTCGAGCACGACGGTGACGAAAATGAAGGTGAGCGCAGCGCGGCGGGGTGCCTGCGGCGTGCCGGGCTCGTTCACGCGGCAGCCTCAGCCGTACTGCAGCACGATGCGGGGCACGTGGTGCTCGCAACGGAAGCCGGGTGCGATACCGATGTCGATCAGCACGCCGATGCCCTGCACGACATACCCCGCCTGCCGGCTGAGCACCATGGACGCGGCGAGCGTGCCACCCGTAGCGAGCACGTCATCCACGAGCAGCAACCGGCCCTGCCCGGCCTGCATCTCGAGCACGCCCGTGCCGTATTCGAGGTCGTAGGCGATATCGACGACGGGAGGCGGCAGCTTGCCCTTCTTGCGGATGGGCACGAAACCCTTACCGCGGCGCTCGGCCAGGGCCGAAGCGAGGATGAACCCGCGCGACTCGATGCCGGCGACGGCGTCGACAGCGTCCCACTCCGCTTCGCTGAACAGGCGCTCGATCGACTCGATCGTGGCCGCAAAATGCCGGCGCAGCAGCGGGCTGATGTCACGGAACAGGATGCCCGGCTGCGGGAAGTCCGGGATGTCGACGACGAACTGCTTCAGATCCTGCATGCCTACCTCGGTCAACGCGCGCGCAGCGTAGCGAAAAACAGCCGCGACCGCGACACGGTCAAACCATAGGCACTGGCTTCTGGCAAAATTGCCCGCTGCCGGGAGGAACGCCAGTGAACGTGAGCGAAGCTGTAACGAGCCGCATGAGCTGCCGCGCATTCCTCGACACGCCGGTGCCCGGCGCGACCGTGCGCCAGATCCTGGACGCTGCGCGGCGCACGCCTTCAGGCGGCAACCTGCAGCCGTGGTGGGTGTATGCCCTCGCCGGGGAACCGCTCGCCGAGCTGAAATCCGCGGTGCGCGCACAAGTCATGACAAACCCGCGCGGTGACGGCTCGCACGAGTACGACATCTACCCGCCCGGCCTCGGCGAGCCCTATCGCACGCGCCGCTTCAAGGCCGGTGAAGACCTGTATGCGACTCTCGGCATCCCGCGCGAGGACAAGATGGCGCGACTGCTGCAGCTGGCGCGCAACTACGATTTTTTCGGCGCACCCGTCGGGCTGTTCTTTTACCTCGACCGCAGCCTCGGCCCGCCGCAGTGGTCGGACGTCGGCATGTACATGCAGACGGTGATGCTGCTGGCACGCGAGCACGGCTTGCACACGTGCGCCCAGGAAATCTGGTCGCTTGTGTCGGTTACCGTACAGAAGAGCCTCGACGTACCTGCGAACCTCATGTTGTTTTCCGGCATGGCGCTTGGCTACGCGGACCTGTCGCACCCGATCAACACGCTGCGCACCGGACGCGCTGCGCTTGAAGACTTCGTCAGAATGCAGGGGTTCGACGCGCTGTAGGCGTCCGCTGCTGCCGGGAAACCTGACCGTCAAGCGAACGGGCATGCCACCAGGCAGGTGCCACGGAGACCATCGAAATGAACCTGAGCTGGATCGGCCGCAACCGCAGCCTGGAACTCTCACCGCGTGCACGCCTCGTCGACGACATTGACGCAGACGTCCTGCAGCGCAAGCGCGAGGCCCTGGCCTGGCGCCCCCAGAACGGATTCCTCAGGGACGAACGGAACGATCGGCTCGAATTCGACGTACCCGCCGGCTGCACCGCCTGAGGGCGGGATTCAGCGCGGATCGCCGCGACGGCGGCGTGCAGCCATCGGGTGCTCGACACGGCGTGCCTTGTCGGCGAAGTGGGTCAAGCTGAGCCATGGATGGCGCAGCAGCATGCGCGGCCCCGCATAGCGCATGATGTCGCGGGCCAGCTGACGCGGTTGCGGCTTGTAGCAGTGGATCGGGCACCTGGCGCAGGTTGGCTTCTCCGGCCCGTACGGACACTTCTCCAGCCGGCGCTCCGCGTAGTCCAGGAACCCCTGGCATTCCATGCACAGTCCGTCCGTCGCCGCGTGTTGGTGCCCGCGGCAATAGATACCCACCATGACCTGCATCGTGCGCCATTCGCGTCGCAGGCGGCCAGTGTCGAGACGGGATTCCATGGCGCAAGCTTGACCTGAGCGGCCCGCGGTCGCGCTCCGGAATTTCCACGACGCGACGCAGGGACTGTCGATTCAGCGCTGCGTCACGACCACCATGGTCGCATTCAACTTGGCGACGAGTTCCGAACGGCCCCCGGCCTCCGACCAGACCTGCGCTTCGACCACGGCGAGGCGCCGGCCCGGCTTCAGCACTTCGGCTCGGCAGCGCAGTTTCTCGCCGCGAGCGCCACGCAAGAGGTTGATCTTGTACTCGGCGGTGACGACGTACTCGCCCGACTGCAGGTCCGTGGATGCGGCCGCGCCCGCGCAGTGATCCGCCAGCGTGGCGATCGCTCCGGCGTGGACCACGTTCGTCTGCTGCAGGTGCCAGGGTTGAATGGCGAGACTCGCCTCGCAGAATCCGTGGCCGAGGTTTTCGAGTTCGATCCCGAGGTGCGCGATGAACGGCGCTTGCCTGAACCCGCTGCGCAGAGTCTCGTCCATGTCCACGGCCGCAGACCTCGTTGCCGGTTCAGCCCGATTACAGTGTCCATCGTATACCACGGCGCGGCGGGACGCCTCGACCCGCCGCATTGATTTTCGGGCTGCCTGCGCCGGTATTTGCCACAATGCGCGCCCCATGACCGGCCAGAACACAGCGCCTGCCGCACCTGTCTCGCCAGGCGCGGGTGCCGGCCTCGCAGCCGCCATCGGCGCCTTCACGATCTGGGGCGTCCTGCCCCTCTACATGAAGCCGCTGCACGCTTTGCCCGCACTTGAAATCATGGCGCACCGGATCGTGTGGAGCTGCCTGCTCGTGTTCGCCTGGTTGGCCTGGCGCGGCGATGTCGGTGCGGTGCGCACCGCGCTCGCGAACCCCGGGACGCGCTACCGGCTGATGCTCACGGCGGTCCTGATCAGCATCAACTGGTTGATCTACGTCTGGTCGATTGCCCATGGCCACGTGATCGACGCAAGCCTCGGCTACTTCATCAACCCATTGCTCAACGTGGTACTTGGCGTGCTCGTGCTCGGCGAGCGGCTCAATGCCATGCAGAAACTCGCGGTCGGCCTTGCCGCCGCCGGCGTGCTCTATCTCGCCATAGTCGCCGGTCGCCCGCCCTGGATCGCGCTGGCGCTCGCGGCCAGTTTCGGCGGGTATGGCCTGATCCGGAAGGTGGTGCAGGTCGAAGCCGTGCCCGGGCTCGCGACCGAGACGCTGTTGCTGCTGCCTTTCGCGTCCGGCTTGCTGTTGTGGATGGAGATGCAGGGCACGGGCGCGTTCGGTCACGCCGCCCCGCAAATCAACGCATTGCTGCTGGGCAGTGGCCTCGTCACCGCGCTGCCGCTCGCCCTCTTCGCCTACGGTGCGCGCCTGATACCGCTGTCCACCGTGGGGCTGGTGCAGTACATCGGCCCGACACTGCAGTTCCTGCTCGGGGTGTGGGTATTCCACGAGGCCTTCACCCTGCAGCGTGGCATCGGCTTCGCGCTCATCTGGTCAGCGCTCGCCGTCTATGCCAGCGACGGCCTCTGGCGCAGCCGCAAGCAAATGCCCTACTGGGGGCGTTGATCGGTTCACGCCACCGCGAGGAAAAGGGCGACCACGCTGCCAAGGCCGACGAACCAGGCCAGCGACCGCAGCGTCGCCATGTCGGCGACGTAGAACGCGATATAGAAGAGGCGCGCCAGGATGAACACGACCGCGAAAAGGTCGATGCGTCCCTGCGGCGCACCGGCGACGTGGGCGATGATGACTGCGGCCGCGAAGAACGGGAACGCCTCAAAGCTGTTGTGCTGCGCCGCGTTCGCCCGCTTGCGGAAACCCGACTGTGCGTTGAGCCAGTCGCGGGGATTGCTGTTGTCGAAGCGCTCGCCGCCGATCTTGGCGGTCAACGTGCCGAAGTACGGCAGGAAGCCCGCCACCAGCACGCACCAGAAGGCTATCGTCATGCTCGTTCCGCTCCGTGGGGTTATCGGGGACGGAGCATACCGGATGCCCACGGCGGGGGATCGCCCCGACTGTGAAGTTGGCGCCCGAGCCGCTACTCTTGTGCCACAGGACGAATCCCATGCCGTCATTCAGAACCAGCAGTAACGGACGCCGGTTGCTCGTGCACCACCGGCTTCGCGGTCGCGCCTATCCCACGCTCCCCTACTGGGAGCGGCTGCACCTGATGCTGCTGGAAGAAGCCGAGAAGCGCGGCAAGACTCCACCGCCAGCGCCGCTGGTGCATGGCCTGGAGTCCGAACCCACCAAGGCAGACCGCATGGAGCGGCTCGACGAACAGGTCTCCTGGGCCGACCGCAACCAGCTGCTGCACCGGATCCAGATGTTCTTCGATGCCATGCCCGCGTCGGGCTGGGTCCAGACGGACGAGTAGCAGCCAGCGCTTGCGCATCGCCCGCCCGATCCTGCTCGTCTCGACGCCGATCGGCGTGCTCTTCGGCCTGCGCGAAGCCTGGCGGCTGGCCGGACCGAAGATGGCAATACTGATGGCTTCGATGCTCGCCGTCGTCGGCGCATTCGTCTGGTGGACCGTACGGCGCATCCGGCAGGAGCGCGCGCTCGAACGGGCGCGGCTCGAGAACCGGGCGAACGAAAGCTGATCGATCAGCCGGCTGCGTCGTTCAGTTTTTGGCTCAGCGCCGGTTGACGAGCCACAACCCCGCGAGACACAGCACGATACCGACGCCGTTCGCAAGGCTCAGCCTTTCGCGGAAGACCAGCACACCGATGCCGACAAGCAACATGGCGGCCGCTGTCTGCGTGACCAGCGCACCGAGGCTGACCTCGAACCCCGTGCGGTAGAGCAGGATGAAGCCGAGGTCGAGCCCGATGATCGCGCACGCCAGTGCGATCGCGGTCCAGTTCAGCTGGCGTAATTCCTCCCGCCAGGCGAAATCTCCGGGTGAGAGCACGAGCGCGCCCGCGAACAGCAAGGCGACGGCGCCGTAGGTGACCATCAGCGACAGGAACGGGTTCGCGCCGGTCGGCGTCAGCTTGAGGACGACGTGGTACGCGACTGTGGCGACGATGGCGAGCGACAGCCAGGCGAGTTGCATGTTTCGGGTCCAATGGTCCGGCTTCAGCCAGAACTCTGGCTGCTGCAGACTCTACCTCGTTGCGCGTGAAGACTTTCCAGGCGTTGCAATGGCGGGCGGGCGAATGCGTCGATCGCCTGTCGCAGCGCGGGCGATGCGGCCGCCTGCTTCGCAGCAGCATCGCTGGCAAACGCCAAAGCCTTTCCCATTGGCGCTTTCGCATTGACTCGCGCGGCTTGTGCCATGCGCTCTCGTTGCCGATCATCGATCGACTGCGAAAAATGCGGCGCCACGATTTCCCAGACGGCCGCTGGCAGCGCTTCGTAGTGCACGAGCCGGCCCCGTCCGGCATCGAGACGACCCACGGCTGCGCAGAATGCTCCATACAGCCGCGCGACGAATTCCTCCGGCGACTGCGCTGCGCCGTCCGGATCGACGTAGCGGCGGAGTCCTGCGGCAGGCCCGTCCGCGTCACGCATCCACCCGGCAGGCCGGTTCAGCAGCGACACGCCGACTTCGACCGGATCGCGCAGGCTGAAGACCCAGGGCGAATCCGGAAACGCCTCTGCCAGGAGGTCGCAGAACAACGTATTCCAGCTGCTGAATTTCAGGACATAGGGCTTGCCCGCATGGCGGGCGAAGGCATCGCCGAGGGACCGTAGTGCGGCCACCAGTTCGTGACGCGGCCACTTGTGCGGTGGCAACAGCAGTTCGTTGAAGGGCAACGGCTCTGCATACACGACCAGCTTGTCGTGCGTCTTGAGCAACTGCGAGATCAACGTCGACCCGCAACGTGCGACGTGAAATATGAGGCCGGCCGGTGCGGTATCAGGCGCCGCTTTGCCGATGTCTGCCCGGGCGACGTGGACGAACGATTCCGCTGCCGGGACTCGCACCACGGTTTCCTGCATGAAGGCGTCGCGAAGTTCCCCGGGGCCGATGTCGCGCAATGCAAGGTACAGGCCGTCAGGTCGCAGGACCGCGCGCGCCGGCAGCGAGTTCCCTTGTTTTTGCGGCATCTGGCGGCACTCGCGGTTCATGGACAGCGACAGATCGCCAATGCTAACGTCTATTCGTCATGGAATTTTCAGATTTCATCGCGCCTTTCGATGCGGCCAGCTTCTGCACCGCGTATTTCGGCAAGCTTCCGCTGCACATTCGCGCCAATGGCCACAGCCGTCCGAACCTGCTGCCGTGGTCACGCTTCAATGAAGTGCTGGCCATCACGCCGTATTGGAACGAAGAGACACTGAAGGTCTACTTCAAGAGCCGCGCAGCGCTGCGGGAGAATTACTGCGACACGACCGACCTGCGTGCGGGCATGAGTGCGCCCGTCAACCCCGCCAAGGTCAAGGCGCTGATGGGACTCGGGGCCAGTCTCGTTGCCAATCACGTGCACCGCGTTTGCCCGGAAGTGGGCGCGGTCGCCAACATGCTCGAGCGCGAATTCGCCGCGCGCGTGGCCGCCAACGTCTACTGCTCGTTCAAGGGTGTGCAGGCCTTCCAGACCCACTTCGACCTGCACGACGTTTTCGCCGTGCAGGCGGAAGGCGAAAAGGTCTGGCGCGTGTACGAGTCGCGGGCGGATGCGCCGGTGCTGCCGCTGCCGCCGGGCGACGAAATCGAGAAATGGCTCAACGAGTCCCGCGGCCGCTTGCTGTTTGAAGTGACCATGCAGCCGGGCGATATCCTCTACCTGCCGCGCGGCCAGTATCACGACGCGCTGACCGGCTCGCAGGCTTCGCTGCACGTGACCTTCGGGGTATCGCCCGCGACTGGCCTGTCGCTGTTCAAGCTGCTCGAGAGCGCGCTGGCGCAGGAACCCGGATTCCGCGCCTATCTGCCGGATGCGCGCAAGGAGGCAGAACTGCGCGAACGACTGGGCACGCTGGCAGACCGCATCAAGACCGTGATGACATCGCCCGCCTTTGCCATCGACGTACTCAACCACCAGCGCGACCTGGCCCGTGCGCCGGCGAATTACGAGTTACCGGCGCAGGCGCGCCCGTCCTGGTATTCCGTTGCACGCAGGGCCAACGTGGTGCGTCGCGATCACGGCTTCGCCGTCGTCTTCGACGGTGGCGAAATCGCCCTGGGAGCAACTTATCCGACCGTCGAGTGGATTCTGCGGCAGCGGCTTTTCTCGCTGGACGACGCCGCCGCGCGGCAACCCAGCCTCAACCGGTCGGAACTGCGGCGCGACCTGGAGTTGCTCGCCAGGGCCGGCATCATCGTCGAAACCGAGATGCAGCAGTAGTTGCGGTGGACCACGCCCGAGTCCCGCGGACTTTCGATCCCATGTGGTGGCAGCGCGACGACCTCGGGTACCGCGCGGGACGGCTGCATTTCGCCGGCCGCGACCTGCAGGCGCTGGCGGCACAGACGGGCACACCGGCATTCGTTTACAGCGCCGCGCGCGTACGCGCCAACCTCGGTCGACTCCAGGCCGCGCTCACCGCCGTGGGCGTGCCGCACCGCGTCTTCTACGCGATCAAAGCCAACCGGTTCCGCCCGCTGCTGCAGGCCATGCATGCCTGGGGGCAGTGCGGCATCGACGCCTGCTCGCCGGCCGAACTGCAGTATGCGTTGGAGCTCGGATTCGAGGCGGCGGACATTTCATTCACCGGGCACGCGGTCTCCAATTCCGACCTCGATGCGTTGGCGCGGCATCCCGAGGTCCACGTCAATTGCGACGCACTGTCGACGATCCGCAGGCTTGGCGAGCGTTGCCCCGGGCGCTCGATCGGCATCCGCGTCAACCCGCGCGTCGGCGCCGGCTACAACGACCGACTGCACTACGCAGGGGTCCGCCCGAGCAAGTTCGGCATCTACCGCGACCGCTTCGACGAGGCGCTGGAACTCGCAGCGCGCTACGGCATGAAGGTCACGCAGGTCCATTTCCACTTCGGCTACGGCTACCTGACGCGCGACCTGCCGCAGTTCGAGGAAGCGCTCGCCAACGCCGCCTGGTTCGTCGACCGCTGCCCCGACGTCGACACGCTCGACGTCGGTGGCGGCATGGGTGCGCCGATCACTCCGGAACATCCACCGCTCGACCTCGGCCGCTGGGCCGCGCTGATCGCGCGGGCAACCCGCAGCCGCGGTCTCAAGGTCCACCTCGAGCCCGGCGACTACCTGATGAAGGACGCCGGCGCGCTGCTGTGCGAGGTCAACACGGTCGAGAACAAGGGCGGGGTGAACTTCGCCGGCGTCGACGCCGGGCTCAACCTGCAGAACCTCTGGGCGTACTACCAGACGCCGTTCATCGTCGCGCCACTGGTCCTGCGCGCCGCGGACGAGGAATGCGCGACGTATACGCTCACCGGCAACATCAACGAAGCCATCGACGTGCTCGCCGAGGATGTCGTGCTGCCGCAGTTGCAGGAAGGGGATTTCGTTGCGCTGCTGAACGCAGGTGGCTATGGCTCGGCCGCCGCGTCCAATCACTGCATGCGCGGCAACTTCAGCGAGCACCTGCTCGACTGAGCGCCCGAAAAAAGAAGGCCCCGCAGTGCGGGGCCTTCTCGTTCGCCACCCGAAGGTCGCGAGGCAATTACATGCCCATGTCGCCCATGCCGCCCATGCCACTCATGTCCGGCATGCCGCCATGCTTGTGGTCGTCATCCTTCGGGGCCTCGGCGACCATCACTTCCGTCGTCAGCAGCAGGCCCGCCACCGAGGCGGCGTTCTGCAGCGCGAGACGGGTGACCTTCGTCGGGTCCAGGATGCCCATGTCGAGCATGTCGCCGTAGACGCCCGTCGCGGCGTTGTAGCCGTACGTGCCCTTGCCTTCCTTGACCTTCGCCAGGACGACGGCAGCGTCTTCACCGGCGTTGGCCACGATCTGGCGCAGCGGCTCTTCGATCGAGCGCGAGAGGATCTTGATGCCGATGGCCTGGTCCTCGTTCGAGCCCTGCAGGTTGGCGAGCGCCTTCTGCGCGCGGATCAGCGCAACGCCACCGCCCGGGACCACGCCTTCTTCGACGGCCGCACGCGTGGCGTGCAGCGCGTCTTCGACGCGGGCCTTCTTTTCCTTCATCTCGATCTCGGTCGCAGCGCCGACCTTGATCACGGCAACGCCGCCGGAGAGCTTGGCCATGCGCTCCTGCAGCTTTTCCTTGTCGTAGTCCGAGGTCGCTTCCTCGATCTGCTGCTTGATCTGCGCAATGCGGCCCTTGATGTCGCCCGCCTTGCCGTGACCGTCGATGATCGTGGTGTTTTCCTTCTCCACGACGATCTTCTTGGCCTGGCCCAGGTTGGCCAGCGTGGCCTTCTCGAGCGTCAGGCCGACTTCCTCGGCGATCACTTCGCCGCCGGTCAGGACAGCGATGTCCTGCAGCATGGCCTTGCGACGGTCGCCGAAGCCCGGAGCCTTGACGGCCGCGACCTTGACGATGCCGCGGATCGTGTTGACGACCAGCGTCGCCAGCGCTTCGCCTTCGACGTCTTCGGCGACGACGAGCAGCGGACGGCCGGACTTCGCGATGCCTTCGAGCAGCGGCAGCATCTCGCGGACGTTCGACACCTTCTTGTCATAGAGAAGGATGTACGGGTTCTCGAGTTCGGCCGACTGGCTGGCCTGGTTGTTGATGAAATACGGCGAGAGGTAGCCGCGGTCGAACTGCATGCCCTCGACGACGTCGAGTTCGTTCTGCAGGCCCGAGCCTTCCTCGACGGTGATCACGCCTTCCTTGCCGACCTTCTCCATCGCGTCGGCGATCGTCTTGCCGATCGACTCGTCGCTGTTGGCGGAGATGGTGCCGACCTGGGCGATCGCCTTCTGGTCCTTGCACGGCTTCGACAGCTTCTTCAGCTCTTCGGTGGCCGTGATCACGGCCTTGTCGATGCCGCGCTTGACGTCCATCGGGTTGGCGCCGGCAGCGACGGCCTTGAGGCCTTCGCGCACGATCGCCTGGGCAAGAACCGTGGCGGTCGTCGTGCCGTCACCGGCTTCGTCGGAGGTGTTGGAAGCGACTTCCTTCACCATCTGCGCGCCCATGTTCTCGAACTTGTCCTTGAGCTCGATTTCCTTCGCGACCGACACGCCGTCCTTGGTGACGGTGGGGGCGCCGAAGCTCTTCTCGAGCACTGCATTGCGGCCCTTGGGGCCGAGCGTCACCTTGACCGCATTGGCCAGGATGTTGACGCCGCGGAGCATGCGGGTGCGGGCGTCATCGCTGAAACGTACTTCTTTTGCTGCCATGTCTGTGTTCTCCGATTACTTCTCGATGACTGCCATCACGTCTTCTTCGCGCATGACGAGGTACTCCTCGCCATCCACCTTCACTTCGGTGCCGCTGTACTTGCCGAAGAGGATGTGGTCACCGACCTTGATGTCGAGCGCGCGAACGTTGCCGTTCTCGAGGATCTTGCCCTTGCCCACGGCAACGACCTTGCCGCGGATCGGCTTCTCGGCGGCGCTGTCGGGGATGACGATGCCGCCCGGCGAGCGGGTCTCGGCGTCGAGCCGCTGGATGATCACGCGGTCGTGGAGCGGGCGAATCTTCAACTTGTCTGCCATTGCTGCAAACTCCGTGCTGCTTTGTTCAGCCGTTTTGGGGGGAAGTCGGGCGAGCGCCACTTGTTAGCACTCTCCCGATACGGCTGCTAATAATAGACCCGGCGAGCCAACTTTCAAGGGGAACGTGCGGCCGACGCAACGATCCGGGGCCAACCGTGGTCATCAGGGCCTTTAGCTCTCTATTCCTAACTCATTGTTTTTATTTAGATATATAGACTTCAGCGTGCCTGCGGCTGCGGCCCGCCGTTCCGCTCGGACGATTGCGATTGATTCTTGAGCGGATTCACGGATCGGCCGTGAACATCGTCCGGCCGGCCCGGTCCATGTATCGTTCGTGCTCGCACCGACGCCACCCGACGGACTCACCAACTCATGCCATTGATCGCCGCCCCGCCGGTCCGCCGGTGCCTGCGCCAGCTGGTACTGCTGCTGCCACTCTTTGCCGTCGCAGCGCCCGGGCCTGGCGGCCGACGACGATTTCCTCCCCGTGCGCTCGGCGTACAAGGTGGCAACGTCGGCTGCGCCGGATGAACTCGTCGTCCGCTTCGACATCGCTCCCGGCTATTACCTCTACCGCGACCGGCTCGGCTTCGAATCGGCAACGCCGGGCGTCACGCTCGGCACGGCGAGCCTGCCCGTCGGCCTCGATCACGAGGACGAGTTCTTCGGCAAGCAGGTCATCTATCGCGACAACTTACAGGTTGGCGTGCCGGTCACCTTCAGCGGCACGCCCCAGGATTTCGAGGTCAAGGTGAAGCTGCAGGGCTGCGCCGATGCAGGCCTCTGCTACCCGCCGCAGACCTGGACAGTGCCGGTGACGTGGCCCGCAGGTGTCGCCGGCACTCCGCCGGTTCCTGTTGCTGGCGCCACGCCTGCGAAGAGCGGCGGCTTCAACCTGCGCTCGCTGCTCGGCAGCGGCGCCAAGTCCGATGCGGATTTCCTGCCCGCCGACCAGGCCTTCGTGTTTTCGGCGGAGAGCACCTCGCGCGACCGCGTGCAGCTGCGCTGGGACATCGCCGACGACTACTACCTCTATCGCGACAAGGTCACGGTCAAGACGTCCGCGGCCGGCGTGCAGCTCGGCAGCGTGTCGATCCCCGGCGGTGAAAAGCAACACGACGAGTACTTCGGCGAACAGGTCGTCTTCCACGCCCAGTTGCTCGCCGACGTGCCGGTCGTCGCCGCGGCGGGCGTCACCGAGGTGCCACTCGAAATCACCTACCAGGGTTGTGCCGATGCCGGCCTCTGCTACCCGCCCATCAAGAAGACGGTGGTCGTGCAGCTTGCATCAACGACGGTCGCCGCTGCGGCGGATGGCGCTCCCGCACCCATGCGCTCGGAGCAGGACCTGCTCGCCGACAAGATCCGCGACGGCAACCTGCTCGCAGTGCTGGCGACCTTCTTCGGCTTCGGCCTGCTGCTTGCCTTCACGCCCTGCGTGCTGCCGATGGTGCCGATCCTGTCGGGCATCATCGTCGGCGCGGGCGGCGGCAAACCAGTCCCGCGCAGCCGCGCGTTCGCGTTGTCGGTTGCCTACGTGCTCGGCATGGCACTCACTTATACGATCGCGGGCGCCGCCTTCGCGGCCGCCGGCCAGCAGGCGCAGGCGTTCTTCCAGAAGCCGTGGATGATCGTGCTGTTTGCCGCCCTGTTCGTGTGGCTGGCGCTCGGCATGTTCGGGCTCTTCAACCTGCAGGTGCCCGGCTGGCTGCAGGAGCGCGTCTCGCGCATCAGCGACAGGCAGCAGCAGGGAACGTTGATCGGCACCGCGATCATGGGCGCGCTGTCGTCGCTGATCGTGACGGCCTGCGTCGCGCCGCCGCTGGTCGCCTCGCTCGCGGTGATCGGCCAGAGCGGCGACGTGTTCCGCGGCGGCGCGGCGCTGTTCGCGATGAGTCTCGGCATGGGCGCACCGCTGCTGCTCGTGGGCGCCTCAGCCGGCGAACTCCTGCCGCGCGCAGGCGCGTGGATGGACACCGTCAAGCAGGTGTTCGGCATCATGATGCTCGGCGTGGCGATCTGGATGCTGGGCCGCATCCTGCCCGGCCCCGTCACGCTGGCACTCTGGGCGGCGCTTGCCTTCGTCACGGGGTATTGGCTGCTGATGATGGGTAGCCGCGACATGAATAAGGGTCCGACCGTAGTCCGCCGCGGACTCGGCGCGCTGGCGGCGATTTACGGCGTGCTGATGCTGGTGGGCGCGTTGTCGGGGCGCAGCGATCCGCTGCAGCCGCTGGCCGGCGTGGTCGGCGTTCCTGCGGGTACTCCCGGTGCAACCGCCTCGGGTCCGGTCCAGGCCGGAGCGCACTTCAAGCGCATCAAGAGCGTCACCGACCTCGATGCCGCAATCGCTGCCGCGAATGCGGCCGGCAAGACCGTGATGCTCGATTTCTACGCGGACTGGTGCGCGTCCTGCAAGGAGATGGAGAAGTTCACGTTTCCCGAGCCTTCCGTGCAGGCCGCGCTGGCGGGCACCGTGCTGTTGCAGGCCGACGTCACGGCGAACGACGACGTGGACCAGGCGCTGATGCAGCGCTTCGGCATCCTCGGTCCGCCGTCGATCCTGTTCTTCGGTCAGGACGGCGCCGAAAAGACGGCCTATCGCGTCGTAGGTTTCAAGCCAGCTGACGAATTTGCAGCGCACGTCCAGCAGGCTTTCGCGGGCCAGCCGCAATGAACGGTCGCTCGCTGATTCTCGTTGCAGCGCTGGCCGGACTCGCCGGCGCGGCCGGCTATTACTTCGTTGTGCAGCCACGCGCGACCGCCCCGGCCGCCGTCGAGACGCCGCCGCCGGGTCCCGCGACCACCGAACCCGCGGCCGCACCGGCGACGCAGCTCGCCGCGGTCATTCCGGAGTTCAAGCTGGCCGACAGCGACGGCACCCTGCGCTCGCTGAAGGACGACTGGCAAGGCAAGGCGCTGATCGTCAATTTCTGGGCGACGTGGTGCGCCCCCTGCCGCCGCGAGATCCCCCTGCTCAACCAGCTGGCTGCAGATCGCGCCAAGGACAACTTCCAGGTGGTCGGCATCGCCATCGACTTTCGCGACAAGGTCCTCGCCTACGCCAGGGAAATGCAGATCGATTACCCGATGCTGATCGGGGAGCAGGACGCGCTGGACGCGGCTGCAGCGTTCGGCGTCGACGCAGTCGGCCTGCCGTTCACGATCTTCACGGACACGAGTGGCCGGGTGATCGCCCTGCACATGGGTGAGTTGACCGCTGACGAAGCGGACCTCATCCTGAGCGCGGTCGCCGACGTGAACGCGGGCCAGACCGATCCCACCCAGGCCCGCCAGGCCATTGCCGCGGCCCTCGCGGCGCTGCCGCCCACGCCGGAACAGAAAAGCGGCGGATAAGCCTGGATACGACGCTATCTCCGGCGAACCGGAGCAAAAACCTGTCGCCAATTGGCGACAGATGGGGGTAGACTGCGCGCCCAACCACGCCTCCACCCAGCCCCAAGGCCATGGCGCACATCCTGCTGCTGAACGGACCCAACCTGAACCTGCTCGGCAGTCGCGAGCCTGGCGTCTATGGTCAGGTCACGCTCGAGCAGATTCATGCGCGGGCCACGAAGCTGGCGGCAGAGTTTGGACATAAGTTGACCGCCAAGCAAAGCAACGCGGAAGCCGAGCTGATCGACTGCATCCACCAGGCGCCGGACAGCCACGTCGCCTTCATCGTCTTCAACCCAGCCGGCTTCACGCACACGAGCGTCGCACTCCGTGACGCGTTGCTGGCCGTCAGGATTCCTTTCATCGAGGTCCACCTGAGCAACGTGCACGCGCGCGAATCGTTCAGGCACCACTCCTACTTCTCCGACATCGCGGTCGGGACCATCAGTGGTCTCGGCGCCGTCGGTTACGAACTGGCGCTGCGCGCCGCCAGCCACCAGCTCGCCGCTGGCAAGCCTGGCAACGCGCCGCTGCCCAACTGATTCGCGATCCGGGGGATCACACCGAGATGGATATCCGCAAGGTCAAGAAGCTGATCGAACTGCTCGATGAGACCGGCGTCGCCGAGATCGAGATCAAAGAAGGCGAAGAGTCGGTCCGCATCAGCCGTCACCCGAGCGGCGGCACGTTCGCGATGATGCCGCAGCACATGATGTACGGCCCGCCCCCTGCACCAGCAGCGGCACCTGCCGCGGCGGCCGCCGCGCCGGCCGCCGCGCCGACCCCGGCCGCTGCGTCCGCGGACCAGACGGTCACGGCACCGATGGTCGGCACGTTCTATTCGGCTCCGGCGCCAGGAGCCAAGCCTTTCGTCGACATCGGCTCGGAAGTGAAGCCTGGCGACGTGCTCTGCATCATCGAGGCCATGAAGATGATGAACCAGATCGAGTCGGACAAGGCCGGACGCATCGTGTCCGTGCTGGCGAAGAACGGCGATCCGGTCGAGTTCGGCCAGCCGCTTTTCGTCATCGAATAGCCGAGCGCCGCCCAGATGCTCGAGAAAGTCGTCATCGCCAACCGCGGCGAGATCGCACTTCGAATCCTCCGCGCCTGCCGCGAACTCGGCATCAAGACCGTGGCCGTGCATTCCACGGCCGACCGCAACCTCAAGCACGTGCTGCTCGCGGACGAGACGGTGTGCATCGGTCCGCCGAGTTCACGCGACAGCTACCTCAGCATGCCCGCGATCATCAGCGCGGCCGAGGTCACGGATTCGGTCGCCGTCCATCCAGGCTACGGGTTCCTGTCCGAGAACGCGGATTTCGCCGAGCGTGTAGAAAAGAGCGGGTTCAAGTTCATCGGCCCGCGCCCCGAAACCATCCGCCTCATGGGCGACAAGGTCTCGGCCATCAAGACGATGAAGGCCGCGGGCGTGCCCTGCGTGCCGGGATCCGACGGCCCGCTCAGCCAGGAACCGGACGAACTCTTCCGCATCGCGAACGACATCGGCTACCCGGTCATCATCAAGGCGTCGGGCGGCGGCGGCGGCCGCGGCATGCGCGTCGTGCACAGCGACGCGACGCTGCTGCATTCCGTGAGCGTGACCAAGGCGGAGGCGCTCGCGGCCTTCGGCAACGACCAGGTCTACATGGAAAAATTCCTGGAGAAGCCGCGTCACATCGAGTTCCAGGTGCTGGCCGACCACTACGGCAACGTAATCTGCCTGGGCGAGCGCGACTGCTCGATGCAGCGGCGCCACCAGAAGATCATCGAGGAAGCGCCTGCTCCCGGCCTCTCCGCCAAGCAGCGGCGCGCCATGAGCGAGCGCGTCGCCTCGGCCTGCGCCGAGATCGGGTATCGCAGCGCCGGCACGCTCGAGTTCCTGTACCAGGACGAAGAGTTCTACTTCATCGAGATGAACACCCGCATCCAGGTCGAGCACCCGGTGACCGAACTGATCACGGGCATCGACCTGGTCAAGGCACAGCTGCGGCTCGCGGCTGGCGAACGCCTGCCGTGGACGCAGGACGACGTGCAGATCCGTGGCCATGCCATCGAATGCCGCATCAACGCCGAAGATCCGAAGACGTTCATGCCGTCGCCGGGCCCGGTGAAGCTCTGGCACGCGCCGGGCGGTCCGGGCATCCGCGTCGACAGCCACCTCTACACCGGCTACAGCGTGCCGCCGTATTACGACTCGCTGGTCGCCAAGGTCATCGCCCATGGCGAGGACCGCGACACGGCGATTGCGCGCATGCGCAACGCGCTCAATGAAATCGTGGTGGAAGGCATCAAGACCAATACGCCTCTGCACCAGGAAATCTTCCAGCACGCGGCGTTCCGGGCCGGCGGCACGGACATCCACTACCTCGAGCGTCGGCTCGGGCTCAAGTAGCTTCGCGGCGGAGCAGCACAGGCGCGCGATGATTGCGGCCGCAGTCGTGCGTCGTGGGGGCGTCGCTGTTCAACATGCAGATACGGATCAGCCAATGCCCATTCGCCTGGCGCTCAAGAACGCTCAGCGACGTGCCGTTACCAGAAACCTCGCCTTCAGAGTAAGCAGTATGGCACCAGACCAGGTCCCCCGAGCGGCCTGCCTCGATCACATCGAGCTGTTTGTTCTCGCCGCCCTGGGTCCACTCCTGGCGACGTCATTTGGCCGAACCAGCGACAATCGCCGGACACGTTAATTCCAATCGGCATGAACCGGGTAAAGTACGTCGGCTGAACGGGTGGGAGACGCAAGATGACCAGATCACTTTTCGACCGGGTGCTCGTGTGCTGCGCGGTGGCATTGCTCGCCTCGCAGTCGGTCGCGGCAGAGCCGGGGCCACTCGATCGCACGATCCTGCCGATCCAGGAGCCGGCGCGACCCCTCTACAAGGAAATCGACGCGCGCAACGTCAAGGTGACGCCGCGGTTCGAGGTCAAGGCGCCCGATGGCGCGCCCAATGTCGTGATCGTGCTGATCGACGACATGGGTTTCGGCGTGCCGACGACTTTCGGTGGTCCGGTCACGATGCCGACGTTGGATGCTCTGGCAAAGCAGGGGCTGCGCTACAACAACTTCCACACTACCGCACTGTGTTCGCCGACCCGCGCGGCGCTGAAGTCCGGACGCAATCACCACACGGTGAACATGGCCTTCATCACCGAGATGGCCACCGGCCTGCCGGGCGCCACCGGACAGATTCCCAACGCCACCGCGCCGCTGGCCGAAACGCTGCGGCTCAATGGCTACGCCACGGCCGCATTCGGCAAGTGGCACGAGACGGCGGCATGGGAGGCCAGCATGGCCGGCCCCTTCGATCGCTGGCCGACCCGCCAGGGTTTCGACAAGTTCTACGGTTTCCTCGGTGGCGAGACCAATCAGTGGGCGCCGTTCCTGTACGACGGCACGGCCGTGGTCGAACTGCCACACGATCCCAACTACCACTTCATGACCGACATGACGGACAAGGCCGTCGCCTGGATCAAGTACCAGAAGGCACTGACGCCGCAGAAGCCCTCGTTCATTTACTTTGCACCGGGAGCCACCCACGCCCCGCATCACGTGCCGCAAGAGTGGATCGCGCGCTGGAAGGGCAGGTTCGACCAGGGCTGGGACAAGATGCGTGAGGAGACGCTGGCCCGGCAGATCAAGCTGGGCGTCGTGCCGCCGGGCACTCAACTCGCGCCAAAGCCGCCGGCGATCCGGGACTGGGACACGCTCTCGGCCGACGAGAAGCGCCTGTTCACGCACCAGGCCGAGGTGTTCGCGGCGTACGCGGAATACACCGACCACGAGATCGGCCGCATGCTGAAGGCCTTCGCGGACGTTGGCCAGGCCGACAACACGCTCGTCGTCTACATCGCTGGCGACAACGGCACCAGCGGCGAAGGCGGACAGAACGGCATGTTCAACGAGTACACGTACTTCAACGGCGTGCAGGAGACCGTGCCGGACATGCTGCAGAGGATCGACCAGTGGGGCGGGCCCGAAACCTATCCGCACATGGCTTCGGGCTGGGCCGTCGGCTTCGATGCGCCCTTCGGCTGGATGAAACAGGTGCCGTCGGATTTTGGCGGCACACGCAACGGCATGGTCATGTCCTGGCCCAGGGGCATCAAGGCGAAGAACGGGATCCGCTCCCAGTTCAGCCACGTGATCGACGTCGCGCCGACCATCCTCGAGGCGATCGGCCTGCCGGAGCCAAAGGTGGTCAACAGCACGCCGCAGATCCCGATGGAAGGCACGAGCCTCGTGTATTCGTTCGAGGACGCCAAGGCGCAGGAGCGCCACACCACGCAGTACTTCGAGATCGCCGGTAACCGTGCCATCTACCAGGACGGCTGGTTCGCCCGCACGATCCACAGGGCGCCGTGGGAAGCCAAGCCGCGCCGAACGCTGCAGGACGACTCGGCGTGGCAACTGTATGACACGCGCTCAGACTTCAGCCTGGCGAACGACCTCGCTGCGAAGAATCCGCAGAAGCTGGCGGAACTGCAGGCCGTGTTCCTGCAGCAAGCCGAGAAGTATCACGTGCTGCCCATGGATGATCGCGTTTTCGAACGCATGGACGCAGCGACGGTGGGCAGGCCGGACCTGATGGGCGCCCGGACTTCGATGATCCTGGCCGAGGGCATGACCGGCATGATGGAGGGCGTGTTCGTCAACGTGAAGAACCGCTCCAGCACAATCACGGCGGAACTGGACGTGCCTGAGGGCGTGGCCAACGGCACGATTCTCGCGCAGGGCGGCCGCTTCGGCGGCTGGTCGCTGTACGTCAAGGACGGCGTGCCTGCCTACGGCTACAACTTCCTCGGCCTGCGCCAGACCAGCATCGTGGCGAGCAAGCCGCTCGTACCGGGCCGGTCGACGGTGAAGTTCGACTTCGCCTACGACGGCGGCGGCCCCGGCAAGGGCGGCCTCGGCACGCTCTACGTCAATGGCGAGAAAGTCGCCGAGGGCCGGATCGAACACACGCAAGCGGGCATATTCTCCGCAGACGAAACGGCCGACGTCGGTATCGACCTCGGCACGCCGGTGGTCGAGTCAATCGGCTCGGAGGTGAAGTCGAAGTTCAACGGTCACGTCTCGAAGGTGACGATCGACGTGACGAAATGAAGCTGGCTCCAACGGACGCTCGACTGCTCCTGCTGCTCGCCGCAGGCTGCGGATTTTCGGTCGCCGCTGCAGCGGATCGAGATGATGCCCACACGGGATCACACGTCCCGGCGTCGGAGATCGACGCGGCGGTCAGCCACATGGGGCCCGACCCCGTCGCGGACACGGTACTTCGCGTCGTGCCGATCGGCACCGAGTACAACGTCGGCGTGTCGGTCGTGCGACGAGCGACAGAAAACGGTCGCGCGCCTCCCGATGCCATCGTGCACGACAGGATCACGGAGGTGTACCACGTGGTCGAAGGCAGCGGCGTGCTCGTGACCGGAGGCACTCTGGAGAACCCCAGGCAGCTGCCCGCCGACAGCGCAGTCGTGCAGAAACTGATTGGTCCAAGTTCGATCGGCACCGGAATCGTTGGCGGTAGCCGGCAACGTGTTCAACCGGGAGACGTACTGATCATCCCGCCGGGCACGCCACACGGGTTCGTCGAGATCGACGGCAAGCGCATCGTTTACACACTCGTCCGCATCGACCGTGATCGCGTACTGGAGGTGGCCTCACCCGCCGCGCAATAGTGCGGTGACCAGGCCGGGAGGACCAAGGCCGGCGTCAGATCTTGCCGGTCACGCGGTCCCAGAATTCTGCGCGGTGATTGGTGCGCGGAAATGTTTCAGCCGGTACCGGCACGCCAAGGAATTGGCAGAGCGGGCCCCACCCGTCTTTCACCTGATACACCAGCAGTCGACTGGCAGGGATCGCTGCCTTGACCGCTTCATTGTGGGCAACGTAGGCCCTGGCCAGTTCTTCCTGGTCCAACCCTGCCGGAAAGCCCGTCCTGGCGATGACACCAGCCGCCATTTCAAGCCACGCTTTCTTGTCGGGTGGAGCCTGGTCTCTGTCGCCGATCAACTGGTAGATGGTCGCCGCGAAACTGTCGGCCCATTTTTCCGGGTCACGAATGGTCAACACGAATTTCGCCGACGGATAGGCCGCGCCCAGTTCGCGAAAGAAGCAGGCGGTCGGCCAGTCGACGGCGCTTGCGAATCCGTTGTAGACGGCTTGCCAGTCTGGCCGCCCATTCAAGGCGTCGTTCCAGAGCGGCACCTGGACCGCGATGCCGTGGAGCACGGCCTCCATGTGGTGGCATGGGCCGAGGCCGAGTTGATTGACGGCGAGCTTGAGAGAATAGGTGCCGGTGCGCCCGACGCCTGCGCCAATGACGTGCATTGCCAGAATCCCCCCTGAGGTGCGGCAAGACTACTGGTGCCCGATACTCGCAGCAATTTCTTTATCTTCGCCTGTCGACGTCACATGCGCGGTGCGAGCTCGTGAAACGCAGACGGCGCGAGCGCGAAGCTCTGCGTTTCCGAGGTCGCTCAGGCGCGGCATATCGAGCGCCGTGTTCGGTGTTCTTTCCGGCAAGCGTGTCTGCCTTTCCGCTCGCCGGAAAGAACACCGAACACGGCGCCTGCAGACCGCTGCCAGCACCCCGCGAAACGCACTAGACTGACCGCATGCCCTTCCTGCAACTGAGCCTCGACATCGGCCCGCGCGATCCCGAGCCGTACGAAGACGCGTTGTTCGAACTGGGCGCACTGTCCGTCACGTTGCTCGACGCGGCCGACGATCCGGTCCTCGAGCCAGCCCCAGGCGCCATGCCACTGTGGCCGACGATCGTCGTGCGTGCTGTCTTCGCGGCCGACACCGACGTCGATCAGGTGCGCGCCGCACTCAGCGCGACACCCGGTCTCGATGCCCGGCTCATTGCCGAGCAGGCCCGGTTCGAGTCCGTCGCCGATCGTGCCTGGGAGCGCGAGTGGCTCAAGGACTTCAAGCCGATGCGATTCGGGCGGCGGCTGTGGGTATGCCCGGGCGGCCAGCGTCCCGACGCCGAGACTGTCGGGCCCGATGCGGACGTGGTCCTGCTCGAACTCGATCCGGGCCTCGCCTTCGGCACCGGCACCCACGCGACCACCGCGCTCTGTCTCGAGTGGCTCGATTCGGGGGCGGCAACCGGGGACAAAGGCGCCAAGCCGTGGCTCGCGGGCGCGGACGTCATCGATTACGGCTGCGGCTCCGGCATCCTGGCGATCGCGGCGCTGCGCCTGGGAGCCCGCCGGGCCGTGGCGATGGACATCGATCCGCAGGCCCTGCTGGCAACGCGGGAAAACGCCGCACGCAACGGCGTGCTCGACCGAGTCCAGGTCACGGCCGACCGGGAAGTCGAACAGGCCGAAGCCGACGTGCTGCTGGCCAATATCCTGGCCGGCCCACTGGTCGACCTGGCGCCCATCCTGGCCGCGCGAACCCGCGTCGGCGGTCGAATCGCCCTGAGCGGCCTGCTGGTCGAGCAGGCAGATGCCGTGACAGCCGCTTACCGGCCGTGGTTTGATGTCGACCTGACCGGGAAACGCGAAGGGTGGGGGCTGCTGACGGGCTGCCGTCGAGCACGAGACGGCGTCCGGAAATAGAATAGCGACCGATGTATTCCCAGTGTCCTGAATGCCTTACGCGCTTTCGCGTGTCGGCGGCCGCATTGCGTGCCGCGCACGGCACCGTCCGTTGCGGCCGCTGCGGCAGCGCGTTCGACGCCTTGCCGCGACTCAGCGACACGTTGCAGGTCGACGACCCGGCCTCGGCGCTGGGTGAGCCGGTTCCACCAGGCGCGACGAGCGCGGGTGGCCTGGGAGGCGCAACGGCTGTCGGCTTGCTGTCCACTGGCGAAGGCAGCAGTGCTCCGGAATTCCATTTCTCGGCCGACGATATCGAGCAGGTTTTCGTCGACGTGCGCGACTGGCAGAGCAGGTTCGGCGCGTCGTCGTCCCCTGGGGATCGCGCCGGACTCATGGGCGACACCAGCTCCGCTGAACTGGTGGGATTCCTGAAGGAAGGCGAGACGGGCGAGGAAGAACCCGAACACGACGCGAACGATCCGCCGGTCTGGGTCCATGAACCCGAATCGGTCGAGGACATCACGCTCGAAGGCGAGCGCATCCAGATCGAGCGTGCCGCAGGCTTCGACGGGTTCGAGGAGGATTTTCTCGAGCGCGAGATCGAAAGAGAAATCGAAGAGCAGCACCTTGCGGAGATTACCGGCTCGCACCGCCGCCTGATCGGGAGCGAGGTCGTGATCGTGCCCAAGGTCGCGGCCGTCGCACCAATCGAACCGGTGAACGACGACCGCGCGGACCCCTCGCAGGCCGTCACTGCGGAATCGGTCAGCCCCGAGCCGGCCGCTGTCGAGCCGGTCGCCGTCGAGCCGGTCGCACCGGTCGCTCCCCTGGAGATGTTGCCCACCGCCTTGGCAGCGCCTGCGGCGGCCATCGCCGCCGAGTCGCCGGCAGCCATCGCGCCGTCGATTGACAGTGCGCGGCCAGCCATGGCACCGGCGGCAGCACGCTGGCGCCGTCCGCCCGAGCCCGAGCCGGATGACTCGTTCGAAATCGGCGGCCACGATCGCGGACTCGTGGACGAACTGGCCGCAGCCGCCAACGACAGCAGAGTGCGCTGGGCCTGGGGCGTCGGCGCCCTGGTGCTGGCGCTGCTGCTCACCGTGCAGCTTGCACATCACAACCGCCTGCAGCTCGCGCGCGGCGCAACGATTGGCCCTGCGTTGCGCGCGGTTTACTCGAGTTTCGGCATGCCGCTGCCGCCGAACTGGAACCTCGCTGCGTTCGAGCTGCGCCAGTGGGGCGCCAGTGAATCTGCACCCTCCGCCGCCGGCACGATGACGGTGCGTGCCAGTGTGAAGAACGGTGCGGCCTTCGCACAACCGATGCCGCTGCTGCGGCTCGAACTCGAAGATCGCTTCGGCGGCACCGTCGCGCGGCGCGATTTCCAGCCCGCCGAGTACCTGAAAGTCCCCGCGCAGGCGACGCGACTGCTGCCCGCAGGCGCGTCGACCGAGGCGGAACTCGAGATCGTCGGCACCACGTCGGAAGCCGTCGGCTATCGGCTCGACGTCTGCCTGCGCGATGAGAACGGCGTGGTCCGGTGCGCTGAGCCTGTCGATACCTCGCCGCCGTCGAGCCAGGCGCCACAGTGAGTGCGCCGACCGCTGCCGGATGCGGGCCGTGGCCCGCGCCGCCGCCCATCGTCATCGGCCCCTATCGGCTCGAGGGCCACGCGCTGCTTGCGCCAATGGCTGGCGTCACGGATCTGCCCTTCCGCCGTCTCTGTCGCCGGCTGGGAGCAGCTCTCGCCGCCGGTGAGATGATTGCCGCCGATCCTCGGCTCTGGGACACCGAACTGTCGCGACGGCGGCGGGACCACACCGATGAACCCGAACCGCGCGTAGTGCAGATCGCCGGGGGCGACCCCGATTCCATGGCGGAGGCCGCGCGTCGCAATGTCGACGCCGGCGCGCAGGTGATCGACATCAACATGGGATGCCCGGCGAAGAAGGTGTGCAACAAGGATGCTGGTTCGGCGTTGTTGCGCGACGAAAGCCACGTGGCGGCGATCCTGGCGGCGACGGTTGCGGCAGTGGACGTGCCGGTGACGCTCAAGATCCGCACCGGATGGGCGCCCGATCAGCGCAATGCGGTGAACATCGCCTGCATCGCCGAACAGGCGGGCATCCAGGCACTCGCCGTGCATGGCCGCACGCGTGCCTGCCGTTTCAATGGCGACGCCGAGTACGCGACCATTGCTGCGGTGAAACAAGCCGTTGGCATTCCCGTGTTTGCCAACGGCGACATCGACTCTCCCGCCAAGGCGGTTGCCGTGCTGCGGGCCACCGGCGCCGACGCGATCATGATCGGGCGCGCGGCGCAAGGCCGACCGTGGATTTTCGGCGAGATCGACGCCTTGCTCGAAGGACGCGTGCTGCCGCCGCCTGCCATCCCGGAAGTGCGTGATATCATGCTCACGCACCTGCGCGATCTGTACGAATTTTACGGCCCCGAGCCCGGCGTCAGGATCGCGCGCAAGCACATCGGCTGGTATTGCTCAGGACGCCCGCAGGCCCAGGCGTTCCGTCAATCCGTCATGCAGGCGGTGTCGGTCGAGACACAGCTCGCGCAGGTGCGTGACTACTTCGATGCACTGGAAGAGTCCGCGGCCGCCGTGGCAGCCTGACGATCCTTCTGGCGCTCCGCGGCACGACGAACAGAACGAGAGGAAGCCCTGCGATGGCGGCGCGCAGCAAACAAGCAGACACCCGACGCGAGCCGAAACCGGCCGCCCACGCGACCAACGGCCACGGCGTGCCGCTGCGCTCGCTCACCGAGCAGGCGCTCGACAGTTACTTCGCCAGCCTCAACGGCCACGCCCCCGGTCACTTGTACGACCTGGTGCTGCGCGAAGTCGAAGAGCCGCTCTTCCGTGCGGTCCTCGATTTTTCCGCCGGCAACCAGAGCCGCGCCGCCGATATTCTCGGCATCAATCGCGGCACGCTGCGCAAGAAACTGCGCGTCTACGGCATCGCAGGCTGACGCCCGTGAACCCGCCCGTCCAGCGCGCACTGATCAGTGTTTCCAACAAGGAAGGCCTGCTCGAATTCGCACGGGAGCTGGCTCGCCGCGGCGTGCAGATCATTTCGACCGGCGGTACGGCCAGGCTGTTGCGCGGCGAAGGCATCGAGGCAATCGACGTGTCCGCGGTGACCGGCTTCCCGGAGATCATGGACGGCCGGGTCAAGACACTGCACCCGAAGATCCACGGCGGCCTGCTCGGTCGCCGCGGAATCGACGACGCAGTGATGCGCGAGCACGGCATCGAGGCAATCGACCTCGTCGTCGTCAACCTGTACCCGTTCGCCGCGACGATCGCGAAGCCTGGTTGCGCGTTCGAGGACGCGGTCGAGAACATCGACATCGGCGGCCCGGCCATGGTGCGCGCCTCGGCGAAGAACCATGACCGCGTCGCCATCGTGGTCGATCCGCTCGACTACGGCTCGGTGCTCGCCGAGATGGATCGCGCAGACGGCGGCATCGGCGACGACACCCGGCTGCGGCTCGCGGCCAAGGCGTTCGCACATACGGCACAGTACGACGCAATGGTAGCTTCGTACCTGTCGCAGGCGGTTCGCTCCAACGGCGCCGGGGGCCCGGCGACGGCCGACTTCCCCGACCTGCTGCCGTTGCAGTTTCGCAAGCGGCTCGACCTGCGCTACGGGGAAAACCCGCATCAGCAGGCTGCGTTCTACGTCGCAAGCGACGCACAAGGCGCGAGCGTGGGCTCGGCCTCGCAACTGCAGGGCAAGGAGCTCTCGTTCAACAACCTGGCGGACGCGGACACCGCGCTTGAATGCGTCCGGCAGTTCGAGGCGCCGGCGTGCGTCATCGTCAAGCATGCGAACCCGTGCGGCGTGTCGGTCGCCGCCACGATCCGCGCAGCCTACGACAACGCGTACCGTACCGATCCCACCTCGGCGTTCGGCGGCATCATCGCGTTCAATCGACCGCTGGATGCCGGGACGGCGTCGGCGATCGTCGAACGACAGTTCGTCGAAGTGATCATCGCACCGTCGGTCGAACCGGAGGCGCGTGAAATCTGCTCGAAGAAGGAGAACGTGCGCCTGCTCGTCACCGGACCGTTCACGCCGAGCAACAGCCGGGTCGAGATGCGCAGCGTCAACGGCGGACTGCTGCTGCAGACGCGCGACCTCGGCATGGTCGCGCCGGCGGACTTCAAGGTGGTCACGAAGCGCGCTCCCACCGCTCAGGAGTTGCTCGACCTCACTTTCGCCTGGCAGGTCTGCAAGTACGTGAAGTCGAACGCGATCATCTTCGCTCGCGACGGCATGACCATCGGCATCGGCGCGGGCCAGATGAGTCGCGTCTACAGCACCCGCATCGCTGCGATGAAGGCGCGTGACGGCGGCCTGGAACCGGCAGGCTCGGCCATGGCGTCCGATGCGTTCTTCCCGTTCCGCGACGGTCTCGACGCGGCGGCCGAGCACGGCATCAAGGCCGTGATCCAGCCGGGCGGATCCATGCGGGACGCCGAAGTCGTTGCCGCCGCGGACGAGCATGGCATCGCCATGGTGTTCACGGGGATGCGGCATTTCCGGCACTGATGAAAGTCCTCATCATCGGTTCCGGCGGCCGCGAGCACGCTCTCGCGTGGAAGGTGGCGCAGTCGCCGCGCGTGTCGCAGGTCTTCGTCGCGCCGGGTAACGCCGGCACGCGGCTCGAGCCGAACACAGCCAACGTCGACATCGCCGCGGACGACGTGCCTGCCCTGCTCGCTTTCGCCCAGCGCGAAAAGATCGGCCTCACCATCGTCGGACCGGAAGCGCCGCTCGTCATCGGCCTCTGCGACACGTTCGCGGCCGCGGGACTGCGCTGCTTCGGGCCGAGCAGACTCGCTGCGCGGCTCGAAGGCTCGAAGGCCTTCACCAAGGATTTCCTCAAACGCCACGGCATTCCCACCGCGGCCTACGCCAAGTTCACGCGCGACAACTTCGACGCGGCGTGGATTCGCGCGCAGAAGGCGCCACTGGTCGTGAAGGCGGACGGGCTGGCGGCCGGCAAGGGCGTCGTGATCTGCGCGACGACCGACGAGGCGGTGGCGACTGCGCAGGACATGTTTGCAGGCCGCTTCGGCAAGGCCGGCGACCTGGTCGTGGTCGAGGAGTTCCTCGAAGGCGAAGAAGCCAGCTTCATTGCAATGGTGGACGGCAAGACCGTGCTGCCGCTCGCCACGTCGCAGGACCACAAGCGCCTGCGCGACGCCGACGAGGGCCCGAACACCGGCGGCATGGGCGCCTATTCGCCCGCACCGGTCGTCACGCCCGAGATGCACGAGCGCATCATGCGCGAAGTGATGTTGCCCACCGTGGCCGCGCTGGCGCGCGAAGGCACCCCGTACCTGGGTTTCCTCTACGCGGGCATCATGATCCATCCCGACGGCACGCCGAACGTGCTCGAGTTCAACTGCCGCTTCGGCGACCCGGAGACGCAGCCGATCCTGACGCGCATGCGCTCCGATCTGGTCTCCCTGTGCGAGGCCGCGCTCGATGGCAGGCTCGCGGGCGTCGAAGTCGACTGGGATCCGCGCGCCGCGGTCGGTGTCGTGATGGCCGCCGGCGGCTATCCGGACGACGTGCGCAAGGGCGACGAGATCCGCGGCCTCGAGGCGGCGGCAAAGTTGCCGGGCAAGGTGTTCCACGCCGGCACGACGCTGGATACCGCAGGAAAGGTGGTGACGAACGGCGGTCGCGTGCTGTGCGCAGTCGGTCTCGGCACGACCGTGCGCGCGGCGCAGAAGCAGGCCTACGAACTCGCCGGCACGATCTGCTGGGAAGGCCTGCAGTACCGCAAGGACATCGGCTACCGCGCGATCGCCAGGGAACAATAGCCGTCGTCTCGTCCTCGGTTCGCCCACGCGCCCCGCAGAGACGGGGGTTGGCCCGAGAACGTCGCACGGCGCATCAACGTCCCGCCGGAGCACGCGGAAGACCAGTGGATGGCAGTGCGTGGCCCGCTGCAGCGTCTTCTCGCGCAGTCGTCGCAGACCAACACGTCGACGACTCCTGCCTGGACTTCCTCGCCTTCCTGTCCTTCCTCCACTCCTACGGCGTGTACCAGATTGGCGACGTGTAGGCGCGCTCCTGCGTCGTCATCGGTACGTCGGCCGTCATTTTGACGCCGTACCGCAATGCTTCGTACGCGGTCCAGCGCGGCGTCGGGATCTCGATGACACGCGCGTAGTAGAAGGCAGGCTGCTTGGCGTCGAAGTCTGGATCGGTCCAGGTCGTGCTGAGTTCCGGCGCGCCGATGGTGTTCGTCCAGGTGGCTGTCGCCACGTCCACGGTGTTGCCGACAGGCGGCAATTTGCCGTCCGCGCCGGCCTTGCGATCTCCGCCCCACGCGACGTCGTACACCTTCTCGTGCGTCTTGCCGTCCTGGTCCAGCCAGCCCTTGATGACCTGGATGCGATCGAGGTTGCCGCTGTAAGGGTCCTTCATGGCCGCGACCAGGAAGGTCGGCGACTTGCCGCCCGGTGACTTGCGCAGGTCGCCGCCCATCGGCACGCCCTTGGCATAACCGACTCCGGCCGGCAGGCGCGAGCGCGCATCGTCCGCGGTGAAATTCCAGCCGCCGAAGAAGCGCACCACCATGCGCGGCCCGGTCGTGGCGTAGGTCTCCTTGCGCTTCATCGCGTCGAAGATGGCTTCGCGCGTGTTCTCGGTGGCCCAGACACCCGCATAGCCGGCGGACGCCTGCTGCCAGCCATGAATCGTGTACTTGGGATCAGGTGCCGCGATGACGACATGCTCCCAGCGATGCGGCCCGGGCTCCACGCCGGAGTGCTTGCCGAAGAAGTTGTCTTCCTCGACCGCCGCCAGCGACGTGTGCGCGTCCGTACTGCCGATCATCCCGAACTTGAACGGGTTCACACCCAGCCTCCGGTCCAGCGCCAGGCCGGTCTTCAGCGCCTCGCGGGCGTACTCGTACTTCAGCATCTCCGGCTTCTTGGACTCGGTGCCGTTGAGGTTCGACTTGTCCCACTTCTCGTAGTCGGCGAACTCGTCGCTCGGCGAGAGGAACGGATGCGACTCGCTGTCGCCCTTGATCTGGGTAGCCTCGATGATCGGTTCGAACCGTGCACGCAGCGCCGCCAGTTCCCGCGTGAGCGGCTTGCCGTCGAATGTCTCGACCGTGAACATGCGGCCGTTGCTGAGATTGCCGTTGTGGGGGATGGCCAGCACTTCCGCCCCGTTCTGCCGCTCGAAGTCCGCCAGGAACTTCCAGAGGTCTTCCGGGTTCTGGCTGTCGAACTGCGAATACGGAACGGTGCGGTTGGCGACGCTGGAATTGCCGCGGAACAGCACGTTGCGATGCAGGTTGTCGCCGCCGATGGCGGTCCACTCGAAACCGATGATCGCGGTGAAGCGGCCGGGTTCGTTGTACTTGTCGGCGAGGGCGGTGTAGGCCTGCCAGGCGTTGCGTACGGCCTTGTCGCTCTTGATGGGCGCCACTTTGCCCGACAGTGAAGCCACGATTTCCATGGCCGTGGCAAACACGGTGTCCTGGTTGCCCGAGGTCAACGCCGTGTACCACGTCTTGCCGATCTCCGTGGAGAGGACTTCCGGGTCGCCGCTGAGCAACTGCGGCATGAGCCCGTACATCTCGGCGTGATCGGCGATCACCAGGAAATCGAGGGGTCGCCCGAGCTTGGCGCGCAGCCCGCCGGTGGTCGTGACTTCCTCGCCGCGCGCGAATCGGAAAGCGTCTTCCTGCCCGACCCGGTTCATGGTGCCGGCGTCGACCGAGATCGACGTATGCAGGTGGGTATCGCCCCAGTACACACGCGTCGGGTAGTTGCGGCCGGCGTAGGGTGAGAATTGCGGCGCGGTGACCCGGGCCACATCGCTCTTGGTCGCGCCTTCATGATTGCCGGGATCGGCCGCACCGGCGCCCGCTGCGCAGGCGCACGCCGCGAACATGATGATGGTCCTGAGGGCTGTGTTCACTTGTCTGACCTCCCGCTCTGATTCTCTTGCAGGCAAACTTTGCCGGTACAAGTGGCGGCATCCAGGCGCGCCTTGTTTCGGCGATGATGCCCCAGGACCTCGTCGCAGGGAATCCCTCCGACTGCCGGCCACGCCTGATCCAGGCGGCGACGACTGCGCAAACTACCGCGGTTTGCGTACGGTGACGCCACTGCGCCGTGCAATGTTTTCGGTCGGGCCCGAAAACATTGCTCAGGCGCCCTCTCGCAGGTCAACGATTCGGTGCCTGGTCCGCTCGCATTTTTCCGGGCGAGCGGGACCAGGCACCGAATCGTTGACCCTGGTGTTCCGGCGTCCTCTGGAACACCACGGCGCGCAACGAAACTAGTGCTGTGCCGAGGCCTCCGACGCAGCCGCGGTCGCAGCCTGCCGCCGCTCGCGCTGGATCAGGTACAGCCCCGCGCCGATGACGATGGACGCGCCGATCAGCGTCAGCGCACTCGGGTAGACGCTCCAGATGGCGATATCGAGCAGCACGCCCCACAGCATGGCGGTGTACTCGAATGGCGCGACAACCGCGGCGGGCGCGCTGCGGAACGCGACCGTGATCAGGTTCTGGCCAATGGAGCCCATGACGCCTACACCGAGGATCAGCAGGAAATCCCGGCCCCACTGGACCGGATGCCAGCCCGGAATCGCCAGCAGCCCCGCGCCGATCATCAGCAGCAGCGTGAATCCGAGCACCATGCTCTCGGTCGAATCGGTGCGCGACAGCAAGCGCAGCGAGACCACGGCGAAGGCATACGTCCACAGCGCGACGATGGCCCACAACGAACCCGTCGACAACCACTTGCCATCGACAGGGCCCAGCATCAGGAGCACGCCGGACAGACCGGCCGCGATGGCAAACCACTGACCGCTGACGACCTTTTCCTTCAGCATCGGCACGGACAGGGCCGCCACCAGCAACGGCGCGCACATGAAGATGGAATACGTGGTGGCGAGCGAAGACTCGCGCACGGCGGTGATGAAGCTGTACAGCATCAGCACCGAAAGTACGCCGCGCAGCAGATGCAGCCGGATGTTGACCGGCTTGATGCGATCAAGCCGACCACGCGCCGCGATGACCAGCAGTACGAACGGCAGCGATGCCGCGGCGCGCAGGAATGCCACCTGCAGCGAGGGGTAGTGCTCCGACAGGAGCTTGAGCATCGCGTCCATGACCGAAAAACAGGCCACGGACACGAGCATCGCGACGATGCCCCGGACGCGCTCCGAATGCGCGGTCAGCGTTTCATCGCCTCGAAGAACTCGCCGTTGGTCTTGGTGTCCCGCATCTTGTCGATGAGGAACTCCGCTGCCGCCAGCTCGTCCATCGGGTGCAGGAGCTTGCGCAGGATCCAGATCTTCTGCAGCTCTTCCGACGACGTGATCAACTCTTCGCGGCGCGTGCCGGAGCGGTTGATGTTGAACGCCGGGTAGACACGCTTTTCGGCAATGCGGCGATCCAGGTGGATTTCGCTGTTGCCCGTGCCCTTGAACTCTTCGTAGATCACGTCGTCCATGCGCGAGCCGGTGTCGATCAGCGCGGTGGCGAGAATCGTCAGGCTGCCGCCTTCTTCGATGTTGCGCGCGGCGCCGAAGAATCGCTTCGGCCGCTGCAGCGCGTTGGCGTCCACGCCGCCCGTCAGCACCTTGCCGGAACTCGGCACGACGGTGTTGTAGGCGCGCGCCAGGCGCGTGATCGAGTCGAGCAGGATGACCACGTCTTTCTTGTGCTCGACCAGGCGCTTGGCCTTCTCGATCACCATCTCGGCGACCTGCACGTGACGGCTTGCCGGCTCGTCGAACGTCGACGACACGACTTCGCCGCGCACGGTGCGCGTCATCTCGGTGACTTCCTCGGGCCGCTCGTCGATGAGCAGCACGATCAGGTACACCTCGGGGTGGTTGCCGGTGATCGAATTGGCGATGTTCTGCAGCAGCATCGTCTTGCCGGCCTTGGGCGGCGAGACGATCAGGCCGCGCTGGCCCTTACCGAGCGGCGCGATCAGGTCGATCATGCGCGCGGTGAGGTCCTCGGTGCTGCCCGTGCCGCGCTCGAGCTTGAACCGCCGCGTCGGGTGCAGCGGCGTGAGGTTCTCGAACAGCACCTTGCTGCGCGCGTTGTCCGGCGAATCGAAGTTGATCTCGCCAACCTTCAGCAGCGCGAAGTAGCGCTCGCCGTCTTTCGGCGGGCGGATCAGGCCGGAAAGCGTGTCGCCGGTGCGCAGGTTGAAGCGGCGGATCTGCGACGGGCTGATGTAGATGTCGTCGGGGCCCGCCAGGTAGGACTGTTCGGGCGAGCGCAGGAAGCCGAAGCCATCCTGCAGGATCTCGAGCACGCCGTCGCCGTAGATGCTTTCGCCGTTGCGCGAATGCGCCTTCAGGATCGAGAAGATGATGTCCTGCTTGCGCGAGCGGGCCAGGTTCTCGAGACCCATCGACTGGGCGAGCTCGAGCAGCTTCGGGATCGGCTTGTGCTTGAGCTCGCTCAGGTTCATCGACTTGCGGCTGGCTTCGAGCTCGGCCGGGCTGATGATGTCGAGGTCGTCGCCCTCCATCATGAAATCGTCCGGCGGCAGTTCGTCCTGCCGCGGGCCACGATTTCCGTCTGGGCCACCACCACGACCGCGCTTGTTTCCTCCCTGGCGGTTGCGGTTCTGGTTGCCCAGGTAACCTCTCACAGGTTGCTGTCCAGAAAAGCCGCGACGTCGGCCTTGCGGACCGCGCCGATCTTCTGGCCTTGCAGCTGACCGTTCTTGAACAGGATCAGAGTTGGGATGCCTCTGACGCTGAACTTCATTGGGGTTTTGGGGTTCTCGTCCACGTTCATCTTCGCGACGAGGACCTTCCCCGCGTACTCCGCCGCTATCTGATCCAGAATCGGTGCGATCATCTTGCATGGTCCGCACCACTCAGCCCAGAAGTCCAGAAGGACGGGAACATTCGACTTCAACACGTCCTGCTCGAAGCTCGAGTCCGAGACGTGAACGATCTGCTGGCTCACCAGAGATTACCTCCGCTGGCTGAAAAGGGTATTTGGGCACTTGGTACTTTCTTGAGGGGTTTGTGTGCGTCCCCGGAATCGGGTGACGGCAGGGGTCCGCGTAGGGCAAACTATCGAGATTGCTGGCCGTTGACTGGAGTTCTAAGGGGATTCCGTTGCGCCGGGTCCGCCGGTCGGGTCCACCGTTACGGTGGGACCCGGACCCAGGCCCGATCGGCCGGCGACATGCTCAGGCGGGAGCGGATTGTTCCGCGTTCCTGTTATTTGAACCCGCTTTTCCGTAATTTGCAAGGCCACGTGCGCCGATCCGGGACCGATGTCAGACACTCACCTCAGCGACATTTCGTTTACTCACCTCCACTTGCCTGAGTCGCTCGCCCGCGGCATCGCCGACGCCGGCTTCGAGCGCTGCACCCCGATCCAGGCGCAAACCCTGCCGCGCGCGCTCGCCGGCTTCGACATCGCGGGACAAGCCCAGACCGGCACCGGCAAGACCGCCGCGTTCCTCGTTGCGATGTATTCGAACCTGCTGCGGAAAGAGGCTCCGGCCGATCGCCCGGTCAACGCCCCGCGTGCGTTGATCATCGCGCCGACGCGCGAGCTGGCCGTGCAGATCCATCACGATGCAGAGATCCTCGGCCAGTACACCGGCCTGACGCTCGGCCTGGCCTTCGGCGGCGTCGACTACGAAAAGCAGCGCCGCATCCTCGAGGAGGGCGTCGACGTGCTGATCGGCACGCCTGGCCGCCTCATCGACTTCTACAAGCAGCGCGTGTTCGACCTGCGCGCCGTGCAGGTCCTGATCCTCGACGAAGCCGACCGCATGTTCGACCTCGGCTTCATCACCGACATCCGCTACATCATGCGCCGCCTGCCGGCGCCGGATCAGCGGCTCAACCTGCTGTTTTCCGCGACGCTCGCGCAGCGCGTGCTCGAACTGGCGTTCGAGCACATGAACGACCCGGAACTGGTGCGCATCGAGCCCGACAAGATGACGGTCGATCGCGTGCGCCAGGTCGTCTACTACCCGTCGATGGACGAGAAGCCGCGCCTGCTGGTGGGCCTGCTGAAGCAGATGGATCCGCACCGCACGATGATCTTCGTCAACACGCGCCGTGGCGCCGAAGAACTCGAGACGATGCTCAAGGCCAACGGCTTCAATGCCGAAGCGATCTCCGGCGACGTGCCGCAGAACAAGCGCCTGCGCATGATTCGCGACTTCCACAGCGGCGAACTCGCGATCCTGATCGGCACCGACGTGGCCTCCCGCGGCCTGCACATCCCGGACGTCAGCCACGTCTTCAACTACGACCTGCCGCAGGATCCGGAAGACTACGTGCACCGCATCGGCCGCACGGCGCGGGCGGGTGCCGAGGGCGATGCCATCAGCCTCGGCTGCGAAGACTACGTGCAGTCGCTGCCGGACATCGAGGACTACATCGGCCGCAAGATTGCCGTCGCCTCCGTGGCGCAGGAACTGCTCGCGGAAATCACCGTGCCGCGCTACGAGCGCCGTCGCTTCAGTGGTCCGGGCGGTGGTTCGCGCGGTGGCAGCGGTGGTGGTGGACGCGGTGGACGCAGCGGCCCTCCACGCAGCGGTGGTGGTGGCAGTGGCGGGCGCAGTCGCAGCGGCAGCAGCGGTGGCGGCCCGCGTCGGGACGGGCATTCGTCGCCGAGCCGGCCCTCGCCCAGACCCTCTCCCCAGCCATCTGCCGCGGTCGCGGGAGATGGCGCCAGAGCGGAGCCTGCACCCCGGCAGCCGTCTCAGGCGGGCGCCGGCGAGGGAGAAAGCGGCGCTCCCCGCCCACGGCGTCGTCGCGGCGGACGCGGACGTTCCGGAGGCCCACGGGGCGAAGGTTCCGGCGCGCCTCAGGGCGGCGGTGATTCCGGCCCCGCGCCTGCGGAGAGCTGATCCAGGACCGAGTCGCGCAGGTCTGCCAGCCTGCGCACCCCCGCGATGCCATCGACCGGGGGATGCGGCGGACGCGTCGAGTCCGGCTGCAGCACCTGATAAATCCAACCCACTCGCGCCTGGCGCGCCGCCCGCAGCACGGCCACGCTGTCGTCCACGAACAATGTGCGGGCGGGCGGCACATCGTGCCTGCGTGCGAGTTCCACCCAGAACTCCTGACTTTCCTTCGGCACGCCGAATTCGTGCGACGACACGAGTTCGTCGAAGTGCCGCGACAGCTGTGTCTGCGAATCCTTCACCTGCAGGCTGATCGGATGGGCGTTGGTCGTGAGCAGCACGCGCTTGCCGCGGCCCCGCAGCAGGTCGAGGAATTCCGCAGCGCCCTCGAGGTAGCGGATCTCGTCCCGCAGTTCGTGCTTGAGCGCCGGGATGTCGAGCCCGAGTTCGTCGCTCCAGTGATCCACGCAGTACCAGTCGAGCGTGCCCCGCCTGGCGTCGAACCGCGGCCGCAGTTGCGCCATCGCCGCGTCAAGATCGAGGCCGCGTGCCTCGCCCCAGCGCCGCGGCAGCACCTCGAGCCAGAACAGGTTGTCGAAATGCAGGTCGAGCACCGTGCCGTCCATGTCGAGACACACGACGTCGATGCGGGACCACTCGGGGATCGGAAAGGAGGACATGGGCGCGGGCCGTTCAGGTAACACAGGCGGGTGGGCGGGGCCGGTATGATACGGCCGTCCATTACCGGGAGATGAGCTTGAGTACTGCCCTGACCCGCGACCCTGCGTCGCTCCTGCCCGAAGTCCTGCGGCTGGTCGCCGCCGCCGGCACCGCGATCCTCGAGGTCTACGCGTCCGGCCACGACGTCGAATACAAAGCCGACGATTCGCCGATCACGCGCGCCGACCGCGCCGCGCACGACATTCTGAGCGCCGGGCTGCGCCAGCTCACCCCGGACATCCCCGTGCTTTCGGAAGAGTCGGCGGCTGAGCACGCGCCGGAGGTCAGGCACCGATGGAGCGATTTCTGGCTGATCGATCCGCTCGACGGCACCAAGGAATTCATCAACCGCAACGGCGAGTTCACGGTCAATGTCGCGCTGGTCCGTAACCACAAGCCCGTCCTCGGCGTCGTGGCGGCGCCGGTGCTCAACCTGGTTTACTACGGCGTCGCAGGCGCCGGCGCGTTCGTCGCGCACGACGGCGGCGCTGCGCGACCCATCCAGGTGCGTTACCCCGCCGCGGACCCACTCGTGATCGTCGGCAGTCGCTCGCATCGCGGCGACTCGCTCGACAGCGTGCTCGAACGGATCGGAGCGCACGAGATGCGGCCGATGGGCAGCTCGCTCAAGTTCTGCCTGGTCGCCGAGGGGACGGCCGACTTCTACCCGCGCCTGGGGCCGACCTGCGAATGGGACACCGCGGCCGCGCAGGCGGTGGTCGAGGCGGCCGGCGGGTCGGTAACGACGCTGGATGGCCTGCCCCTGCGCTACAACGAGCGCGACACCCTGTTGAACCCGCACTTTCTCGCTTTCGGCGACGCCTCCCGGCCCTGGCACAAGCTGTTCTGAGTCCCGTCTGACGTGGAACTCTCGTGGAGCCTGCTGCTCCTGTGCATCGCCTTCAGCGGCTTCGTGCTGTTCTGGCACGACGCGCTCGGGGCACGTGAAAGAGCCAACGACGCCGCCCGTGAAACATGCGTTGCGACGGGCGGCGTCCTGCTCGACGGGACCGTCGCCTTCCGGTCGATCAAGCTCGTCCGGGCCGCCGGCGGGCGGCTGGCCTTCGAGCGCACCTACCTCTTCGATTACACGCTCGACGGCAATACCCGGCAGCAGGGGTTCGTCGTGATGTTCGGGCAGCGCGTGGAGACCATCGGGTTGGACTAGCTCCCATTTTGTGCGGCCGGGGGCTAAAGTACCTGCCCCGCCCCGGACCACGAACAGCGCCTGCGATGGCTGAACAGACGGACAACGTCGACACCGAGACGTTCCAGAACCTGCACCGGTTGCGGGGCCTGCGCATCGAGCACCGCGATCTCGACGACGTGATCCATCGCCTGCAGCTCGACCTCTACGTGGACCAGGTGCAGCTGCGCCGGCTGAAGAAGCGCAAGCTCCTGCTGAAGGACCAGATCGCTCGCCTCGAGAGCCAGCTGATCCCGGACCTCAACGCGTGACGGGATGAAGACCCAGCTGCAGGCGATCGGCGACGCCCTGGCAACCCTGCAACAGCCCGATAACTTCCTGCAGCTGGCAGTCATCGCCGGCGCGCTGCTGCTCGGCTGGTGGGCCGCCATCCATGCCCGCTCGCACATCAAGGTCCCGCCCGAGCCCGAGAACCTGCCCGACCGCGTGCGCGAATTGCTCTTCGTCGGCGCGCCGCCGGCCTTGACCCTCTTGATCCTGGCCGCGGCCGACGGCCTGCTGCACGCGACAGGACTGCAGGCCGACATGGTCGACGTGGCAGTGCAGCTGATCGGGCTGCTGCTGCTGATCCGGGTCGTGGTCTACATCCTGCGCGTGTCGCTCGGCACGCGCGCGCGGCTCAAGGGCTGGGGGGCGGCGATCGCGGGCGTGATCTGGCTCTTCCTCTCGCTGCACCTGCTGGGCTGGGGCGACGAGGTCATCCGCGTCCTCGACGGCATCGGCATGCAGGCCGGCAAGACGCGCATTTCCGTCTGGTCGGTGATGAAGCTGCTGGTGACGGTCAGCGTGTTCGTGCTGATCGCGCTGTGGGCCTCGCGCTGGCTCGAGCGCCACGTGCTCAGGCTCGACGCCCTCGCGCCGACGATGCGCATCGGCATCGCGAAGTTCGTGCAGGCGTTCCTGGTCGGCCTCTCCGTGCTGGTCGGGCTGAATGCGGCAGGCCTCGACCTGACGACGTTGAACGTGCTCACCGGCGCGATCGGCATCGGCCTCGGCTTCGGCCTGCAGAGCATCGCGGCCAATTTCGTCAGCGGCTTCGTGCTGTTGATGGACCGCTCGATCAAGCCGGGCGACGTCATCAGCTTCACCGGCACCACGGGCACGGCGACGGAAGGCTTCGGGTGGGTCGAGGAACTGCGCGGACGCTACGTCGTCGTACGCGACCGCGACGGCGTCGAGACGCTGGTTCCCAACCAGAACCTGATCACCAACCCCGTGATCAACTGGAGCTACACCGATCCGAAGGTGCGGCTGAAGCTGCCGATCCGCGTCAGCTACAAGGACGACCCCGAGCTCGCGATGCGGTTGCTGCTGCAGTCCACCGAGGGCCATCCCCGCATCATCCGCGACCCTGCGCCGGTCGCACGCCTGATGGGCTTCGGCGACCACGGCATCGAGCTCGAACTCCGGTTCTGGATTCCGGACCCGCAGGAAGGCGTCAACAACGTGCGGTCCGACGTGAACCGTCGCATCTGGCGGTTGTTCAAGGACAACGGCGTGACGATTCCGGTCGCGCAGCGCGAGATCCGCGTCGAGATGGCGCCCGCCTCGCCCGCCGCCCCGCGCGACTGATCGCCGGCCGTGCCCTTCGAGATCAACGAATCGCTCTCGATTCCGGACGACCTGATCGAGTTCCGCGCCGTGCGTGCATCGGGTCCGGGCGGTCAGAACGTCAACAAGGTTTCCAACGCCATCGAGCTGCGTTTCGATTCAGCGCTGTGGAACGACCTGTGGCCGAACGCACGCGCACGACTGCGGCGTCTCGCCGGGCGCCGCATGACCGACGCCGGGATGATCGTCATCGATGCGCAGCGCCTGCGTTCGCAGGAGCAGAATCGCGCGGATGCGCTCGAGCGGTTGCGCACGATGATCCTGGCAGCGCTGGTCGAACCCAAGCCTCGCCGCAAGACCAGGCCGACACGGGCATCGAAGGTGAAGCGTCTCGAGGGCAAGACGCAGCGCGGCAAGGTGAAGGTGCTGCGCCAGAAGAAGTTTGATGACTGAGGACAGTCGCCCGAAGGAGCCCCGCGGGGCGACGCAGGGCAGCCGCCTGAAGGAAGCCCACGGCGGCGAACCCTGGCCCCGGGTCAGTGGTGAACGACCTGCAGGATGGAGTTGCGGATCTGCTCGTGCAGCACGAACTGCGCGTCCGACGCTACGGCCTCGAGCACCTTCGCATCGAAGACGAGCCTGCCCTCGGCAGCCTCGCTGACCACGTTGCGCGCGCGCAGGCGCTCGACAAAGTTTCCGAACAGCGCACGATCGAAGAATTCGGGAGAATTGAGCTCGTACAGCATCGCCATGCGTTGTGCGGTCAACTGGCACTGCCGCTCGAGCGCTTCCTGCGTCAGGCGACCGCTGCCCGCACGCAGCAGCAGGGAGATTGCCAGGTAATAGCGTTCGAGGATCGGCACGCTGATGCGTGCCAGCACCGACAGCTGCACGGCCTCGCTCGACTCGGCGGCCGGCCGCCGCCATTCGTTGCGGTCGTCGGAAGCCGTGAGCAGGCCATGGTTCAACAGGTCTTCGAGCAGTTCATCGATCACCGCCGGCAGTTCGTGCTCGCGCCAGTGCAGGAAGTACTCGTCCGCGACGTACGGATAGACGCGGCCCGCCAATCGCAGCAGGTCGACCCGCCGCACGGAAGCATTGTTGAGGAAGGCGCTCGCCAGCAACGAAGGCATCAGCAGCAGGTGCAGGACGTTGTTGCGATAGTAGCTGGACAGCACCGCCGTCGATTCGGACATGCCGACGATGTCGCCGAGCGGATGCGATTGCCGGTACAGCATGCGCAGTGAATCGCAGTGCCGGATCATCGACTGGCCATCGAGCGGCGTGACCCAGACGCGCGGCGAATACGGCGCCTGCCGCATCAGTGACGCATACAGCTCGAGCTGACGGGCCAGGTCGGCCTCGCCCATGCGCTGCCGCGGCGTCGCGAGCAGCACCGTGCCCATCAGGTTGACCGGCGTCACGCACGCGGCGGCGTTGATGCGCGTCATGATCTGGTGCGCCAGGTCGACGCAGAGCGGCGACAGCCAGGCGGGCTTCTCTTCGGTGACCGGCTGCTGCCGGTCCCAGCCCGGCACGTGGCGCTCGAGCAGGCCATCGAGCGGCAGCGGTTCGCCGAAGCTGACGTAGACCTTGCCGAAGCGGCTGCGCAGTTCGGGCAGCGTACGCAGCATGCCGATGATCGATTCCTTCTCCTTCGGCCGTCCGGACAACTCACCGATGTAGGTGCGGCCTTCGACCAGGCGCTCGTAGCCGAAATAGATGGGCACGAACACGACAGGACGCACCGGCTTGCGCACGTAGGCGCGCACGGTCATCGCGAGCATGCCTGTCTTGGGCTGCAGCAGGCGCCCGGTGCGGCTGCGGCCACCTTCGATGAAATACTCGATCGAGTGGCCGCGCGCCATCATCGTGCCGAGGTAGCGCGAGAACACGGCCGAGTAGGTCGCGTTGCCGCTGAAACTGCGGCGCAGGAAGAACGCACCACCGCGCCGCAGCAACGAGCCGATCACCGGCATGTTGAGGTTTATGCCGGCCGCGATGTGCGGAACCGCATAGCCCTTGTGGTACACGACGTACGACAGCAGCAGGTAATCCATGTGGCTGCGGTGACACGGCACGTAGACGATTTCGCTGCCCTCGTCGACGGACTGCAGGCTTGCGAAATTGGCGAGCTCGACGCCGTCGTAGAGCCGGTTCCAGAGCCTGCCGAGGATTCCCGACATGAACACGACGAACGCGTGCGAGTAGTTGGCCGCGATCTCGTACGCATAGCCCCGTGCGACTTTGAGTGCGTCGCGGCGCGCAATATTCTTGCCTTGCACGTCCTGCCGGACGGCATCGCGCACCGCCTGCATGCGCAGCACTTCAGCGACGATCGTGCGCCGATGCGAGAGATCGGGGCCGATCGTCGCCGCGCGCTGGTTGCGGAACTGCATGCGCAGCTGGCGCCACATCCGGCGCGGGCCGCGCGGCATTCCCCGCGTCTCCGACATCGCGGACTGTACCGGCATGGCCTCGCCGAACAGCACCAGCAGGTTGCGGCCGTTGATGAGCAGCGAGAGAAACTTGCGGAAGCGCCCGCCAATGTCCCAGTCCTCGGCGATCAGCAGCCGGAACCACGTGCGCTCACGATCCGGGGCGCGGCCCCAGAACAGGCTCACCGGAATCAGCTCGGGGTCGAACGTGATGTCCTCGCCTGCCGCAGCCGTCAACGCGCGCAGCGCCTCAGGCATGCGGCGATCGATGCGCTGCCCGAAAAAACCGGTGCGACGCTCGAGGAAGATCAACGAATCCGTCAGCACTGCCTGGGCGCCGACCGGCAGGTGCGGATCCGGCAAACCCCGCTCGCGGCAGACGTACTCGAGCACCGCGAGGTCGATCACGCTGCGCTTCTCGAGCGCGTACACGGGAACGCGGCCGGCCCCGAGCCGCGCCTTCGCGTCGTCCGGCAGCACGGACGGCCGCACCCACAGGGCGACCAGCCCGCGGATGATCGGCAGGGCAAGCCGCTCGAAGGCGGAGAAGTCGCTCATCGCAGTGGCAGTCGGCCCGTGACGAGCAGATGCCGGTCGGAGACGGTCCTGACGCTGAGACCGCCAAGGCCGTGCGCTTGCAGTTGCGCGCGGATTTCGTCGGGTTCGAACGCGGCGCAGAGCGAGGCGAGGAAGTCGAGGCGCAGCACCTCGGGCTCGTTCGCGGCGTACTGGTCGACGATGGCCTGCGCCGCCGCCGCAGATTCCGGCCGGAACAGGTCCATCACCAGCACGGCTGCGCCGGGGACGCCCGCCTCGCGCACCGCGCGCCAGAACACGCCCGGATCGTGCAGGTGGTGCAGCAGGCTGTTGCTGACGACGGCGTCGTAGCCCGGCAACGGCAGCGTGGCGCCCGGCAGCAATCCTTCGATGAACTGCACGCGGCCGCCGAGCTCCGGGGATTCGTGCAGGCTTTCGCTGGCAAACCGCAGCATCGCCGCCGAGCCATCGATGCCATGCACGGTGAGTCCGGGATGGCGTGTCGCCAGGCGCAACACGATGTCGCCCGGACCGCAGCCGAGGTCGAGCACCGCGCCAGCCTGCAGTTCGGGAAACTCCGTCGCGAAATAGCCGACGAAGCGCTCGTTGGGCTCGGCGAAGTCGGCCATCGCATAGGCGCGCGCCTGCTCGGCCTCGTCCATGAGTTCGGGTTCGGTGATGCGCTGCATGGTCTCGCTCCGCCGCGGTCGCGGCGCGGAGCTAATTGTCGCCGGACTCGTCGGTTGCGCCGTCCGTCTGGGCGTCGATCGCCTGGTCGAGATTGCGCTTGGCGTCCATGGTCACGTCTTCCACGGCACGCGCCCTGTCCTCGGTCTGGATCATGTCGTCCAGCACCGTCTCGTCCGTATCCCGGCCCAGTTCCCGGGCTTCTGCCTCACCTGCGGCATCGTCCTGCGGATCCGACGCGGACGGCCCGCATGCGACGAGCATCGACAGCACAAAGGCGGCGACAGGTAACCTGGCGGCAACGGACATGATGCTTCCCCCGGGCAAGGGCCCGGGCGGGGATTCTGAGAGGAAGGGAAGGAAGGGGACAGGAAGGGTAGGAAGGTTAGGAAGTCGGAAGAGCGAAGTCGACACGGCATCGATCCTCCCAACTTTCATCCTCCCTGACCTTCCTATCCTTCCTATCCTTCCTATCCTTCCTGTCCTTCCTCCCCTTCCCTCACTGGAACTCGTCGATCTGAAAGAGGAAGTACGCAAAGAAATGGTTGATCGCGCGGATCTGGTCGAGCAACTGATGGTCCGAATCGACGACGTGCAACGTCGCCTTCTGCTCTTTCGCGAAACGGATGCTGTTGTCGACCGGGATGACGTCGTCGCGCCAGCCGTGGACGATGGTCGTGGGACAATGCGCGGGTCGCGGGCTGAACTTCTCGTAGCCGGGCATGTAGAGCGCCGGCGCCATCAGGAACATGCCACGGGCCTGCAGCAGCGAGGAGCCCGCCACCGACACGTAACCGCCCATGCTCGAACCGACGAGCACCAATGATCCACGCAGGTCCTTGCAGAAGGCGAGCAGTCGTGTCACGCGCGCCTGCGGATCTTCGATGCCGCGATAATCGACGGATTCGACGTGGAATCCCTCCTCGCGCGCAATTTCGGCCATGGCTGCGATCTTGCTGCCCCACGGCTCGCTGTCCTTGCCATGGGAAAAAACGACGTATCGCTCGGTCATCCGGGAAACGCTCCAGTCCGCATGTCGCGCATGATAAGGCTTTCGCGCGCTGCGTAACGCGGCCTGCGTCTCATTCGCCCGACCACAGCAACTGGTCCAGGTCGCCCGCGGCTGCGCCCCAGCCGTGACGGACCAGGTCCACGCGTCCGCGCGCAGCATCGATGCCCTCGGCGCGCAGCCGGGAAATCTGCCGTCCGCGCGCAGGCGAACCTGCCGGAAAGGCGATGCGCCCGCCGGCCGCAACGACTCGCTGCCACGGCACCCCGCTGTCCCGTGGCAGGCCGGACAGCACCTTGCCGACGAGTCGGGCCTGGCGCGGAAGTCCGGCGCGAGCCGCGACGGCGCCGTATGTCGTCACCCGGCCGCGAGGAATCCTGCGCACGACCCCGATGATCGCTGCGATCCGGCGCTCACGCTCATCGACGTCGGCGGCTGCGCGGTCGGCACGGGCAGGACGTGCAGGCTTCGGCATGGTGGGTCGCATGATGCCATGCATCGTGTTGCAACCTGCCCCGGCGGCGCGACCATGGGTTTCCAGCAGGGCTCCGGCTGCGCAGGTCCGCGCGAGCGGCCGCCGATCTGACAGAATAATTGCTGGCCCGGATGAGGTTTCGGGGATCCGTGGTCCATCGATCGTTGACGCCGAACGGGAGTCGGTTTCGATTGCCGCACATTGCACAACGGGAAGCGGTCGGTTGGGCGTTCGCCGTGGATCGCGGCGGCACGTTCACCGACGTGGTCGGCACCGCGCCGGACGGTTCACTGCACACCTGCAAGGTCCTGTCGCGGGACCCGCATCGGCCGGCAGATCCGGCATTGCGCGGCATCGGCTTGCTGCTCGAACGGCACGGCGCTGCCTGCGGCCGTCGCGTGACTTCGGTACGGCTCGGCACCACCGTCGCCACCAATGCATTGCTCGAGCGCGCGGGCGCGCCGACACTGCTGGTCACCTCGCAGGGAATGCGCGACGCGCTGCTGATCGGGTACCAGGATCGACCCGACATCTTCGCTCGCGCCATCCGTCGCCCGTCCCCGCTGTACCGGGATGTGGTCGAAGTTCCGGAGCGCGTGGACGTCCATGGACAGGTGCTGTTGCCGTTGGACGAAGCAGCGCTGCGCCGCGCACTCGTGGCGGCGCGAGCAGCCGGCATCGAGGCGGTCGCCGTCGCATTCCTGCACGGCTTCCGGCATCCGGCCCACGAGATCCGTGCCGCGGAAATTGCACGCGCAGCAGGCTTCGGCGAAGTGATCGCGTCGCACGCTGCGGCGCCGCTCCTCGGCTTCGTGGCGCGCGGCGACACGACCGTGGCCGACGCCTACCTCTCGCCGATTCTTCTGCGCTACACGCGGAGTTTCCGCGCGAGCCTGCGTAAAGCGCACGGCGACGCGACCGTCGCCTTCATGCAGAGCAACGGCGGGCTCGTCGATGCCGAGGGCTTTCGCGGCGTGAACGGCATCTTGTCGGGTCCCGCCGGGGGCGTGGTCGGGATGATCGCCGCCGGTAGCGCAGACGGCCCGCGCCGGCTGATCGGCTTCGACATGGGAGGCACGTCGACGGACGTCAGCCTGTCCACCGGCGACATCCCGCGGCGGTTCGCCGCCGAGATCGACGGGGTGCGCTTGCAGACTCCGATGGTCGACATCACCACGATCGCGGCGGGCGGTGGTTCGCTGCTGCGGTTCGCCGACGGTCGCCTGCAGGTGGGGCCCGCCTCTGCCGGCGCCGATCCTGGGCCGGCGTGTTACCGCCGCAACGGCCCCGCCACGATCACCGACTGCAACGTCGTGCTGGGACGCATTCCCGTGGATCACTTTCCGCACGTCTTTGGCCCGGCGGGCGATCAACCGATCGATCCGGCCGCCTCGCGCGCGCGACTCGCCGAGCTGGCCGCAGCGGCCCACGACGAAGCGGGACTCGAGTACGGTGTGGAGGCGCTGGCCGAAGCTTTCCTGCAGGTCGCCTGCGCGCGCATGGCCAACGCGATCCGCGAACTCGCCCTGCACCACGGCGAAGACCCGGCACGCTTCGGCCTGCTCTCGTTTGGCGGCGCGGCAGGGCAGCACGCATGCGCCGTGGCAGGGCTGCTCGGTGCCGACGAGGTGTTGCTGCATCCGCTCGCGGGCGTGCTGTCCGCATATGGCATCGGCCTGACCGGTCGCCGCGCGATTCGCCGCCGCACGGTCGAAGCCGCACTCGATGCGTCGGGGCATGCGGCTGGCGGTCGGACATTGCGGGAACTCGAAGCCGATGCGCGTGATGACCTGCTGCGCCAGTGCGTCGCCGTGTCGCTCGTCGAGACGCGCAGCAGTGCGCACGTGCGACTCGCGGGCTCCGACACCACGCTCGAGCTGCGGTGGCAGCCCGCAGACAGGCTTCGCGTCGCGTTCTTCGAGGCGCACCGCCGGCTCTACGGCTTTGCCGACGACACTGCACCGCTGGTCATCGGCTCGGTCATGGCCGAAGCCATCGAACGCGTGGCAGCGGCAGCACCGGACCTGGTCACCGGCAAGGAACCGTTGATCGCCGACGCTGGATCGCCAGCTGCGAGTACCTCGGTATGGATCGAGGGGGCCTCGCGCACGGTGCCGGTCGTCGCACGCCGCGATCTCACGCCGGGCGCCCGGCTGAACGGGCCTTTGCTGCTCTGCGAAGACGGCGCGACGAGCTGGATCGCTCCCGGCTGGGCGGGTCACGTCGCACCGAGCGGCCTGGTCGTCCTGCACCGGTCGCAGGCCGCACGCAGCATCGCTCGCCTGGACGCGCCCGCCACCGAGCCCGATCCGATGCGGCTCGAGGTATTCAACGCCCTGTTCATGCACGTCGCGGAGCAGATGGGCGCCGTGCTGCGACACACGGCCAGTTCGGTCAACATCAAGGAACGCCTCGACTTTTCGTGCGCGATCTTCGATGCTGCGGCAAACCTCGTGGCCAACGCGCCACACATGCCCGTGCACCTGGGGTCGATGGGCGCGAGCGTGGCCGCCGTGCTCGACGCGTTCGGCGACGACATGCGCCCCGGCGATGCCTACCTGGTGAATTCGCCGTACGCCGGCGGCACGCACCTGCCCGACATGACGGTGGTCTCGCCAGTGTTCGACGCGGGCGGCACCCGCGTCGAATTCTTTACGGCCTCGCGTGCGCACCACGCCGACGTGGGCGGGATCTCGCCCGGCTCCATGCCGCCGGACAGCCGCACCATCGACGATGAAGGCGCGCTGGTGGCGCCGACGCGCATCATGCGCGAAGGGGTGCTCGATGACGCGAGACTGCGTCAGCTGTTCTGCGGCAACCCCTGGCCCGCACGGAATTTCCCGCAGAACCTCGCGGATCTGCGGGCGCAGCTGGCGGCCAATGCCCGTGGCGAACGGGAATTGCGGCGCGCCGCCGCAGACCACGGCGGCGCCACGCTGCTCGCGTACATGCGCCACGTGCAGGACAACGCCGAACGCTGCGTGCGCCGCGCGATCCGCCGGCTGCGCGCCGGCAGCTTCCGCTACGAGATGGACAATGGCCAGGTGGTCGCGGTGCGCATCGCTGTCGAGCCGCATGCCGGCACGGCCACCGTCGACTTCGCGGGTACGTCACCGCAACAGGCCAACAATTTCAACGCACCGCTTGCCGTCACGACCGCGGCGGTGCTTTACGTCTTCCGCACGCTGATCGACGAGCCGATCCCGCTCAACGCAGGTTGCCTGCGACCGCTGACCATCGTCGTGCCGCACGGGTCGATGCTCGACCCGGTCGCACCCGCGGCCGTGGTCGCCGGCAACGTCGAGACTTCGCAGTGCATCGTCGATGCGCTGTACGGAGCCCTGGGACTGCAGGCTGCCGCGCAAGGCACGATGAACAACTTCACGTTCGGCAACGAGCGTTATCAATACTACGAAACCATCGCCGGAGGCGCAGGGGCCGGTCCGGATTTCGATGGCGCAAGCGGCGTGCAGACGCACATGACCAACTCGCGGCTCACCGATCCCGAAGTGCTCGAAACGCGGTTCCCCGTGCTGCTGCGCGAATTCTCGATTCGTCGCGGCTCCGGCGGCGCAGGCCGGCACCGCGGTGGCGACGGTCTCGTGCGGCGTGTCGAATTCCGGGAGGCGATGACGGCAAACGTGCTGTCCAATCATCGGCGCATTGCGCCGTTCGGTCTCGAGGGGGGCGCCCCCGGGGCGCCCGGGCGCAACACGGTCAGGCGACGCGGCCGCGCCGGCTCAGAAACGGTCGCCGCGACGTTCGGGCTCGCCGTAGAGCCGGGCGATCAGATTGAGATCGAGACGCCGGGCGGCGGCGGCTTCGGGACGCAGGGCGCCTGAAGACACGGCGGGCCGCTGATCGGGCGTCGACGCGAACAACTCCTGTGCCAGCGTCCGGCGTTGCGTGGTGTCTTCGGGCAAGTCGTCGACGACGGGACGCGGCGGCTCACGCACGGTGAAGCGCGTGCCAGGCGGCAACTGTCGCGGCCTGACGGCCCGCAGCGTGCTGCCCTCGAGGCGATGCGTGAGCATGAACGAGCGGTTCTCGCCGAGGCGCGGCGTGGGCAGCGAGATCAGGCAATGCACCACGCCGTTCCTGACGTCTTCGGTCGTGTTGATGAACTCGTCGCAGACGACTTCGCAATGCTGCGCGTCCGCGCCTTTGCCAAAGGCGCCGCTGGCGGCAAGCCCGAGCAGGAAGGCGTGCACCTGCCGTGCGAGTCGCGGCCAGGTATTGCGATCGCGTCCTTCGAAGCGCGCCCAGCGTGTGCCGCTCTCGATGCTGTTGATGGTCAGCAGCTGCCGTCGACGGAACGTGAGCAGCGAACTTTCAGGGCCGGCACCGGCTCCACGCGCCAGCGTCTTGAGCTGCGCCGTGCCGGCAACGCTGGCACGGACCGCATGCAGCGGGTTGACCCCCTGCGCCGTGAGTTTCTGGCAGTCGATCTCCGTCAGTGCGTGCAGGGGACGCGTGCCGGGACGCAGCAGGATCTGCTCGTCGGGCAGTCCGTCCCACGGCGAGCGATGTGCATCCATGCGCGCGAGCGCACCCGCGACCGCGCCGCTGTTGGCGAAAGACTCGAAGCGGCCGCGCAGCCGGTCGAATGCCTGCACGCGCGGGAAACAGATGAACGCGGAATCGCTCTGGAACGCGAGTTCGCGCAGGCCCTGCAATGCGTCGTCGGTCGTCTGCCACGCAGCAGGCGGATCCACGACGAGCAGCGCGCGGTGGTCGCGGCAGAACTGCGTCGCGACGAGCAGCACGCCAGGGCCGATGTCGCGATCGCGCGCCGGCGGCGGCACGCAGACGAAATGCAGGTCCTCGACATCGCGCAATGCGAAGAGGCCGGTGCCGCGTTCAGCCGAGCCGATCAGGTCGTAATCGGTGAGCGGCGAGCCATCGTCGCCATCTGGATTCGAATCGACGTAGCCGATCGGGTGGCGCGCACCCGCACGGAAGGTGCGGTCCGGACGGGCGTGCGGCACGGCGCCGCGCACCCGCACCAGCAGGGATTCCTGCAGCGCCGAGGCGACGAATCGCGTGGTGCCGGGAGCCGTCGACAGCCGCCGGAAAATCTCCTGGTCTTCGATCTGCTCGGACCCGAGCGTGCGCAGGCGCTGCAGGACGAGGTTGAAGCGATCTTCCTCGCTGGGCGCGATGTTGTCGTAGTCGACGGAGGCCCGCAGAATTTCCCGTGTGCCGGGACTGAGCGCTTCGAGCACCAGCTTCTCGTCGCCGCAAGGCAGGCTGATGGTGGCCGGCGCGCCGCCGTTCACGACGCGCACGATGACCGCCTCGCGACCGCCGTTGTCGAAGTACTGTTCGACGGCGTACGACAGCATGCTCGGTTGCCACAGCCCGCCGAACACCTGCTGGTACTCGGCGAAATCGCGCACACGCACGGGACGGTTCACGGGACCGCGCAACGCACGGCCGACGAAACCCGTCGTCGCCGTCGGCAGGCGAACGATCGGCACGTCTGCGCCAACCGCTTCCGTCACCGTGATGCCAGTGTGGGAAATATCGCGCAAAGCCGCGCCCCGCCTCGGGAAAACTACCTTAAAGTACCATAAGTCATCGGCCTTCGAAGCGACCCCCCGACCCACCGCCTGGCGCCGCGGTCGAATTCAGGCTCCAACGGACGGAGCAGTCCTGCGGCGCTTGCGGCCGCCAATGGACAGCGTACTGGTCGCCGGTGCAGGCAGGCGCGCGCGACAGTGCTCGGCGAACCAACGCAACCCGACCTCGCCCGTTGCGATCGGGCCCGCTTCATCGGCGCCCAGCACCCCCATCCCTTCCTGCACGCGTGCCAGCATGCGCGCGTCCGCCGCGAAAGCCTGGCGCCGCACACGCTGATGCGTGTAACGCAGCAGGCGCATCTCGCGACTCGAGTCGGTTGCCGCGTAGCGCAACTCACGCAACGTGCTGTGACCGGTGGCGCCCGGCAGGACCTGCAGGATGGACAAGCCATCGGGTGCGAGCTGCAACAGCAGATTCGGCCAGAGGTAGACATACTCGGCACGTGCCGGGGTCGACTGCCTGTCGCGCAGCAACCGGCGGTACACGCGCGACGACCACGTGTCGCCGAGGGCACCCGTAGCGACTGCAGCTGTCGCGCGCAGGGCGTCACCGTCGCCCCGTTCGAAAACCAATGGCGCGAACAACCGCGGCTTCAGGGCAGGTCGCGCAATGTCGACGTGCGCGGTGTCGAGCGTGTGCTCGCACGCCAGTTTCCAGTCGGCCGCGCAGGGCGTTGCGCGCGGCTCGATCACGCGTCGCATCGACGTCAGGTCCGGCCAGGTACCGGCTGCTGCGTCGAGCACCTGCTCGACCGCTTGCCGCGGCGTGTGGAAGGCCGCGAAGACCAGGCCGCGCCACTGGGCGACGTGGAGCCGATGCAGCGAGTGCGCGTCCGCGTCGAACTCATCGAAGTGCTGGCCGGCGGGAATGCTGGCGAGCGCGCCCGATTCGTCGTAGGTCCAGCCGTGGTACGGGCAGCGCAGGCGGCCGTCGATGCAGAACGCGAGCCCGGTGTGCGCGTCGCCCTCGACGAGGCGCGCGCCCCGATGACGGCAGACGTTGCGAAAGCCCTGCAGGCCGCCCGCCTTCGTCCGCAACACCACCCCAGAACGCGCGCCGCAGTCGTATCGCACCGCGGTGCCGGACGCAGGCAGGTCCGAGACGTGGCAGACGAACTGCCAGCTCGGGGCGAAGATGGCGGAGTCTTCGAGCGGTGCGCGGTCGGGGTCGAGGTACCAGCCGGCCGGGAGCCCTCGCACGGTCGCCTAGCGCCCGCCGCTGGCCGCGACCGGAGCAGCCGCGGGTGCCTCGTCGCGAATCGGCACGGGTCGGTCGCTGCCGTCCCAGGTCGCGCCCGCCGGGATGCGATTCTCGACGAGCCGCGCCGACGCCAGGAACTGGTCGAGACCGACGGCCGGCTGCGACACGGGCACGGCCACGCCTTTCGCCGCGTTCACCACCTGCTCCACGAGCGCCCAGTCGACCGTGACGGCCGCCGGCTTCGCGCGCTGCGCCATCTTTTCCTGCACTTTCTTGTTGAAGCGCTGGCCCTTGGCCGCCGCTTTCGCCTCAGGATGCTCCTCGTGCGGAGGGAACGACTGCACGTAGAACTGGCCGTCCTGCACCTTGTAGAGCAGCGGCTGGTTGACGACCGTGACCTTGGTGCCAATCGGTAACTGCGGAAACAGCGTCGCGATGTCTTCCGGATACAGCCGGATGCAACCATGGCTCGCGCGCATGCCGACGCCGGCGGGCTTGTTGGTGCCATGCATGAGATAGCTCGGCCAGCCGAGGTTCATCGCGAACGCGCCGAGCGGATTGTCGGGACCGGCCGGCACCCGCGCGGGCAGGATGTCGCCTTCGGCCGCGTGTTCCTTGCGCACGGAAGCGGGCGGGGTCCAGACCGGGTCCTTGCGTTTCGAGACGATCTTCGTGGTGCCTTCGGGCGTCGCCCAGCCGACCATGCCGATGCCGATCGGCACCGTGACCACCACGCGCTGCTCGCCCTGCGCGGGCTTCGGGAAGTAATACATCCGCAAAGCCGCGAGGTTGACGACCAGGCCTTCGCGCGGCGCATCCGGCAGCACGAACTGCGTGGGCAATACGATGCGGGTGCCCTCCTTCGGGAGCCACGGGTCGACGCCCGGATTGGCGTTGATGACTTCGTCGTAGCCGAGATTGAAGCGGCGCGCGATGTCGGGGAGCGTGTCTTCATGGGTCGCGATCGTCGCCTGCAACGCGCCTACGACCGCCGTGGTCTGCGGGTCGAAAGGGAACGTGTGCGTCGCGAGCGGTTCCGCGTATTGCGGCTTCGGCGGTTCTGGCGGCGGCGGCGGCGGCTCCTGCTGCTGCGGCGCGAAGATGCTGCAGCCCGCAAGCGTCGCGAATACGGCGACGAGCGCCACGCGGCGCGTCGACCGGATGCCTGGAAGATTCACGGATCCAATCACTTTCCACCTCTCGTCAGCGTCGGACGGCCCGCGGCCGTTCAGAGCACGGCGGGGCGGTTCGGCAGTTCGTCTTCGTCGCGCCCGCCGGGCAACGGCGGGTAGTGACGGGCCAGCAGCCGGCCAGCCTCGTGCACTCCTTCCACCGCGCCCCGCTCATATTGCCCGGCGCGGAACTTCTCTTCCATCGTGTTGCAGACCGCAGCCCACTCCGCGGGGCTCACGCGACCGTTGAAGCCCCTGTCCGCCACGATCTCCACGTCGCGATCCGCCAGCAGCACGTAGATCAGGATGCCGTTGTTCGCTTCCGTATCCCAGACCCCCAGCGCCGCAAAGACCCGCAGTGCCTGGGCCCGCGGGGTCCTGCCTCCCCAGATCTCGCTGGGCTCGAGCGCCGCTTCGATCGCGAAGCGGATTTCGCCGCTGTGCAGGAGTTCCGATTCGGTGACTGCACGTTCGATCGCCTCGAGGGCTTCGACCGGAAAAGCGCGCGCAAGTTTGCCACGCGTCGAAAGCAGATGACGAAAAAAACGCGTCCAGTCCATGGTCATCACCAGCCGCCCGAGGCGCCGCCGCCACCGAATCCGCCGCCACCGCCGCCAAATCCACCGCCACCGAAACCACCGCCGCCACCGAGCCCACCACCGAAACCGCCGCCGTAACCCCAGCCACTGCCGTGACGTCGGCTGTACCAGCCGTTACTACCGGCACCTGGTCCGCCTCCTCCACCCATGCCACCCATGAGCGCGAAGAAGAAGGCGACGAGGCCTGCAATCACGGCGATGCCGAGGATGCTGATGGTCAACCAGGCCAGGAAACCGACCAGGCCGCCGGTGGCGAGTGCACCACCCACGCGTCCGAACAGCCGCCGAAAGATCGAGCTGCCGACCATCGCGAAGATGAACAGGAACGGCAGGAAATGCAGGAGCCCGGGGATGCCGGCCGCAGGCGGGCTGAACTCCGGGTCGGGCAACGGCTCGCCCTCGATCACGCGCATGATGCGATCGACGCCGGTATTGATGCCGTCGTAGTAGTCGCCGCGCTTGAACGCTGGCGCAATGTCCTGCTGGATGATGCGGTTCGCCGTGGCGTCGGGCAGCGCTCCTTCGAGGCCGTAGCCGACTTCGATGCGAACCTTGCGGTCGTTCAGTGCTATCAGCAGCAGCACGCCGTCGTCGACCTTGCCCCGGCCGAGCTGCCACTGGTCGACCACGCGGATCGAGTACTGCTCGATTGCCTCGGGCTGTGTCGTCGGCACGATCAGGACCGCGACCTGGCTGCCCTTCGACTGCTCGAACGCCGCCAGCTTGGCTTCGAGCGCCGAAGACTGGTCGGCCGCCAGGGTACCGGTGAGGTCAGTGACCCGCGCCGTGAGCTGCGGCACGGCGGCGAGGCCCTGCGCGAATGCCGGTGAGACGACTGCAGCCAGGAGCCACAGCCAGGCCGCAAGCGACAGGCCTCGCAGCAGCGGCCGGACTTCGAGCGGGAACGACGCGACGACCATGGGATCGCCCCGCGCCGCGCCCCAGCGGAGGCGCGACGCGAGGAGTGCCTCAGCTGGTCGCCGGTGCGGGCGCCGGGGCCGGGGTCGCCGGCGGTGCGCTGAAGTCCACGGTCGGCGGCTTCGCGATCGCAGCTTCGTTTTCGACCGCAAAGTTCGGCTTCACCTTGTAGCCGAAGATCATGGCCGTGAGGTTGGTCGGGAACCTGCGGATCGTCACGTTGTAATCCTGCACCGCCTGGATGTAGCGATTGCGCGCGACCGTGATCCGGTTCTCGGTGCCTTCGAGCTGCGCCTGCAGGTCACGGAAATTCTGGTCCGACTTGAGCTCCGGGTATTTCTCGACCACGACCATCAGGCGCGAAAGCGCGCTCGACAGCTCGCCCTGCGCAGCCTGGAACTGCTGCAACGAAGCGGGGTCGTCGGCTTTCACCTGCACCTGCGTCGCCCTGGCGCGGGCCTCGGTGACGCCGATCAGCACGGCCTGCTCCTGCGCGGCGAAACCCTTCACCGTGTTGACCAGGTTCGGGATCAGGTCAGCGCGGCGCTGGTACTGGTTGACGACTTCGGACCATGCCGATTTCGTCGCTTCGTCCTGCACCTGGATCGTGTTGTAACCGCAACCGGACAGCAGCGTGGCAGCCACCACCAGCAAGAGCGCTTGCAAGGCTCGCATCGGGTCGTTCTCCTTGGATTGCCGATCGTTCCACCCCGGACGACTGCGAATTTAGCAGAATCCGGTCACCAGATACGGACGGCCCGTTCCGGTGCGAGGTACAACTTGTCGCCGGCCTTCACGTCGAACGCCTCGGCAAACGCCGGCATGTTGCGCAGGATGCCGTTGACGCGGTACTCGCTCGGGCTATGCGGGTCCGTCTTCAGGCGCTTGCGCAGCTCGTCCTCGCGGTAGTTCCTTGCCCAGATCTGGCCCCAGCCGAGGTAGAAACGCTGGCCGCCGGAGTAACCGTCGAGCACGGGCGCTGGCTGGCCGTTCAAAGCAATCTGGTATGCCTTGTGCGCCACCGCCAGGCCCGACAGGTCGCCGATGTTCTCGCCGAGCGTGAGCTGGCCGTCGACGTTCATTCCGGCGACCGGGCTGAACTCGTTGTACTGCTGCACGAGCGCGTTGGCTCGCGCCATGAACAGCTCGTTGTCCTTGTCCGTCCACCAGTCGCGCAGGACGCCCTTGCCGTCGAACTTGCGGCCCTGGTCATCGAACCCGTGGCTGATCTCGTGGCCGATCACCGCGCCGATGCCGCCGTAATTCACGGCGTCGTCCGCCTTCATGTCGAAGAACGGCGGCTGCAGGATCGCGGCCGGAAACACGATCTCGTTGGCGAGCGGGTTGTAGTAGGCGTTGACCGTCTGCGGCGTCAAGCCCCACTCGGTCTTGTCGACCGGCTGGCCGGCCTTGGCCAGCTCGCGCTTCACGTTCACCTCACGCGCGCGCAGCACGTTGCCGACCAGGTCGTCCTTGCTGGTCACGAGGCCCGTGTAGTCCTTCCACTTGGTCGGATAGCCGATCTTGACCGTGAAGTTGCGGACCTTGGCGTGCGCTTCCTGCTTCGTTTCCGGCCCCATCCACGCGAGTTCGTCGATGGACGTATCGAACGCCTTGAGCAGGTTCGCGACCAGGACATCCATGCGCTGCTTCGCTTCCGGCGGGAAGTGACGCTTGACGTATTCCTTGCCGAGGACGTCGCCCACCGCGCCTTCGAGTTCGGCGAGCGCGCGCTTCCAGCGCGGCTTGATCTGCGGCGTGCCGGAGAGCGTGCGCTGGTAGAAGTCGAAGTTCTCGTCGACGAACGCTTTGCTCAGGTACGGCGAGAACGCATCGATCGTGCGCAGCGTGAGGTAGTCCCGCCACGTCGCGAGCGGCACGTCGTCGAGCGCCTTGCCGACTTCCTGGAAGTAATCCTGCTGCGTCAGCACCAGCTGGCCCGAGCCCGGCAGCGTCATCTGCGTGAGCCATGTCGACCAGTCGATGCCGGGCGTCGCCTTTTCGGCATCCTCGACCGTGACCGGGTTGTAGAGCGCCTCGATGTCGCGCATCTTCACCGCCGGCCACGAGGCCTTGGCGATGCGCGTCTCGAACGCCATCAGGTCCTTTGCCACCGCTGCGGAGTCCTTCGGCCGGCCAGCTTGAACACGTTGTCGATGTGCTTCTCATAGGCGGCGCGGATCTCGACGAACCGTTTCTCCTCCGAGAAGTAGTAGTCGCGCTCCGGCAGGCCGAGGCCCGACTGCGTCACCCACAGCGTGTTGAGGTCCGGGTTCTTCGCATCCGCGAAGATCTGCGCGCCGATCGGGTTGTCAATCATCAGCAACTGCGCACGGGCAAGATAATGCAGGAGCTGCTTGCGGTCCTGGATCGCCGCGATGCGGTCCAGCTCGGGCCGCAGCGGCTTGATGCCGAGCTGCTCGGCCTTCGCCTCGTCCATGAAGCTCGAGTAGTAGTCGCCGATCAGCTGCTGGTCGGACCCTGCCGCAGCGTTGGCCGCGGCCGCTTCCTCGACGATCACCCGCAGGTTCTTCTCGGCCTCGTCCGACAGCAGCGTGAACGCACCGTAGTTGGACTTGTCCGGCGGAATCTCCGTGTTCTTCAGCCAGGTGCCGTTGACGAACCGGTACAGGTCGTCCTGCGGCCGCACCGTGCGGTCGAAGTTCTGCAGGATCAGGCCGGACGTCAGTGCCGCCACGTCCGGCGCGGCAGCAACCGCAGGTGCGGTTGCGGCGGCGGGCGATTCCGGCGCCTGCGGCGCAGCATAGGCGGCAAGAGTCGTCAGGGTCAGGGCGACAGGCAAGGACCAGCGCAACTGCATCGTCAGGACTCCGTGATTACCGGGCGCGGCCGCTGTGGGCCACAAGGCCGGCGATTATAGAGGAATCAGCTCCGGCCCAGCCGCAGGTGGATCGGCCAGTTGCGACGAAGCGTGCCCGCCGCAGGCCAGACCGTTGCCAGCTCCGCCTTGATGGCCGGCAACGGGTCCTGGCCGGGGTGCTGGTCTCTTGTCGCGGCCGTCGGCATGCGCCGCGATGGTGCGCGTGAACCGCGACGCGTGGCAACCGCCGAGCCACTACAATCGCGCATTGGAACGTGCAGGAAACAGCGCCGTGGATGGAATCGAAGTCGTCGACATTGCCCATGCGATCCAGCTCGCGCTCGCGCCGGTGTTCCTGCTGTCCGGCATCTGGGTCTTCCTGGGCGTGCTGGCGAGCCGCCTCGCGCGCATCGTCGACCGCGCGCGCAACATGGAGAAGGAGTTGCGCGTGCCTGAGGCGCGCGACGCCGATCGCATTCGCAGCCAGTTGCAGGCGCTGTCGAGGCGCGCCCGCTATATCAACATTGCAATCACGCTCGGCACCATCGCGGCCCTGCTGGTGGCCATCGTCATCGCCCTGCTGTTCTCGAGCACGTTCATACCGCTCAATCTAGCGCCGCCGCTCGCGCTGCTGTTCGTGCTGGCGATGTGCGCGCTGGTTGCCGCGTTCGTCAGTTTCCTGATCGAAGTGCGGGTCGCAATCGCGGTGCTCAGGATCGGCGACGTCTAGCGGCGTTCGAACACGACATGGCCGCCGACAAGCGTCATGTCGACCTCGATGGCGTGGATGGCCAGGGGATCGGTCGCGAACAGGTTGCGGCTCAGCACGACGAGGTCGGCGAGCTTGCCGACGGCGATCGTGCCGCGCTCGGCTTCGTCGTGGAGCAGGTAAGCGCCCGACGCCGTGTACGCGGCAACGGCTTCGGGCAGCGTCACGCGCTGCGCGGGAATCCAGGAGATGTCTTCGACACCGTCCGGGTTCCTGCCGCCCGGATAGCGTCGCGTGACTGCGGTCTCAATGCCGTCCAGCGGATCCACGCCGGTGACCGGCCAGTCCGAGCCCCAGACGAGCGTGGCCTGGGCGTCGAGCAGCGAGCGCGTCAGGTACAGGTTCGCACTTCGTTCGGGGCCGAACATCTTCGTCGCGAACACGGTCTCCCACGGATCGCCTCGATTCCACAGCGGCGACATGTTCGCAACGACGCCGAGCGCCTTGAAGCGCGGCAGGTCGGCAGCGTCGATCATGGCGAGGTGGGCCAGCGTGTGGCGCGAATCGCGCACGCCGTTCACGCGGCGGGCTTCCGCAAACGCGTCGAGCGATGCGCGCACCGCGCCGTCACCGAGCGCATGCACATGAACCTGGAAGCCCTCGGCATCGAGTCGGGCAACGACGCGCTTGAGACGATCGGGTTCGAGGAACAGCTTGCCGTGCCCGAACTTCCCCGGTTCGTCGCTATACGGTTGCAGCAGCGCGACCGTGTGTGAACCGTAGGCGCCGTCGAGCACGATCTTCACGCAGTTGGCGTCGATAGCCGTGCCCGTGAACACCTTGCGTCGGCTCGTGAGGTCGATGACCTGACGATCATCGGCCAGCGCGGGATCGTAGTACTGGCAGACAGCCACGCGCTGGTCGATGCGGCCGGCCTGCGCCAGCGCCAGGTACGCCTGCAGCAAGGCAGGACTCACTAAGGCATCCATGAATGCCGTGATTCCGTTGCGCTTCAGCTCGTTCAGCGCCGCGGCGAGGTCTTCGGCCATTTCATCCGTCGTCTGCGGCGGGATGACGCCGCGCACGACGTCCATCGCCGCCTCTTGCAGCACGCCCGTAGGGCGCCCCGCCTCGTCCCGCTCGATCCGGCCGTTCGGCGGGTCCGGGGTGTCAGCCGCGACCCCGGACTTCGCCAGCGCCTGCGAGTTCGACCAGCCCATGTGCAGCGAGTTGTTCGTCAGGAAGGCGGGCCGGTCGGGCACGGCCGCGTCGAGCAACTCGCGCGTCGGCTGACCGCTCGGCAGGAAAGCCGATTCATCCCAGCCCGTGCCGACGATCCACTCCTTGCGCGGATGTGCCGCAGCAAATCCGCGGATGCGCGCGAAGATCTCCTCGCGGGTCTTCAGTCCGCCGAGATCGAGCGCCGTGCCTGGATTCGGCACGTCGCCAGGATGCAGGTGCGAATCCTGGAAGCCCGGCAGCAGCGTCCGCCCCTGCAGGTCGACGACGCGGGTATTCCCGCCGACGTACTTCCGCGCAGCGGCATCGGTGCCGACATAGACGATGCGGCCTTGCGCTATCGCCACCGCAGCAGCGGTCGGCTGGGCGGCATCGACGGTGTAGACGGCCCCGTTCAGCAAGACGATGTCGGCCTGCCTGGCTTGCACCGTCCCGGCGGTGAGCACGCAACAACAAGCGATGACGACACCAGGGCTGCGGGCTCGCATGTCCAGCCTCCGAACGAATATTGATGATGTGCGTGGCCGGGCCGACTGCGCCGGCGCCCGGGCAGCACGGATCATATCGGAGTGTGTAGCGTGTCGATTCCCGCAGGTCGAAGCCAGCGTCCGGCAAGAAAAAAGCCCCGGTCTTTTGGGGACCGGGGCTGGAGTGGGCGGACTTTGGTCGAAGGGAAGGGGAAAATCCGCCAGGGGAACCGTTGCGCCGCGCCGCTCAGTGCAACCTTGCCCACTGCAGGACCTTGACGTCCTGCTGCGCGCGGCCGAAGTTGCGTGCGATGATCCGAGTCGCTTCGTTCATGCCCTTGTTCGGGCGCGGTTGGCTGTCGAGTTCGACCACGCCACGGAACTCCTCGAGTCCCCGCGGCTGCGGCTGCTCGACGATGAAATGCGCGTAGAACTTGATGCCCACGGACGCCAAGCTACTGTCCGCTCACGGCCTTTTCCGTGACCTCATGCACACAAATCCGGCACCCGCCGCCTGCCTGTCGAAAACATGACGCGCTACCGAAAACCCGCCACGCCCGGCTCCAGGTATTCGACACCCGCAGGCGAACTCCGGTTGCGCACCGAGCTCGACGAACTGTGGCGGGTGCTGCGTCCGCAGGTGACCAGGGCAGTGCAGGAAGCCGCGGCGCAAGGCGACCGCTCGGAGAATGCGGAATACATCTACGGCAAGCGGCAACTGCGTGAAATCGACCGTCGTGTGCGCTTCCTGCGCCAGCGGCTCGAGGGCATGGTCGTGGTGTCGCGGCCGCCGGACGACCGCAACCGCATCTTCTTCGGCGCCTGGGTGCAGGTGGAGGACGACGCCGGCACCGCCACGGAGTTTCGCATCGTCGGGCCGGATGAACTCGACCCGGCGCGGCGTTATGTCAGCATGGACTCGCCACTCGCGCGCGCGTTGATGGGCAAGCGCGTCGACGACGAAGTGACGATCGAGGTTCCGGGGGGACGACGTTCTTACGCCGTGGTCGGCATCCGTTACGAGGAACCGGACGCCTCGTGACGCGGCAGGCCGTCGTGGATCTCGCCGATCCACGGCACGTGCTCCACCCAGTGCACGTGCACCTGCGGCTGCAGTTGCGCCGCGTGCGCGGCATCTACGCTGCCCAGGGTGATGTGCAGCTCGCCGGGCCAGCGCGTCGACTCGAAAAAGAGCGGCGTGCCGCAGCGACCGCAGAAACTGCGCGTTGCCTCGGGCGATGAACGGTAAGTGCGCAGTCGCCCAGGGTCGCCGACGAGTTCGAAGCGCTCGCCGTCGGTGCCGACCCACGTAACGAAGCCGGCGCCCTGGGCGCGGCGGCACATCGAGCAGTGACAATGCGCAACCCAGAGCGGTGGCAGCGCGAAGCGATAACGGACGGCGCTGCAAAGGCAGCCGCCCTCACCCTGAGCCTCTCCCGCGGCCGCGGGTGAAGAAGGTGATGGCTTGCCCCGCGTACTCACACCACGCGGACGTTCTTGAACTGCCAGGGATCCGTTTCGTCGAGGTCTTCCGGGAACATCCGGCCGCGATCGACCAGCGGGTGCCACTCGGAATATTCGCCCACGACCAGGCCAAGGTAGGGCCGGCAGATCTCCAGGATGCGCTTGTAGTCGATGTCGTCCGGTTCGACGACACCGCTGTTCGGGTTCTCGATCGCCCAGATCAGTCCCGCCAGCGCGGAAACCGTGACCTGCAGGGACGTCGCGCTGTTGTGCGGCGCGAGCTGGCGGGCCTCCTGCACGGAGAGCTGCGAGCCGTACCAGTACGCGTTCTTCTTGTGCCCTGCGAGCAGCACGCCGAGCTCGTCCACGCCCTTGACGATGTCGTCCATCATGATTCGCTTGCTGTCCTGCATCCGCCAGTTGCGGCCGGCGAGCTCGTGCACGGACAGCACCGCGGCGTCGCTCGGGTGATACGCGTAATGCACCGTCGGGCGATAGACGACCTGCTCACCCTTCTTCACGGTGAGGTAGTCGGAAATCGAGATGGCCTCGCCGTGCGTGATCAGGAAGCCGTGGAACGGTCCGGCCATCGGCGTCCAGGTGCGGACACGCGTCGCCGCGCCGGGCTGCATCAGGTAGATGGCGCTGCCGCGGCCGAAATCGTGCTTCTTGCCGTCGCGCGGCCAGTTCTTTTCATGCGAGCCCCAGCCGAGCTCCGCGGGCTGGCAGCCTTCGCCGACGAATCCGTCGACCGACCAGGTGTTGACGAACTCGTTCGGCTCCTTCTGCCGGTTGCCCACCTGCGTGTCGCGCTCGGCAATGTGGATGACCTTCACGCCCAGCTTGTGCGCGAGCGCAGCCCAGTCGGCGCGGGTGCCCGGCTCGGCCGTTTCGACACCCGTGTCCGCAGCGATGTTGAGCAACGCCTGCTTCACGAGGTGGGAGACGAGCCCCGGATTGGCGCCGTGCGTGAGCACTGCCGTCGGCGCCCGCTGCTTCGAATCCTTGAGCGTCAGCGCTTCTTCGCGCAGCGCGTAATTGGTGCGCCGCGCCGGCGCGATCGTCGGGTCGGTGTAGCCACCCGGCCACGGCTCGATGCAGGTGTCGAGGTAGAGCGAGCCCTTTTCCCAGCAGAACTTGATCAGCGCGATCGACGACACGTCGACCGACAGGTTCAGCAGGAAGTCCCCGCGCCCCACGATCGGGTCGAGCACGTTCTTGAAATTCTGGCGCGTCAGCGCGTGCTGCACGAAACGCACGCCATATTCCTGCGCGATCTTCTCACCGGCCTCGTCGGCGGTGACGATCGTGACCTGGTCGGGCTGGATACCGACATGTCGCAGGATCAGCGGCAATACGCCCTGGCCGATGCTGCCAAAGCCGACGAAGATCAGGCGGCCGGGGAAGACGACGTGAACGGGATAACTGGTCATGACTTTCTGTCGGGCACCCTGATTGGCCGACCCCGAACGGACGGCTGGTTGGCTAGTTTACCGCGAAACCTTCCGCTGCCGGATGCAGGCAATTCGATCGCGCTCAGCTGCGATGGGCCGTGTCACGCCAGTGCGGGGGATAGGACCGGTCGTAGCCCGGCAGCCGTTCCACGCGCTCGATCCAGCGGGCAATTGCCGGGTAGGTCGACTCCATCGGCAGGAAGCGCGACCGCAGGTCGCCGGCCTCGCGTTTTTCCATGGCTCGGCGGAGCAGCATGATGCCCGGAAAGACTGTCAGGTCGGCCGCCGAAGGCTGCTCACCGACGAGCCAGTCCGACTTGCTGAGCCGACCCTCGATCGTGCGGGCCTCACCACCGACGATGTGCATCGCCCTGGTGACTTCCTCAGCCTGCTGGTCCAGCTGGTCGAGGAACACCGCGGACACGATTTGCGTCACGAAGTGTTCGGCATACGCCTGGTACTCGCAAATGACACGCATGATCGTCCCGGCCTCCTCGGCCGATGTGCCGAAGAGCGGGTAGTCGGGGTACTTGCGGTCGAGGTAGAGCAGGCAGGCCAGCGACTCGAACACGACGTAGTCGCCGTCCTTGAGCACGGGCACCCGGCCGCGCGGATTCATTCGCAGCATCTGCGGCGACTTGTGCTCCTGCTTCGAGAACTGCAGCAGGTGCGAGTCGTAGGCGAGGCGCTTGTACTCGAGCGCGAGCAGCACGCGCCAGGAGTACGGGCTGCCGCTGCCCCAGTAGATTTCGATGGCCATGAACCCTCCGCCGCGCCCCTTGCGGCGCAGGTGCATCCGGATTGTACTGGCAGCTGCGGAGGAAGCGACGATGGCCTGGCAAACACTGGTGAGCGCGGAACAGGTGGCCGATCTGCTCGGGGATTCGCGCCTGCTGCTTTTCGACTGCCGCTACGAACTGGCGCGTCCCGACGCTGGCCGTGAAGCCTATCTGCGGGGTCATCTGCCTGGCGCCGTCCACGCCGACCTGCATCATGACCTCGCGGGACCGACGACGCCGAATAGTGGCCGGCATCCCCTGCCCGATCCGCAGGACTTCGCGGCGCGACTGCGGCACTGGGGTGTCGACGACGATTCGCTGCTGCTCGCGTATGACGACGCCAGCGGCATGTGGGCGTCGCGTTTCTGGTGGATGGCGTCGAAGTGGCTCGGTCATAGGCACGTTGCCGTCATGGACGGCGGCATGCGTCGCTGGCTGCAGCTCGGACTGCCGACTACGACGGATCCGGCGCCGTGGCGCCCGGCCGGTGACTTCGCGGCACGTCCCGACGCGGGCGCCTGCGTTGATGCGGATACGACGCAGGCTGCTGCGCTCGATCCGCGGCGTAGAGTGCTCGATGCCCGCGCCGCTGAGCGCTATCGCGGCGAGGTCGAACCGCTTGACCCGGTCGCGGGCCACGTGCCCGGCGCCTTCAATCATCCATCGTCGGGTGTCGTCGCTGCGGACGGCCGGTTCCTGCCGCCCGCCGCGCTGGCGGACGCATTCACTCGCACGCTCGGGTCCGTCAGTCCGGCCGACACGATCACGATGTGCGGGTCGGGCGTCACGGCCTGCCACCTGCTGCTGGCGATGGAACACGCCGGACTGTCCGGAGCGCGCCTCTACCCCGGCAGCTGGAGCGAGTGGTCGCGGGACCCCGCGCGGCCGGTGGCGCGAGGGAAGTGAGGAAGCCGGGAAGGGCAGGAAGGACAGGAAGGAAAAGAAGGGGAGGAGGCAGAGGAAGGGCAGAGTCGGAGATCACACTGAGCCATCAAGGTCTGCTGCACCTCCTGCTCTGCCCTTCCTGCCCTTCCTCCCCTTCCTGCCCTTCCTCCCTAGATTTCTATTTACGCCGCCCCTGCTTCTGACTATCGTGCGCGCCTCTTTTTCCCGGCCTGAACGCCGGACACGGGTGGAACGACCAAGACAGTGGAAAATCCCGAACGCAAGACCGGCTACACCGGCCCCTGGAACGTCGAGGACTCGCTCGACCTCTACGGCGTCAACGCCTGGGGCAATGGTTACTTCGGCATCAACGACGCCGGTCACGCCATCGTGCGTCCCGACTGGACCGAGGGCCGGGAAATCGACCTGCACGAGGTCGTCACCGGTCTTGCCGCGCGTGACCTGTCCACGCCCGTGGTCGTCCGCTTCTCGGATATCCTGCGTCACCGCCTGACGCGGTTGCGCGACGCGTTCGCCACGGCGATTGCGGAGAACGAATACACCAGCCGCTATTGCGCGGTGTTCCCGATCAAGGTCAACCAGCAGCGGCTGGTGGTCGAGGAAATCTACGGCTACGGCCGCGAGTTCGGCTTCGGCCTCGAGGTCGGCTCCAAGCCTGAGCTGCTCGCCGTGATGGCGCTGACCGAAGGCGAGTCCGAGCGACTGATCATCTGCAACGGCTTCAAGGACGACAGCTACATCGAAGCCGTGATCCTGGCCGCGAAGCTCGGTCGCACGATCATCCCGGTCGTCGAGAATTTCAGCGAGCTGGCGCTGATCCTCAAGCACGCGCAGAAGTACGACGTGCGTCCGCGCCTCGGCGTGCGCGTCAAGCTGGCCAGTGAAGGCGCCGGCCGCTGGCGCGAATCATCGGGCGAAAAGAGCAAGTTCGGCCTGTTCGTCACTGAAATCCTCGACCTCGTCGGCGTGCTCAAGGAACACGGCATGGAGGACTGCCTGCAGCTCGTGCACTGTCACCCGGGCAGCCAGCTGCAGGACATCCGCCGCGTGAAGGACGCCGTGACCGAGCTCGCGCACGTCTACGCCGAGCTGAAGCAGATGGGCGCCGGCCTGCAGTACATCGACATCGGCGGCGGGCTGGGCGTCGACTACGACGGCAGCCGCACCAATTACGAGTCGTCGATGAACTACACGCTCGCCGAATACGCGAGCGACGTGGTCTATCGCATCGCCAACGTGTGCAATGCCCGCGGCATCGACCACCCGATCATCGTCAGCGAATCGGGCCGCGCGATCGCCGCGCACCACAGCCTGCTGATCTGCGACGTGCTCGGCAGCTCGCAGCTGGACCGTTTCCGCGTGACTGACACCGACGAGCAGATGGTGCGCGAGAAGAAGGAAATCCCGCAGCCGGTGAAGGACCTGCTCGACGCCTACCGCTCGGTCTCCGAGCGCCGGCTGGTCGAGTGCTACCACGACGCGCTGCAGGCACGCGAACAGGCGCTGCAGATGTTCAGCGTCGGTTACCTGGGCCTCGAGGCGCGCGGCCTGGTCGAGCGCCTGTACTGGGCCACCTGCGCGAAGATCCGCGATCTCTGCCGCAAGCTGGACTCGGTGCCCGAGGAACTCGAAGGCCTCGAGACGATCTTGAGCGACATCTACTTCTGCAACCTGTCGATCTTCCAGTCGCTGCCCGACAGCTGGGCCATCGACCAGTTGTTCCCGATCATGCCGGTGCACCGCCTCGACGAGCGTCCCGCCCGCACGGGCGTGCTGGCCGACATCACCTGCGACTCCGACGGCAAGATCGACCATTTCGTCAGCCTGCGCGAGACCAAGCGCTCGCTCGAGCTGCACGACCTCAAGCCGGACGAGCCGTACTACATCGCGTTCTTCCTCGTGGGCGCCTACCAGGAAACGCTCGGCGACCTGCACAACCTCTTCGGCGACACGCACGTCGTGCACATCAAGCTGCACGACGAGGGCGGCTGGTGGATCGAGGAAACGGTGAAGGGTGATTCGGCGGCCGAGGTGCTGCGCTACATGCAGTACGACGTCGAGCGGCTGGTGCCGCAGTTCGCGCGCGACTGCGAACGCGCGGTGCGCGAGGGCCGCATCACGCTGCCCGAGAGCCAGGCGATGCGGCGGTTCTACGAAGCCGAACTCGTCGGCTACACGTACCTGGAACCCTAGCCGAGCGAGCCGAACCCGAGCAGGACAGAGACGCCGAGCGCGAGGAAGATCGCGGCGGCGATCCGATGTACGACCTGCATCGGCAGCTTCTTCGCGGCCACTTCGCCGAGCAGCACCGCCGGGACGTTCGCCAGCATCATGCCGAGCGTCGTACCCGCGACGACCGCCACCAGCGAGCTGTACTTCGCGGCCAGCGCGACGGTCGCGATCTGCGTCTTGTCGCCCATTTCGAGCAGGAAGAACGCGATCAACGTGGTGACGAACACGCCGAATCGGGGAGCGGCGTCTTGCTGCTCATCGTCGTCGTACTTGTCGGGGACGAGCGTCCAGGCCGCCATCGCTATGAACGACAGGCCGAGGATCCAGCGCATCGCCGTCGGTCCGACCAGCGCCGAGATCCATGCACCTGCCGCACCGGCCACCGCATGGTTGACCACCGTCGCGACCAGGATGCCGAGGATGATGGGAACCGGTTTGCGGAATTTCGCGGCGAGCACGAGCGCGAGCAGCTGCGTCTTGTCACCGATCTCGGCCAGAGCGACGACACCGGTCGAGACGAGAAAGGCTTCCATGTTCCGGGCTCAGGCGAAGGCAGCCGCGGACCTTAGCACCGCACCAGGTGGAACCGCCATGCGCATCGGCACCGGGCCCGGGCTGCCGCATGACTTGCAGCGCAAGTCATTGAACGTTCACGAGCATTTAACAGGGTCGTCATGGGCTGGCGGTGCAATGTCGCCCTGTCCCACCGCATGGAGTCACCCACGATGCTCGAAGAAGCTCTCGATCCGCGACCGTCCCTGCCACTGGAATTCGCCCGCATATTGACCGGATCCGCAGCGGTCCCGGTCGTCTCGGTCGATACGCTCGCAAGCATCTGGAACGACGACGCATCGTTCTGGAGCAACCTGCGCACCCTGGAGTACTGGACCGACCGCGCCCGTCGCTGATCCCGGTCCGGCCGGGTCCCTGTTTCACGGCCGGGCATCCGACACCATTTTTTTGCGCTGCATCAACGATTTAGGTTGCAGCGCCCCCGATCTGCAAGTACATTCGGCCCTGGTCAAAGTTTGACCAACGAGCGCCCAGCGCGAAAACGGCACCGAGACGCAATCGAACAACGAGCCGAGTTCCGAGGATTCAATCCTTCGCTTCGCCTGGTGCCGACCATTCCATGACGACCCTGCCCATGGGCTCACTGCCCCTCCCAACCCCGGTCCGGCTTGCTGCCGTTAGACCTGGTCTGGACGTGCGCCTGGGTCGCCTCGGCCGGCTTGCGCCGGGCCGCCCAGGATCGATTTCAGGGGGGGTGTGGTAGCATGCGGCGCGATCGTTGCCCGTACGTGTCTTGCAGAGCGCCAGTCGGCGCCTCTAGTTTCGAGCCGAAACGTCTTCGATCAGTGACAGGAAACGTCGCTGGAGCGCCGGCTGGTTCAGCCAGGCGATACGAATGACTCACGGCTGCGAACCCCTGTTTGAATGAGTGTTGAGTAGTGCCGGCCAGGCAATGACGCCTGTGGTCCGGTTTGATGTGTTACTTCTGAGGATGTTCGAATGACCAAGATTTACGTGGGCAACCTGCCTTTCACAGCGACGGAACCTGACGTGCGCGAGCTTTTCGCCCAGCACGGCACCGTCGAATCCGTTGCCCTCCCGACTGACCGCGAGACCGGCCGGCCGCGCGGCTTCGGCTTCGTCGAAATGCCGCAGGCTGATGCCCAGCGCGCCATGCAGGCGCTCAACGGCTTCAACATGGGCGGTCGTCCCCTGCGCGTCAACGAAGCGCAGGATCGTCCCCGCACCGGCGGCGGTGGCGGCGGCGGCGGTCGTCCGGGTGGCGGTGGCCGTCCGGGCGGCGGTGGTGGCGGCTACGGCGGTGGCGGCGGCGGTGGCGGCGGCTACGGCGGCGGCGGTGGCGGCGGCGGTCAGCGCCGCTGGTAACCCCGTTCGGGACTGAGGCCTGAAGCCCGGTCCCGGCCGAACCAGCAAGCCTGATGAAGGCCGCAGCCTGCGGGTTGCGGCCTTCTCTCCCTGGCGCTCGAAGCACCCTTCAGGGTGCGGCGGGATCGCGCGCCTGCGGCGAATCTTCGATTCGCCTGCTTACCACATGTCCCGCAAGCGGTTCGCGACGTCGATGCGCGGGCCTTCGGCTGCTTTTTGTGCGCCGAAATCTTCCTTCGTTTCCCCGGCGGTCACCCGCTGGAATTTCTTCATGACCGGCTCGGTCAGGAACCGGCTGCGCGCACCGTGCACGTAGCGGTCACCCGTGCCCTGCTGTTGCGTGACGTAGAAGCGCACGGGAGCGATCAAGCGCAGCTCGGTGCGGGCCCGCGTCATCGCCACGTAGAGCAGGCGGCGCTCCTCCTCCAGTAATTCGGCCCGGCCGGCCGCGAACTCGGAAGGAAAAGTTCCGTCGCTGACGTTCAGCACGTGCACCGACTCCCACTCCTGTCCTTTCGCGGAATGCACCGTCGACAGCACGAGGTAGTCCTCGTCGAGCAGCGGATCGCCCGCGAGGTCGCCCGTGGCTTGCGGCGGGTCGAGCGTGAGTTCGGTGACGAACGATTCGCGAGTGAGGTGCTGCTGGCTCAGACGCTCGAGCTGGTCGAGATCGCCGCGCCGCGCGTGCGCTGCCTCGTACAAGCGCTCGAGCTGCGGTTCGTACCATTGCCGCACGCGTCCCAACTGGCCTTCCCAGGGCGCGTTTTCCGCGCCGATGTCGGCCAGCAACCGCGTCAGCGGGCCCCAGGTTTCGCGCGTCGCTGCGGGCACCGGGTGCGCCATCAACGCCAGCCACGAGAACGCCGCGGCTTCGAACGCGTCGCATGCGCGCTGTGCATTGGCGGGGCCCATGCCGGGCAGCAACTGCAGCACGCGGAAGGCCGCGATGCGGTTGCGCGGATTGTCGGCCCAGCGCAGCAGCGCCAGCAGGTCCTTGACGTGCGCGGCTTCGAGGAACTTGAGGCCGCCATACTTCACGTACGGAATGTTTCGGCGCATGAGCTCGAGTTCGAGCACGTCGCTGTGGTCGGCATTGCGGAACAGCACCGCCTGGCGACGCAGGTCGACGCCGCGCTCGCGCGCCTCGAGCACGCTGTCGGCGACGAAGATCGCCTGTGCCTGTTCGTCGAGCACCGTCACGTACTGCGGCAACGCGCCGGGACCACGCACGCTGTGCAGGTGCTTGCGGTACTGTCGCGCGCCCTCTGCCATCAGCGCGTTCGCGGCATCGAGCACGGGCTGCGTCGAACGATAGTTTTCCTCGAGCGTGACGATGCGGGCGGGCGGCGTGAAGCGCGACGGAAACTCGAGGATGTTGTCGATCGACGCGGCACGGAAGGAATAGATCGCCTGTGCGTCGTCGCCGACGACGGTGAGTCCGGCGCCGTCGGGCTTGAGCCGCAGCAGGATCTCGGCCTGCACGACGTTGGTGTCCTGGTATTCATCGACCAGCACGTGGTCGAAACGCGAGCCGATTTCGGCGGCCAGCGCCGGATCGGCCGTCATCACGTGCCAGTAGAGCAGCAGGTCGTCGTAATCGAGCACCTGCTGTTCGAGCTTGGCCTCGACGTAGGCGCGGCAGAGCGCGGTGAGCTGCTCTTCCCAGTCCAGGCACCATGGGTACGCCGTCTCCAGCGTGTGCCGCAGCGGTCGCTGCGTGTTGACGCGATGCGAGTAGAGCCCTAAGCACGTGTCCTTGCGCGGGAATCGCTTCACCGTCTTCGAAAAGCCGAGCCGGTGACGCACGACGTCCATGAGGTCCGCGGCGTCCCCGCGATCGAGCACGCTGAAGCCCGGATCGAGACCGAGCCGCGGCGCGTATTCGCGGATCAGACGATTGCCGATCGAGTGGAACGTGCCCGACCACGGCAGGCGCAGGTGGTCAGGGACGCGGGTGGTCGAATTCGACTGGGCCGCGAGCGCCTCGGCCATGACTTTCTGCGCGCGTCGGGTCATTTCGAGCGCGGCCCGCCGCGTGAAAGTAAGCAGCAGCATGCGCTCCGGCGGCACGCCGGCGAGCAGCAGACGCGCGACTCGATGCGCCAGCGTACTGGTCTTGCCCGTGCCCGCCCCGGCGATCACCAGCAGAGGCGCGGCCTGAATGCCACCACCGCCTCGAGGCTGGCCGTGCATCACCGCGTCGCGTTGTGCGGCATTGAGCGTGTCGAAGGCGGAATTCGTGCTGGACATGGCAGGCGGTCACTATAGGCAGCGGCTGTATGGATATCCAGTGCAAGGGACCAGGGGTTAGGGGATAGGGGACAGGGGTTAGTAAGATGCGGGTCCCAGGGGGTTGGCCGAAAACACAAAAGGCTGAGAACAACATGGCGAAAGGGAACAGCGACGAATTCGACATCGGCAGCGTCGTCATGCGCCTGGTGTTTTCACTGGCGATCGTCTTCCTGACGTTCAACCCGACCGGGCACTCGTACTACCACTGGTTGCAGCAGAACCTGACACCGGTGCAGCCGGTGGTCGTGATCGCCGGCATCCTGTTGCTCGGCGCCTGGCTGTTCTTCATCCGTTCGACGTTCTCGTCGATGGGCACCATCGGCGTCGTGTTGCTGCTGGCGCTGTTCGCCGCGATCGTGTGGTGGATGGTCGCGCGAGGCTGGCTCTCCACGGCCGACAAGTCGACGATGGCGTGGGTGGTTCTGACCTGCCTAGGACTGCTGCTCGGCATCGGCATGTCGTGGGCGCACATCCGCGCGCGCATATCGGGCCAGGCGTCCGTCGACCGCGTCGACCAGTAGCCGTTGCAGCCGGTACCGAAGGAATCCCGATGAGCAGCGACGCACCACCGGCGGACCGATACCCGTCACAGCCGTCGCACCTGACGGCGCTCGACCTGCCGTTGCCGCCGCGCGAGTCGCTGCCGCCCGACGTGCAGAAATACTTCCGCATTTGCGACGAGAAGATCGGCTTCCTGCCGAACGTGCTCGCCGCCTACACCTTCGACGAGAAGAAGCTGCGCGCGTTCATCGGCTTCTACAACGAGCTGATGCTCGAGGCCTCGCCGCTCAGCAAGCTCGAGCGCGAGATGATCGCGGTGGTCGTCTCGTCGGCCAATCGCTGCTACTACTGCCAGGTGGCGCACGGGCAGGCGGTGCGCGAACTTTCGGGCGACCCGGCCCTCGGCGAGTTGCTGGTCATGAACTACCGCGCGGCGGCGCTGACGCCGCGGCAGCGGGCGATGCTCGACTTCGCGCACAAGATGACCGTGATGCCAGCCGGCATCGTCGACGAGGATCGCGCCGCACTGCGTGACGCGGGATTCGACGACCGCTCGATCTGGGACATCGCTGCGGTGGCTGCGTTCTTCAACCTGTCGAACCGGATGGCGACCGCAGTCGACATGATGCCGAACCCAGAGTATCACGCGAAGAACCGCTGACAGGCCGGCGGCCTGCGCTGTACTCGAGTCTGCGCTGCGGCAGCGTGGACGCCCCCCCACCGCTCTGTTAGCGTTGTCGGCCTTATCGTCACCGCGCCGCAAGCGAGAGTCATGATGAACCATCGAAATGCTCGCCAGCGCCTGCTGCTCGCCTGTTCACTGCTCAGTCTGCTGGTGCTTGCCGGCTGCGCCTCCGGCCCGACGATCCGCAGCAACGTCGATGCCAGCGTCGATTTCAAGAGCTTCCGCACGTTCGGCTTCATCGAACCGCTCGCCACCGATCGCGCGGGTTACCAGTCGCTGATTTCGCAGCAGCTGGTGGCCTCGACTGAGCGCGAGCTGGTGGCCCGGGGCCTGCAGCGCTCGGACACCAGCCCTGACCTGCTGGTGAACTTCAGCGCCGATCTCGATCAGCGTCTGCGCGTCACGCAAACGCCGATGGTCCACTCGCGCAGCTTCAATAGCCACCGGCGGGGCTTCTACAGCACCTGGCCGATGTACCAGCAGACCGAGATCCGCCAGTACACGAAAGGCACGCTCGGGATCGACGTAGTCGACGCCGCGCGGCGGCAGCTGGTATGGGAAGGCTTCGCCCTGGGGCGGGTGACGCAGCGCACCACGGACAACCTCGGCCCCGTGCTCGATGCGGCGGTCGTGGATATCTTCGGCAGTTTCCCGCTGCAGCCCTAGCGGACGAGTTCCATGATCCTGCGCTTGAAGTCGCTGTACGGCGGATAGCGCATGGGCGCGTCGAAGCGGAAGCTGCGCTTCATGACGGGCTTCATGTGGCTGAACGTTTCGAAGCCGTACCAGCCCGTGTAGCGGCCCATGCCGCTGTTGCCGATGCCGCCGAACGGCAGCTCCGGCGAGACCATGAAGATCACCGCGTCGTTGATGCAGACGCTGCCGGCGCTCAGTTTGTCCAGCACGGCGTCTTCGAGCGCCTTGCTTTTCGTGAACAGGTACAGGGCGAGCGGCTTCGGCCGGTCGGCGACGAACTTGATGGCGTGGTGCATCTCGTCGACGGTGATGATGGGCAGCACCGGGCCGAAAATCTCCTCCTGCATCAGCTCGGAGTCGGGCGCCGGATCCAGCACGATCGTCGGGGCGACGTAGCGCTTCGCCACGTCCACCTGTCCGCCAGCGTGGATCCTCTGCCCTTGCAGCAGCTTGGCAAACCGCGCGGTGTGGCGGTCGCTCGCAATGCGGCAGTAGTCGGGGCTCTGACTCGGATCTTCGCCGTAGAACTCCTTGATCTTCGCCGCCAGCAGCTCGGTGAACTGCGTGGCCACTGCCTTGTGCACCAGCACGTGATCGGGTGCGACACAGGTCTGTCCGGCATTGATGAACTTGCCCCAGGCGATGCGCGACGCCGCAACCTCGAGGTTTGCACTCTTGTCGACGAGGCACGGGCTCTTGCCGCCCAGTTCCAGCGTGCATGGGGTCAGGTGCTTCGCGGCGGCGGTCATCACGATGCGCGCGACGCGCTCGTTGCCGGTGTAGAGAATGTGGTCGAACTGGTTTGCGAGCAGCTCGGTCGTCTCTGCAACACCGCCTTCGACCACGGCGAAGGCGTCCCTGTCGAGGTAGCGCGGCAGGATGCGGGCGATCGCCGCCGAAGTGTGCGTGGTGACTTCGGATGGTTTCATCACCGCGCAGTTGCCGGCGGCGATTGCGCCGACCAGCGGGGCGCACACCATCGACAGCGGATAGTTCCAGGGGGCGATGATCAGCACGACGCCCTTGGGCTCGGGCTGGATGTAGCTGCGGCCCGGCAGCGCCATCATCGGCGTCGACACACGCTTGGACCGGGCCCAGCGGTGCAGGTGCTTGCGCGCGTAGTTTGCCTCGCTCGCGACGAAACCGAGCTCGCTGAGCGCCGTCTCGAAACCGCCCTTGTGGAGGTCGGCCTGCAGCGCTTCGGCGAAATCCGCCTCGTGCTCGCGCATCATCCGGGCGAGTTCGCCGAGCTGGTGCAACCGCCACTCGATCGGGCGCGTCTTCCCGGTGGCAAACGTGGCCCGCACGCGCTGCAGCACGTCCGGTATCGATTCAGCTGTCGTCATCCCCGTCTCCCGCCGCCTGCATGCACGCCGCCATGGCGCAACGCTACCACACAGCGAGCTGGCATGGTGCGCCGCACCAAATGCAGAATGCGGGATCGTCCGGGACGGGGAACCGAATGGCTGGCAGGGTCCGCAAGATCTACAAGGGCAAGGTCCTCGAACTCAACGTCGAGCGCGTCAGGCTGCCGAATGGCACGGACGTGGAACTGGAAGTCGCGCATCACCCGGGCGGAGCTGCAGTGGTCGCGCTCGACGCAAACGGTCGCGTCTGCCTGCTGCGACAGTACCGCCATGCGGCGGGCGGCTGGATCACCGAGTTGCCGGCCGGCAAGATCGACAACCGCGAGCCGCCGCTCGAGTGCGCGCAGCGCGAGCTGGCCGAGGAAGCCGGCGTGACCGCGCGGTATTGGAAACGCCTTGGACAGTTTTTCAGCTCGCCAGGCGTGTTCACCGAGGTCATCCACATATTCCTGGCGCGCGGGCTGGCGCCATGCGACTCGGCGCCAGAGACCCACGAGGTCCTCGAGGCACGCTGGGTCCCCATGGCGGAGGCGGCGGCGATGGCCGCAACCGGCAGGCTGCAGGACGCGAAGACGACCATCGGCCTGCTCTGGGCCGGTACACGTCTGCAGGCCGAGAAGCGCGCCGGGGCTGGCGGCCGATCCAGAACGTGATGCATTTCACACTGCCGGATTGGCGCATTTTGTAACATTTCGGCCGACGTACGTCCTGCAGCAGACCAGACGAAGCCCCATGGCCGACGAAACTTCGCGCAAACCGCCGGGCCTGCCGGCACTGCCGCCGGCCCAGACGGAGCCGGGCGAGCCCGGTCGCCTGGCCGAAGACGACCGCGGCAACATCACGTGGCAATGGGCGAACGAGGATGTTCTCCAGGCCGACGACACTGCCGGCGCCATCGAGCGACTGCGTGCCCTGGTCGATCCGAAACTCGACGTCGTCGACGACGACGCCACGAGGAATCCGATCCGCGACAACCCGAAGGGCCTGAAAGTGGGCTACAACCCTTACGACAGCGGGTCACTCGGCAAGACGGCGCGAATGAAGAAGCTGGACCTGCGCGAGCTCTCGAAATGGATCGACGCGAAGCGCAAAGTCGAGGAATCCGGCGACCCCGACAAGTGAGACCGCCCGGGCGAGTTCACGCGAACTGCAGTGCGTGCCTGAGCTTGGCGTGGCTCCCCAGTCGATAGAACGACCGCAACTCCGCGAGCAGTGCCGCGGGGCGGGCCTGCCGCCTGCGCAGGTATCTCGTCTCGAGCCGCTCGCAGAATCGCGCCGCACAGCGGTGAGCTTCGGCGTAGCGCTCCCGCTCCGCGGCCGTCAGGTGCGGCAGGAGACGACACCCTTCGAACAAGCGCTGGAACAGTTCGCCCGGAAAGCGGCCCTCCCGCTGCGCCAACAGCAGGCTGAGCGCGCTCGCATACTTGTCCACCTCGGCCTGCAATTCGAGTTCGAGCAACGACACGCGGCGATCGCAGCCGACGCTCCACGTCACGTAGTGGAAATGGCTCACGCCCTCGACGGCAGTGCAGTAGTCACCAAGGTTCGATTCATCGAGCGCGACCAGCGGACAGCGCCGGTCGAGCCGATCCAGCACGGACGCATCGAGGTACAACCCAAGTTCCAGGCCATCGTCCGTTGCGGCGATCAGCAACTGCTCGTCGGTCGCGGGTGGTGACGGCAACTCCTGCAAAGCCGCGGCATGCGCCGGATCGGTGATCAGGTAGTCGTGCACGTCGTGCGCGACAGGCGCGTCGTAGAGCGCCGCAAGCAGTGACTGCATCCGCCCGAGCAACGCCATGGGCCGGCCTCAGTTGGGAGTGCGCCCGGTCGGCACGACGGCCGGCTCGACACCGAGGCCGCGCAGGATGCCATGCGCTCGCGGGCTGCCGGTCTTGAGCCAGATCTCGTACTGGCGCAGCACGTCACGGTGATCGTGGCGATGCGCCATCTCGCTCACGTCGTTCAGCGCGTCGACGAGTCGCTGGAACTTGTGTGCAAGCTCGGTGAAGACGGCGCCAAGCGCGCGTCCGCGAGCACCGGTGCGGCACGAATCGGCGAGCGCGCCGTAGGCACGGCCACCCATGGCAATGTGATAGTCGATGTCGACCAGTCGTCGTGCAAAGCCCTGCGCGAAGAAGCCCGCCATGAACAGCGAGACGTCGCCGAGACGCTGCAGCGTGCGCAGGCGGTCTTCGCGCGTGGGCGCTTCGCCCGCCTCTGCCAGCATCAGTGCCAGCGGCTTGAGTTGCGGCCGGCCGGAGGCGCCGTCGAACAGGGCCTCCGATCGCGCGAACATCGTCAGCAGGTTGACGACATAGTGCTCGGTGTGGTCTTCCACCTCGACCCGTTGCCGCTCGAGCGCGGCATGGACCGAATCGCGAAAGAACTCCTGCAAGTTGCGCACGTCGATCGTCGGGTCGTGGACCATGCCGCGTTCCTCTGCAGTGCCGTTGGCAGCCAGCGATCGCGCCTGCTAACAGATCGCGTCGCCGCGAGCCCGATTTTGCTCAGCTGAAACTAAAGGCATTCGTCGGGATATTTCAAGGGACACGTAGTGCGTTCTGCGAGCCAGCGCACGGATCGGTACCATGCGCGTATCGTTCAAAGGTGACCCAGCATGAAAGTCTTCGGCATCGTGGGCCGGAAGAACTCCGGCAAGACGCACCTGGTCACCCGGATGGTGCGACTCGCCGCACAGCGCGGACTGCGTGTATCGACGATCAAGCACGCGCATCATTCTTTCGATATCGACCAGCCCGGCAAGGACAGCCACCTGCATCGCGAGGCCGGCGCGCTCGAAGTGCTGGTCGCTTCGGCCGAGCGCTGGGCGCTGATGCACGAGCATCGCGGCGCACCGGAGCCTTCGCTGGTGAACCTGCTGTCGAAGCTGACGCCCTGCGACCTGGTGCTGGTCGAGGGTTTCAAGCGCGAAGTAAACCTGCGGCTCGAGGTGTACCGCGCCAGTTGCGGGCAGGCGCCGCTGGCTTTCGAGGACCAGGGCATCCTGGCGGTGGCGACCGACGACGTCGCGACTTTTGCAGTACGCAGCGATCTGCCGTGCCTGCCGCTCGACGACGACGCGGCGCTGCTGGACTACGTGCTCGCGCGGGCCTGAGTTGCCGCCGCAATCGCGGCGGCCAGCTCGTCGAGCCCGCGGATCGTGATCCCGGGCGGTTCCGATTCACGCGGCCATGGCGTGGCTGCGCGATTCAGCCAGACCGGCAGCACGCCCGCGGCGCGCGCGCCTTCGACGTCGGCTTCCGCATCGTCGCCGACGTGCACGACCTCGTGGGCCCCGAGCCCGGCACGCTCGAGCAGGATCCCGAAGATGCGCGGATCGGGCTTGAGCATGCCCGCCTCGCGCGCTGCCAGGCCCATTTCGAAGTACTGGCCGATGCCGCACAGGGAGAGATCGGCATTGCCGTTGCTGAGGGCGAACAGTCGATAGTCCGGTGCCAGCGCTGCGAGCGCGGGCCGCACGTCGTCGTAAAGCGTCACTTCATTGCGTGCGCGATAGAACGCCTCGAAGGCATGGTCGGCCATCGCTTCGGGGTACGCGGCCTCGCGTGCGTGCTGGCGCAGGGCTTCGAGCCGCAGCCACGTGAAATCGTGCCGCATTGCCGGGTGGTCGATCGCCATACGGGCACGCACGTCGCGCATCGAACGCAGGTCGTGCTGCGCCGTCACCCGGGGATAGTGGCGCGCCAGGAAGTCGTGCATCGCGTGCTCCGCGCGCAAGATGACCGGCCACACGTCCCAGAGGGTGTTGTCGAGATCGAAAATGATCGCCCGGATGCCGCCCATGGGGATTGCCGTATGATGCGCCGCGAATTCACGCCGGCGGCGAGTCTACATGAGGACGTTCGAAACACGATTTGCCGAGCGCATGGCGCGGCCCACCGGTGCGCTCGAATTGATGGCGGACCTGGGCGCGGCCATGGCGCGTGGTGGCGATGCCGACATTCGCATGCTCGGTGGCGGCAATCCCGCGCGAATCGCTGCGGTCGAAGCCGTCTACCGGCGGCGGCTCGAGGAGATCGCGGCCGACCCGGCCCAGTTCGGCCGGTTCATCGCGGGCTATTCTGCACCCGCGGGCGACCTCGGGTTTCGCGAGGCCATCGCACTTTCACTGCGCAACGAATTCGGCTGGTCGGTTACGGCCGGCAATGTCGGACTCACGAGCGGCAGCCAGTCGGCGTTCTTTTTCCTGTTCAACCTGTTTGCCGGCGAGCGCACCGACGGTGGACGCCGTCGCATCCTGCTGCCGCTGGCCCCGGAGTACATCGGCTACGCCGACGTCGGCCTCACACCGGGCATGCTGCTCGCGCGGCCCGCCGGGATCCGCGAACTCGATGACGGGTACTTCAAGTACTTCGTCGATTTCGATCGACTCGACGTGCCGGACGACACAGGAGCGCTGTGCGTCTCGCGCCCGACCAATCCGTCCGGCAACGTGCTGACGCTCGAGGAACTGCAGCGGCTCGATGCGCTGGCCCGCGCGCGCCGGGTGCCTTTCATCATCGATGCGGCCTACGGCCTGCCCTTTCCCGCGATTCAGCACGAGCACCTCGATTCGCTGTGGAATCCCAATGTCGTGCTGTGCCTCAGCCTCTCGAAGCTGGGGCTGCCGGCGGCGCGCACCGGCATCGTCGTGGCGGACGAATCGATCATCGAAGCACTGACCGCATTCAACGCGACGGCCGCACTCGCGCCACCTGCGACCGGGCCGGTCATCGTCGAGCCGCTGCTGCGCAGCGGTGAACTTGCCAGTCTCTGCCGTGATCACCTGCGCCCGCATTACGCGGCGCACAGTGCGGCGGCCGTGCAGGCACTGCGCCAGGCGTGCGCCGGCCTGCCGCTGCGAATTCACCGGCCCGAAGGCGCGTTCTTCCTGTGGCTGTGGTTCCCGGGCCTGCCGGTCTCGAGCGAAGAGCTCTACCGGCGACTGAAGCAGCGCGACGTGCTCGTGCTGTCGGGACATCATTTCTTCCCGGGCGTCGAGCAGGACGATCCGCACCAGCGTGAATGCCTGCGCCTGAGCTACGCGCAACCGCCGGAGAGCGTGCGGGCCGGCATCGCGATCCTGGCCGAAGAAGTGCGGCGCGCGTACGAGCGCGGGTGACGGACACGCAGCGGCCCATGATTCGCGCAACGTCAGCGCGGACCGCGCTCGGCGAGAAACTCGGACAGCACCAGCGACGTGTGCGATTCGCGCGGCGCAGCGGCCAGCTGCTCGGGCGAGCCTTCGGCGACGACGCGCCCACCACCGGAGCCACCCTCGGGACCGAGGTCGACGATCCAGTCGGCCTCCGCGATCACGTCGAGATTGTGCTCGATGACAACGACCGTATTACCGGCATCCACCAGTCGATGCAGCACACGGACCAGTTTTTCGACGTCGGCCATGTGCAGGCCAACGGTCGGTTCGTCGAGCACGTAAAGCGTCTGCGTCGCGCCTTCGCGCCCGGGGCGCAGCCTGGCGAGTTCGGTAACGAGCTTGATGCGCTGGGCCTCGCCGCCCGAGAGCGTCGGGCTGGGCTGCCCCAGCGTCAGGTAGCCGAGGCCTACATCCTGCAACAGCGTGAGCGCGTGGTGTACTTTCGGGTGGGCCTCGAAAAAGCCGACCGCGTCGTCTACGCTCATGGCGAGCACGTCGCCGACGCTGCGGTCGCGCCACGTCACGGCGAGTGTCTCGGCGTTGAAGCGACGACCGTCGCAGACGTCGCAGAGCACCTTCACGTCCGGCAGGAAGCTCATCTCGATCGTCTGCACGCCCTGGCCCTCGCAGGCCTCGCAACGTCCGCCCGCGGTATTGAACGAGAAGCGCCCCGGGCCGTAGCCGCGAACCTTCGCGTCAGTCGTGCCGGCGAACAGCTTACGCACGTCATCCCAGAAACCGACGTACGTTGCCGGGCACGAGCGAGGCGTCTTGCCGATCGGCGTCTGGTCGACCTCGAGCACGCGCGCGATGGCCTCGCTGCCGTCGATGCGATCGCAGCCTACCCACTGCGGTGCCTTGCGCCGGCCCTGCTTCGACGTGCGGAAGCTCATGTTCGCATGCAGCACGTCGCGAGCCAGCGTCGACTTGCCCGAGCCAGACACACCAGTGACGACCGAGAGTCGCCCGAGCGGAAAGCGCCCCTTTGTCTTGCGCAGGTTGTGCAACTGCGCGCCGCGCACGACCAGGCTCGGTGTAGCGCGCGTCACCGGGCGGCGCGGCACCAGCGGATGGCGCAGTGGATGCTCCAGGAAGCGGCCGGTCAGCGATTGCGGGGAACGAATGAGGTCGGCAACGGTCCCCTCGCCCACGACGTGACCGCCGCGCGTGCCGGCGCCCGGACCGAGGTCGAGCAGATGATCCGCCCGGCGGATCGTCTCTTCGTCGTGCTCGACCACGAGCAGGGTGTTGCCCTTGCTCGCGAGCTTCTGCAACGAGTCGAGCAGGATGCGGTTGTCGCGCGGATGCAGGCCGATGGTCGGTTCGTCCAGCACGTAGCACACGCCCTGCAGGTTCGACCCGAGCTGCGCGGCCAGCCGGATGCGCTGCGCCTCGCCACCCGACAGCGTCGGCGCCGCGCGGTCGAGCGAGAGATAGCCCAGCCCGACGTCGCGGAGGAACGCGAGCCGTGACTTCGCTTCCGCCTGCAGGTCGCGCGCGATCTCGGCCTCGCGCCCCTGCAACCGCAGCGTGTCGAAGAACGACAGCGCCTTCTCGACCGGCAGCTCGGACAGCTCAGCGATCGATCTGCCCTTGAACGTGACGCTGAGGGCGACGGGATTCAGCCGCTGGCCCTCGCAGGCCGGACACGCGGTGGCCTCGCCTTCGAACCAGTCGTTCCACCACACTTCCTCGCCGGACTGCTGCTCGTCGAAGCCGCTGATCTTCAGTCCGGTGCCGAAGCATTCCTCGCACCAGCCGTGCTTGGAGTTGTAGGAGAACATGCGCGGATCGGGTTCGGCGAAGCTGCGGGCGCACGACGGGCACGCGCGACGGGTCGAGAACACGCGCGTGCGGCCCTTGTCGACGATGTGTGCCACGCCCTTGCCGAATTCCAGCGCGCGGTCGAGCGCGGCCCGCAACGGCGCTTCCGTCGTGGCACCGACCTTCACGGTGCCGACGGGCAATTCGATCGTGTGCTCGCGGAACCGGTCGAGACGGGGCCACTGGGCGGTCGGCAGCAGGGCGCCATCGACGCGCAGTTCTGCGTAGCCCTTCGCGAGCGCCCACTTTGCAAGGTCCGTGTAGTAGCCCTTGCGCGACACGACCAGCGGCGCGAGCAGCTCGATCTTGCGGCCCTTCGCCTCGCGCAGCAGCAGTGCGGCAATCGAATCGGCGCTCTGCGGCTCGATTGGCACGTGGCAGTCGGGACAGTGCTGAACACCGAGCTTCACGTACAGCAGCCGCAGGAAATGGTGCACCTCGGTCAGTGTTCCGACCGTGCTCTTGCGACCGCCACGGCTGGTGCGCTGCTCGATCGCGACCGTCGGCGGAATGCCGAAGATGGCGTCGACGTCGGGACGCGATGCCGGCTGCACGAACTGCCGCGCGTACGCGTTGAGCGACTCGAGGTAGCGTCGCTGGCCCTCCGCAAAAATGATGTCGAACGCAAGCGTGGACTTGCCGGAACCGGACACGCCCGTCAGCACGGTCATGCCATCGCGCGGAATCGTGACTTCGATGTCGCGCAGGTTGTGTTCACGCGCACGGTGCACGACGATCGAATCGTGCGCACGGTCGGCGACGGCATCCCGCACCACTGCAGGCGGTGACAGCGCCGGGATCAATGCGTGACCGGCTTTGAGGACCGCCGCACGCCCCGTATCGTAATCGAGCAACGCGCGACCCGTGTGCGATGCGGGCTCGGCCATGACCTGTTCCGGCGTGCCGGCAACCAGCAGCCGTCCGCCGCCGTCGCCACCTTCCGGGCCCAGGTCGAGGATCCAGTCCGACGCGCGGATCACGTCGAGGTTGTGCTCGATGACGAGCAGCGAATGCCCCGCGTCGAGCAGGCGCTTGAACGCGCCGAGCAGCCTGGCGACGTCGTCGAAGTGCAGGCCCGTGGTCGGCTCGTCGAACAGGAACAGCGTGCCCCGGAAATCGGGGACGCTCACCGATTTCCGCGTGGCCGGCTTGACGTCGGCCAGGTGGCCCGCGAGTTTCAACCGCTGAGCCTCACCGCCGGACAGCGTCGGCACGGGCTGGCCGAGTCGCAGGTAGTCGAGGCCGACCGCAGCCAGCGGCTCGAGCCGGTCGAGCACTTCCCGGTCATCGGCGAAGAAGACCACGGCCTCGGAAACCGTCATCTCCAGCACGTCGGCGATGCTGAGCGCCGGGCCCTCGTTGCGACGGATCCGCACCTCGAGGATTTCAGGGCGGAAACGCCTGCCGTCGCAATCAGCGCAACGCAGGTACACGTCGGAGAGAAATTGCATCTCGACGTGTTCGAAACCATTGCCACCGCAGGTGGGGCAACGCCCGTTGCCGGAATTGAAGCTGAACGTGCCGAGCGTGTAGCCCCGTTGTACCGCGACGGGATCGCGGGCGAAGCGCTTGCGGATCGCGTCGAACGCACCCACGTAGCTCGCCGGGTTCGAGCGGGTCGTGCGGCCGATCTGCGTCTGGTCGACCATCACGACTTCGCCGACGAGGTCCGCGCCTTCGAGCGCCTGGTGTGCGCCCGGCGTTTCGGTCGGCTTGCCGTGCGCGCGGCGCAGGCCCGCGTAGAGCACGTCCTGCACCAGCGTGGACTTGCCCGAACCCGACACCCCCGTTACGCAGACCAGACGTCGCAGTGGAATCTCGACGTCGAGGTTCCTGAGATTGTGCTCCGTCGCGCCGCGGACCTTGATCGCAGGCGCGCCGGACTCCGGCGCACCGCGCTTGCCGGCTGCCGTCACTGCGTCGAGGCGGCCCGACAGGTACTTTGCCGTGAGCGTGTCGGAGCGCGCCGCAAGTTGGGCGGGCGTACCTTCGAACACGATCTGTCCGCCGTGCTCGCCGGGGCCGGGCCCCATGTCGATGACGCGGTCGGCCGTCAACATGATCTGCGGGTCGTGCTCGACGACCAGCAGCGAGTTGCCGTTGTCGCGCAGGCGGTGCATCACCTCGATCACGCGACGCATGTCGCGGGGATGCAGCCCGATCGAGGGCTCATCGAGCACGAACAGCGTGTTGACCAGCGACGTGCCAAGCGCCGTGGTCAGGCTGATGCGCTGGACTTCGCCACCAGAGAGCGTGCGCGACTGACGGTCGAGCGTCAGGTACCCCAGGCCCACGCGGACCAGGAAGCCGAGCCGCGAGCGCACCTCGCCGAGCAGCTGGTCGGCGGCTTCATCGAGCGGCGCGGGCAGTGCGATGCGCTCGAAAAACGACAGGCAGGCGTCGAGCGGCAACAGCATCAACTCGTGGATGTTGAGGCCCGATCCGGGCCGCGCGCGATCTGCGAGTCGCCACAGCAGCGCTTCTTCCTTGAGCCGCGCGCCATTGCAGGTGTGGCACGGCGTGTAGCTGCGGTACTTCGCGAGCAGCACGCGCACGTGCATCTTGTAGCTCCTGGTTTCGAGCCACTGGAAGAACCGGCGCACGCCATACCAGACCTTCTTTTCCCAGGGCCCTTCGCCTTCGAGGACCCACTGCTGCTGCGCTTCGGTGAGTTCTCGCCACGGCGTATCGACGGGAATGCCCCGCTTCTTCGCGAAGCGCAGCAGGTCGCCCTGGCATTCGCGGTTCGACTCCGTCTGCCACGGCTTGATCACCCCGCCGCGCAGCGTCTTGCCCGTGTCCGGCGTCACCAACCCGAAATCAATGCCAATTACCCGGCCGAAGCCGCGACACGTCTCGCATGCACCGAGCGGGGAGTTGAACGAGAACAGGCTCGGGGTCGGGTCGCGGTAGTGGATGTCGCAGTCGGCGCAGTGCAGATCGGACGAGAAACGCCAGACCGTTTCAGCTCCCTGTCCCGCCTCTGCGGGAGAGGTTTGGGGTGAGGGCACCCTCACGTTCACCCGCCCGCGCCCGACCCGCAGCGCAGCCTCGAGCGCATCGATGACCCGGCCGCGATCGACGTTGCCGAGCCGGAAGCGGTCCTGGACGATCTCGAGCTTCCCTGCTGCGCTCGAATGCACGCGGGTATAGCCCTGCTGCTCGAGCAGCCTCAGCACTTCCGTTGCGGTGAAATTGGCGGGCACCGTCACGGGAAACGTGACCAGCAGCCGTGGATCGTCCGCGGCCTGCGCACGCCGGACCAGCGTGTCGTGGATCGAATCGGGCGTGTCGCGACGAACCGGTCCGCCGCAGCCACGGCAATGCAACTGGCTCGCGCGCGCATAGAGCAGCTTGAGGTGGTCGTTCAGCTCGGTCATCGTGCCCACGGTCGAGCGCGAGGTCCGCACGGGATTGGTCTGGTCGATGGCGATCGCGGGTGGAATGCCCTCGATCCGTTCTACCTGGGGTTTATCCATGCGGTCGAGGAACTGCCGCGCGTACGGCGAGAACGTCTCGACGTAGCGACGCTGGCCCTCGGCGTAGATCGTGTCGAAGACGAGCGAGGACTTGCCCGAGCCCGACACGCCCGTCACGACGACGAGCTGGCGGAGCGGGATGTCCAGGTCGAGGCCCCGCAGATTGTTCTGCCGGGCCCCGCGAATGCGGATGCGGTCGTGGGGCGACTTTGCCATGGGAATCGAGGGAGACCCGGGGAAACTACGGGCCTGGTAACGCTACCACGATCCGTCGGGATCACAGATACTTCGCGCAGAACAAGACTGATACGCCTGGGGGTTCGAGATGCGGTGGTTATCCGCCCTGATGCCGCGGGAGACGCGGTTTTTCGCGCTGTTCGATCGCCACGGCGCGCTGATCGTCGAAGGCGCCAATGCCGTCGTCGAGCTGGTGCAGCAGTACGAGGACACGGTCCGCCGCGCTGAGCTGATCCAGCGCATCGGCGACATCGAGCGCAGTGCCGACAAGATCACGCACGAGACCGTCTCGGTCCTGCATTCCACGTTCATCACGCCGTTCGACCGCAACGACATCCACCGGCTCATCTCCGGCATGGACGACATCCTCGACCTCATGCAGGACGCAGCCGAGTCGATGCACCTGTTCGACATCCAGACCCTGCCGCCTGCCTCGCTGCAGCTGGCCGAACTGCTGCAGCAGTGCTCGGTCAGGGTGCAGGCGGGCGTCGCGTTGCTGCAATCGATGGACAACGCCGAGAAGGCGCTGACGCTCACCGAGGAAATCGACCAGCTCGAAAGCGATGCCGACAAGGTCTCGCGGGACGGCATCTCGCGCCTGTTCCGCGAAGAACAGGACGTCCGGCAGCTGATCAAGCACAAGAACGTCTACGAGTACCTCGAGGAGGCCATCGACAAGTGCCAGGACGTGGCCAACGTCATCGAATCGGTGATCGTGGAAAACGTCTGATGGGTGCCGACCTCACGATTCCGCTGGCGACGCTGGTTCTGCTCGTCGTGATCGCCCTGGCATTCGATTTCATGAACGGCTTCCACGACGCCGCGAACTCGATCGCGACGGTGGTCTCGACGGGCGTGCTGCGCCCGCACTACGCGGTGGCCTGGGCGGCTTTCTTCAATTTCGTCGCGATCTTCATCTTCCACCTGAAGGTGGCGGCCACCGTCGGCAAGGGCATCGTCGATCCCGGCGCCATCGACCACTACGTGATCTTCGGTGCGCTGATCGGCGCGATCATCTGGAATCTGATCACCTGGTACTACGGCATCCCGTCGAGCTCGTCGCACGCGCTGATCGGCGGCATGATCGGCGCCACGATCGCCAAGGCGGGCGTGGATCCGCTCGTGACGAAGGGCATCGTCCGCACGGTTTCCTTCATTTTCATCTCGCCGGTGCTCGGCATGATGCTCGGCGGACTGATCATGGTCGCGGTCTCGTGGGTCTGTCTGCGGTCCGCGCCACGCAAAGTGGACGGCTGGTTCAGGCGCCTGCAGCTCGCCTCCTCCGCCGCCTACAGCATCGGCCACGGCAGCAACGACGCGCAGAAGACCATGGGTATCATCTGGCTGCTGCTGATCTCTGCTGGCGTCACGTCGGCCGACGCGGCCATGCCGCCCAACTGGGTCATCGTGAGCTGCTACGTTGCCATCTCGCTCGGCACGATGTTCGGCGGCTGGCGCATCGTGAAGACGATGGGCCAGAAGATCACGAAGCTGCGTCCGGTCGGCGGCTTTGCGGCCGAGACCGGCGGCGCCATCACGTTGTTCATGGCGTCGAGCCTGGGGATCCCGGTGTCGACGACGCACACGATCACGGGCGCCATCGTCGGCGTGGGTTCGGCGCAGCGCGTGCGGGCCGTGCGCTGGGGCCTGGCAGGCAACATCGTGATCGCGTGGATCGTCACGATGCCGGCGGCAGCGATCATGGCCGCCCTTGCCTACTACCTGGGCCGGCTCATTCTCTGATTCGCACTTCGGAAAGTGCATCAGGGATCGTCCCCGGGGCGAGCCTGTGACAGTACCACGGTGGAGCGGGACCACTTAAGCTGCGGGTCATGGACTCGCCCTATCCGCACCTGCTCGCACCCCTCGACCTCGGCTTCGTCAAGCTGCGCAATCGCGTCCTCATGGGCTCGATGCACACCGGACTCGAGGACGACCCGGGAAAATTCACGCGCCTGCAGTCCTATTTTGCGGAGCGTGCGCGCGGCGGCGTCGGCCTGATCGTGACCGGCGGTTTTGCACCGAACATCGAAGGCTGGGCTGCGCCGTTCTCTGGCCGTCTCACGACGCACGCGGCCGCTGCACGGCACCGGCCGATCACGGCTGCCGTGCATGCCGAGGGCGGCCACATCGCGCTGCAGATCCTGCACACGGGCCGCTACGGCTATCACCCGCTGGCCGTCGCGCCCTCGCGCCTGAAGTCGCCGATCTCGCCATTCACTCCACGGGCGTTGAGCGAGCGCGGGATCGAGCGACAGATCCGTGCCTTCGTGCGCTGTGCCTCGCTCGCTCGCGAAGCCGGGTACGACGGCGTCGAGATCATGGGCTCCGAGGGGTACTTCATCAACCAGTTCATCGTGGCGCACACGAACCGACGCACGGACAGCTGGGGCGGCAACTTCGAGCACCGGATCCGGCTGCCGCTCGAGATCGTCTCGCGCACGCGCCAGGCCGTGGGCAAGGACTTCATCCTGGTCTACCGGCTGTCGATGCTGGATCTCGTGCCCGAGGGCAGCGACTGGAACGAGGTAGTGCAACTGGCGCTGGCGATCGAACGCGCGGGCGCCACCATCATCAATACCGGCATTGGCTGGCACGAAGCCCGCGTGCCCACGATCGCCACGTCCGTGCCGCGTGCCGCGTTTGCGTGGGTGACGCGCAAGCTCAAGGGGCAGGTCGGCATTCCGTTGTGCGCGACCAATCGCATCAACGCGCCCGACGTCGCCGAGCGGATTCTTGCCGACGGCGATGCGGACATGGTGTCGATGGCACGTCCGTTGCTGGCAGACCCTGACTTCGTGAACAAGGCAGCCGCAGGACGCGCGGACGAAATCAACACCTGCATCGCCTGCAACCAGGCCTGCCTCGATCACGTGTTCCAGCGCAAGATCGCCTCGTGCCTGGTCAACCCGCGCGCCGGTCACGAAACCGAACTGCGCTACGAACCGGCGCAGACGCGGAAAAGGTTCGCCGTCGTCGGTGCCGGCCCTGCCGGGCTGGCATGTGCCACCGTCCTTGCCGAGCGGGGCCATCAGGTCGATCTGTTCGACTCCGCCGCGACGATCGGCGGCCAGTTCAACCTGGCCAGGCGCGTGCCGGGCAAGGAAGAGTTCGCAGAGACGCTGCGCTATTTCCGGCGACGATTGCAGGTCACGGGCGTCAACGTGCGCCTGGGCGTACGCGCCGACGTGCCATTGCTGCGTGCAGGCCGGTATGACGAAGTCGTGCTTGCGACCGGAGTGACGCCACGAAATCCAGCAATTCCAGGCGCCGATGCGCACCGCGACTCGGGTCGCGTACTCGGGTATGCCGACGTTCTGCTGGGCCGATACGAATGCGGACCACGTGTTGCCGTGATCGGCGCGGGTGGCATCGGCTTCGACGTGGCCGAGTTCCTCGTCTCGGGACAGCATTCGAGCGCGCTCGACCTCCCCGCGTGGCAACGCGAATGGGGCGTCACCGATCCCGAAATGGCGCGCAGCGGCCTGGCCGCGCCTGCCCCCGAATTGCCGGCACGCCATGTCTACCTGCTGCAGCGCAAGGCGACGCCGCTCGGCAAGGGCCTCGGCAAGACCACCGGCTGGATTCATCGGGCGGCGCTGCGCATGAAGCGCGTCGAGATGATCGGCGGCGTGAACTACGAGAGCATCGACGAGCACGGATTGCGGGTCAGCTTCGGCGAGGCCCGCGCCCGTCCCACGCTGCTCGAAGTCGACAACGTGGTGCTGTGCGCCGGACAGGAGCCGCTGTGCGACCTGTATGCGCCGCTGCAGAACGCCGCGGTCACAGTGCACAAGATCGGCGGCGCGGACGTTGCCTCCGAACTCGACGCCAAGCGGGCGATCGACCAGGGATCGCGGCTCGCAGCACGGCTCTGACCGGAATCAGGGAAACAGGGGACGTTTCCCCGGTCAGGCGCGGTGCGCGTGCGGCGCCGAGCCGGACCGGTCGAGCAGCATCTCCACCTTGTCGCGGAAGCTGCGGCTCAACTTCACTTCCTGTCCGGACTGCAGCTTGAGGAAGCATTCGCCATTGAGATGCGGCCGCAGCGAGCGCACCCGGGCGAGGTTGACGATAGTGGAGCGGTGCACACGCTGGAATACCCGCGGATCGAGCATTTCCTCGAGTTCCTTCATCGTGGCGCGCAGCACGTGCGTCTGGCCGTCAGCGTGCAGGCACATGTAGTCGCCCGCGGCGTCGATCCAGTCGATGGTGGTCACGTCGAGACGGATCGTCTCGCGGCCCGCCCGGATCGGCAGCATCTTCGCGTAGCGGCGCGCGTCAGCCGCACTGTCAGCGCCGGCGCGGTCGGCGCGTTCCGGAGAGATCTCGCCATTGCCCTGCACGTCGGCGAGCAGCGCCATCAGTTGTTCGCGCTGCGCGATCGCCTGCTGCTGCTGCCACTGCGCGCGAACCCGATCGAGGGCGGCGGCAAGGCGCGTGTCGTCCACGGGCTTGAGCAGGTAGTCGAGCGCGTGGGCTTCGAAAGCGTTGATCGCATAGCGGTCGAACGCGGTCACGAACACGACCATCGGCATGCTCTCCTGCGGCACCTGCGCGACCACTTCCAGCCCCGACAGACCCGGCATCTGGATGTCGAGGAACATGAGGTCCGGGTCTTCCTCGGCGATGGCGGCGATCGCTTCGCGGCCGTTGGCACACTGGCGCACGATGGTGATGTCGGCCGCGTCCTGCAGACGCAGTTCGAGGCCGCGCCGCGCCAGGGGTTCGTCGTCCACGATCAATGTGCGGATGGTCATGTCGGTTGCGTCGCCCGTTCGAATGGCATCGTGATCTCGAGCCGGAGACCCGGCCTGGAAAAGCGCACCGCGAGTTTCTGCTGGTCCCCGTAGAGGACGGCGAGCCGCTCGCGCGTGTTGCGGAAACCTACGCCACGGCCGGCACCGAGTTCAACGCCGACCGGCAGGCCGGGACCGTCGTCCTGCACGACGAGCCGCAGCTTGCCCTGCTCTTCCCGCGCCTCGATCCGAAGCCGGCCGCCCTCTTCGCGCGGCGCAACTGCGTACTTGAGCGAATTCTCGACCAACGGCTGCAGCACGAGCGACGGCACCAGCGCCTGCGTCACGCTCTCGTCGATGTCGTAGTCGAGTTTCAGCCGGTCACCGAACCGCAACTGCTCGATGCCCAGGTAGAGGTTCAGCGCGTCGAGTTCCTGCCGCAGCGTGACCTTCTTCATCGGGTCCTGGTCGAGCGTATACCGCAGGAAGTCCGACAACCGTCCGACGGCCTGGTTGGCGATCCTGCCCTGGTTGTCGAGGATCAGCGTCGAGATGGCATTCAGCGTGTTGAAAAGAAAGTGCGGGTTCAGCTGGTACCGCAGCATCTTCACCTGGGCCTCCTGCGCGAGCGCGGAAGCACGCAGCATCGATTCGCGCTGCTCCTGCAGCGCCTCGTAATACTTGATGCCGAAGTACAGGCCAGACCAGCACAGCAGCAGGTAGGTCGAGCTGAGGGTACCGACGAAGATGCCGTACCACGGTTCGCCGGCCATCGACTCGGTGTCGACCCAGCGCAGGTACGAGGAGTTGATGACGACGCGCCAGCCGAGCGCGACGAACCAGGCCGCGAACAGCACGGCCGGGACGACCACGACGAACCGCTGTCCCCAGAGACGGCGGTAGAGGTAGCGCAAAGGCGCCGAGAGCAGGAAACCGCCGGCAGCCGCCGCCAGCACGACCTTGATGTAGGACGTCGGCTTTTCATACAGCAGCGCACCCAGGTACTGGGTGATCAGGTACGCACTCCAGCCAAGCGTGTGCAGCGCCCAGAAGAGCAGGTTGCGGTTGCGGCGGAGGTCGTCGAGAGTCACTGCGGGAGCTTAGCGGGGCGGCCCCTGCCCCGGTAACGGTTCGTCGCACGCCGGGCACCACTGGTCCCACCGTCACTGCGCAAACCCGGTGACATAGGCCGCGCAGCCCGCCTCGAAGCCCGGCCCCGCGCCTGCGCAGTGACAGGTGTCGTCGAGCTCGTTTTCACGCGCCCATTCGAAGCCGGCCTGTTCCGGGGTCACGGCCTCCTCCGCGAAGGCGCGGCACCCCTCCACGAACCCCGGGTCGTTCCGCGAGGTACAGGCGAGGGCGTCGGCGATCCCGTTGCGCTCAGCCCAGTCGAAGCCGGCCTTGTGCGAGTTGCAGCGATCGTCAAGGCAGGCGTACCCGAGAAAGCCGCGCGGCGCGTAGACCTGGCGGACAGCGGCGAGGTTGCAGGCAGCAGCGATGCCATTGCGCGCAGGCGCACCGGGCGGCAGCCCCAGCAGACCCATGCCAAGCAGTGCGAGGCCGGATGTCCGGATGCAGCGGGACCAGCGTGCTGCAGGCACCGGCGCAGGAAACAGGGAATCGTCCATGCATGCCTCCACGCGGGCCGCCCTGGCCCGGCACACACCACGCTACCGACGGCGCCGCAGGCTGCCGCTGGGATTTTGGACGCAGTTACCGCAGATTCACGTCTCGCACAGGCAGAATGCTGCGATGCGCACACTGCGAACCGTCGTCACCCTGGTCGTGTTGCTCGTCGCGGGTGTGCCCATCGTTGCGTCTGACCGTCCAGTCCTGCGCGGCACCGTCGTCGGCGTGATCGACGGCGACACCGCCGACATCCGCCTCGAATCTGGAATGATCCGCATCCGTTTGCACGCGATCGATGCGCCGGAATCGGGGCAACCGAACGGCAAGGCGGCCAAGACCGCGCTGTCCCAGCTGATCTTTGGCAAGGCGGTCGAGGTGGAACCCTACGAGCAGGACCGCTACGACCGGCTGGTCGCTCGCGTGTGGCTCGACGGCCAGGACGTCAACGCGGCAATGATCAAGACCGGCAATGCGTGGACGTACCGCCGGTATGCCGATGACCCTGCGTACTGCGCTTATGAGAAGGCGGCGCGCGACCTGGGACGCGGACTCTGGCATCTGCCACCCGCGGATCGGGCGGCGCCGTGGGAATGGCGGCAACGCAAGTCGCGCGCAGGCCACTTTACCGACTACTCCCAGGAAACCGTCGCGACTTGTGTCGCAGCGCTTGGTCGGTGACCCGGCTCGGTCGCGTGACGATAGAGGGCGGCGGAATGGACACCCTGCACCGCGCGGCCTGCCGCGCAAGAGCAGGCAGGTGCAGCTGCGGGATCAGACGTGCTTGACGCCGCCGATGCGTACGCGGGGAGCGACAACCGACTTGGGTGACCTGGGCTTGCGCGCACCTGCCGCCTCCCAGGCCGTATGTACCGCATGCTCGACGACGTCGAGCAGCACGAGGGCCATAAGAATCAAGGCAATGATGTCGACGCCAAGCAATTGGAACGTCTCCATCCAGGACATTTCCATGATCGTCTCCTCCGTCGGTGCCTGGCGTGCCGCCTGGCGGTCATCAGGCCATGCCAGTTCACAGGTTCAGTCTCCTGCAACGGCGCGCCGGAACATCGACTTGAGGTGATCCTAATCCAGTTTTGCTGCTATGCAGCAGACCCAGCTCTCACTTTTGGCGCAGCCATCTGATGCGGCTAAGTAATTTGTGCAACCGGCTAATGATTAATCGATAGGGAAATGGACCTATGGCCGCGTGGCTGGACGTGATCCAAAAACCAGAAGGCCGGCATTGCCGGCCCTCTGACTAACCCCTAACCCCTATCCCCTAGTCACTTCCACTCAGGGGAACTGGATCTTTCCACGAGGCGGCGTTCCCTGGCCCAACGCGGCAGCGGCTCCCGCGTCCGGAATCACGATCGACGACGCCTGCTGCCGGCGCATCTCCTGCAGTTCCTGCATGGTCTCGTCGAAAGCGATCTTGGCGCCGTCGGCAAAGCCTGCGCAGGCTGCGGCCAGGCTCGTGGCGGGAATCTCGAACGACAGCGGCAGCACGCCGGCCGGCGTCATGATCTGTGCCTGGCCCACGTAGACGGATGCGCGTGCCGGATCGGCCGAGCCGTCGGACTTTACCGGCGTCATCACGCGTATCGTGCCGACCTTGCGATCGGAATACGTGTCCTCGCGATAGAGGTCATTGACGTCCATGCGGGGATCGGGTGCGTTCGGGCCAGCCATGTCTGCGTCCTCAGGGTGTGTCCGTGCCGCGCGACGCGCGGCGAATGCCGGGGCACGTTATCAGAATTTCGCGTCGCCTTGGCCGCCGGCGGGGCCGTTCCCAAGGCCGAGCCAGCGGCCCTCGCGCGGCCACGGCGACAGCGCCAGGTAATAGAACAGGATCAGGTTCACGAGCGGGATCGACGCCATGATCGCGAGCCAGGGCGGAAAGCCCATGCGCGGCAGGATCTTCCAGAACGCGACGAGTTGCAGCAGCGAGAGGATGAAAAAAGCGCGGATCATGCGGCACTCCAGCAGCGGGCGGCTCCAGCGGCGGCTGCAATGATATCCCGTACGGATTCCACGCGAGTCGGCCGCTGTGCCGGTCCGATCGGCAGGGCCGTCGGCATTTGCGCCGGAACGATTCGGGCAGAGCCGATTTTCAAGACGAAAAGAGTTAACTTGTCAGCCCCCTATGACGTCACAAGCGTTGCGGAGCCGGACATGAGCAAGCTGGTGGAATGCGTGCCCAATTTTTCCGAAGGGCGCGACGCCGCGGTGATCCGCGGCATCGCGGCGGAGATCGAGGCTGTACGCGGCGTGACGCTGCTCGACGTCGATCCGGGCGAAGACACCAACCGCACGGTAATCACCTTCGTCGGACCGCCCGAGGCGGTGGTCGAGGCGGCCTTCCGCGCCGGCAAGCGCGCCGCCGAAACCATCGACATGACGAAACATCACGGCAGCCACGCGCGCATGGGCGCGATGGACGTCTGCCCCTTCGTGCCTGTCGCCGGTGTCACCATGGCCGACTGCGTGGCGCTGGCCAGGGAATGCGGCCGCCGCATCGGCGACCTGGGCATCCCGGTGTACCTCTACGAGCACGCCGCAACGAACCCGCTCCGCAGCAACCTTGCCGCCGTGCGGGCCGGCGAGTACGAGGGACTGGCAAGCAAACTGGCGCAGCCGGACTGGAAGCCCGATTTCGGCCCGGCCAGGCACAATCCGCGGTCCGGCGCCTACATCATCGGCGCGCGCGAGTTCCTGATCGCCTACAACGTCAACCTTGCAACCACCGACAAGCGGTACGCGGACGACATCGCCTATAACCTGCGCGAGCGCGGCCGCCACAAGCGCAGCGGCAACGTCGCGCCTTTCTACTACAAGGGCGAGGTGGTGGAGTTCGGCAAGGACCGCTTCCCCTGCGGCGCCTGCGATCACGTTGCGAAGTCATGGGACGCGCTTGCGGCGCATTACCGCGACGCCCACGACAGGGACCTGGCCGCCCGCTACGCCGCACTCGGCTACCCGGCCGAGGCGGTCGCGGGAAGGCCCGTGTACGCGGACGGCCGCTTCGCGCACGTCAAGGCGGTCGGCTGGGTGGTCGACAAGTACCGTCGCGCGCAGATATCCATCAACCTGACCGATTTCAAGGTGACGCCGGCCCATGCGGTCCTGGAGGCCGCGCGGGAGGAAGCCGCGCTGCGCGGCATTGCCGTCACCGGTTCCGAGATCGTCGGCGTGGTCCCGTTCGACGCGATGCTGGAGTCCGGCCGCTACTACCTGCGACGCATGCGCAAGTCCACCGGGCTCCCCCTTGGCGACGTGATCGAAACCGCGGTGCAGGCCATGGGCCTGCGCGACGTCGCGCCGTTCGAAACGGAGAAGAAGGTACTGGGCCTGCCGCGCCCCGCCGGTGACCTGGTCCGCAAGACAGTCGGCGAGTTCGTCGACGAGGTCTCGCGCGACACGCCAGCTCCGGGCGGCGGTTCGATCGCCGCGCTGTCGGGTTCGATCGGCGCGGCGCTGGCCGCGATGGTCGCGAACCTCACGGCCGGCAAGGCCGAGTTTGCCGGCCGCTACGCGGAACTGGACGAGCTTGCCGCCAGGGCGCAAGGCATCAAGGACCTCCTGCTGGCAGCGGTCGACGCGGACACGCAGGCCTTCAACGGCGTCATGGATGCCCTGCGCATGCCGAAGGACACGCCGGAGCAGAAATCCGCGCGCAGCCAGGCGCTCCAGTCCGGCTACATGCACGCCACCGAGGTCCCGTTGCAGACTGCCCGGCAGTGCCGCGCGGCACTGGAACTGTGCCTGCTGGCCGCGCGCTGCGGCAACGACGTCATGATTACCGACGCCGGAGTCGGCGCCCTGGTCGCCCTCGCGGGGGTGAAGGGTGCGGCCTACAACGCGCGCATCAACCTGAAATCGATCAAGGACCCCGAATTCGTCGAGCGCGCCGGCGCCGAGATCGCGCACCTCCTCGACGAGAGCCGGAACATTGCCGACCTCGTCGAAAGCGAGGTCGAGCGCGTGGTGGGCTGATCCTCAGGACGTCTGCCGCCTGTGCTGACCGGACACGCCGAGCCTGAATCCAACCGTCGCAGGGATGCTATAAGGCGCGCATGAACGACTCGAACCGCTACCGGTCCCAGCGAGGTCCGATCCGCGCGCCGCACGGCACTCAGCTCTCAGCGCGCAGCTGGCTCACCGAAGCACCATTGCGCATGCTCATGAACAACCTCGATCCGGACGTCGCCGAACGCCCGGACGAGCTGGTCGTGTACGGCGGCATCGGCCGCGCCGCACGCGACTGGGAGAGCTACGACCGCATCGTGCGTTGCCTGCGCGAACTCGGCGACGACGAAACGCTGCTGGTGCAGTCGGGTAAGCCCGTCGGCGTGTTCCGCACGCACGCGGATGCGCCGCGCGTCCTGATCGCCAACTCGAACCTCGTCGGCCGCTGGGCCACCTGGGACCACTTTCACGAGCTCGATCGCAAGGGGCTCATGATGTACGGCCAGATGACGGCCGGCTCGTGGATCTACATCGGCAGCCAGGGCATCGTGCAGGGAACGTACGAGACCTTCGTCGAGATGGGCCGCCAGCACTACGGCGGCAACCTGACCGGCAAGTGGATTCTCACCGCGGGCCTGGGTGGCATGGGTGGCGCGCAGCCGCTCGCGGCGACCATGGCCGGCGCCTCGATGCTCGCGATCGAGTGCCGGCGTGACCGCATCAGGAAGCGGCTCGAGACGCGTTATCTCGACGTCGGCGTCGACACGCTGGACGAGGCACTCGAGCTGATCGCACGTGCGACGCGCGAGGGCAAGGCGATTTCGGTTGGCCTGCTCGGCAACGCCGCGGAAGTGCTGCCGGAGATGTTGCGGCGCGGAGTGCGCCCGGACGCGGTGACGGACCAGACGTCGGCACACGATCCGATCAACGGTTACCTGCCGGAAGGCTGGACCGTCGAGCACTGGGACAAGCTGCGTACCAGCGACCCCGCGGCGGTCGCAAGCGCGGCACGCAAGTCGATGGCGAAGCACGTGCGGGCCATGCTCGATTTCCAGAAGCTCGGCATCCCGACCTTCGATTACGGCAACAACATCCGGCAGGTCGCGTTCGACGAGGGCGTCAGCAACGCGTTCGACTTCCCGGGCTTCGTGCCCGCGTACGTGCGACCGCTGTTCTGCCGCGGCATCGGTCCGTTCCGCTGGGCTGCGCTGTCCGGTGATCCCGAGGACATCCTGCGCACCGACGCCAAGGTAAAGGAGATGATCCCGGACGATCCGCACCTGCACCGCTGGCTCGACATGGCGCGCAGCCGCATCCAGTTCCAGGGCCTGCCTGCGCGGATCTGCTGGGTCGGACTCGGCCAGCGTCATCGGCTCGGCCTGGCGTTCAACGAGATGGTGCAGCGCGGTGAACTCGCGGCGCCGATCGTGATCGGGCGCGATCACCTCGACTCCGGTTCGGTCGCGAGCCCGAACCGCGAGACCGAGGCGATGCAGGACGGCTCCGATGCCGTGGCGGACTGGCCGCTGCTCAACGCACTGCTGAATACGGCGAGCGGCGCGACCTGGGTGTCGATCCACCACGGCGGCGGCGTCGGCATCGGTTACTCGCAGCATTCCGGCGTAGTCATCTGTTGCGATGGCACGGATGCCGCGGCACGACGCATCGAGCGCGTGCTGTGGAACGACCCGGCGACCGGCGTGATGCGTCATGCCGATGCGGGTTACCAGATTGCCATCGACTGTGCGCGCGAAAACGGCCTGAATCTTCCCTTCCTGGATTGAAGACGCCATCGTCTCAGTTCGCGCGGTACCTTCCGACTAACCCCTAACCCCTATCCCCTAACCCCTCAAATGCGCAGCATTTGGCGCAACCTCTCCCTCCTCACCTGCGATGACGGGCGCCGCGTCTTTTCGGACGGCGCTGTCGTCACTGAAGACGACACGATCACGTGGGTCGGCGCAGCGCAGGACCTGCCGACAGGCGTGGCAGCCGATCGCACCCTCGAACTCGCGGGCCGCTGGCTGACGCCGGGACTCATCGACTGTCACACGCACATCGTGTTCGGTGGTCAGCGCGCCGCGGAGTTCGCGCGCCGCACCGCCGGCACGAGTTACGCTGACATCGCACGCGAGGGCGGCGGCATCCTGAACACCGTGCGCGCGACCCGCGCCGCCAGTGTCGATGAACTGGTGCGACGCAGCGAGCCACGGCTGCGTGCGCTGCTGCAGGAAGGCGTGACGACGGTCGAGATCAAGTCGGGGTACGGTCTCGATTTCGAGTCCGAGCGGCGCATGCTGCTTGCGGCCCGCGCACTGGAGCAGCGGTTGCCGGTCACGGTCGTGACCTCGTTGCTCGCAGCGCACGCGACGCCGCCCGAGTTCAAGGGACGCGAGGACGCCTACATCGACTTGATCGCCGAGGAGTGGTTGCCGCGGCTCGCCCGGGAGCGGGCGCTGGTCGACATGGTGGATGCGTACTGCGAGAGCATCGCGTTCAGCGCGGCGCAGTGCGACCGGCTCTTTGCCGCTGCGAAAGCGCACGGCTGGCCGGTGCGACTGCATGCCGAGCAGATCAGCAACATCGGTGGCAGCCGCATGGCCGCGCGTCACGGTGCGCTGGCCTGCGATCATCTCGAATACGCGACGGAGGACGACGCGATCGAACTGGCGCGGGCCGGCACCGTCGCGGTGCTGCTGCCCGTCGCGTATTACGTGCTCGCCGATCCGCGCCTGCCGCCGATCGACCTGTTCCGCGCACACCGCGTGCCCATGGCGGTCGCGAGCGACGCGAATCCCGGCTCGGCGCCCGGCGCATCGCTGCAGACCGCGATGAACATGGCCCGCCGGCTGTTCGGCATGACGAGCAACGAGGTGCTCGACGGTGTCACGCGCAATGCCGCCCACGCGCTCGGGCTGGGCGATCGGCTGGGTCAGATCGCGCCGGGCTTCCGGGCGGACTTCGCGGCGTGGTCGATCGATACGCCTGACGAACTCGGTTACTGGATCGGCTTCAATCCGTGCAGCATGGTCGTGCGCGGTGGCGAGATCGTGCTGGAGCGGGACGCATGAACGCAGCACGGAATGACATGAGCGATCGGTAAGGCTGGGCTCGCCGAATCACCAGCCGCCCGGCACAACGACAGCTTTTGCGGCGTCCCGCGGGTCCGGCGTATCCTGCACGTCCTGCACCTGGCCAGAGTTGCGCGAAATCCCTGCGATGAAGCTGAAATCAGTCGTCTGCGGCACCGCTGTCGCCGCGCTCCTGCTCGCGGGCTGCGACCGGCGCAAGGACGAACCGCCCCCTGTACCCGACCCGCAGTCGGCCCCTGCAACGGGCGCCGCGAAGACAGCTGCGGGCGAGAGCCACCTGCCACCGGGCATCGACTGGTTCGAAGGCGACGTCGACGCGGCATTTGCGGCCGCCAGGACGGCCGACAAGCCGGTGTTCCTGTACTGGGGCGCCGAGTGGTGCCCGCCCTGCGCGCAGATCAAGACGACGATCTTCAGCAGGCGCGAGTTCCAGGAGCGCTCACGCCTGTTCGTGCCCGTCTACCTCGACGGCGACACACCCAGTGCGCAGAAGTACGGCGAGCGCTTCGGCGTGGTCGGCTACCCGACGATGATCCTGTTCACGCCGGACGGCACGGAAATCACGCGCCTGCCAGGTGGCGTCGACGTCGCACGCTACGCCAGAATTCTCGACGTCGCGCTCGCCGACGCGCGCCCCGTCAGTGACATCCTTGCAGCCGCTCGCAGCGGCGGCGCCGTCACTTCGAACGACTGGAAGCTGCTCGCGTATTACTCCTGGAGCACCGACGCCGGTCACGTGCTGCCGGCCGACCGGCAACTGGACACCTTCCGCGCGCTCGCGCATCGCTGCCCCGCCGAATTGCCGGCGGAATGCGCGCGATTCATCTTCGCTTACCTTGGTGCTGCTGCCGCTGCGTCGGAGCCCGGCAAGCCAGCACTCGACGGGCTCGAGCGTGCCGACGCTCGCCGCCGATTGCTGGCGACGTTGCCGTCGCCGGCGGTCCAGGCGGCAAACGTCGACAACCTGCTGTACGGCGCCAGGGACGTGATCGGTGTGCTGTCGAGCGACGGCACGCCCGAACGCTCCCAGCTCACTCGCGCCTGGAGCGATGCGCTCGATCAACTCGGTGGCGAAGGCAGGCCGCTGTCGGCGGCGGAGGAACTGCTGCGCGTTCGCGCGCGCGTGATGCTCGCCAGACTCGACGCGCCCAGCGCACCGCTGCCGCCGGCACTGCTCGACGCAGCTCGCCAGGCTGTCGCGCGCACCGATGCTGCCACGCCGGCCGGTTACCCGCGACAGGCGGCAATCAACGCAGCTGCCAACCTGTACTGGGAAGCGGGCCTCGACGCTGAGGCCAACACGCTGCTGACCGCCGAACTCGAGAAGTCCAGTGCCCCCTACTATTTCATGCTCGACCTCGCCGACCTCGCCGAGAAGGCGGGCCGCAAGCAGGAGGCGGTGGACTGGCTGGCCCGTGCGTACGCCGGCGCGAAGGGCCCGGCCACGCGCTTCCAGTGGGGTTACAACTACCTCGTGGGCCTGCTGGAGATGACGCCCGAAGACGTGCAGGGCATCGAGCGCGCGGGGCTTGCGGTGCTTGGCGAACTGGACGGTTCCCCCGACGCCTTCTACCAGCGCACGCGCATGCGGCTCGAGCAGCTCGACGGCATGCTGCTGGAATGGGGCCAGACCGGTGCAGCCGCCAGGGTGATCGAGACCCTGCGCGCACGCACGGGTGAAATCTGCCGCAAGCTGCCGGAGAAAGATGCAGGCCGCGCGAACTGCGAGAAGTTCCTTACCGCGAAAGCGCGTCCCACTCAGGCCGCGTGATCGCGTACTTGACCGCCGCACGCTCTGCCTCGCTGCGGCCATCGACCACGTCCTGGGCGTAGACGAATTCGCCGGCTCGCCGCAACCCGCATTTTTCCATCACGTGCTGCGAGGCGCGGTTGCCGAGCAGCGTGCGGGCCGAAATCCTTGCAAGGCCCAGCCCGTTGAATCCGTGCGCGAGCAACGCGCGGGCGCCCTCGGTTGCATACCCCCAGCCCCAGGCCGGGCGCCGGAACCGGTAGCCCAGTTCGACGTACTCCGGCTCGATGCGGTCATCGCGCAGGTGGAACCAGCCGAGGAACTCGCCCGTGTCGCGGCGTTCGGCGGCGAAATACCCCAGCCCCGGCTGTGCCTGGTAAATGGCCAACCAGCGCGGCAGGTAGGTTTCGACATAAGCCGAACGCGGTGTCGGCTGGCCGTAGGTGATGTAGCGCATCACTTCCGGATCCGCATCCAGTGCCACCAGCAAGTCCGCATCCGCCGGCACGAATCGCCGCAGCCGCAGCCGCCCCGTCTCAAGTAGGATGTGCACGGTCACAGGTCCATTCACGCGTCCAATGAGCGTCGAAGTCTACGATTTCCGCAGCGACAACGTCGGTGGCGTCGCGCCCGAGCTGCTCGAGGCCGTGGTAGGCGGCAAACCACGGCACGGCGGCCCCGTATGGCGACGACGACTTCACGCACGCGATGACCGCCCGGTTCCGCCGCGCGTTCGAGCACGACGGGCTGGTGGCGTTCCCGCTGGCGACCGGCACGGGCGCGAATGCCGTCGCGCTGGCCGGATTGGCGAATCCGTACGGCGCGATCTACTGCCACGAGACGGCGCACATCAACGTGTACGAGTGCGGCGCTCCTGAATTTTTCACCGGCGCGAAACTCGTCGGACTGGCCGGCGACGGCTACAAGCTGCAGGCTGCGACACTCGATGCCGCGCTCGCGCTGGCGGGCCGCGGCGACTCGACGCGCGTACAGCCATTCGCGCTCAACCTGACGCAACCGACGGATTTCGGCACGCTGTATTCGCTCGACGAGCTGCGGAGCCTGAGCGAGGTCGCGCATCGCCACGGACTGCTGGTGCATCTCGACGGCGCGCGCTTCGCCAACGCCATCGCCGCAGTCGGGTGCAGTCCAGCCGAGATGACGTGGCGCGTCGGCATCGACGTCGTGTCGTTCGGGGCGACCAAGAATGGCGCGATGAATGCCGAGGCCGTGCTCGTGTTCGATTCCGCAGTGGCTGCACGGCTGCCGTTCCTGATGAAGCGCGGCGGCCAGGTCGTGTCGAAGGCGCGCTTCCTGTCTGCCCAGCTGGATCGTTACCTCGCCGACGACCGCTGGCTCGAACGAGCGCGCCGGTCCAATGCCAACGCGGCACGGCTCGCCCGGCGCTTGCTGGCCATCCGGGGCGTCGAACTCAGCGGCAAGGTCGAGATCAACATGCTGTTTGCGCGGCTGCCCGAGGCGGCTGTCGCTGCGCTCGATCGCGGCCCGTTCCGGTACTACAAGCTCGGCCGTGAGCAGCGCTTCGTCTGCCGGCACGATCAGGAACCTGCCGGCATGGAGCTGCTCGTCACCACCGTCGAACGGGCGCTCGCATGAGATGCGTGGTGCATTCTGCGGTCATCGCGCGGGCACTGTGTGCCGGCCTGCTGGTCGCGGTACTGTCCACCGCACCTGGCGTGCGGGCGGAGTCGCTCGAGTCGATCCCGCTGCATTACCGCACTGCGGAAGAGCTGCTGCCGATCCTGCAACCGCTCTTGCCGCAGGGTGCGGCCATCACCGGCACCGGCAACGTGCTGTTCGTGCGTGCGGATGCGGCGACGCTCGGGCAACTGCGTGCAGCCGTCGCGAATCTCGACCGTGCACCGCGCCAGCTGCTGATCACGGTCGGCCAGTCCACGGGTGCGCAGGGTGGCGGTACTTCGGTGCGCGGCTCCGGCACGATCGGGTCGGGCAACGTGCAGGTTGGCGTCAATCAGCCACCCGCACCCAGCGCCGGGGGACGGGTCGTCGTCCGCAACAGCACCGAGGGCGACGCCGTAAGCAACGTGTCGAGCGTGCGCGCGCTTGAAGGCTATGAGACCTACGTGTCATTCGGGCAATCGCACCCGTTCACGTCCACGACGGTCACGGGCGGGGTGCACTATCCGGCGATCATCTCGCAGTCGACCGGCTTCCGCGACGTGCAGACCGGCTTTTACGCGACGCCGCGCGTCAGCGGTGACCGCGTGACGCTCGAGATCTCGCCGCACCAGCAGCGCTCGACAGGTGATGCTTATGGCGCGCCGGTGACCACTGGCGGCATTGCCACGACCGTGAGTGGAAAACTCGGCGAATGGATGCAGATCGGCGGTTCCGCCGATAGTTTCGACGGCTCCAGTAAAGGAGTCGTCACCTGGGGAACACGTTCCAAATTGACGCAGTACTCGGCATGGGTCAAGGTGGAGGAGGTCCGCTGACAGCCCGCAGCAGCTGCGGGCAAGACAGGACACCCATGGCTACCGAACCGAACTGCAGAATGCCATTGCAGGGCCTGACGATCGCGGTCGTGGGCGCGGGCCGCATCGGCTCGGAACTCATCCGCAATCTCGGCCTGATGGGCATTGGCCGCACCGACGTGTTTGAGCTGGAGCCTCGCGTCGCCGACCCGCTGCGCAGCCGCTACACCGTGTACGACGGCGATTTCTGGGACACGCTCACGCTGGCCCGCCTGCAGGGTTACGACTTTGCGGTCTGCACCGTCGACAGCCCCATTGCACGCCAGCGCATGAACCAGAAGTGTGTCGTGGCGAACGCCAACATGGTTCTGGCGTGGACGGAAGGCACGCTTGCCATAGTAGGTGCCTACCCTTTCGCGGCACAGCCGGACTCCGCCTGCTTCGAATGCGATTCCGCGCGCGCAGCCATTCCGATGCCGATCGCCGCGCTCAGGCTGACGGTGGAGGAAACCCCGGCCGCGGCGGGGCCGGCCACACGCATCGCGACGGCGAGTGTCGCGGGAGCATTGGCCGCCGCCCTGATCGCACGCATCGCGGCAGGTGCACACGGCTCGGTAGCGCGCCGCGCCACGCTCGACGCAACGCTGGGCCAGGGTGCCTCGCTTGAAATCCGACGCGACCCGCGCTGCCGGCGCTGCGGGTCGTTGCAGCGACCGGTGCCGATCGTCCAGACGCGCAACCGTTGGCAGGCCTCCGCATCGGTGGCGCATTTGTGCCCCGAGATGCTGAACCAGCGGCTGCGGCTCAGCGACGAAATCGAAGGCCTGCCGGCGGAATCCTGCTGCGTGCACGAGCTGACTGCACGCTTTCACGGCGGCCCGATCCCGGCCAAGTTCGCGTTGGCGGAAGTCGGCGGCCGGACTGTCTGCCTCGACTTCGAAGAGCGCGAAGCGGGCCCGGCGCCCGCCGTGTCACGAGCGGCGGCCGGTCATCAGCCCGGCAACTGACTGTCAGGGCTGGGTGGGCGGTGGTGTTGCAGGCGCTGCCGTCGCTGCAGGCGCGGGCGCAGCCGCGGGTTCGACGCTGAGCCCCGAGGACGGCCTGACCGGTTCAGGCACGTTGATGATCTCGAAGCGGTCGGCAAAATAATCGGTTTCGCCGAAGCACGTGGTGGGCAACCCACGATGCTCCTGGTAGTGGATTCGCACCTGCTGGCCAACGGCCTTGTGCAATTGCTCGGCCACGACCGGGTCGCGCACGCTGAAACTCCAGATCTGCGGCGCCACGCCGCCCACGATGTATTGCGCCAGTTCGCCTTCGTACGTCTTGCAGATCCAGCCGCGCTTGGAGAATTTCTGCAGCACTCCGGCGCGTTCGCCTTCGGAGTAACTCCACCACAGCATGAACATGGTGTAGAGCCCGATCAGGATCAGCGCGCCGATCAGGCTGCCCCAGAAGAACGACCTGAAACTGCGACGCGGCGGTCTGGGCGGTGGCGTGGCTGCCGGACTCGTCGTCGATTGGCTGGCAGCGGCAGGCGTTTCGGCCATGGTCGGATCCCCTGTGATCATTGGTTGTGAGGCGCGGTCGCCATGAAGGACTCGATACGTTCGACGAGGTAGGCATGAAACGGGTTGCTGCGCTGCCGGGTCAGCATCCAGTTCGGGACGTTCAGCACGCCGTTTTCGCCGCGGATCTCGATCCTGCCCAATTGCACGTGACGGTTCGTCACTGCCGCGGCGTAACCGTACAGGGGATCGTCGGGCGGAAACGGCAGTGCCACGTGCGACAGGGAGAACACGTTGCGCGGCCAGGCCAGGTCCAGCGGCCGTTCGGTCGTCGCCTTGCCAAGCGCAGGCGACCGCCGCTCCTTGACCTGCAGCGTTCCCGCAGACGCGTTCGTGATCAAGGTCAGCGCAAACGGGCGCTGCGTCTGCGCCAGCAACCGGCGCGTGAGAGGCGCCGGATCCGCAACCAGCATCGGTTGCACGACCGACAGGCGATTGACGTCGAAAACCACCAGTTCGTGACCGTCGGGCGCGAGCCGGCCGAGCAGCGAATCGATCACTGCGGGAACCTGCACGGTCGAATCCACGGTGGAAACGAAGGCGAGGATCGGCGGCATATCGCGCACCGGGCCCTTGCTTGCGATCGCAGCGACGCGCCTGGTGAGGCGGCTGGTGAGTCTTTGGGTCTCGCCCGCCGCGTTGAAGCTGAACGACTGGTATTTGTACGGGTCGACCTCTGCTTCGATGAGCTGCCACGCGGCGCGTCCGAAACCCTGCAGGTCCGACAGCCCGGTGCGAATGCGGCCGATGGCAGCGAGCCTGGAGATGCCGATCGCGGGCGAGATCAGCATCAGCCCCGCAGGTCGCGGCAGTGCGGCGTCAGTCCTCGCGTCGAGCGCATAGCTGACGGCCAGCGCGGCACCGTTGGAGTAACCGATCATGTAGATGGGTTTCGACTCGCCCAGCGCGGCTCGCAGGTCACGCATCGCGAGCCTGGTCGCCGCCTCGAGATCTTCCACTTCGAACCGCAGCAATCCCGCAGGCGCGATGCCGTGCCCCGGCAGGCGCAGGCCGACGACGCGATAGCCGCGCGCTGCCAGCGCCAGGCCGATGCTGCGCAGGCTGTACGGGGAGTCCGTCAGGCCGTGCAGCAGCAGTACGCCGCCGTTGGCGTCACCCGCCGGCTGCAGGACGAAAGTGCGATTCCAGTTGAACGCCCAGACGTTCGGGTCGCTTAGACTGCCCGGATTGAACCGGTTGAAAGGCAACCGGTCGGCAGCAGTGAGGTGCTTCCTGATGTCAGTCCGGACTTGGTCCAGAAGCCGCTGCTCGCGTTCACGGTATTGCGCGAGCGTCGTGACCCGGCCATCGGCGTAGTCGGCAGCGGTGAATTCGGCCTCGAGACGCACGCGGTGCCAGGGCTTCAGCTCGGGCCCGGCCCAGAGGAAATGCAGGTAGAACCCGAGGCCGACGAGCAGCAATGCCGTCAGCAACGAGCCCACCGTTCGGCCCAGCCAGCTCAGCGCTCCGCGCACGATCTGCTCCCCCTGCGTTCCCGGAACCGGTCCAGCGAATCATAGTCGGTTTGTCGCGCCTCTCGTAAAACCCGAATGGTCGCGGCCCGCAATCGGCGCGAGCATTCAGTTCGATTACCAGGTCGCCCGCGTGGGCGCGACGAACGGGAGATGCAACGAGTCACTGCAGCAGAGGCCAGGACCGCGGCCACTACCGCGGCTTTGTCCGTATCCGGTTCGCATGCGCTCGATTTTGCCGATCGCCTGCGTGAAGCTGCGGATCTGTTGCACGCGCAGGGAGCCAACCCCTATCGAGTCGCCGCGTATCGCAAGGCTGCCGACACGATCGGCCGCTTGCCTGCCGACCAAATCGTGGGGCTCGTCGACCGCGAAGGGGTGGCGGGTCTCGACCGCCTGCCGCACGTCGGGCGAGGCATCGCGACAGCGATCATCGAAATGGTCCGCACCGGACACTGGTCGCAGCTCGAACGGTTGCGCGGAACCGCGGATCCCGTCGCGTTGTTCACGGTGGTGCCGGGACTCGGCCATCGCCTCGCCGAGCGCATTCACGAAGAACTGCACCTCGATACGCTCGAAGGACTCGAACTGGCAGCGCACGACGGCAGGCTCGAGAACGTGCCGGGTGTCGGCCCGCGCCGCGCCGCAGCGATCCGCGCCAACCTGCACGCCATGCTGGTGCGTGGTCGTGACGTCGGCATGGCGCCGCCGGCCGCCCAGGGTCCCGTGCCCGCGGTCGGAGCGTTGCTGGCGATCGATCGCCAATACCGCGAGCAGGCGACCGCCGGCACGCTGCCGACAATCGCACCGATTCGCTTCAACCCGGCGCAGGAAGCGTGGCTGCCCGTGCTGCACGCCGAGCGCGACGGGTGGCAGTTCACCGCGCTCTATTCCAACACGGCCCAGGCGCATCAACTGAAACGCACCCGGGACTGGGTGCGGATCTTCCACTACGACTCGGAGAACTCCGAGGGCCAGCACACCGTCGTCACCGAGACGCACGGACCGCTCGCTGGCAGGCGCGTCGTGCGCGGTCGCGAGGCCGAGTGCCGCGCGTACTACGCCTGAGGCAACCAAGCCTTCAACGAGGTGAGGACTCGAGGTGCGGACCTGCGCCGGGTCCGTCCGGAAACAAGCGCCCGGCGCCTGCGAAGCGCTCGCGATAGTACGGATCGTCGAGGCTCGCCTCGCTCACGTTCCTGCCCGTCTGTGGCGCGTGCACGAAGCGTCGCTGGCCCGTGTAGATGCCGACGTGCGTCACCTCGCGACTGCCCGGAACCAGCCGGAAAAAGACCAGATCGCCCGCGCGCAGCGATTCAGGGTCGACCTTGCGCGCAGCAGCGAATTGCGCGGCGGCCGTGCGTGGCACGCTGATGCCCTCGCGTGAGTGCGCGTAACTGACCAGGCCGCTGCAGTCGAAGCCGCGAGCGGGATCGGTGCCACCGTAACGATACGGCGCGCCCACCTGGGCAAGCGCCTGCTGTGCGATCACGGCTCCCATACCCTGCTGCGACGCGGTCGATTGCTCGCTGGCCGCAGGTTCGGACGGCACGCCCGGGCGGAACGGGGTACACCCGCTCGCCAGCAGCGCCAGCACTGCAAGTGCTTGCTGCAGCGAGCGATGGATTTGGCAATCCTGGCTCACCGGGTGTGCTCACTCACCGGCAGGCCTGACCTTGCGTGTGGGTGTCGCCGCGTAAGGATCGTCGGGCCAGTAGTGCCTGGGATAGCGACCCTTCAACTCCTTCTTCACTTCGACATAGCCCCGGGCCCAGAAACTCGCGAGATCGCGGGTGACCTGCACCGGACGCCGCGCCGGCGACAGCAGTTCGAGCGTAACCGGCACGCGACCACCCGCAAGCCGTGGTGATTCCATCCAGCCGAACACCTCCTGCAAGCGGACGGCCAGGGCGGGCACCGCGCCGGAGTAGTCCACGGCGATCCGTGAGCCGCTGGGCACGGTCAGGTGCGTGGGCGCCCATTCGTCGAGCCGGCGCTGCGCATTCCAGTCGAGCAGGCCGTGCAGCGCGCCGCGCAGGTCGACACGGGCAAGGTGCTCGCGGCGCGTCACGCCAGCGAGCCACGGTGCAAGCCAGTCTTCGAGCGTCGCAAGCAACGTGGCGTCCGACACGTCGGGCCATTCGGCGGCCTGTTCCGGCGTCGTCGCGCTGTTGCGTACCAGAGTGACCCGCGCCCGCCATTGCTGCAGATCCTTGGTCCACGGTAAGCAGTCGAGCCCCAGTTCACGAATGCCCGCGAGCATCGCGGTACGCGTATCGGCTTCGACTCCGCCGCGCAATGGCCGTTCTTCGAGCACCAGCGCACCCAGGCGTTGCACCCGACGCGCAATGACGGCGCTCGTCCGGGCATCCCAGGCCACTTCGTCCTGCTCCGTGACGAGCGCGCCGAAATGCTGTTCGAGCAGCGCGCGCTCGAGCGGCGCCGCGAGATACAGCTTTGCTTCGCGCTCGCCGGCATCGATCTCGGCGGCCACGATGAATTCACTGCGTGCCAGCGCCGAAGGGCCCGGCAGCGCAGCGCCGCGACCCTGGCTCAGCAGGTAACGGCCGCCCTCGCCGCCCCGCGCCATGCCGATGCGGTCGGGGTAGGCGAATGCCAGCAGCAATCCAACGGCCTGGTCACGCGCGACCTGCGGCTGGATGGGCGCACGCGCCGAGTCGTCGCGGCTGATGCGCCGGGCAAACAGTTCACTGGAACGTCGCACCTGCTGCAACGCCCGACCATCGACTGCGAAGCCCGCGGGTGCCGGAGCGCCGCGCAAGACGTCCACTCGATGACGCAGGTCCGGGTCGCGCTGCATGCCCTGCGCACGCAGCAGATCGCGCTCGCTGACCAGCCCGGCAATGTCGCAGGCGAGATCGGCCAGGCCCAGCGCTGCACCGCGTTCGATCATGTGGGCCAGCCGCGGGTGCGTGCCGAGACTCGCCATGCGGCGTCCGCTGGGCGTCGCCTGGCCGCGCTCGTCGATCGCTTCGAGTCGCTGCAGCAACTCTCTTGCCTGGGTCAGCGCCGCGAGCGGCGGTGGATCGAGCCAGGCCAGGGACCACGGATCGCTCGCACCCCAGCAGGCGAGTTCGAGCGCGAGTGGCGCGAGATCGGCCTCGAGGATTTCCGGAACGGCCTGTGCCGACAGCGAGGCGTGCGCGGTTTCTGACCACAGCCTGTAACAGATGCCTGGCGCGGTGCGCCCTGCTCGACCGCGGCGCTGGTCGGCCGAGGCGCGGGAAATCGACACGGTCTCGAGGCGACTCATGCCGCTGCCGGGATCGAAGCGCTGCCGTCGCTCGAGGCCTGCATCGACGACGACGCGCACACCAGCGATGGTGAGGCTCGTTTCGGCCAGGTTCGTGGCGACCACGACTTTGCGGCGCCCTGCGGGTGCAGGACGCAGCGCCGCATCCTGGGCCGCGGCGTCGAGATCGCCATACAGCGGCAGGACCAGCAGCGAAGGATCGCCCGCTCCGGCAGCGATGGCATCACAGCACCGGCGGATTTCCGCGGCGCCCGGCAGGAAGACCAGCACGTCGCCCGGATCGGACTCCAGCGCATGCAGGACGACGCGAGCAGCGCGCTGTTCGATGGGTTCGGGCCAGCGGTTGACGCCGGCCGGCACCGCGGCCGCGTACTTCGTGGCGACGTCGAAGGCGCGTCCCTCGGACCGCACGGAACCTGCATCGTCGAGCACCGCCGCCACCGCAGCGCCGTCCAGCGTCGCCGACATGACCAGCACGCGCAGGTCGTCGCGCAGATGGCGCTGCGCATCGAGTGCCAGCGCAAGGCCGAGGTCCGACTGCAGGTTGCGCTCGTGGAACTCGTCGAAGATCACGCAGCCGACGTCCTCGAGCGCAGGATCGCTCTGCAGTCGGCGCGCCAGGATGCCCTCGGTCACTACCTCGATGCGCGTCGCAGCGCTGACGCGGGTTTCGAGCCGGGTGCGGTAGCCCACGAGCTGCCCAGGCTCCGAGCCCGCAAGCTGCGACAGTCTTCGTGCCACGGCGCGCGCCGCGATCCGGCGCGGCTGCAACATGACGATGCGCTTGTCCGCGCCGAGCCAGGGCTCGTCCAGCAGCGCGAGCGGAACCACGGTGCTCTTGCCCGCACCCGGCGGTGCCTCGAGCACCGCATTGCGATGCGCCCGCAGGGCCGATCGCAATGCGGGCAGCGCGTCGAGGATCGGGGTGGCGGGCAGCGAAAAGCGCAAGCGGTGGGTGTTCCTGTGACTATCGCGCCGGCAATGTGCATGATTGGCTGATGGAAGGGAACAACGTGTGGATGTGGGTCCTCGCCTCGCTCATGGTGCTCGGCGGGCTGGCGGGTGCCGTGTTGCCGGCGCTGCCCGGTGTGCCGCTCGTGTTCGGCGGGCTGGTGGTCGCGGCCTGGGCCGACGACTTTCAGCGCGTCGGCTGGATCACGCTCACGTTTCTCGGCTTGCTGACAGTCGCGTCGTTCGTCATCGATTTCGCGGCCACGGCGATGGGCGCCAGGCGCGTCGGTGCCTCCCGGCTTGCCATCGTGGGCGCCGCGCTCGGCACGCTGGGCGGCCTGTTCCTCGGCATTCCAGGGCTGATTCTCGGACCCTTCGTCGGCGCGGTCGCCGGCGAAATGCTCTCGCATGGCGAGTGGCGCAAGGCCACGCAGGCGGGTTTCGCGACGTGGATGGGCCTGCTGTTCGGCACGCTCGCGAAGCTCGCGCTGGTGTTCACGATGCTCGGGATCTTCCTGTTCGCTTACCTGATCGGCTGAATCCCGTCTTGCCTGGGTCGATAGCTTGTTGCGCGCGAGAATTCATAGCAAATAAGTGCTCGCGACAGCGCGACCGGCCTCCCTGCCGCAGCGCGGACACGCCGTGAATACGTCCCTGTAGGCTCGCCCGCGCCGTCCATGGCGCGTGACGGTCCGCCCTGCGGCAAGGAGGCCGGCCGCACTGTCGCATCACGGTCCGTTGGCGCATTCGAGATCCAGCGGAGCTCCGCCGGCCCGCTTCAAGCACCCAGTCGACGCGCCAGCCGTGAATATGGATCGCGACGAGGCGAAGCAAACGGACGAGCGAACCAAGCGCGCATTGAACATGGCGGGTTGATCGGTCCCGCTTGAGGTTCGAGGGACCGTCGCGCGCCATGGACGGCGCGCGCGAGCCTACAGGGATGTATTTACGGCGTGTCCCTCGAACCTCAAGCGGGACCGATCAAGCCGCCAACCAACACGCGTCAGCCGCGCACCATCCGGTTGTCGACGAGCTGCGCGACCACGCCGGGATCCGCCAGCGTCGAAATGTCGCCGAGCGCCTCGTGTTCGTTGGCCGCGATCTTGCGCAGGATGCGGCGCATGATCTTGCCGGAGCGCGTCTTCGGCAGCCCCGGCGCCCACTGGATGTAATCCGGTGTCGCGATCGGGCCGATCTCCCGCCGGACCCACTCGCGCAGTTCCTTGCGCAGGTCCTCCGTGGGTTCGGCGTCGTGCACGAGCGTGACGTAGGCGTAGATGCCCTGCCCCTTGATGTCGTGCGGGCAACCGACGACTGCCGCTTCGGCAACCTTCGAGTGAGCCACCAGTGCGCTCTCGATCTCGGCCGTGCCGAGACGGTGGCCCGCCACGTTCAGCACGTCGTCGACGCGCCCGGTGATCCAGTAGTAGCCGTCGGCATCGCGCTTGGCCCCGTCACCGGTGAAGTAACGACCCGGAAAGGTGCGGAAGTACGTGTCGATGTAGCGCTGGTGATCGCCGAATACCGTACGCATCTGTCCCGGCCAGCTGTCGAGCAACACGAGATTGCCTTCGTTGGCGCCGTCGAGCGGCTGGCCGTCGTTGTCGACGAGCCCCGGCTTCACGCCGAAGAACGGCCTGGTCGCCGAGCCCGGCTTCTGGTCGATCGCGCCCGGCAGCGGGCTGATCAGGATGCCGCCGGTCTCGGTCTGCCACCAGGTGTCGACGATCGGGCAGCGGCCATCGCCGACGACGCGGTGATACCACTCCCACGCTTCGGGATTGATCGGCTCGCCGACCGAGCCAAGCAGCCGCAGCGTCGAGCGCGCATGCTTCTTCACTGGACCCTCACCCTCGCGCATCAGCGCGCGCAGCGCCGTGGGCGCGGTGTAGAAGATCGTGACCTTGTGCTTGTCGCAGACCTGCCAGAAGCGATCCGGGCCCGGGTAGCTCGGCACGCCCTCGAAAATCAGCGACGTCGCGCCATTCGCGAGCGGCCCGTACACGACGTAACTGTGGCCCGTGACCCAGCCGACATCCGCCGTGCACCAGTACACGTCGTCCTCGCGCAGGTCGAACACTGCCTCGTGCGTGAGCGCGGCGTAGACGAGGTACCCGCCGCTGGTGTGCAGCACGCCCTTCGGCTTGCCGGTCGAGCCGGAGGTGTAGAGGATGAACAACGGGTCCTCCGCGTCCACCGCCACAGGCTCGCACTCGTCCGCCTGCGCGTCGACGACCTCGTCGTACCAGCGGTCGCGGTGGTACATCGCGACCGCCGAACCCGTGCGCTTGACGACCAGCACGTGCTTGACCGTCTCGGTGCCGGGCGCCGACAGCGCCTGGTCCACGTTGGCCTTGAGGGGCACCGTCTTGCCGCCGCGCACGCCTTCGTCCGCCGTGATCACGACGGTCGAAGCGCAATCTGCGATGCGGCCCGCGAGCGAATCCGGCGAGAAGCCGCCGAAGACCACCGAATGAACCGCGCCGATGCGTGCGCACGCGAGCATCGCAACGGCGGCTTCGGGAATCATCGGCAGGTAGATGGTGACGCGATCGCCCTTCTGCACGCCCAGGCCCTGCAGCGCGTTGGCGAGCTTGCAGACGCGGTGATAGAGCTCGCGGTAGGTGACGTGCTGCGAGACCTCGGGGTCGTCACCTTCGTAGATGAACGCCGTCTTGTCGCCGCGCGCTGCCAGGTGGCGGTCGAGGCAGTTGTACGCAACGTTGAGCTTGCCGTCGTAATACCAGCGGATGTGGAAATCGCGCGCGTCGAAGCTGACGTCCTTGACCTTCGTGTACGGCTGCACCCAGTCGATACGCCGGCCCATGCGGCCCCAGAAGCCTTCCGGGTCGCGGATCGATTCGGCGTAGGCCTGCTCGTAGTCGTCCTTGCGGTAGCGCGCCCTGGCCGCGAATGTCGCCGGCACTTCGTACAACTGCTTGTGCATCGTCAGGCTCCCCTGCGCCCGGGCTGCTGCCGGCACGCTTTCACTGTCAGTCGAGCGCGGCGCGCACGCGTGCAGCGTGCTCCGCCAGCATCTTGTGATCCGCCATGTCGCGCGCGTGGAAGCGCAGGTCGAGCCCCTCGTGGCGCGGCACGACGTGGAAATGAATGTGAAACACGGACTGGCCGGCCGCGCTGCCGTTCAACTGCGCGATCAGGATGCCGGGCGCGTCGAACGCTCTCTTGACGGCCCTGGCGACTCGCTGCGTGGTCACGATCGTCGCCGCGAGCGCGTCTGGCGGCAGGTCGAGGATGTTCTCCGCCGGCGTCTTCGGGATCACCAGCGTATGGCCGTCTGCCTGTGGCATCACGTCCATGAACGCGAGCGAGTGCTCGTCCTCGAAGACCTTGTGCGACGGGATCTCGCCGCGCAGGATGCGCGCGAAAATGTTGTTGCTGTCGTAAGCCATGGTCGGTGGCGCCCTGCTCCCCGGTCTGCCATGGCCGAGTATAGCGGCGGTCCGGCGACGCCCCGACGCCATTCGACCAAAGGATGAGACCGGTCGTCTACTGCCCGAACACCCACTGCACGAGCGCCGCCTGGATCGCCTCGCCGGGACCCTGCGCAGCCGTGGGGTGATTGAGGATGACGACGGTGACGAAGGTCCGCCCGCTTGCGGCGCTGACGAAACCCGCGAGCGCCGAGACTTCCTCGAGCGTGCCGGTCTTCATGCGCAACCGGCCTTGCATTTCTGGCGCCTTGAACCGGCGCTTGAGGGTGCCGTCGGTAGCCGACAGCGGCAGCGACGCGGCGAACTCGGGCATATACTGACTGCGGTATGCGGCCAGCAGCACCTCGGCCATCGTCGCGACACTGATGCGTTCGTTGCGGGAGAGTCCCGAGCCGTTCTCGAGCACGAGCTCCGGCGCGGCGATGCCGTGCTGCGCCAGGAATGCCGCGACAGCGTCGCGACCGGCGCTGGTCGTCGCCGGACGACCCGGATTGCGCTCTGCGCCCATGGTCAGGAACAGCGCGCGCGCCATCGAGTTGCTCGAATACTTGTTGACGAGCCGGATCACCTCGGCGAGCGTCAGCGATTCGTGCGAATAGAGCAGCTTTGCGTCGGCCGGGAGCGTGCCGAGGCGCATGCCGCCGCCGATCGTCCCACCCGCTTGCTGCCAGAACGCGCGGAACAGGCCGTAGGCGAAATCGGGCGCCTTCATGACGGCACGCGGCACCGAGAACTGGCCGCACCCCGCCGCGTACCGGCCCGAGAGTTCGATGCGATTGCCGGTCGCGCCCTCGGGCATTGCGACCACGATGCCGCCGGCGCCACGCTTGCAGGCGCCCGGATCGAGGCGAACGTTGTTGTCGATCGCGAGGTTCGCGGGCCAGGGGCTGGCGCTGACTCGCACGGAACCGGTGGCTGTGTCCGGTACCGCGTTGATGGTGACCGTCTGGAAATTCACCAGCAATGCGTCGGGAAGCACGTTGTACGTGCGGTACGGGAGGTTGTCGAAAGCGCCGCGATCGTCGCCCATGGGTGCGAAGTAGGTGTTGTCGATGACGACGTCGCCCGCGATGCGAGTGACGCCGGCCTGACGCAGGCCGCTCACGAACGCCCACCAGCGCTCCTGCGTCATGAACGGATCGCCGCCCCCCAGCAGCACGAGGTTGCCTTCGAGCACCTGGTCGCGGATCGGGCCGGTGGCGTAGGCACGGGTCCGCCAGGTGTAGGCGGGCCCGAGAGATTCGAGCGCCGAGTAGGTCGTGACGACCTTCATCGTCGACGCCGGATTGCGCGGCACGGTCGAATTGAAGCTGATCAGCGGCTCCTCGCGGCCGACCTCGCGCACGAACACGCTGAGACTGGTCCCCGGCACTTTCTGCCGCTTCATGGCCTGCTCGACTTCGGGCGGCAGGTAGTCGCGGTCGCGCGCGCCGGCGGCTCCGGGCGCGTTGAGCAGCGCGGCGGAGAGCAGCAAGGGCAACAGCAGGCGGGGCAGGATGGGACGCATCGAACTCGATTTGGTGGGCGTACGAATCATAAGCGATGCGGTGGCGGCGCGCGGCGCCGCTGACGCATACTCGCTGCCCGTCGGCAGCAGGAACAGCATGCGAAAGATCTGGAATACGGTGTTGAAGGGGATCGTGGCGATCCTGCCGATCGGACTCACCGTCTACGTCGTGTACTGGCTCGCGGTCACGGCCGAGAGGTTGTTCTCGCCGGTGATCAAGCTGCTGGTACCCGCGCGCTACTACTGGCCCGGGCTGGGACTGCTGACCGGACTCGTCCTGTTGTATTTCGTCGGCCTCGCCGTCAACGCCTGGTTCGTGCATCGCGCGCTGCGCATGTCGGACGCATTGTTCGCGCGCATCCCGGTCGTCAAGACGATCTACCTTGCAATCCGCGACTTCATGCGGTTCTTTCCGTCCTCGGGCCAGGCCAGCGACCTGCGGCGCGTAGTGCTGATCCAGTTCGGGCCCGGCAAGGTCATCGGCTTCGTCACGGCCGAGTCCGACGAGATGCTGCGCCGCTCGACGCCGGCCGGCGACGACATGGTCGCCGTCTACCTGCCCATGAGTTACATGGTGGGCGGTTACACGATTTTCCTGCCGCGTGGGCTCGTCGAGACGACGTCGCTGTCGGTCGAGGAAGGCATGCGCATCGCGCTGATGGGGGGCGTGCGCAGCAACGCGCCATCTACGCTGCGGGAATCGTCGCCAGGCGGTGCCTGAGTGCAGGCAGTCGTCATTCCGGTCACGCCGTTCGCCCAGAACTGTTCGCTGGTCTGGTGCCCGCGCACGCTGGAAGGCGCAGTCATCGATCCCGGCGGCGATCTCGACAAGGTGCTCGCCGAGGTGCGCAAGCACGGCGTGAAACTCACGCAGATCCTGCTGACGCACGCCCACATCGACCATGCCGGTGGCACGGCCAGGCTCGCGCGCGACCTGAACCTGCGGATCGTCGGCCCGCATCCGGGCGATCAGTTCTGGATCGATGGGATCGCCGAGCAGGGGCGCATGTTCGGCTTCGGGCAATGCGAAAGCTTCGTGCCCGACCAGTGGCTCGACCAGGGCGACAAGGTGCGGGTCGGCGACGTCGAATTCGACGTGCAGCATTGCCCGGGGCACACGCCTGGCCACGTGACGTTCCACTGCGCCGCCGACAAGATTGCGTTCGTCGGTGACGTGCTGTTCGCCGGGTCGATCGGCCGCACCGATTTTCCGGGCGGCGACTACGACACGCTGATCCGCTCGATTCGTGAAAGGCTGTTTACGCTCGGCGACGACGTCCGCTTCGTGCCAGGGCACGGGCCGATGTCGACGTTCGGGAACGAACGGCGGACGAATCCGTTCGCAGGCGATGCGGTCGTGGCGTCCAGGCGCGGCTGAGCCGCGACCCGCACGGTCAGCCGCTCTTGTCGGACTTGCGGCGCCCGCGGCCGACAGCGGCACGCTTGTCGACATCGACCCAGCCGTCGATGGCCACGCCCATGTCGCGCGCACGCCGGGGTCCGGCACGGCGGTCGTCGTGGTGCTGATACAGGCACATGCAGTTTTCGCACGTGCATTTCCTGAGCGGCAGGGTCGGAGCGTCGCGCGACAGGAAACGCTGGCCCTGCAGCGCCCGCGCCTCATGGCAGCATCGACTGCCGGGCTGGATGCTCACGGCATGAAACGACTGCGTCACCTTCTTCGCCACGGGCTTGGATGCCTGGTCGGCGGTGACAGGCTCGCCCCGCGAAAACATGCCCTTGGCACGGTCGAAAAAGGAGGGAGGCACGACGGTTCCTTGCGGACTGGAGCGGACACTAGCCACGCCGGCAGTCTGTCCGCCGTGACCCGGGTCGCAGAATCGCACTTGCCCGACCCGAATGGGAAGCCGACACTTTCCGCCTGACCGGAAGAGACCCCCGCATGCCCCCGACCCTGGAAACCCGCCGGCCTCGCGTGCCGCAGCTCGCGGAACTGCCGTTCCATTCGATTTACCGTCACGGCTTCGTGCGGGTGGCGGTCGCCACTCCGTGCGTGGAAGTGGCCTCGCCGGCTGCGAACGTCGCCGAAATGCTGCGTATTGCACGTGATGCGGCGTCGAGTCAGGCGGTCCTGGTCGTGTTTCCCGAGCTGGGCATAGCGGCGTACTCGAACGAGGACCTGTTCCAGCAGGACGCCCTGCTCGACGGTTCGGTGCAGGCCCTGGGCACGCTCATCGAGGCCAGCAAGGAAATCGCCATCACTTTCGCGGTGGGCATGCCGCTACGGGTGGATGACAGGCTGTTCAACTGCGCCGTGCTCCTGCGCCGCGGAGAACTGCTGGGCGCCGTGCCCAAGACCTACCTGCCCAACTATCGCGAGTTCTACGAGAAGCGGCAGTTTGCGCCGGCGGCACAGGCACTTGCCACGTCGATCCGGCTGCTCGGCCAGTCGATCCCCTTCGGTACGCGCCTGCTGTTCGAGGCGAAGAACGTACCTGGCTTCGTCCTGGGCCTCGAGGTCTGCGAGGACGTGTGGGCGCCTTTGCCGCCGAGCACCTATGCCGCGCTGGCGGGGGCGACGGTGATCGCCAACCTGTCGGCGAGCGACGTCACGGTGGGCAAGGCCGATTACCGCCGGTTGCTCTGCGCTTCGCAGTCGGCGAAGTGCGTCGCGGGCTATCTCTACTCGGCGGCAGGTCCCGGCGAATCGACGACCGACCTGGCCTGGGACGGCCACGCCCTCGTCTACGAGAACGGCGTGCGACTGGCCGAGTCGATGCGCTTCCCGTTGCAGGGCGGCTTCATCACGGCAGACCTCGATCTGGACCACCTGCGCCAGGAGCGCATGCGGTGGACGACCTTTGGCGACTGCGTGCAGGCCAACCACGGGCAACTCGCAGGCTACCGACGCATCGAGATCGAACTCGACGTGCCGGCGGGCCACGTGCGGCTCGAACGCCGCATCGAGCGGTTTCCGTACGTGCCAGCCGACCCGGCGCGCCGCGACGAACGCTGTGCCGAGGTCTACGACATCCAGGTCGAGGCGCTGCGCAAACGGCTCGCGGCCACGGGACTGAAGCGCGTCGTCATCGGCATCTCGGGCGGGCTCGATTCGACGCAGACCGCGCTGGTTGCAGTGCGTGCCTTCGATCGGCTTGGCCTGCCGCGCACCAACATCCTCGGCTACACGCTGCCGGGATTCGCCACCAGCCGCCAGACGTTCGAGAATGCGCACGCGTTGATGCGGGCGCTCGGCATCACGGCCGGCGAGATCGACATCCGCCCGTCCGCCGAACTGATGCTGCAGCACATCGGCCATCCGGCCGCGCAGGGCGAGCCCCTCCACGACATCACCTACGAGAACGTGCAGGCGGGTGAACGCACCTCGCACCTGTTCCGGCTCGCCAACCGGCACAACGCGCTCGTGCTGGGCACCGGAGACCTGTCGGAACTGGCGCTCGGCTTCACCACGTACGGCGTGGGCGATCACATGTCGCACTACAACGTGAATGCGTCGGTGCCGAAAACGCTGATCCGGCATCTGATTCGCTGGCTGATCGGCGTGCGGCAGTTCGATGCCGCGACGATCGACGTGCTGACACGCATCGTCGAGACGCCGATCTCGCCGGAGCTGGTGCCGGGCGCTGGCGACCAGCCGGAACAATCGTCGGAGGCCGTCGTCGGCCCGTACGAACTGCAGGACTTCCACCTCTATTACATCAGTCGCTTCGGCTATCGGCCGAGCAAGGTCGCCTACCTCGCGCATTGCGCGTGGGGCGATGCCGGCGCCGGTGCGTGGCCGGACACGGTGCCGCCCGGCGAGCGGCATTCGTACGATGTCGCCGTGATCACCGAGTGGCTCGAGGTGTTCCTCAAACGGTTCTTCCAGGGCAGCCAGTTCAAGCGCTCGGCCATGCCGAACGGTCCGAAAGTCGGCTCCGGCGGGTCGCTCTCGCCCCGTGGCGACTGGCGCGCCCCCAGCGATTCGCCCGCGACCGTGTGGCTCGATGAACTGCATGCGAACGTGCCGGCCTCGTTGCGGGCCAAGTCGCGTGGATCACGACGGCGATAGGCATCACCCGGCGCGCGAACGCACTTGTACAGCCGCGCTGTAGGAATTGCCCCGGACGGGATGCGTATTCCTACGATTGGCGACGAACTCGCGGGGGCCACATAGTCAGCCGCGGCGCGCAATGCGCAGGTGGCGGAATGCCCGGACCGAGCACAGAACCAGGCGGCGTGCGGCCCGCTTCAGCGGCGGGCCTCTATTACCCCAGGGATGCAGACGGCCTCCGCCGCGCCCTGCAGACGCTGCTTGGCAGCGGCGGCAACACGGGTACCAGTGTTCGCCTGCCGAAAGCGCTGATCGTGCCGCACGCGGGTTACGCGTATTCCGGTGCGGTCGCGGCCGCGGCGTTCCGGACGCTCGACAGCGTGGCAGCGGCCTCGATCCGCCACGTGGTGCTGCTGGGCCCGAGTCATCGAGTCAAGATGCGCGGCCTTGCCTTGCCGTCGTACGACCACTTCTCGACGCCTCTCGGCCAGGTGCGCGTCGACGATGAAGGTCGCCGGCGACTGCGGGAACTCGGGCTCGCGGGCATTGCGGACGCGCCGCATGCGCTCGAGCATTCGCTCGAGGTGCAGGTGCCCTTCCTGCAGTCCGTGCTGACCGACTTCGACCTGCTGCCGATCGCGGTGGGTCTCGCCCCGCCCGAGCAGGTGGGACGCGCGCTCGAGGCCGTCTGGGGCGGCCCGGAGACGCTGATCGTGGTCAGTTCGGACTTGAGCCACCACCACACCCACGTCGAGGCCCAGGCGCTCGACCAGCAGACCGCCAGGTGCATCGTCGAGCGTCACAGCGACGTGTCGGAATCGCAGGCCTGCGGGGCCGACAGCATCAACGGCCTGATGGAGGTCGCGCGGCATCGCGACCTCGAGGTGCGGTTGCTGGAGCGCCGGACCTCGGGTGACACCGCCGGAGACAGCCAGCGCGTCGTGGGTTACGGCAGTTTCGCGCTCTACGCCCGCGATTGAACCCGCGCCGCGCGCATGTCAGTCTGGCGCGGTGAGTGACCGTCTCCACACCGCGGTGCCTGGATCCAGCACGCGGCGCCAATGGCTCGTCGCGGCCGCGTGGGCCGCGCTCGCCGTGACAGGCTCGGCGTTTGCGCAACCCGTCACCCCTGCGCCCGAGGACGCCGTTGCGACGCCGCCGGGCGACGCCGCAGGCACCCCGGCGACCGCCAGCGCAACCGACGCCTACACCAGCTTCCGCACCGAGTTCGACGCGGGACGGTACGCGGAAGCTGTGCCGCATGCCGGGCGCGTGCTCGAACTCGCCAAGGCGCAGGCCACCACGCCCACGGCCGAAGAGGTGCAGGTTGCGCTGATGAACCTCGGCATGGTGCAGAACCTGTCCGATGATTACGTCGGTGCCGAGTCCACGTACCTGCAGGTGATCCAGCTCATCGAGAGTTCGGGCCGTCCGCAGCAGGATCGGCTCGCGCGAGCTTACGCCGGTCTCGCTTCGGCCTATCACGACGGCAAGCGGCATGACCTCGCGGTGAAGAGCTTCGACCAGGCGATCGCCCTCAAGCGCCGGCACGAAGGACTGCTCACGGCGCAACAGGTGCCGTTGATCGAGAAGTACATCGATTCCCTGACCGAGCTCGGCCGGTACCCGGAGGCGTTGAAGGCGCAGAAATACCTGCTGCGGATCGCGACGCGCCAGCATGGCGCGGACAGCCCGCAGCTCGCCCCGACCCTGGAAGAGATCGGGCGCTGGTACGCGAGCATCGGAGCGTACGACCAGTCGCGACGCACGCTGCGGCAGGCGATCGAGATCGTGGAAGCCGCCGCAGGGCCGAACTCGCCGCTGCTCGTGGGACCATTGCTCGCGATCGCCGCCTGCAATCGCAGGCAACTGCTCGATCCGGCGGCGCAGCCGCTGGCGTCCCCCGACGAACAACGCGAAGCCCTGTTTCACGATCCGGCGGCAATGCTGGTGCCGATGCAGGTCTCGCCCGCGTCGCTGGCGAGCGAAGGCGAGCGGGCCCTGCTGCGAGCGGCGCAGATCGTCGACCAGGCCGCGGAGCCATCGCCCGTGGCGGTGCTGAACGTACGGACCCAGGTCGGCGACTGGTACCAGGTGCGCAACCAGCCGGATCGCGCACGCGGCCATTACCAGCAGGCGTGGCAGGCAGCCGCGCGCGTGACCGACAAACTGAATGGCAAGAGCTACACCGACGCGATCTTCGGCCAGCCCGTCCTGCTGCACCTGTTCCGGCCCGACGACTGGAACAGGTACCCGAAGCGCCCACCCACGGAGGTCGAGGTGCGCAACGTCGTCGTCGAGTTCACGGTCAACGCGCAGGGCCGCGTCGAGGAGACGAAGGTGATCGACGACTCGGGCGACAAGAGGCGTGGGGAAAAGACAGCCGGCGCGGTGCAGAGCACGGCGCGGTATCGGCCACGCCTCGAGAACGGCGAACCGGTCGCAACCCCGGGCGTGCAGTTCAGCCAGCCGTGGATCCTGCTGTTGCCGCCTCCGGCCACGCCGGCACCGGCCGGGCAGAACTAGCCTGCCGGAGCGTCCGGCGACCCTGCGGCTGCCGCGCGGGCCGTCAGTTGCGCGGCGGAGGCAGTTCCACTTCCTGCGGCTTGCCTGGTTGCACGGCAGGCAGCAGTCCACGTGCGATTGCCTGCTCGTGGAATTCGGCGGCGAGCTTGGCGCCCGCGTCGCGCATCGCCAGCCGCGTGGCCGCGGCCAGCGCCTCGGCACCCTTGCCCGGGAACTGGCTTGCCGGTTGCGATCCATACCCGGTGAATGTCCAGCTTTCCGCCAGCTCGCCCTGCGGGGAGTAGAGTCGAATCGTGTAACGCAGGCTTGCGGCATACGTCGGCGTGCCGGAGTCGAGCGGTGTCACGAACGCGTAGTCATCGAGGACAGGTTCCAGCACGCCGCGGATTTCCGGATCGGTCGCCGCTGCATCGCGCGGTGAAGCAACGGGCACCACGCGATTGAACATCGCGTTCAGGACCCGCATGAACCCTGCGGACTGCGCCTTGCCGAGGCCGATGCTGTATTCGCCGCCGCCACCCTCGCGCTTTTCCTGGTACACCTTGTCAGTGAACTCGAGCGGCATGTGCACGCCAACCGTAACCGGAATCTTCTCGATCAGGGGCTGCGGGATGTCGGACTGAGTTTCGAACCTCGTTGGCGCGCAGGCAGCGAGCAGCGCCAGGAGCAGCGCTGCGACCGGCATTCGCAGTGCTCGCGACATGAACAGGTCAGGCATGCACGCCAAGATACACCTCAGCGCCGGTAACTGGCAGGCTCGTTCAGCCCGACGAACGTGCCGCCGTTGCGCGCGCAGAGCTCCCGCATCAGTGTCGCGAAACGCACGCTGGTGAACTGCGGCGCGTCCGGGCGCACCGGAAACGCGAGCGCATGGATGCGCACCCTGCGCTGCCCGGTCTTGTCTTCACGATTGATCTGGTCGACCGCCCGCACGACCGAGTCCACCGAGGTGCCGGTGAACTCGTCGCCGAGCACGTACAGGCTGATGCGCTTGCCAGAACTGTAATACGTGCGGATCGCCTCGACGATGCCCTCGACCGGGCTCGAGTTGCTGAAAGGAAACCAGTCGCGCAGCCGGTCCACCACGAGCTTGCGCTGCGCGGGCGTGTCGGGCAGCCAGCGGCCACGATAGGAGGGGAACATGTACGTGCCCTCGTCGCTCATGACCTGCCAGCCCTTCACCTGCGGGTAGGCGTCGAGCACTTCCTGCATCTTGCGCAACATCAGCGGCCAGGCGTAGTTGGCCATCGAACCCGAGGTGTCGATGATGAAGATGATGTACTCGCTGTCGACGGGCAGGCCGGCGACGGCATCCTGCGGCGCACGCCGGTACTGCGCGCCGAGCACTTTCTTCATTTCCTCGGTGAGTTCCTGCTGCGCCGAGACCAGCTGGCCCTGCAGCTTGTTCGCCACCTCGGCGTCCTGGTCGCTCGCCTTGAACTGGCCCTTCACGTCGCTCAGGTCCCCGCGCAGGCGCGCGAGCTTCTGCTTCACTTCCGACAGCTGCCGCTCGCGTTCCGTGAGATCGCGATTGAGGATCTCGGTCTGGCCGCGAATGTCGTAGCGCTCTTCCTGCAGCTGCAGCAGGCGCCCCTCGAGATCCAGCCGCGATTTCTCGAGTGCCTTCGGCTCGCCGAACTTGCTCAGCATGAACAGCAGGATGATGGCGCCGAAGGCGCAGCAGATCGTGTCGAGGAACGACATGCTGAACACTTCGAAATCGCGCGCGCGACGCCGGTTCATGGCCAGTCCCTGGCGGGCATCAGGAATGAGCCGTTGGTGCGACGGGCCAGCGTCCAGAACGCGCCGGGCGCAGCCGGGTCGCCTTCCATCGGCATCAGGATCACGTTCGCCGGCACGCGGTTGGGATACTTGCCGAGCGCGCGCTCGAACAACTTGAGGCGCCCATCGCCATCGATCGTCTTGCGGATGGCCGGCGGCGTGGCGCCCTGCGTCGGCAAGCCGTCGGTGATGATGAAGACGTTGTCGGGCGCGGGACTCAACGTGTTCATCAGCGTGAATGCATTCTCGAGACTCGTGCCGTCCGCGGGCACGGTGCGGCGCAGGTTCACGACGACGTCGGTCAGCGCCTGCGCATCGCCGCCGTCGAGCCAGCGTCCGTTGCTGCCGGGCACCACCGGCCACGCTTTCACGTTGAACGCGAGCACCTGGAATTTCGACTTTGGCGGAATCTGCGTCATCAGCCAGTCGACCGTGGCCACGGTGCGCCGCCACTTGACCGACATCAGCCGGCGCGTTTCCGACATGTTGCGCAGCCGGATCACGTTGACGACCGTTTCGTCCAGCATGCTCGCCGAGACGTCGACGAGTATGACGATCCGCTCGCCGCCGAGCTTGAGGCCGCTCAGGTACTGACGATCACCGGTGCCGGCGAACCCCTTCACCCGGTTGCCCGGCTTGCCGGGCTCCGGGGTGCCGGCGGCGAGCCGCCGCTTCTCTTCGTCGATCTGCTTCAGGTCGGCCTTCAGCTTCTCGATCGCCTCGCGGCGTGAGATCGTCGTCTTGTCCGCGTCGGCGAGCTGCTCCCTGGTCTTCGCGGTTTCCTGCAGCACGCGGTCGGAAAGGCCTTCGGCGCGCACCGCCTCGCTCGTCGTCGTTTTCAGGCTGTTGCGCAGCACCACGAGGTCGGCAAAACCCTGCAGCACCTCCTCCTCGAGCTTGTTCACTTCGGCGCGCAGCTCGGACGTCTCGTTCTTGAACGCCTTGTTGCCTGCCGCGTTCAGGATCATGTACAGCAGCACGATCGCGCCGAAGGCGCAGCAGATCGTGTCCAGGAAGGACATGCTGAAGATGTCGAACTTTTTTCTACGCCGCGCCATGGTCCTGCAGCACGCGGATCAGTTCGAGCGCAACGCCCGGTGCGCCGAGTCGCAGCACGTCACCCACCTTCAGCGCGAGCCGGCCGCCGATGCGCTCATCGTTGACGAACGTGCCATAGGTGCTGTGATCGACGACACAGGCCTGGCCATCACGCAGCTCGAGCGTGCAGTGAGAACGCGACACGCCGGCAATACCGGCGGGCAGGGTCAGGACCCGCGGCGCTGCACCCACCGACCAACCCAGGGACAGGGGCACCGCGGTGATCGGCCAGGCGCGCCCGCGGAACAGCACGTGCGTCGGGACTGCGGCGGCAGGCACCGCGAATGACGCTGGTTCGACGATATCAGTCGAGCCCTGCGCATCCGCCAGCGGCAATCGGTGCACCAGCGCGATCGCGTCCGCGGGACGGACGATGGCCGCGGCTGCGCGTAGTGCCCCGATCGCCGGCGCGCCCTGCGCCAGTTCGACGACGACGCAGTCCCGCAACGCGGCGAGCCGGCCGACCAGGCCGGGAATCGATGCCACACGGGGCGAAAAGCAGAGATGCAGGGCGGCGCCAGGCGGGCGCGCTGCCTGCACCAGCCGCAGGATGTCGTCACTGAGCCGCTCCACGGCCGCTTCGAGCTGCGCGCGCGTGAGCGAAATGCGGTGCGTCGTCGAACCCAGCTCGATCTCGGCCGCGATCTCGTCGGTCGTGGCGAGTGCCTGCAGCCAGGACGGCAGCAAGTCGTGCAGGCGTTGCTCGGACGCCGCCTGGTGCAACGGGTCGAACCGCGTCTCGCGCACGAACGCGGTTGCGATGCTCTCGGCCATCACCTGCCGCAAGGCAAGCACGCCGGCGCCGGGCAGCAACTCGTAGCGCGTCCGGCGCAACGTGCCTTCGGCGCGTGACGCCTCGAGCAGCGTCGCCGATGCTTGATGCAGTTGCAGGTCCAGGTGCAGCAGGCAGGGTGCCGGCGCGACCGTGGCGACCGCGGCGAGCCCGGCATCCACGAGGCCACGCACCGAGACGCCGCATTCGCTGGCGACGCCGACGAGCAGGCCGAGCTGCTCCCGCGTGTAGCCGGGAGGCACCGCGAGCAACAACTCGTTCGCGCCGTGTCGTGCTTCCGCCGTGAGCAGGGCAGACAGGTGCGCGTGCGCAAGATCGGCCGCCGTTGCGATACCGCGGGCCGACCACGGCAACGCATCCAGGCTGAGCGCCTGCCAGAACCGGTTCTGCGCATGCAGCGGCGCGATGCGGTAGCGTCGCACGGCCTCGCTACCCACGTGGACACGGCCTTCGTGCAGCACGGCGAGTCCCGGACTTTCTGCGCCGACAAGCACGGGGACGCCGTCGTCGCCCGTTCGCACGAGCAGCAGTCCGGCGTCATTCAGTTCGACCGCAAGCAGGCTCATGGCGCGGCCGCTTATCTCACCATCATCTGGCGCACGACGTTTTCGTCGAGGAACGCCTCGGTGTCGAGCACCGCACGCTCCTGGCGCAGCTGGATCTGGTGCAGCATGAACATCACGAGAATGCTCAGGCCCAACGCAACGAGCGTCGAATTGAAGGCGATGCCGAGGCCGGCGACCACGCCCGACACGTCGCCTTCGACCGCCTTGTGCGCCTGCTGCAACGCTTCACCGATGCCGCGCACGGTGCCGATGAAGCCGATGGCGGGGATCGCCCACGCGACGTAGCGCACCATCGCGAGTTCCGCGTCGAGCCGGCCGAACTCGAGTTCGCACGTGTCGTGGATTGCCGACGAAACGTCCTGGATGTTGCGCGTGGCGCCGAACCGGTGCAGGCCGCTCATCAGCGCGCGCGGCAGCAGCTCGCCGCGCATGTCGTCGGGCAGGGCCTCGACCTGCCGCGCGTAGTCGCGCGAATCCTCGGGCAGGATCTTCATGCCTTCCGGCAGCCGCAGCAGGTCCGCTCCGAGCAGGCTCTGGCCGCGCCGCAGCGAGAACCCCTTGTACCCCATGATTGCCACGGACCAGAGCGCGAGCATGAAGCAAACCTCCTGCTCGTAGTCCTTGATGATGATGTAGAAGTTGCGCGCCGGAGCGAAGTTCGGGTCCTTTGCCATCTGCGCCGCGTCGCTGGCGGCAACCGCCGCTGCCTGCGGGCGCACGACGGTGGCGTAGAAGCCCTGCACGATGATCACGATGACGATCAGCGAAAAGACTTCGAACATGAACTCGCTGGTCTTGAACTTCTTCATGGTGCACTGGGGCCTGTAGGTCAGATGTCGACGGGAAAGGCGACGTCGAAGTCGGGACGGACTTTTTCGGTGGGCTCGAAATGCTGCGGCGAACCCTTCGCGGCAACGGGCTTGTCCGCCGGCACTTCGTCGCCCGCCTTGGCCGCTGCGGCCTCGTCGTCACCACCGGCTTGCGCGCCGGCAGCGGGTTCCGTTGCCGCCGGCTCCGCCGGCGGAGGTGTCGACGCCGGCAGGTTTTGCTGCGCGAACGCGAGGCCGGCCGCGAGGATCGTCAGGCCGATGAGCGGTGCCAGCGACACGGGAGTGGAGCGTCGTTCTCTTCTATTCGGCATAGCGTGCGATCCTGAAGCCGACGTCGTCACGCCGGCCGTTGCCTGAATCCCGGAAGGCAGCCCGCAGCTCCGTCACGGTAGCGTGACGCCAGCTCGAGCCGCGGATGACGTGCATATTGCCTGGCGCGGCGGACAGCGGATCGACGACCACCGTGCTGCTCGCAGGTTGCACCGCATAGAGGTCCGTCGTCCATTCCGCGACGTTGCCGCCCAGGTCGTAGAACCCGAGCGGGTTCGGTGCGAACGAGCCCGTCGGCGCCGTGGCCGGGTAACCATCGTCGAGGTCCGCGAGGACCGTCTGCAGCAGCGGCTGCGCCCGGCGGTCGCCGAAGTTGCCCGCGCCCGCCGGCACCGGCAGCGCGTCACCCCATGGATACTTCCGCAGCGAACCATCGCGATTCGCGCGTGCCGCCCACTCCCACTCGGCTTCGGTCGGCAGCCGGTAACCCGTCGTGGCGGGCTGAGTGGGCACCAGCTTGCCGCCCTGCGATTGGTAGGCCGGCGGCAGGCCGTCCTGCAGGCTCAGCCAGTTGCAGTACTCGGCCGCGTCCTGCCAGGTCACGTTGACGACGGGATGGCGTTCGAGCTCGAGCGAGTTCTGCCCGACGAATCCGGAGCGGTGCTGGGCGCGGAACTGCTTGAATTCACCGTTGGTGACTGCGCGCGTCGCGAGATAGAAGCGCCGCCTCAGCTCCACCGCGCGCTGCGATTCATTGGCGCGGCGACCGGACTCGCGACGCGGACTGCCCATCGTGAAGCTCGCGGGCCCGAGCAGTCGCAACTCGGCACCGGACTTCGTGCGGATCGTCGGCGTGAGGGCTTGCGACGGCGAGGCGGTCGCGCCGTCGCCACTCGCTGCGCCTGCGGTGGATGCACCGCCCGCCGCTGCGGCAACCGTGGCTGGCGGCGCATCGGTCGCGCCCCGCCCCGCTTCGAGCCGCACGTTCAGCACCTGCGGCAGGCCGGGGCGCGGCGTGACTGCCGTTCGATAGGGGCGGAATCCTGCCAGGCGCACTTCGATGTCGGTGCGCGCGGCTGGCAGCTTGATGGCCTGCCCGGACTTGCCGACTGAACGGCCGTTGGCGAACACCTCGGCAGATGCCGGCTCCGCCATCACCGTGACCTCGCCGAAGATCGGCGTCAGCGACAACTGCACTTCGCGACGCTCGCCCGCGCCTACCGTCAGCTGCGCAGTCCCGGGCTCGTAGCCCTCGCGCGAAGCCACCAGCGCCAGCGCGACGTCGGGTCGCACGTCGAGCGTAACCGGCGCACGGCCACGGAATGCGCCACCGACACTGACGCTGGCGCCCACCGGATCGGTGCGCACGACCAGCGTGCCGTCGGGCAGGCCGAGCCGCACCGGGCCGAGCGTCTGCGCCTGGTTCGCGACCACCTGCACGTCAGTCACCCAGGGTTTGAATCCGGCCTGGCGCAGTTCGATGCGATGCGTGCCGGCGTCGAGCTCGAGTTTCGCGGGCGTCGCGCCCCGCGCAGCACCGTCCACCAGCACCGTGGCGCCGGCCGGTTCGGTCAGTACCGTGACCGGAGCCCACGCGGCGACGAGCTTCGCCGTCAGCAACTGCCGCTGTTCCATGCCTTTGATGTCCACGGTCGCCTTGAACGGCAGGTGCCGCGGCGCAGTGACGAGGACCTCGTGACGGCCGGCCGGCAGCCGGATCTCGCCGGGCGCAGAGCCGGCGTCCTTGCCGGCGACGCTGATGCGGGCAGCGACCGGCGTCTGCACCTGCAGGATGCCCGGGAGCTTCGCCAGCCGGTATCGGAACGACTGGTTCGGCGCGTCCGTAACCTTGATCGGGGCGCGCAGCGACGCGTAGCCCTGACGCTGGATCTCGACGGTGTACTCGCCGGGACGCGCGAAGTGGTTGCCGCCTGCCGGCAGGACGAGTCCGCCGTGCAGCCGGACCGCGCTGTCGGCAGGAACGACATCGATCTTTACGGCGTTACCGGTCGCGAAAAACCACGTCGCCCACCCGAGCACGGCAACGAGCAGGCCGCCGACCAACCACGGCCCGATGCGTCGAGCGGACGCGGCTTGCGCTGCAGGCCGACGGAACGCAACGGCGTCGATGAGTTCATCGCCGTCGTCACCGCCGCCGCTGACGACGTCGACGAGCGGCGCTGCGGGAGGAACGGTCAGGTTGCCGCCGCTGCCATCCTCGACGTCGAGGACGCGTCGGCCATCGCGCGCACCGACGCGCAGTCTGCCACGCGCCACGTCGATGACGTCGCCTTCGTTCAACCACGTCGGACGCGACACGGGCGCGCCATTGCAGAGCGGGGGTTCGCTGCCTGCCGCGGGCTGCAGGAACAGCTGGCCGTCGTGCAGCGCAATCCAGGCGAGCGTGTCCGCACCCGCTCCCGGCAGCACGATCGTATGCCCGGGGCCGCCGACGCTGACGGGAAAATCCGCAGCCGACAGCGTGCGCTCGCCCAGTGGATCGCGCAGGATCAGTTCGGTGGGACTCAAATCGGCTCCTCGCAGCGGACCACGAGCATGGACGGCGGCGCGCCCGGCAGCAGGTTCAGTTCCTTGCGCACGTCGCGATAGCCCTGGCGTGTGCCCACTACGGTATAGCGGCCCGGCATCAGCTCGAGATCCCGGTGTTCGAAGAGCCCAAGCTTACCAATCCGGTAGATCTGCACGTCCGTCGCATTGTCGGACGCCAGCGCCACCTTGACCGGCGTCTCGGCCTGCCGCAACTGCTCGGACAGCCGCGCCTGCTGGGCCTGCAGGCGCGTGCCCGGCGTCGACACACGGGCCGCGCGCTCGAGCACGTTGCGCGCGATGTCCCGGCCGGAAGGACTGTAGAGCCGTTCGGGCTTGTCGATGAACGACTGCAGTTCGGCATCGATCATGGCGCGCGGCTCCGCACGCTCGACCCCTTCCTGCGCGGGCCGCAGTGCCGGCTCGACCTTGAGCGCCTCACCGTACAGCGCAAGCGCCTGCGACCATTGCTCCGCACGCTCGGCCGCGGCGGCGCGCTCGACGATGGCGGTCAGCGACTTCGTTTCGGTGGCGCGACGGATCTGCTGCAGGCCATCGGCGACTTCCGGCGTGCCGGGCCGGATGCGTCCCGCCCGTTCGAACGCGCTCTGCGCCGTGGCGTAGTCGCGACGCGCCAACGCGGCCATGGCCTGCGCCATCGCCGTGGCGTAGGCGTCGTCGGCCTCGCGCGCGCCAAGTCGTGCGACGCCTGCGCGCGCCACGGTCGTCGCCGGATCGAGCTTCAGCGCACGCTGGTACGCCGCAATTGCGGCACTGACCTCGCCTGCCTGCTCGGCACGCGCACCGACCGCCGTTTCGCGCAGCACTTCGTCGAGCACGCGCGAGCGGGCGATTCCACTGCGCGCGGCGGCATCGTCCGGCGCGACTTTCAGCACTGCCGCGTATTTTTCCTGCGCCTCGGCGCCGCGACCCGCAGCGAACGCGGCCTGCGCATCCGCCAGCCTGGTGCGAACCACAGCAGGCAGTCGCTGCTCGAGCTGGTCGAGCCCCCGCGCCATCGTGTCGAAATGAGCGAGCGCCGACTCGAAATCGCGTCCGGTCATTGCCGCATCGCCGGCAGTCAGGGCGTTGCGGACTTGCGCGTACGACGACCCACCCCAGGTGGCAACGTCCCGTTGCTCGAGTCGCTGCAGGCGCGCTGGCAACGGACTGCGGCGCTCCTCCGCCTTGCGCTTCAATGCCGCGAGGCGTTCGAAATCCGCGATCGGTTTCGCTACCGGCGCCGCGGCCGCGGGGGTCGCGGGCACTGTTGGTGCCGGCGTCTGCGAACCAACGAGACCCGGCAGGACGAAGAAGGTAAAGCCGGCTGCCGCGAGCGCCAGCCCCATTGCGCCGACCAGCAGGCCGCGGCGGAAGCCTTCGCTGCGCAGCGACTTTGCCGAAGGCGCATCACCCCTGGTGCGGTGCCATTGCGACTGCACGGGCAGGGCATCGGCGGGTGGACGCGGCTGCCAAGTCGCAACGCCAGGGGCAACGGTCGATGCCGCGTCAGCCGGCGCCGTCGCGAGCAGCAGGTGCAGCTCCTCGTGCACGATGCGCATGGCGAGCGGCCGGTCAGCGGGCCGTTTGGCGAGGCAGCGCGCCACCAGTGCACGGAAAGCCTCGGGCGGATCCGGCCTGCCGGCGACCGGTGGCGGGATCTCGTCATGCACGCGCGCGGGCGTCACGTCCGGGTAGAAGGGCGGGTGCCCGCTGACGAGTTCATAGAACAGCACGCCGAGGGCGTAGACGTCGTCCGCCACGGCGGCAGCGGCGCCGTCGAGCCGCTCGGGACTCGTCGAATAGGGCGAGGCACCGGCCGGCTGCGTCGAACCGATCCTGCGCGCACTGCCGAGATCGACGAGTCGCGGCAAGCCGTCGCCGTCGAGCAGCACGTTGGCCGACTTCAGATCGCCGTGAACCCAGCCCGCTGCATGGAGCTGCGACAGTGCCTCGATCACCGGCAGCAGCCGGCGCGCGATCAACGTCCAGGGACGTCCGCGCAGGCGGCCAATTTCGCCGCCCGGGAGATACTCGAAGACATCGAACGATTCGTTGCCCGTGTCGTGCGTGGCGAGCGGCGCGAGCAGCGTCGCATGATCGACGACGGCGCGGATGCGTTCACCGGCCAGGTCGCCGGCCGCCCGGAAACGCAGCACGACGTCACGGTTGGCATGGGTATCCCGCGCAAGCCACGTCACGCCGTCGTGACCGGCCGCGAGCGGCCGCGTGAGTTCGTATCGCGCAGCCACGACCTGCCCGCCTGCGAGCGCCGTCATGTTCGTCATCGGCCTGGACTCAGCGCTTGCCGGCCGCCGGCTGGGTGGTGTCCGCCGTCGTCGCCGGCAGGCCCGTCTCGTTCTCGTACAGCTCGCGCAGGAGACGCCGCCATTCCGTGTACTGCTGCTCCGCCGAACCCTTCAGCTCGAGCGTGCGGCCCTCGATATCGACCACGCTCGGCTGCACTTCGTTCTGGAACGAGCTGCCGAGCTGCTTCAGCGATTCGCCGTGCATCTTGATTTCGGAGCGCATGTCGAGGCCGCTCTTGAACGCATAGATGCCGCCGATGACAGCGGCGGTCGCCGCAGCCGAACCCGCGCTGCTGTTCGTATTCTGCCCCGCCACGACGCCGCCGATGATCGCCGCCGCGCCGAGCAATCCGCGCGCCAGCGCCTTGCGCTTCGCCTCGGCTTCGGCCGCGAGCTCTTCATGCGAGTACTTGCGCCAGTTGACGTAAGCGTCGTCGATGGTCTCGCCGAAGTTCGTGTAGTGCTCGTTGAGCGTGTCGATCAGCGCGTAATCACGTTCGTGCACGCGGTCCATGCGCTGCACCACCGGGTCGTCCTCCGCCGGCAGGCGCGCGATGGCATACGTGCCGCGCTTCGGGTCGTGCGCCAGGTATGGCTGGAACGCATACGGCGCGAGGTCGGACGCGAACCGCAGGTTGGCGACCTGGTGCACCTGCACTCGCTGTTCGCGCGTAAGCTCGTTGCGCGCGGCGAGCAGGTCGTTCGCGATCGTCGCGTACACGTTGTCGAACGGGTCGCGCGGCTTGACCGGAATGTCCTTGTAGGCGCGCGTGTCCGCCTGGCCTTCGTAGTCCTTGCGCAGCCACGCGCGGCCGGTGGCGTCCGTCACGGTGACCGCGAGCTTCAGCACGCTGCCGTCGGATTCGACGATCCGCGCGCCGATGTTCACATCGCTGCCGGAATTTTCAGCAGGCAGCACGCGCACCTGCCCCCACTGCCCGGTGCTTTCGAGCGTGTCGCGCAGCAGTACGGGCATGTAGCGCGCCTCCGCTTTGCGCACGTCCGGGTAGATGCCGCGCTTTTCCTGCTCGACCTGGTCCGGCGGGATGTTCGGATCGAACATGCGTATGCCGACGTCGAGCAGTTCGGCCTGGGGAATTTCAGCCGTGGCTTTCTGCGCGACGACCGGCGCCATCGGGCGCTCGTCCTGCACGACGCAGCCGGCTGCACCGAACACGAGTGCCAGCACCACGCAGCACGCGCGCCACACGCGGCCGGACCCAACGGGAATGATCGAAGACGTCACTGCGTGCTCTGCTTGTACTTGCGGTATTCCTCCCAGAGCCGCTCCCGCAGCTCGGGGTCCGTTTCCTTCATCGCGGCCTCGCGCAACTGGCGCGCGACGATGTCGTCGTCGCGACCGTCGGGGATGCCGGCCGGCACGTCGCTGGGACCACCGCCGCCCTTCGCACCACCACCGACGCCGCCACCACCGCCCTGGGTGCCCGAGCCTGCTGCGACGTCGCCGCCCTGGCCGCCTTCGCTGCCCGTGCCGGGGGTGTCATCGCCGCTACCGGTACCCTCCCCGGCACCTTCCTTGCCCTGACCACCCGCTCCGTCACCATTCGTGCCATCACCATTTGCGGCACCGCCACCCCCGGTGTCGCCGCCACCCTCGCCTTCGGCTCCGCTGCCCCCCGCCGAGCCCGCGCGGCCGGCGCGCTCCTGCGAGATGGTCTCCTGTTCCTTGCGCATGCGCGCGTCGAACACCGCGAAAGTTTCGTCGAAGCGGCGATCGATCTCCGCACGCTTGTCTTCGGTGGTCACGGGACCACTGCCGCTGCCGCCGCCCGAGCCGGACTGGCCGGACTGGCCGGACTGGCCGGAGTGACCGGGCGTGCCGGCGATGGTGCCCGCCGACCCGGGCTGTCCCGCGGACCCAGCACCCGTGGATCCCGGCTGGCCGGCCGCTCCAGGCTGACCTTCTGCACCCGTCGAACCGGTCGATCCGTTGGGGTTCGTTGAGCCACCACCGCGCGTCGAATCACCCTGAGTGCCAGGCGCGCCCCCGGCCGAACCCCCGCCGGACGGTGATCCGGACGATGAGGGCGTGCTGCCCTGCGAGCCGCCGGCGGCAGGAGGCGTGGGCCAGCCTTGTGGCTGCGGCGGTGGGGGTGGCCCGGAACCACCAGGGCTGGAGCCACCACCCGCCGATGATCCGCCGGACTGGGATCCGCTCGGCGAGGACGAACCCGTGCTGCCGGACGACCCGGAGCTGCCGGCAGGCGATTGCTGCCCGGAACTCCCCGACGATGAGGGCGACTGCTGGCCGGAACCTTCCGACGACGAGGGCGACTGCGAGCCCGGGCTGCCGCCCGAACTCGGACTCGACGGCGACGAACTGCCCGGGGAGGACGGTGACGAGGGCGACGAGCTCGGCATGCCGCTCGGCATCGAACTGGAACTGGTCGTCAGGCACCCGCTGGTGGCGAGCGCAGTTGCAGCCACGAACGCTGCCGCAGTCAGTCCTTTCAAGCCGTGCATGCGCTGGAACCCCTGGACGGTGACCGGCGTGGACGATCCCGCGGCTCTGGTCCTACGAGCTTGGATGCGTCCGGCGGCCGGCAGTTCAACCGTCAACGCGAACCCGCGGCGCCGACCGCCCCGGCAGCGGCCGCCCCAGGGATTACCAGGTCGTCCCCGACGAGGAACGCGCGCAGCTGTTCGCTCAGGCGATTGCAGGCGGTATTGCGTACCGGGGTGATGATCGGGATGGGCGCGATGGCACCGATGAGCACAGAAGTGCCGGTAACGTCGGCGCTGACCGAGCCGACCTCGCTCGCGGTCTGCATGTCCCAGACCGACGCGACATAACCCGACTCTTTCTCCCACCAGCCGACGCCGAAACAGCCACCGCCACCCGGCCCGATCGCGCACGCGACGCTGCCGCCGCCATCGGTCTTGCGGGTGTTGCCGTCGACCCAGACCACGTAGCGGACACCGATTTCCTGCAGCCGCTCGGTGATGCCAGGCCGCTGCAGCAGCACGCGCAAGCCATCCGCATTGGCCGGAGCCGTGCTCGGCTCGAACCAGGGAAACAGCGCATCGGTGAATTCCTGCTCGCCGTAGATCTTGAACGCGGTGCGCGCGGTCTTGCCGGAATGCGCGCTCTGCCCCTTCTCGGGATGGACCAGCTCGCCGCCGAGCCGCTCCTGGACGCAGTCGAGGAAGGCTTCCTCGGTGCCCACGCCTTCGAGCTGCGGCTTCTTCAGCAGGACGATCGATTCGTTGGCCTGGATCGGCGAGGCGACCTGGCGCGTCTCATCGACTTTGGACGTCATGCAGCCGGACGCCACGACTCCGAGCACGGCGACCCCCGCAGCGGCGCGCCACGGCGCGCGGGCGCTCGCTCGAGGACGGCGATCGAGCCTTGCGTGTGTCATGGCAGTCCTCCTGTGGCTGAGCGGCCTGCGCAGCGGCAACGAAGTCGGGGACGTCCGAGTATACGTCAAGGATTCGGGCCGAAATATCAGCATGACCGGAGTCAACTTCAGTCGAACAATCCCCCCTGCCGCGGGGCGCCGGGTTCGCGTTCGAACTGCTGCGTATCGAGTTCCGGCGCGGCTTCCTGATTGAGCCCGAGACGCCGGCAGGCCCGCGCAAATCGAGCCCCGACCATCGCTGCGTAGGCACCTTCGCCTCGCATGCGATGACCGAAACGGGGGTCGTTGAGACGGCCGCCACGCATCTCGCGCACGTGATTCAGCACACGGTCCGCACGCTCGGGGTAGTGCTCGCGCAGCCAGTTCTCGAACAGGGATGCGACCTCGAAGGGCAGCCGCAACAGCAGATACGCCGCGCGCCGGGCCCCTGCTGCGGACGCAGCCTCGAGCACGTGTTCGACCTCGTGGTCCGTCAGGGCCGGAATCACGGGGGCCATCATCACGCCGACGGGAACACCGGCCGACGTGAGTTCCCGCACGACACGCAATCGCGCCTGCGGCGATGCGGCACGCGGTTCCAGCGTCCGCTTCAGTCTGTCGTCCAGGCTCGTGATGCTGATGAAGACCGACACCAGCTGGCGCTCGGCCAGTGCGCGCAGCAGATCGAGGTCGCGCAGGATCAGGGCGCCCTTGGTGATGATCGACAGTGGATGCCGCCTTGCCAGCAGCAACTCGAGTACCGCGCGTGTGGAACGCAGCTTGCGCTCGGCCGGCTGGTAGGGATCGGTGTTGCCGCCGATGTGCAGCACCTTGCAGACGTAACGCGGCGACGAAATTTCCTGCTGCAACAGCGCCGCAAGACCGGGCTTGTGGAAGATGCGCGTCTCGAAGTCGAGCCCGGGACTGAGATTCAGATACGCGTGCGCTGGCCGTGCGAAACAGTAGATGCAGCCGTGCTCACACCCCTGGTACGGGTTGAGAGACTGATCGAACGGGACATCCGGCGAACGATTGGTCGTGATCGCGTGCCTGGCAAACTCGGGCATCAGCGTCGTCGCCGGGTTCTGCAACGGCTCGTCCAGGCTCCCCCAGCCGTCATCCTCCGGCGTGAGCGTAGTCGCTTCGAAGCGACCGGCCGGATTCGTGACCGCGCCGCGACCTTTCGCCACCTGATGTCGGTCTGCCCGCCGCATGCGCCGAGACTACTGTATGCATATACAGTTGTCACTCCCTGTCGGGAAACCGGTCCATGCGCCACAGCTCGGGGAAAAAGCGCGTCCACGCGAGCGCAACGAACAGCGTCGCGCAGCCACCGATGACCACCGCCGGGATCGCGCCGACCCACGCCGCGACCAACCCGGACTCGAATTCACCGAGCTCGTTCGAGGCGCCGATGAACACCGAGTTCACCGCGCTGACGCGGCCCCGGATGTCGTCGGGAGTCTGGAGCTGCACGAGCAGGTGGCGGATGTAGACGCTGACCATGTCACCTGCGCCCAGCACGGTGAGCGCGCCGATCGAAATCCAGAAGCTCGTCGACACGCCGAACACGAGCGTTGCGAACCCGAAGACGATCACGCCGCCGAACATCCAGTGGCCGATGCGCCGGGTCACGGGCAGCACGCCGAGCACGACACCGGTCAACGCCGCCCCCACACCCGGCGCTGCACGCAGCCAGCCGAGCCCGCTCGGCCCGACGTGCAGCACGTCGGCGGCATACACCGGCAACAGCGCAGTCGCACCACCGAACAGTACCGCAAACAGGTCGAGCGAAATCGCTCCCAGCACGGGACGCCGGCCGCGAACGAACCGCAGTCCTTCGAGCAGCGCATGACGATCGAGCGGCGCCGTGCTGGCGGCCGCGCTCGCATCGCCGCCCCGGCGCAGCGTTGCGAGCATCAGCAGCGACACGGCGAGCAAGCTCGCTACGGTTGCGTAGACGGTCGTGGCGCCCGCGAGATACAGCAGGCCGCCGAGCGCGGGGCCCGCGATCGTCGAGACCTGCCACAGCGAGGAATTGAAGGCGACCGCGGCGCCGAAATGTTCGCGGTCCACCAGGTTCGGCAGCAGGGCCTGGCTCGCCGGCATCGCAAAGGCACGGGCGACGCCGAACAAGGTCATGATCCCGAACACGGGCCACGCGCTGCGCAGGCCATGCCACGCGAACGCGAGCAGCAGCAGCGCGCAGAGCAGCAGCAGCACGTAGCAGCCGGCGATGATGCGGCGGCGGTCGCGGGTGTCCGCGAAGTGCCCTGCCGGCAGGATCAGCAGCACGAACGGCAGGAACTGCGACAGTCCTACCAGGCCGAGATCGAGCGGACTGCGCGTGACTTCGTACACCTGCCAGCCGACGGCCACGGTCTGCATCTGCACGGCCAGCGAGCCCAGGAAACGCGCGAGGATGTAGCGCGTGAAATCCGCGTTGCGCAGCAGCGCACGACGCTCGTTCTTCATCCGCGGTCGTACCCGCGATGGCGTGGAAACTGGCTGCTCATCGGTGCGCGGCAGGATAGCCGATGCACGCCCGGAGCGTGGCCAGCCAGTAGCATCGGGGCAGGACTTCAAGTGACAATCGGTCACCTGCCGTCCTGGTGCGTGCCCGAAGCAGAAACAGGCATGCGCGGCGGTCTCCGGAGAAGACATCCATGCACCGACCCCGCGTTCTGGTCCGCTGGCGCTTCGCACTGATGCTGCTGACGCTGTGCGTCGCGCTGCTGCCTGCGGCCTTCGCCGCCGGCGCCAGTGCGGACGCGCGCTTCGACGCCCTCAGCAAGCGCTTCGTCGAGGAGTTCGGCCGCTATTCGCCGGTGTCGGCGACGCAGCTCGGCGATCACCGTTTCGACGGCGAACTCGACGACCTGAGCGCGACCGGCCGTGCCCGCACGCTGGCGTGGACCAAGGGGATCCTCGGCGAATTGCAGGCGATCGATCGTTCCAGGCTCGCACGCGCGAACCAGGTCGACGCGGCGATGCTCGACAACCAGCTGCGCTACGCGATCTGGTCCGAGGAAAGATACCGCGACTGGTCGTGGGACCCGCTCGTCTACACGCAGCTTGCCGGGCAGTCGCTGTACGGGTTGCTTGCGCGCGAGTTCGCGCCGCTGCCCGAGCGCCTGCGCTCGGTGACGAGCCGGCTCGAGCAGCTGCCCGGACTGCTCGAGCAGATGCGCGCCAACATCGTGCCTGCGCGCGTGCCGGCGATCCACGCCGAAACGGCGGTCAAGCAGAACCCGGGCGTGCTGAGCCTGGTGGACGAACTCGTGGTGCCGAACGTCGCGCAGCTGCCCGCTGCAGATCGCGCGCGCCTCGAGCAGGCGATCGCGAACGCCCGCGCCGCCGTAAAGACCCACCAGGAATGGCTCGAAAAGCAGTTGCTGCCGCAGGCGAAGGGCGATTTCCGCATCGGTCGCGAACTGTACGACGAGAAGCTCAATTTCGCGCTGATGTCGCCACTCGACCGGGCCGAGATCCGGCGTCGCGCCGAAAGCGAGGCCATCGTCACGCGCGCGAATATGTACGAAGTGTCGCGCAAGGTGCTGGCTGGCCGCACCGACGCACCCCCGACACCGGCTGAGCCGACGGCCGCCGAGCAGCAGGCCGCCATCCGGGCCGCGCTCGACATCGCGGGTGCCGAGCGGACGCCGCGCGATGGTGTCGTGGACTTCGCGCGCGAGAAACTGCGCGAGACGACCGAGTTCGTCCGCGCGAAAGACTTCGTGACGGTGCCGGACGAGCCGCTCGAAATCATCCTGATGCCCGAGTTCCAGCGCGGCGTCGCAGTCGCGTACTGCGACTCGCCCGGTCCGCTCGACAAGGGCCAGCGCACGTTCTACGCGGTGTCGCCGATTCCCGCCGAATGGACCGAAGCACAGGTCGGCTCATTCCTGCGCGAGTACAACACGCGCTCGATCGCGAACCTGACGATCCACGAGGCGATGCCGGGCCACTACCTGCAGATCGCTCACTCCAACCGCTACCCCTCCACCCTGCGCGCGATGCTCGGCTCGGGTCCCTTCGTCGAAGGCTGGGCGGTCTACACCGAGCGCGTGATGCAGGAGCAGGGTTTCGGCGGCGGCGACCCGCTCATGCAGCTGGTGCAGCTCAAGTGGTACCTGCGTGCGATCACCAACGCGATCATGGACTCTGCGATCCACGTCGACGGCATGACACGCGACGAGGCGATGAAGCTCATGGTTGAGACCGGCTTCCAGGAAGAACGCGAGGCCGCGGGCAAGTGGGTCCGCGCCCAGTTGAGCTCGGCGCAGCTGTCGACGTATTTCGTTGGCTACCAGGAGCACTCGGACATGCGCGCCGAGGCGGAGCGTCGCCAGGGCGTGAAGTTCGACCTCAAGACGTACCACGACCAGGTGCTGTCGTATGGCTCGCCGCCGGTGCGACTGGTGCGCGCGCTGGTGTTCGACGAGGCGATTCGCTGAAGCCCGTCTACCCGGGCGGGGACGGCCTCAAGCCTTCTCGTTCAGGTGAAAGCGATGCAGCACCCGGTGCAGGATCGGCGTGACGACGAGTGCGGCCGTGACGATGAAGACCAGTCCGGCGTAGAGCGCGTAGATTCCGGCGAACAGTTTTCCTGCTGCAGTCAGCGGTGGGTTCACCGGACCCATGCCGCCGAGCAGCATCGCGGAGTTCAGGAACCCGTCGATCCAGGGCAGGCCTTCGAAATGCCCGTAGCCGAGCATGCCGACCCCGAGCGACAACGCCAGCAACGCCACGGCCATTGCCACATGACTTGCGACGCGACGCAGGAAGGTCGCCCGCGGCAGTAGTGGCTGGTGCCTGGCTTCGTACACGATGCCCCGGACTAGACCACCGTCTGGCGGGAGCGTCAATCGACGCCGCACACGTCAGGGCGATACGGCATCGACGCTGCACAGCGCGTGCGGCCGGCTATCCGGCGATGCTGCGCAGGCGCATCGTCCGGCTGGTGGCGGTACTGGCTTCCAGTCGCTGCAGCAGTTGCGTGGCCTCGGCGGCGTGCAATGGCTTGCTCAGCAGGAAGCCCTGCGCCTCGTTGCACTTCTGGTCCTGCAGTTGCAGCAGCTGGCCGAAATTCTCGACGCCCTCGGCCACGACATCGACACCGAGCGCGCGAGCCATCGCGACGATGGCCGTGACGATGGTCGCGTGTCGCCCGAGTCCGTCGACGTTCTGCACGAACGAGCGGTCGATCTTGAGGCGGTTGACCGAAAACTCGCTCAGCCGCCCGAGGCTCGAGTACCCCATGCCGAAGTCGTCGATGGCGATCGAGATCCCGTGGTTCCGCAATTCGGACAGCAGTCGCCTGGTGTGCGCCTCGTCCTTCATCATCAGGGATTCCGTGATCTCGAGCTCCAGGTGCCCGGGCGCCAGGCGACATTCGCGCTGCACGTCCGTCACCAGACTGCAGAAATTGCTGTCGGCAAACTGGCGCGCGGAGACATTGACCGCGATGCGCCCCGGCGCGAGGCCCGTGTCCAGCCAGTCCCTGAATTGCCGGCAAGCCGTACGCAAGACCCATTCACCGATGGGCTGGATCAGCCCGGTCTCCTCGGCGAGCGGAATGAACTCGTCCGGCGAGATGGCCCCGAGTTCGGCATTGGTCCAGCGCAACAGGGCCTCCATGCCGGAGATGAGTCCCGTGCCGAGGTCGAACTGGGGCTGATAGTGCAGCGAGAACTCGTTCCTGGCGAGCGCGCGCTCGAGCTGGCGCTCCAGGCTGAAGCGCGTCTGCGCACCGTCGCTCATCGCGCGACCGAAGAACGCGAACTGGCCGTGTCCGCGGCGCTTCGCCTCGTACATCGCGATGCCAGAGTGCCGGAGCAAGTCCTCCTCGTCGGCGCTGTCGTTCGGGAAGATCGCGATGCCGACGCTCGCGGTGAGCGTTACCGGGGATTGCGACGCCCGTGCGGGCGCCGTGAACGGGCGAGTCAGGTCGCTCGCGACCGCCCTCGCGTCGTCCGGGCTGACGACGTCGCGCAGCAGGAGCATGAACTGGTCACCACCGAGTCGCGCGATGTCATCGCTGCCGACGTCCGGCCGGGGTCCGCTGGCCGCGCCCGCGTCGCGCCGCAGGATTTCCTGCAGCCGCTGCGCCACGCTGCGCATCATCTCGTCGCCCGCGATGTGCCCCAGCACGTCGTTGATGCGCCGGAAGTTGTCGAGGTCGACATACAGCACGGACAGCATGCGGTCGTCCTGGCGCGCAGCACGGACTGCATCCTTCAGGTGCGCGAGGAAGCGCGCGCGATTGGCCAGCCTGGTGAGGGGATCGAAGTCCTCGACCTGCGTGAGCCGAAGTTCCTCGTTCGCCCGCTTCTCGCCGAGCGCCCGCGCCATCTGGCGGACTTCGTGCGGATGAAAGGGCTTCTGCAGGTAGAACAGCTTGTCCTCGGGTGGAACCCGGCGGCTGATTTCCAGGGGATCGACGTCCGAATAGGCAGTGCAGATGACGATCTCGACCTGCGGGTCGATCTCGCGGATTCTTCCCGCCGCCCAGGCTCCGTCTGGACCGGGTGGCATGCGCATGTCGAGAAAGACGACGGCAAACGGGCGACCCGCGCCACAGGCTTCGCGCACGGCAGCGACGGCGGCCTCCGCGCCGTTGCAGAACGCCGGTTCGAACTGATTCCTCTGCGGCAAGGAACCGGCGGCAGCCGCTGCACCGGCGCCGGCGACGAAGAGTCTCGCCCGCAGTTCATCCATTGCCTCCCGGTCGGCACTGCTGCCGGCGGCTTTGCCGAGCACCTGGCGATAGGCGTCCAGCACGGCCTGCTCGTCGTCGACGACCAGCACGCGGATCGGTTGACGGTTGTTGGAAGCCATCAGCGGCCTCAGGCGGCCCGGGCAGTCGGCACGGCGTGTGCCTGGCGCAGCGGCACAAGAACCTGCAGCGTGGCACCCGTCGGCCCCGCGTCTTCGGCGCGAATGCTGCCGCCGAGAGCGTTGAGCGCATTGGCGCACCAGTGCAGGCCGATGCCGAAGTTTGTTGCCCGGGACTTCGTGGAAAAGCCCTTCTCGAAAATGCGCGGAAGATGCTCGGGAGAGATGCCGACGCCGTCGTCCGTGAATCGAAGCAACAGTTGCTGGCCTTCGGCCCCTGCCACGAGCGAGCACCCTATGCGCAGCGTGCCGTGCTCACGCCCGGCCTGCCGCACCGCTTCGGCGGCATTCTGGATCAGGTTCTGGAAGACCTGCTGCAATGTGATGCGGGGCAGGCGCAGCGCATCGGTCTGCGCCACCGCAGGATCGAGCTCAACGGTAAGGCACGCGCGCAGCGCAGGCGGCACCATCTCCACGCTGCGCTCGACCAGTTCCGTCAGTCGCACGGACTCGACCACGGGACCTGATTCCGCCGGGCGAACTTCCTGGGCCAGCGTCCGCTGGATGACTTCGGCCTGGCGCGCGAGGCAATCGACGTCCTCGCCGGAGCTGGCGATCGCTCGTGTCAACTCGCGAACCGCCAGCCGCAGGAACTGTTCCAGGTCGGTCTTGCGGCCGGGGTCGCTGACGCCGGCCTCGAGTTCGGCCAGGACCATCTCGATCTCGCCCGCAGGCACATGTTGCAGGCGCTCCTGCAGGCAGACGAGCGTCACGCCCAGCGGCGTCATCGCATTGCCGATGTTGTGCAGGACGCCGCTTGCGACCTGCGCTGCCCCGGCTTCGAACGACTGGTCGGCAATGCGCCGGCGCGCGTCGGCCAGCTTGTCCACCATCCTGTCGAACTCGCGCGCCAGGACGCCGAGTTCATCGGGACGACTGACCGCCATGCGCAGGGTCAGGTCGTCGCCCTCGCCGATGGCAACGGCGTATTGCGTCATCCGGCTGACCGGCGTCAGGACCAGGCGGCGCAGCGCCACGATCATGACCAGCAGCACGATGGCGCCGGCTGCAAACAGCGACCCGAGCGCGTAGCCGATGGCGTCGCGACCCTGCGCACTCACCGAACGCGGCACGTCGACCCGCAACGTGACAGCCGGTTGGCCGAAAATGTCGGCGAGATTTCGATAGACCTCGTTCGTCGCCTCGCGCCGCACGATGCGGGGCGAGTTCGCGGCTGCCGTCGCATCCGTGCGCGAGGCAGACGTGTCCAGCGTGCTGACCTGCAGCCTGACCTGCGCCTGCTCGGCGAGCCGTGCAGCGACTGCTGGCGTGATCAGGCGCGCCAGCATCACGGAACCCCGATGCGGGCCATTGCCGGCGCCATCCAGGATGGGTGCCGCAACCAGCATGGCCGGGCCGTGTTCGGTCACGACGATGCCCTGCGCCGGCTGGCCGTGCTTGATCGCATCACGAAACGGGTGCCCGGTTGCCAGGCTGTCGGCATCCAGCATCCTGAACTCCAGATTCTCGTGCGTGACCGGATCGAATCCCTTGCGCCAGACGAAGCGGGCATCGGCGTCGAGATACGCCACCAGCTCGAGCCCGGCGCTCTCGATCGTCGACTTGTTCATGTTGTTGTCGATGAAATCGGGCGCATCGCCCGCCATGAAGTCGTAGGTCTCGAGCCAGTTGCCCCAGTCCGCGCAGAATGTCTGCAGCTGCGTCAGTTCGCTGTCGATGGCCCGCGTGACGCGCTCCATGTCGGTGCGGGCCAGGTCCGCTTCGAGCGCCTCGAAGCTGGGCAGAATGACTGCGCGCTGAACGGTGTAGTCCGCGACGCCGTAAGCCGCGAACAACCCGCAGAGCAGCAGGACGACTTTTGAGCTGAGATTCACGCAGCGTGTGACTTCGACATGCGACGACAGCGTCACAGGCGATGGTAGGAGCTGCCGTTGCCGGCTGAGACGACGTGGCTCACCGTTCCGGGTGGTCACCGCGGACCACGGGCCGGAAAAACGTGAACCGTTACCCGTTTTCGGGCCGTGGTCCCGCAACACCCACGGATTCGCCGGTTGCGAGCGGACAGGAGGCGGAATCGCCCGGGGCTGCACCCGGCCGGCGCCAAAGCTTCAGCCTTGGAGCTTGTCCCGCAGATTTGTCGGGTCCAGCACAAGCAGTTGCCGGTCGTGGACTTTGGACAGCAACACCTGCGCGACGATGGCGCCGCAGCCAGCCAGGAACATGTCCCACTGCGTATCCCAGACGTCGCCCTGCGTGCCGAGGAACGCGCCTGCCGCATCGCCGCCGGCGATTGCAGCCCACCACTCGGTGAACTCGTAAGTGGCGCTGACACCGAGAATGCTGAGCGTGACCAGCGCAAACAGCCACTTGCCCGGTCGCAGCGGCGACGTGCGCAGCAGCAACTCGCGCGCGATGATCGCGGGCCCGAAGCCCTGCATCAGGTGACCGATGCGATCGTAGTGATTGCGCGTGAAGCCGAACACGTCCCGCAACCAGTCGCCGAACGGCGTCAGGGCGTACGTGTAGTGCCCGCCGTACATCAGGATCAGCGCATGCACGGCGATCAGCACGTAGGCGAGCGGCGTCAGCGGAAAGCTGCGTGCCGTCCACACCAGCAGCGGCAATGCGACCAGCACCGGGACGACCTCGAGCAACCACGTCAGCCGGTCGTACGGTCCGATACCGGACCACACGAGTCCGAGCAACACGACGACGGCGAGGAACAGGGGCAGTCGCAGGTTGGCCTTCGTGTCGTTCATGGCGCCGATTATAGGACCCTAGCGGTCGAGGAATTCCTGGACGAGCCGCGCGACCGCCGCGGGCTGGTCGTGATGCACCATGTGGCCCGCGGCCGCGACGATCCGCGGCTCCAGTTGCGGCACGAGGCGACGCACGTTCTCCGGAGCGCCAGCGCCCTGCAACCGCTCGAGGAAATCCGACTCCTCGCCCGCGACGTACAACAGAGGAGCGCGCACTTCGGCCCAGCAGGCTTCGACCTCCGCGCGCCGGTACAGGATGGGATTGACGCGCTTGTGCGCCGGGTCGAAGCAGGGACGGACGCGGCCGTCAGGCAGCGTTTCGCTCCACGCACGCGCGACGAAATCGGCACGCTCGGCCGACAGGCGCGGATTGCGTTTGCGCAGCACGCCGGCAAACACGTCGAGGCTCGGGAACACCGCGGCCGGCTCCGGATCACGCCATTGGTCGAGCCAGTCGCGATAGCGGCCGGGTGCGAGTTCCGGCGGCGCGCCCGGCAGGCCGAAACCTTCGAGCGTCACCAGCCGATGCACGCGCCCGGGCCTGAGTCCCGCATAAATCATCGCGACGTTGCCACCCATGCTGTGGCCAACGAGATCGACCGGCGTGCCGGGCGCGAGCCACTCGAGCATTGCGTCGAGATCCGCGAAGTAATCGGGGAACCAGTACCCCTGGGGGTTCCAGCCGGAGCGGCCAAAGCCGCGCCAGTCGGGTGCGATCAGACTGCGTGACGGCGCGATCGCGTCGGCGACGAACTGGAACGTCACGCCGCAATCCATGAAACCGTGCAGCAGCACGATCGGCGGTGCGTCCGACCTGGGTTCCCGCCCAACGGGTGAAGTGATGCCGCAGGCCGCGGATGTCGCGCTGCAGAGATTCGGCCGGGCGGCGAGGCAGGTAGTGAGCGCTCATGGGCGCTGATACTGCATCAACCCGGCGACGGCGGTCCGACCTTCGGCAGGTTGTGCGATGGCCTGGTAACCGCTGGCATTGAGCACTCCGCCGTATTGCCGCCAGAATGGACGCTGCAGCCCGGTTCGCCAGGCCCTCGAAGCAAAGCGCCCGCACATGTCGAAACTGCTCGTCTTCCAGCACGTCGCCTCCGAACCGCTCGGCCACCTCGATCCGTTGCTGCGTGCGTCGGGATGCCGCATCCGCTACGTGAATTTCGGCCGCGAACCGCAAGCCCAGCCGGACATTCGCCGGTATGACGGCCTCGTCGTGCTCGGCGGCCCGATGAACGTCGACCAGGTGGAGCGGTTCCCGCACCTCAGGACCGAGATCGAACTCATCCGCGAGGCGGTGAAGGCGCAGAAGCCCGTGCTCGGCATCTGCCTCGGTGGCCAGTTGCTGGCGGCGGCAATGGGAGGGCGGGTGCAGCCGAATGCCGTTCCCGAAATTGGCTGGTACCGCCTGCATACGCGTCCGCAGGCCCATGGCGACCGGCTGTTCCGCCATTTCGAGCGGACGCCGCGCTACGTCTTCCAGTGGCACGCATACGCGTTCGAGCCGCCGCCGCAGGCCGTGCCGCTGGCGTGGACCCGCAGCTGCCGGCAACAGGCCTATCGACTGGGCGATCACGCGTGGGGGCTGCAGTTTCACCTCGAAGCCGATGCCGCCCTGATCAACCGCTGGCTGCACCTGCCGAGCGGGCGCAGCGAGATCGAGCGCCACTGGAGCCCTGCGCGGATCGCGCGGATTCAGGCAGCCACGCAACGCCACCTGCCCGTCGCCACACCGCTGAGCGAACGGGTGTTCGGCGAGTTCATCCAGTTGTTCTCACCGCGACGCTACGCACACCTGCCCTCGCGCTGACGGACGTCAGTCGCCCAGGAACATGCGGTAAGCGGGGTTATCGGTCTCTTCGGTGTAGACGTACCCGAGGTCGCCGAGATGTTCGGCGAATCGCCCTGCATCGTCTGGCGCCACCTGCACTCCCGCGAGCACGCGCCCGTAGTCGGACCCGTGATTGCGGTAATGGAACAGGCTGATGTTCCAGTGTGCACCCACCGCATCCAGGAAACGCAGCAGCGCCCCCGGGCGCTCCGGAAACTCGAAGCGAAACAGGCGTTCGTGCTGCAGTCCGTGCGCGTGGCCGCCCACCATGTAGCGCACGTGCAGCTTCGCCATTTCGTCGTCGCTCATGTCGATGACGCGGTAACCCGCGTCGGCAACGAGCGCGAGCAGCGCTTCCTTCTCGCGCCTGCCTTCGGCGAGTGAAATGCCGGCGAAGATGCGGGCCGAACGCGAGTCGTCGTAGCGGTAGTTGAACTCGGTGACGCTGCGCCGTCCGAGCAGGCGGCAGAAACGCAGGAAGCTGCCGGGTTCCTCCGGAATCTCCACTGCCAGCAGTGCCTCGCGCTGCGCGCCGATGTCGGCCCGCTCGGCGATGTGACGCAGGCGGTCGAAGTTGACGTTGGCGCCGCAATTGAGTGCGACGAACGTCTGGCCCGTGCATTGCTCGCGCGCGACATAGCGCTTGATGCCGGCGACCGCGAGCGCGCCCGCGGGCTCGGCGATCGTCCGGTTGTCCTCGAAGATGTCCTGGATCGCGGCGCAGATCTCGTCGGTGGTCACCAGCAGCACTTCGTCGACGTACTTGCGCGCGAGACGGAACGTCTCCTCGCCGACGCGACGCACGGCGACGCCGTCGGCAAAGATGCCGACACGGTCGAGCGTGACGCGCTCGCCGGCGCGCAGCGAATCGTGCATGCTCGCGGCGTCCTCCGGCTCGACGCCGACGATGCGCACCTGCGGATAGAGCGACTTCACGTACGTCGCGATACCGGCGATCAGGCCGCCGCCCCCGATCGGCACGAAGATCGCCTGCGGCGGCGAGGAACACTGCCGCAGGATTTCCATGCCGATCGTGCCCTGGCCGGCGATCACGTCCGGGTCGTCGAACGGATGGATGAAGGTGAGCCCGCGCGCATGCGCCACTCCTGTTGCGTGCTCGAACGCATGATCGAAATCGTCGCCCTCGAGCACCACTTCGCCGCCGAGGTCGAGCACCGCCTGCACCTTGATCTGCGGTGTCGTCCGCGGCATCACGATCACCGCCGTGATGCCACGCCGCCGTGCCGCGAGCGCGACGCCCTGCGCGTGGTTGCCGGCCGACGCACAGATCACGCCGCGCGCCGCGGTGGCGTCGTCGAGCGCGGAGATCTTGTTGTAGGCGCCACGGAGCTTGAACGAAAAGACCGGCTGCAGGTCTTCACGCTTGAACAGCACGTCGTTGCGGAGGCGCCTGCTCAGCCGGCGGGCCGGCTCCAGCGGGGATTCTATGGCGACGTCGTAGACGCGCGCCTTCAGGATGCGTTCGATGTAACTTTCTTGCATGGACATGGCTCGCCGGATCACGTCGTACGTTAACATCCTTCGCTTCCGGATCCTGCACCCGGCACCAACGGCGAACCCGTCTTGCGCACCGAATTGATCATGACCGTGCTCGCCGGTTTCGCGGGCGGGCTCGCTGGCACGCTCTGGGCCGGCATCGTCTCAGCAAAGCTCCTTGCACGGCAGCCCGAACTGAGTGCGGCGGGCTGGCGTCCCGACACCGCGTGGCGCGTCCTGCACACGGCCGTCGTGTACGGCCTGTGTGGCGCAGCCGCGGGTCTCCTGTTCTGGCTGGGCTGGGGCCTGGTCGCGTTCGCCGACTGGCCCTGGTTCGTGGTCGGCGCCAGCTACGGACTGCTGCTCTGGTCCGCCGCGGCCTTCCCGGCCTTGCTGCTGCTGTCGCTCCGGCTGCCCAGATTGCGGGCCGCCGGCGTCGTGATGGCCATCGAGGCGCTGGTCGCAGCGGTCTCGGTCGGCCTGCTTTGCGCTTTCGTCTGGCACCGCGCCGCGTAGAATCACCGCTCTTTCGTCCGACCCATTGCTGGGGGAGTTCGCATGCAGATGATCCACCGGGCGGCGCTCGGCTTCGCCCTGTTGCTCGCCACGGCCACGGCGCACGCACTGACGGCCACGGAACTCGTCGCGAAGAACATCGAGGCCAAGGGCGGCGCGGCAGCGCTGCAGGCCGTGAAATCGGTGCAGCGCGAAGGCCGGCTCATCGTCAACGGCGGGCAGTTCGTGCTCGAGTTGCGCGAGACCAAGCAGCGCCCCGACTCCATCCGCACCGAGATCAGCATGCAGGGCCTGTCGCAGGTCCAGGCGTACGACGGCAAGGACGGCTGGCGCATCGACCCGTTCGGCGGCCGCAAGGACCCCGAGCGCATGCCGGCCGACGACGTGAAGGAATTCATCGAGGACGCCAGCGTCGACGGCGTGCTGCCGGATGCCGCGGCGGCCGGCAACCTCATCGAGTACCTCGGCACGGAAGACGTCGACGGAACGCCCGCGCACAAACTCAAGGTCACACGCAAGGAAGGCGGCGTGCAGTACGTCTACCTCGACCCGGACTACTTCCTCGAGATCCGCGTCGAGAGCCAGCGCATCGTGCGCGGCGTGAAGCGCACCTCGGTCACCGACTACGGCAATTATGAAAAAGTCGGCGGCGTGTTCTGGCCACTCTCGATCGAGTCCGGCATCAAGGGTGCGGGCGACCCCGCCAAGTTTGAATACCGGTCGGCGGTCGTGAACCCGGCGATCGACCCGGGCTATTTCTCGTTTCCCGTGACCGCGAAGCAGTAAGGGAGTACCGGCCATGAACATCCTGCGTAACTCCCTGCTCGCCGTGGTCCTGGTACCGTCGGCGCTCCTTGCAGCCACACCCGCGCAGACCGCGGCACCTGCCTTCGATTCATCGATCATCTCCGGCCTCGGCGCCCGCAACATCGGGTCCGCGGCGATGAGCGGCCGCATCTCGTCGCTCGATGCCATGACGCTGCCGGATGGCAAGCTCATGGTGTGGGTGGGCGCCGCGAGCGGCGGCGTCTGGAAGTCGCTCGACGGCGCCACGACCTTCACGCCCGTGTTCGACGACCAGCCCGTGCAGTCGATCGGCGCGGTCGAGATCGACAAGCGCAACCCCGAAACCGTCTGGGTCGGCACCGGCGAAGCCTGGACGCGCAACAGCGTCTCCATCGGCAATGGCATCTACAGGACGACCGATGGCGGCGACACCTGGCAGCACCTGGGGCTCGACGGTTCGGAGCGCATCGGCGACATCCGCATCGATCCCCGCGCCAGCGACACCGTGTATGCCTGCGTCACCGGGCGGCTCTGGAGCGATTCACTCGAGCGCGGCGTGTACCGCACGCGCGACGGCGGCAAGAGCTGGCAACAGGTGCTGAAGGCGCCGAACGCCTCGACCGGCTGTGCCAGCCTGAGCATGGACGAGAAGAATCCCGACGTGCTCTACGCCGCACTGTGGGATTTCCGCCGCAAGGGCTGGACGTTCCGCTCCGGCGGCGAATCGCCGACGGCGACGTCGGCGAGCGCCCTGATGGTGACGCGCGACGGCGGCCAGACCTGGACCGAGGTCACGCCCGAAAAGAACAAGGGCTTCGCGCAGAAGCCCTACGGCCGCATTGCGGTCAACGTCGCGCCGAGCGATTCGAAGCGCGTCTATGCATTCGTCGAGTCGCCGCAGAGCGCCCTCTACGTCAGCGACGACGGCGGCGCCACGTGGGAAGCGCGCGACCGCAGCCAGTGGATGGTCTGGCGTCCGTTCTACTTCGCGCGCATGACGGTCGACCCGAACAACGCCGACCGTGTCTTCAAGGACGACGGCAACCTGATTCTCTCCGAGGACGCGGGCCGCAGCTTCAGCGTGGTGGGCGGCTTCGAAGGCATGCATGGCGACATCCACGACGTGTGGGTCAACCCGGCCAACTCGAAGCACGTGGTGTCCGGCGACGACGGCGGCCTGTGGCAGAGCCACGACGGCGGCAGCAAGTGGTGGAAGGGCGAGAACCTGCCGATCTCGCAGTTCTACCACGTGAGCGTCGACGACGAGGATCCGTACCACGTCTACGGCGGACTGCAGGACAACAGCAGCTGGATCGGCGATTCGGCCCACCCGGGTGGCATCACCAACAGCCGCTGGGAAAACATGTACGGCGGCGACGGCTTCTGGATGTTTTCCGACCCGGCCGATGCCACACACCTGTACGCGGAATACCAGGGCGGCGCGATCGCGCGCGTGAACAAGCACACGCACGAGGCGCGCGACATCCAGCCGAAGGCGCGCGCAGGGGAAAAGCTGCGCTTCAACTGGAACACCCCGCTGCACCTGTCGCCCAACGAGAAGGGCACGCTCTACATGGGCTCGCAATTCCTGTTCCGCACGCGCGACCAGGGCCAGACCTGGGACCGCATTTCGCCGGACCTCACGACCAACGATCCGCAGAAGCAGCGCCAGGAAGAAACCGGCGGCGTCACCGTGGACAACTCGGCTGCCGAGATGCACACGACGATCTACTCGATCAGCGAATCACCGCAGGCGGCGGGCACGATCTGGATCGGCACCGACGACGGCAACGTGCAACTCACGCGTGACGGCGGCAGGAGCTGGACCAACGTCACCGGCAACCTCAAGGGCGTGCCCAAGGCTTCGTGGGTGAGCTGGATCGAGGCGAGCCGGCACGACGCGGCCACGGCCTATGCGACCTTCGACCGCCACACCTTTGGCGACCACGACCCGTGGGTCTACGTCACACGCGACTACGGCAAGAGCTGGCAGCCGCTGGTCACGCCGCAGGACGCGCGTGGCATCCGCGGCTACGCGCACGTCATCAGGGAAGATGCGCAGACGCCGAACCTGCTGTTCCTCGGCACGGAATTCGGGCTCTGGATCTCGATCGACGGCGGCCGGTCGTGGGCCGGCTTCAAGGGCGACAAGTTCCCCGCGGTCGCGGTGCGCGACCTGGCGATCCAGCCGCGCGACAACGACCTCGTCATCGCCACCCATGGCCGCGGCATCTGGATCATCGACGACATCACGCCGCTGCGCGCCTTGAGCACCGACCTGATGTCCAGGGAAGCGGCGTTCGTCACGGCGCGCCCGGTGCAGCAGCGCATCTCCGGACCGGGCGGTTGGGCCAATGGCGCAGCGGTCTTCGTGGGCGAGAACCCGCCGGGCGGCGCCGTGATCACGTACTACCAGCGCACGCGCCACCTGTTCGGCCCGCTCAAGCTCGAGATCCTCGACGCCAGCGGGCGCGTGGTGGACGAACTGCCGGCCAGCAAGCGTCGCGGCCTGAACCGCGTCGAGTGGTCGATGCGCGAGAAGCCGCCAAGCGTCCCGCCGGCGGTGCAGCTGGCATTCGCTGGCACGCAGGGCCCGCGCGTGCTGCCCGGCACCTACACCGCACGCATGACCAAGGGCGGCCAGGTGTACGAGCACAAGTTCGACGTGGGCCTCGACCGCCGCGCCTCGTTCACCGTCGAGCAGCGCAAGCAGCAGTACGACGCGGCGATGCGGGTGCACCAGCTGTTTGGCGAGGAGACTGCGGTGCTCGACCGCATCCAGCAGCTGCGCGCCAGCGTCGCGGCGGCGGGCGCGCAGACGGCCGTCGATGCGGCGACGAAGACGAAGCTCGCGGCGTTCGAGGCCAAGCTGGACGATGTCCGCAAGCGGATCGTGGCGACGAAGGAAGGCGGCGCGATCACGGGCGAGGAACGGTTGCGCGAGCACACCGACCTGCTGTACGGCGCGATCATGAGTTACGAAGGCGCGCCGAGCGACTATCAGGTCGAACGGATCGGCGTGCTCGAGGCCGAACTCGCCGACATCGAGCAGCAGTTCGAAGGACTGGTCGCAGCCGACCTGCCTGCGGTGAACCAGGCGCTGCACGACGCGGATCAGCCGCCAGTCGCGGTGCCGGCGAAGGTGCCGGCGATGGCGGACGCAGGGATCAGTTCGGCGAACGCCCACTGGTTGTCGACGCGCAAGCGCAAGGACCGCAAGTCGATGTTCCACAGCCTGCCGCAGGACACGGTCAGGCTCCGGTAGCGCTGGCTTGCACGCCAGTCGCGGGGACGCCGACCGGGGCGTCCCGGGCACTGGCTAGCGCAGCGCCTGCCGGGCCTTCTGCCCCAGACCCACGAGCGCCACGGCAATCGCACCGGCGACGAGTCCGACCAGCAGGCTGGCCAGCACGGGCGTCAGCGCCGACAGTGCCGACCCGACGCCGTCCACGCCGGCGCCATGCTCGGCGATGCCCTTGATGCCGTGTTCGAGCCAGGGAATGCCGTGCGCAAGGATCCCGCCACCGACGAGAAACATCGCCGCCGTGCCGAGGACCGACAGCAGCTTCATCAGCCACGGCGCGAAGGCAAGCAGACCGCGCCCGGACAGGCGCTGCAGCTTCGTCAACACGCCAGCACCCTCGCGCTGGACGAGGTAGAGACCGGCATCGTCGATCTTCACGATGCCGGCGACGAGACCGTAGACACCCACCGTCATCAGCAACGCGATACCGACCAGCACCGCGACACGCACGCCGAACGTGGCCGTGCCCACGGTGCCGAGCGCGATGACGATGATCTCGGCGGAAAGGATGAAGTCGGTGCGTATGGCACCCTTGATCTTGTCCTTCTCGACTGCGCGCAGGTCGACCGCAGGATCGACGATGGCCTCGTGCAGTTCCTGGCGATGCTCGTCGACTTGCGCGCGGTGCACCAGCAGGTGCCATATTTTCTCGAAGCCCTCGAAACACAGGAACAAGCCGCCGGCCATGAGCAGCGGCACGATCGCCCACGGCGCGACTGCGCTGATCGCGAGCGCCGCCGGGACCAGGATCGCCTTGTTGACGAGCGAACCCTTCGCGACTGCCCACACCACGGGCAGTTCGCGGTTCGCCCTGACCCCGGCAACCTGCTGCGCATTGAGCGCGAGATCGTCGCCCAGGACACCCGCGGTCTTCTTCGTCGCAGCTTTGGTCAGGACCGACACGTCGTCCAGCACGCTGGCGATGTCGTCGAGCAGGGCAAGAAGACTGGCGACGGCCATGGGGTCACTCGGATTGCCGGGAAGGCAGCATGTTACGGCTCGCCGCAGGGTGGTGCGACTGCTTGCGTGCCTCACCACCCCGCTCCACTGCGGGGAATCCGCTCACGACGGGAACTTGCGTGGCCGCGCATCGGTCCATGATGGACGTCCACGGGCGAGCTGGGCGGGCAACGCGCCGCGGCATTCGGCGGACGCTTCTTGTACTGTACGCACCGCGCTGGCACTCGAATCACGCTGTCTCGCCTGGAACGACCTTGAATTCACGCCTGCACCTGCTGCTGCTCTCGGTCATGGCAAGCACGGGATGTACGGTCGGCCCGGAGCCGAGGACGCCGTCGCCGGAATCGCTCGGCGTGCCCGCCCGCTTCCAGTCGTCATCGCTGCCGCAGGCCGCGCACGCCGCCGATCTCGCGAACTGGTGGGACACCTTCGACGATCCGGTACTCACCCTGCTCGTCGAGCAGGCGCTGGCCGCCAATTCGAACATCGATGCGGCGGGCGCGCGGGTCCGGCAAGCCCGGGCGGCACTCAAGAGCACTCGCGCGGGATCGTGGCCGACGCTCGATTTCGGCACGTCGGCGTCGCGACTCATGGGCGTTGGTCCGGATGCGCAGATACCGGATCGAACGACCTACGACGCCGGCTTCGACGCCCGCTACGAACTCGATTTGTTTGGTGGACAACGCCGGGCGGTGCAGGCATCCACGGCCGACCTCGCGGCAGTCGAAGCGAACCTGCACTCGACACAGCTCACGGTCGCCGCCGAGGTCGCGCTCAACTACGTGGATGCCCGGCTGGCGCAACGCCAGCTGGCGATCGCACGGGCGAACCTGGGTTCCCAGGACGAGACGCTGCAGATCGTCCAATGGCGCGTGCAGGCTGGGCTCGTCGGCGCGCTCGATCTCGAGCAGGCGCGACAGTTGCGCGCGCAGACAGCCGCGACGGTCCCGCTGCGCGAGCAGGCGCTGGCGTCCGCGCTGAACCGGCTCTCGGTGCTGACGGGCTCCGCGCCAGGAGCCGTCGACGCGCTGTTCGCGCCCGTGGCCCCGATCCCGATGGCCGTCGCGGGTGACATTTCGGTCCCGGCCGAAATGCTGCGGCGACGTCCGGACGTGACCGCCGCCGAACGCACGCTGCTCGCCGAGACCGCGCGCATCGGTGTGCGCGAGGCCGATCTGTACCCCTCGCTGGGACTATCGGGTTCGCTCAGCGGCAACACGTCGAACTGGGGCGACCTGACAAACGCATCGTACGGCAGCCTGGCCGCGGGCCTGACCGCACCGATCTTCCAGGGCGGCCGACTGCGCGCGGCCGTGGAGCAACAGCGGGCCGCGGCAATCCAGGCGCTCGCCGCCTACCGCGACACGGTGCTGGTGGCGCTCGAGGAATCCGAGAACGCGCTGGTCGCGATCTCCGTGACCGAGCAGCGTGAGCGTGAACTCGCCATCGCCGAAGAAGCTGCGCGTAACGCGACCTTCCTGGCGCGCAGCCAGTACCAGGCAGGCATCATCGATTTCTTCAGTCTGCTCGATTCGGAACGCAGCCTGCTCACGACCGAGACCAGCCGCGCGGCCGCCCATGCCGACCGTGCAGCGGCGGCCGTGCAGCTCTACAAGGCGCTCGGCGGCGGCTGGGAGAACGCGCCCGCCCCGCGCTCGCTGACGTCTACCTTTCCGTGAAGGACCCAATGGCACCGCAGGCAAGCTCGAGTCCGGAGCGTTCGACGCTCGATGAATTCCTCGGCCGGCAGCCGTCCTCGAAGCGCATGCGACAACTGCGCAGAGCCGCGCCCTTCGCTGCGCTGCTGCTGCTGGCAGGTCTCGCCGCCCTGTATTTCACCGGACGCGGTAACGACCAGCCGAACTACGCAACCACGCCCGTGCAACGGGGCGACCTGCGCGTCACGGTGTCGGCCACCGGCAACCTGCAGCCGACCAACGAAGTCGAGGTGGGCTCGGAACTTTCGGGTCTCGTGACCGAAGTGAACGTGGACAACAACGACCGGGTGACCCGCGGACAGGTCCTGGCGCGGATCGACACCGCGCGGTTGCAGGACTCCATCGCGCAGAGCCGGGCGTCGCTGCAGTCGGCCATCGCCAGCGTCGCGCAGGCCGAAGCCACGGCGCAGCAGACGCAGGCAGCGCTGGCCCGATACCACGAGGTGCACGCTCTCTCGGGCGGCAAGGTGCCCTCGGCCGCGGAACTCGACACGGCCAGGGCCGAGTACGCGCGCGCGGTCGCCGGGGTGCGCACCGCGGAGGCTGGCGTAGCGCGGGCTCGAGCGCAACTGTCGTCCGACCAGACGCAGTTTTCCAAGGCTCTCATCCTTTCGCCGGTGACGGGAGTCGTGCTCTCGCGCCAGATCGATCCCGGCCAGACCGTGGCTGCGTCCTTCAACGCACCCGTGTTGTTCCTGATCGCGGAGGACCTGAGCGCGATGCGACTGGAGGTCAAGGTGGACGAAGCCGACGTCGGCCAGGTCGCCGCCGGGCAGCCGGCCACCTTCCAGGTCGATGCATTCCCTGGCCGCACGTTCCCTGCCCAGGTCGAGCGCGTGGATGTCGGTGCGAATGCCGGCACCGGTTCGACGACGTCGAGCAATGCGTCCAACTCGGTGGTTTCGTACACCGCGGTGCTCACGGTGGACAACGCCGATTCGACGCTTCGCCCAGGCATGACGGCCACGGCGGAAATCGTCACGAGCGAGAAGCGCGGCGTGCTGCTGGTGCCCAACGCCGCACTGCGCTTCTCGCCCGACGCCAGCGCGGCCAGTGGCGAACGCAGCGGCGTCACCAAGGTACTGATACCGGGTCCGCCGCGCGGAACCGCAGGCAACAAGACCCGCGAAGTCAAGATCGGACGTGGCAGCGAGCAGAGAGTCTACGTTCTCAACGCGCAGGGCGAGCCGGAGCCCGTGGCGGTCACGACGGGCGACACGAACGGCACGCTGACGGAAGTCACCGGAGACTCGTTGCGCGAAGGGGCAGCGGTGATCACGGGCAAGCTCGCGCTGGAGGGCAATAGTGGGCGATGACCCCGGTGCCGCACGCGTCGGCCGGGGCGACCCCATGATCCAGCTGCGCGGCGTGACCAAGACCTTCGGCTCCGGTGCCGCGAGTTTCCAGGCGCTGCGCGGCGTCGATCTCGACGTTGCGGCCGGCGACTTCGTCGCGGTCATGGGGCCATCGGGATCCGGCAAGTCGACGATGATGAACATCCTCGGCTGCCTCGACGTGCCGACTGCGGGCGAATTCCTGTTCCAGGGCTTCCACGTCGAAAAGCTGTCCCGCGACGAACGCGCGCTGCTGCGTCGCCGGTACCTCGGCTTCGTGTTCCAGGGCTTCAACCTGCTGGCCCGGACCAACGCCCTCGAGAACGTCGAATTGCCCCTGCTCTACCGTGGCGAGAAGCCGCGCGCGCGGCGTGCAGCCGCAATGGACGCGCTGGCGCAGGTGGGCCTTGCCGACTGGTGGGATCACACTCCCGCCGAACTCTCGGGCGGCCAGCAACAGCGCGTGGCCATCGCGCGCGCGATCGTCACTTCGCCGCAGGTGCTGCTCGCCGACGAACCGACCGGCAACCTCGACACCGCGCGCGCGCTCGAGATCATGGAACTGCTGACCCGCTTCAACCAGGCTGGAATCACCATCCTCATGGTCACGCACGAAGCCGAGATGGCCGCCTACGCGCACACGGTGGCGCACGTGCGCGACGGCCTCGTGCAGCAAAGCGAGGTGCGCGAGCCATGAGCATGCTCGGCCCGACGCTGGTCCTCGCCTTGCGGGAAATCCGGCGCCACGTGTTGCGCTCGTTCCTGACCGTGCTTGGCATCGTGATCGGCGTCGCTGCCGTCGTGACGATGGTGACGCTCGGCAACGGGGCGACGGCGGCGGTGCGCGAGCAGATCTCCGGGTTGGGCGTGAACATCCTGCAGATTCGCCCGGGACAGGGTTTCGGTCGCGGCGGCGGTGGCCCGGCGCCGCCGGACTTCGACCTGGGCGACGTCGCGGCCATCCGCGACCAGGTCGCGGGCGTCGTCGTGGTCGCACCCCTCGCGCAGTCGTCGGGTACTGCCGTGCGCAATGCCGCCAACTGGTCGACGACCGTGAACGGCACGACGTCCGACTATTTCACGGCGCAGCAATGGGAGACGTCCTCCGGACGCACGTTCACCGTGGCCGAGGAACAGGCAGGCAAGGCAGTGTGCGTGATCGGATCGACGGTGCAGCGCAACCTGTTCCGCGAGGAAGACCCGCTGGGGCAGCGCTTCCGCCTGCGCAACCTCTCATGCGAGGTCATCGGCACGCTCGTGACGCGAGGCCAGGGCGGCTTCGGCAACGACCAGGACGATGTCGTGCTGATGCCGATCAAGACCGTGCAGCGGCGCATGACTGGCAACCGCAACATCCGGCTGATGATGGTGAAGGTCGACCCGGCCTACGACATGGCGGCCGTGACAGCCTCGATCCAGTCGTTGCTGCGTGAACGCCGCAACATCCGCGGCGCGAAGCAGGACGACTTCAACATCTTCGACACGGCGCAGATCTCGCAGACGCTGCAGGGAACCACGCGCATCCTCACCTCGCTGCTGGGCGCCGTCGCAGCGGTCAGCCTGCTCGTCGGCGGCATCGGCATCATGAACATCATGCTGGTGTCCGTGACCGAGCGGACGCGCGAGATCGGCATCCGGCTCGCGATCGGCGCAGTCGGACGGGAGGTGCTGCTGCAGTTCCTGGTGGAAGCCACCGTGCTGGCCTGTCTCGGCGGAGTCGTCGGTCTGCTGCTGGCCCTGGTCGCCAGCTGGGCGCTGGCGCCGATGCTGCAGGTGCCGTTCCTGTTCGACGTCCGCATCAACGCCGTCGCCTTCGTCTTTTCGGCGCTGATCGGCGTGATCTTCGGCTATTTCCCGGCGCGCCAGGCGGCGCAGCTCAATCCGATCGACGCGCTGCGGCACGAATGACCGTGCGCCGGGCGCCGGCCGCCGCGCGTGACGCCGCAAAGACGCCGCTCACGCGCTCACCGTGAACCGACAGCGCTAGCGATCGAAGAAGTCGCGCGCGTACCGCACGATTTCTTCCGCGTCCGCGTCGAGCACGTTGCCCGTGGGGTCGGCCAGCTCGGCGCGGCGCGCATCGCGCAGCAGTGATTCGGTGCGACCCGTCGATTCCCAGAACTCGTCCCGTGCGCGCAGGATCATCACGGGCAGCTTGAGCAGCGGCAGGCGTTCGCCGACCTGGTAACCGCTGTCCGACGACGGCACACCGATCAGGATCAGTCGGCGCACCTGCTCCGGCCTCGCCAGCGCGAGTTCGATGGCTGCCAGCGCGCCGGTCTGGTAGCCGATCACGTCCACCTGCTTCAGGCGCAGCGAGTCGATCAGGTCGACGAACGCGGCGGCGTGATCCGCCACGACCGGCGTGTGCTCGGGCGCGTCGGACTCGCCTGAACCCGGCAGGTCCGGGGCATAGACGCTGCGGTCACGGCCCAGGTCGCGCAGCACCGGTCGGAAAACCCGGCCCGACCGGGTCGGCGGCGCAACGCACAGCAGCGGTGTCAGTTCGTCGAAGCCGCCGCTCGAGGGAAACGACGTGTGCAGGTGCAATTGCCCGAACCGGCAGTCGACGTACATCTTGCGCAGGTGGATGGTCACGGTTGGGGAACTCCTGCTCGAAAGTGCGGCGCTGCGGGCGATCGTACGGGCGGAAATGCGGGTCACAGGCTGATCCTCGGTGGGCAATCGGCGTTCGTGCGGCGCATTCTCCGCGCGCCCAGCCAGCCTCACGTTGATTCAGCTCTCACTCCAGTCGCGATCGGCATGACTTAATGCTGCACCGGGCACGCCGGGCGCGTCCACCGCGATGGCAGCAAAATTATGTCGCGTCGCGCTCACGCCGTGTCGAGGTACCACTCGTAGTCGCGGTCGCTCACGAGCGCACCGAATTTTTCGGCCTCCTGGCGCTTGATCGCGAGAAAGACATCGAGGAATCCAGAGCCGAGCGTGTCGCGCAGGAACTCCGAGGACGCGGCCGTTGCGAGCGCGTCGTGCCATTGCGTCGGCAGCGTGCCCTGCTGCGCCTGTGCATAGCCGTTGCCCTCGACCGGTGGCCCGGGATCCAACCGGTTCTGGATGCCGTGCAGCATGCCGCCGAGCACCAGCGCGGCGACCAGGTAAGGGTTGGCGTCGGCGCCGGCCACGCGGTGCTCGACGTGCCGGCTCGCCGGCGGTCCGGCTGGCACACGCAGGCTGACCGAGCGGTTGTTGATGCCCCAGGTGACGGCGACCGGCGCATAGCTCATCGACCGGAAGCGCCGATACGAATTGGCGTTCGGCGCATGGATCGCCATGCCGTCCGCGAGCGTCGAGCGCAACCCGCCGATCGCGTGGCGCAGCAGCGGACTGCCGGCGGGATCGTCCGCGGCGCATGCATTGTTGCCATCACGGTCGGCGAGACTGGCGTGCAGGTGCATCCCCGAGCCAGCTCGCTCCGCAAACGGTTTGGCCATGAAACACGCCAGGCGTCCATGGCGCGCGGCGACGCCACGGACCGCGCGCTTGAACAGGATGGCCTCGTCGACCGCGCGCATTGCGTCGGCCCGGTGCTCCAGCGTGATCTCGAACTGCCCCGGCGCGTATTCGGACATCAGCGTGCGCACGGGCAGTCCCAGCGCCTTCGCGGACGCATAGAGATCGTCGAACAGCGGCGACATGTCGTCGAGGCGGCCGAGGCCATAAGCGTCGATGCGACCGCGACGCTCGCCGCTCAGCATGCCGGCCGCAGGCACCAGCCTGCCGGTCGCGTCACGTTCGAGCAGGTAAAACTCGAGCTCGACGGCGACGACCGGCGTCAGGCCTGCGTCTTCGCAGCGCGCGACAACCCCTGCAAGCACGTGGCGCGGATCGGCTTTCGAGGGCCGGCCGTCCAGTTCGTACATCGTGCCGAGGACCTGCGCCGAGGGTCGCTTCAGCCAGGGCGCACGCGCCAGCGATCCCGCAACGGGCCGGCAGCACTGGTCGGCGTCACCGACGTCCCACACCAGCCCGGTGCCCTCGACGTCCTCGCCGGTGATGTCGAGGCCGAGGATGGAGCCGGCGACGTTGCGACCACTGCCGTACAGCGCCGCGAGTTCTTCCCGCGCCACGTTCTTGCCGCGGCCCACACCGCACGCATCGGTGATGACCAGCTGCACGGCCTCGATGTCGGGGTTCGCGTCGAGGAACGCCTGGGCTTCCGCCAGCGCGCCGACGCCGCGTGGCGCTGAGTTCTTTGCATGCATGGTGGAGTGGGCCCTGCCGCCGCGGCCTTGCATGCATAGTGACGGATGCACTCGTGCAGTGGCAAGCTCACCGCCCTCTGCCGCACGCCCCTGGAGGGCCGGATGGCCTCCGCGTATTCGCTAGCCTGGGACGTGCCACTGCTCGGCCGGAACACGTTCCATGTGGACGCTCGCGCCCATTGCCTGGCCACCGTGCACGATGCAACGGCGCTGCCTTCGCTGCTGGCCGAACCGGCGTTGCAGGATCTGCCGCCGATGGTGCTGGGCGCAGGCAGCAACGTGCTCTTCGCCACCGACCGGTTCGCCGGCTGCCTGATTCACCTGCAGTGCGATTCGATCCGCATCGTGGACGATGCCGGCGAGCACGCGCTCGTGCACGTCGATGCCGGGTGCGAATGGGACGCGCTCGTCGACTGGGCGCTCGACCACGGCCTGCAGGGCCTCGAGAACCTCGCCTTGATCCCCGGCCAGGCAGGCGCGGCACCCATCCAGAACATCGGCGCCTACGGCGTCGAGGTCGGCACGTTCATCGCGGCTGTGCACGTCTTTGACCGCCAGACGGCCGCCTTCGACCGGCTGCCGACCGAGCGCTGCGGGTTCGGCTATCGCGACAGCGTGTTCAAACGCGCGCCCGATCGCCGGATCGTCACCGCGATCGAGCTGCGACTGCCGAAGGCCGGGGCGACGAACGTTGCGTACGCCGGGCTCGGCGAGGAACTCGCCGCGATGGGGGGACTGCAACCAACGCCACGCAACGTGGCTGCAGCCGTGCGACGCATTCGCCGACGCAAGCTGCCGGACCCTGCCGTCACCGGCAACGCCGGCAGCTTCTTCAAGAACCCGGTTGTTGACGCGTGCAGTCGCTGTCGAACTGCAATCGCGCTTCGAAGGCGTGCCGGTCTTCCCGACGTCGACCGATGCCGAGCGCAAGCTCTCGGCGGCCTGGCTGATCGAACAGGCGGGATGGCGCGGTTTCCGCGACGGAGATGCCGCCGTGTCGGCCCAGCATGCCCTGGTGCTGGTCAATCTGGGTCATGCGACCGGGCCACAGTTGCTGGCGCTGGCGCGTCGCGTCGCGGCTTCAGTGCAGAAGAAGTTCGGCGTGACGCTGGAGCCCGAGCCGCGGATCGTCGGCGCGCGGTTTGAGCTATAGCGAGAGCTCGACGCGCAGGATCAGCACCAACGCATCAGCGATGTCCGGGTCGGTGTCGGGATCGACGACGTACTGCACGTCCGGCTGCAGCACGAGGTGCTCGCCGAGGGGAATGCGCCAGGTGAGTTCGTAAGCCTGCTCGCCCGAGGTCACGTCGACACCCTCGGCGTGCATCGCATCCTCGTATTCGCCGCCGTTGCGCGCATAACCGAATGCGAGGCCGATGGAGTCGTCGCGGTCCGGCAGGAGACCTCCAGTGCACACGATCCCGCCGCCCGTGTAGAGGTCAATGCGCGAGACCTCTGCGTTCGCGACGCCGATCCGGCCGTAGGCGACGAAGCCCGCAGCGAACTCGCGCTCGATCGAGGCATAGACGCCGTACTCGCTATCACGGTCTTGCGGCTCGGACAGGCCGCTCTTGCTGCGAGTGAAACGCCATGCACCGGCCTTGACCCGCGCCGATTGCAGCGGCCGCTCGTACTCGAGGATGAGCATCGGCCCGCCTGCAAACGGCGTATCGCTGTAATCCGTTTCGGATGACGCTTCGACGTCGAGCGCCGCACCGCGCAGGATGCCGCCGCCTTCGCGCCGCTGCTGCAGGCGGACGCCGAACGCGGTGCGCGGAAAGATGGACGGCCCCGCCGCACCGGTCTGCGAGATGTCGGGCCCGACTCCCTGTGAACTCGACAGGAACAGTCCGCCAGCCTCGATCGCATCGAATTCGGTGTTGAGGTCGTAGCGACCGAGCAGCACGGAACTGCTTTCGGACAGGGGCACTTCGACCCAGGCCTCGAACAGTCGCGTGCCGTCATCAGCGTCGATGTTGCTGACCGTCTGCAGGTCGCCGACCTGGAATTCGGAGAAACCGCCGCCGTAAACGTGCTGCACTGACAGGTGCAGCGAGTTGCCGCGGCCCGCGAACACGAAGCCGTCGTCGAAGGTGAGTTCGACGAGCCCCATGTGCCGGTCGCCGCGGTCGAGTCCGCCGCTCGCGACAGTGGCGAAGTCGCCGGTCCAGGAGGCGCCGAACCCCTCTGCTGCGGCCGGTGCCGACCACGCAATGAACAGCGCGAGAGTCGCTGCCCGCCATGCCGCGCAAGGCTGATGGCCGGTCGGAACCGGAGCCAGACCAGTGCATTCCGTGGTCACCGGCACTTGAGCCTGCCGCGCAAGCGTGTCAGCCATCAAAGACCATGTACGAATGCCTGCAACACGATCCATGGTCTCAACGATACGCAGACCTGCGACTCGAACAAGGCAGAAGAGCCCCGCCCGTGGTCGGGTGCCCCGACGCCAGCGAAGGTGATGCCGCTACCAGGCGCCGGTGTTCGGCATGCTCACCCAGGGTTCCGCCGGCAGCTGCGCTGCGCCCTTCTGCAACAGCTCGATCGAAATGTTGTCCGGCGACCTGACGAAGGCCATGCGGCCATCGCGCGGCGGGCGGTTGATCGTGACGCCGTGCTCCATGAGACGACGGCACGACTCGTAGACGTCGTCGACCTCGTACGCGAGGTGGCCGAAGGCGCGGCCGATGCCGTACTCCTCGCGATCCCAGTTGTAGGTGAGCTCGACCTGCGCGTCGTCGTCCCCAGGCGCGGCCAGGAACACCAGCGTAAACCGGCCCTTGGGATACTCGGTGCGGCGCAGTTCGCGCAGCCCGAGCGCGTCGCAGTAGAACCTGAGCGAGGCGTCGAGGTCGGTGACGCGGACCATCGTGTGCAGGTATTTCATGCGCGGATGTTACCGCGGGCGTCACGATCCGGGCAGCGGCACTTGCAGTAGACCGCGTTCCGACGCAGGCTCTGCCCCATGCAGAGAAACGTTTCGTCGACCCTGCGGGCAGTGCTCATGCCAGCCCTGGTCGTACTGGCCGGCGTAGCCGGATGTGCGTCGACCACCCGGACGCCCGAGGCCCCCGTCGCGCCGCCGGCCGCGGCAGAAGATTCCCCGGCCGACCAGCGCACCCTCGGCTCCGCCGAAGCACAGGTCATGATCATCGAGTTCACGGACTTGCAGTGCCCGTACTGCGCGCGGTTCGCCCGCGACACCTGGCCGCTGCTGCGCGAACGCTACGTCGATACGGGCAAGGTCCGGTTCGCCACGCGTGACCTGCCTCTGCCGCTCCACGAGTTCGCCTTGCCCGCGGCCGTCGCCGCGCGCTGCGCCGGGCAGCAGGGCAAGTTCTGGGAGTATCGCGAGGCGCTGTTCCGCGACCAGTCGCTCCTGAGCCAGGGCCGCTACGCGGAGCTGGCGGGCGAGTTTGGACTGGACCGCACCCGCTTCGAGAGCTGCCGCGCCGACCCCGCTGTGCTGGCAGCCGTGCGTGCAGATGCGGCGCTGGCAGCCTCCAGCGGCATCGGGTCGACACCGTCGTTCGTCATCGGTCGCGTCGTCAACGGCGAGTTTGAAGGCGAGTTGATGTCCGGAGCGAAGCCGTTCGAGGTGTTCCAGCAGCGGCTCGACTCACTGCTGCAACAGCCGAAGCAATAGCCCGCTCGCCGCAGCGGCAAGCAGGACGGGTCCCAGCGACCAGCGCGCGCGCTCGAGCAGGAGCCACGCCGCGAGCGCGATCAGCGCGGCATTCCAGTCCGGCGCGGCACGCCACCCGTCCGGGACCAGCACCACCTGCGCGAGCAGCAGGACCAGTGTCGCAATGACGCCGACGACCGCCGCGGTGATCGCACCGAGCGCGCCTTCGATGCGCACGTTGCGCGTGAGTCGCTCGACGTAAGGCGCCCCGAGCAGGATGAAAAGGAAGGACGGCAGGAACGTCGCCCACGTTGCGAGCGCGCCTGCAAGCAGCGCCGAGCCGAGCGGCGACAACGGTCCGGGCTGGTTCCAGCCGGCCATGAACCCCATGAACTGCAGCACGATGATCAACGGGCCCGGCGTGGTTTCCGCCAGCGCCAGCCCCGCGACAGACTGCTCCGCCGTGACCCACGCGAGCTTGTCGACGAGCTGGTTCGTGACGTAGCCGAGTACGGCGTACGCGCCGCCGAATGTCACCAGCGCCGCCTTGGTGAAGAACAGGTAGATGGCCGCCCACAGCGAAGCACCGCCCAGCGTGGCCACCACTACGAGCAGCGGAATCAGCCAGAGCGCGAGACCGACGGCAGCCACCCTGGCGGTCTGTGCGCCGCGCGCAGGGGTCGCGCCTGCAGCGGGTCCCTCGGTCGACACTGCATGGCGCGCGAGGTAAGCGCCCACTGCCGCCGCCACCAGCAACACGACAGGAAACGGCACGCGCACGAATTCGAGCGCCACGAACGACGCAGCCGCGAGGACGACATGCAGCGATGTTTGCAACGCACGGCGTGCGATGCGCGACATCGCCTGCAGCACCAGCGCGACGACGGCGGCCTGCAGGCCGTACAGCAGCGCCGAGACCCACGCCAGTGACCCGTGCGCCACGTAGACATACGAGAGCGCGAACAGCAGCAATATCGCCGGCAGCACGAAGCCCAGCCCCGCCACGAGCCCGCCGCGGATGCCGTGCAGCTTCCAGCCCAGGAAGATCGCGAGCTGCAGCGCCTCCGGCCCCGGCAGCAACATGCAGAAGTTCAGCGCGCGCGTGAATTCACGGTCGTCGAGCCAGTGGCGACGCTCGACGGTTTCACGGTGCAGGATGGCAATCTGGCCGGCGGGGCCGCCGAAGGAAACGAATCCGAGTTTCGCCCAGAAGCGGGCAGCTTCGGCAAATGACGGCGGGGACGGACTGCTGGGCGGGGGCGCCATGGGCGCAAGTATCACGGCAACGGGTGACGAACCGCCAAGAAAATCGGGGACGCTCACCTGTTTCCGCACCTGGTATTGGAACTAGGTGGGAAATAGGTGAGCGTCCCCGATTTTCCCAGTTTTCCGCAGGTGCCGTCAGAACATCTCGGAAGCGCCGGGCTCCGCAGTCGTCCGGTTCGCCGCGCGCGATTCGATGAAATCGCCCGTGATCATTTCATCGTACGCCTGGCCCGGGCCGACCATCGGGTAGACACCCGCTTCAGTGTCGATGATCACCTCGAGGAAGGCCGGACCCTTGAACTCGATGAATTCCTTCACCACCCGCGGCACGTCCGCCTTGCGGTCGAGCCGCACGGCGAACCGGTAGCCGTCGGCCTGCGCGGCCTTCACGAAATCCTTCTTGTGCAGCGACTTGTCGCTGGCCGACAGGCGGCCCTTGAAGAACAGCTTCTGCCACTGCTTGACCATGCCGTCGCCGAAGTTGTTCAGCACGACGACCTTGATCGGCAGGTCGTAGGTCGTGACGGTCTCGAGTTCGCCGAGGTTCATGCGGATGCTGGCATCGCCGTCGATGTCGATCACGAGCTTGTCGCGACGCGCGAACTGCGCGCCGATTGCCGCGGGCAGGCCGAACCCCATCGTGCCCATGCTGCCCGAGGTGAGCCACAGGCGCGGTTCGCGGAAATCGAAGTACTGCGCCGCCCACATCTGGTGCTGGCCGACGCCGGTCGCAATCACGGCTTCACCGCGCGTCAGCCGGTTGATCTCCTCGATCACGTAGTACGGCTGGATCAGCTCGCTGTCGCGATCGTAATTCATCGCGTGACGGCGCTTCAGTTCGGCGACGTGCGCATGCCACGGCGACCAGTCGCGCTTGAAGCCCGCACCCTTGCCGTGCAGGCGCAGTCTTGCGAGCGCCGGGCGCAGCAGCCCGACATGGCTCCACTGTACGCGCTTGACCTTGTTGATCTCGGACGCGTCGACGTCCATGTGCGCGATGCGCTTCGCATTGCGCGCGAACTTGGCCGGCACGGCCGCGACGCGGTCGTCGAAGCGGGCACCGAGGCAGAACAGGAAGTCGCAATCGTCCACCGCGTAGTTCGCGAACGCCGCGCCGTGCATACCGAGCATGTGCAGCGCAAGCGGCTCCGTCGTGTCGTACGTGCCGATGCCCATCAGCGTGGTGACGACAGGAATGCCGAATTCGTGCGCGAAGGCGCGCAGTTCCTCCGCTCCGTCGCTGTGGATGACACCGCCACCGGCGTAGATCAGCGGGCGCTCGGCCGCGCCGAGCATCTGGAAGAATTTCGCGGCGTGTTCGTCTTCGAGCACGCGGGCGCGCAGAGCCTGCATGCGCGCGTGGTAGCCGCGCATCGGCAGCAGGCCGCTGCCCTGGTAGCTGCCGGCCCAGTTCTGGACGTCCTTCGGGATGTCGATCACGACCGGTCCCGGCCGACCCGAGCGCGCGATCTCGAACGCAGTGCGCACGGTGGCTTCCAGCTTGGCCGGATCCGTGACGAGGAAGCAGTGCTTCGCGACGGCGCCCATGATGTTGGAGACGGGCGCTTCCTGGAACGCGTCGGTGCCGATGGCGGAAGTGCCGACCTGGCCGCAGATCACGACGATCGGGATCGAATCTGCAGTGCAGTCGCGCACCGGCGTGACCGTGTTGGTGGCGCCAGGCCCCGACGTCACGACACAGACGCCCACTTTTCCACTCGCCCGCGCATAACCGGCCGCCATGAACCCCGCGCCCTGCTCGTTCGCCGGGACGATCAGCGGCATCGGGCGCGCGCCTGCGGCCAGCTTCGACTGCTGGTCGTTGTGGCGGAAAATCGCGTCGTACGTCGGCAGGATCGCGCCGCCGCTGTACCCGAAAATGGTGTCGACGCCTTCGTCAGCCAGCACCTGCACGATGATTTCCGCGCCGCTCATGGACTGGCCGCTCCGCGGGTGCGCGGACGGGGTGGTCGGCAATGGACTGGCGGCGATGCTGTTCACGGGCGCGCTCGTTGCGACGGGTGTGGGACGATTATGTTGCGATGCAAACGAGACTAACAGCCACCGCGGCCGCGCGTCCATCTAGGCGGCTCCCACCCGATCCCCTATTCTGGGGTGCGGAATCCGGCGGCCTCTCCACCGGTTTCTGCAATGAAATCATAGTGATGCCGTTTCCGGGAGCCCGCCGTGTCAAGCCAACGCCACATCATCGCCATCACCCTGCAGAATGAATCCGGCGCACTGACCCGCGTTGCAGGGCTGTTCTCGACCCGCGGCTACAACATCGAGTCGCTCAATGTGGCGGCCACGGACGATCCCACGGTCTCCCGCCTGACGCTGGTGACGACCGGCAACGACGCCGTCATCCACCAGATTACGCAGCAGTCGCTGAAGCTGGTCGACGTGGTCGACGTCGAGGACGTCACGCGCGAGGAACACTTCGAACGCGAGTTGCTGCTGATCAAGGTCAAGGCCAAGGCTACCCAGGTCGGATCGCTGTGGTCGGCCACGCAACGCGCGGGCGGCCGCGTGCTCTGGGATGCGGCGGACAGCTTCACCATCGAGCTCACGAGCAGCGAGGCCGACACCAACCGCTTCATGGCGGAGGTCGGGAACTTCGGCGAGGTGCTCGAGGTGGTGCGCAGCGGCGCGCTGGCGATCCAGAAGGGACGGCACGTGCTGGAGTCGTAGCCGCTAGACTGCCGGCGCCGAACTGCACTGGCGGCGATCATCCGGTTGAGGTTGCACAGGAATGGCCGATGTTTTCGTTTCCTATGCCCGCAGCGACAAAGCGCGCGTGGCGCCGGTCGGTGACGGCAACACCGTGCCTGCGGCGCACTAGCGAGCACACGCTTGGGCAAGCATCGACTCGAGGCGTTCAGCGACGGGGTGCTCGCCATCCTGATCACCATACTGGTGCTGGAACTCAAGGTGCCGCATGGCACGGAGATCGCGTCCCTCGCGCCGCTGATCCCGGTGTTCCTGACCTATGTGCTGAGCTTCATCTATCTCGGCATCTACTGGAACAACCACCATCACCTGCTGCAGCTCTGCAACCGCGTGACGGGCACGATGCTGTGGGCCAACCTTGCGCTGCTGTTCTGGTTGTCGCTGGTACCGTTCGCGACCGGCTGGATGGGCGAGAATCACTTCGCGGCCTGGCCGACCGCGCTGTACGGCATCGTACTGCTGATGGCTGCACTCAGCTACACCTGGCTGCAGACGCTGATCATCCGCGCCGAGGGACCGGACTCCAGACTTGCGAAGGCGGTGCGGGCCGACCGCAAGGGCAAGCTCTCGCTGGCGCTGTACGCACTGGCGATCGTCGTCGCCTTGCGCCTGGGATGGCTGTCGCTTGCGATCTACGTGCTGGTCGCGCTGATCTGGCTGGTTCCGGACCGGCGAATCGAAAGAGTCGCGTCGCACGCGCCGGATTGAGTCCCGGTCGCAGGACCTGCAGCAAGACCACACGAGGGGCACGACATGGCCAACGAGCGGAACCCGGCAAGCCTGGCAGCGCAGCGCGATCGGCAGGTCCGCCTGGGCCTGACACTCACCGCGCTCTGGCTGGTCGCCGGCGTGCTCTACGTCGCCGTATCCATGGGCTGGGCTGCCTTCCTGCGGCTGCCGCTCGGCGACCTCGGCGATTTCCTGGACGGCGCGTTCGCACCGCTCGCCTTCCTGTGGCTGGTGCTCGGGCTGTTTCTGCAGCAGCGCGAACTCGCCGCGAACAACGTCGCGATCCAGCGCCAGTTCGAGGTCATGCAGCGCACGGCAGAGCACGCCGAGATCCAGACGCGCGCGATTGCGGCCAACGAACTGCACGCGCGACAGGACACGTTCATCGACGTGGCCCAGATGGTGATGAACCAGCTCGAGGTGATCGCAGGGATGCTGTTCATTTCGAGCCAGGGCACGATCGGCGACGGCGTGGTGTCGGACGAGGAGGTCGACCTGATGTTTGCGCGACTGAGTTCCGGCGAGTCGTCGGTCTTCAGCCGACGCATGATCCTGCTGCACGTGCGGCTGGCCGATTCGCGGGACGGCTGGGATTTGTTCTACGGAACGCCGATCCGCAAGCAGCATTGCGAGAACTACATCCGACAGCTTCGACCGGCTGCTGCGCAGCGCCGCGGGATGCGACCCCGAGGGCATGATCGTGGATGCCCTGCACGGCAACGCGCAGGGCCGGCTGTATCGCGTGATGCGCACATTGCGGGATTCGCCGCCAGCCGGCGCACCGGCTGCCGGCTGACCAAGCGCCAGGTGGCCCGCGCTCACGCGCTTGTCGGCGCCGACGAGTGTCAGGACTTGCGCGCCGGTACCGGCAGTGTCCGCGACATCTCGAGCAGCGTGCGAAAAAGTTGTTCCACTTCCTGCCACGGGTAGGGACCGCGATATGTCGCGTGCAGGCGCTCGAGCAACTGCCGCTCGCGAATCGCGTCGAACGCCAGAAAGCCGGCCGACTGCTTGAGCGCCAGGATCTCCTCGACGATGCTACCGCGCTGCTCGATGGCCCCCAGGATCTTGAGGTCCTGTTCGTCGATCCGGAGACGCAGTGCCTGCAGCGCTTCCAGCAGCGGCTGCGGCAGACTCGCTTGCGGCCCGCCACTGCGCGACGTGAGGTTGTTCACACCTTGCCCCAGCGGTGCGACTTCTTGACGATCCGCGCGAAGATCCAGAACACCAGCATCGCAGCCACGATGACGGCGACGGCAACCACGGCCGAGTGATGAGCGTCCGTGCCGCCGTCGGACCGGGTGAGGTTCCAGAACACGAGTACGCCCCAGGCCAGGACCCAACCGGTCGGCGTGCCGTATTCCTTGAGCACGACCCGCCGCCAGTTGAAGCTGTGGTCTGCGAGCGTGGCGCCGATGCCCGGCAGACGCGGCAGCCAGCGCGGCACGTCGCGACAATACGCATCGAAATCGACGCCGAAACGCCCCTGCAGGTAGCGTTCCTCGGCGGCCACGATCGCGGCGCATACGAACGCGTAGAAGGGGATCGCCACCGCGACGCAAGTCCAGGAATTCGAGGCGACGGCGAGGCCGATCAGGATCAGCATGTTGCCGACGTACATCGGATTCCGCGTGTGCGCATACACCCCGCCGGTGACAAGGTCCGTCGCGTACACGCGCCGGTCCTTGCCGCCGCGGACGATGTACTGCAGCCCGATGGTGCTCGCCCGGACCGCTTCACCTGTCGCCGCGATCACAAATCCCAGGGCCGCAGCGAGCAGCAAATCATTGAACAGTTCCGGACCCGGCAGCAGCGCCAGTGGCAGGCACAGCGGGAAAAGCAGGTTGCGGTAGCGAAACAGGAAATCGCCGATTCTTGCCAGCATCTCGGTGTCACTTGATCGCGACGATGCCGCAGAAGTTGTACCACTTGAAAAACACATCCACGTAGCGGAAGCCCGCCTGCAGCAGCAGCTCCCGGTTCTCGAGGAGTTTGTACGGGATCAGTACGTTCTCGAGCGCCTCGCGCTTCTGCGCGATCTCTGTCTCCGAGTAACCGTTGCGCCGCTTGTAGTCGTAGTAGTGCTTGATGAAGAGGCGGTTGAAATGCGAGTCCTCGCCGAGCACTTTCTCGACCAGGATCAGGCCGCCGTTCTCCCGCAGGCCCTTGTAGATGTCGCCGATCAGCCGCTCGCGATGCAGCGGCCGCAGAAACTGCAGCGTCAGCACCAGCGTGACGAGCGATGCGTCCTTGATCTCGACGCCCTGGTGCAGGTCGGTGCACTCCAGACTCACCTTGCGCTTGACGCCGTGCTCGCGGAGCTTTTCCTCGCACTTGACGAGCATGTCGCGCGAATCGTCCAGGCCGATGAAGTTCACATCGCTCGGGCAGCGACCTATCGAGCAACAGCATCGTGGTGCCGGTCGAGCATCCGAGGTCGTAGACGTTGCTGCCCGGGACGACGATATCCTGGGCCAGCTCCGCGACCATGCGCTGGATCTCCCCATAGAACGGCACCGAACGCGACAGCATGTCGTCGAAGACCTGTGCGACTTCGGCACCGAAGCGGAAGTCGGCGATGGCCTCGCGCTGTTCCGCGAAGACTCGATCTTTTGCCACTTCGCCCTGCATGCTGCTCTCCCCCGCATGTGTCATTGAATCCGGCTGTCGTCAGCCGTCTACTATGCCGAGCAGGCAGATGCGAACTCGTTAACGATACGTTAGGTTTCCGTAAGGACGAGCGCGTCAGTCACTCGTTGCGCGCGAGAATGCCACCTCGAAACGCGTGCCGCCCGTCGGGCGTTCGTGGGCCGAAACCTGCCACCCCAGGCGCGTGCACACGCGCCGGATGAGATCGAGTCCAAATCCGGAGCCGTGACTCGCGTCACTGCGGTAACCGCGCTCGAATATCCTGTTTCTGTCGACGCCGGCCAGCCCGACGCCCGTGTCCTCGACACTGAGGACGCCCGGCTCCAGGACGACGCGGACGTTGCCGCGTTCCGTGAAGCGAAGAGCGTTCTCGATCAGGTTCTGCAGCACGATCTCCGCCAGCCCGGGTGGAGCGGTGACCAGGACCGCCGTCTCGCACTCGGCGTGCAGGTCGACGCCTTTCTCCTGAGCCAGCGGCCGATATACCTCCACGGTGTCACGCACGACGTCCCGCAAGTCGACAACCTCGTGGCTCGAGGAATTCTCCCGCCCGAGGAACAACAGCGCAGCCACGACCGAACCCATGCGGTGGGCGGCGCGGGCTATTCGTTCGACTCGATCGCGAGCGGCGCCAGCGACCGTTCGATCCTCGAGCAGCAGCTCCGACGCCGTGGCGATCACCGAGGTCGGCGTCCGCAACTCGTGACTGATGTCGTCGGTCAGCGATTTTTCCCGCGCGAGGACATGCGCAATTCTCGCCTGGTAACCGTCCATGGCAGTTGCGATCTGGCGCGCCTCGACGGTCTGCAGATCCGCCGCGAGGAGTAGCTGCGGACTGGCGGGATCGAGCTTGCCAAGCCGCGAGACCAGCAGGGTGATGGGTTGCAATGCCGTCCTGGACAGCAACGCCGCGATCAGAAAGGACAGCAGCAACGCCACCGCAGCCACTGCGAATCCAATCTGCACCAGTCGCCGCTCGAGCCTTTCCACCTCGTCGATGTCCGCCACCACGACATGAATGCGTCCGTCGGCGACGAGCTTCCCGGCAAACACCTCGGACCCGTCGTCCCACTCGATTTCCCGAACGCCGTCGGGCATCTGGCGCAGCCGCGCCGGCAATGCCTGCGGATCGTCGGCCGCAACGGTCCAGCGATGCAGATCGCTGTCGGCGAGTTCCAGTGGCGCCTGGCCCTTGGCCGCGTATTGCGGCATTTCGGACAGCTCCGCGCGCACGACCCGCACCAGCAGCTCCTCTTCGAGCACGCCGATGAACAACCAGAACGCCAACCCGAAGGCGGACAATAGGAACAGGACGACACTCGCCATGCCGAGGAAGAAGCGGCCGCGGAGCGAGTACTCAGCGCGCATCGGCATCGAGCGCCAGGCGGTAGCCGACACCGTGAATGGTGTGCAACAGGCGCTCGCGACCAGGCGGATCGATGGCCTGGCGCAGCAGGTGAATGTGCGCGCGCAATGCGGCGTCAGAAGCCGGCGGCGCGTCGCCCCACAACAGGTCGACGAGCTGTTCACGTGACACGACGGCGGGAGACGAGCGCATCAGCAGTTCGAGGATGCGCCGGCCCGACGGTGTCAACGCGCACTTCAACCCGTTCCGGTGCACCAAGTGGGTTTCGACCTCGAACTCGAGATCGGCCACGCTGAGGGTGCCAGACCCCAACCGGCCTCGACGTGCGACGGCCGAAAGCCTGGCTGCAAGAACCTTGAGCGAGAACGGCTTGAGCAGGTAGTCGTCGGCGCCTGCCGCGAAGCCCGCGAGGATATCGGTTTCCAGGTCACGCGCGGTGAGCATCAGGACGGGAGTGCTGCGGCGTGCTTCCGTCCTCAGCCAGCGACAGACGTCGAGCCCGCTTGCGCCGGGCAGGCCCACGTCCAGGACGAGAGCGTCGTAGCGATTCTCGGCGCACAACCGGCGAGCAAGCAGCCCGTCTGCCGCGTAATCCACGCGATGCCCGGAGGACTCGAGGAACTCGCCGATGTTCGCAGCCAGGTCCCGGTCGTCTTCGACCAACAGAATGATCATGGAACTTGTCTATCCGTTACGGTATCGCCCCAAACCCGACGTAGCCGTCCTGGAGCGTCTGCAACGCCACGCGCACCTGCGGCGGAATCGGCACCGGCCGGCGCGTGGCGCTGTCGACATACACGTGCACGAAACGGCCGATCGCCGCGGGTTCGGCTTGCTGGTTGCGGAACAGGCCGATGCGGTAAATGACGCTCGAATTGCCGAGCCGCTCGAGCGCGAGCCCGGCGTAGACCATGTCCGGAAAGCTCAGCTCGCTCATGAACCTGCAGCTCGTCTCAGCGACGATCCCGATGGTCGGCAGCTCCCTCACGTCGCAGCCGCTGGCCTCGATCAGGAAGCCGTTCACGGCCGTGTCGAAGAACGAGTAGTAGACGACGTTGTTGACGTGCCCGTACTGGTCGTTGTCCATCCAGCGCGTGGTGATCGTTCGCAGGACGGGAAACTCGTCGCGGCGCGTGGGCGGCGGCGCGGTCGCTGCGGCTGTGGCCATGATGTCTTACTCCAACGGCGCGCCGGTCAGTCGGCATGCGCATTATTGCAGTGGAGCCGTGCCGCGCGCTTGGGCTACGCTCGACCCATGATCAGAACCAGGGCCGCCGTGCTGCGCGAACCGGGTCGTCCCGGCCCGTATGCCCAATCGAAGCCGCTCGCGATCGAGGAGTTCGACCTTGCGCCACCAGGCCCGGGCGAGGTGCTCGTCCGCGTGCGGGCGGCCGGGCTGTGCCACTCCGACCTTTCGGTGATCGACGGCAACCGGCCGCGGCCATTGCCGATGGTGCTGGGGCACGAGATGGCGGGAATCGTCGAGGAGGTCGGGCACGGCGTCACCGACCTGCAGCGCGGCGATCACGTCGTCGCCTCGTTCGTGCCGAGCTGCGGCGTCTGCGGACCCTGCGTCGCAGGCCGGCCCGCGCTGTGCGAGCCCGGACTCGCGTCGAACACGGCGGGTACGCTGCTCTCTGGTGCGCGCCGGCTCTGCCAGCACGGCGAGCCGGTCAATCACCATCTCGGCGTTTCGGGGTTCGCCGAGTGGACGACCATTTCGCGTCGGTCGCTGGTGCGCGTGGATCCGACCTTGCCGTTCGCAGAAGCGGCGCTGTTCGGCTGCGCCGTGATCACCGGCGTCGGCGCGGTGGTCAATACCGCGGCGATGCCGAAGCATTCGTCGCTGGCCGTGATCGGCCTTGGCGGCGTCGGGCTCGCGGCATTGCTGGCCGGACGCATGCTCGATGCGAGCCCGATCGTGGCAATCGACCTGCACGAGGCCAAGCTGGCCAAGGCCCGCGAACTCGGCGCCACGCACACCTTCAACGCGGCCGATCCCGACTGCGTGGACCGCGTGCGCGAGGCGAGTGGCGGCGGCGTGGCCTACGCCTTCGAGATGGCCGGCTCGGCGCGCGCGCTCGAACTCGCCTTTCGCGTCACGCGGCGCGGCGGCACCACCGTGTCGGCCGGCCTGCCGCATCCGCAGCAGCAGGTGTCGTTGTCGCACGTGAGCCTCGTCGCCGAAGAACGGACACTCAAGGGCAGCTATCTCGGCAGCTGCGTGCCTGAGCGCGACATCCCGCAGTACATCGAGTGGTATCGCGCAGGCCGCTTGCCGGTGGACAGGCTGCTGAGCGAGCGCATCCGGCTCGACGACATCAACGGCGCGTTCGACCGGCTCGCGGCCGGCGCGTCGATCCGCCAGGTAATCGAGATTGGGTGAGGCACGCCGGTTGGTCGATTTCGACAGGACGCAGCCGATTTTCTGGCGTGGCGCCAATCGACGACGTAGTGATGGGCGGGGTGTCGCGCAGCACGTTCAAACAGGCGGCGCATGGCATCGCCAGCTTCGGCGGCGTGGTCTCACTCGATTACGGCGGCGGCTTCGCGTCGGTGCGCACGCAGACCGCAGCGCGTGGGCAACGGGCGGTGCGGAAGCCTTCATGCTGCGCTGTCGTGGCGACGGCCGACAGTACAAGTTCACGGTGCGCGCGGACGACGGCTTCGACGGCGTGCAGTACCAGGCACGTTTCGCTCCGCCGCGGGGCGAATGGGCGACGGTCGTCCTCCCGCTGACGGAGTTCGCCGCGAGCTTCCGCGGACGCCCGGTGCCCGGTGTGCAGCCGCTTGATCCCGCGCATGTTCGCCAGCTCGGGCTGATGATCAGCGACAGACAGGCGGGCCCGTTCGAGTTGCTGATCGACTGGATCGACGTTGCCCGAAAATAGGGGACGCCCGCCTAATATTCTCATGAATAGGTGAGCGTCCCCTATTTTTCGCTAGAAGCGAACCTTGGTCTCGACGACGAACTGCACGCTGTCGATGTCGTCGCCGCCATCGAGCGGAAACGCCAGGTCGACGTGAATGACGTTGCCGAACGCGGAACGGCTCGAGCCGAGACGCAGGCCGATGCCGACGTTCTTCAGCAACCCGTCGCTGGTGGCACCGGTAACGTCCGTTCCCCAGGTGCGCCCCATGTCGAAGAAGGCTGCGCCAGCCACGTGGAACAGCCGGAAAGGGTACCAGTCCGTGTAGTAGCGCTCCTCGAGCGTCAGCAAGCGCGCGTGACGTGCCCGCCTGGTAACGCAACGGATAGCCGCGCAGGCCCTCTTCGCCGCCGAGCAGCAGTTGCTGGTCTGCGTCCAGCGCTTCGGTGACGGCGCCGTTGACGGTCGCGAAGAATTTCGTGTTCTCCGAGGTACGCGCGTAGTACCGCGCCTCGGCCGACAGCACGGCATTGCGCAGTCCATCGTTCTCGACGCGGCCCGTCGCGACTGTGGTCACGAACATCGAGCGCTCGCGCCCGAAATCCCAGCCGTTCTGTGCGTAGGCACTCAGCATGAGCGCGTCGCGATCCGATCCCAGCGATTCCGAGGCATAACCAATTCGTCCGCCTGCGCGCAATCCGAGCAGCACGTCCTCCGTGCGCTCGATCTGGTCCTGGTTCGTGCGTTCCTCGTAGACGTCCTCGACCAGGTCGAACCCCAGCCACGGATAGGCGAGTTCGATGTCCTCCGGCAGCGGGCCGCCGAGGGACGAGCCCGCGACCTCTGCGAACTGCTTCTGGCGATAGGTCGCGCCTGCGGTCCATCGCCGGACCCAGCCGTCGGTCCAGCCTTGCGACCAGCCGCCGTAGGCTTCTGCGTACTGCTCGTCCTGCTCGTATTCGCCGACGCTCTCGCCGTATGCGTAACGCGGCTCGTTGCGGATCGAGTCGTAGAGGTACACGCCGCCGGCGCGCTTCGTGTCCAATGCATAAAACGGACGGTCGACGCGGATCGCCTTGGTGCTGCCGTCATCGGCATCGCTGTAGATCACGCCGAGCCGTGTCCACGTCGAGTGGAAATGCGGATCCGAAAACTCGAAATCGAGCGACGTGCGATCCACGTCGTTCGACCAGCCGAAGGAGAGCCGCTGGCCGTTGCCGAGCAGGTTCTTCTCCTCGAGTTCGACTGACGACGAATTTGCCCCGCCCTGCCGGCTGAAATTGATGCCCGGGTTCAGCGTCCAGGTGTCGCGCGTGCGGACTTCGAGATCGACCGTCTTGCCGTCGTAGGCCACCGGCCGGATCCAGGCGTCGTACATGTAGTCGTTGGCGCGCAGGATGCGCTCAGTTTCCTGGACCACGCGCTCCACATACGGCTCTCCAGTCTTGAACAGCAGCTGGTTGCGAACGATGGGCTGCCGCGTGTTGATGTGCAGCTTGTTCGCCGTGCGGTAGAGCCATTTGTCTTCCGACGGGATCGACGGATCGAAAACGTCGCCGACCTTGACGCGAATCTCCCCGATGACCGCGCCGGCCGCCTCGAGTTCGGCGCCGGTACGGAATGCCGGCCGGCCAGTCGTGGATGATCTCCCTCGCGGCATGCGCGGGCGTTGCCGCAAGCACGATCAGCAGCAGGAACGGGAAGCCACGGCGGCGACGATGGTTTGTCAGGGCAGCAATACCGTCGAGCCGACCGTGCGCCGATCCTGCAGGTCGCGATGCGCCTGCTGCACGTCGCGGATCGGGTAGGTCTGGCCGATCTCGATGCGCACGATGCCGCGCCCGATCACGTCGAAGAGCTCGGCCGCTGATCGCAGCAGGTCCGCGCGTTTCGACACGTAGGAGAACAGCACGGGCCGCGTCAGGAACAGCGATCCGCGCCTGGCGAGCTCGAGCGGCGCGATCGGCGGCACGGGACCGGACGCGTTGCCGTACGTCACCATGAGCCCGAGCGGGCGCAACGAATCGAGCGACGCGAAGAACGTGTCCTTGCCGACGGAATCGTAGACGACGTGCGCGCCCTGCCCGCCCGTGAGTTCCTTGACGCGAGCGGCCAGCTCGTCGCGGCCCTGGATCAACACGTCCTTGCAACCCATGGCATGCACCGTCGTTGCCTTGGCGTCGCTGCCGACGACGGCGATCACGTGCGCGCCGAGCTGCAAAGCCCACTGCACGAGGATGCTGCCGACACCGCCCGCGGCAGCGTGCACGACGACGACCGTGCCCTTGCGCACCTTGTACGTCCGGCGCAGCAGCACCTGTGCCGTCATGCCCTTGAGCAGCGCGGCGGCGGCGAGCCGGTCGCTGACGCCTTCCGGCACCGGCACCAGGTTGGCCACGGGCAGCACGCGTTCGTCGGTGTAGGCGCCAGGGGTTGGTGAGGCATAGGCGACGCGGTCGCCCACCTTGACGTCGCGCACCCGGGGCCCGACGGCTTCAACCACACCGGCGGCTTCACGGCCAAGTCCGGTCGGCAGTTGCCCGCCGTACAGTCCGGTGCGCTCATAGATGTCGATGAAGTTGAGGCCGACGGCCGTTTGCCGCACCAATGCCTCGCCTCGCCCCGGGGCGACGGACGGGACTTCTTCCCAGCGCATCACTTCAGGACCGCCGTGGGCATGGATTCGGATGGCGTGAGGCATGGATACACCGCGGACGCTTGGGGGAACTCAGATGATGACGACCGGCAGCTCGGTCCGATAGTGGACCTTGCCGCAGAACCGGTCGTGATCCAGATTAGACGTCGCCGAGACCGGGAATCAATCGCGTGGACTGCGAGTTTTTTCAGGGAGGCGGCAGCGGAGCGTCGACGATGACGAGGTCGGCGACCGGCCGGCCGCCGATCAGGTGTTGCTGGAGAATCCGTTCGAGGTTTTCCGGCGTGCATTTGCGATACCAGACGCCCTCCGGATAGACGACGGCGATCGGGCCGGCGACGCAGACCCGCAGGCAATGTGCCTTGGTCCGCAGCACGCCGCCGTCGACGTCGACCAGGCCCAGCTCGCGGAAACGGCGCTTGAGGTAGTCCCAGCTTTCCTCGGAGCGCGCGACGGGCGCGCATTTCTCCCCTGCCACGCACAGGAAGATGTGTCGCTGCTGCCGACCGAGGTGCAGCTTGGAGACGGCGCGCTCGAGCGCCTCGGCAGGAGGGAGATCGGTCATCGCAGCCTCGGTTCCGGCGGTCCGGAGCCGATGCTAGCGCGAAGCCGCAGCCGCCGCGTCACGGGTCCCGGCACGGGCCCGCCATGGGCCCGTTACAGGGCCTGGTCGTCGGCCTCGCCCGTGCGGATGCGGATGGCGCGCTCAAGATCGGAGATGAAGATCTTGCCGTCACCGACCTTGCCAGTGCGCGCGGCCGCGACGATCGCCTCGACCACCTGGTCGACCAGCGATTCCTTGACCGCGACCTCGATGCGCGTCTTCGGCACGAAATCGACGACGTATTCGGCGCCACGGTACAGCTCGGTGTGGCCGCGCTGACGCCCGAAGCCCTTCACTTCAGTGACCGTCATGCCGGAGACGCCAAGTTCGGACAGGGCGGCGCGGACGTCGTCCAGCTTGAAGGGTTTGATGATTGCGCTGATCAGCTTCATGGACTTCGGGCTCCTCGGTTCTCGTGTTCTATTGTCAGGCGGCCGGCCGCGGTCCCACGTCGTTGGAAACCGAAACGACCCACACCGCGCCGCCTCCCCTCGGGGGGACCTCGGACTGCTTATGCAGAATCCGTGCCTACCTCGGGTCAGGCCGAATTCTGATCTATCCTGCAGGCCCGACGCACCACCATGGAGCGCTGGGACCATCGACCGCTCATGGCTGGTGCGCAAGGATAGCCACGGGCCCACCCGGACGCACCCCCGACCATGTTGCTTTGCGGCATCATAGGTCATCGGCAGGGTCCGCAGAGGTTCGCATGACGGAGCAGACGGTGGTGATTGTCGGTGCGAGCCACGCGGCGGTGCAGGCAGTCGATACGCTGCGCCGCGAAGGGCACACAGGCCGCATCGTCCTGGTCGGCGACGAGCCGTACCTGCCCTACAACCGGCCGCCGTTGTCCAAGAAATACCTCGCGGGCGAAATGGAGCGTGAGCGGCTGCTGCTGCGCAGCGCCCAGTTCTACGAACAGCACCAGGTGGACGTGAAGCTCGGACTGCGGGTCACCGCAATCGACCGGGCGGACCAGCGGTTGCGCCTGAGCGACGGCGCGGAACTGCGCTACGACAAGCTGATCCTGTGCCTCGGCAGCCGCAACCGGCTGCTGGAAGTGCCGGGTTACGACCTCGAGGGCATCCACTACCTGCGCACGATGGCCGACGTGGACGGCATCCGTGCAGACCTGCCCGGGGCGAAGAAAATCGTCATCGTGGGCGCGGGTTACATCGGGCTGGAGGCGGCCGCATCCGCCAGGCACCTTGGCCTCGACGTCACCGTGCTCGAGATGGCGGACCGCCCGCTCCATCGCGTGACGACACCCGAAATGTCGGCTTTCTACATGCATCGCCACGAGCGCGAAGGCGTCCGCGTGCTGTGCGGCATGTCGGTGTCCTCGTTCAAGGGGGACGCGGCAGGCCACCGCGTGACGGGCGTCGTTTGCGGCGAGCGTGAATTCGATGCGGACTTCGTCATCGTCGGCGTGGGCATCCTGCCCGAGACGACGCTCGCCGCGGCCGCTGGCCTGCGTTGCGAGAACGGCATCTGGGTCGACGAGCAGTGCCAGACCTCGGATCCGAACATCTACGCCGCGGGTGACTGCACGTTCCATCAGAGCGTGCGCTATGGGCGCCGGCTGCGGCTCGAATCGGTCGACAACGCCGTCGAGCAGGCAAAGACCGCGGCATCGAACATCTGTGGCAAGGCGGTCCGCCACGAGCACGTGCCCTGGTTCTGGTCGGATCAGTACGACCTGAAGCTGCAGATCGCGGGCCTGTCACAGGGGTACGACCAGACGGTCATGCGCGGCGACCCTGATTCGGGGCGTTTCGCGCTGTACTACCTGGCCCAGGGCGAACTGCTGGCCGTGGATGCGATCAACAGCCCGAAGGACTTCATGCAGGGCAAGAAGTGGATCGCCGAGCGCAAACACCCGGACCCCGTGCGGCTCGCGGACCTGTCCGTCGATCTCAAATCACTATAGCCGCGGTGCGGAGGAGATTGCGATGAGCGCTGACAAGGGCGAGGCGGGACAGTCGCTGATATCGGACGAGGCGTCGCGCGAGTTGCTCGCGGCCCTCGGTCAGCTGACCGGCGGCATGTCACCGCAGGCGTTCGGCGGCGCCTGGTGGAACGTGCTGTCGCGGCTCGCGCTCGCCCCCGGACGCCAGGCGCAGCTCGTGCAGACGGCTATCCAGAAGGCGCTCGCACTCGCCCAGTTCACCGGCAGCGCATTGAAGCCGCAGCACGAAGCCGTCGCGCCGCAGGCCGCAGGCACGCCCTACGCCAATCGTTTTGCCGATCCGGCGTGGGCGAAGTTTCCGTTCAACGTACTCGCGCAGTCGTTCATCACGGCCGCGGAGCTCGCCCGTGAAGCGGTGGCCGGCGTGCCCGGCACCGATGCCGCCGCCGCGAACGTCGTCGGGTTCACGGTGCGCGAAGGGCTCGAACTCCTTGCACCCGACAACTACTTGCCGACCAATCCGCAGCTGCTCGACCAGACGCGCGCGGAGCGCGGCAAGAACCTCGTGCGCGGCGTGAAGTACCTCGCCGAGGACGTGCAACGCATGCTGAAGGGCAGCGGCCCCGTCGGCGTCGAGAATTACCAGGTCGGCGAGCAGATCGCGTGCAGCAAGGGCAAGGTCATACTGCGCAACTCGCTGATGGAGTTGATCCAGTACTCGCCGACGACGCCCAAGGTCTTTGCGGAGCCGGTCCTGATCGTGCCGGCGTGGATCATGAAGTACTACATCCTCGACCTGTCGCCGAAGAACTCGCTGGTGAAGTACCTCACGGACCAGGGTCACACGGTCTTCATGATCTCGTGGAAGAACCCGACGGCCGAAGACCGCGACGTAACGATGGACGACTACCTGTCGCTCGGCGTGCTCGCGGCGCTAGGCGCGATCAACAAGGTGGTGCCGAAGCGCAAGGTGCACGGCGTCGGCTACTGCATCGGCGGCACGCTGCTCGCCATCGCCGCGGCGGCGATGGCGCAGAAGGAAGACGACCGGCTCGCGACGGTCACCATGTTTGCCGCGCAGACCGACTTCAGCGAACCGGGCGAGTTGTCGGTGTTCATCAGCCCGGCACAGCTGGCGATGCTCGAAGCGCTGATGTGGAAGAAAGGGGTGCTCGAGAGCAGGCAGATGGGCGGCGCGTTCCAGATGCTGCGCACGTACGACCTGCTGTGGAGTCCGTCGGTCGCGACGTACCTGAAGGGCGAGCGCACCGGCGTCAACGACCTGATGTCGTGGAACGCCGACGGGACGCGCATGGCCTATCGCATGCACACCGATTACCTGCACCAGCTGTATCTCAACAACGATCTCGCCGAGGGACGTTACGTCGCGCTGGGCGAGAACCTGGACCTCGCGGCGGTGGACGCGCCCATGTTCGTCGTCGGCACCGAGACGGACCACGTCGCGCCGTGGAAGTCGGTCTACAAGGTCGGCAAGCTCGTGCGTTCGAAGGACTACACCTTCTGCCTGACCAGCGGCGGCCACAACGCCGGCATCATCAGCGGGCCGGTGCATCCGAAGCGCCGCCATCGGGTGCTGACGACAAAGGCCGGCGCGCGCCTGCCCTCGCCGGCGCAGTACCTGAAGAAGGTCGAGCCCGCGCATGGTTCGTGGTGGCCGACCTTCGCCGCGTGGCTCGCCGAGCATTCGACGAAGACCAAGGTGGCGCCGCCGAAGATGGGCGCAGCCGGCTACAAGCCGGTGTGCGATGCGCCGGGCGAGTACGTGCTGGCGCGCTGAGATTCGATTGCTGGCGCGTTCGTGGGTGATGGACCGGGATTCGGTACATTCCCCTGCGCGCGAAGAAACATGCGCGCGGGAAATGAACCGAATCCCGGTCTGACCTACGGCGGCTGAGCTGCCGTGCTCGGCGACCGAGCACGTCCGCACGGCGCATCGACATCAGGCTTGACCATCAGAATGTTGCCGTTGCGGCCACAACCTTGCGTGCGGCTGCGTTACGGTGCGAATGAGCAGCGACGGCCAACGGCCGCAACAGGCAGTAGTTCGGCTTATCGGAAGCGGACGTTGTACGGCGAAAAGCGACCCCTTGCAGACTGACGACTTAACTGGACGCGGCCGCTCGGCCAGATGTTCGAACGGGGCTGGAATCACGCCGCGGCCCGTCGAGCGCGCCGACACATAGGCCAGACTTTGCATCCTGCCATCCGATACGCTATGTAGTCTTCTACATAGCGAATCTGGAGGCGAACGATGCGACGCTGTCTGCTGACCCTTCTGTCGGCCCTCATCGCGGCCGGCCCGGCGACGAGCCATGCGGAAGAGCCCGTGCGAGTGTTCGCTGCGGCGAGCCTCACAAATGCCCTGACCGAAATCGGGGCCCGCTGGCAGGCCGATGGCCATGCGCAGCCGAGCCTGGCCTTCGGTGGCTCGTCAACCCTCGCCAAACAGGTGGAGGCCGGGGCTCCCGCCGACGTGTTCGCATCGGCCGATACGAGTTGGATGGACTACCTCGCCGAGCGGGGCCGGATCGACGCCAGCTCACGCGTCGACCTGCTGGGGAACGAACTCGTCCTGATTGCACCGAAGGGCGGGGGTTCACCGTGAAGATGCAGCCCGGCTTTCAGTTCGCGAAAGCCTTCTCCGGAAAGCTCTGCACGGGCGAGCCGGGCGTGGTCCCGGTCGGCATCTATGCCAAGGCGGCGCTCGAGTCGCTCACGTGGTGGGAGTCCCTCCAGGGGCGCATCGTCGGCACGGAGGATGTCCGGACCGCGCTGACGTTCGTGGAGCGTGGGGAGTGCGCTGCCGGCATCGTATATGCCACTGACGCTGCGATCAGCACCAAGGCCGAGGTGGTCGCGCGCTTTCCGGCGGACAGCCACAAGCCGATTGTCTATCCGTTCGCGCTGATCACAGGATCGCGATCTGAAGGCAAGGAGTTCCTCCGCTATCTACGCAACTCCCAGGCCGCAGCCGAAATATTCCAGCGCTACGGGTTCGTGCTTCTCCAGCCGAGGAAGTGAGCCCCTTGCTGACACCGGAGGAATGGCAGGCGCTGCGACTCTCGGCCCGGGTCGCGCTCTGGGCCACGCTCATCTGCATTCCCGCGGGAACATTCGTCGGCTGGCTGCTCGCGCGCCGCGACTTCCGCGGCAAGTTCCTGCTCGAGACCCTGGTGCAACTGCCCATGGTCCTGCCGCCCGTGGTGCCGGGCTATGCGCTCCTGCTGCTGCTGGGCACACGCGGCCCGGTCGGGCACTGGCTCGAAGCTACGTTCGGCATCGTCCTTGCCTTCACGTGGAAGGGCGCCGTGATCGCCTCGGCAGTGATGGCGTTCCCGCTGCTGGTGCAGCCCGTTCGCGTTGCGTTTCGGCTGATCGATGTGCGACTCGAGCAGGCCGCGACGACGCTGGGCGCAACGCCATGGAATGCCTTTCTGACCGTCGCGTTACCATTGGCATTGCCGGGAGTGCTGGCCGGCGCCGTTCTCTGCTTCTCGCGCAGCCTCGGCGAGTTCGGCGCGACGATGGCCTTCGTCGGCAATATTCCCGGTGAGACGCGCACGTTGCCGCTCGCCATCTACAGCTTCATGCAACGTCCCGGGCGGCGAGACAGCCGCCATGCGGCTCGCGGCCTTATCGGTCGCGCTCGCCGTTGTCGCGCTCGCGGTCAGCCACTGGATGACCCGCCGTGCCGAGCGCCGCCTCGGCTACCTCGACCAGCACTTCGCCCGTGCTTAGCTTCGATCTCGAGTTTCGCCGCGGCGACTTCTTGCTCCATGCGGCCGCAAGAATCGACGCGGGAGCCACCGGGATCTGCGGCCCGTCGGGCTGCGGTAAGAGCACCCTACTGGCGTTGATCGCCGGCCTTCTACGGGCCAGACGCGGGGCACGCTGGTGTTTCGCGGCCAGACGCTCGTCGAGACCTCGGGAGCGAACCTTCGTACCGGCGTGGCATCGCCACTTCGCGCTGGTATTCCAGGACGGGCAGCTGTTTCCGCACCTGTCGGTGCAGGAGAACTTGCTGTACGGGTATCGGCGCCGCGCTCCCCAAGAGCGGCGTTTCGACCTCAAACAGGTGCTGGAGCTGCTGGAGATCGGCCCACTCGTGGGCCGCCGGCCAGCCCAGTTGTCCGGAGGCGAGCGCCAGCGTGTGGCCCTCGGGCGGGCACTGCTCTACTCGCCGCGCCTGCTGCTGCTGGACGAACCGCTCGCATCGCTCGACGATCGGCTAAAGCAACAGATCCTGCCGTTCCTCAAGCGGGTCAAGGACGAAACCGGGATACCGATGCTCTACGTGTCGCACGCCCAGCCCGAGGTCGAGTTCCTCACGGATCGGATACTGTCGCATGGAGGAAGGGCGCCTCGTCGCGTGATCAGGTCACGCCGAGGATCACCGACGAAGCCTTGAAGATTGCCAGGGCCTTCAGCGTTGATCGCGAGTTTCAGTTCCTTGGCTGCGACGTTCGTGATGATGGCGGCCACCGTATTTCCACCTTTCAGGCCGATCACAACCTCGGTGTTTACCGCGCCAGGCGTTACGCGAGTGATCTGACCGGCCAGTTGATTGCGCGCCGACAGTCTCATTCGTCCGCCGTCCGCGGTACCCACCATGACCGACGACGCTTTCACAAGTGCGATCACCTCCTGACCGACCTCGAGGCCGAGGTTCTCGACGCTTTCATGCGTGATCACGGACGCAATGCGATCGCCGCCTGCCAGCTTCATGTCGACCTCGTCATTCACGGCGCCGCGACGGATCTGCACGATCTTTCCGGTCCACTGGTTCCTGGCACTGGTGCGCATCGAGAGCCTCCCGAGTACTTGCAGGTCGCGCTTGGCGTGGCGTAGCTTCGAGTTGATTCCTGCAAGGAACCGTTCGTTTTCCGCTTCGACGACACGATACATGGCAAGAATGTCCTTCCCGCGTGCCGTGAGCTTCGCGCCACCGCCGCCCTTGCCGCCCACAGCCGTCACGACGACCGGCTTGCCGGCGAGGTTATTCATCGCGTCGATGGCGTCCCAAGCTGCTTTGTAGCTAAGGCCAGCCGACATTGCCGCCGCTGTGATGGAACCTGATTCCTCGATACTCTCGAGCAGCGCTACCCACCGCGGATTCGCAAACCCGCCCCAGGCGGGTCTCGAGCTTGATGGAGCTGGAAATCTTGAAGGGCGACCGAGCCATACGTGCGTCTCGTCGATAGGGATGAGGTCATGTTAGCGCGCGATGACGCCGCGAACGTCTGCGATCGATTGGAAGCGCAACTGTCTGCTGTTGGCCGAGACCGTGTGATAACTCACCGCGGCACCGACAGTCCAGTCATCCAGCGGACCCGATCCCTTCCGATCAGATCATGAAGCCGGGCCCGATCAGGCGCGCAGCGCCTCGATCATGGGCCCGGTTCCCATGATCTTAATCACTCGCTTCAGGTTGTATGCCAGAACGTGCAAGCTCATCTCGGCGCTTACCCTCGGTAGTCGCCGACACAAGAAGTGGGTGGCGCCCATCCAGGCCTTGATCGTCCCGAACGTGTGTTCCACCGTTCGCCTGCGGACGGTCATGAGCGTGGGATCATGCTCCAGCCGCGCCTGCATTCGTTCAAGCACCGCCTCGTGCTCCCAGCGCGTCAAGCGCCGGTACTTGCTGGTGGTGCATTTGGCGCGCAGTGCGCAGTTCGGACAGGCCGATGACCAGTACTTGTGGATCATCAGCCCGTTCATCTCGCTCGCGAACCGGTGGATCGCATACTCGCCGGCCGGACACCGGTAGGCATCGCGCTTCGGCAGATACGTGAAGTCCCATTTCTCGTAGCGACCACCGGCCGCGCTGTTCGAGGTGATCGGCTTCGGGACCACTGGCGCGATGCCGGCGTCCTCGCAAGCTTTGAGCTGCTCGCTGCTGTAGTAGCCACGATCGGCGATCGCCGTGAGCTCCGTCGTGCCCAGCGCCTCTCGCGCTGCTTCGGCCATCTTCACCAACTGCGCCCGGTCCGAGCCCACGTTCGTGACCTCGTGCGTCACGATCAGGTGGTGCTTCGTCTCGACGGCGGTCTGCACATTGTAGCCGACGATGCCGGTGCCCTTGCCCTGGCTCGCCATCGAGCGAGCGTCCGGGTCCGTCAGCGACACTTGGCCGTGCGGTGCGGCCTCCATCTGCCGCTTGAGTCCCTCGAGCCGCGCCATCTCGTCCTTTAGCGTCGCGATCCGATCCTTGAGCCGAGCCGCCTTGCGCGGGTTACGCGGCGTCTCCTTGCGGTCCATGCGATCGAGGTGCATCAGATACTCAGCGATGCTCTGCTCGATCAGTGCCATCCGCGTCTTCATCTTGCCGCTGGTGAAGTTGCGGTCGCGGTGGTTCACGGCCTTGAACTTGCTGCCGTCGATCGCCACCGTCGACTCGGTGAACAGCTGCCAGCGGCGGCACAGCACGATGAACTCCCGGCAGACGTTCTTGATCGCTGCCGTGTTCCCGGCGCGGAAGTCGGCGAGCGTCTTGAAGTCGGGCGCCAGGCGCCCGACCAGCCACATCAGCTCTAGGTTGCGGCGGGCTTCCTGCTCGAGCCGGCGCGTTGACTGGATGCGGTTCAGGTACCCGTACAGGTAGATCTTGAGCATCGTCGCCGGGTGATAGGCCGGGCGGCCCGTCGCCTTCGGCTCGACCCCGCGAAGCCGAGGCCGGCCAGATCGAGCGCCTCTACGAACGCCTCGATCACCCGGACCGGGTTCTCCTCGGCGACGTACTCGTCGATCGTCTCGGGAAGCAGCGTGCCCTGCGATCGGTCGGCTTCATCGATGAACCGGCTCATAGAAATCTCTGGAGCGGGAACACGATGAAATGTTAACTTTTAGCGCGGGGTTTTCACACAGCCTCGGCCGAATCCGACCCATTCGCGAACGGCCGCTTCGTGCAACACGAGAAGGCGCATTTTCCAGCCCCGCTCACTTTCCAGATGTAGTGAGTCGCAGGTTCAGATTTCACCTCGTCACGCTGCATGCGCCGTGCGAGCCCGATCGGCGCAATGCTATTCACTCATCGGCTCAGTGACCTTGCCGCGCCGATTGGAGTCGCTCAGGCGCGGCGTATCGGGCGTGGATTGCAGCAGCCAGGGACGAGCGAATGGCGAGGGTCAATCGAGACGTTTGCGGAACCTGAGCGTCGCGAGCGCCAGCGCAATGACGAGAAACGCCGCCAGCTTCAGCGCCGGCACCTGCATCGCCGAGAGCGGGGCGCCACGCAGCAGGATGCCGCGGATTATTTCCACGAAATGCGTGAGCGGCAGCACCTGCGCGATCATTCGCGCCAGCCGTGGCATGCCGTCGAACGGAAACACGAAGCCCGAGAGCAGGATCGACGGCAGCAGCGTCAGGAACGACATCTGGAATGCCTGGAACTGCGTGCGAGCGAACGTCGAGATTACCAGGCCGAGCGTCAGCGTGGCCGCGATGAACAGCGCCGCTGCAAGGTAGAGATCGAGCAGGCTGCCGTTGATCGGGACGTCGAAGATCCGTGCGCCGACCGTCAGGATCAGCGTCGTCTGGATGAGACCGATCAGCACGTAGGGGATCAGCTTGCCGGCCATGAGTTCCCAGGAACGGATCGGCGTCGCGATCAGCAACTCGAGGTTGCCGCGCTCGCGTTCGCGCACGATGGCGGCCGCCGTGAAGATCACCATGGTCATGTTCAGGATCACGCCGATCAATGCCGGCACGATCTGCACCGCCGTGCGTCGCTCGGGGTTGTATTCGGTGCGCACCTCGAAGACCGGCGTGCGTGACTTGTAGTCGCCCGCCCTTGCAGGCAACGGCACCGACGACAGTCCGCGCGCAACCGCGTCGATCATCGGTTCCGAGCCGTCGATCAGGATCTGCGCGACGGCACGGTCGTTGCCCAGCCGCCGACGCTCGAAGTCGTGCGGGAATCACGATGCCGACGCTGATCTCGCCGCTCGCCATGCGCCGGCGCAGATCCGCCAGGCCCGGGCTTGGCGGCCGCAGGACGATGACGCCGGTCGCCTGCAGGTCCGCGACGAGCGCGCGCGAGTGGCTCGTCTTCGCCTCGTCGACGACAGCCGCATTCAGGTCGCGGACGTCGAAATTGATCGCATAACCGAACAGCAGGATCTGCATCAGCGGAATGCCGATGATCATGCCGAACGTGAGCCGGTCGCGGGCCAGTTGCCGCACTTCCTTGGACGTGATCGCAAAGAGCCGGAGCAGCATGGCGTGGCTCAGCGGTCCCGCTTGTGCGCCGGCCGCGCGGCCGAACCCGGTGGCGGCGACGAAGACGTCTTCGAGGCTGGCTCGCACCAGCGTCGAGTGCGCTGCGACCGACGCAGCGCGCAGGCGCTGCAGGACACGATCTTCTGGATCGGGCGTCGCGGGATCGATCAGCACGTGCAGTCGCGTGCCGAGTTGCGCGACGCTGAGCACGCTCTCGGTCCGCAAGCAGCGCGCGCCTGGCGGCGACCGTGTCGGCCGCCTCGACCTCGACCACGTGCCGCCGGGATGTCGGACATCAATTGCTGCGGCGCGCCCTGCGCGACGATGCGGCCGCTCGCGAGAATCGCGAGCTCGTGGCAACGCTCGGCTTCGTCCATGTAGTGCGTCGACACGAGGATCGTCACGCCACGTGCGACCAGGTCGAAGAGGCTCTCCCAGAAGTCACGACGACTCTGGGGATCCACCGCGCTGGTGGGCTCGTCGAGCAGCAGCAGTTCGGGCTCGTGCAGCGTCGCTGCCGCGAGCGCGAGGCGCTGGCGCTGGCCGCCGCTCAGCGTACCGGCGCGCTGCTTGAACAGGGACGCCAGGTCGAATTCCTCGGCCACGACCGCAACGCGTGCCCGCCGGCGTTGCGCCGGCAGGCCGAAGACCTGCGCCATGAACTCGAGGTTCTCGCTCACGGTGAGGTCGTCCCAGAGCGAGAACTTCTGCGTCATGTACCCGAGCCGCGTCCGCAGCTTCTCGGCGTCGCGCGGCATTTCGTGGCCGAGCACGTTCACGGTGCCGGCGCTCGGTTGCAGCAGGCCGCACAGCATGCGGATCGTGGTCGACTTGCCCGACCCGTTGGGACCGAGGAAGCCGTAGATGCGCGCCCGCGGAATATCGAGGTCGATGCCGTCGACTGCAGTGACGTGCCCGAAGCGCCGCGTCAGGCCACGCGCACGAATCGCCGGCTCCATCTCGCCGGCCGGGACGATCTCCTGCGGGACGGCACTCATGGTTGCGCGACCGGCACGAAGACCTGGACGGGCACGCCGGCGGGCAGTGCCTGCGCGGCAGGATCGTCGAGCGTGATCTCGGCGAGGTAGGCGAGCCGGGAACGGTCCTTTTGCGTCAGGGCGTAATACGGCGTGAATGCTGCCTCCGCCGAGACGTAGCGCACCGTGCCCTTGATCCGGTCCGCGTGACCGTCGACGGCCGCTTCAACCTTAGTGCCAGCCGTGAACTTCGTACGCAGCGGTTCTGGCACGTAGACGCGGGCATAGGGAACACCGTCGGCGAGCAGTATCGCGACAGGTCGGCCGGCAGCGGGGCGTTCGCCGAGCTTGTACGGCAGCGCCTCGACCAGCGCATCGCGCGGCGCAGTGACCGTGTAACGGGAGGCGACCGTCTCGACTTCCGCCAACGCGGCGGTCGCACGCTGCACGGCGGCGCGGGCCTCGGCCACCTGCTCGGTGCGCGTCCCCTGCTTCAGCAATTCGTAGCGGGCGCGGGCCGCATCACGCGCCGCTCGCGCGGAGTCGCGTGCCGCACGTGCCTGGTCCAGGTTCGACTCGCTCAGCAGCTTGCGCTGCACCAGGGTCTGCACGCGCGAAAATTCGCTTTGCGCCGTCTGCAGCTCGCTCTCCGCACCGCCGAGTGCAGCGCGGGCTTCGTCGATTTCGCGCTGGCGCGGGCCCTGCTCCAGGTCTGCGAGACGTCGCTGCGCCTCGAGCAATGCGGCACGCGACTGATCGATGCGCGGTTGCGCGGTGCCCGCCTCTTGCCGCACCAGCACGGCTCCGGACGGCACGTGGTCGCCTTCGTGCACGGCGATCTCGACGATGCGCTCGTTCGATTCGGCGATGAGTTCGAGCCGGTCGCGCTCGACGGTGCCATGCACCTCGACCCGCTGCTCCTTCGCGCAGGCGGCGACGAGCAGCAACGTGGACAGCGTAAGCGGAGCGAATCTATTCATGTCCAGTCTCCGTGCGCGCCGCGACGCCGTCGCGGAACAACTGCGCCGTGTGGCTGATGAAGCGGTCGAGTTCGGCACCCTCGGGTCGAAATCCCAGCACCGGGCCCGTGATCGGCAGCGATACGAACGGGAAGACACAGAGACTGAGCAGCGAGACTGCGGCGAATCGCGGGTCGAGGCCGGCACGGAGTCTCCCCTGTTCGCGTTCGCGCCGCAGCACTGCGACCAGCGCCGGCGCCGTCTTCGCCGCGAACCGCTCGATGAATTCACCCCGCATCCGCCCGTTCTGGTCCAGCACCTCGCGGATGATCAGCGCGGGAAACCAGGGGTTGGCGGCGACCATCCGCATGTATGCGCGCATGACGGCCTCGAGATCCGGCGTCCCATCGCCAGCGGTCTGCTCCAGTTGCCTGACACTGTCGATCAATGGCAGCACGGCACTCTCGATCATCGCCCGGTACAGGCCGCGCTTGTCGCCGAAGTAGTAATGGATCATCGCGGGCGTAGTGCCCGCCGCCGCCGCGATCTGGCGGGTGCTGACGTTGCCGAAGCCGTGCTGCAGCAGCAGATCGCGGCCGTGCTCGAGCAGGGACTCGCGGACGGCCGCATCCCCGCCAGTGGGGCGGCCCGGGCGGCGGGAGGGCGACTGGGGAGCCTGGTGGTCTGGAGCAGCCATACGAGCAATATTAATCAAACAGTTGATTAATACAATACTCAAAAAAATGGCCGCACCGCGGCCTCTCGTCCCTTCCCGTCCTTCCTGTCCTTCCTGTCCTTCCTTTCCTTCCCGCCCTTCCCGTCCTCCTCCCCTTCCGACTATCCCCTAACCCCTATCCCCTAACCCCTTTGCTGGCTACGCCAGCAAATCCGCCACGCTCACCGAGCCGATTTCCTCGAGCGCCCGCGGCGCCCCGATCGCGAAGCCCTGCGCGTAATCGACGCCGATCTCGCGCAGGTTCTGCAGCGCGGACTCGCTTTCGACCGACTCGGCGACCACTACTTTTCCCATCACGTGCCCGATCTCCTTGATCGAGCGGACCATGGCGTAGTCGACGCGGTCCTGCGACATGTTGCCGATGAACATGCCGTCGATCTTGAGGTAGTCGACGCTCAGCGCCTTGAGGTAGGCGAACGACGACACGCCGCTGCCAAAATCGTCGAGCGCGAACGAACACCCGATGCGCCGCAGCGCCACGATCAGCGCATTGGCCTTGCCGAGATTGCCGATCGCGATGTTCTCGGCGGTCTCGAAGCCGATGCACCGCGGATCCACGCCGCTCGCCGCAAGGCTCTGCCGGATGAACTCGCCCGTTTCGGGATCAACCACGCTGTCGCGCGAGAGGTTGATGAAGATCCGCGCGACGCGCTTGAAAACCTCGGCGTGCGTCCGCGCCCACTCGATCGCCGTCGCGATCACCCAGCGGTCGTAGCGGACCGACAAGTTGCAGCGTTCCACGGCCGGCAGGAACGCGCCGGGCGGTACGACGCGGCCGGACTCGTCGCGCATGCGCAGCAGCAGTTCGTAATGTGGCAGGCGTGGCGTGGCGCCGGCAGGCTGGCTCAGCGGACGGATTTCCTGCGCTTCGAGAAACAGCCGGTTCTCCACCAGCGCGCGTTTTGCCCGCGCCACCCAATCCATTTCACCGTGGCGCCCCTCGAGCAGCAGCGTGTCTTCCTGGTACACGGCCACCCGGTGACGACCCGAGTCCTTGGCCGAGTAGCAGGCCGAGTCGGCCGCATTCATCACCTGCGTGAGGCGCTTGAAGTGCGAGTCGATCGCGACCAGGCCGATGCTGACGCCGAGCGTGAACTTGTTCGTGCCCCAGACGAACTCGAATTCGTCGACGGTCCGCAGCAGGTTGGCGGCGATCTGCTGTGCATCCTCTGGCTTGCAGTTGTGCAGCAGCACGCCGAATTCGTCGCCGCCGAGGCGCGCCACGACGTCGTTCGCGCGGACCCGCTGCTGCAGCACCTCGCCGAGCTGCCGCAGCAACTCGTCGCCGGCGACGTGGCCGCTGGTGTCGTTCACCGTCTTGAAACGGTCGAGGTCGAGGTAGAGCATCGCGTGCTCCGCCCCCGTTGCCTGCGACATCTCGAGCGCTCGCTGCAGCCGCAACTCGAATTCACGGCGGTTCGACAGGCCGGTCAGTGCGTCGTGACTCGCTTCATACGACAGCTGCTGCGAGAGTTCGTGGGCGGCCGTGATGTCGGTCAGGGTGCCTTCGTAGAACAGCGTGCGGCCGTCTGCATCGGTCACTGCACGGGAATTCTCGAGGACGACGATCTTCGAGCCGTCCTTGCGCTTCAACACGAGTTCGGCGTTGCGGACTTCGCCGGCCTCCTTCATCGTCCTGGTCCAGTTGCCGCGATGCTCCGGGTCCATGTAGATGTCGCGGGCGACGTCGAGCTCGAGCAGCTCGTCCTCGGAATCGTAGCCGAGCATGCGCACGAGCGCCGGATTCGCCGCCATGAACTTGCCGTCCGCGGTCGTCTGGAACACGCCGGCCGTCACGTTCTGGAACAGTTCGCGATAGCGCTGTTCCGACGCCTTCAGGGCCAGCATCGTGTGCGTGCGCTCGGTCGCGTACCGCAGCACCCGTTCGACCAGCGTCGCACTGAGATGGTCGCGCTGCAGGGAATCGAGCGCTCCGCGTGCAATGGCCTCGGCGCCGACCTCATCCTCGCCCGGGCCGACGAGAATCACGATCGGCACGTGCGTCGCCTTCGGCTGGAGGCGGAGGAAGGTCGTGAGGCCGTCGCTGTCGGGCAGCGTCAGTGCCAGCAGGATCGTGTCGACGCGGCCGTGCTTGATACGGCTCAGCGCCTCCGCGAGCGACGCGACGACCTCGAGCCGGTACGGCTGACCGCGAATCGCGGCCAGCGCCTCGGCAAGGCGCGCCCGGTCGGCAGGCTCGGCGCTGATGAGCAGGACAGTGGCAGTGGACATGACGAGCCGAGTATACGACCGGCCCTGCAGCCAGAACTGTGAAGTCCGACTGCGTTGCGGCGGCGGCGGGTGACCTGAAATGCGACCCGGTACTAGAAAGGAAGCTTCTCGCGGTAGTCCGCCGAGCGGATGACCAGGACGTCGCACGGCAGCCGGTCCAGCACGCGCTCGGCCGTGCTGCCGATGAAGACCTCGCGCAGCCTGCTCCGCGACACGGCGCCCATCACGACGAGATCGACCTGGTCCTCGGCAGCGACGCGCGGCAGCACTTCGGCAGCCGACCCCTGCAGCACGCGCACGGATTCCTCACCCAGGCCATGCGCCCTGGTGATCTCCCGTGCCGCAGCAACAACACGCGCGCGCTCGGACTCGAGCAGATCCGCGACGCTCAGGTCCTGGGCGAGCGGCACGCCGGCGAATCCGGTGGTTGCAGCCAGCAGTGCGGCAGGGAAAAAGGCATGGACAGCCTGGACGGTCCCGTCGAGCTGCCGGGCCAGAAACTGCGCGGCGTCCAGGATGTCGTGATCGAGCGCGGCAGGTTTGTCGCCGTGGTGACCCGGATCGAGCGCCGCAAGGATGCGCGGTCGCGCGGACCAGTCCGCTGTCCGGCTCAACAGCAGCGGCACCGGGCAGCGCCGGACCAGGTTCCAGTCCGTGTTGGTGAAGAGTGCGCGACGGAGGAAGGAATGGTAGTGCGTGTCCTTGACCATCAGGTCAGGCTCGAATTCCGCGACGCGGCGCAGGATGCCCTCGTGCAGCGGGTTGTCCCAGTGCACGTGGGTAGTGACATCGAGTCCGCCGGCCCGTAATTCGTCGGCCAGGTCTTCGAGATGCGCCGCTCGCTCGGCAATGAACTCCTCCCGCAGCCGGCGCAGCTGGTCGGTGTCGAAAAACGGCTGCCCCGTCAGCGCGGGATCGAAATCGCAGGCGAACAGTTCGAGCGCGGCGCCGCTCAACCGGGCCAGTCGCGCCGCCTTCGCCGCACCAACCTGCAAATCCACTGTGGGGTCGATCACGGCCAGGATTCGATCGAGGCGTTGCATGTTGTGCCTCCCGGTGGCACGCGTTGCCGCGCATTTACTGTGCGACGACGCGACTTGACCCGCAATGCGGGGAAGTCACTTCGGAAAATACGTAGAGGTCTTGATTGCTGTCCCTACTGCCGCTGCGCACGTGTGATCCTTAGCATTCGCGTGTCGTCCTGTGCCCCCGGGGCCGGAGCGACGTCTATTCTCATCCTCTGCAAGGCGACCGAAGAAAATGACGGCCACTCACTACAACGACAAGGTGGTCCGGCAGTTCGCAATCATGACCGTGGTCTGGGGAATCGTCGGCATGCTCGTCGGCGTCCTGATCGCGGCGCAACTGCTGTGGCCCGACCTGCTGCCCCCCTGGTCCTTCCTGTCCTACTCGCGGCTGCGCCCGCTGCACACCAACGCGGTGATCTTCGCGTTCGGCGGCTCGGCGCTGTTCGCCACCTCGTACTACATCGTGCAGCGCACCTGCCACACGCGGCTGTTCCTGGACAAGCTCGCGGCGTTCACGTTCTGGGGCTGGCAACTGGTCATCCTCTCGGCGGCGATCACGCTGCCGCTCGGGATCACTACCTCGAAGGAGTACGCCGAGCTCGAATGGCCGATCGACATCCTGATCGCCATCGTGTGGGTGGCGTACGCGATCGTCTTCTTCGGCACGCTGGCGACGCGCAAGGTCAAGCACATCTACGTCGCGAACTGGTTCTTCGCCGCCTACATCATCACGATCGCGGTGCTGCACATCACCAACAGCCTGGCCATCCCGGTGACGCTGACCAAGTCGTACAGCATCTACCCCGGCGTGGTGGATGCAATGGTGCAGTGGTGGTATGGGCACAACGCGGTGGGCTTCTTCCTGACCGCGGCTTTCCTCGGCATGATGTATTACTTCGTGCCGAAGCAGGCGGGCCGCCCGGTCTATTCCTACCGGCTCTCCGTAGTGCACTTCTGGGCGCTGATCTCCACCTACATGTGGGCCGGCCCGCACCACCTGCACTACACGACGCTGCCCGACTGGGCGCAGTCGCTCGGCATGGTGTTCTCGCTGATCCTGCTCGCGCCGTCGTGGGGCGGCATGATCAACGGCATCATGACCCTCTCGGGCGCCTGGCATAAGCTGCGCACCGACCCGATCCTCAAGTTCATGATCGTGTCGCTCTCGTTCTACGGCATGTCGACCTTCGAAGGCCCGATGATGTCGATCAAGACCGTCAATTCGCTCTCGCACTACACCGACTGGACGATCGGCCACGTGCACTCCGGCGCCCTCGGCTGGGTGGCGATGATCTCGATCGGCACGATGTACGCGCTGATTCCGAAACTCTTCGGGCGCGAGCAGATGTACAGCATGAAGCTCATCGACGTGCACTTCTGGACGACGACCATCGGCGTGGTGCTCTACATCACCTCGATGTGGATCGCCGGCGTGATGCAGGGCCTGATGTGGCGCGCGACGAACGCGGACGGCACGCTCACTTACGCGTTCATCGAGTCGATCAAGTCGACCTACCCGTACTATGCGGTCCGCCTCGCCGGCGGCACGCTGGTGTTCGCGGGCATGTTGATCATGGCCTACAACGTCTGGAAGACGGTTGCAGCCCGGACGACGACCGCGGATTCGCCCGTCGTGCAGCCCGCCTGAAGGTAATCACGCATGAACCACGATGCAGTAGAAAAGAAAGTCGGCGTGCTCGGCGTGCTGATCGCCCTGGTGATCAGCGTCGGCGGTCTCGTCGAGATTGTCCCGCTCTATTTCCAGGCGTCGGTCACCGAGCCTGCCCCGGGCATCAAGCCGTACGAAGCGCTCAGGCTCGCGGGCCGCGACGTCTACATCCGCGAGGGTTGCTACCTCTGCCACTCGCAGATGATCCGGCCGTTCCGTTCGGAGACCGAGCGTTACGGGCCGTACTCGCTGCCGGGCGAGTCGGTGTACGACCATCCGTTCCAGTTCGGCTCGAAGCGCACCGGGCCCGACCTCGCGCGGGTCGGCGGCCGCTACTCGGACGACTGGCACCGCGTGCACCTGCTCAACCCGCGCGACGTCGTGCCGGAGTCGAACATGCCGCGCTTCCCGTGGCTCGCCGACGGCAAGGTCGACGGCGCGCTGACGGGCAAGAAGATGGAAGCCCTGCGCAAGATCGGCGTGCCGTACACGGACGCCGACATCGCCGGCGCCGCTGCGGCAGTCGAAGGCAAGTCCGAGCTCGATGCGCTCGTGGCTTACCTGCAGGGCCTCGGCACAAACCTCAAGACGGGAACCTGAGGCATGGACATCGGCACGGTACGCGGACTGATCACGGCTGCGCTGTTCATCGCGTTTCTCGCGCTGGTGTTCTGGGCCTACAGCAAGCGTCGCAAGGTGGAGTTCGACGAGCTGGCGCGCATGCCGCTCGAGGACGATCCACCCGCAAGAAATCCAGGGAGCAAGACCCCATGACTACTGGTTGGAGCCTGTTCGTCATCATCGTGACGGTCCTCAACATCGTGGCCTGCCTGTGGCTGCTGCGCTGGACCTCGAAGCCGCGCACGGCCAACGAGAAGATCGGCGGCGGCGCCGACACGGGCCATGTCTGGGACAAGGACCTGCGTGAATACAACAACCCGCTGCCCAGGTGGTGGCTGTGGGTGTTCTACATCACGGTCGTCTTCGGCCTGATCTACCTCGCGCTCTATCCGGGACTCGGCAACTTCGGTGGCGTCAAGGGCTGGACCCAATCGGGGCAGTACCAGCAGGAAAGAGCCGCCGTGGAAGCGCGGGCCGCCCAACTGCTCGCGCCGCTTGCCGCGCTGCCGGTCGCAGAGCTCGTTAACAACCAGCAGGCGATGTCGACGGCGCACAACCTGTTCCAGCAGAACTGCGCGCAGTGCCACGGCTCGGACGGCGGCGGCGCCGTCGGCTTCCCGAACCTGCGCGATGCCAACTGGCAGTGGGGCAGCGACGCGGACTCCGTGGTCGCGACCATCGCAGCGGGTCGTGTTGCAGCGATGCCGCCCTGGGCCGCCGTGATCGGCGAGCCGGGCGTGGAAGAAGCCGTCGCGTACGTGCAGACGCTGAGCGGCCAACAGGCTGATGCGACGAAGGCAGCGGCGGGCCAGGTGCACTTCCAGACGCTCTGCTCGGCGTGCCACGGCATGGACGGCAAGGGCAATCCACTGCTCGGCGCGCCGAACCTGACGGATGAAATCTGGCTGTACGGCGGCGATGCCGCAACGCTCAAGCAGACTCTCATGTACGGCCGCAACGGCCAGATGCCGGCGTGGGGCGACAAGCTGGGCGAGCAGCGCGTGAAGCTGCTGGCCGCCTACGCCACGAAGCTCGCCGCAGGCCAGTAGGCCGCCATGTGGCGCGCGCCTGAGGAATACACGGGCAAGCTGCGATGGCCGCGTCTCGGACAAGACGTGGCCATCGTGGCCTGGCCCTCGTTCCTGGTCGCGAGCGTGGCCACGATGGTGTGCTTCGGGTTCATCGACCCGCTACTGATCGGCAATGATGATTACCCGCCTCCGGCTTTCCAGACGCGAATGACGGGCTATGCGGTCGGCTTTTTCTTCTTCTGGCTGATCGCCGCCCTGTCGAGCCTGATGACCTTGTACCTGGTGCGAACAGCGCATCCCGAACCGGCAGACGAGGGGACTGGCGACGGGACGCGGAGTCCCGAATGACCGAAATCCAAGCCCCCGTCGACGGCGAGCTGTACGCGGCCCGCCAGAAGATCTATCCCCGCGAGATCGAAGGCCGCTTCCAGAAGCTGCGCGTCTACGCCGTGTTCGCGCTGCTCGGCATCTATTACATACTGCCGTGGATTCGCTGGGGCGGACGCCAGGCCGTGCTGTTCGACCTGCCGGCGCGCAAGTTCCACATCTTCGGCATGACGTTGTGGCCGCAGGACTTCTACTTCCTGACCTGGCTGCTGATCATCGCGGCGCTGGCGCTCTTCTTCTTCACTGCCCTCGCCGGCCGGCTGTTCTGCGGCTACGCGTGCCCGCAGACCGTCTGGACCGAGACCTTCGTCTGGATCGAGCGCTGGGTCGAGGGCAGCCGCACGCAGCAGATGAAACTCGCCAAGGCGCCCTTGAGCGCCGCCAAGGTGCTGCGCAAGGGCACCAAGTACTTCCTCTGGCTCGCCTTTGCGCTGTGGACCGGCTTCACGTTCGTCGGCTACTTCACGCCGATCACCGAGCTCGCCGGCAAGATCGCGACGTTTTCGACCGGCCCGTGGGAGACGTTCTGGGTGCTGTTCTACGGCGGCGCCACCTACGTCAACGCGGGCTTCATGCGCGAGCAGGTCTGCAAGTACATGTGTCCGTACGCGCGCTTCCAGAGCGCGATGTTCGACAAGGACACGCTGATCATCACCTACGACGAGACGCGTGGCGAGCCGCGCGGCGCACGCAAGAAGGGCACTGACCCCAGGGCGAAAGGCCTCGGCGACTGCGTCGACTGCACGCTGTGCGTGCAGGTCTGCCCGACCGGCATCGACATCCGCAAGGGCCTGCAGTACGAGTGCATCGCCTGCGCCGCCTGCATCGACGCCTGCGACGAGGTCATGGAGAAGGTCGGCTACCCGAAGGGCCTGATTCGCTACGACACGCAGCACGGCCTCGAGGGCAAGCCGAAGCATGTCCTGCGTCCGCGCACCATCGTCTACGGAACGCTGATTGCGCTGCTGATTGCCGGTTTCGCTTACGCGATCACGCATCGCAACGTCGTCGCCATCGACGTCATTCGCGACCGCAATGCGCTGTTCCGCGAACTGCCAGGCGGCCTGATCGAGAACGTGTACAACGTGAAGATCCTGAACAAGGACGACGAAGAGCACGAATTCACGATCAGCGCGGAAGGCCTGCCCGGCCTGCAGGTCGATTACGGCACGGAAGAAGTCGAGGTCGACCCCGGTGAAGTGCAGAGCGTCGCGGTCCGACTGCGCGTGCCGCGCGGCGAACTGAAGGGCGGCTCGGACATCCATTTCACGATCCGCACGCAGGACGAGCGCGCGCTCGAGGCGTCCGGCAAGGCCCGCTTCCTGGCCCCCACGAACTGATAGGCTTGCAACCATGAGCAACCAGACCGAGCGGCCCTGGTACCGTCAGTTCTATCCCTGGATGTTGATCGCGCTGCCCGCATGCGCGGTGATCGGCGGCTTCATCACGCTGTACCTCGCGATTACCCGTCCCGACGTGCTGGTGCGCAAGGACTGCGTGCGTGACGGCGCCACCATGGTCTGCGGCGAGGACGCTCCGCGGAGCCCATGACGCCTGGGGCGGGCTCAGCTTGCTTTCATTGCGGCGAGCCCATTCCGGCGGGCGTGCGCATCCACGCCCGCATCGAATCCCGCGAAGAACCCGTGTGCTGTCATGGCTGCAAGGCCGTGGCGGAGTTCATCACCGGCGCCGGGCTCGACGACTACTACAAGTACCGTGACCAGACCAGTGCGCGCGCCGACGAGCCGCCCCGCCCCGATCGCTGGTCGGCGTACGACCGACCCGAACTCGTCGAGCGGCTGACGCGCGCCGAAGCGAACGGCGCGCGCTCGATCACGGTCCTGCTCGAAGGCCTGCGCTGCTCCGCCTGCAGCTGGCTCGCCGACAAGGCGCTGCACCTGCAGAGCGGCGTGCTCGACGTCAGCGTGAATCCTGCCACCGCCCGGGCGCGACTGGTGTGGGACCCGTCGAAGGTCCGCCTGGGCGACCTGCTGCGCGTGCTCGAGCACGTCGGGCTCAGGCCGCACCCGCTCGCGGGCGAGCCCGCCGAGCAACTCGCCCTGCTCGAGCGTCGCAACGCGTTGAAGCGCCTCGCCGTTGCGGGCTTCGGCATGATGCAGGTGATGATGTTCGCGTTGCCGCTGTACGTGGCGCACACGTCCGGCATGGAGCCGGGCATGCGCGAGTTCTTCCGGCTCGTGAGCATGCTGGTGTCGATCCCGGTGGCGCTCTACTCCGGGTGGCCCTTCTACCAGGGTGCCTGGCACGCGCTCAAGGCGCGCAGCGTGAGCATGGACGTGCCCGTCACCCTCGGCATCGTCATCGCCTTCGTGGCGAGCGTGTGGAACGCGCTGACGGGCCATGGCGAGGTCTATTTCGATTCCGTCACGATGTTCGTGTTCTTCCTCTCGCTCGGCCGCTACGTCGAGATGGTGGCGCGCCATCGCGCCGGCAGCGTCGCCGATGCGCTTGCCCGACTCGCTCCCGTCACCGCGCGGCGCGTGCGGGACGGCCAGGTCGAGGACGTGCAGGCGATCGAGCTGCAGCCGGGCGACGAGATGCTCGTGCGCACCGGTGAGGTATTCGCGGCCGACGGTGTCGTGGCCGAAGGGGCCGAAGGCCGCGTCGACGAATCGATGCTCACGGGCGAATCGACCGCGATCTCGAAGCACCGGGGCTCGCCGGTGCATGCCGGCACGCAGAACCTGGGCGCGCCACTGCGCGTGCACGTAGCAGCCGTCGCCGGCAATACCGTGCTGGCCGGCATCGTCGCGCTGCTCGAGCGGGCACAGGCCGAGCGGCCCCGGCTCGCCAAAGCCGCCGATCGCGCAGCCGCATGGTTTCTGAGCCGCATCCTGGTCGGCTCGGCGCTGGTCTTCGTCGTGTGGTGGTTCATCGATCCGTCGCGGGCGATTCCTGCGACGCTGGCCGTGCTCGTCGTGACCTGTCCCTGCGCGCTGTCGCTCGCGACGCCCGCTGTACTTGCGGCGGCCACGGCGGACCTCGCCCGGCGCGGCGTGCTGGTGGCTCACTCCGATGCGTTCGAATCGCTGGCGAAGGCCACGCACGTGCTGTGGGACAAGACAGGCACGCTCACGCACGGCCTCGTGCGCGTCGAGGAAGTCCGGCCGTTGCGCGACGAAGACGCCGAACGCAGCCTCGCACTGGCAACTGCGCTGGAGCGGATGTCCGAGCACCCGATCGCCAAGGCATTCCTGGCCTCCGGCGCCGCGACGTCTACCGCAACGGGCGTGGTCGTGACTGCAGGTGCGGGTCTCGAGGGCCGCGTCGACGGCCGGCTGTTGCGTATCGGTACGCTGGAGTTCGCACGCGGCTTGTCGGTGCCCGCGGCACACGCGGCGGCGGCGGACGCTGGTGCTGCGGAGAGCTGGGTCTATCTCGGGGACGAACAAGGGCTGCTGGCGGGATTCCGCCTTGCGGACCCGCTGCGTGCGGAAGCGGTGGGTTGCGTGCAGCAACTCGCCGACCTCGGTCTCGCTTCGGAGATCGTGAGCGGCGATGCTGCGGCGGCCGTCGCACGCATTGCAGCGCGCAGCGGCATCGAGCGATTCGAGGCGCGACTGACGCCACATGCGAAAGTCGCACGGCTGAAGTCGCTGCAGGACACGGGCGCGGTCGTCGTCGGCGTCGGTGACGGCATCAACGATGCGCCGTTGCTGCAGGCGGCGAACGTCGCTGTCGCCATGGGCCGGGGCTCCGCCCTCGCGCAGACGAGCGCTGACCTGATCCTGGTGCGCGATTCGCTGGACCAGTTGCCGGAAATCGTGCGGATCGCGCGGCATGCCCAACGCATCGTCAAGCAGAACCTGGCCTGGTCGATCGCCTACAACCTGGCCGCGCTGCCGCTCGCCGCGCTCGGCCTGGTGCCGGCGTGGCTCGCGGCGATCGGCATGTCGCTGAGTTCGGTGTTCGTGGTGCTGAATGCGACGCGTGTCGCGCGTCGCTCGACGACGATGGCACACCGCCCCGCACTGGACCGATGCACGACCGGCAGGAGCGGCATAGATGGAAATCCTCTACCTGATGGTGCCGCTCGGCCTGGTGCTGGTCGGCATCGGCGCTGTGGGCGTTCTTCTGGGCGGTGGGCAGCGGGCAATTCGACGATCTCGACAGTCCCGGGCTGGTCCGTGCTCGACGACGAGAAGAAGACGACGGCACGCGATGAAACCGCGTCGTCGGGCGACCCCACCCGCAAGGACGACATGAAGGAAGGACCGAAGTCATGAATGGCCTGGATGCCGGCTCGCTGAGCCTTGGTGCCGCATTGATCGCCGGACTCGCCGGCAGCGGCCATTGTCTTGCCATGTGCGGCGGCATCGCCGGAGCGCTCTGGCGATGCGCGGCAGTACGCGAAGGAGGCAGGTCCTCGCGCGTGGCGCTTGCCCTCGCCTACAACCTTGCACGCGTGGCCAGTTACACGCTCGCCGGCGCCCTGGCAGGACTGCTCGGCCGCACGTTGCTGCGCGCCGTCGACGTCGCGCCGCTGTCGATCGCGCTGCGCGTGCTGGCCGGCGCAATCATGGTCGCGGCGGCCGGTCGCCTGCTGTTCGGCTGGCGGCTGCTCGATCCGCTTGAAGCCGCGGGTTCAGGCCTCTGGCGCCGGATCATGCCGGCGGCCGGGCGTAGGGGCGCAGCGCAAGGGCCTCGCCGGCGCGATCGGCCTCGGCCTGGCGTGGGGCTGGCTGCCCTGCGGCCTGACGTACTCGATGCTGTTGCTGGCTGCGACGACTGCCAGCGTGACGATGGGCGCGCTGGTCATGGCCGCCTTCGGACTGGGCACCCTGCCGTCCATGGTATCGGCCACGGTCGCCTTCGAGCGCGCGGCGAAGCTTCTGGCCAGCCGCGCCACGCTGCGCAACGTAGCGGGCTCGCTGCTGCTCGCATTCGGCGCGTGGACCGCGGGCTCAGCCGTCTACCACCTGATTGCCCATGGAGCGCACGGTGGCCGCACAGATCACGACATGAGTTCGATGGGTGACCCTGCCGACCCGCATGCCGGCCACGACATGTGAGCCTGCGACCGCGGGAAGAGTGGCCAGAATGCTCCGGGCCTGCCTGGCCTGGGACACGCGACCACCCCTCCTGGGCTGGTCCAGCGGCTTTCAGGGCCGACGACCGGCCCTGCGCCTAAGCCGCCTGACCGTCGATCACTGGATCGTGATCGCCAACGGACGCGGCTTCTGCACCGCGACGCGCGGCAGGCTGACCATCAGCACGCCATCCTTGGATTCGGCGTGGATCCCCTTCGGATCGACATCGTCGGGCAGCGCAAAGCTGCGCTCGAACGCGCCATAGAAACGCTCGGTGCGATGCACGGTCTCGCCCTTCGTTTCCTTTTCCACCTTGCGTTCGCCCTTGATCGTAAGCACGCCTTCGTCGAACAGGACCTTCACGTCTTCCTTACGCACGTCCGGCAGGTCGACCTTGATCAGGTACTCTTTCTCCCGCTCGATCACATCCGCCGGCGGCAGGAACTCATAGCCGCCCTCGGTCGGGCGGGCCAGGGTCGGCATCCGGCCGAACATCGGGCTGAACCCTTTCAGCAGGTCGTCCATCTCGCGGAACGGCTCCCATCTCATCAGTCTCATGGCGCCCTCCTTGGGTGTCCCCTTGCCAACAGAACCCGCAGACCGGCTTGCATCCGGCCTCGTGTACATTGTCCCGCAATGGTGCGGGACTGCGATTCGCAGCGTTGCCTAGCCGGATTCCAGCAATACCTAGTGCCGCGCCCCGCGTTCTTTTAGGATTCGCACTTTCGCCACGGCATCTGCAGATCTTGCACGAAGAACGCCCGCCCACCGCCGCCCGACATGCCTCGCCCGGCACCGCGCCTCGACGCTCGAACCAGTCCGAGCTCGAGTTCAGGGCCCTGCTGGACGCGGCAGTCGATGCGATCATCGTCATCGATCATAAGGGCCGGATCGAACAGTTCAGCCTCTCCGCCGAGCGGATCTTCGGTTACACCGCAGCCGAGGTGATCGGTCAGAAAGTCGACGTGCTCATGCCCGAGCCCTACCGCGCCGAGCACGATGCGTACATGCAACGTTACCAGCACACCGGCGAAGCCAGGATCATCGGGGTCGGCCGCGAAGTGCAGGCGCGACGCAAGGACGGCTCCGTCTTCCCGTGCGAGCTCGCGGTCGGCAAGGTGCAGGGCGTCGAGCCGCCGCGGTTCATCGGCTTCATCCACGACATCACGCCGCGCAAGCTCGCCGACGAACGCCTGCGACGCAGCGAATCCGAGCTGCGGCTGGCGCAGGAACTCGCGAATCTCGGCAACTACGTCGTGCACCTGGACCAGTCCGAGCCCGATTACTACTCGCCGCAGCTCTGCCGCATTCTCGGCATCGGGGCTGCCGAAGTCGCGCGGCCGCTGACGGCATTGCTCGAGCGCTGGGTGCACCCGGGCGACCGCGAGAAGTTCGACCAGGCGTACCGCGAGCTGGAATCGCCCGCGAACGCGTTCGACTGCGAATACTGCATCGTGCTCGAAGACGGCACGACGCGGTACCTGCATCACATCGCGCAGGTCACGCGCGACGCCCAGGGTAATCGGCTCAAGCACATCGGCACGATCCACGACGTGTCCGATCGTCGCGCGACCGAAGACGAGGCCCGGCAGCTGCAGGAACGTCTCACGCATTTCAGCCGCCTGTCGACGATGGGCGAAATGGCCGCGGGCCTGGCCCATGAGATCAACCAGCCGCTGACCGCGATCGCGACGTACGCGCAGGCGTGCCAGCGTTTCATGCGCTCGCCGGACCGCGACGACGCCGACGTGCTCGAGGCGCTGGTGCAGATCAATGCGCAGGCACTGCGGGCGGGCGAGGTCATCCGGCGCCTGCGCAATTTCGTGAAGAACCGCGAAGTGAAGCGCGAGCCCGTCGACTGCAATCGCCTGCTCGACGACCTGCGCACGCTCGCCGAGACCGACGCCCGGCTGCACAACGTCCGGTTGCGGATCGACGCCGAGCCGTCGCTGCCGACGGTCTACGCCGATCCGATCCAGCTGCAGCAGGTCGTGCTGAACCTCGTCCGCAACGCGATCGACGCGATGGCGGACGCGCCCGAGACGGGCCGCGAGGTCCTGCTCAGCACGCGCCAGCTGCCGGAAGGCGAGATCGAAATCATCGTGGCGGATCATGGCAGCGGCCTGGCGCCGGAAGCCGCCGAGCACCTGTTCAACCCGTTCTTCACGACGAAATCGGCCGGCACCGGCCTCGGCCTCGCCATCAGCCGCTCGATCGTGCGCGCCCACGGCGGACGCCTGTGGCACACTCCCAACGAGGGAACCGGCGCACGATTTCATTTCACGCTGCCGGCCTCGCCGGTGACGCTGGCATCCAAAGGGGAGTAGTTCCGAGTGATCAAGGAAATCAAGCCCACGGTGTTCGTGGTCGACGACGACACGGCCGTCCGCGACTCGCTGCGGATGCTGCTCAAGTCGGTCGGCCTGCCGGTCGAAGTGTTCGAATCCGGGCAGGAATTTCTCGACGCCGACCGTGACGACCGTCCCGGCTGCCTGGTGCTCGACATCCGCATGCCTGGCATGAGCGGGCTCGAACTGCAGGTGAAACTCAACGAGCGCCACTCGATCCTGCCGATCATCTTCATCACCGGCCACGGCGACGTGCCGATGGCGGTCGAAGCGATGCAGGCCGGCGCGGTCGATTTCATCCAGAAGCCGTTCCGCGACCAGGACCTGCTCGACCGCATCAACCAGGCGCTGGAAAAGGATGCCGGCAGCCGCCGCATGCTGGCCGAGCGCAACATGATCCGGAAACGGCTGGAATCGCTGACGCCGCGCGAGAAGGAAGTGCTCGATCTCGTGGTCGCCGGCAAGGCGAACAAGGTGATTGCCGGCGACCTCAACCTGAGCCAGCGGACCGTGGAAATCCACCGCGCGCGCGTGATGGAAAAGATGGAAGCGCATTCGCTGGCCCATCTCGTCCGCATGGTGCTCGAAGTCGAGCGGACCGAAGAATAGCCGCGCGTGTTGCGTCGCAGCACCCGTTGAGAACCGCTCGCATTTACGTATAAACCCGCAATTGCCGCAGACGTGGCGGCCGTGAAAACTGCGCGGCATGCGACCCGATTACGCAGCGCATTCTGCCCCGCCAACTCGTCCCCGCTGCTCGTCGTGAGTTGCGCGGGTTCCGAGATCGCGCGCTCCCCCATGTCACCCGCCATCTCTGCAGCGCAGGAGGCACCCCCGGTCGTCGGCGTCATCGACTCCGACCCGGTCGCGCGCGCGGCGTTGAAGACGATGCTGCAGCCCGTCGGTGTCGAAGTCATGAGCTTCGATACCGCGGAGTCGTACCTGCTCTCGGGCTCGTCACGGAACCTTGCGTGCCTCATCGTCGACCTGCTCCTGCCCGGCATGTCCGGCCTGGAACTGCTGCGCCGGCTGCGCAGCAACGGCAACGACGTGCCGGTGATCCTGCTCGCCGACGAATCGGACGTTCCCACCGCAGTCGCGGCCATGCGCGAAGGCGCCACGGATTTCATCGAAAAGCCGTACGTGAACGTCGCCATCCTGAAGCAGGTGCAGAAACTGATCCGCGGGCAGAGTGGCGGAGCGATGCTCACTTGAGCAGCCGGGCGCCTCGCCCATGACTTCCCTCGACAGCTGGCACGAAGAAAAACAGTCCGCGTGGCTCTATCGCGAGCTCGCGTCGTGCGAAACCGACGCGAAGATCGCGGAACTGTTCCGCGCACTGGCCGCAGCAGCCGATTTCCAGGCCGACAAGTGGCTCGCCAGCGCAGCGCAGCCTGCGCCACCCGCGTTTGCGCCGTCCGTGCGTGCACGCATCACCGCCGGGCTTGCACGCGCGTTCGGACCTCGAAGAGTGCGCCACATGCTGGCCGCAATGAAGGTGCGCGGACTCTCGGCCTACGATTCGCAGCGCTCGCTCGCAGGTCACCTGATGCCCACCTCGGTGTCGGAGGTGGGCGCACGGCACAAGGGCTACGGCGGCGGCAACCTCCGCGCCGCGGTCTTCGGCATCAACGACGGGCTCGTCTCCAACACCAGCCTGATCATGGGCGTCGCGGGGGCGGCGGCGAGCGCGGATTTCGTGCTGACCAGCGGCGTGGCGGGATTGCTCGCAGGCGCGCTCTCCATGGCCGCGGGCGAATACGTGTCGATGCGCTCGCAGCGCGAGATGTTCGAGTACCAGATCGGGCTCGAGCGCGATGAACTGCACGAATACCCGGAAGAAGAAGCGGAGGAGCTCGCGCTGATCTACCAGGCGCGCGGCATGCAGCTCGATGAGGCGCGCCGCGTGAGCCGCGAGCTGGTGAAGAACGAGGCGAACGCGCTCGACGCGCTCGCGCGCGAAGAGCTGGGACTCAATCCGGACGATCTCGGCTCGCCGTGGGGCGCCGCGATCTATTCGTTCCTGGCGTTCTCGTTCGGTGCGATCGTCCCGCTGGTGCCGTTCCTGTTCGGATTGCCGCTGCAGCGGTCGGTCACGATCGCCGCGATCGCCGCCGGCATTGCACTGTTCGGGGTTGGCGCCGCGTTGAGCCTGTTCACGGGCCGCAGCGCAATCGCGGGTGGATTGCGCATGGTGCTGATCGGCGGCGGCGCGGGCGTCGCGACGTGGCTCATTGGCTCGCTGCTGGGAGCGGCGATTGCCTAACCCCTGCTGTGCAGCTGCGACAGCAGCCGGCGGCGTTCTTCGACGAGATCGAGAATGATCGCGGCACCGGCGAGGTTCACGCCGAGGTCCGTCACGAGCCGCGTCATCGCCAGCACGCGCGGCAGCTGCCGTCGCGGAAAAGCCCAGTCCGAGGGTTCGCGTCCACTGCACGGATCGAGCGCACCGAGTTCCACCATGTCGACGATCCACTGCTGCTCGACGCAAAGTCGGCCGCAGAGTTCGTCGATGCGCAGCCAGTCGTCGTCGAGGAATTGCGCACGCAGCACGTCGTCATCGTCATTGCGGGTGCTCATGCGGGCGCCCTCGTGCTGGCGGTGAGCTCGGCCCGCGGGTCGAAGGCCAGCTCCCGCTTCATGCGCGCGAAGAAGTCACGCGCCTGCGGGCTGTCGGGCGGCAGCATGATCGCCAGCGTGACGTACTGGTCACCGGGTGTGGGGCCAGGCAGGCCGCGGCCACGCAATCGCAGCCGCTGCCCGGCCCGGGCGCCGGCCGGCAGCTTCATTTCGACGGGGCCACCTAGCGTCGGCACCGAAACCGATTCACCCAGCGCGGCTTCCCATGGCGCGACCGGCAACTGCACCGTCACGTCGCGGCCGTCGAGCTTGAACAGCGGGTGCGGCCGCAGATTCACCTCGAGATACAGGTCGCCGGCCGGACCACCGCCCATGCCCGCGCTGCCCTGGCCCGCGAGCCGGATCTGCTGGCCCTCGACGACACCCGCAGGGATCGACACGCGCAGGGTGCGCGGCCTCGACGTGACGTGGCCGTCGGGGGTGATCTCGGGCGTGCGCAGTTCGAGCGTGCGCGTGCCACCGCGATACGCGTCCTCGAGGTCGATCTCGACGCGTGCGACGTGGTCCTGGCCGGCGGCTGCGAAGCCACGCCCTGCGCCGCCGCGGCCGGCGGATTCGAAACCGTGCGCGCCGCCGAACGGGCTCCGCGCTCCGAACAGCTCGGAAAAGAAGTCACTGAAGTCCGCGCCGGCCCCCGGACCGGCTGCGCGACCGCCTCGTGCGCCGTGCCCCGGCGTGAACTCGAAGCCTTTGCCCCAGTCGGGCGGCGGACGGAATTCCTGCCCCTGCCGCCAGTCGGCCCCGAGCTGGTCGTAGGCCGCGCGCTTTTCGGGGTCCTTCAGGACCTCGTTCGCCTCCTGCAGTTCCTTGAACCGCGCCTCGGCATCCTTTTCCTTGCTGACGTCTGGATGGAACTTGCGCGCGAGCTTGCGATACGCGCGCTTTATCTCATCCTGGGTCGCGCCCCGCGGCACACCCATGACCTCGTAGTAATCCTTGAATCGCATGGACGGCGTTGCCTCCGGCGGTCGTGGCCCCGCTGATGTGGAGGCGGGGGCACTCCGATGCAAGGCCCGCGCATTGCGAGTTGCGCTTGCTTCCGGCCCGGACGGCCCCATAGAACCGGCCAAAGCCACCGGAGAAGGGACCGACATGATTACTGCCAGTGCCGCCCCTGCGGCCACCCAGGTCGTCTGCCAGCGTTGCGATGGGATCGTCCGTATCCCGACGGCACGGATGCGGGATCAGCCAAAGTGCCCTCGTTGTCACGAAGCGCTGTTCCAGGGCCATCCCGTAACGCTGACGGCCGCCAATTTTGACCGCCACGTCGCTCGATCCGGCGTCCCGGTGGTCGTCGACTTCTGGGCCCCGTGGTGCGGCCCCTGCCGGTCGATGGCGCCGGCCTTCGAGCGAGTCGCCGCCGAGACCGAGCCAGCGGCCCGGTTCGCCAAGCTCAACACGGACGAGGCCCAGGACATCGGTGCCCGCTACGGCATTCGCAGCATTCCGACCCTGATGGTGTTCAAGGACGGCAAGGAAGTGGCGCGGCAAGCCGGCGCGATGGATGCCACGACCTTGCGGCGCTGGCTGGGGACTGTCGTCAGGGGCTAGGGGTCAGGGGTCAAGGGTCAGGGGATGGGGTTAGTCGGAAGCCGGCACCCCTCGCGGCGCCGTCACCCCAACCCTCTCCCGTCTTGGCGGGAGAGGGAGGCGACGAGGTCAGCCTTTCTTCATCGGGCAGGTGCTGATGCCGAAAGGCAGGTAGGCCGGGCACCAACGGAACGTGCCGGTCAGGATCGGCACGATGCCGATCAGGCCCCAGTAGCGCGCGTTGCCTTCCAGCAGGAAGAACAGCGACAACAATGCCAGGCCCACGACGATGCGCAAGGTCCGGTCCATTCCCCCAACGTTCGGTGTCATGACGTACTTCTCCTGGTTGCGTTGTCTCGGTGGTCGAGGTCGGGCCATCGCGGCTCGAACCCTGGAGCACATCCTAGGAGCCTCGGGCGGCAGTGTCAGTAACCTAGGTCACCAAGGGCGGGGTCAGGCGCCCGACGCGATCCTGCGCAGGGCACCGGCATCGGTAATCTCGATCGAGCCGCGGCCCAGTCGCACGCTGCCTTCGTCGGCGAAAACGCGCAGCACGCGCGTGACGATTTCCCGCACGCTGCCGACCTCGTCCGCCAGCTGCTGATGCGTCAGCGACACGGTTCTGCCATGGCCGAGCAAAGCCGCCGCGACGCGTCGATCCAGCTTGTGAAAAGCCACTGCCTCGACCAGACCCATCAGGTCCGCGAGGCGGTCCGCAAACAGCCCGAACACGTACTGGCGGAACGGAGCGTGCCTGGCCATCAGCACGTCGAACGCTGCGTGTGACAACACGACGAGTCGCGCGTCCGCCTCGACCGTGCCGGACGCAGGGTAGTCACTGTTGCCCATGAGGCAGCTGCTGGTGAGGACGCAACTCTCCCCGGGGCCGACCCGATACAGTTGCAGTTCCCTGCCTTCGCCCACCTTCGAGACGCGGATCGATCCGCGCAGGACGAACGGGAACTGGCGGCAGGGCGAGCCCGCGCCGAACAGTGCCGTGCCGGCCGGCAGGTCGACCAGTTGCGCGTCAGCGAGCATGACGGCGAGATCGGCCGCATCCAGGCCCTGCAGCGCCGGGTATGCCGCCTGCAACTCCGCTGCGACGACGTCCTCCGTCATGCGTGCCGCCGCTTCATGCCGTGACCGCCTCGAGCACCAGCAACAGGTCCTTGGCGTCCACCTGCTGGCCCGGGCGCGCGATGATTTCGGCGATCACGCCATCGCGTTCTGCGCGCACGCTCGTTTCCATCTTCATCGCCTCGATAGTCACCAGCACGTCGCCACGGGCAACGGCATGACCGGGCAAGACGTTGACCGTGGCGATCGTGCCCGGCATCGGCGCGCCGACTTCGTCCGGGTGATCGAGCTCGGCCTTGCGGCGCGGCGGACGCTTCGCGACCTGGCTCCGGTCCTGCACCCTGACCGACCGCGGTTGTCCGTTCAGCTCGAAGAACACGCTGCGCGTGCCGTCGTCGTGCAAGTCGCTGGTCGTCACGTAGCGGATGATCAGGTGCTTGCCCTTCTCGAGATCGACCGTGATCTCTTCACCCGCTTCCAGGCCGTAGAAGAAGGCGCGCGTCGGCAGCACGCTCACGTCACCGAAATGCGTGCGATCCGCCATGTAGTCGGAGAACACCTTCGGATACATCAGCCACGACGCAAACTCATGATCGGTTATGGCGCGCGGCATCTTCTCCTGCACGCGTGCGCGGGCCTGGTCGAGATCGACCGGCGGCAGGAGTTCGCCCGGGCGTGAGGTCGAGGGTTGCACGTCGCCGAGGATCTTGCGCTGCAGTTCGCGCGGGAAGCCGCCGACCGGCTGGCCGATGTCGCCGCGGAACAACGCGACCACCGATTCCGGGAAGGCTACGTCCGTCCCCGGATCGGCGACATCCTCGGCCGTGAGTCCACTCGTCACCATCATGATCGCCATGTCGCCCACGACCTTCGACGACGGCGTGACCTTGACGATGTCGCCAAACATCTCGTTGACCTGGGCGTAAGCGCGCGCCACCTCATGCCAGCGGGTGTCGTCGATCCCGAGCGCGCGGGCCTGTTCGCGCAGGTTGGTGTACTGCCCGCCGGGCATGCCGTGCACGTACACCTCGGAAGCGCCGGCACGCATGTCGCTCTCGAACGCCGCGTAGCCGTGACGCACCTGCTCCCAGTAGTTGGAGAGCAGCCGCAGGTTGTCGGGGTCGAGACCGGAATCCCGCGGGCCGTGGCGCAACGCTTCGACGATCGAACCCAGGTTCGGTTGCGACGTCAGGCCGCTCATGGCATCGAGCGCGCCGTCCACGGCATCGCAGCCGGCATCGATGGCTGCGAGTACGCTGGCAGCTGCAATGCCGCTGGTGTCGTGCGTGTGGAAGTGCACCGGAATGCCGATCTCGGCCTTGAGCGCCCTGACCAGGGTGTGCGCGGCTCGCGGCTGGCACAGGCCCGCCATGTCCTTGATGCCGAGAATGTGGGCGCCCGCCCGCTCCAGCTGCTTCGCCATCGCAACGTAGTACTTGAGGTCGTACCTGGACTGGCGTGGATCGCTCAGGTTGCCCGTATAGCAGATGGCGGCTTCGCACAGCTTGCCGGACTCGCCGACTGCGTCCATCGCGACGCGCATGTTGTCGACCCAGTTCAGCGAATCGAAGACGCGGAACACGTCGACACCGTTGTTCGCGGCCTGCTGCACGAAGTACCGCACGACGTTGTCCGGGTAGTTCGTGTACCCCACCGCGTTGGCGGATCGCAGCAGCATCTGCAGCAGCAGGTTCGGCATCGCCTCGCGGAACGCGATCAGGCGGTCCCACGGGCATTCGCGCAGGAAGCGCATCGCGACGTCGAACGTCGCGCCACCCCAGCATTCGACGGAGAACAGGTCCGGTGCCAGCCGCGCGTAGGCCGGCGCGATGGCGACCAGGTCGCGGGTGCGAAAGCGGGTCGCCAGCAGGGATTGGTGGGCATCACGGAACGTGGTGTCGGTGAGCAGCGCCTGCGGCTGGTCGAGCATCCACTGCGAGAACTTGCTCGCGCCCAGCTCGTCGAGACGCTGCTTCGTGCCGGGCGGCGGCGTACTGACGGGCAACTTCGGCGGACGTGCATCCACGATGCGGCCCGGACGGGCGCGGCCGGCCACTTCCGGGTTACCGTTCACGATCACGTCCGCGACGAAGCGCAGCAACCGCGTCGCACGGTCGCGCTTGCGCGGATAGCGGAACAGCTCCGGTGTCTGGTCGATGAACCGGGTGGTGTACGAGCCGTCACGGAAGTGCTCGTGCGTGATCAACTGCTCGAGGAAGCGCAGGTTCGTGCTGACACCGCGCACCCGGAACTCCTTCAGCGCGCGGTCCATGCGCGCGATCGTCTCGTCGGACGACGGCGCCCAGGCGGTCACCTTCACCAGCAGCGAGTCGTACGAGCGGGTGATGAACGCGCCCGAGTACGCCGTACCTGCATCGAGCCGGATGCCGAAACCCGCCGGGCTGCGATAAGCCGTGATGCGGCCGTAGTCCGGGATGAAGCTGTTCTCGGGATCCTCCGTCGTGACCCGGCACTGCATCGCATGGCCGGTGACGCGGATGTCCGCCTGCGCGGGCACGCCGCTGGCGGGCGTGCCGATCGCGGCGCCCTCGGCGATGCGGATCTGCGCCTTGACGATGTCGATGCCGGTGACTACTTCGGTCACCGTATGCTCGACCTGGATGCGCGGATTGACCTCGATGAAATAGAACTGGCCGGTGTCTGCGTCCTGCAGGAACTCGACGGTGCCTGCATTGAGGTAACCGACGGCGCGCCCGATGCGCAGACCGAGTTCGCAGAGTTCCAGCCGCCGCGTGTCGTCCAGGAAAACGGCCGGTGCGCGCTCGACGACCTTCTGGTTGCGGCGCTGCACGGTGCAGTCGCGCTCGTAGAGGTGCACCAGGTTGCCATGCCTGTCGCCGAGGATCTGCACTTCGACGTGGCGCGCGCGCCGCACCAGTTTCTCGAGGTAGACCTCGTCGTTGCCGAACGCGGCCTTCGCTTCGCGCCGTGCGATGGCGACCATCTCGCCCAGTTGCGAGGCGTCGTCGATCGCGCGCATGCCGCGGCCGCCGCCACCCCAGCTGGCCTTGAGCATGACGGGATAGCCAACCCTCGCGGCCAGCTCGAGCACCTTGGCAGCGTCGGGCGGTAGCGGCGGCGTGGCCGGCATCACCGGCACACCCGCCGCAATCGCGAGCTCGCGTGCGGTCACCTTGTTGCCGAGCCGACGCATTATTTCGGGCGTCGGACCAATGAACAGCAGACCCGCATCCGCGCAGGCTTCCGCGAACGTCGGGTTCTCGGAGAGGAACCCGTAGCCGGGGTGGATTGCATCGGCACCGCATTCGAGCGCCACGCGGATGATGTCGTCGATCCCGAGGTAAGCCTCGACCGGCCCCTTGCCCTCGCCCACCAGGTAGGCCTCGTCCGCCTTCATGCGGTGCAGCGAGAAGCGGTCCTCCTGCGAGTAGATCGAGACGGTCTTGATCCCCAGCTCGTGCGCAGCACGCATCACGCGGATGGAGATCTCGCCGCGGTTGGCGACGAGCAGGGTCTTGATCTTGCGGTGGTGGCGCATCGGGTCGGGGAACTCGTTCGAAATGAACCGGTGGGCGGACACGTGCCCCGGTCCGGGCGGGCTGCACTTTGCGCCCAAAATAATACGTGGCGCGGCGCTCTGGTATGTTCGTTTCCTTCGACCGACCTGCCGCGAAGGAATGACATGCCAGCGATCGCCGTCCACGGAGGGCGCGGGGGACATCCCGCCCGCCGAACTCACGCCCGAACGGGAGGCCGCCTACCGCGCCGGCCTGGAGCAGGCGCTGCGTGCCGGGCAACTAATCCTGGAGGCGGGCGGCCCGAGTCTCGACGCCGTCGTCGCCGCGGTGCAGGTGCTCGAAGACAACCCGCTCTTCAACGCCGGCCGCGGTGCCGTGATCGCGGCCAACGGGATTTGCGAACTCGACGCGTCGCTGATGGATGGACGCGACCTGCGCGCTGGTGCGGTGACGGGCCTGCGCCACGTGAAAAGTCCGATCGGCCTCGCCCGGCTGGTGATGGACGTGTCGCCGCACGTGATGCTGTCCGGCCAGGGCGCCGAGGAATTCGCCCTCGAACAGGGACTCGAACCCGTGGCGAACCGCTATTTCGTCACGGAGCGACGGCAGCGCGAACTGGCAGCCGCACTCGATGCGAGCGCAGGCGGTTTTCGTGAATCGCTGATGGGAACCGTCGGCGCAGTGGCGCTCGACGCCGCCGGCAACCTGGCCGCGGCGACGTCCACGGGCGGCATGACCGCCAAGCGCTGGGGCAGGGTCGGCGACTCACCGGTGATCGGCGCAGGCACTTACGCGGCCAACGACTGCTGCGCCGTTTCGGCGACGGGGCACGGCGAATACTTCATTCGCGCGACGGTCGCGCACGAGATCGCATCGCTGGTCCGTTACGCGGGCAAGAACGTGCGTGAGGCAGCCGACATCGTGGTGCACGAGCAGCTGCAGCGGATGGGGGGCGAAGGCGGCGTGATCGTCGTCGGGCGCGACGGCACGCTTGCCCTGCCGTTCAACTCTCGCGGCATGCTGCGCGGCTCGATCGATGTGCAGGGCCGGATGACGACCGGAATTCTCTGACTACCCGCTGATCACGCGGAAAAATAGCGGGCGAGGTACTCGTCGAACGACAACTCGTCCGACGCTTCGATCCGCGCCTGCTGCTCGATCGACTCGGCCGCCTCGGCGGCAAACTCTTCCTGCCTGGACGAGTTCGGGGAGAGCAGGTCCTTGAAGTAGGACTGGTGCACCTTCGACATGCGCAGCGCGAAGTTGAAGAACGATTCTTCGTTGGTGCGCATTTCGTGCAACGAGCGCGCCGCCGGAGTCAAACTTACATCGCGGATCTTCTCCTCCTGCAGCTCGAGTGCGGTGAGGTACGGGCGTTGCGGGTCGCCCTCGTCCAGCAGCTCGCAGAGGCCGCGCATCGAATCGATGATCTCGGCGGCCCAGTCGGTCAACCTGACGTCGCGACCGCCACGGCGCAGCAACAGACCGGGCCGGCGGCCTTCGCGTGCAACGATTGCATGGTTGCCGTCGAGTTCGTCCTGCTCCGAGTTCTCGATCGGACGGCTGTCGCGCAGGACACAGAAGGCCGCGAACGCCTCGAGGAACCGCAGCTTGTTCTGGTTGACGCCCACCGGATCGAAGACGCTGACGTCGAGCGAGCGCATCTCGACGTACTGCACGCCTGCGCGTTGCAGCGCCTTCGTCGGACGCTCGCCGCTCCGGGTGACGCGCTTCGGGCGGATGAAGCTGTAGTACTCGTTCTCGATCTGCAGGATGTTGGCGTTGAGCTGGAGGTACTCGCCATCGACCTTCACGCCGATCTTCTCGTAATCGGGATTCGGCGTGCTGATCGCGGCCGTCAGGTCGCGCACGTAGTGCTCGAGGCTGTTGACCGAGACGTTGAGCCCCGCCTGGCTCTTGTTGCGGTAGCCGAGGTCGCTCATGCGCAGCGAGGTCGCATGTGGAGCGTACAGGCTGCCCGGTTCCAGCGGCTCGAGGCCGTCGACCTTGCGTCCCTGCAGGAATGACGGGCACAGCGCCGGGGAATTGCCGAACAGGTACAGCACGATCCAGCCGTGTCGCCGGTAATTGCGCAGCAGCGAGAAATAGGACTCGGAGCGGAAGGCCTGACCGGAGTCCCTGGGCTGCAGCACGTCCGCCAGCACCGGCCAGAAGTGCTCCGGGAACGAGTAGTTGAAATGCACGCCTGCAATGGCCTGCATTACGCGGCCGTAGCGGTGACCGAGACCTTCGCGGTACACGGTTTTCATGCGCCCGACGTTCGACGGGCCGAACTGCGCGATCGGTATGCTTGCTTCGCCCTTGATGGCGCACGGCATGCTCGTGGCCCAGAGCAATTCGTCGTCGGGCAGGTTCGTGTAGACGAAGCGATGCAGGTCGGCGAGGTACTGCACCAGCTCCCAGGTGTGGGCGAACGGCGGCGTGACGAGTTCGATCAGCGCTTCGGAGTAATCGGTCGTGACGTGCTCGTTGGTGAGCGCCGACCCCAGGGCCCGGGGATGCGGCGCCTGCGAGATCCGCCCGGTCGGCGTCACGCGCAGCGATTCCCGCTCGACGCCCTTGAGCCCGCCCTGCAGCACGCCACGCGTGCGGGCGTTGATGACGCCGGCGAGGCGCTTTTCGAAGGCTCGGTCGAGGGGCATCGTGGATTCAGCCGACGTTTCGGGGTCGGTTAGGTTAGCAGAACGGCCTGCGGGCCCCGGCCACGCGCCGGGCATGTCGATAGACGCCGATCGATGGCCGCCGTGCACCCAGCCTGGCCGGTCGAAGTGCCGACAGAGGCTCCCGGAGACGAACCTTGAATGGCCAATTAACTTAATGCATTCAGTTACTTACAGGAATTCGAGTGGATCGGAAGCCAGCGGCACCGACGGGCAACAGCTATGCTTGCATCGTGCGCTACCTGAGAAACCTGCTTCTTGCGACCGTGATCGCTGGCACGCTCGGTGCTGCCCCCGCGCGCGCCGACGACTCGATGCGCTGTGGCAGCAAGCTCATCACCGTCAGTGACGGCAAGGACAAGGTTCGCACCCTCTGCGGCGAACCCTCGAGCGTCAGCTTCCAGGGCGTGATCCGTCGCGCGCCCCGCTACGAGTACGGATACGGTTACAACCGGTACGACTACTACGGCCCGGGAGTCATCGAGATGCCAGTGGAAGTGTGGACGTACAACTTCGGCTCGAGCAAGTTGCTGCGCAAGCTGCGCTTCGTCGGCGACGAACTCGACGACATCCGCACCGACGGCTACGGCTACTGATGCAGCGCCGCGCGCCTCAACGGCGCGCTCCGATCCAGCGATTGATCCTGGTTTCGAGCACGGACAAAGGCAGTATGCCGCTGCCGATGACTTGTTCGTGGAATTCGCGCAGGTCGAAGCGCGCACCGAGCCGCTGCTCGGCGCGACGACGCAGCTCGAGAATCTTGAGCTGCCCGACCTTGGCGGCGAGTGCCTGGCCGGGACAGGCAACGTAGCGATCGACTGCGGCAGCAATCTCCGCCTCGCTGAGCGCCGTGTTCGCGCGCAGGTACTCCTCCGCACGCTGGCGGGTCCAGTCCTGCGCATGCAGACCCGTGTCGACGACGAGGGCCGCCGCACTTGACAGCTCCAGGTTCAGTGCGCCGAACTGGCTGTACGGGTCCGCATAGAGTCCCAGATCCGCTCCGAGCGATTGCGCGTACAGCGCCCATCCCGCGACCAACGCCGCGTCGTCGCCGAAGCGGCGAAACCGCGGCAGATTGGGCGTTTCCTGCGCGATCGCCGCCAGGTAGAAGCGACCGGGCACGGCCTCGCCCAGGTACAGTGCGTCCATCGCATAGGACGGGCGCGATGCGAGTTCACTGGTATTCACGTAGAAGACGCCCGCCTGTCCGTCAGCGGCATTCTGCGCGGAGTACGAGGCACCTGCAGCCGAGGCCGCACGAAAATCCTCGAGCGGCCGGGTCTCGAAAGTCGACTTCGGCCGGCGCAGGAACAAGGCGGGCAAGCGCGCATCGACGCGGTCGTGCAGCGCCGCGTAACCCGCGAGCATCGACCGGGCATCGCCGAACTGGAACCGCGGATCCGCTCGCAGCGCATCGAACACGGCCTGCGGCTCACCCGCGATGCCAAGCGTTCCCTGCAGGCCCGCGAGGCCCGCACGCAGCCGCGCCACCTCGCGCAGGCCGAGCTCATGCACCTGCCCCGGCGTCATGTCCGTCGAGGTGTAGTACCGCACGAGATACGCATACCAGAGGTCCCCGCTCGGCAGGTCCGACCACGACACGGTAGCGCGCGCCGCAGGCAGGTATTCCTGTGCCAGGTAATCGTGCAGGCGCCGATAGGCGGGCAATACCTTGGTCCGCAGCTTTTCGTCGTAAGCCTGCAGCAGGCGCCGGCGGTCGGCCACGCTCGGCCCGGCCGGGAAGTTCAGCAGCGGCTGCCAGAACACGGTCTGCCGCGGGTCCTCGAGCCGGCCGAACGCTTCGAGCTGCGGCAGCGTGCGCTCGACCACGACCCGCGGCAGCACTACGCCCTTGGTGACACCGGCACGCAGGTTGTTGATGGCCTGGTCCACCCAGACGACGAAGCCATCCATGCGCGCGAGGAAGTTGTCGTAGTCGCGCGTCGTCCTGAATGGATGCGCGCCCTTGCCGGAACCAAGCCGGGCGAAGGCGCCCGGCCAGTCGGAGCACGAGTTGATCGCCAGCAGCTCACTCGGATACCGGTACCCGCCGATGCCCAGCTCGCGCTGACGCTTGAAAGCCGCATAGGTGACGAGGTCCTCGCCTGCGAGCCGCTTCGGGTCGATCGCCGCCAGCTTCTCCAGCGACTCCTGTTCGATGCCGAGCGAATCCGCCATCCAGCTCATGCTGACGTAATCGCCGAAGCGGTCGTCGAACCGGTGGTCGCCAAGCTCACTGGCACGAATGGGGTTCAGCGCGAGGTACTGGTCGAAATACGTTTCGACGACGCGATACAGCGCGGCCGCTTCGGCGTTGGACGCGCGCAGGGGGGCGGACAACTCCGACGGCTTCTCTTCGGGTCGCGTCGACGGCTCCGATGCGAAATCGCACGCCGTCAATGCCAGCGTGGCGACCAAAAGTGGCAACCGGAAATGATTTCGCCGCATGCGCCGGGACTTCAGTGGTGAGCCGCGATCCAGCGCTCGATCTTCGCCTCGAGCACGTCCATCGGCACGGCACCGTCGCTCAGGACCTCGCGGTGGAAGTCGCGGAGGTCGAACTTCGGCCCGAGTGCCTGCTCTGCCTTGTGGCGCAAGCCCTGGATCCGCAGGTCCCCGACCTTGTAGCCGAGCGCCTGGCCGGGCCAGGCGATGTAGCGTTCGACCTCGGAAACGACGTCCGACTCAGCCATCGTCGAGTTGTCGAGCATGAACTTGATGGCCTGTTCCCTGGTCCATCCTTTCGCGTGCAGCCCGGTGTCGACGACCAGGCGCATCGCGCGCAGCTGCTCGTCGTTCAGTCGCCCGTACCACTGGTAAGGGTCGGTGAAGAGGCCGAGTTCCTTGCCCAGCGACTCGGCGTAGAGCGCCCAGCCCTCGACGTAGGCCGTGTAATCACCGCCGAAGCGGCGGAATCGCGGCACGCCTTCGAGTTCCTGCTGGATCGACACCTGGAAGTGGTGCCCCGGGGACGCTTCGTGCAGCGACAGCGTCTCCATGCCGAACCTCGGCTGCGCCTTCAGGTTGTACGTGTTGACGTAGAAGACGCCGGGACGCGAGCCGTCCGCCGAGGGCTGCTGGTAATACGCACCCGCCGCGGACTGCGCGCGGAACGCCTCGACCTCGCGCACTTCGTAGTCCGCGCGCGGAAACACCGAGAACAGCTGCGGCAACGCGGCGTCGATCCGCGTCTTGAGCGCGCGGTAGCCGTCGAGCAGGTCCGAGCCCTGGGTGAAATAGAACTGCGGATCGGTTTCGAGGAACGTGAAGAACGCCTCGAGGTCGCCCTTGAACCCGACCTGCTGCCGGACATCGTCCATTTCGCCCAGGATGCGCTTCACCTCGCCGAGACCCAGCGCGTGAATCTCGTCGGGCGTCAGGTTGGTGGTGGTGTGTTCCTGCACGTAGTAGGCGTACCACGCCTGCCCGTCAGGCAATGCCGTCCAGGCCACGCTGCTGCGCGATTGCGGCAGGTATTCGTCGCGCACGAAATCACGCAGTCGCCGGTAGGCGGGCAATAGCGTGGCGTCGAGCATCCTGGTGTATTCGGCAGTGAGCCGTTCGCGGTCGGCCGCGGAGAAATCCGCCGGAAAGCTGCGGATCGGTGCGAAGTACTGGCTGTCCTGCGCCTGCGGCACGGCCATTGCGTCGAGCTGACCGAGCACCTTTTCCATCACGGCGCGCGGTTGCACGACACCCTTGGTCGCGCCTTCCCGCATGTTGACCACCGCCTGGTCCATCCAGACGGCCAGCCCGTCCAACCGCTGCAACCAGCGCTCGTAGTCCGCGACCGTCTCGAACGGCTGCGCGTTGGTGCCCGAACCCAGCGCGGGCATCACCGTGAGCAGGCTGCCGGCCTGGTTGATCGGCAGCAGATGAAACGGAAACCGTTCGCCCCGCGCTTCCCGTTCCCGCTCGTACAGGAAGATGTCGTACGAGATCCGGTCCGCCGGCGAGAGCGAACCAGGGTCGAGCGCGCGGATCGCCGCAAGGTACTTCTGGTTCAGCGCGCGCGAGGCCGCCAGGTACTGCGGACCGATCGAATTCGGCAACTGATCGTCGTAGCGATGGTCGCCGATGTAGGTCGCGAGCAAGGGGTTGGCGCGCAGGTTGTCCTCGAAATAACTCTCGAAGAGCGCATCGAGCTGCCGCCTGGTGTCGGTCGCCTTCGCCGGCGACTGCGCATCCGGCGCCTTCGTGGCGGTCGGGGACGGGGGCGCCGAGACACAACCCTGCAAGGCCAGGGTCACGGCGAATACGAGGATCGAGGTATGGGTGCGGAAAGACATCAGGGCGGATCCATGCCGGCGACGGGTCGGGGATTATAAGGTCTTCAGCGCTCGACGATTGCGCTGACGCCCATGCCACCGGCCGTGCAGATCGAGATGAGCCCACGGCCGCCGCCGCGCCGATCGATCAACTTGGCGAGCGTCGCGACGATGCGCGCGCCTGTCGCTGCAAACGGATGGCCAACCGCCAGGCTGCTGCCATTCACGTTGAGCTTCGCACGGTCGATCGAGCCGAGCGGCCGCTCGCGGCCCAGCCGGTCGCGGCAGAACTCCGCCGACTCCCACGCCGCCAGCGTGCACAGCACCTGCGCCGCGAACGCTTCGTGAATCTCGTAGAAATCGAAGTCCTGCAGCGTGATGCCGGCGTCATCCAGCATGCGCGGCACGGCATAGGCCGGCGCCATCAGCAGCCCTTCGTCCTGCAGGAAGTCGACCGCCGCCACCTTGCCGAACGTCAGGTAGGCCTGCACCGGCAGGCCCCTGGCACGCGCCCAGTCTTCGCTCGCCAGCAGCACCGCAGCGGCGCCGTCCGTCATCGGCGTCGAATTGCCCGCGGTCAGCGTGGCGCTGCCATCGACGGGGAACGCGGGCTTCAGCCTGGCCAGCCTTTCCAGCGAAGTGTCGCGCCGCAGGTTGTCGTCGCGCCGCACACCCTCGAACTCGAACACGAGGTCGTCGAAGAAGCCGGCATCGTACGCAGCGGCTGCGCGGACGTGGCTGGCGAGCGCGAGTTCATCCTGCGCCTCGCGCCGGATGCCCCAGCGACGCGCCATCAGCTCGCAACTCTGCCCCATGTTGAGCCCCGTTCGCGGTTCGGCAACCGCAGGAAAGCTCGGCTGCCAATGGCCCGGGCGCAGCGCAGCCCACGGCGCGAGCCGCTGACCCAGGGAGCGGCCCCGCGCGCTGCGCAGCAGGATCCTGCGCAGGTTCTCGTTGATGCCGATCGGGGCGTCGCTCGCCGTGTCGACGCCGGCCGCAATCGCGCTGTCGATCTGGCCGGCCGCGATTTTCAAGCCGAGCAGGATCGCCGTTTCAAGGCTCGTGCCACAGGCACGTTGCAGGTCGAAAGCCGGTGTGTGCGCGTCGAGCGTCGTGCCGAGGACCGCTTCGCGCGTCAGGTTGAAATCGCGTGGGCTCTTCAGCACCGCTCCGGCGCCGACGTCGCCCAGTCGCTCGCCGGCAAGACGGTACTTGTCCGCCAGCGCCTGCAACGCGGCAGTCAGCATCTGCTGGTTGCTGCATTCCGCGTAGGCGCCCATCGAGCGCACGAACGGGATCCGGGCACCGCCGACGATGGCGACCCGGCGCGTGGTGTTTCCGACGAGCATGGAGCGTCCCCGACATTTCCTTGAGGACGCCAAGGGTACCCCTGCACGGCCCGATCCTCACCCCGGGCAGCGCCTCCCTGATATCCTTGGACCCCTTCCCGCAAGCGAAAATCCTGCGCCGCAAGGCGCGCATCGCACCATGAGCCACCTGCAGCTGAGAGCGGCCGACGGCCACACGTTTTCGTCCTACCTGGCCGCGCCGAGTGGCCTCGCGCGGGGCAGCATCGTCGTGGTCCAGGAGATCTTCGGCGTGACAGGACATATCGAACGCGTCACCGACCAGTTCGCCGCCGAGGGCTACCTTGCGATTGCACCGGCCTTGTTCGATCGCCAGCAACGCGGCGTCAACCTGGCTTACGACGAGACTGGAATCGCGCAAGGTGTCGGCTACATGCAACGGGCGGACTTCGGCCAGGTCATGACCGACCTCCAGGCGGCGATCGACGCAGTGGCCCACGCCGGCGCCGTCGGCATGGTCGGCTACTGCTGGGGCGGGCTCGTTACCTACCTGGCCGGCAGTCGCACCAGTATTGCGGCGGGCGTCGCCTACTACGGCGGGGGCATCACTGGCTTCCTCGAGCCGGTGCCACGCTGCCCGATGCAGTTCCATTTCGGCGAGCAGGACGCGCACATCCCCCTGCGCGACGTAGAGCAGATTCGTGCCACGTTTCCGCAGGGTGAATACCACACCTACGCCGCCGGCCATGGCTTCAACTGCACGGACCGCGCCAGTCACGACGCGGCCGCCGCGCACCTCGCCTTCGCGCGGACGAAAGAATTCTTCAGTAAGCACCTGGGCTGACACCGAGAAGACTCATGACGCTCAATCTCAAGGATTCCACCCTGCTGCGGCAGCAGTGCTACATCGACGGCCAGTGGCTGGACGCGCGCACCGGCGGCAGCAAGCCGGTCACCAACCCGGCGAATGGTGCGGTGCTTGGCACGGTGCCATTCATGGGTGCCGAGGAAACGCGCGCGGCGATCGACGCGGCAGCGGTGGCCTTCCCCGCCTGGGCCGCGCGCACGGCCAAGGATCGCGCCACGCTGCTGCGTCGCTGGTACGACCTGATGCTGGCCAACGCCGACGACCTGGCCACGCTGATGACCGCCGAGCAGGGCAAGCCACTCGCTGAAGCCAAGGGCGAGATCGCCTACGCGGCCTCGTTCATCGAGTGGTTCGCGGAGGAAGCCAAGCGCGTCTACGGCGACGTGATCCCGGGCCATCAGCCCGACAAGCGCATCTTCGTGTTGCGCCAGCCCGTCGGTGTCGTCGCAGCGATCACGCCCTGGAATTTCCCGGCGGCGATGATCACGCGCAAGGCGGGCCCGGCACTTGCCGCGGGTTGCACCTTCGTCTGCAAGCCGGCAATGCAGACACCCTACTCCGCGCTCGCCATGGCCGAGCTGGCGCATCGCGCAGGCATCCCAAGGGGCGTATTCAGCGTGGTCACCGGCTCGGCCACCGCCATCGGCGGTGAGATGACCTCGAACCCGATCGTCCGCAAGGTCACGTTCACGGGCTCGACCGAAATCGGCAAGAAGCTGATGGTGCAGAGCGCCGGTACCCTCAAGAAGCTCTCGCTCGAGCTCGGCGGCAACGCGCCATTCATCGTCTTCGACGACGCCGACCTCGACCTGGCCGTGCAGGGCGCGATTGCCAGCAAGTACCGCAACACCGGACAGACCTGCGTCTGCGCCAACCGCCTGCTGGTGCAGGAAGGCGTCTACGACGCGTTCGTGGCGAAGCTGGTCGAGGCGGTGCGCAAGCTGCGGGTCGGCGACGGCCTGCAGGGCGCAACGGAACAAGGCCCGCTGATCGACGACAAGGCCGTGGCCAAAGTGGAAGAGCACATCGCGGACGCGCTGGCCAAGGGCGGCAAGATCGCGCTCGGCGGCAAGCGCCACACGCTGGGCGGCACCTTCTTCGAGCCGACGATCATCACCGGCGTGAAGCCGACGATGATGGTCGCGCGCGAAGAGACTTTCGGTCCGGTCGCGCCCATCTTCTCGTTCAAGGACGAGAAAGAAGCGGTCCGCATGGCCAACGACACCGAGTTCGGCCTGGCCTCCTATTTCTACACGCGTGACCTGGCGCGCTCGCTGCGCGTCGCCGAGGCGCTCGAGTACGGCATCGTGGGTCTCAACACCGGCATCATCTCGACCGAGGTCGCGCCGTTCGGCGGCGTCAAGGAATCGGGCTTCGGCCGTGAAGGCTCGAAGTACGGCATCCTCGACTACACCGAGCTCAAGTACCTCTGCATCGGCGGCATCGAGGGTTGAACCAGCGGTCGCTGATCTACCTGCTGGCGTTCATCGTCACGATCGGGTCGGTCGCCACCAACATCTACCTTCCGGCGCTGCCGGTCGTCCGCGAGTACTTCGGCTCGACGGTCGCCCATGCACAGGCCACGTTCTCGATCGCGCTGCTGACGTTCGCGATCGGCATGCTGTTCTGGGGTCCGTTCGCGGATCGCTACGGGCGGCGCCTGGCGATCCTCGCCGGCGTCGGCCTGATGGCGGCGGGCTCGGTCGTCTGCCTGTTCGCGCCGAGCCTGGCCTGGCTGATCGCCGGCCGCGGCGTGCTCGCGTTCGGCACGGCTACGGGCATTGCCGTCTCGCGCACGATCGTGAGCGATCTATACCCGGACAGCATGGCGCGCATGCTGGCGCAGCTCGCGATCTTCGCGGTGGTGTCGAGTGCATCAGCCCCCGTCATCGGCGGCTTCCTGACGTCGTGGTTTGGCTGGCGAGCCGTCTTCGTGGCCCAGATCGTGATGGCCGCGGCGGTGGCCTGGCTCACCTGGAAGCACCTGCCCGAGACCCGCCCGGCGACGAAGCAACCTCCGGCCGTGCGCGAGATGGCGCGCGTGGCGCGCTCGCTGCTGATCAAGCCCCGTTACCTGAGCTGTGTGTTGCAGTCGTCGGCCGCCTACTCGATGTTCGTGGTCTTCATTTCGCTCGCGCCGTACGTGATGGTGACGGCCATGGGCCGTCCGGCCACGGAATACGGCCTGTACTACCCGCTGATCTCGTTCGGCTACGTCGCCGGCAACTGGGCCGTCGGCCGGTTCTCGGCTCGCGGCCAGCACTGGATGATCGCCTTCGGCGTCAGCCTGCAGCTGGCGGCCGCGCTCTGCGCGCTCGTCTTCGCCGCGTCCGGTTTCAAGCACCCGTTGTGGATCTTCGTGCCCATGGGCGTGCTGTATTTCGGCCAGGGACTGTTCATGCCCCACCTGACCGCGATCGCCGTGAGCCTCGCCCCGCCGCATGCGACCGGCGTGGGTTCGAGCACGCTCGGCTTCCTAAACCAGTTCGTTTCGGCAGTCTGCGTGCAGGTCATGGGCCTGGTGGGAGCCGCGACCGCGATGCCGATGCTGCTGTTCTGCGCCGGCGCGGCCTTGTTCCAGCTGGTGGTACTGCGGCTGTCGCCGCGCATGGAGGCCGTGGTCCGTAACGCCTGAACCTGTCCGGTCCACGGCTGACTGCCCACCCCGCGCGGCCGCAAGCGGTCGCCGTGATATCGTTTGCCGCTCGTCCCGCCCCGCGAATTCCAGCATGACCCTGCTCGGTACCCCAGATTTCGTCCACGGTTCGCGCCCTCGCGTCGGCGTCATGCTCGTGAACCTGGGCACGCCCGCGGACCCTTCGCCCCGCTCGGTGCGGAAGTACCTGGCTGAGTTCCTCGCGGACCCGCGCGTCATCGAGGCGCCGCGCCTGCTCTGGTGGCTGGTCCTGCACGGCGTCATCCTGCGCACGCGCCCGCGGCGCAGTGCCCATGCCTACCAGAAGATCTGGACGCCGGAGGGTTCGCCGCTGCTGGTCGAATCGCGCAAACTGACCGCAGGCCTCGCCGCCCGGTTGCAGCAACGCTTCGGCGACGACGTCACGGTCGATCTCGCGATGACCTACGGCGAGCCGTCGATTCCGTCGGTGCTCGAACGATTCCGCGAACGGAACGTGCAGCGACTGCTGGTGCTGCCGCTCTACCCGCAGTATTCCTCGACGACGACCGGCAGCATCTTCGAGTTCGTCACGCGCGAGCTGTCGCAGTGGCGCTGGATGCCGGAGCTGCGTTTCGTCAACCAGTACTGGGAACGCGAGTCGTACCTGCGTGGCGTGGCGGACAGCATCGCGCAGCACTGGCAAACGCACGGTCGCAAGCACCTGCTGTTCTCCTTCCACTCGATCCCGAAGCGCTATTTCCTCGCCGGCGACCCGTACCACTGCTTCTGCCTCGGCACGGCCCGCAGCGTTGCGCAGCGGCTCGGCCTGGCCGGGGACGAATGGTCGCTGGGATTCCAGTCGCGGTTCGGCCGCGAAGAATGGCTGAAACCGTACGTGGACATGATGCTGCAGGACTACGCGAAGTCGGGTCCGAAGCGCGTCACGGTCGTCTGCCCGGGATTCGCGACCGACTGCCTCGAAACGCTCGAGGAAATCAGCATGCAGAACCGCGACCTGTTCCTCGGGCAGGGCGGTGAAGCGTTCGACTACGTGCCGTGCCTGAACTCGAGCGCGGCACACGTCGACGTGATGGAAGACGTCGTGCTCCAGCACGTGGGCGGCTGGCCCGAACTCGGTGCCGGGCGCCTCGGCGATGCGGCCCTCGCCGCGCAGCGCGAACGCGCACTGGCCCGCGGCGCGCAGCGCTGACGGCGTACTCCGTTCGGCCATTCATGCCGCTCGGACGTTTTCTCGAAATCAGTCTCGCGGCAACCGACGTCGCAGAGTCGCTCGCGTTTTACGAGTCGCTTGGTTTCGTGCAGGCGTCGGTCGGCGAAACGTGGCCGCATTCGTATGCCGTGGTGACGGATGGCCGGCTCTGCCTCGGCCTGCATGGACTGGACTTCGAAAGTCCGCTGCCGACCTGGGTTGCGCCCTCGCTGCGCGAGCGACTCGTCACGCTCGCCCGGCTCGGCGTGACCATCGAGGAAGCGCAACTCGACGATCTCTCGCTGCACCAGGCGCTGTTGCGCGATCCCTCGGGACAGCCGCTGCGGCTGCTCGAGGCCCGCACATTCTCGCCTCCCGCGCTGTCACCTGCGCATTCGAGCAGCCTGGGCTATTTCGAGGAATTCGCGATCGCAACACGCGACCTCGGTGTCGCCAGCGCGTTCTGGGAAAGCATGGGGTTCGTAGCCTTCGAGCCGGTGCTGCAGCCGTTGCCGAAGGTCGTCGCCTCGAGCAGCGATCTCAACGTCGGGCTATTTGCAATCGATCTGCCGGCTCCGGTGCTGGTCTTCTCCGACGCCACGATGCAGGAACGGATCGCGCACTTGCGCGATCGCGGTCATCGCTTCGCGAAACGCCTGCCGCGCGAACTCATGGCGATGGGCGCGGCGATGCTCGAGGCACCGGAAGGGACGCGGCTGCTGTTGCTCACGGAACCGCCGGCGGAGTGATCGCGCCGGGCAACGACGCCGCGATTTCGAAGCGGATCTCGAGCGTGTCCGCGACCTGGATGGCGCCGCCAGCGACCGAGAACGGCGTCATGCCGAAGTCGGTCTGGTTCAACCGCAACTCACCGCGCGCGATCACGTCGGTCGCGGTGCGCTCGACGATGACCGGGATTTCCTGCTCACGCTCGACCCCTTTCAACGTCACCGCAATGCGGACCACGGGTTGCGGCCACGCGCCGGACGCGGCCGCCGAGCGCAGTGTGATGGCGGGGAAATGCTCGCCGTCGAGTACTTCGGTCCGCAGCATGTTGCGGCGCGTGCCGGCCCTCGCGTCATCCGGCACCGGTGCAGCGAACTCGGGGCCGGCAGCGGCGCGCCCTTCGGGCAGGTCCACGTCGAAGCGTTCGACGGGCAACGTCAGCTCGAACGAGGAGTCCGCCGGCCTGCTGCCGAGCCAGACGGTGCCAGCCTCGTCCGCCGACGTGATGACGTGGTCGTGACCTAGCTTTGCGAGTGGTCCGGCCCGGCGGACGACGACGGTGACGACGGTCCGCTCCGGGTCGACCTGAAACCTGCGCGTGCCCGCATGTGTCGTCGTCGCTGCGGAACCCTCGGACTGCGACTGCGAGGCATTCGCGGAGGGCGGCGGCGCCGTGGTCGAACGGCAACCGGCCAGGATTGCGGGCGCCGCAAGAACGGCGCAAAGGGTTGCGCGTGCCGCGTCTTTGCGCGCGTTTGCTACCATGGATGGATCATCCCACAGGAAGTCGCTCCATGCCCCTGCGCAATACCGCGGAAGCCTACGGCAGTCTTGCCAAGTTCCTGCACTGGGCCATCGTGCTGCTGATCGTGCCGCAGTACTTCCTCGCTGAAGCCGCCGATGAATTGCCGGACGGTATCGAGAAGCTGCAGATCCTCAACTGGCACAAGTCACTCGGCATGCTGGTTCTGCTGCTGGCCCTGGTGCGAATCGGCTGGAAAGTCATGAACCGCGGCCTGCCTGGCCCCATCGGCGAACCGTGGCAGCGCAAGGCAGCGGCGGCCGGCCACGGTCTGCTCTACCTGCTGATCCTCGCCCAGCCGATTTCCGGCTGGGCCATGTCGTCGGCCGCCAATTACCCGGTGACCCTCTTCGGCTGGTTCCAGTTCCCCGCGCTGGTCGCCGAGAACCATGACCTGCACGAATCGCTCGAGGAGGTGCACGAGGTGCTCTTCTTCCTGATGGTCGCGGTGGCGGCAGTGCACATCCTCGCGGCGCTCTACCACCACTTCCTGCTGAAGGACGGCGTGCTCCGGCGCATGTCGCCGTTCTCCCGTCCATAGGCGTGAACACGCGTCGCTGCGTCGGCAGCATGGTGTTGCTGATGGCTCTCGCATTGGGGCCCGCGGCACCCGACGCGAGTGCGGCGGCGATTGCCTGGACGGTCGATCCGGCGCGCAGCCAGCTGACGTTTCATCCCCGTCTCGCAGGCGGCGAGTTCGCGGGCCGCTTCGAGCGTTTCGCAGCGACGATCCGCTTCGACCCGGCCGATCTCGCCCATTCCAGCCTGCTGGTCGTCGTCGACCTGCTCGGTGCCCGTACCGGCGACACCGATCGCGATACTGCATTGCAAGGCAGCGACTTCTTCCAGACCATACGCTGGCCCAAGGGCACGTTCACCAGCACCGGGATCAGGTCGTTGGGTGACGGCAGGTTCGAGGCCATGGGCAGACTGACGCTGCGCGACGTCACACGAGACGTTCGCGTCCAGTTCCGCTTCGACCCGGCCGCGCCAGCCGGGGGCGCTGCGCGCATGATCGGCGCATCGAACCTCCGGCGCCTCGAGTTCGGCGTGGGCCAGGGCGACTGGCGCAGCACCGAATGGCTCGACGATGCAGTGCGGGTCGAATTCGACCTCGCACTGCGCGCCGCACGCTGACGCGGTACGCGCCACTAGGCAGGCGGCGCAGGGGAAACGGGCATAGAATTCCTGCCTGCTGCGGAAGCTGGCAGCGTCTTCACCACCATACGCGACGGGGTGTCCCATATGTCATTGCGTTCCACTGCGGTTGATGCGCGCCTGGCGCTGGCACTCGCCGTCGGGCTCGCGCTCGCCGGATGCCAGAAGAAGCAGGAACAGGCTGCCACGGACGCTGTCGCTCCGGCGGCAACGACGGCGTCGGAAACCCTCGAAGGGCAGGTCGACATCGTCGCATGGCCCGGTTACCTCGAGCGCGGCGCAACCGACAAGAACTACGACTGGGTGACCCCGTTCGAGCAGGACACCGGTTGCAAGGTGAACATCAAGACGGCGGGCACGTCGGACGAGATGGTCTCGCTGATGACGCAGGGCGGCTACGACCTGGTCACGGCTTCGGGCGACGCGTCGCTGCGCCTGATCCGCGGTGGCACCGTACAGCCGATCGACGTCGCGCGCGTTCCGAGCTTTGCCAACGTCGACGAGCGCCTCAAGCAGGGCGCCTGGCATTTCGTCGACGGCAAGAATTACGGCACGCCCTACCAGTGGGGTCCGAACGTGCTGATGTACAACACGAAGGCGTTCCCGACCGCGCCGAAGTCGTGGTCGGTCGTGTTCGAGGAGCAGAAACTCGGTGACGGCAAGAGCAACAAGGGCCGCGTGCAGGCCTACGACGGCCCGATCTACATCGCGGACGCCGCGCTCTACCTGATGGCTAAGAAGCCGGAGCTCGGCATCAAGGACCCCTACGAACTCAACGAGGAGCAGTACGCGGCCGTGCTCGACGTCCTGCGCAAGCAGCATCCGCTGGTGCACCGCTACTGGCACGACGCCAACGTCGCCGTGCAGGACTTCACCAATGAAGGCGTCGTGGCCTCGGGCTCCTGGCCGTTCCAGGTCAACACCCTCGTCGCGAACAAGCAGCCGATCGCGAGCGTCATTCCCGTTGAAGGTGCGACGGGTTGGGCCGACACCACCATGCTCGCCGCCAACGCGAAGCACCCCAACTGCGCGTACAAGTGGATGGAGTGGTCGCTGAACGCCAAGGTGCAGGGCGACGTCGCTGCCTGGTTCGGCTCGGTGCCGGCCGTGCCGGCAGCGTGCAAGGGCAATGCGCTGCTGACGGACACGGGCTGCGCCACCAACGGCTTCGACAACTTCGACGAGATTCACTTCTGGCGCACGCCGGAAGCCGCGTGCAGCACGGGCACGTGCGTGCCTTACAGCCGCTGGGCGACCGATTACGTCGCGGTGATGGGCGGCCGCTGACCGGAGGAACAGGTCTCGAGCACGCGGCATTCCACGGGGGATGCCGCGCGCCGAACCCACAGTCGACATGACCCCAGCGATCGAACTGCGCGCAACTCGCCGCGCCTTCGGCTCCGTCGTTGCGCTCGATTCCGTGTCGCTGACGATCGCACCCGGCGAATTCTTCGCCCTGCTCGGCCCCTCGGGCTCGGGCAAGACCACGTGCCTGCGACTGATCGCGGGCTTCGACCAGCCGGACAGCGGCACCATCCTGCTCGACGGCGAAGACGTGACCAACACGCCGCCGTTCGCGCGCAACGTCAACACGGTGTTCCAGGATTACGCGCTGTTTCCGCACATGACCGTGGCGGAGAACGTCGCGTACGGATTGCGGGTGCGCGGCATTGCCGCAGCCGAGCGCGCGCAGCAGGCCGCCGCGATGCTCGACCTCGTCCGGCTCGGCGAATTCGGCGCGCGTCGGCCGCACCAGCTCTCCGGCGGACAGCGTCAACGCGTGGCGCTGGCCCGCGCCCTGATCAACCGCCCGAAGGTGTTGCTGCTCGATGAGCCGCTCGGTGCGCTCGACCTCAAGCTGCGCGAGGAAATGCAGGCGGAACTGAAGGGCCTGCAGCGGCGTCTCGGCATCACGTTCGTGTTCGTGACGCACGACCAGGGCGAGGCATTGAGCATGGCGGATCGCGTCGCCGTGTTCAGCCAGGGCCGCATCGAGCAGCTCGACACGCCGCGTGAACTCTACAATCGGCCGCAGACCGCTTTCGTCGCGGGTTTCGTCGGCAGCGCCAACGTGGTCGGGCGTGAAGCCGCGCAGGTCCTGACTGGCCGTGACCGTGCCTTTGCGATCCGGCCGGAACTGATCGACCTCCTCGCAGCGGGCGAGCCGGCAGCGGACGGGGACGTCCAGTGCGCTGGCGAAGTCGTCGACGTGCTCTATCACGGCGCGAGCAGCCGATTGCGCGTCAAGGTGGACGAGCGCACGACGCTGGCCGTGGCCCGGTCCGAGTCCGCCGGCGGTGGTGTCCAGGGCCTCACGGCTGGCGCACGCGTGCGTCTTGCCTGGCGGCCCGATCACGCCGTCCCGTTGCAGGACTGACCATGGCCGGTCGCGCTGAATTTTCGCTGCAGGGCCGCCAGGCGTTCTACTTCGCGTTGCTGCTCGCCCCGCCGCTGCTCTGGCTCGGCATCGTCTACCTCGGCTCGCTGCTCACGCTGCTGCTGCAGAGCTTCTATGCGATCGACGAGTTCACGGCGCGCATCGTGCCGGAGTTCACGCTGGCGACGTACCGGCAGCTGCTCACGCAACCTGCGCACATCGACATCATCGTGCGCACGCTGCTGATGGCGGCCGCCGTCACGCTGGCTGCGGCGGTCATCGCGTTTCCGGTCGCGCTGTACATGGCGCGCTACGCGGGACCACGGACCAAGGCGTTCTTCTATGTGGGCGTGATGCTGCCGATGTGGACCAGCTACCTCGTCAAGGTCTATGCGTGGCGCCTGATCCTCGCCAAGCAGGGCATCGCGAGCTGGGGCTTCGAGCACCTCGGCCTCATGGGTGCACTGGACAAGGCATTGGCGGTGCCGGTCGTCGGCGGACCGTCGCTGGCCTCGTCGTACATCGGCATGTTCGTCGTCTTCGTCTACATGTGGCTGCCGTTCATGATCCTGCCGCTGGCGGCGGCCCTCGAGCGGGTACCCGCGTCGCTGCTGCAGGCCTCGGCCGATCTCGGCGCCAGGCCGGGCCAGACGTTCCGCAACGTCGTGCTGCCGCTCGCCCTGCCCGGACTCGCCGCCGGCTCGATCTTCACGTTCTCGCTCACGCTCGGCGACTACATCATCCCGAGCGTGGTCGGCGCGCCGGGCTACTTCATCGGCATGATGGTTTACCAGCAGCAGGGCACCGCCGGCAACCTGCCGCTCGCCGCCGCGTTCTCGGTGGTGCCGATCGTGCTGATCGGCCTGTACCTGATGCTGGCGAGGCGGCTGGGGGCGTTCGATGCGCTCTGAGCAACCGCGCCGTCCGTCGTGGGAACGCCCCTCGTTGTTCACCAGGGTGATGGCGGCAGCCGGCCTGGCGTTCCTGCACGCGCCCGTCTGGGTGATCGCGCTGTATGCGTTCACTACCGAAGACCGCACGTACCAGTTCCCTCCGCCCGGATTGACGCTGCACTGGTTCGAAGTGGCTTTCGCCCGCGACGACATCTGGCAGTCGATGCGGCTCTCGCTGCTGGTCGCCTCCGCGGCCACGCTTCTCGCCATCGTTCTCGGCACGCTGGCCGCATTCGCGCTCGCCCGTCGCACGTTCAGCGGCAAGGAGTCGATCACGCTGCTGTTCGTGCTGCCGATCGCGCTGCCTGGCATCCTCACCGGCCTTGCCTTGCTCGCTGGCATGCGGACGATCGGACTCGAGCCCGGTTTCTGGACCATCGTCGCGGGTCACGCGACGTTCTGCCTCGTCATCGTCTACAACAACGTCGTCGCGCGCCTGCGCCGCATCCCGCCGAGCTGGGTCGAGGCCTCGATGGACCTCGGCGCGCGCGGTCACCAGACCTTCCGCTACGTGCTGCTGCCGCAGATCGCCACGGCGCTGCTGGCGGGCGGCATGCTGGCCTTCGCGCTGTCGTTCGACGAAATCATCGTCACGCTGTTCACGGCCGGGCACGAACGCACCCTGCCGATCTGGTTCTACAGCGAACTGTTCCGGCCGCGCGAGCGGCCCGTCACCAACGTCGTCGCGGTCGTCGTGATCCTCGTGACGCTCGTTCCGATCCTGCTCGCGTACTACCTGACGCGGCCGGACGAGCAGTCGCAGGGAAGCTGACGCGTCGCACTGTTCATCAACATTCCCGAGAGGCGGACCCATGCAAACCAGACTCCTGATCAACGGCAAGCTCGTCGCAGGCGAAGGCAAGGTCGAGGACGTGCTGAACCCGGCGACCGGCAAGGTGCTGGCCCGGGTGCCCGAGGCCTCGCGCGGACAGGTCGACGCGGCCGTCAAGGCGGCCGATGCCGCGTTCCAAGGCTGGGCTCGCACCCCGCCGAAGGACCGTGCGTACCTGCTGCTGAAACTGGCCGATCGCATCGAGGCCGACGGCGCTGCGTTCGCCAAGGTCGAATCGCTGAACTGCGGCAAGCCGCTCGCGGCTGCGCTCAACGACGAGATCCCCGCGATCGCCGACGTGTTCCGCTTCTTCGCCGGAGCGTGCCGGACGATGACCGGTGCCGTCGCAGGCGAATACCTTGCCGGGTTCACCAGCATGATTCGCCGCGATCCGATCGGTGTCGTTGCCTCGATCGCGCCGTGGAATTACCCGCTGATGATGGCGGCCTGGAAGCTCGGTCCGGCGCTCGCGGCGGGCAACACCGTCGTGCTGAAGCCTTCCGAACAGACGCCGCTCACTGCGCTGAAGCTCGGCGAGCTGCTGGCGGAAATTTTCCCGGCTGGTGTCGTGAACATCGTCTGCGGCCGCGGCCGCAGCGTCGGCGCGCCGCTCACGCGGCACCCGAAGGTGCGGATGATTTCACTGACCGGCGACGTCGCGACGGGCGGCAGAATCCTCATGCAGGCCGCGGACGGCATCAAGCGCACGCACCTCGAGCTCGGCGGCAAGGCGCCCGTGATCGTGTTCGATGACGCGGACGTACAGAGCGTCGTGGAAGGCGTGCGCACGTTCGGCTACTACAACGCGGGCCAGGACTGCACGGCCGCCTGCCGCATCTATGCGGGGGCGAAGGTTTACGACAGGCTCGTCGCCGATCTCTCGAGCGCGGTCAGCACGATCAAGACCGGGTTGCAGACGACGAAAGGCGTCGAGATGGGCCCGTTGATCAGCGCGGAGCAGCGCGACCGCGTCGCGGGCTTCGTCAAGCGCGCGCAGCGTCAGCGGCACATCGAGATCACCGCGGGCGGCAACGCCGGCACCGGCGGCGGTTTCTTCTTCGAACCGACGGTCATCGCCAACGCGCGGCAGACCGACGAGATCGTGCAGCGTGAAGTGTTCGGGCCGGTGGTATCGGTCACGCGCTTCAAGGACACCGACGACGCCGTGCAGTGGGCCAACGACTCGGAATACGGCCTTGCCTCGTCAGTGTGGACGCAGGACGTCGGCAAGGCGATGACCGTGGCGTCGCGCCTGCAGTACGGCTGCACCTGGATCAACACGCACTTCATGCTGGTGAGCGAGATGCCGCACGGCGGGCTGAAGCGCTCCGGCTACGGCAAGGACCTCTCGGCGTATGCGCTCGAGGATTACTCGGTCGTGCGGCACGTCATGGCGAAGCTTTAGTCCCTGCTCACAGGGGGTTAGGCGGCTAACCTCGCCAGGTCCGCACGACATGCAATGTGAAAGCCACGAATCTGTCACAGCACCGTCCTGCTTCGAGGCGCACGATGCTTGCGTCAGGCCAGCCGCTCCCCCAGGGTGCGCCTGACTCAGGCCGAGAGGCAGCATCAGCCAATAGATGGCAGCAGGGACGGATGCATTAAGTCCTCGACGCCGACCGCACACCGGAGCAGGAATCCCCCTCCTGCTCCGGTTTTTTTTGGCTCAAGCACCAAGTCATGCTGGTCTGGTGCGGGAACGGCGGCAAAAAGCAGACTTTCCCGTGCTTCCGAGTTCGGCCAAGCGGTCAGATCTCGCTTCCCGGGCGACTCACGTGTTTTCGGTCCACATCACCCGCTGCACCTTCCCAAGCCCTCGTCTTGTCTAGCGCTGACTACTCCGGGTAAGTGGCTTTGCCGGACACCGTCGTACCGTCGGCCAGTATGAACACCAGCACGTTGCCGGGCTCAGACGTGGCATCGCTGCGCATGCCACCGATGCGGCCACTCGTCGGGCTGGTGTACTCAGCCATCACTTCGCCGAAGGCGTTGCGCTGGATGGCCAGTTTCTGTCCCACGGTGACGTCGTCTTCCAACTTGACCAGCAGTTCGATGAAGCCGCCCTGGGTGGTCAGCACGGGCATCGCATTCTTGCCGATGTAGACGTTGGTATCCGCTGCGGTGCGCCCGATCGCGCCGGGGATCACACCGTAGTGCTTGAACACGTTCAGCGTACCTTCGACGAAGATCGGAATCGCGTTCAGGTCCAGCCGCCGCGCCACACCGACTTCGGGGGTGAAACTGGGAATGCCGGCATCGATGTAGGCGTTGTGCAGCACGCCGGGGTAGGCCGGGTTGTCCCATATTGCCGCGACGGGGTAGAGCATCATCATGGTCTTCACTTCCGGGATGCTCATGTCGCCGATGTGAAACGACGATACGTCGAGGCCGGTGGTGCCGGTATGGAAGTCGATGGCCAGGTCGGTGTTGGGCTTGAGCAGCCGGTTGAACACGAGGCCGGCCTGGCGGCTGACGGCACCGAGGCCGTTTTCGTTGCCGGGCCATTCGCGGTTCATGTCGGTCAGCTCGAAGCCGCGCCCGGAACTCGGCCAGCGGCGCTGCATGCTTTCCATGGCAGGGCGTGCAATGTCCAGCACCGCCATGACGGTGCCCGACATCTCCGCCGCATTCAGCTGGCTCATGACGGTTTGTACGGTGTGCACCGAACTCATCTCGTCACCGTGCACACCGCTGGTCAGGGTAATGCGCTTACCGGGTCTGGCCCCCTTGGCCACGACCACCGACACGTACCAGTACTGTCCCGTGGACATCTGCACACCGCGGAAGTACAGCAGGTGTTTCTTGCCGGCCTCCAACTCATCCGTGTTGAGAGAACTTACCACCTTCTTGCCGTTGATCACGTCGCCGGTGTAGACCGTGCTGATCCTGGCCGGGGTTGCAGGGTCGCTGACCTGGGCTTGCGCGATGCCGATACCGGTCAATGCAAACGCGATGATCGGCAGCGCTCGAACGTAATGGCGGTGCCTACGGCTAATCAGAGTCTTCATGAGCCTCACCCGTCCCCGGTTTCAAGTGTGATTCTTCAAAGCACGGCGCCGATCCTGACACATCGCGATGGCCTTGCAACGAGCCTGCCTTGCGCAGAATCGGAACGATTCTCGATTGCCCGGCGAGGGCCTGCGGGGTGGGGGGTACGGTCATCCGGAGTTGGTGAAGTTCAACGGCAGCAATGGGTCGTCACTTCCGGTTGACCGTCGGCTTTCGACGTACCGCACGCATCAGAACGAGCGCCATCAACACGATTTGGTGACTGCGCCAAGGAAATTGCCGGTTGCGCATCATCGGCAGACAGTCATGCGATGTGACCACGTCGACGTTGCATGCGCCGTGCGAATTCTCGAGCTTTGACGAGAATTCGCACAGGCGCGGTCGATCAGGCGTTCGTTCCGGGTCTTTTCCGGGCGAGCGTGTCTGCCTTTCCGCTCGCCCGGAAAAGACCCGGAACGAACGCCCTCACCGTCCGCACGTCCTGGTGACAGAGCCTTTCCTCAAACACCCAATTCGGCGAGCAGCCTGTCGATCATCCCTTCCGCCTGCCGGCCGTAGCCGCCGCCGAAGAGATTGAAGTGATTCAGCACGTGATACAGGTTGTAGAGCGTGCGGCGCGTGCCGGCAGCCTGGTCTAGCGGCCACGTCGCCTGGTAGGCAGCGTAGAAGCGCGGACCGAACCCGCCGAACAGCCGTGTCATGGCGATGTCCGTCTCGCGATCGCCGTAGTACACGGCGGGATCGAAGATCGCCGGTTCCCGCGAACCCGACACCAGGCCCCAGTTGCCGCCCCACAGATCGCCGTGCAGCAGCGACGGGACCGGGCGGTAGCTGGAAAAGAACGCCCCACAGCGCTCACCGAGTTCGCGGCCGCGCTCGATGACGTCCGAATCCAGTCCATTGGCCGCTGCCAGGTCGAGCTGAAACCCCAACCGCCGTTCACGAAAGAACCGCACCCAATCGTCGTCCCATCCATTCAGCTGCGGTGTCGCACCGATGGTGTTGTCGCGATGCCAGCCGCAGCGCGGCGCCGTGACCCGGTGCTGCATCGCGAGTCGTTCACCGAGCAGGGCCTGCAACGTGCCGTCGCTCTCCACCGGCGCGCCGAGATCGAGCCACTCGAGCGCGAGCAACGCGTGGCCTCCCGCATGGCCGACGGCCAGCACGGCAGGCACGCGCAATGCGTCGGCCTCTGCCAGCGCCTGCAATCCGGCTGCCTCGGCTTCGAATGCGGTCAGACTGTCCGCCGCTGCGAGCTTGACGAAGGCGTCACCGGACTCACTCGCCCAGCGCACGCAACGATGCACGCTGCCACCCGCGATTTCCGCGGCAGGCGCCGGCGCGAATGAACGGCCGGTGTTACGGGACAGCCAGGCAGAGATGGCGACCTCGGCAGTCATGGCCATCCAGGCGCGGCTGTATGTCGCCTCAAGCTGCGTGCCGTGAATGCAGTCGTCGCGCCTGGTCGCGCAGCAACCGGCCGAAGCCCTGCGTCTCGCAGAACGTATCGAACGAGGCGAGGTCAGGCGGCAGCAGCCGCAACTCGCTCATGCGGCTGATCGGCAGCGGCATGTCGCATGCAATTGCGGTCAGTCGCCGCGACAGCAGCGCTGTCTCGCGATGTTCGCGCAGGCTGTCAGCGACGAACGTGGCATTGCGGAACTTGAGCTTGCCGATCTGGTCGATGCTGTCGAGCACGCCATCGAGCGTGTGGAAATGCTTGAGCAGCGTCTGCGCCGTCTTGCGGCCCACGCCCGGCACGCCCGGGATGTTGTCCACGGCGTCACCCATGAGCGCGAGGAAGTCCGCCATGCGCTCCGGCGCCACGCCGAATCGCTCGGCGATGTCGTCGTACCCGTAGCGGACGTCGGCCACCGCGTCCCAGTACACGTCGACCGACGACAGCAGCTGCGTCAGGTCCTTGTCACGGCTCACGATGGTGACGGGCAGGCCCGCTGCACGCGCGCGCGTCGCCAGGGTCCCGATGATGTCGTCGGCCTCGTAGCGGGAACTGCTGTATCGCGCCACGCCGAGTGCGGCACAGATCTCCTGGCACAGCGCGAACTGCCGCTTCAGCTCGGCCGGTGCGGGCTCACGGTTGGCCTTGTAGGCCGGGTAGATTTCGTTGCGATACCCCTGCTCCAGGCTCTCGTCGAAGGCGACGGCGATGTGCCGCGGGGATTCCTTCTCGAGCAGCTCGGCGAGGAAACGCGCGAAGCCGAGCACGGCGTTGACGGGATTGCCGTCGCGATCGGCGACGTCGACGGGCACCGCGAACCATGCGCGAAAAATGAAGACGCTGGCGTCGACGAGATAAAGCATCGAGCGGCGCGGACCTAGACGTTCCACTCGAACTTCTGGCCCGGGAATGCGTCGATGCCTTCGAGCAGCGTCGCCACCCAGCGGTTTTCGTCCTCGGTCAGCTCGGGTCGCGCGATGTCGAACTGCAGGAGAACCCGGGCCTGGTCGCCGTCGTTCCAGGCCTCGTGATCCATCGAATCGTCGAACACCCAGGCGCGGCCTGCCTGCCACTCGCGCACCTCGTTGCCGACCCGCAAGCGGCATTTGCCCGGCGCGACCAGCGGCAGGTGAACCTGCAGGCGCGTATTGGTCGGTCCGTTGCGGGAAGCGACATGCGTGCCCGGCGGCATGTGCGAGAACAGCACCGACGGCGAGTGGCCGGGGATCCGCGCAAGCGGCGCATTGGCGAGTGCAGCCACGGTCTTCGGGCACCTCGCGGCGTTGGCCTCGTTCAGTTCGCCGTTCTGCCAGAGGTAGACGACGTCACCCTGCCCGACGGCCAGCCATTCCGCGCGGATATCGTCGGTCGCGGCCTCGATCGCATCGAGCCACGGGAAGTCCGCGCGATCATAGAACTGCTTCTGCGGCAGCTGCGGGAAATAGAAATGGTACGGCTCCTGCACATGGATGCGTTTGCGGCCGAGCAGGATGTCCAGCGACTGGCCGACGCGTGTATTCGACTGTGATTCGTCGAAGCCGCGCTCCTTGAGCCACGTGCGCATGTGGTCGTCGTAGCGTTTCTCGTACTGCTCGCTCGCCTGCTGGACGCGGCGCAACTCCTGCAGCAGGTCGGGCGACACCCTGTCGGGCGGCGGTGCCGACCGCAGTGCCGCGCGGAAGTACGCCGACGCTGCGCGGGTGTTGCCCGCCTGCTCGAAACCGTCGCCTTTCATCACCAGCGCGCGGACGTTGCGCGGATCGAGCGCCAGCACGCGGTCGACGGAGGCGCTCATCCCAGCCCAGTCCTGCAACGAGCGGCACGCGTACGCCAGCCCCAGCATGACAGCGACATCGGCCTGCCCGGCCTGGGCGGCCTGCAGGAAAAGATCACGGGCGGCGCGGGCATCGCCGCGGCGAAGAGCATCTGCGGCAGCGCGCGCAAGCGCGGGGCCGTCGTTGAGGGGTGCATTCATGGTGCGCGAAGGATAAGAGATCGGGCGGCCCCTTGGCAGCTTGTCGTACGACGACGCGGCGGGGCGATCCGTGCGAGGATTCGCGCATGAGCAGCGCGCCCTGGCCCGCGGCAACCCGTGTGTCGCGGGCAAACCTCCAGATCGTGCCGATCGGCCGGGCGCACCTCGCCGGCTTTCACGCAGCCGTCGACAGCGTCGCGAAGGAGCGCCGCTACCTCGCAATGCTCGAAGCGCCGTCGTTCACGCGCACGCGCCGGTTGGTGCTCGACAGCCTGCGGGCTGGCGCGGTGCACGTGGTGGCGGTGGCCGGCGACGAAGTGATTGGCTGGTGCGACCTGCGACCGAAGACAGCCCCCACCCTGCGGCACAGCGCGGTGCTCGGCATGGGGATCGTCGCGGCTTACCGCGGCCAGGGCATCGGGAGCCGCATGCTTGCTGCCACGCTCGAGCTGGCCTGGGCACGCGGGATTCGCAGGGCCGAACTGAACGTGCGCTCGGACAACGCCCCGGCCATCGCGCTCTATCGACGCTTCGGCTTCGTCGAAGAAGGCGTCTGCCGCAACTACATTTGTGTCGACGGCGTCGATTACGACGCGCTGCTGATGGCGCGACTGGCGCCGTGACCGCAACGGTGCGCGGTTCGGTGCAGCTCACCGGCCGACGAGCGCTATAATCGTGCATTGGGAGTCTGGTGCGCGCGACGAAGCCTGCCGGCGTTCCTGTAGCCCTTTGTTTGTATTGACTTTCAGTCGTGTCGTTCCGGCTGGCACGCAAGTTGCCCGTCTCTGGCGAAACGAACGGAACGGACATGGTTGCCCAGATCAGGACGCCGCCTTTACGGCTGCTGCGAGCCTTCTGCGTCGCGGCTCGCCACTCGAGCTTCAAGGATGCGGCGGACCGCCTGTCGCTGACGCCCTCGGCCGTCAGCCACCAGGTCAAGGAACTCGAGGAACAGCTCGGCGTCTCGCTGTTCCAGCGACGAACCCGGTCCGTCGTGCTGACTCCCGTTGGCCGGCAACTGCTGGATGATCTGGAGCCGGCCCTGGGCGCCCTGAGCGCGGCCATCGAACGCACGCGGAACACGTCCGGCGCCAGGCGCCAGCTGACGATCGTGATGCCGCCGTTCTTCGCCAGTGAACTGTTCGCGCCACGCCTGCCCGACTTCCACGCCCACCATCCTGGCATCGACATCCAGGTCGACACGCACGACCCGCGCCCCGGCCAGCATTCGGGTTTCACGGATGTCTCGATCGTCCTGGCGGGCTCGCTGCCCGTCGACAGCGATATCGAGGCCGTGCGCCTCATGCCCTTGCGGCTGGTGGCGGCGGCGTCCCCGAAAGTCGCCAGGTCCATGGCTGGCAAGCAGAACGCCCACGCGTTCGATGGCCAGACCCTGATCATGCATCGCAGTTTCCGCAGCGACGTCTGGGATCTCTGGCTCAACCAGGTCGGGCTCGATCTGCGCCGGGTCGGCAACGTAGTCGAATTCGACAACATGGTCGCCGTCATCCGCGCCGCGGAGCGCGATGGCGGGATCGCGCTGGTGCCCGCGATCGTCTGCCAGCCCTGGTTCGAACGTGGCGCGCTGGTGCACATCGAGGGGTTCGACCTGCATGGCGACGAGGCGTATTACCTCGTGGCCCGGCGCGGTGATTTCGAACGTTCCGAAGTCCGCGCACTGGTCGCATGGTCGATCGAACAGTTCCAGGTTCCGGCGTGACGGAAGGTCGGCGGTCGGCGGTCGGCGGTCGGCGAAGGGTGACGAGAAGTCATTCATCAATTGATGAACCTTCGTTTGTCGCACTGCAGCATCAGACGTAGTCTCGAACCGTCCAACGGTTTCGCTGATGTGGCCTTGGGGTGCACTCCCCCTGCGACCCCCGCCACATGAAGCCGTCGGAACTTGCCGGGTGGCCTGGGACGCACTCCCCCTGCTCCCCCAGGCCATCCTGGCAAGTTATTTCTTCGATGAAGATAGGCGCCTTGGGCGCCTTTTTTGGTTCTGTCGCCGGGTCGCGCGGTCAGCCGAGGACGCTGTTCGGGCCAGATCGGCTCAGAGCGGACGACAGGGGATGGCGCTCATTCCGGGACCTATCCGGGCGAGCGGAAAGGCAGACACGCTCGCCCGGATAGGTCCCGGAATGAGCGCCTGAGCGGCCGCGCCTGAGCGGATTCTCGCCAAGGCCCGAGAATCCGCACGGCGCATGCAACGTCAGCCGACCGAACAGAGCAAACCGCCTTCACGCACCGAGTCTTGCTAACCAACGCGCCGCAACGACTAGAAATCGCCCGCCGAATCGCGTCGCAGCCATCGACCGGCGCGGGCGTCTGTTGCCAGCTTCGATCACGCCGCTACGTGCGCCAGGGAGCGGTGCCCTGTCCTTTTCCGGCGAGCGTGTATGCCTTTCCGCTCGCCGGAAAAGGACAGGGCACCGCTACCTTCGCGCAGGCTCGCGTGATCGCGCCCGACTAGCCCCTCGCAGCCGCACCTTGCCGCAGCCGGGCGTGCAGCGGACTCGACCGCGGAAAGTGCGCCAGCAGGTACTCCATCTGGTCGGCCAGCACGCGCCGGCCCTTCAGGTAGATGTACTCCGCGTAGCTGGGCGTGAACGGCACGGCGATCAGCTGCAGCCTGGCCTGCTCGGGAGTGCGCCAGGCCTTGAGGTTGTTGCAGCGCCGGCAGGCCGTGACGACGTTGTTCCAGGTGTCCTGCCCACCCCGCGAAATCGGGGTAACGTGGTCGCGCGAAAGCTGGCCCGCGGGAAAGCGCTGCGCGCAGTACAGGCAGAGGTACGCGTCGCGGCGGAACAGGGTTTCGTTGTTCAGCGGCGGCACGTAGCCGTGGTGCCGGTCGCCGGGATTGTGGCGATGGCCGATGGTCGCAACGATCGAACTCACCTTGACGATGGTGCGCTCACCGGTACGCGCGTTCACGCCGCCCCGCAGCGAGAAGAGGGTCTGGCCGAACGCATAGGCAACCTGTCCCATGAAGTGCAACCGGACCGCATCCCGGTAGTCGATCCACTCCAGGGGCATTCCCGAGACGTCCGTCCGCAGGACTTCCTGCGAAAGTGCGTACTGCGAAAGCGCGCGCATGCCGTGAAGATACGGCACTGCTGTGCAATAATCCACGGCTGTTTTGCCACCGTGACTATCCAGAATATCCCTTTCACGGCAGCGGCTTAGCCGCGTCCGGGTTACGGGGAGGATGCCAACACCATGTCACTGACGATCGGAGTGCCGCGCGAAATCTACGCCGGCGAAAAACGTGTTGCCGCCGTCCCGGAGGTGGTCGAGAAGCTGCTCAAGCTCGGCTTCGCAGTCCACGTCGAAAGCGGGGCCGGGGCAGCCGCCAACTTCAGCGACGAGTCCTACCAGGCCGCAGGTGCCCGCGTCGTGGGCAGCGCCGCCGAGTTGTACGACGGCGCCGACATGGTCTTCAGGGTGCGCGCGCCGGCGGCCGATGAAATCGCGCTGATGAAGCCGGGCACCACGCTCGTCAGCTTCATCTGGCCCGCGCAGAACCCGCAGCTCATGCAGCAGCTGGCCGATCGCAAGCTAACCGTGCTGGCCATCGACTCCCTGCCGCGCCAGCTCTCCCGCGCCCAGAAGATGGACGCGCTCACCTCCATGGCCAGCATCAGCGGTTACCGCGCCGTGATCGAGGCTGCCAACGCCTTCGGCCGGTTCTTCAACGGCCAGGTCACCGCTGCCGGCAAGATTCCGCCGGCCAAGGTCTTTGTCGCCGGTGCCGGTGTCGCCGGCCTGGCCGCCATCGGCACGGCCGCCAACCTGGGCGCCATCGTGCGGGCCAACGACACACGCGCCGAGGTGGCCGACCAGGTCGTGTCGCTGGGCGGCGAATTCGTCAAGGTCGACTACGAGGAAGAAGGTTCCGGCGGTGGCGGCTACGCCAAGGTGATGAGCGAAGGCTTCCAGCAGGCCCAGCGCGAGATGTACGCGAAGCAGGCCAGGGACGCGGACATCATCATCACCACCGCGCTGATTCCCGGCAAGCCGGCGCCCAAGCTCATCACCGCCGAGATGGTGCATGAGCATGAAGCCGGGCAGCGTCATCGTCGACATGGCGGGCGAGCAGGGCGGCAACTGCGAACTCACCGTTCCAGGCGAGGCCGTGGTCAGGCACGGTGTCACCATCATCGGCTACACCGATCTGGTCAGCCGACTGGCCAGGCAGGCCTCGACCCTGTATTCGACCAACCTGCTGCGCGTGACCGAGGAGCTGTGCAAGACCAAGGACGGCGTCCTCAACGTAAACATGGACGACGACGCCATTCGCGGCCTGACCGTCGTCAAGGACGGCGCCATCACCTGGCCGCCGCCGGCACCGCGACTTCCGGCCGCGCCGCCGCAGGCGAAGCCCGCGGCAGCTGCGACGCCGGCGAAGAAGTCGGGGCATGGCCACGGCGCCGGCGAACCCGCCTCGGCGAAGAGCCTCGCGCTGATGTTCGGCGTGGGCGCGCTGCTGTTCTGGCTGGTCGGCGCCTTCGCGCCGGCCTCGTTCCTCTCGCACTTCACCGTCTTCGTGCTGGCCTGCTTCGTCGGCTACATGGTGGTGTGGAACGTCACGCCTGCGTTGCATACGCCGCTGATGAGCGTGACCAACGCCATCTCCAGCATCATCGCGATCGGCGCGCTCGTCCAGGTAGCGCCTCCGCTCGGTGCGGGGGCGGAGGGCCGGCCCGGGGCGCTGATCCTCGGCCTCGCGGTCGCTGCGCTGACGCTCACCGCGATCAACATGTTCGGCGGCTTCGCCGTCACCCGTCGCATGCTTGCGATGTTCCGGAAATAAGGGGGCGCAAGCATGTCCGCCAATCTAGCCTCGGTGGCCTACATCGCCGCCACCATCCTGTTCATCCTGAGCCTGGGCGGGCTCTCCAATCCGGAGTCTTCGCGGCGCGGCAACTTCTACGGCATCGTCGGCATGACGATTGCCGTGCTCGCGACCGTGTTCGGTCCGCGCGTCACCCTCGCCGGCATCCCTTACATCGTCGGCGCGCTGCTGGTAGGCGGATCGATCGGCTTGTACGCCGCGAAGAAAGTGCAGATGACGCAGATGCCGGAACTGGTCGCGCTGATGCACAGCCTCGTCGGTCTTGCGGCGTGCCTCGTCGGCTTCGCGAGCTACGTCGACACCTCGATCGTCCTGGTCGGCGCCGAGAAGACCATCCACGAAGTCGAGATCTACATCGGCATCCTGATCGGTGCAGTCACGTTCTCGGGTTCGGTCATCGCGTTCGGCAAACTCTCGGGCAAGATCGGCGGCAAGCCGCTGCTGCTGCCCGCCCGACACTGGCTCAACCTCGCGGGGCTGCTCGGCGTGATCTGGTTCGGCGGGCAGTTCCTGCAGGCCCACGATCTGCAGGCGGGCATCCTGCCGCTCGCGGTGATGACGGTGATCGCACTGCTGTTCGGCATCCACATGGTGATGGCGATCGGCGGCGCGGACATGCCGGTGGTGGTGTCCATGCTCAACAGCTACTCGGGCTGGGCCGCGGCGGCCACGGGCTTCATGCTGTCGAACGACCTGCTGATCGTCGTCGGCGCACTCGTCGGCTCGTCGGGCGCGATCCTGTCCTACATCATGTGCCGCGCGATGAACCGCAACTTCATCAGCGTCATCGCCGGCGGCTTCGGCACGGGCGGTGGCACGGCGCCAGCCGCCGCGGGTGCAGTGCCCGCCGGCGAAGTGACGGCCATCAGCGCCGTCGAGACCGCAGAGCTGCTGCGCGAGGCGAAGAACGTGATCATCGTGCCGGGCTACGGCATGGCAGTCGCCCAGGCGCAGCACACCGTGTACGAAATCACGAAGCACCTGCGCGAGAAGGGCGTGAATGTGCGCTTCGGCATCCATCCGGTGGCCGGCCGCATGCCGGGACACATGAACGTGCTGCTGGCCGAGGCCAAGGTGCCCTACGACATCGTGTTCGAGATGGACGAGCTCAACGACGACTTCCCCAGCACGGACGTCTCGATGGTGATCGGCGCCAACGACATCGTGAACCCTGCGGCCGAAGACGATCCGACGAGTCCGATAGCGGGCATGCCGGTGCTGCAGGTGTGGAAGTCGAAGACGTCGATCGTGATGAAGCGCTCGATGGCGTCGGGTTACGCCGGTGTCGACAATCCGCTGTTCTACAAGGAGAACAACCGGATGCTGTTCGGCGACGCGAAGAAGATGCTCGACGAGGTGCTGGTCGCGCTGAAGAGCTGAGGCTTGCGGTGTCCCGCGCTATGCGGCGGGGCCGAAGTGCGGTGCCGGGTCCGCCGTGAATCGTGCGGTTCCTCCGCGCGATTCACGAAGCGCGTGAGACCTCGGCGTGCGGAGGAAGCCACGCCCTCCACAGCGAGTCCGGCACTGTGCATCGGCCCCACCACTGAACGCTGCTGACGCAGCTCTCAGGTCCCGCCGCGCTCCTGCCGTTGCTGCGTGCGCTTGCGCATCTTCTCGCGCTGTTCCGGCGTCGCGCTCCTCCAGCGTTCCTTCGTCTGCTGCCGCTGCTCGGGTGTCATGTCCTGCCAGCGCTCGCGCAGTTGCTCGCGTTGCTCGGGCGGCAACGACTGGTACTTGTGGAACCCTTCGCGCAACCGCTGCTGGTCTTCCGGTGGCAGGTCGCGAAACTGCTGGTACCGCTGACGCACTTTCTGCCGCTCCGCCGGCGGCAGGCTCTGCCACTGCCGGAACCGCTGCTGCGCCTGCTGCCGTTGCTCTGGAGTCATCTGCTGCCAGCGATCCGCGCCGCGCGCGAATGCCTGCTGCCGTTCCGGCGGAAGTTGTGTCCAGCGCTCGCGATACGGTTGCAGCACCGTCTGCTGCTCGGGCGTGAGCCGGGTCCACGGCACACCGGGTGCCGGCTGCGACGTGCTGAAAGACGCCGCGTCGTCGGCCGCGACTGCCGGTGCAGCACTGAGCCACGCCGCGGCGAGCAGCGCGACAGCGAACAGCGATGGATGGGTCTTCATGGTTTGCGCTCCGTCGTCGCAGGTGGCGGCGCGACACCGCGCTGCACCACCGTCGTGGGTTGCGATTGATTGCGGGCGGGAGCAGCAGGCGGCGAGGCAGCAGCTGCAGCGGCGGCGCTCGCGACGAGCCAGTCCGCGTCGTCGGACTCCCAGCTCCCGAGGTACTCGAGGAATTCTTCCGGGACGGGCGACGCATCGACCGCCGCAGCCGCGCCGCTCGCGGTCAACGCGGCGAGCAGCAGGACCTGGCCGGATCTCGCCGGATTGTTTCTGGCCATGTCAGCCCACCCCATCGTCAGCCGTTTCGAGTTCGACCCAGGCATAGAACTCGAGATCCGCCTCGGTCACGAGATCGAGATCCTCGCCTGCCGTCAGCAGTTCGAGTGGATCCTGCCGGACGTCGGCACTCGTCGGAGTCGCAGCGACCTGCGCGGGCGCACCGGTCTCCGATGGCGCGCGCAGCAACAGCACCGCGGCCAGCACACTGGCGGCGAGCGCGCCGATGGGTGCCCAGGCCGTCCATCGCCATCCGGTGCCATAGCGGCTATTGGCCGCGGCGAGCGCCTTTTGCCGCGCCCGCTTCAGGCGCGAGAGCGTGGCCGTATCGAGGTCGTCGACGCTGGCCTTGAACACGTTCCGTACCTGCCGCTCCAGCTCGGCATCGTCACGGTCGTCGGGGTGATCTCTCATGTCCATACCTCGGCCAGTTCCACGCGCAGCGCCTGCAGTGCGCGAAAGTAATGTGTCTTGACGCTGCCTTCGCTGCATTCCATCGCCGCGGCGGTCGCCGCCACGTCCAGACCCTCGAGACAGCGCAGCGAGAACGCCTCAAGCTGCCGGGCCGGCAGCCGTCGCAGCGCCTGCTCCAGTTGCTGCATGGCTTCGGCCGCGGCCAGCTGGTGCAGCGGCTCGGGCCCGGGGTCGGGCACCTGCTCCAGCGGATCCTCGCCAGCCTCCTCGTCATGGCGCGCCGCGCCCGGCAGCAGGCCGAAGAATCGACGCCGCACGCCATGGCGCCGCTGCAGGTCGCGGATGCCGTTGTAGAGGATGCGATAGAACAGCGGCTGCCACTCCGTGGCCGGTCGCGACGCATAGCTCTGCGCCAGACGCAGCATCGCGACCTGCACCACGTCGTGGGCGTCGTCGGTGTCGCGGAGGGCCAGTTGCGCTACCCGGAATGCGCGGCGCTCGACCCCGGCCAGGAATCGGTCAAGCTCGCGTACCTGCGCTGCGTCCAGTCGATCCTCCCCGAGTTCGCGCAATGCGGTGTCCGCCGCACGACCGGCGCCTGTCCCGAGCCTAGCAAAGCCTTGCATGTCGTAGACTCGCGTTCCCCACAGTTCCATCATCGTCCTGCCCAAACAACGCCTTGTGGAACAAACGGTTGACGTGGCGCACTGCAAAAAGAGATGTGCACTTCCCCGGCGCTGCCGCCGGCGGACCGTTGCGCCGATTCAACGGATTGCGCGGCGAGGCTGCGAACCGACGTGGCATTTCCACGTAAACCATTGAACTATTTAGTATTTTTTCGAGACGGCGATTTTTTGATCAGTGCGTAAGACTCCTCGGCAGAACCGGCACTTGGGCGACCTTCACGCAAGCCATCCACAGAGTTTTCCACAGGGTCTGTGGACAACTGCAGGGGGCCGCTGCCGATGACCCGACCGATCCTGGGCGTGGCCATCGACGCCCCTCTCCGGCGGCTGTTCGACTACCGGGCGCCGGCGTCCATCGAGCCCGAAAAGCTGCAACCGGGCCAGCGGGTTTGGGTGCCGTTCGGTAGGCGCAAGGCGGTCGGCGTCATCGTCGAGTTGCGCAGCCGATCGGACGTCCCGGAAGCCCGCTTGAAAAGCGCGCTCGCGCTCATCGACGACGTGCCGGTGCTCGACGCGATCCTGCTCGACCTGCTGCGCTGGTCCGCGGAGTACTACCGCCACCCGCCCGGCGAAGTCATCGCGGCCGCGCTCCCGGTCGCCCTGCGCAGTGGAGCGGACGCCGTGGCCACCGCCGAGCGCTGGACGCTCAGCACCGCAGCCCGAACTGGGGATGCCGCGCCCATTGGCACGCGCGCTACCAGGCTGCGCGAGCTCGCCGACTACCTGGCGGCACACGGCCCTGCTGGCGCGGCGGAACTCGGCGCACTGTCGGCTCGCTGGCGCGACCACGTGCGCGAACTGGAGCAACGCGGCTGGGTGATCAGTGTGCGCGAAGACGTCGTCACAACCGCAACGATGACGCAAACCGTCGCGCGCGAACTGGGCCCGGAATTGACGCCGGAACAGGACGCAGCGGTCAGCGCGATCGTTGCCGCCCACGGGCGCTTTGCGCCGTTCGTACTGCATGGCGTGACCGGCAGCGGCAAGACCGAGGTCTACCTGCGCGCGATTGCCGCAGTCGTCGCGCGCGGCGAACAGGCGCTGGTGCTGGTGCCGGAAATCTCGCTGACTCCGCAACTCGTCGCACGGTTCGCGGCACGATTTCCGGGGCCGCTCGCGGTGCTGCATTCAGGACTCACCGACACCGATCGCCTGCAGGCCTGGCGCGCGGCGCGCGCGGGTTCGGCGCCGGTGGTGATCGGCACGCGGTCGGCCGTGTTCGCACCGCTCGCGCGCCCCGGGTTGATCGTGATCGACGAAGAACATGACGCGTCGTACAAACAGCAGGACGGCTTCCGCTATTCCGCGCGCGACCTGGCGCTGGCCCGGGCGCAGCGTCACGGCATCCCCATCGTGCTGGGCTCGGCGACGCCGTCGCTCGAAAGCCTCGAGCGCATCCGCGCCGGGCGTGCGCAACGTCTCGACCTGCCCAATCGCACCGCAGGCGCCAGGCCGCCGACCCTGCACCTGATCGATTTGCGTGCTCATGCCGACACGCAGGGTTTTGCGACGCCAACGCTGCTGACCATCCGCCGCCACCTCGACGCGGGCGGCCAGGTGCTGATCTACCTGAACCGCCGTGGCTACGCGCCGACGCTGTTCTGCCCCGGTTGCGGCTGGGTCGCGCCATGCCCACGCTGCGACGCGCGACTGACCGTGCATCAGCGCGAACGTTCGCTCGCTTGCCACCACTGCGGCACCCATCGGCCAATCCCCGGGATCTGTCCCGATTGCGGCGCAGCGGTCAAGCCCGTGGGCCAGGGCACGGAGCGCATCGAAGAAACGCTGGCCGGTTTCTTCCCCGAATTCGCGCTGGCCCGCATCGACCGCGATGCCGTGCGCAAACGCGGCTCGCTCGAGCAAACGCTCGAACGCGTTCACAGCGGCGAGGTGCGCCTGCTGGTCGGCACGCAGATGCTGACCAAGGGCCACCACTTTCCGCTGGTCACGCTGGTGGTCGTGCTGAACGCGGACCAGGGCCTGTTCGGTACCGATTTCCGCGCGGCCGAACGACTCGCGCAAACGATCGTGCAGGTGTCGGGACGTGCAGGACGCGCCGGGAAACCCGGCGAAGTGCTGATCCAGACGGAATACCCGGAACATCCGCTGCTGCAGCAACTGGTGCACGGCGGCTACGACGCATTCGCAGCGGCCGCGCTGATCGAGCGCGAGCAGGCGCATTGGCCGCCGTTCGCTCGCGTCGCCGTGTTGCGTGCCGAAGCGCCGGGACGCGAGGCGCCGCTCGCGTTTCTCGAGCATGCGAAGGAACTGGTCGCGACGTGCCAGGTCGCAGGCGTCGAGGTGCTCGGGCCGGCGGCTGCGCCGATGGAGCGCCGCGCAGGCCATTACCGCGCGCAGCTGCTGCTGCATGCGGCGACGCATTCACCATTGCAGCGCCTGCTGGCACGCTGGGTGCCGCTGCTGGAAGACGCGCCGGGCGCACGCAAGGTGCGCTGGGCACTCGATGTCGATCCGCTGGAGCTGTTCTAATGCCGCGACCGTCCTATTTTGAACTCGCTTCAGCTCGCGGAATTCCCTAGACTCACGGCAGCCTCCGCTCGTTGACGGCAACACCTTGAAATACCTGATAGAAAAGCTCGTGCAGGACGCTCTGGGCGCCCTGCCGGAAGAACTGCGTCCGACCGGGTCGGACACCGGCATCGTCGTCGAGCGCACTCGCGACTCGGCCCACGGCGACTTCGCGACCAACGTCGCGCTGCAGCTCGCCAAGGCGGCGAAGCGCAAGCCGCGCGACCTGGCGCAGGCGATCGTCGCGGCGCTGCCGGCCAGCGAACTCGTGGCCCGCGTCGAGATTGCGGGACCTGGATTCATCAATTTCTTTCTCGCACCCGCCGCCTATCAGGCTGAACTGGCGCGAGTGATCGACGGCGGCCGCGGCTACGGTCGCACCTCGATCGGCGCCGGCAGGAAAGTGATGGTGGAGTTCGTCTCCGCGAATCCCACGGGACCGCTGCACGTCGGCCACGGCCGGCACGCGGCATTCGGCGCGTCGCTCGCGAACCTGCTCGACGCTGCCGGCTTCGATGTGTACCGCGAGTACTACATCAACGATGCCGGCCGGCAGATGGAAATCCTCGCCGCGAGCGTGTGGCTGCGCTACCTGGAAAGTTTCGGCGAACAGTTCCCGTTTCCCGCCAATGGCTATCGCGGCGATTACCTCCGCCCGATCGCCAACAAGCTGATCGAGCGCGCGGGACGCACGCTGCTCAAGCCGGCCGCAGTGGTGTTCGCGGACCTGCCGCCGGATGCGCCCGAGGGCGACAAGGACACGTACATCGACGCCGTCATCGAGCGCGCCAGGTCGCTGCTCGGCGCGGCCGGCTTTCGCCAGGCATTCGACCTCGCTCTCACCGACATCCTTGCCGACATCCGCGACGACCTCGAGGAGTTCGGCGTCCGCTACGACAGCTGGTTCAGCGAGCGCAGCCTCGAAGACGGCGGCGCGATCGACCACGCACTCGACCTGCTGCGCAGGAACGGCGTCGTCTACCAGAAGGATGGCGCGGAGTGGTTTCGCGCCACCGACTTCGGCGACGAAAAAGACCGCGTCGTCGTGCGCGAGAACGGCATCAAGACGTATTTCGCGTCCGACATCGCCTACCACCTGAACAAGCGCGAACGTGGTTTCGAGCAACTCGTCGACGTGCTCGGCTCCGACCATCACGGCTACATCGCGCGCGTGCGCGCGGGTCTCGTCGCCATGGGCCAGCCAGGCGATTGCCTCGACGTGCGGCTGATGCAGTTCGTCACGCTGTACCGCGGCGGCGAGAAAGTGCAGATGTCGACGCGATCCGGCGAGTTCATCACGCTGCGCGAACTGCGCCACGAGGTGGGCAACGACGCCGCGCGCTTCTTCTACGTGCTCCGCAGCAACGAACAACACCTCGATTTCGACATGCAGCTCGCGACCTCGCGGTCGAACGAGAACCCCGTCTATTACATCCAGTACGCGCACGCACGCGTCTGCAGCGTGCTGCGACAGATGCGGGAGAAGGGCTTCGAGCACGACGAGGCGCGCGGCCGCGCGAGCCTGGATCGGCTGGTCGAGCCGCACGAACAGGCGTTGCTCGCGACGATGAGCCGATACCCGGAAGTGATCGAGATGGCCGCGCTCGCCCGGGCGCCGCACGCGCTGGTGCATTACCTGCGCGAACTCGCCACCGACTTCCATGCGTACTACAACGCGCACCAGTTCCTGGTCGCCGACGAGGCCGTGCGCGATGCCCGCATCACCCTGATCCGCGGCGTGCGCCAGGTCGTCTGCAACGGCCTGTGCCTGCTCGGCGTGTCGGCGCCGGAGGCCATGTAGTGGCCGGATCCCGTGGCGGCAGCCGCACGCTCAGTCGCGATTACAAGGATGTCCGGCGCCACGTGCCGGGCCAGCCATTCGGCGGCTGGGGGGGGTTCGTCGCAGGTCTGGGGGTCGGCCTTGTCGTGGCGCTCGGGGTGCATCTCTACGACCGCAACCAGGTTCCCGTCCCGGCCGAGCCCATTCCGGCCGCCGCCCAGTCGCCTGCGTCCGCGTCGGCGCCGGACGATGGCGCGGTGACCGCCACGGATATGCCGGCCGGGCCTGAACTCGACTTCTACGACATGCTGCCGAAGCAGGAAGTGGAGGTGCCGGGCAAGTCCGCCAGGGCTTCGGCGCCGACCGCGAAGACACCCCTGCCGACCGGCGGCGCGATCCTGCAGGCTGGATCCTTCAAGCAGTCGACGGAAGCCGAGAAGATGCAGGCACAACTCGCGCTGGTGGGAATCTCGGCGAAGATCCAGCGGGCCTCGGTGGACGACGAGACCTGGTACCGCGTGCGCATAGGCCCGATCGCGACGGTCGACGAATTGCGCGGGATCCAGTCGAAGCTGCGCGAGGCCGAGATTTCCGCCACCGCGGTAACGCCAGACGAGGCCCAGCTGCCCTGACGAGAGGGAGCCTGCACCCGGATCGCTCGACGCATCCCTGCGTGCAACTTCATGGCAGCGCAATCCCTGCTGAGACTCTCCCGCTGCAGGCTCCCTGCGTCAATCGTCCACCAGCGGGCGAGGACCGGACGCGTCGATTAAGTGGCACGATCAGCCGGAAACGCCACCTCCCTGCCCGGAGGTGGCAACCCGGCGGTCGAGCTGGCGCAGCGTGATCGCTTCCGCGACGTGCTCGGCGTCGACACCAGGCCTGCCTGCGAGGTCGGCGATCGTGCGCGCGACGCGCAGCACCCGGTGGTACGCGCGAGCCGACAGCCCAAGCTGGCGCATTGCGCGCGCCAGCAGTTCGAGCGCCGCAGGATCAGCGCGGCACTGGACGGCCAGGTCATTGCCTTCGAGCCGGGCGTTGGTGCGCGCCTGCCGCCGTCGCTGCAGCAAGCGCGCCTCGGCAACCCTGGCCGCGACAGCGGCCGAGCGTTCGGGGAGTTCCGTCGCGGCGATCTCCTCCAGCGCGACCCGCCCGACTTCCACGTGCAGATCGATCCGGTCGAGCAACGGGCCCGAGATACGGCTGCGGTAGGCGGCAATGCGCTCGGGCGGACAACGGCAGCGTCCACGCGAGTCGCCGAAGTGCCCGCACGGACAAGGGTTCATCGCGGCCACCAGCTGGAACCGCGCGGGATAGTCGGCTTGTCGCGCCGCCCGCGACAGCACGATGTGGCCGCTCTCCAGCGGTTCGCGCAGCACCTCGAGCACGGTGCGATCGAACTCCGGCAACTCGTCCAGGAAGAGCACGCCGTTGTGCGCGAGCGAAATCTCACCCGGTCGCGGACGCCCGCCACCCCCGACGAGTGCGACGGCCGACGCGGTGTGATGTGGCGCGCGAAACGGTCGTCGCCGCCAGCCCTCGAGCCGAAAGCCGTGCAGCGACAAGGAACGGATCGCCGCCGATTCGATGGCTTCGTCCTCGTCGAGCTCCGGGAGCAGTCCCGGCAGCCGCTGCGCCAGCATGCTCTTGCCGCTGCCTGGAGGACCAATCAGCAGCAGGCTGTGTTCGCCGGCGGCCGCGATCTCGAGGGCACGCCGCGCTCCCGCCTGCCCCCGCACATCGACCAGGTCGGGACCGCGCGGGTCATGGCCGAGCGCGGGTGTAGCCACCGCAGCTTCGAGCGCCAACGCCTGCTGTCCCGCCGCGTGCCGGCAGACGTCCCGCAGATGCGGAGCGACGAACACGCGGGCACCCTGCGCGAGCGCCGCTTCGCGTCCATTGGCCAGCGGCACGATCAGGTCGTGGCCGATCCGCGCGGCCTGCAGCGCGCTGGGCAGCAATCCACGCGTGCCGTGCAGTTCGCCGCCGAGCGACAACTCGCCATAGAGTTCGACACCCGCGAATGGCCCCGCCGGCAATCGCTCCGACGCCACGAGAATGCCGACCGCGATGGCGAGGTCGAACCGGCCTCCTTCCTTGGGCAGGTCGGCCGGCGCGAGATTGACCGTGACGCGGCCTGCCGGAAACTCGTGGCCACAATTGGCCAGCGCCGCGCGCACCCGGTCCTTGCTCTCCTTGACCGCGGTTTCGAGCAACCCGACCACCGAGAAGGATGGCAGCCCCGCCCCGACGTCGACTTCGACCCGCACCAGCGGCGCCTCGAGACCCTGCGGCGTGCGACTGAGAAGCGTGGCGAGCGGCATGACGGTTTCGCTGGCAAGGAATGGTGCTTTCGATATGCCGCGATGGCATGGCGCGCTCAAGCGGAGAATCGTTCTCTTTCGCATAGAATGCCGGCATGAAACTGCACCAGTTGCGCTATCTCGCCGCGGTGGCCCAGACCGGGCTCAACATCACGGCCGCTGCCGAGAAGCTGCATACGTCGCAGCCGGGCGTGAGCAAGCAGATCAAGCTGCTCGAGGACGAGCTCGGCTTCCAGATCTTCGTGCGCGACGGCCGTAACCTGACGCGCGTTACGCCGGCGGGACAACAGGTCATCGATCGCGCGGTCAAGATCCTGCGCGAGGTGCAGAACATCAAGCGCCTCTCGGACGACCTGAAGGACGAGGAGCGCGGCTCGCTCTCGATCGCGACCACGCATACGCAGGCACGCTACGTGCTGCCCGAGGTGATCAAGCAGTTCCGCGAGCGGTACCCGGAAGTGCGCCTGCACCTGCACCAGGGCACGTCGGAGCAGATCGCGGAGATGGCGGCGCTCGATCGCATCGATTTCGCCATCGCCACCGGCTCGGAATCGCTGTTCGACGGCTACACGCTGCTGCCGTGCTATCGCTGGCACCGGCACGTCGTCGTGCCGCGCAATCACCCACTGGCTCGCTTGAAGAAAGGACTCACCCTGAAGCAGCTGGCGTCATACCCCATAGTGACCTACGTCTTCAGCTTCACCGGCCCATCTTCTCTGCACGGCATATTCGCGAAGGAAGGCCTGGTGCCGAACGTCGTGCTGACGGCGCGCGATGCCGACGTGATCAAGACCTACGTGCGCCTCGGCCTCGGTGTCGGCATCGTCGCCAGCATGGCAGTCGAGCAGAAGGACGACGAGGACCTGGTGCACATCGACGCGTCCGACCTGTTCCCGGCGCACACGACGTGGATCGGTTTCCGGCGCGGCGGCCTGCTGCGGAAATACCAGCTCGATTTCATCCAGCTGTTCGCACCGCAGCTCACGCGCCGCCTGATCGAACGGGCGGCGAGCGCATCGACCCAGGCAGACGTGGCGCAACTCATGGCCGGGATCGAGGTGCCACTGCGCTGAGCCGGGTTGCCCCGCAGTGATGCGGGCGGGGTTGTCGCGCATTCGCCGCACCTGCGCGTTATTGCGTCAGCATCAGCAGTTCTACGTTGTCACCGTTTCCTAACCGGGCCGCGACTGACCCTGTAACCGCCGATTCTTAGTATCTCGCTCGACCCTTTCATGGAGAGCGAGTGATGCAACCCGTAAGTTCGACCAGCCGGTTCCTGGCGGTGGCAATCGCCGCAGCGCTGCTGCCGGCAGTCGTCCAGGCCGACCCGACCAACGCAGAGCTGCTGCAGAAGATCGATGAACTGAGCCAGAAGGTGCTCGTGCTCGAGCGCAAGCTCGAGGTGCAGGACGAGGCCGCCAAGACGGCGGTGGCGTCCACGCCGGTGGTGAAAGCGAGTCCACGCGGCTTCAGCCTGGCGTCTGCCGACAACAAGAACCAGCTCAAGTTGCGCGGCACCGTGCACATCGACGGTCGCTTCTTCGAGAACGATGACCCCGAGGGCCTGAAGGACACCTGGCAGGCCACGCGTGTACGCCCGATCGTCGAGGGCACGCTCGGCGGCATCTACGATTTCAAGATCATGCCGGACTTCGGCCAGGGCCGCACGGTCATCCAGGACGCGTACGTCACGGCGCGGTTCAAGCCGCAAGTGCAGGTCACGGCCGGAAAGTTCAAGGCGCCGGTCGGCCTCGAGCGGCTCCAGTCCGCTAACGACATCCGCATGGTCGCGCGCGGCTTCCCGACCCAGCTCGCGCCGAACCGCGACATCGGCTTGCAGGTCGCGGGCGGCCTCCTCGGCGATCGGCTGAATTACCAGGTCGCCTACCTGAACGGCTCGAACGACGGCGGCAGCAGCGAGACATTCGCTGACGTGGACCTGAACGACGACAAGGAATACGCGGCGCGCGTCTTCGCGCACCCGTTCGGCGAAAGCGAAAGCTTCGCGTTGCGCGGGCTCGGCGTCGGCATCGCCGGCACCTACACGTCGCAGACAGGCACGACCGCGCAGCCGCTGCTACCGGTCTTCCGCACGCCGGCACAGTCGACGTTCTTCCGCTACCGCACGGGCACGACCCCGACGCTCGCCGACGGCGAACGCACGCGACTTGCGCCGCAGCTCTACTACTACGTCGGCCGCTTCGGGTTGCTCGGCGAATACACGACCGTGTCGCAGGAGGTCTCGCGGACCACGACTGCCGGGCGACGCGACGGAATCGCTGGACACTTCGGCCTGGCAGGTCCAGGCCTCCTGGTTCCTGACCGGTGAAGAGGAGAGCTTCCGTGGCTTCAAGCCGAACAACGTCTTCTCCCTGGCCGACAATACCTGGGGCGCCTTCGAACTGGTCGCGCGCTACCAGGAGATCGATCCCGACGACGATGCCTTCGTGGGCGGTGCGGCCTCTTTCGCGGATCCAGTCAACGCTGCCCGCGAGGCCACGGCATACGGCGTGGGCCTCAACTGGTACCTTAACGAAAACCTGAAGTGGGTCCTGAACTACGACCACACGAGCTTCGACGGTGGCGCCCCGGGTGGTGCGGACCGCGAGGACGAGGACGTGTTCCTGACCCGTTTCGCGCTCGGATTCTGAACGGAGAACGGAACATGTCGACCCATCGAATCATTAAGGTGCTCGCGGCCCCCGTCATGCTGGCGGCGATGCTGCTGACCGGTCCCGCCCTGCACGCGGAAACGAAGACCCTGCTGAACGTGTCCTACGACCCGACGCGTGAACTGTACGACGACTACAACAAGGCGTTCATACAGTACTGGAAGAAGAAGTCCGGCAAGGACATCAGCATCCGCCAGTCACACGGCGGCTCGGGCAAGCAGGCGCGTACCGTCATCGACGGCCTGCCTGCGGACGTCGTTACGCTGGCACTCGCCTACGACATCGACGCGCTCGCGACACAGGGCAAGTTGCTGCCCGCCAACTGGCAGACGCGACTGCCAAACAACAGCTCGCCCTACACCTCGACGATCGTGTTCCTGGTGCGCAAGGGCAACCCGAAGAAGATCAAGGACTGGGGCGATCTCGCGCGTCCGGGCATCGCGGTGATCACGCCTAACCCGAAGACGTCGGGTGGGGCGCGCTGGAACCACCTGGCGGCCTATGGCTGGGCCCTGAAGCAGCCGGGCGGCAGCGCAGCGACTGCGGAGGAGTTCCTCGGCAAGCTCTACAAGAACGTGCCAGTGCTCGACACGGGCGCGCGTGGCTCGCTCACGACGTTCGCGCAGCGGGGCATCGGCGACGTGATGATTTCGTGGGAGAACGAGGCGTTCCTCGCCAGCCGCGAGCTGGGCAAGGACAAGTTCGAGATCGTGGTGCCGACGGTCAGCATCCTCGCGGAACCCCCGGTGGCGGTGGTCGACAAGGTCGCCATCCGTCGTGGCACCACGGCCGAGGCCCGCGCCTACCTAGAGTACCTGTACTCGAAGGAAGGCCAGGAGATCGTCGCAAAGCATTACTACCGCCCGCGTGACCCGGAAGTGGCCGCGAAGTACGCGAGCACCTTCCCCAAGATCAACCTGGTGACGATCGCCGACTTCGGCGGCTGGGCGAAGGCCCAGGCCACGCACTTCGCCGACGGCGGCACGTTCGACAAGATTTACGCCCGCTGACGGGCCGCGACAGGTATTGCCGGCGGCGACTCATGGACGAGTTGCCGCCGGCACCACCGCCGGGCGCGCTACCATGTCTCCATGCTGGAGACCCGCGCATGAAGTTCCCCGTTTCCCTGTCCGGGCTGGTGTTCGTCGCCGCCCTGCTCGGCTCCCTGATCAGCCCCACCGCCCGGGCCGAGGTAACGCTGCTCAACGTGTCGTACGACCCGACGCGTGAGTTCTACGATGCGTACAACCAGGAGTTCGCGCAGTACTGGAAGAAACAGACTGGCGAGGAGGTCGCGATCCGGCAGTCGCACGGCGGCTCGGGGAAACAGGCGCGCACGGTCATCGATGGACTGCCAGCCGACGTGGTCACGCTCGCCCTCGCCTATGACATCGACGCGCTAGCAAGCAAAGGCAAGCTGCTGCCAGCCAACTGGCAGGGTCGGCTGCCCCACAACAGCTCACCTTACACCTCGACGATCGTGTTCCTCGTGCGCAAGGGCAATCCGAAGGGCATCCGCGACTGGGGCGACCTCGTCAAGCCGGGTGTCGCAGTCATCACGCCGAATCCCAAGACGTCGGGCGGCGCGCGCTGGAACTACCTGGCCGCATGGGCGTGGGCGCTGCACCAGCCGGGCGGCAGTGAGGCCACGGCCGCGGACTTCATCCGCAAGCTCTACAAGAACGTGCCGGTGCTCGATACGGGCGCCCGCGCCTCGCTCACGACGTTTGCGCAGCGTGGCATCGGCGACGTCATCATCACGTGGGAGAACGAGGCTTTCATGGCATCGAAGCGGCTGCCGAAGCAGGAACTGGAGACAGTCGTGCCGTCGATCAGCATCCTGGCGGAGCCTCCCGTCGCCGTGGTGGACAAGGTTGCGATCCGTCGCGGGACCATCGAAGTCGCGCGCGCCTACGTCGAGCACCTGTATTCGAAGGAAGCGCAGGAGATCGCCGCCCGGCACCATTACCGGCCGCGCGATCCGGAAGTCGCTGCGCGGCACGCGGCGGAATTCCCCAGCGTCCACATGCTGACCATCGCGGACTTCGGCGGCTGGAAGACAGCCAATACCACGCATTTTGCAACGGGTGCCACATTCGACCGGATCTACGCGCGCAAGTGACCGGGACGCCGTTTGTGGCAAGGTGCCTGGCACATGGTAGCCGGCCGTAAACTGCAGACGTCAGCGACAGCGGGCGCACGGCCGCCCCCCGCAGAAGGTGCATTCGCCAGCCTCAAAGGACTCGGCGACGTCTTCCGCTATACGCGACATGCGCTCGAACTGGTCTGGTCGACGAGCAAGCCGCTCACCGTCGCACTGGCGGCACTCACGCTGCTGGCCGGCATGCTGCCCGCCGGCATTGCTTTCGTCGGCGCGAAGATCGTCGACGCGGTCGTGACGGCGGTCGGCCTCCATCAGGCCACGGGCGAAACCGATCTCTCCACGGTGCTGAGTTACGTCGTGCTCGAAGGCGTGCTGGTGGCCTCGCTCGCGGCGGTGCAGCGCGGACTCTCGACCTGCCAGTCACTGCTGCGTGCCCAGCTCGGCCAGCGCGTGAACGAGATGATCCTCGAGAAGGCGCTCACGCTCGACCTGCGTCATTTCGAGGACTCCGAGTTCTACGACAAGCTGACGCGAGCGCGACGCGAGGCGTCGACGCGGCCGCTGGCCCTCGTGATGAGCAGCTTCGGCCTGGTGCAGAACGCGATTGCGCTGCTCAGTTTCGGCACGCTGCTGGCGCAGTTCTCGCCGTGGGCCGTGGCGGTGCTGTTGCTCGCGGGCCTGCCCTCGTTCATCGCCGAAGCCAAGTTCTCCGGCGACGCCTTCCGTCTCTTCCGCTGGCGCTCGCCCGAGACGCGCATGCAGATGTACCTGGAGACGGTCATCGCGCGCGAAGATCACGCCAAGGAGGTGAAGCTGTTCGAACTGGGGCCGCGCCTGCTCGACCGCTACCGGCAGATCTTCCAGAAGGTGTTTCGCGAGGACCGCGCGCTCACGATCCGCCGCGACACGTGGGGCTTTTTCCTGGGTCTCGTCAGCACCGGCGCGTTCTACGCAGCGTACGCATGGGTCGCCGTGAGCGCGGTGCGAGGGCAGATCACGCTCGGCCAGATGACGATGTACGTGCTGCTGTTCCGGCAGGGCCAGTCGGCCGTGTCCTCGATCCTCTCGGCGATCGGCGGCATGTACGAAGACAACCTGTACCTGTCGACGCTCTACGACTACCTCGACACGCCGGTGGCCGCTGCGACGGGAACGCTGACGACGGGCGCCTCGCCGGGCACCGGCCTGCAGTTCGAGCAGGTCAGCTTCACCTATCCGGGCGCGACCGAGCCCGCCGTGCGCGACGTGAGCTTCACGCTGCGGCCGGGCGAAAGCCTGGCACTGGTCGGCGAGAACGGTTCCGGCAAGACGACGCTGATCAAGCTGCTGACGCGCCTCTACACGCCGGACACCGGACGCATCCTGCTCGACGGCACGAATCTCGACGACTGGCAGCCAGCAGCACTGCGACGACGCGTCGGCGTGATCTTCCAGGACTTCGCGCGCTACCAGCTCAAGGTGGGCGAAAACATCGGCGCGGGCGACGTCACGCACTTCGAGGACGAGGCACGCTGGCGCGAAGCTGCCGGGCTCGGCATGGCGGCGCCATTCATCGAGGAACTGCCGGGCGGCTACGCGACGCAGCTCGGCAAGTGGTTCAAGGATGGCCGCGAGCTGTCAGGCGGCCAGTGGCAGAAAGTCGCACTGTCACGCGCCTTCATGCGCGAGGACGCCGACATCCTCGTGCTCGACGAGCCCACGGCGGCGATGGACGCACGCGCCGAAGCGCAGGTCTTCGAGCAGTTCCAGGCGCTGGCCCGCACGCGCATGGTGATCCTGATCTCGCACCGCTTTTCGACGGTGCGCATGGCCGACCAGATCCTCGTCATCGAGGGCGGCCGCATTCTCGAGCGCGGCAGCCACGAGGCGCTGATGCAACTCGGCGGGCATTACGCCGGATTGTTCGCGTTGCAGGCGCGAGGCTACCGATGAGGGAGGCGAGTAGTCGGTAGTGAGCCGCCGCTGGGAAGTCTCCCGCACCGATCGCGTGACCACCGTGAGCGACGTGCGTGAATGCCCATGACGATCGCACGCGCTCCGCTTCAAAATGCAGATGAATCAAGGTGTCCGCGACCACCCATGAAGCTCGCAACAAAGATCATCGCTGGGGTGCTGCTACTCGTGGCCGGCGCGCTCGGCGCGGCCTTCGTCGCCTGGCGCGTTCCCGACCAGCCGGTTTCGGCGCTGCAGGCGAAGTGGGCACCGCCGCCGTCGCAGTTCATCGCGGTGCGCGGCATGCAACTGCACCTGCGCGACGAAGGCCCGCGCGACGATCCAATGCCCATCGTGCTGCTGCACGGCACCGGTGCCTCGCTCCACACCTGGGACGGCTGGACCCGGGAGCTGACGCGCGAACGCCGCGTGATCCGCTTCGACCTGCCCGGCTTCGGACTGACCGGACCCTCACCCGACGGGGTCTACACCATTGAGAGTTACGTCGACACCGTGCTGGCCGTGGCCGACACGCTCGACCTGCAGCGCTTCATCCTTGCTGGCAACTCGCTCGGCGGCTACGTCGCGTGGGCCACTGCCGCCCTGCACCCGCAGCGCGTCGATCGCCTGATCCTGG